>JACJNY010000056.1 GCA_014695295.1 Microcoleus sp. FACHB-61 | reverse complement strand
TAGGACTTGGGCTGAACCCTCACCTACAGATGTAATCAGTTATCACCAGTCTTATCAACTGGGCTAACCGTCCCGTAGGCTTTTCAACCTACTTTAGGTTAAACGACTCGCACGAACTGTTTAACCACTAGCGACAGAGCAAGGGACTAGCTTCGCATCCCAGGGTGTCGTGACTCAAAAAACGTAGTCAGTTAAGACTTAGGCTGGTCAGAATGGCTTGTTAGAGTTCTCTTTCAAGCCTCATGCCTTTAGGCTGAGGTTCCTGACGTATTGATTGGCGGGTAATTTTGTACTTTGACGGCAGGTTGAAGCAAAAAAACGGCAAATATCCGGTTTTTTGGGGAAAAAGGGGTGTCTTGTTCCGAACTGTCGATCGCTTGTCCTTTAAGCTAGCTTAATATTTTTCTCAGTAATCAGCACGGGATTGGGTGGTCAAAAAAGCTGTTTCAACCGCCGAGTCCGTCGGAGCGGGATTTCCGACCATTCCTGCGAGGTTAGCAATTCCGGCAATTAACTCACTTACCTCAACTGGTTTAGAAAAGTGCATCTGGAAACCAGCTTGCAGCGCTTGCTGGCGATCGGACTCTCTGGCGTAGGCCGTCAGGGCGATCGCAGGGATCTTTCCACCCCTGAGCACTTCCATTTCTCTCACCCGCCCGATCAACTCGTAGCCGTCCGAGCCCGGCATTCCAATGTCGCTCAGCAGCACATCCGGCCAACAACTCTCCAGTGCAGCTAGAGCCTCTGCCACCGATGCGGCCGATCGCACCATAGCTCCTTCCTCTTCCAGTAAAGCAATCAAAAACTCCCGCGTGTCATTGTCATCATCCACCACCAGCAACTGCAAATTAACCAGAGCTGGGGGAGCCTCTGGCGGGTCATCCACCTCCGACCAAGCATCCTCTGCACCTGGGGCCTTCCTTTGTGCAAGAGGTAGAGCCACGGTAAATTTCGCACCCTCGCCCGGATTATTTTCTGCGCTCACCTTACCGCCGTGCTGTTCTACCAAGTGACGGACGATCGCCAATCCCAGCCCCAAACCCCCGTAAGACCTAGTTGTGCTGCTATCAGCTTGGCGGAAGCGATCGAAAACATAAGGCAAAAAATCAGGAGCGATACCTATGCCGCTATCAATTATCTGAATTTGAGCCTCATCGCCAACTGAGTCCAACAGCACCTCTACTTTACCCTCTTGCGGAGTAAACTTAATCGCATTTGACAGCAAATTCCACACAATTTGCTGCAAGCGATCGAAATCGCCGATAACTTCACCTACATTTGGACTGCACGTTAATTCTATGACTATTGATTTTTCGTCAGCCAGGGGCTGCAAAGAATCAATTGCCAGATCGATCACTGATTCCAACCGAATCGTATGCTTATTTAAATTTAGTTTCCCCCGCAGAATCCGCGAAACATCTAAAATATCTTCGATAAGTTGAGATTGAGATTTAGCATTGCGCTCAATTGTTTCTAGAGCTTTATCAATAGTTTCTTCGTCAAACTTTTTCGCACGAAGCAGCCTAGACCAGCCGAGAATTGCATTTAAAGGAGTGCGGAGTTCGTGAGAGAGAATAGCGAGAAATTCATCCTTCATCTGGTTAGCTCTCTCAGCTTCCTGCCGCGCCACTTGTTCGCGGATTAGTCTGCCGCGTTCTTCATCTGCTTGCTTGCGGTCTGTGACATCTCTAACCGTGCCCACGTGACCGATCAATTTTCCAAAATCCGAAAACATTGGCGACGACTGCACATTAATCCAACGCACAGATTCGTTAGAAGCTAATCGAAACTCGTTAGAATATTCATGGCCTTCTTTAATCCAAGCTAACCAATCTGCTACTACGCGATCGCGATCTTCTGGATGAACCGACCGCTGCCAAACCTCTGCCAAACTTTCCTCCAAAATAAACCCGGAAATTGCTTGACAGCGGGGATTCATATAAGTACAGCGGCCTTCAACGTCAGCTAAGTAAATTCCCAGAGGCGAACAAGCACACAAAGTGCGAAACCTCTCCTCACTTTTACTTAGTTCACTATTAACAGCAGCTAACTGTGTTGCTTGCTGCTTCACCTCGACTGTTTTTTGGAACAATTCCACAAATACCTGCACCTTCGATGTCAATATTTCCGGTTCCAAGGGTTTGAAGAGATAATCCACCGCACCCAGAGAATAACCTTTAAACACGTGAGTGTCATTACTGCTGAATGCTGTGATAAAAATAATCGGAGTCGAGCGCGAGCGATCTCTAGAACGAATCAATGTTGCTGTCTCAAATCCATCCATTCCCGGCATCTGCACATCAAGTAAAATTACTGCAAAATCTTGATTAAGCAGACATCTCAGAGCCTCCGCGCCCGAATTAGCTTGTACTAGATTATAAGAGGGGCTGTTGAGGATAGCTTGTAGAGCCACCAAATTTTCTGGGCGATCGTCAACTAAAAGAACATTTACTCGATCGGGGGGCTGCACATTCATAAATTTTTTAATCTTTAATTCTTAGCAACTTTACTAAACAGGGAGCGATTTTAGAGAGGGGTAAAATCCAGTCTACTTCAACATTTGCGATCGCGGACGCCGGCATGGTCCGGCATAGAGCGGAAGCTGGTTCTTCCACAAATGTCAATCCTCCCTGAGCTTTAATTTTTGCCAGCCCTTCACTGCCATCAGAATTAGCTCCCGTTAAAATTATCCCGATAACTTTCTCCCCAAAGGCATCCGCAGCAGACTCAAACAGCACATCGATTGAGGGCCGCGCGTAACACACAGGACCCTCAGTTGATAGTGCAAATGTAGGAGTTCCGCGACAGACGATTGGGGAGTTTGAATTGTGAATTGGCTCCACTGGAGCCGTCCCCCACCCTGTAAAGTCGTTTTCAGACACGCTCTGGTCCCACTCGCGGGCCGGTTCTATGAGCAAGTGATAGTCAGCAGGAGCCAAATAAACCCGTCCCGGGGCGATCGGCTCTTTGTCTTGGGCCTCTGTGATTTGGAGAGAACTTTGCTGTTGTAAAAAATAAGTAAGCCTATCCTGAGAACTTTTATGGCGGTGTTGGACAATAACTACAGGCAAAGGAAAGCTTTGTGGCAAATCTGCCAGCAGGACTGTTAAAGCCTGTAGCCCTCCCAAAGACGTGCCAACAACCACAATTTCAAAATTGTTTTTATTTAACTCTGCGGTAGAGTTTATCGCTAATTTCAATTGCTTCATAGTGTTTTTCATAAGGTGTAAAAATCAGAGACTCCTGATGTCCCAGCCCTAAAACTCCAAACATTCCCAGGCTCTCATAAAAAAGCTTGTGTACCCGAGCTTGGAGGTGTGAATTGAAATAAATCAGCACATTCCGGCACAAGATCACATTAAATTCATTAAAAGAAGTATCCGTTGCTAAGTTGTGGTGAGCAAAAACAATATTCTCTTTAAGTGAAGAGCGAAAAATTGCATTTTCATAGGCAGCAGTGTAATACTCAGAAAACGCTTTTTTGCCTCCTGCTTGGTGGTAAAGTTGCGTATATTCTTGCATTGCTTTCAGCGGGAAAATACCATTTTTTGCTGTTTTCAAAACTAATTCATTCATGTCAGTAGCGTAAATCCTACAGCGGTCATAAAGTCCTTCTTCTTGCAGCAATATTGCCATAGAATAGACTTCTTCTCCCGTTGAACATCCAGCGTGCCAAATCCGAATAAAAGGATAAGTACGCAGCATGGGCACCACTTTATTTCTGAAACTCAGGTAAAAGGTGGGATCGCGAAACATCGCCGTTACATTCACAGAAACGTCCAGCAGGAAACGGTCTAGGTAGGCAGGATTGTGGAGTAGCTTGTCCTGAAGTGCCGAGACAGTGGTGAGCTGTTCCGAGCGAATAGTGTTCCAAATGCGGCGCTTGAGAGAGGCAAGAGCATAATTGCGAAAATCAAATCCGTAATAGCGAAATATCCCCTCTAGTAGGAGTTTAATTTCGATTGTTTCAAGTTCATGGGTTTCGGGCATTTTTAATTGGTAATTGGTAATTTGTAATTCGTAATTGGTAATTGGGACTTGGTAATTGGGACTTGGAAGTACGCTCGCGTAGCCGAAGTATTGGGACTTGGGAATTGGTTCTTTCATAATTGGTCTTTTTTCCTTCTTCCTTCTTCCTTCTTTCCATTATCGATAAAGCCAAACACGCAGCAGCGAGAGCAACTGTTCGGTATCAACAGGTTTGGTAATGTAGTCAGACGCCCCAGCTTCGATACATTTTTCCCGATCGCCCTTCATAGCTTTCGCAGTAAGAGCAATCATTGGCAGCGAAGCGAATTGAGGCATATTACGAATTGCTTGCATTGTTTCGTAACCGTCCATCTCGGGCATCATCACATCCATCAACACAATATTTATGTCAGGCGTATTTTGCAATTGAGAAATGCCCTCTCTGCCGTTTTCAGCAAACACAATTTCCATTTGATGGCGCTCCAGCATACTTGTGAGGGCGAAAATATTCCGCATATCGTCGTCAACAATCAAGACTTTTTTGCCCGCGAGCGTCGAATCTGTTTGATACAATTGCTCTAGCATTTGGCGCTTCGGTTCCGGCAAATTTGCTTGAACTCGGTGCAAAAACAAAGCTGTTTCATCTAACAAACGTTCAGGCGATCGCACATCTTTAACAATTATTGTTTCCGCCATGCGCTTCAGTTGAGTTTCTTCGGCTTTCGTCAACTCTTTGCCCGTATAAATAATAATCGGCAGGCTTTTTAAAATTGCATCTTGCTTAATCTGCTCGATCAGTTCAAAACCAGTCATATCGGGCAGTCCCAAATCGAGTACAACGCAGTCAAAATGCCCCGATCTTAAAGTTGCTAGCGCCTCTGCACCACTCCCCACAGCCGTTGTAGAAACATCGTGATTGCCGATTAAATCCACAATGCTGAGACGCTGCGTTTCGTCGTCTTCCACGACTAGCAGATTCTTGACTCGCCGATCGACAAAACCCTTAATATCAGTCAAAGCTTTGCTCAAAGCTTCGCCACTGACAGGCTTTTGTAAGTACGCGATCGCCCCTAACTGCAAACTGCGCTGCCGGCCTTCTTCAACTGATACAATGTGAACCGGGATGTGGCGCGTACTCGCATCATGCTTCAAGCGATCCAACACTGTCCAGCCATCCATCACAGGCAAATTTAGATCCAGCATAATTGCGGTTGGCTTGAACTCTCGCGCCATCGCCAAACCGATATCGCTCCGTAAAGCCACTAAACCTTTAAAACCCTGATCCCGCGCCATATCCAAAAGAATGCGAGCGAAGTTCACGTCATCTTCAATAATCAACAGCACGCGATCGCCGGGTTCGACAGTGTCCCGGTCATCAGCGATAATAGGTGATGGATAAGGGGCGATCGGCAAGTGGAAATTCGGCGAAGGAATTGCGGAAGAAATAGCAGGCGGCTGAGCCGTTTGCTTGCCCGTTCCCGATTCTTTATCATTCATTATTCGCGATTCTTGGTAAGTTTGCGGCAGATAAAGCGTGAACTTGCTACCCTCACCAGGGCGACTTGTCAATTTAATTTCTCCGCCTAACAGATTAGCGATTTCTCTACTAATTGACAAACCCAAACCCGTCCCGCCGTATTTGCGGCTAGTGCTACCATCAGCTTGTTGGAAAGCCTCAAAAATAACCCTGTGTTTTTCAGCCGAAATCCCAATCCCCGTATCGCTAACTGAGAAAGCCAAAACATTAGGGGAACTCCTTAAACTTTCTATCTCTAAACTCCACCCTTCCCGCGCTACTTCGACACGCAATTTCACCTCACCCCGCTCTGTAAACTTAAACGCATTAGAGAGGAGATTCTTCAAAACTTGTTGCAGCCGTTTAGCATCAGTATAGAGACCTTTTGGCAACCCAGCCTCAAGCTCGATTTGAAAACTCAACTTCTTATCCAGGGCGATTTGGCGGAAAGTTCGATCCAAATGATCTCGCAAGTCCGGAAATAACACTTGCTCAATTTCCACCGACATCGTGCCTGATTCAATCTTAGCGAGATCCAAGATGTCATTAATCAGCCCTAACAAATCTGTTCCCGCCGAGTAAATTGTGCGCGTGTACTCAACTTGCTTCTGAGTCAAATTACCCTCAGTATTGTCAGAAAGCAATCGAGCCAGAATCAACAGCGAATTCAGCGGAGTTCGCAACTCGTGAGACATATTTGCCAGAAACTCCGACTTATACTTAGAAGTTAGAGCCAACTGTTCGGCTCTTTCTTCCAACAACCCCCTCGCCTGTTCGATATCTCGGTTTTTCCGCTCAACTTCCTTATTTTGCAGCGCTAGCAATTCAGCTTGTTCTTCTAGTTCTTCATTCGTCTGCTGCAACTCTTCCTGCTGACTCTTCAACAGTTCCTCAGATGCGCGGAGCGACTGCGCTTGTTGTTCGAGACGCTTGTTAGTTTCCGTTAGCTCCTTTTGCTGAGTTTGCAACTCTTCTGCCAAAGACTGCGACTGTTTCAGCAACTCTTCCGTCCGCATACTCGCCGCAATTGTATTTAAAACAATGGCGATACTTTCTGTAAGTTGGTCGAGAAATGTCAAGTGTATTTCGCTGAATCGGCGGAACGAAGCTAACTCGATTACTGCCGTCACTTGTCCCTCAAATAGTACGGGTAAAACCACGACATTCAGCGGCGTAGATTCTCCCAGTCCCGAGCTAATTTTAACGTAGTTTTCCGGCACTTCTGTCAACAGTATTCGTTCCTTCTCCAGGGCGCACTGTCCTACCAAACCTTCGCCTAAATGGAATCTATTTCCCAGATGCTTGCGTTCGCGGTATGCGTAGGTACTTAACAGTTTGAGAAACGGATCGTGTTCCACAGCTTCCATCATAAAGAAGACGCCATGTTGAGCAGAAACCAGCGGCGTCAATTCTGAGAGAATTAGTTTAGAAACAGTTTCTAAATCCCGCTGACCTTGCAGCATTCGAGTGAACTTAGCAAGGTTGGTTTTCAGCCAATCTTGCTCAGTATTTTTCTGCGTCGTCTCCCGGAGATTGGCAATCATCTGGTTAATGTTGTCCTTAACAATGGCAACTTCTCCTTCAGTGGCGACGGAAATTGACCTCGTTAAATCGCCTCTGGTAACAGCAATTGCCACTTCTGCGATCGCGCGCAACTGAGTAGTCAAATTCGCCGCCAATTCATTCACATTATCCGTCAAATCTCGCCACGTCCCCGCCGCGCCCGGAACCTTGGCCTGACCGCCCAATTTCCCTTCAATTCCCACTTCGCGCGCCACTGTAGTAACTTGATCGGCAAACGTCGCTAGCGTATCAATCATCTCGTTAATCGTATCTGCCAGAGTCGCAATTTCTCCCTTAGCTTCCAGCATTAATTTGCGCTTCAAATCGCCATTCGCCACCGCCGTCACAACCTTAGCAATACCCCGCACTTGCGCTGTCAAATTCCCCGCCATCGAGTTTACATTGTCGGTTAAATCTTTCCAAGTTCCCGCAACTCCTTTCACGTCAGCTTGACCGCCCAATTTACCCTCAGTTCCCACCTCCCGCGCCACCCGCGTTACCTCAGAAGCGAAGGAATTAAGCTGATCCACCATCACGTTAATAGTATCTTTCAACTCCAGAATTTCGCCTTTGACATCGACGGTGATTTTCTTAGACAAATCCCCATTTGCCACCGCTTTCGTCACTTCCGCAATATTCCGCACCTGTGCCGTCAAATTCCCCGCCATCAAGTTAACATTATCAGTTAAATCTTTCCAAGTTCCCCCTACACCCCGCACGTAAGCTTGCACACCTAATTTACCTTCGGTTCCTACTTCTCTCGCCACCCGCGTTACTTCAGATGCGAAGGAACTCAACTGATCCACCATGATATTAATCGTGTTTTTCAGTTCGAGAATTTCCCCTTTCACATCAACAGTAATTTTCTTCGACAAGTCGCCATTTGCCACAGCGGTTGTCACTTCTGCAATGTTACGTACTTGGGCGGTAAGATTACCCGCCATCGAGTTAACTGAATCCGTTAAATCTTTCCAGGTTCCTGCAACTCCTTTAACTTCAGCTTGCACGCCTAATTTCCCTTCGGTTCCCACTTCCCTAGCCACCCTAGTTACTTCCGAAGCAAAGGAATTTAATTGATCCACCATCGTGTTGACGGTGTTTTTTAACTCCAGAATTTCACCTTTAACATCTACGGTAATTTTCTTCGACAAGTCGCCATTAGCCACAGCAGTGGTAACAGCAGCAATATTCCGTACTTGCTCTGTCAAACTACCCGCCATAAAATTAACTGAATCAGTTAAATCCTTCCAAGTTCCTGCTACGCCTCGCACATCCGCTTGACCGCCGAGTTTACCTTCGGAACCCACTTCTCTAGCCACCCGCGTGACTTCCGAAGCGAAGGAATTAAGCTGATCCACCATCACGTTAATGGTGTTTTTCAGTTCTAAAATTTCTCCTTTAACCTGTACCGTAATTTTTTTAGATAAGTCACCGTTAGCAACAGCCGTCGTCACTTCAGCAATGTTGCGGACTTGTGCTGTTAAATTCCCGGCCATTGAGTTAACTGAATCCGTTAAATCTTTCCAGGTTCCTGCTACCTCCTGCACTTCAGCTTGTACGCCTAATTTCCCTTCGTTCCCCACTTCCCTAGCAACCCTGGTTACTTCAGATGCGAAGGAATTTAACTGGTCAACCATCGTGTTGACGGTGTTTTTGAGTTCAAGAATTTCGCCTTTAACATCGACGGTAATTTTCTTAGATAAATCGCCCTTTGCCACAGCGGTTGTCACTTCAGCGATGTTCCGCACTTGTGCTGTCAAACTGCCTGCCATGAAGTTAACGCTATCAGTTAAATCCTTCCAAGTTCCCGCAACTCCCTTAACTTCTGCTTGACCGCCGAGTTTGCCTTCGGAACCCACTTCTCTCGCCACCCGCGTTACTTCAGATGCGAAGGAATTTAACTGATCCACCATGATGTTAATAGTGTTTTTTAACTCCAGAATTTCACCTTTAACATCTACTGTAATTTTTTTAGATAAGTCACCATTTGCCACAGCCGTCGTCACTTCGGCAATGTTCCGTACTTGTGCGGTAAGATTGCCGGCCATCGAGTTAACTGAATCCGTTAAATCTTTCCATGTTCCTGCAACTCCCCGCACTTCAGCTTGCACGCCTAATTTGCCTTCCGTTCCTACTTCTCTCGCCACCCGCGTTACTTCTGATGCAAAGGAACTCAACTGATCCACCATGATGTTAATCGTGTTTTTCAGTTCGAGAATTTCGCCTTTAACATCTACTGTAATTTTTTTGGATAAATCGCCATTTGCCACAGCGGTTGTCACGTCAGCAATGTTCCGCACTTGTGCTGTTAAATTCCCGGCCATCGAGTTAACTGAATCCGTTAAATCTTTCCAGGTTCCTGCAACTCCTTTAACTTCAGCTTGCACGCCTAATTTCCCTTCGGTTCCCACTTCCCTAGCCACCCGCGTTACTTCCGACGCAAAGGAGCTCAACTGGTCTACCATTGTGTTAACAATTTGCGCTGTTTGGAGGAATTCTCCTTTGAGGGGTCTGTCTTCTATTTCTAAGGCGATGGTTTGCGATAAATCTCCTTTTGCTACGGCCCGAATTACTCGGGCGGTTTCAGAGGTTGGTTGCACTAAATCTGTAATGAGGGTATTGACAGAATTTACGCTAGCTGACCACGATCCCTCGGCGCTGCCGATGGTGGCCCGCTGGGCGATTTTGCCTTCTTTACCGACAACTGTGCCAATTCGGTCAAGTTCGGCCGCCATTCTCTCATTGAGATCGATAATGTCGTTAAGTTCGTCAGCAATTTTTCCCGCTAGACCGGTCTGGTCTATGGGCATCCGAACTGAAAAATCTCCTTTTTTGACAGCTACTAAGGTTCTGAGTAACTGTTTGGCATAACCATTATTTGAATTGGCGTTTGTTATCTGTGCAGTTGACATGACCGTTACCTTTGGCGAGTTATAAGGGGTTTCCCGCTGCTTCAGCGTTGATGGTGCAAGACATCTGGTTGCAGTGCGGGTTCAGGTGGCAGCAACCCTAGCTCTAATGAGTTTTTGGGGAGGGTATTGCTATTATCTGACTAAAGTAGTGGCTGATTGCTTCTGTCAAAAGATGGATGAAAATTAGTCTCTATTATGGTATTACGTTTTACATTAGATATGGAGCGAAAATAAAGTCAAGGGCTAGGGGATGCTTACCGCACAAGAGCTTTTATGTACGATCGGACCTAAAAGCTTCCCCTTCCCCCGGATTACAAAAAGTTGGCTATTGCAATTACCCTCTTGAGGTTTCAAATTGGGGTCTGGAATAATTGGAGACACAACAGGTAAGCCAAAAAACCTTGTTAAACCATTGGGAAAGTCGGAAGCCCGCAGTGCGCCTGTCGCTTCCGACATCCCGCGGCAGTTTATAGGGTAAGGTGCCCGGGCCAAGAGTACCCTACAGATTACCAACTGCGATTATTTCCAATTTTGCCACGAATTATTGAAGATAGAAGTACCCGGAAATGCGATCGGATTGGCATTTTGTTGCAACCGCAACTGCAACACTTCCAAGTTCGGCTCGCGGGATGGCAATTCGTCCACTAATTCATAAGGTAAAATCCCGTTTTCTAGGGAAAAAGCAGCCGTAACTCCCGCCGCCGCACCGGCAGACCATTCAAAAGAATGCACTCGATAAGCAGCCGCTGCTGTATGGCTAACAGCAATACTTTTACCCGCCACTAACATATTGTCAATCTTTTGAGGAATCATTGCCCGCAGGGGAATTTGGAACGGATAAGCTTGCCCTTGAGCTTTGCGAGTACCTTCCCGTTCCGTATTTCCCGGTGCTTCCGGCGGACTCTTAGTCATGCAGGGGTGAAAGTCGATCGCGTAATGACCGATACCCACAGAATCAGGATAAATCGTAGCGCGCGATCGCGATGTTGTATCCTCAACAGATTGACTTCCCACAGCCAAAGCCGGCGCATTCAAACCACCCACAGCCAACCACAAATTGCGATACTCTTCCTCGGACAAATTCTCGCGGTAAAAATCTGCCTTAAAGTCAGTGCGAGACATATCAACTTCCCACACCGTAAAACCTTGAGGCTGATTGAAACTCGGCCGCCCAATAATGCGCCTGCCCTCCCGCATATAAGGATATTTAGAAAGTCCGTGCACCGTCCCCATCGGCGAATTCAACCCGCTCAAAAAACGATTGTTTGGATTAGGCTTTTTGACTCCCTCTCCTAGCTGCGAGTCAGTAGTTCCTGTTACCAGCCAGTAGAAAAATCCTTGGGCATTTTCTTCGCCTCTGCGCAAAGTTTCCGTTCGCAAACCGCCCATCCATCCCCCCGGTTGCAGTTGACCTGCCTCTTCCAACTGCTCGCGAGAATAAATTAAATTATCCTGGGCAGAACCGGGACGATAGTCATTGCCCCAAGTCCAGTTTTGCATCGAAATATCCCCCGGATAAATCGGGAATTGCTTCGGGTCTGAAGGTCGCTTTTGATCGGGTCTCATGCTCCTGATTTGGCGGTAGCTGAAAACTAAGGGAAAGCTCGCCAATCTCTGCAATTCGTAACTGTAGTAAGGAGCGTATTGTTGATAAAAAGACGGCACTTGATGCTGCTGCGGTTCCTTCGTTGCCTGCATCGCAAAGGTGTAGGTAAAACCTTGAGTGCAGTAAGCGTCGCCGGTTGGGCTGGGGGAGGAAGGTTCGAGAGGGGAACGCGGGTCAATTCCGAGGCGGTAGGGAACATCCGTAAGTCCGATCAATTCGCCTGTTTCGGTGGCATCTACAACGTACCAATCCGCAGGTCTAGGTTTTGAATTAGACTGGTTACGAGGTTTGGGAATAAACTGAATAATAGTTTTGTTAAATCGCGGCGAATTTTCGTAGCGATAGGCATCTTCGATAGTCTGAGAAAGAGTTTCGGTGTTGAGTGGCGGGGTGTTGGCGGCCGGTTTGTGTTGAATGGCGATCGCACTTTTAATTTGTTGACCCCCAACCGCATTCCCCGCCACAGCAGGAGTAATTGCTAGTTCTTTAATAACCGTATTGGGGAACCATTTCAGCGTGCCTTTGCCTTTTCTAGCGGCATCCTGCAAGATGTTAAATAGAATTTTGTGACCGTCGTAGGGCATGAAACACGAATAGCTAACCCAACAGCCTCCGGGATTTAGCCTGCCGTAATGTTCTTTGATCCGCCCCCGCAATTCTAGGTAGCCGCGGGGGTAAAATAAGAGCGATCGCTGAGTCTCTCTTTCATCGAGTGCGGAAGTTCCCTGGGAAGAAATTTGACCGCCTACCCAGTCAGTAATTTCTGTGAGGCAAACTGTGCGCCCCGCCAGCAAACCTTCGTAAGCGGTAGCAGCACCTGCAAGCCCGCCGCCTGCTACTAGAATGTCGCAAGTTTCTGCATTGTCCCGATTGCGCCCAGGTGCGGCAAATACCGGCGAAATGTTCCCAATCGCGGAAATTATGCCGAGGGTGAGGCTAACGATCGATCGACCTTTGAGCGAAAATAGATACCGTCGAAGTTTCATCGGAGATTGTGGAATTAATTTTGACATCAGCGAAAAACACTTATCGCATCCAAATGTTTATTTTGCAGTATACTGGTATTTCGTGGTGCTGTCAGGGCCAACTTTTTTTAAATAAAAGGCATTAATACCAGCAACAACTATTGAACAGCCGGCTCAACCTTATGCTCAATATCGTCAAATTTTTTCGCTCATTCATTCCTTTTGAGAGTTTAACAATTACCACAAGTTTAACTTTTTCCGAAGTTTTGCGCAGGTTGGACGAAGTGGTCACTTTCCCCAAACTTTTTAGAATAATTCTACCCTTTAGTCCCCCACCTGCAAAACCTTATGAAGGAACAATTTCTGGCAATAGCTTCAAAATCAATCGCATCATCATCGGTCGCCATTTATTGTTTCCCATTATAGAAGGAAATATCCATTCTCACCCGTTCGGTTGTTCCATCAAAATTAGGATGAGTTTACATAAAACAGTTATAGGATTTATGATTCTTTGGCTGTGGACTACTGGCAGTATTGGAATGTTTGCTTTATTTGCTTGGTTCGTCGAACCCTCCGTGGGAGCCATATTTTTACCAATCTTAGGAATGTTTATTTTTGGCTGGCTTTTGTGCTTGATTCCATTTAAAAGAGAAGCAAAAGCAGCTACAAAATTTTTATCGATTCTCTTAACCTAAAGTAATTTGTAACCGCAATATTTTAGTTGTCTTATTAAAAAGAATCTGGGTTCAGCGGCATTCATCTGCGGTAAAAAAAAATCAAAATTTATGCGTCAAAACCAACTCAAACAAAAAATTAAACAAGGCGAAACAGTCCTAGGTTTATTTATGAACTGCGCTTATCCCGCATTCATAGAAATCTGCGGTCACGCTGGATTCGACTTTGCGGTTATCGACATGGAACACGGGCCCCTGCACCCGCTTGCTGCTGAAGATTTGTGTCGCGCCGCCGACTGTACCGGAATTGCACCGATTATTCGCGTCCGCAAAAACGACGGGCCGCAAATTCAACGAGCTCTCGACATCGGCAGTGCAGGCGTTCAAGTACCTCAAATTGAAAGCAAAATCGACGCCGAAACCGCTGTCAAAAGCGCTAAATACAGTCCTCTGGGCACGCGAGGCCTTTCCTTTGCTACGCGGGCCGGACTTTATACCGCCGCCGGTACAAATATCACCGACCAACTCAACGAAGAATCCTTGGTTGTGATTCATGTCGAAGGCAAAGGCGGCATCGACAACCTTGCGGAAATTGTTACTGTGCCGCAGGTTGACGTGATTTTTCTAGGGCCTTACGATCTTTCACAGTCGATCGGCATTCCCGGCCAAGTCCGCGACCCCCGAGTCATCGACATGATGCAGGAAGCCGTGCAAACCATCCGCAAAGCAGGCAAAGCTGCGGGTACTTTTGCCGAAAACCCCGAAATCGCCCAGCAGTGGATTGATGCTGGCGTTCAGTACGTCACACTTGGGGTCGATGTTGCCGTTTTCCTGCACGCCTGTCAGTCGCTGGTGAAAGCGGTCAATCGATTTTAGATTTTAGATTTTGGATTTTGGATTAAAAGAAGAACCAGCCCCCGGATTCATCTTGCAAGCTTTACGATATCTTTGCAATTTTTGTAGTGCCTTTTACGACACATACAAAAAACCTGCGCTAGAGTAGAAGCATACACCTCCTTAAGGCAAAACTGGGGAGGGGAGCAAGGCTTCATGGAGAAAAATCTATGAAAACGGTATTAGAATCCATTCATTTGGATTATGCTTTCATGTTTACTTTCAAAAAGGTAAACTCGATTAAGCTAGAAGGTTTCAAGGAATTTTTTGACGATCTGCCTGTCGATCCGTATGTGAAAGGTAAGTATCGTTCGAGAAGATTGTCGCGGTTTGCCGTCAACGGAAATGAGTTAGTTAAGTTACCTCACGGCTATTTGTTTCAAAGCAAAACATACAATCCGCTAGTGGGTGATATCAGGCGGGAATTTGCCGAATTGGACGATCGACTAATCGCCCTCGATAATTTCAAACAGATGATTTTTGCTTTTTTTGATTCCTGCAAAATTCACCCGGAAGCTGAAATCGGCATTCATCAAATCAGGACGACTTGTTCGCCGCACAATTTCGGGAACCCCGCACCGGAAGGCATTCACCAAGACGGTACTGATTTTATCGGGATTTTCTCAGTTGACAGAACTAATATTGTAGGCGGGGAAACGCATTTGTACTTGGCTAAAAAAGAGAAGCCTGTTTTTAATAAAGTTCTGCAGCCCGGAGAATTGCTGTTGGTTAATGACCACGAGTTTTTCCACTTTACTACGCCGATTAAACCGGAATCTGAAGGGGTGGGAACCAGGGATGTCTTTGTGCTGACTTCTCCGAGTTTGCTTACCGATTGAGGATACAGTCCTGGACGCATAACCTAATGATGTAGGGTGCGCACTGCGCACCTTACTCCGATTACCCATTACTGCATCCCACAGATCGCCTTTTGGTTGCGCCCCCACCCATCTCGATCGTGGTTAAGGCTTGGGAAAATCGATTCCTGAAATGGATATTCCTTCCATCTTCTCCACATATCGTCCTTGAGTCGCTACACACTCTGCCATTTTTTGAGCTTGTATGGGTTGACTCCTTGGATCGGGCGAGATACCTCTATACTCCCATGTACCGCGAATGTCGCCAGAGAATGCTTTTCCATTGTTTTCTAATACTAGCTCTGTGCCAGTTGCATCAATATAGAATTTCCCATTTTCAAAAGACACGCTGCTAATTGTGATAGATTCGACTCCTTTGTAGGGATTTGCCGGGCCATCGACGATCTTGATGCAGATTCTATTGTTTTGATGTGCAATCTCTCTACGGGAGTTATTGAACATGGTTCCTTGAGCGTAGTAAGCTCCTGTGGGTAGAATTGTAGAGCCTTGTTGATTACTTTGAGCAGATGACAATGATGAGATTGACAGAAGCATAGAACTAACAATTAGTGTTTCGACCGCCAAAAATTTCATTTGCAACAAAACTCCCTTAAAATTGTTTTTTGAAATTCTACACGATCGCAGATGATCTATAAACTTCTCTAGAGTTCTTGCCAAAGTCAAATTTACCCCCTGCAAGTCCCCCTTTATTAAGGGGGCAAACAAGAATAATCTTGTCCCTTCCCCTGATTAAAGGGGAGGGTTGGGATGGGGTGCTTTGTATTTTTGCAAGAGTTCTACCTTAGTTATCTCTGCTTGCCCAATAATAGCCCTGAGCATCCCAGGCTTTAATAATTCACCCTGATGTATTGCTACGGAGACAGAAATTGTTTTTTTCCGTTAAATCAACTTGTAGGGTGCTCTACTACATTATTGATTATTTCGAGTTCAACAGATTTTTTGGCTCCGGGGCACCCTACGTATGTGCTGAGAACAACCAACAGTCAACTAAACCCAGCTAACCACAGCGGAAGCATCAGCAGCAAGCCCACGGAAGTGATGGCGATGCTGCTAGCTAACAAATCGCGATCGAGCTCGTAGACTTCTGCTAAAATCAGCACCGAAAGAGCTGTGGGCGTTCCCGACATCAACACCAACACCAACCTCGGATCGCCCCTCAATCCGAAATAACTAGCACCCAATCCGATCAGCACCGGCACAATTACCACTTTTAACAGCGACGGGATTAACGCCAGTTCAAAACTTTGCCACTTCTTAATAGACCTCAGCCGGATGCCAACCAGCAGCAAAGCACTGGCAATTACCACCCAAACAGCAGTCTGCAATCCCGATTCCACTGTCTCGGGCAGGGGGATGTTTCTAGTATAAAAACCTATTAAAAAAGCCCACAGAGCGGGAACTGTCACCACGTCCCGGATCTGAGTCCACCAGTGATTTTTTTGCTCGGAATTCCCGAAATAGCTCGCAATAAATACACCGAAACCGTAGGTTCCGATCACGTTGTTAGTAACGCTGTATAACACGGCCCAGTTGTTGCTATCGCTGCTGATGATAGCGGGGGTGATTGCTAATCCGACAAAGCCTGTATTCCCTAACATCGCAGCTAGGAGAAAACTGCCTTGGCTCGATCGCTTCAGGGAATTAAAATTTAATAAAAACAAATTAGCCAGAGAATTTTTGCCCTGAAAATAGGGCTTTTTGATGTGGGCCGCACTCAGCCTGCGCAATAATACCCAAGTCAACCAAGCAAAACTCGTACTCAGAAATAACACGAATATGGCGATCGCCGGCGTAAATCCCACAGCACCCGAAAAATCGCTTTGACGGGCTAAAACTAGAATTTGCAGCGGTATCCCAATCCAGAAAAGAAAGTGGCTCAGCAGCTTGGGAAAATTCACTGGGATGTACTGAAACAGCAGCAGTCCCAAACCCGTCCAGATAACTAGAGGGGTATAAGCGTGAAATAAGGTTTCAACCATAAAAATTTAACTTGACAATTGGAAATGCCTTTATATATTAATAGTAATGCTAAAGTCCGCTTGATAAGTGCGAATTATCGTTAGCGGAGCCCTCGAAGAGGATCGCACTTGCACGCTTTTTCGTCCTAGCGTGTTCGCAGCACTGCAGGCCCGAAAATTTCCGCCCAAATTCCCGCACCTTGCAAGGCACAATCCTCAGACTCGCAGCCCCAAATGATTGCAGATTTTTACCTTAACATTCACAAAACCTTTTTTAATTTGACAAATGTGCGATCGAGTTATCTTGCCTTGGACGAAGTGATGCCCAACGTTTTCGTGCCGTTTCACTCGAACGGAAATACGGCGAGACTAAAGCTGCTGATGACTTGCACTCATTAATTCAATTTCAAAGCATTAACAGGCACCTCATCCCAAGAACTAACAGTGCGCAAGGTAGCAACCCAGCCCTGCTCTTTTTGCTCTGCCGTCAAATTCTTCTCAAAAGATTCGTGGCAATCTTTCGCTTGAGTCTCATCGCAACAAGCAATACAAGAATAAAGAATGCCCGACGGATCGATTTGCTCGTTTACCCAAATAATCACGATCTACTCTCTCAATCAAAATCTACTGTTACTTAAATTTTCCTATATTTTTGCCAATTATCTACTCGGATTTAGGCTACCCAAGATTTAAGGCGCTACAGATTTGTTGTAAGGTGCTTGTGGCACCCTACGGATTCGTTGTAATGTGCGCGGTACACGCCTTGATTTCTTAGTCTCTTAGACAGGCACGAAAGTTTGTGTAGGATCGATTGCAATCGCCGAGTCTTATCGAGGGGTTTTTACAATTGTTTGGATGCCAAAGTTGCCAAAGACTCGCCCGCAACCCGGCAAATCCGCCAGTCGGGCATCACATCAGCACCGATACCCTTGTAAAATCCGATCGCCAATTCATTCCAATCCAAAACGCTCCATTCCAAACGCCCGCAGCCCCTTTCTACTGTCAACTGCGCTAAATAAACTATCAAAGACTTGCCAATTCCCCGCCCTCGAAACTCAGGCACCACGAACAAATCTTCCAAGTAAATTCCCGGCTGAGTCAAAAAAGTAGAATAATTGTAAAAAAACAGCGCCCAGCCCACAACTCGACCCTCGCACTCGGCTAAAATCGCTTCAGCAAAAGGTCGATCGCCAAACAAATGATTCTCCAAATCAACCGCATTGCCAGTAACGGCATGAGATAATTTTTCGTACTCAGCTAAAGCTTTAATTAAATCAAACAGCACCGGCACGTCGGCGCGGGTAGCGGGGCGCAAAATTACCTCAGAAGGCATAAATAAGTAAGTAGTACGCGACAATCAACAATTAAAAATACCACATCAAGACATTTTTAATTTGTAATTTTTAATTAAGCTTTTCCACCTTGAACCAGCATATTTACGGTGGCGTCGGAGTGCCACCCCACAATAATTTTAAGATTTTTCAAAATGCAAACTCTATTTTTTTTAGCTTATTTCAACCAGCCCTTCAATCGTTCCGTCACTTGAGGGCGGCGCAGCTTTCGCATTGCCTTATTTTGAATTTGACGGACTCGTTCGCGGGACAAATTGAACAAACTGCTAACCTCTTCTAAAGTGTAAGGTTCGCCGGTCAGCAAACCGTAACGCATAGCAACAATTTCTTTTTCCCGCTCAGTCAAAATACTGTCCAACACCTCCAAAATATCTTGGCGCATCATCATCTCATTCATCTGAGCTTCTGGAGATTGCGTCGCGTTATCTTCGAGAACATCCAAAAGTTCCGAACTTTCTTCTGAGCCGATGCGGTGGTTGAGAGACAAAGATTGCCGGCGTACTTGCTGGAGGTAGCGAAGCTGTTCGCAACTAACTTCCATTTCTCTAGCAAGTTCAGTTTCACTGGGATTGCGTTGAAGAGTACGCCTCAAATCCCGATAAACTCTTTTGAGTTTATTTAACTGTTCGACAATATGAACCGGCAAGCGAATCGTCCGCCCTTGATTGGCAATTGTCCGGGTAATCCCTTGGCGAATCCACCAATAGGCATAAGTAGAAAACTTGTAACCCTTCTCCGGATCGAACTTTTCGGCGGCCCGATTCAAACCCAAAGCTCCTTCCTGAATTAAATCGAGAAAAGGCACGCCCCGATTGAGATAGCGTTTGGCAATCGAAACTACCAAGCGCAAATTCGAGCTGATCATTTTCCGTTTCGCCGACTGACACTGGTGGCGAAGCTGTTGCAGTTGAGTTTCGCTCACCCCCAAAGCCGCCGCGAGTTCAGCTTTTGTCGGCACTCTGTCCAACTCCTGCTGCAAGCGCTGTTCTAGTTCGTCGAGGGCTACCAATTCTTGAACGCGGCGCGCCAACTCCACCTCTTCGGTGGCTGTCAGTAGAGGATACCGAGCCATTTCCTTGAACAAAGCTCCCACGGGATCGTCGGCAGACCAGTTGTTGTATGCTGACGACCGAGTTACGGTGGGACGATCGATCTCGGTGTCTTCATATTCTGCGATGGGGAGTGAGGCTTCGGGTGCCACCGCAAAACTGCCTAGGTCAGATTCTGCCATATGGTGCTTGGTGTCGGTGGGAGGATTTGAAATGTCTGCCTTAACTTTAACCAATTTCACCGGAAATTTCCGAAATCTATCTAGAAGCCGGTGAGTGATTTTAGTGGCTGATATCTGTTCGCCCCATTTTTAGACCTTTTTATTGAGTTCGAGCCAGTAAAGGAGCTGCCTGCAATAATTGCTGAGTGTAAGGGTGCTGCGGATTAGTAAAAATATCCCTAGTCTTACCGATTTCAACAATTTTTCCAGCATTCATTACCGCAATGCGATCGCAAAAAAATCTCGCCACCCACAAATCGTGCGTAATAAACAGATAAGTCAAATTAAATTCCTGCTTCAACTCCAACATCAGCTCCAAAACTTGAGTCTGCACGCTGGCATCAAGCATACTCACGGGTTCGTCGCAAATTATCAGTTGCGGCCGAGTAATCAAAGCGCGGGCGATCGAAACTCGTTGCTGTTGTCCTCCCGACAATTCCCCCGGATAGCGACGAAAGAAATCCTCCCCAGGAGTCAAACCTACCCGCTCTAACATTTGGATTACTTGTTTTTTAGCTTCGCTGGCATTAGCTAATTTGTGAATAAACAAAGGGTCGGCAATACTTTGCCCGACAGTCATCATCGGATTCAGGCAAGCATGGGGGTCTTGAAATATCATTTGCATTTCGCGGCGGTGCTTCCTCACAGCATCGCGACCCAGGGCAGTTATATCTATTCCTTGAAATTCTACTTTGCCGCCAGTCGCGGTAATTAGCTGCAAAATCGTGCGTGACAAGGTACTTTTGCCGCAGCCGGACTCCCCTACCAGCCCAAGGATTTCTCCCCGTTCTAGCTCTAAACTAACACCGTCTACTGCTTTAATTACCTGGCGATTCCTGGCAAATAACTGATCTAATAAATTGCTTTCTAAACTGTAGTGTTGCTGCAAATTCGTCACTGTCAAAAGAGGCGAATTTGACTGGAATTGAAGCTGATAATTTTCCTTCCCCCCTATTCCTTTTTGCTTCTTGCTTGTTGCTTCTTCCTTCTCTCCTATTGCTTCTTTTTCCTTCCCCGTCTCGGAATCGGCTTGAATGTGCAAAGCTGCTTTGAGGAGCGATCGAGTATATTCGTGCTGCGGCTGTTCAAAAACGTTTTGCACCGGCCCTGTTTCTACGACTTTACCGCCGTACATCACCGCAATGCGATCGCAATACTCAGCCACCATCGCCAAATCGTGAGAAATCAACAAAATAGCCGTTCCCCGTTCCGCGCAAAGTCTGGTTAATTCCTGCAAAATCTGGGCGGCGACAGTTACGTCCAAACTTGTAGTCGGTTCGTCGGCCACAATTAATTTGGGATCGAGCAAAAGAGCCAAGGCAATTGCTACTCTTTGCCGCATTCCGCCGCTAAATTCGTGGGGAAATTGCGACCAGCGAGACGCCGGAATTTTTACAGCTTCCAAAATGTCGATCGCGCGTTTCTTAGCTTGCTTGCGATCCAAATTCGGTCTGTGAGCTTGCAAAGTCTCAATGCAGTGTTCCCCCACAGTCATCAAAGGATCGAGACGAGTCATCGGATCTTGAAAAATCAATGCCACAGCTTCGCCCCGAAACCGTCTCAGCCGCGAAGCATTCATGTCAAACACCGATTCTCCAGCAAAACCAACTCGCCCCTCAATCAGCGTCGAATCCGGCAGCAACCGCATCGCCGCCCTTCCCAAAGTTGACTTACCGCACCCAGACTCCCCAACTAATCCCAGCTTTTCCCCCGGTTCCAGCGTCAGGGAAACCCCGTCAACGGCCCAACCGGATTGGCCCCGCCGCTGAGGATAAGCTACTCGCAGATTTTCAACGGAAAATAGAGAAGAGTCATTAGTCATTAGTCATTAGTCCTTAGTCCGTGGTCAGTTGTTATTAGTCAGTTGTTATTGGTTCTTTGATGGTTCTTTAATCGTCAGTATATAGTGGCTATTAGTTGTTAACTATTAGTAAGATTTCCAAAGTTATTAGTTATTAGCAATAGACTAATTTGCGGTTGGTAAATACAATTAAAAGTAGCAGCTACAAACCAAGCTTTTATTAGTACATCATTGGCCGAGCAACCGATTACTAACAACTAACAACTAGCCACTAACAACTGACAACCATCAGCAGCCCACAGTTAACAGTCAACTGACTAAATTTCCTTTCGCTTCAACTCAGCTCTCCGCAGTATGTAAGTAGCCGCACAATCTGCGTGGGGATGGTCTGCTAAAACTTCCGCGAGTTCCAACACATATCCGGCGATATCCGGCCCCAGCTTCTCTGTAAGCACTTGACGTTCCCGAGAGGCGAGTTCTTGCACGCGGGCCTTAGCTTGCCAATTTGGAGAAAACATCTTGTCAATCTCGGTGTGGAATCCCAGGCTTTCGAGAATGTCCCACTCGCCGTTATCGCACCAAATGCCCCCGCACAACATACAGCGCTCTATGTAAAAAGGCACTCTGCTGAAGGGAACTTTCGCCCGCGACAGATAGTGACCGTCTTCGGGACACAGCGCTGCTTTGCTGTCGTAGACAGACGGCGTGAATTCTATCCCGATAGTGCCTGTCGCCTGTGGCTTTTCGGATTTGTTGTACCACTCGCTTTGCTCTTTCTGCCAAGCTTCGTATTCTCTGCCTGGAATCCAGATACCGTAACAGTTGGGACACCACTGCACTGACATACTGCCGGCTAAGGTGCCGCCTTCTAAGTTGGGATGTTTACATTTTGGACAATCCACCGCTTTATCTCTCCTTGCCTTCTCAATTCCCTGTTAGTTCAGTTGTTAATTCTGCATCTGGGCGGGCCCTGAAGAACCAGAATTTTTTTGCAGCAGCGCGCCACAGTAGCCAATCAGCGTGTTAAGCCGCGCGATCGCCGCAGTTTGCCTCGCCTCTGCTGTCACTGGCTGGCGCGACGCTTGCAAAAACGTGACATCTGTCCCCAATAACCGCAGTTGCTTGTGAATTTCCGTCAAATAGGACTGCTCTGGGGGTGTTTCTGAGGCGTCTACCTCATCGCTTTCGGCTCTCATAATTTGGTTTCCGAAAAATTGTTGCACTTTTCTGTATTCGATCGCCAGCGCGGCCCGATCCAGATTATCCTGTGCAGCAGTTCTTTGTAGTTGTTCTAGTGCTTGCTTTAATTCTTGGTAGCACTGGCGGCGGTCTTCGGACAATATCATGATTTTGTAAACAAATTTGTATTTATAATCAAAGTAGATACTTGGTTAAGGTTTGCTCATATTCAGGAAAGTCATGCGTTTTTGCAGCAATTCCCTGTTTTTTGAGAACTTTTTTTGATTGGCTGCCCTGACTCGACCGTTCAGGCTCATGCTTTTAGTTTAGCGTTGCCTGCTGCAGCCGATGCCCGCTAGCTCAACTGCTACGGCCAAAATATGCTTATTTTACCCGAGCGACAGACCGCGGCGGTGGCAGTGGTGTCAGTATATTTTCCTACCGGAGAGGGGGGGCGACTCGGAATTAGATAGGTATAGTTAACACAAAAATCGACTATTTTTTTGAATTGCAAATTGTGGCATTCAAGTAGTTTAGTATAGCTAAACACATAATTTCGGCAATTCAACCAAAAACTGGCTTTTAACCATTTGTATTTCTAAGTTTTAAAGGTGTACCCCATGAACGCGAACACTCTGACTCCCTCTCCTTCGATCGATCCTGCTGTAGTTCCCGATTGGCTGCAAGAATGCCTGAATGCTGGATCGCAACCTGATGAGGCCCCTAACTCGAATTGCTCGACTGACAACAGCTTAATTTGTCGCGCCTTTGAATTTGCCCGCGACTTGCACCAAGGACAGTACCGGAAATCAGGAGAACCTTACATTTGCCATCCGGTAGCTGTCGCTGGAATACTCCGGTATATGGGCGGCAACAACGTCATGATTGCCGCCGGCTTCCTCCACGACATTGTTGAAGATACAGATATTACTCTCGAAGAAATAGAACAGCGGTTCGGCGCGGAAGTGCGACAGTTGGTTGAAGGTGTCACCAAGCTTTCTAAGTTTAATTTTTCCAGCAAAACAGAGCGCCTTGCTGAAAATTTCCGCCGAATGTTCCTAGCAATGGCTAAAGATATTCGCGTCATTGTCGTCAAACTGGCAGACCGGCTGCACAACATGAGGACTTTGGAGCATTTGTCCGAAGAAAAGCAGCGCACTATTGCCCTAGAAACCCGAGAGATTTTTGCTCCCCTGGCGAACCGTTTGGGTATCGGGCGCTTTAAGTGGGAATTGGAAGATTTAGCGTTTAAATACCTGGAG
Organism: Microcoleus sp. FACHB-61; assembly: GCA_014695295.1. Lineage (GTDB taxonomy): Bacteria > Cyanobacteriota > Cyanobacteriia > Cyanobacteriales > Microcoleaceae > Microcoleus. Next base: position 50,480 of record JACJNY010000056.1, on the reverse strand, counting down.
CCGGAAGCTTACCGCGAAATTCAGGAATTGGTAGCCGAGAAGCGAGGCGATCGAGAAACTCAACTCGCAGAAGTCACAGATTGTTTGCGAGAAAGGCTTGACAATTTAGGCATTAAATGCTATGAAGTTAGCGGCCGTCCCAAACATTTGTACGGGATTTATGGGAAGATGCAGCGCCGCCAAAAAGGGTTTAACCAAGTGTACGATATTTCTGCGGTGCGGATCATAGTAGAAAGCAATGATGACTGTTATCGGGCTTTGGCGATCGTCCACGATTCTTTCCGCCCGATTCCCGGCCGCTTTAAAGATTATATCGGTTTACCAAAAGCCAACCGCTATCAATCTTTGCACACTGGAGTAATCGGAACCAGCGGCCGCCCCATCGAAGTGCAAATTCGCACCGTAGCAATGCACCACATTGCAGAATACGGCATTGCCGCGCACTGGAAATACAAAGAAACTGGCGGTTCTAACACAACAGTCACCGGCGACGACGAAAAATTTACTTGGCTGCGACAACTCCTAGAATGGCAAAGCGACCTCAAAGACGATCGCGAATATTTACAAAGCATTAAGGACAACTTATTCGACGAAGATATTTACGTTTTTACTCCCAACGGAGACGTGATTGCTCTCAATAGCGGGTCAACTCCCGTAGATTTTGCTTACCGCATCCACACAGAAATTGGCAATCGCTGCACCGGTGCCAGAGTAAACGGGCGAATGGTAACACTAGACAAGGTTTTAAAGAACGGCGATATTGTAGAAATCTTGACCCAAAAAAATGGTCATCCGAGTTCCGACTGGCTGAATTTTGTCAAGACAAACGGAGCCAAAAACCGAATTCGCCAGTGGTTGAAGCGATCGCACCGAGATGAAAATCTCGCTCGCGGGCGGGAATTGCTGGAAAAAGAATTAGGTAAAAACGGCTTAGAATCTTTGCTGAAATCTGAACCCATGCAGTCTGTGGCTCAGCGCTGCAACTACCACAGCGTCGAAGATTTAATCGCCGGTTTGGGCTACGGCGAAGTCACCCTAAATCTCGTAGTAAATCGACTGCGAGATTTAGTAAAAGTGCAGCAAAAAATTGAAGCTGCTCCCGCAGGAGGACAGGAATTGCCCCAGCTAATACCTGCATCGACGACACCGAAACCAGTACCGAGTTCGTCTCCGAGCAAATCGCCGATCGCAGGTGTAGAGGGATTGCTCTACCATTTATCCGGCTGTTGTTGTCCGATTCCTGGGGAAGCAATTATTGGAGTTGTGACTCGCACTCGCGGAATTTCGATTCACCGACAAGGGTGTGTAAATGTTGAGAGCGTACCGGGCGATCGGTTAGTTCCTGTGAGTTGGAATTCGAGCGATCGCAATGGTAGCCGCCCGAATACTTATGCTGTCAACATTCAAATTGAGGCTCTCGATCGAGTAGGAGTCCTCAACGATGTATTGTCGCATTTAAAGGACAACAAAGTCAACGTCCGCAGCGCTCAAGTAAAAACCTATCCCGGTTTGCCCGCATTAATTGACTTGTGCATGGATATTGAGGATAAGGAACAGTTCGAGCGGACTTGTATGCAAATTAAAAAGATGAGCGATGTTTTGAATTTGCGGCGGCTGAGTGAAGTGAATTAGAAATTTAATTGAGCGGCTGATTCGGGAAATTGGTAAGTAGTAATTGACAATCAACTTTTCTCTTTTAACTCTTAACAATTCCCCAACTATAGCAATCCTTGCAGGAGTCGTAAATTTTTTACCCCACCCCAACCCTCCCCTTATCAAGGGGAGGGAGTAAGAAATTCACAAATGATTTAGGATTGCTATAGCCGCAGTCTGCTGTTAGCAAGCAGTAAGAATAATTTACGAGAAATAAGTTAAAGCATGGATGACAGTCAGTTAGAAACTCTCCTCAAAGACATTGAATCCGATCGAGTAGAGCGCAAGGCCTCAACATCCGATAGGGGTAAACTCCGTCAGGCTATATGCGCTTTTGCCAACGACTTGCCAAACCACCAACAGCCAGGGGTACTATTTATAGGTGTTAATGATGATGGAAGCTGTGCCAATTTGAGCATCACCGATCAACTTTTACTAACCCTCTCGGATATGCGTTCAGATGGAAATATACTGCCTTTTCCCGCGATAACCGTGCAAAAGCGAACGCTTGCCGGATGCGAGTTAGCAGCAGTCATTGTAGAACCATCAGATGCACCCCCTGTCCGCTATGAGGGGCGAATCTGGGTACGGGTGGGCCCCCGCCGCGCTACTGCCACCGCCGAAGAAGAGCGCCGTCTCTCAGAAAAACGGCGTTCCAGAGATTTACCTTTTGATATTCAATCTTTGCCTTCCGGGACACTAGATGACTTAAATTTAACTTTATTTCAACAGGAATATCTACCTTCAACATTGCCTAGTGACATATTAGAAGAAAATCAAAGAACCGTCGAACACCAATTAGCATCAGTAAGGTTTATTAGCACTTTACCGTCTATTCAGCCAACAAATTTAGGTATATTGGTAGTAGGAAAAGACCCCAGGCAATTGATACCGGGTGCTTACATTCAATTTTTGCGAATTGAGGGAACTGAGCTAACCGACCCAATTAAAGACCAGAAAGAAATTGCCGGGCCACTTTCTATGATGCTGAGAGTGTTAGATGAAATACTGCAATCTCATATCTCAGTAGCTTCTGATATTACCGCTCAGTCAGTGGAACTCCAGCAGCCAGATTATCCGTTAGTAGCACTGCAACAGCTTGCTAGAAATGCGGTCTTGCACCGCACCTATGAAGGGACGTATGCACCAGTAAGAATTACCTGGTTTAGCGATCGCATTGAAATTCAAAACCCCGGGGGGCCCTTTGGACAAGTTAACAGACAAAATTTTGGTATGCCTGGAATCACTGACTACCGCAATCCAAACTTAGCAGAAGCCTTAAAAAATCTTGGTTATGTACAAAGGTTTGGAATTGGTATCCCCACAGCTCGCAATTCACTTCAAAAAAATGGCAGCCCACCACCGGAGTTTGTTGTCGAAGATGCTCATGTTTTAGTAATTATTAGGAGGCATCCGTGACAGTACCCATTATTGCTTTTTTCAATAATAAAGGTGGCGTCGGTAAAACTTTGCTAGTCTATCATTTAGCCTGGATGTATCGCAATTTAGGACTGCGGGTGCTAGCAGCAGATTTAGACCCCCAAGCCAATCTGACTGCTGCTTTTCTAGATGAAGAACGTTTAGAAGAATTGTGGCAAGGCAATAACCGACCTAACACAGTTTTTCGCTGCGTACAGCCTTTAGTTACAGGAATTGGTGATATTGCTACTCCAGAAGTAGAACACATTGAAGAAAGATTGGGACTCTTGGTAGGAGATTTATTGCTCTCTGGATTGGAATATGACCTCTCAGCAGAATGGCCCGGGTGCACCGATCGCAACGAGCATTCTTTTCGGGTCATTTCTGCTTTTTGGCGACTCTTGCAAAAAGCAGCAGAAGTTCATCAAGCTGATGTAGTTTTGACAGACCTCAGCCCGAATTTAGGAGAGATTAACCGGGCCGCTTTGATTGCAGCTAACTATGTAGTAGTTCCTCTATCACCGGATTTATTCTCAGTGCAAGGATTGAAATATCTCGGCCCAACTCTCAGACGCTGGCGGCAAGAATGGCTAGAAAGATTAGAGAAAAATCCTGCCCCTGATTTAAAGCTTCCTCAAGGTCAAATGCAACCTGTTGGTTATATTGTCCTGCAACACTCGGTACGCCTAGACCGCCCAGTGAAAGCTGATCAGCGATGGATTGCACGGATTCCTAATATTTATCGGGAAGCTGTGCTCAATGAATCGGAAAATAGCACGCTTTCCATCGCCGAAGATCCTCACTGTTTAGCTTTGCTAAAATACTATCAGAGTCTGATGCCGCTTGCTCAAGAAGCCCATAAACCTATGTTCCACCTCAAACCTGCGGATGGGGCAATGGGTTCTCACATCCAGGCCGTGCAAAGTGTTTACCTAGACTTTAAAAAGCTAGCTCATAAAATTGCTGAAACCGTACAAATCCCAATACTTACCAATTTCTAATCCCAACTTTTAAGTAAGCTGCTACGGATATAAAGTGAACTTTTAGGAGAGAAACTACCGATTACTTTGCGCTAGGTGCGGGCTGGGAAACGCCCAACTTTTGCTGCAAAAACTGCCGCGCCACTTGTCCGGTTTCCTGCTGTTCGCCGTCAACTTGATAGTTGAGTTTACGCATATCTTCCTCGGAGATTTTACCGCCCAATTCTGCGAGAACTTGACGCAATTCTGGGTATTGTTCCAAAATTTGCGATCGCACAACCGGAACTGCTTCGTAGGGCGGGAAATAGTTCTTGTCATCTTTGAGCACTACTAAACCCAAACTTTGAATCAAACCGTCCGTCGTATTACCAGCAATCACATCTACTTCGTTTTGTTGCAGCGCTTGATAAAGCAATCCTAACAGCAACTCCTTCGGTTCTCCGGCAAATTTAAGCCCGTATGTTTTAGCTAATCCGGGAAATCCATCTTCTCTGTCTTTGAATTCTGGGCCGAAACCAGCCCGCAATTTTGGCGCTGCTTTCCCCAGTTGCGAGAGAGTTTGTAAATTGAGTGTTTTAGCCTGATCTCCCCGCACAATAATCGCAAAACTGTTATTAAATCCCAGCGGTTCCGTCCATTCTGCTTTAAACTGTTTGGGATATTCTTGTTTAAGGTAATCGAGGACTTTTTTGGGGTCAGAAATCGGTTTTTGTTTTAGCAAGTTGGCGTAAGCAGTACCCGTGTATTCGACATACAAATCGATTTTACCTGCTGTTAGGGATTGATGGCAAAGCGAACCTCCGAGATTCAGTTCTCGTTCTACTTTGATATCGGTTTTAGATTCGATATGGCTTGCTAAAATTTCTGCGAGAATGACTTGTTCGGTAAAGTCTTTCGAGCAGATGACAACTCGCTTTTCGGGCTTAGAGGTACATCCTGCTACTGCAAACAAACAAAGCAGCCAGCAGGAATAGAAAAAAAAATCGTTCTTAGATATTTTCATCAGGGAACTCCGTTGTCAGTTTCACAATTATTAGCTTCTAATTTATAGCATTTCTCAATGATTTGTAAAACCAAGATCCACGACTTCTTCCAGAAGTCGGGGATCTAAAACCGATCGCACTTTACCCAAGTTCCGTTTTCCTGTTGTAACATTTATTTATAGACATGGAGGACAAAAGATGGTAATCAGCGTCAGCGATATTATCCAGAAGCAGCGGCAATTTTTTGCGACTGGGAAAACTAAGGATGTGGATTTTCGGATCGAACAACTCAAGAAGCTCAAAAGTGCGATCGTTTCCAATCAATCACGGATTGTGGATGCTGTCAAGGCGGATTTGAACAGGCCGGAGTACGAGGCTTATTTTGAAATTGCTGCGATCGCAGAAGTTAATTATGCCATCAAAAACGTTAAATCGTGGGCAAAGCCGAAAAAAGTGCCTACTTCGATCGATCAATTCCCAGCATCGGCCCGCATTTACCCAGAACCTTTGGGCGTAGTTTTAATCATCGGGCCTTGGAATTACCCATTTCAGCTAATGATATCACCTTTGGTCGGGGCGATCGCCGCAGGCAACTGCGCCATCCTCAAACCTTCAGAAATCGCCTCGCACACGTCGGCTGTTGTCGCCGACATGATTACCAAAACCTTCGATCCCGCCTACGTAGCCGCCGTCGAAGGAGGAGTGGAAATCAGCCAACAATTATTAGCCGAAAAATTCGACCACATCTTCTTTACTGGTGGCACAAAAATCGGTAGAATAGTCATGGAAGCCGCCGCCAAACACCTGACACCGGTGACATTAGAATTGGGCGGCAAAACTCCTTGCATTGTAGACTCAGATATTCAAATTGAATACACTGCTAAACGCATTGCGTGGGGCAAATTCATCAATGCCGGTCAAACTTGTATCGCTCCAGATTACCTGTTAGTTGATAAAAAAGTTAAACCCGATTTGATGCAGGCAATTAAAACAGCAATTCACGGATTTTACGGCGACGATCCGCAGAAAAGTCCCGACTATTCCCGAATTATCAATCAGCATCATTTAGGACGTTTGGCAGAGTTTATCAAAGACGGAGAAGTTGTCGTCGGCGGTCAAACAAACCCCGAAGATAAATATATTGCACCGACGGTTCTCGACAAGGTTTCCTGGGATGCGCCTGTGATGAAGGATGAGATTTTCGGACCGATTTTGCCCGTTTTGGAGTATGATGATTTCGGGGAGGCGATCGCCCAAATCAACGCCCGTCCCAAACCCCTAGCTTTGTATTTGTTCTCGAAGGATAAAGAGAAACAAGAGCGAGTTTTGCGGGAAACTTCTTCGGGGGGAGTTTGTCTCAACGACACGGTTATGCAAGTGGGAGTAACAACTTTACCTTTTGGCGGAGTTGGCGACAGCGGCATCGGCACCTATCACGGCAAAGCAAGTTTTGACACTTTTTCGCATCAAAAAAGCGTGCTGCAAAAGTCATTTTTACTTGACTTAAAATGGCGCTACGCTCCCTATCTAGGTAAGTTGGATTTGATTAAGAAAGTTATCGGTTGAGCGCTCGCACTTGTAGGGGTGGGTTCACCAAGGTTTATAAGATAAGCGAGATAGCCAAATAAACCCGCCCCCTTCCTGATATTATCGGTTAAGCGATTCCACGGTGAAGTAAAATTTACATAAATTTTAAAGAATTGCTGATCTGTTTTCTTAACGACTTCAATCACAATGTCTTGGTAACTGCTAACGGACAGTTGCCATGTCTAAAATAATTCATATCAGAAATGTCTATAATATCTTTTAGCATCTTCTCGCTAACAAGCAATTTATGGAACCTTTATCAAACGAACGCTGTGTCGCCTGCCACCCAAACTCTACCCGCGTCACAGCTTACGAAATTGTCCAACTCAAACCTCAAGTTCCTGATTGGACTTTAATCGAAAAAAATGGCGTTCCCCAAATAGAACGCACCTACGAATTCCCGGATTTCAAAAGTGCGATCGCCTTTACAAACAGCGTCGGCGAAGTAGCAGAAACCGAAGGACATCACCCCGCACTCTTAACCGAGTGGGGAAAAGTTACTGTTACTTGGTGGACTCACGCGATTTCTGGACTGCATCGCAATGACTTTATTATGGCGGCGAAAACCGATGCGATCGCCAATCAATTCCCAACATAAAATCCGACTTATAGCCCGATCGTAGTCTAAGAAAGCACCGCTCTGGGCACTGGTGAATGTTGATTGGCATTATTCAACAACTCCAGATTCAGTCGGTAGCCGACATTCCGTACAGTTTGAATCAGGCTCGGCTGTCGCGGGTCGATTTCGATTTTTTTACGCAGAGAGAGTACGTGAGTGTCGATCGTCCGGGGGTTATCAATCGCATCGGGCCAGGCCCTCCGCAGCAAATCCGATCGCGACAGCGGCACTCCTCCAGCTTGAGCTAGCACGTACAGCAGGCTAAATTCCTGGGGAGTCAGCTCAATATGTTCCTCGTACAACCTCACTCGGCGCTGCACCAAATCAATTTTCAGCAGCCCGCACTCCAGCGTCGCCGGCGGTATCATCGTGCGGTTGCGGCGCATCAGAGCTTCCACCCTGGCCATAAACTCTTGCATCCCAAAGGGTTTAGTCAGGTAATCGTCTGCGCCCGCCTTCAAACCTTCAACAATATCCGATTCCGAATTCCGCGCCGACAGCATCAAAATCAGCGACTGCTGCTGCTGTTGCAGCCAGTGGCAAAATTCCAAACCGTCCCCATCCGGCAATTGCGCATCCAGAATGACTAGGGTTGGCTGGCGGCTGAAAAATATTTCCCTAGCGTGACTGATATCCGCTGACTGATGCACCCAGTGACCGACTTGCTGTAGATGCCAGCCCAAGAGCGATCGCAGGTGCGGATTCCCTTCAACAATTGAAATACTTGCAGATTCCACAGAGGCGAGCTTCCCATATCACTAATTGCTACAAGGTTAACAGAGCTTTTGTCAAGCTTTTGTAACCATCGCTACTCAAGCATGAGCTACGTTTAAAGCAGCGGACACACCGAAGGTAGGAATTTTACAGATTCGGCCAATTTCGGAGGGTCAGCCTGGAGAAAGGTTAAATCATTCTGGCGGTAAGCTTACAATGAAAATAAGACAGTGTAAAGCCGATTGATCCCATGCCCCAACCGCCTGCCACAACCGAACCCCCCGGCCGGGCCGCCACCCCTAGGAGGTTGACAAATCGCGCAACTGAAACTAGAATTCCTCCAACCGTTCGCTCGGTAGCCGGAAGACTCACCCACTTTGACCGCAAAATTCAGCAACATCCCGACTTAATTAAACGCACGGCGAATTATCTACGTGCGCGCAAAAAAGTCGAGCCACTGCATTGCAGCGAGTGAAATTTTTTATGGAGGGTAGCCTGTTGAGCAGGGTTAAAACTTTTATTTAGAAATAGCCTCAAGCTGAGCCAATCAGCCTCAATCGAGGCCGTTCCTAAATCCCGCCGTCATTATACAAACCACAAAGGATTTCCACCTCACCATGCTACAAGACACCCAAACAATCCGGCACTACCAAAAACTCACCGACGCCCTCGTCGAAATGTGGAATAGAGGTTATCGCTTCGATGACCTGCGGCTTTACTTAGACGGCTATTTAGCAGCCCTGCGGCATTCCAACGGTTTGGAACCTTATCTGATTCACAGACTAGAGGAAGAAGCAGCGCGTTACATTCACGACCCCTCCAATTTTGTAATGCCACAGACTCAAACTGAATCAGACTACTATTAATACCAAATTTGGTTTAATAAACCCGCTGATTATTGGGTAATTGGTAATAGCTTTTTTGATACCAACAGCTATTACCAGAATGATTGAAGGGGTCAGAAAATCCGGTTTAGGTATAAGAGTAAGTCAGGAAGTTGCAAGCTGTAGTTTCAAAATAGATGTTTAGTAGGGCGGGCCGTGTCCGCCCTACAGTTGTTAAAGTGAGAAGTTTGGGAAAGTTTTGAGTGCGGAACTAAGATTTTTTTAAGTCTTTAACTCAAAATTTAAAACTCAAAATTCAAAACTCAAAACTCAAAACTTTCTTTCTCCTTTCCCTTCCTTGTATTTAAGAAGCCAAAGCAACTTCTACAACTTCTTGCAATTCGCCCTTTTGATACATCTCGATCATAATATCCGAGCCGCCAATAAACTCGCCGTTGATATAGACTTGAGGAATTGTCGGCCATTGGGAATACTCTTTAACGCCTTGACGAATTTCCTGGTCTGCTAAAACATCAACGGTTTCGTAAGGCACTCCCAAAGTATTGAGAATTTGCACCACAGTATTAGAGAAACCGCACTGGGGCATTAACTTATTGCCCTTCATAAACACCATGATTTTGTTTTGCTTAACCAACTCGTCAATTCTTTCATGTGCTGCTGTAGTCATGGTAGCTCCTAATATTGTTTGAAAATTTTTAAACGTTGACTGACGCAGAAACCGGGTTTTTTACGAAAATCTTTCGTTACAGCCATAGATTCCAGTTAAAAAACCCGGTTTCTTTGGTTTTTGTGCGTAAGTGCAGCAGTTGTATTTCAAGCAACTCTTGACACCAGCACAAACTTGTGATATAGACTTGCAACTCAACAATTAAGCAACTGGATTTTTAGCTTCCCATTCTGCGGGAGTTAAGGTTTCCAAGCCCAAAGCGTGGATGGCTTCACTAGCCATTGCCTGTTTAAGAGCGCCGTAGACCAGTTGGTGCTGCTGTACTCGGCTTTTTCCTTCAAAGGCGGCAGAGACTACTCTCGCCTGGTAGTGGTCGCCGCCGCCGGTCAAATCGTCAACTTGTATTTTAGCGTCGGGCAACCCTGCCTTAATCATTTCTGCTACTTGAGACGGTGTAACCATTGTTTTCTCTGATAAACGGCTGTAATTTAGATTTTAGGGGAACTATTTTGTCGATGAGCTCGGTTGAGTGCTGGCAGGCCGGGGAAACGGCGAATCCACAAAACCCAATTCCAGTAACTGCTGGTAAGCTTTCTTGCCCAAGTCGCGAGTTGGCTGCTGCGATCGAATAATCTGAATCAGCAAGGGTACAGCCAGTTCCGGTTTATTTTGCGCCCGGTGTACCAACGCCAGCCGGTAGGTAGCTTCGTCGCGCATTTGGGCTGTTTCTACAGCTTTGGTGCGGTGGCTTTCGGCCAAACGGATGTCAATTCCGGCAAAACTGCTCCCCAGTTGTTGGTAAAAGTTGGACAGTTGATTGAAAATTTGGCGGGATTCTTGCAGCTTTTGAGTAGCGAGTACGTAATTCTGATTGGAAATAGCACCGCTGGCTTCTGTCATCAAACGCTGGCCTCCCTGGACACTCAGCAGGCTGCTGTCTTGCGTCATAGGGCGGAGATTGTTGGGGTCTGTGGGGTCGTCCGCCGGTTCGACTTGCCGTTGGTTCTCTGGCGCAGAAGGTTGTTGTGCTTGGACTTGGAGCGGTTGCAACAGGGTAAAAGCTGCGATCGCCCCGATCGTAATCCGGGCAGTGGAGCGAAGCCAGCAAACAGTTCCAGAGTATACCATGAAATTACTTTGCGCCTGTGCGCTTTAAAAAAATATTTAGCTTGAGCCGATCTTACCATTGGCGATCGCAACCGGCTAAGTGTAAACCAAATTTGTTGAAAAGTCAAAGGGTGCGATCGGGCAAAAGGCTCTTTAGGAAAAATTCAAGTAGAGACTTGACAGAAAGTTCTCAGTCTGAGAACATAGAGGTGTCGTGTAAAAAACGGTACTGGAATGAGGCTAATTTCCAAGAAAAATCTGGAGAGTGCGATCGAATCCTACTCCGACGATGCCAAGGCTGCGATCGCAGTCTGGCGCAAGGCCATCAAAGACAACGATTGGGAATCACTAGAAGAGATTCGACAGGGATATTCCAAATCGGTCGATCAAGTCTGTGGATATACCATATTTAATATTAAAGGCAATCAGTATAGATTAATCGTAAAAATCAACTATACCGCCAAAATTATATATTTTAATTTTTTTTTACCCATACCGAATATGACAAAATTAAGTGGAATGATGAAGATGAAGTTAAACATAAAATAGGTTGACTCCCACTAAAAATATCGGAGAAGCCTTACCGATTCCCTGATGTATTCAATCAATTAAAAACATTTACTCCAAACTTAAAAATCATGATACCGAGAAACAAACACCCACCTTCTACTTGAGAACCATGTCTAAGTAAGCAAGCAAAGGAATGAGAAATGAACATCACAATTGAAAAAACAGCTTACGGTCAACTGCTGGCTAAATCTCAGCCTAAGCCAATCCTGAACGAAGAAGATAATGCTCTTGCCCTCGCAGAAGTCGATTTTCTGATGTCTAAGGAAGAATTAACAGTAGAAGAAGAAACTTTACTGAGTCTCTGGGGGCTGTTGATCGAAGAATACGAATCAAAATATTACCCAGATCCAGAAGTGACTCCCCGGGATGTTCTATTGCATTTCATGGAAGTTCGCGAACTCAAACAAGCCGATTTAGTGGGCGTGATTGGTTCCAAAGGAGTAGTCTCTGAGGTGGTTAATGGGAAACGGGCGATTAGCAAGGCGCAAGCTAAGGCGCTGGGAGAATTTTTTAATGTTAATCCTAGCGTGTTTATTTGAGCGTGTTTATCTGAAAAACTCGCTGATATCGAAAAAGACTCGGCGGTTGAAACCGCTAGCAACGCGATCGCACAAACTAAGTCCGACGCGGACTGATGGAAAAACTACCGCTGTTAGTTAAAGCTTCAAACCCCTCATGGCAAAAACCTCCCTGACAGCTTATAAATATGTGTGATAAATCTACATCCACATTAAACAGGAACATTTCTGATGGTACAACCAAGCAAACCGACCTCCGAGACTCTCCAAAATTATCAAGGAATTGGAGTCCCAGATGAAAGTCTGGCAGTGATTTTGCAGCGTGGCGGCGATGAATTGCTGCTGTCAAAAGCGGACGATCGCTTTACAGTCCGGCCCTCACCAACAGCATCAGCCTCAAACGATTGGGCTGCAACAACTGGGGCAAAACTCAACCGTCGCGTCGGCCAAAGCAATCTCGAAGAATATCTGGTTGCGCCCTCTAGCCTAGAAGCAGCAATGCAAGCAGCCCGCGCCAGCGATGCTGTAGCTTTTGCCAGCCACGTCTATTGCCCCGCTAACAATCCCAGTACATTCTTTTACCTGACAGACCAAATTACTATTCAATTTGGCGAACAAGTAGACGAACAATCGCGAAACGCGATCGCCAATGCAGCAGCTTTACAAATAGTCCGGCCAGTAGAAGGAATTCCCAACACCTTCGTCTGCTTCGTCACCAAACAAGCAGCAGAAAACCCGGTCAAAATTGCCAACCGCCTGACAAGATATCCAGAAGTTCTCGTAGCGGAACCCAACATTTTAGTAGAGACACAGCAACATTACACGCCCCGCGATCCGCTTTATCCCAAACAGTGGTATCTAAACAACAAAGGCGGCAACGAACTTGTCGGCGGTGCTCAAATTTATGCAGAACCAGCTTGGAACATGACTCGCGGAGTTCGATCGATCGTAATTGCGATCGCCGACGATTCAGTTGACATCACCCACCCAGATTTTCAAGGCCAAGGCAAAATCGTCTCACCCATCGATTTAAAAGACGGCGACACTTCCCCGATGCCAGTCGCCGACTCAGACAACCACGGCACAAGTTGTGCCGGCGTCGCCGTTGCTGAAGAAAACGGCAAAGGCATTGTCGGCGTCGCCCCCGGATGCGCCCTGATGCCCATCCGTACCACGGGTTTTCTCGATGACGATTCTGTCGAAAAAATATTTAATTGGGCGATCGAAAAAGGTGCCGCCGTCATTTCTTGCAGTTGGGGGCCTTCAGCAGTTTATTATCCCCTTTCCCTCCGGCAGAGTGCCGTCATCAACAAAGCAGCAACCCAAGGGCGGGGCGGCAGAGGTTGCGTCATTCTGTTCGCAGCAGGCAATGCCAACCGCCCAGTCAACGGCACAATTAACGAGAAAGGCTGGCCCAACAACATCCTGGGCGGTCAAACTAGATGGCTGGCAGGATTTGCCGTTCACCCAGACGTAATTGCCGTCAGCGCTTCCACTTCCCTCAACAAAAAAGCAGCCTACAGCAATTGGGGCACCAGCATCTCGGTTTGCGCCCCCAGCAACAACGCGCCGCCGGGAACTTGGTTGCCAGAAACCGGATTTATCGCCACGCCGCCGGAGGTGACGCAGTATTTGCCCGGTTTGGGGGTGTTTACTGCCGATCGAGTGGGCGATCGGGGCTACGACTGGGGGGACTATACAGATACTTTTGGCGGTACTTCCAGCGCCACTCCAGTAGTCGCTGGGGTTGCAGCTTTGGTGCTTTCGGCTAACCCCCGTTTGACGGCGCGGGAAGTGCGGGGAATTCTCGAACAAACTGCTGAAAAAATTGTCGATCCCGATCCCGATCCCCAGTTGGGCAATCGCATGGGAAATTACGATCCTAACAACGGCCGCAGCGATTGGTTTGGTTACGGGAAAGTGAATGCTTTTAAAGCTGTGCAAGCTGCGGTGAGAAAGGGCGGCGGCAATCCGAATATCGGGGGTGTGGTGTTCAGCGATATTTCTGGACATTGGGCACAGAAGTTTATTGAAGCTTTGGCTGCGGCGAATATAATTAGCGGTTTTCCTGACGGTTCTTTTCGGCCTGATGACAGTTTAAACCGCGCTCAATATGCGGCGCTGTTGGTGAGTGCGTTTAGTCCGATTCCGAGGGTGCCGGCTACAAATTTTATTGATGTTTCTGCTAGTTTTTGGGCGAGAAGTGCGATCGAACGGGCAAATCGGGGGGGCTTTTTGGCGGGGTTTCCGGGGTTGAAGTTCGGCCCGAATCAGAATTTAACTAAGGCTGACGCGATCGTGTCTTTGGTTAACGGTTTGGAACTTAAGGGGGGCAATCCTGATTCTTTGAAAGTTTACAGCGATCGCTCTCAAATTCCTAATTATGCTTTGAGTGCGATCGCCACAGCAACTGATTTGAATATTGTGGTCAACTATCCGGCGCGCGATCGGCTTTCGCCGCTGCGGGACATTACCCGCGCTGAGATTTCGGCTTTGATTTACCAGACTTTGGTGGCAACTAATCGGGCTAAGGCGATCGATTCTCCTTACATTGTCTAATCGCAATAGGTTCGTAGTGAGGACTGAATTACTCAGAATTTTATGATGACTTTAGTCGTCACTACAAACCTATTTTATTGTGGCAGCTTTTAAGCTCGAAAATTTCCCAAAGCTTTTAATGCAAATTGCGGCAAAGCTAACATCCTGCGCCACCGCCAAGGTTCTTGATAAAGCCGGTACAGCCATTCTAAATGATTCTCGCAAAACCAAGCCGGCGCGCGGGTTTTTGTTCCCGCCCAAATATCGAAACTGCCACCTACTCCCACCCAAATTGACTGAGGGCAAAGGTGTCGGTGTTCGGCAATCCAAAATTCTTGGCGCGGCACTCCCAAGCCTACAAAAATCAGTTTTGGCTGCATTTTTTTGAGGCTTTCACGGAAGTCTTTTTCTTCATCTGCGGAAAGATAACCGTGTTGAGAAGCAATCGACAATCCGTTAACTTTTTGCTGCCAAGTTTTGGCCGCCGCAGCCGCCACTCCTGGGGAACCTCCAAAGAAAAATAGTGGTTCCGAATCAGGCAAATTGCCGGCTTCTTGCAGTAGCGATTCTGCTAATTCAATCCCCGGATAGCGCTGTGCCGGTTTGCCACGCAGCCGCAAGTACAGCACCACTCCCGAACCGTCGGGAATCACCAGTTCCGCTTTGCGGATTACATCTGCTAAAGCCTGATTTTGCTCGGCTTGCATTGCCATTTCAGCATTCAGCGTCACGACGTGACTTCCTAACCCTTGATGCAGGCGCTCCATCAGCCAACCTGCATAATCATCTAATATGTGAACTGGTAGTCCCAGCACTGAAAATTGCGGGCGCGATCGATCCATATTTTTTTCTTTGAGATTCCTACACACCTAGTTATTTAAATTAGCTTAGATTGGCGATCGATGCTAGACCAGTCTTGGACGCAAAAAACCCGGTTTGTGCCACAAAGAGTCTGTTAAGTCATCCTTCCGTAGCCCAGAAACCGGGTTTTGGGTACGCCGCCTGCTAGTCTCTTAGAGTTTTCGTGTAAAGTGCGATCGAGCATCAAGCGGGTAAGGCCAAAAAACATAGTATCTGGTAGGCGCGGGTTTAGCTAAAAGTCTATGATATAAGCCAGTTTGTGAGTTATCTCACCCGCCCTGCTATCTAATGTTTATTTGTAACCGCCTGCTTAGTGTTCGATTTTTTTAACAGAGCCGTCGGCGTACCATTCCATCGGTACGAGCTCAATTTTACCATTAATTCTGACTGTAGAGTAGACGACTTTCACGAAAGGAACGCTGTTGTTATTGTGGTTGTGGCTAGACATGGCAATTACCTTTTTGTGTTTGCAGAACTTGAAAAATGAGCTAATATCGGATATATTTAAAAGTCTATTCACCGCAAACCTGCTCGCATCAGGAAAAAGAAGGAAAACGAAATGGCGATCGCAACAACCCAGCGGCAAAGCAGGTTAGATTATTACTACCAGCAAATCAAAACAATCATCCTCAAGCGCCAGAACCCAATTACTGGTTTGCTGCCGGCGAGTACCGCCGTTAATGCTCACGGCGACTACACCGATGCCTGGGTGCGCGACAACGTGTACAGCATTCTCGCCGTTTGGGGTTTGGGTTTAGCTTACCGCAAAATTGATGGCGATCAGGGCAGAACATTTGAACTCGAACACAGCACAGTCAAACTGATGCGCGGCTTGCTGTTTGCGATGATGCAGCAATCGAGCAAAGTAGAACATTTTAAAAATACTCAGTCGCCGCTAGATGCCCTGCACGCTAAATACAATACTCAAACTGGAAGTATTGTTGTCGGTGATGACCAGTGGGGACATTTACAGTTAGACGCTACATCTATATTCTTATTAATTCTTGCTCAAATGACGGCTTCCGGGCTGCACGTAATTTTTACAATTGATGAAGTCAATTTCGTGCAAAATTTAGTTTACTACATCGGTAGAGCCTACCGCACGCCGGATTACGGAATTTGGGAAAGAGGTCATAAAATCAATCGCGGCAATGCAGAATTGAACGCCAGTTCAGTTGGCATGGCAAAAGCAGCGCTGGAAGCAATAAACGGGTTGGATTTGTTCGGAATTAAAGGTTCTCAAGCATCGGTGATTCACGTTTTGCCAGACGAAATTGCCAGAAGTCGCATAACTTTGGAATCGCTTTTGCCTCGCGAGTCTAGTTCAAAAGAAGTAGATGCCGCTTTATTGAGCGTGATTAGTTTTCCGGCTTTTGCTGTTGAAGACCGAGAATTAATAGAACGGACTCGAAATAAGATTATTGACAAATTGCAAGGAAAATACGGCTGCAAGCGGTTTCTGCGGGACGGACACCAAACAGTTTTGGAAGATGCGGATCGCCTGCACTACGAACCCACAGAATTAAGGCAGTTCGAGCACATTGAATGCGAGTGGCCGCTATTTTTCACTTATTTATTATTGGACGGCATATTTCAGGGAAATCAAGCCCAAGTGCAGGAGTACCAGCAGCGTTTGGAATCTCTAGCAGTCGATCGATCGGGTTTGCCGCTGCTACCCGAATTGTATTACGTGCCCGCCGAAAATATAGAAGCAGAAAAGCTAAATCCCAGCAGCCAGCAGCGCTTACCGAATGAAAATATTCCCCTAGTTTGGGCGCAAAGTCTGTATTTTCTCGGTCAATTGCTAAATGAAGGATTAATCGCAGTGGGCGATATCGACCCGCTGGGAAGGCACCTGTCAGTCGGCCAGCACAGAGAACCTTTAGTGCAAATTGCACTGTTAGCTGAAGACGAAGACTTGCAAGCAGAATTAGCCGCTAACGGCATTGCCGCGCAAACCCCAAAACAGGTAGAACCAATTCAAGTCCGCCAGACTAAAGAACTATCAGCTATTTACACCCAAATTGGACGCAACGACCCATTAGGTTTAACCGGCCGCCCCGTGCGCCGTCTGCGGAGTTTAACAACTTCTCGGGTGTTTAAAATTCGCGATGAGGCGATCGTATTTCTCCCCTCCTTTTTGAACAGACAAGAGTTTTACTTAACTTTAGATTACCATTTTTTAGTAGCTCAAATCCAAAGCGAAATAGCTCACCTTCACCGCCACTGGTATCAGTTGGGACGCCCTACGGTAACGCTGATGCTGACTCACACGATGCTGGAAACCGGCCGGGAAGCATTGTTAGAATTAATGAAGGAATTCCGGGACGGACACTGCAACAACACGCCAGTTAAACTCGGAAATCTCAAGCAGTTAATGCTGACAGCAGGCACCGAAAGAATTGATTTCATGCACAATTTTGAATTCACAGAATCTCCGGTGACAGGTGCAGTAGAAACGCGCAGCTATCTGGCTTACAATCCTGAAAAAACTTGGTCTTTGGGTCACACGCAAGAATTTAAATTAGAGCTTGAAACTAATACTCAGTTATTGCTCACCAGCCTGCGCGATTCAGAAAACTTGTACGAACAAATTGAGTTGCTACACACGCTAGTTCGCCTCAAAGGACTAAATTTTGATACAGGATTTGGAGGCGCAGAACAAACAGTTAAAGTTGTGGATTTGCTCAACGAAATTTATACGAAAGCTGGCGAAAGTTCGCAAGCGAAAATCCAATGGGCAGTCATCCGCCATGCCGCAGGTTTGCTGGATAAAGTTGATATCAGTTTATCCGATGCGGTGACAGACATTTTGGTGCGGCAAAAACAGATTGCTGTGGGGAAAGCTTACAGCGAAGATTCGATAATTTCGAGACCCGGATCTTACACGGAAGTGATGGACAAAATTCGCCAATTCTGCGGAGAAGACGTTCGCGATCGAGCCCTCACTCAAGAAGTTCTGATCTACCTAGGCTTGCTAATTAAAGCGGAACCGCAGTTATTTAAAGGCTTGCTGACGCTGAGAGTTAGCTACTTTATTTTGCTCTTAACAAGCGAATTAGCCCGCGAGTTGCAAGTTACGCAAAATGAAGCTTACGAATATTTAATGCAGCTAAGTCCCTTTGAAATCAAAAATCGCTTGCGCCAAGTGTTGACAGAATACGAGGAAATGAATCAAATCCTCAAACAGCAAGAATCCCTGCGCGTCAAACAGCCGGAAAAAGACATTGAATGGGTAGTCGCGCCAGTTTCCGAAGAACTAACAATGCCTGCGGGAGGATGGCGCCGGAAGCGGCAGATGGAAGGGGGAGTTAATCGCGTACCGAAGGATTTTTATCCGAATGTTTGGGGACTGCTGCGGCACTGCAAAGGCTTGATAATTGGCGACAAATTAGAGCGCAGAAACCGCTTGGACAGCGATATAATTTTATCGGAAATGACGCCCGGAGAAAAGAATTTCGCGCTACAAATTGAGCATTTGCTGAATAAAATTGTGGCGCCCGAATACCGACAAGTCAATATTGAGGCGCTGATGGAGTTGGCGGCGATCGCCCAGCGCAACCCAAATTTGCAAGTAGAAGAATACATCGTTTTAGATGTATTAGTGGGTCACGCAGTGCGCTTAAATTGGCTAGGAAAATACCCGGAAAGAGCGGGTAAATACGACGAAGATAAAGCGGCAGCTTGGCAAGCATTTTACAATACTTCGCCTTATGTTTGCGCGAGTCACGTACTGGATGCTTTCCGATTCTTGACGAAGTTTGGATAGATTGAGCGAGAATTCCGATTTGAGATTTTAGCGGTAAGGTGCGGGCTGCGCACCCTACATATAGGAGTTCTGCGTAAGTCCTGTGCTTTATCTTCTCTTATTTTCTCTCTGTTTTCTTCCTCTGCGCCTTCTGCGGTGCATTTAAAAAAAATCATTCACAGATCAGGCTCCAATTGCTATAGTTAACCAGTCAATTGAATATTTTCACTAAAATAATGCCAGCAATACTTAGTTTTGAGGTTCCAACCTGTGATTAACAATAAACCGATAACTATTAGCCTCTTTGCTGGAGCCTACGGTTTAGATTTAGGTCTAGAAAAAGCAGGAATTCAGACAGTAAGTTTAGTAGAAATTGAACCTGATGCTACCAAAACAATCTCTCTAAATCGTCCTCACTTATCCCCATGTGCTGTACCCAGAGATATTTGCGCAGTCAGCGCCAAAACTCTATTAGAAGAAGGCGGACAAATCTTAGGTTTAGATAGACCTTTGCGTGCCGATCAAGTAGATTTAGTGACGGGTGGCCCGCCGTGCCAATCCTTCAGCACAGCAGGAAAACGCGGGTCTGTAGGCGATCCGCGCGGCAGCTTATTTATGGATTTCATACGCATTGTTGACGAAATCCAACCGCGCTTTTTTATCATGGAAAATGTTAAGGGGTTGCTGTCAGCTCCCATTCGACACCGACCTCACGCTCGCAGAGGTTTAGGTTTCCCGCAATTAGAACCTGATGAGATGCCAGGTGCAGCTTTACAAGTGATTTTAGCAGAGATGAAACGCATTGGTTATGAAGTTGTGTATGGTTTGCTCAATACTGCGGATTACGGCGTTCCTCAAGTTAGAGAAAGAGTAATTTTTATTGGTTATAAAGGTGATGATTCAGTTACTTTGCCGCTGCCAAATCATAGCCAGAAAGGTACTGGAAAACAACCAAAATGGCTGACCCTTAGAGAGGGATTAAAGGATTTAGTAGATTCTCAGCCAGAATTTGTCCCTTATTCAGAAAATCGCCTCAAGTATCTGCGTTTGTTAACAGCAGGTCAAAACTGGAGGCATTTACCCAGCGAATTACAGCAAGAAGCAATGGGAGGAGCTTATAAATCTGAAGGCGGTAAAGTTGGTTTTTATCGGCGCTTGGCATGGGATAAACCGTCGCCTACTGTCACAACGAGTCCCCATCAAAAGGCTACAGATATGTGTCATCCCGATGAATTGCGTCCTTTGAGTGTAAGGGAGTGCGCTCGAATTCAGACGTTTCCAGACGACTGGGTTTTTTATGGCTCAACTGCTTCTAAATATCGGCAAATTGGGAATGCAGTTCCCGTATTATTAGGAGAGGCGATAGGTAAGTACCTTTGCCAAAAAATTAAAGGCAATCGAGTCCAAGGGCTAGAAATGATTCAACAGCTTTCTCTTTTTAGTTAACTAATATTTTCAACCGAGCTTAGGAGAAATAAAAGTGTCAGAGCAACTTCATGAATTATTAGCCTTTGTCTTAGAAAAAGAAGTAGGACTGCCTGCGAGCAAGTCTCGCTCTTTCGCCAGTCACTTTGCGGAGTTAGAAGAATTTTTTAACTTAGAAGCAGAAACACTCAGAAACGGCATCAGCAGCATATCTGGCAAAAGAGCGCTCAGATTTACTCCCGATGAGGTTGAACGCATTTTAACATTTATATCTTCAGGCAAGCTTTCGGTGCAACTTACTATCGCTGAAAATTTTTTAGCCAGTATTTGTCGAGATTTTACTGGCCGACAGCTAGTTATGGTTGAAAATTTGACTTTAGGGAAAATTCATCCCAACCCATTTTTAATCAGGGCGTTAAATCTTGCCACTCCAGAAGAAGTTGTCAGGCTTAATGTTTATATGACTGCTACTAGGTCTATTGTCACTTCAATGGGATTTTTTATTCAAAAACTATTGATATCTTGTTCTGAAAGTGCAGAAAGTCCACCGGGCAAGTCAGGATGGGACGCAATTAAAACTCCAAGTGATGGCGAGAAATGCTGGATACAGGTAAAAAGCGGCCCGAATGATATGGATAAAGACCAGATAGTATATTGGGCTGCTAAAATTGAGGAAAAAATTCAGGAGGGCGATCACGCTTATATTGGTATAGCTTACGGCAAAAGAACTAATAAAACTGTAACACTTGGTTTGCTGAAGCAAATTTTGCCCAATTCGGAAATGATCACTTTAATAGGTCGAGAACTGTGGGATTTTGTCAGTGAAGATACTCGCTATACTGTGAATCTGTTTGAAGTTTTGCGTCAGTCGGCTAGTCAAGTTTTAGCACAAAGTTCTATTGATGAAGCTATAGAACGGTGTAGCGATCGACTAATTGCTGAATTTATCGGAAAGTACGGCGAGGGAAGTCAAGGTGTTTTTAACTATATAGCAGATATATTTTGATTGACAGGTTTGTAGTAGCGCCCAAACGCTACTACAAGCCCTGATACTACAAAACTCCTTTAGAACTCGGAATCCGACTGGCGCGCCGCGGATCGATTTCTACCGCCATCCGCATAGCCCGCGCAAATGCTTTAAACGTCGCTTCCACAATGTGATGAGAATTTCCGCCCTGCAACTGTCTAATGTGCAGTGTCATCTGAGTGTGGTTCACCACCGCCGAAAAAAACTCTCTCACTAATTCGGTATCGTAAGTGCCGATCCGCTGGTTGGGAATCTGCAAATTGTAGCTCAAGTGAGGCCGTCCCGAAAAGTCTAGCACTACTTCAATTAAAGCTTCATCCAAAGGTGCGATGAAATGTCCGAAGCGAGAAATGCCCGATCGATCCCCGATAGCTTTTGCTAGCGCTTGGCCTAAGGTAATTCCCACATCTTCGTTCGTGTGGTGGTCGTCAATCTCCAAATCCCCGATCGCCTGCACGTCCAAATCGATCAATCCGTGAGAAGCAATCTGGTGCAACATATGGTCTAAAAACGGAATCCCCGTAGAAGCCTTGCAAGTTCCCACACCGTCGAGATTGAGGCTGGCCGTGACATCCGTTTCCAGTGTCGTGCGTTTCACCAAGGCGGCCCTAGCAGGTTGAACTGAACTTGCAGGAGGTACAGAAGGGCGATCGATTATCTCCATAATTCGCAATGGGTCATTCATTAGTTATTGATAATTAGTAATTGAAGATTACAGCTTGATAAGGGCTGATTCTCAAGTGTTTAGTTAAGAGAATTATGCAAAACTCAAAACTATCGAAAGGGGCGGCTTTTGCATAAAACTTACTTGTTAAAGTAAAAGTTTATTGTCTAAACCCGCCCCTACATAACTCAAAACTCTCGACTACCGTTACATTCCCATGATTTCGTAACCAGCATCGACATACAAAACTTGACCCGTAATCCCGCTAGCGAGATTGCTGCACAGAAAAGCCGCAGCATTTCCCACCTCCTGCTGAGTCACAGTCCGCCGCAGCGGCGCCACTTCCTCAACGTGGTGGATCATGTCCAGAATACCGCCAACTGCTGACGAAGCCAGAGTCCGAATCGGGCCAGAAGAAATCGCATTTACCCGAATATTTAACGGGCCCAGTTCAGCAGCCAGATAGCGAACATTCATTTCCAAAGCCGCCTTAGCAATTCCCATCACATTATAGTTAGGAACTACCCGAACGCCGCCCAAATAAGTCAGGGTCACAATACTGCCGCCCTCGGCCATCAGCGGTTTAGCAGCAGCACAAAGTCGCACGAGCGAGTAAGCGCTAAT
The DNA here is from genome assembly GCA_014695295.1 of Microcoleus sp. FACHB-61. Classification (GTDB taxonomy): domain Bacteria; phylum Cyanobacteriota; class Cyanobacteriia; order Cyanobacteriales; family Microcoleaceae; genus Microcoleus. The sequence goes on along the minus strand of JACJNY010000056.1, from coordinate 27,931 downwards.
ATCCAAAGCATTCGAGAAACCTTGGCGCGAGGTGTTGGTGAAATCTCCCGAAAGTTCGTCCTTGCCGGCAAAAGCCAGACAGTGGATCAGGACATCTAACTTGCCCCACTTGTCGGCGATGGTTTGAAAAGTAGACTCAATTTCGCTCTCGTCTTGGACATTGCAGGGCAAATACAGACTGGGATTGAGCGGTTCCACCAGTTCAGCGACTTTGCGCTCGTGCTTGCCTTTCTCGTCCTTCAAATAAGTTATGCCGAGGTTAGCCCCAGCTTTGTGGAGCTGCTGAGCGATGCCCCAGGCGATCGAGCGATTGTTGGCAATGCCCGTAACAAGAGCATTTTTTCCGGTCAAATCTATCATCTGTATTTCTTCTAGAAGCAACTTGTACCGTTCTCATTGGCTCTATGCGACAACCCCGCCAGTTTACACACAACTGATTCAGATTTAACTGATTGAGACACAATTGAGACACAATTGAGACACAATTGATATTAATTTTGCTGTGGAGCTACATGGGGGCGGAATTGAAAAAGTTAAGAGAAGGGCTAGATTTAATCATACAGCGTGTGTTTACCTTAACATTAGATGGAAGTAACACAATCCCAGGATATTGGAGGTTGGGCAGTATATTTACTCAATAAGGTTAATCGGCAAGTTATAAAGTATTGATTAGTACAAAGGATCTAGTCGTGACGCATGATAGACCGCTAGCAGCCGTGTTCCGCCAAATCAGCGGCGGGGCGTTTCCACCCATTGTGGAAACCTTTGAACGGGGCAAGACAATTTTTTTCCCTGGAGACCCGGCTGAGCGCGTCTACGTTCTCATTAGAGGTGCTGTGAAGCTCTCCAGGGTGTACGAAGCAGGGGAAGAAATTACAGTCGCCCTCCTGCGCGAAAATAGCGTATTTGGCGTGCTGTCTCTAATTACGGGACACCGATCGGACAGGTTTTACCACGCCGTAGCTTTTACGCCGGTGGAATTGATCTCGCTGCCGATCGAACAAGTCGAGAAAGCGCTCAAGGAAGACCCGGAACTGTCGATGGTGATGCTGCGGGGACTGTCGTCTCGGATCTTGCAAACCGAGATGATGATCGAAACGCTGGCCCACCGAGATATGGGATCGAGACTCGTCAGCTTTTTGCTGATTCTGTGCCGGGACTTTGGCGTACCCGGTACAGAGGGGATTACGATTGATTTGAAGCTGTCCCACCAGGCGATCGCCGAAGCGATCGGCTCGACGCGGGTAACGGTGACTCGTTTGCTGGGGGATCTCAGGCAAGAAACCATGATCTCGATCCACAAGAAAAAGATCACAGTCCACAACCCGGTGGCCTTAAGCCAGCAATTCACTTGATGCCGAGAAAGTATAGGATTTTGGATTTTGGATTTTAGATTCAATCCAAAATCCAAAATCCAAAATCTAAAATCGGAATGACTGCTGGATACATCCTGGTATTTGTAATTTTAGTGTTGGGGGGTGTGATCGCCACTGTCAGCGATCGCCTTGGGACGAAAGTCGGCAAGGCAAGGTTGAGTTTGTTCAAACTTCGCCCCCGCGATACTGCTGTTGTTGTGACAGTAATGGCCGGCAGCATCTTGTCAGCACTGACTCTGGGCATTTTGTTTGCTACTAGCAAGCCGCTGCGAACGGGAGTTTTTAGAATAGACGAGATTCAAAAAAGACTTAACAACGCCCGCAGAGAACTCAACCAAACCACTCAAGAAAAAAATCGAGTTGAAACTGAATTAACTCAAGCCAGAGCCGCTCAAGCGCAAGCTAGAGCCAATTTAGAGCAAATTAATCAATCCCTCCAAACAGCTAATGCCGAGCAAGCTCGGACGCAAACAAAATTAAACTCGCTGCGGGCCCAACTCAACAGCGTGCAAGCAGCCAAGTCTAAAACTGAAGAGCAGTTAAGTCAGGTAGAAGCGGCTAAATCTCAGACAGAAGAACAGCTCAGGAGTGTGGAAGCGGCTAAATCCCGCACCGAAGAACAATTGAAACTGGTTGAAACTGCCCGAGCGACTACAAAAGCTCAGCTCGATCGCACCGAGAACCAATTAAAAACAGTTTCTGCTCAAAAAACGGCTTTAGGATCGGAAATCGCCCAACTGCAAGAGGAGCGCCAACAGTTAATCGAGCAGCGAGAGCAGGTAAAAACTCAAATTGCCCAGCGAGACGCAGAAATTGCCAAGCGAGACGCAGAAATAGCCCAGCGGGACAAGGAAATTGCCCAGCGAGACGCAGAAATTGTTGCTCGCAACGAATTAATTGCCCAGCGGGACAAAGAAATTGCCCAGCGGATGCAAAATCTGGCCGAGCGCGATCGAACTATTGTCGAGCGCGACAAAGTAATTGCCGAGAGGGAAGCACTCTTAGAAACCTTGGCACAGCAACAAGCCCAACTCGAACAGCAACAAACTGTCTTGCAGCAACAAGTGCAAATTTTGGAACGCGACTTTCAGGCAATCCGCGAGGGTACAGTTGCCATCAGGCGCGGTCAAATTTTAGCTGCTGGCGTCGTTCGCATTATCGAACCCGGTATGGCGAGCCGCGCGATCGATCGACTTTTGCAAGAAGCAAATAAAACCACCGTCGGACTCATGCAACCGGAAAATAGGAAGGTTAGAGACCAGGTTATTCAAATTACTAAAGCAGAAATCGATCAACTAATTAGTCAGATTAAAGACGGTCAAGACTACGTGGTGCGGATTGTCGCCGGCGCTAATTACCTGCGGGAAGAAAAGGTAATTAAGGTATTTGCAGAAGCAGAAATCAATCGAGTTGTGTTCCGCGCTGGAGATGTGATTGCAGGGGTTGCTGTCGATCCGGTGACTTTGACCGACGAACAGGTGCGACAGCAGTTGCTGCAATTGATAGAAGCTTGTCAATTTCGCGCTCGCCTGATTGGCGTTGTCGGCGGTAGAGTCCAAGTGGCCGACAGTCGGGTTGAAACTTTAGCTGGTTTTATCGAGCAGTTGCAGCAGTACGAGAAACCCCTGGACGTTCAGGCGATCGCTGCGGATGTCACTTACATCGCCGGCCCGCTTAAAATAGATTTAGTGGCTCTTGAAAACGGAGCCGTTGTTTTCCGCACCGGACAACAAACACAAGGCCCAGGAGATTTGAAAATTAAAAAATAAACTTGGTAATTAATAATGGGTAGCTGGCTATGATTTTAGGTTTCGATCCAGGTAAAGATAAATGCGGCATAGCTGTAATGGGTAGAGATAAGAAGGTCTGCTACCATCAAGTTGTGCTGTCGGAAGCAGCGATATCTACTATTCAATCTTTGTGCGAACAGTTTCCCATTGAGTTATTAGTGATGGGAGATCAAACGACTTCTAAGAGTTGGAAACAAAAACTGACGCAGAGTTTGTCGCCGGAGATCGAAATTGTTCGGGTTGACGAGAGGTTCAGCAGTTTGGAAGCCAAGGAACGCTACTGGGAAATGTACCCTCCGACGGGACTTTCTCGCTTGATTCCCCAGGGGATGCGGACTCCGCCGCGGCCGGTAGATGATATAGTGGCGATCGTCCTAATTCAGAGGTATTTAAACAAAAGTTAGTCAATTTTATAAGCGTTACCACTGATTCTCTTTGATTATTAAGGAATCAATATGTTTGGGCGACTCTTGAATTTTTAACTTAAATAAAATACACCCTAAATTTAGTGAATTTATCATTAAATAACAATTAGTGTTACTTGATGACAGCTTCGGTCAAAATTACCTTACCATTCTGCCGGACTTGCAGCCGTTGGGGGTTAATCGAATAGATAATATTGCCGTTAGTCGCTTCATAAGTTCCGTCGTCACCTGTCGTTACTTGCATGACATTGATTTGGGTGCCATTTATTTTGCTGAGGCCGCGGTAAAAAATATCCCCTTCCTGGGTTTTGCAAATGTATATAGAAAAGTTGGGCGTTGCGAAAGATTGCACCATTTCGGCCCTCGGACATCCCTCAACTTGAGCAATTTGCAGCGGTTGATTGTTGCCCAAAGTGTTGGGTGCGATCGCCCCAACTTTGGCAATCGGTTGATTGAGTGCAGTTGCTTCTGCTGAGGCGGTCCAAAAGCCGTGAAGCGAAGCTATCCCGTTCCCCGTAGGGGTTCCCGAAGGGTAGGGAATCGCACTAATGCCTGCCATAACAATAACTACTCCTTTAATGCCCTTAACTCTATATTTATCAAACATCTTGTAACTCCTGGTTTTAACTATATAATTACATCTTAAGCGATATTTGCTGGATATTAATAATATTTAATATCAGAGGTAAAAGGTGCAGGAACACGGTACACTTTCGGTTTAAGTAAGGTGCGAGCTGTGAACCCTACACCAGTAAAAATACATAAGTATGTCAATGCGCTCGCAGGAAAGCAATCTCTTGCATTTATGACATTTTTAAGATTTTATGACTTGTTCGCGCCGATCAGAGAAACCGGGTTTCTTCATATATTTCTCGTTACTAAACCTTTGAGTTTCCTAGAAACCGGGTTTCTCGCCTCCCCTGCGATCGCGAACTGACTCAGTTACAGGGTAATGTTTATTTGCGCTTAGCTATTTAGTGAATAATAAAAAGGGAAACAGAAGATACATTTTTCCTCCCATTTCCCATTTTTTAAATAACCGTCGTCCTGACTGCGAACCTGGTAATTAATTAACTGCTGCCAACTGTTTGTCTTTGATTTCCACAGGCGCGGTTAATGCCTCTTCCAAATCCGCACAGCCGAGTTTTTCCTCCAGAATTGCCATCACTTCGCGGCCGAAATCATTGGAATTCCGCTGCCAAGCTTCTAAACAAATTTGCCCGAAAAACGAACCCAAAGGCTCGGGATTCCACAGCAACTTGCGCGCTGTCCAAGGCATCAAACTCATCGGATCGTAACCAGGTTGCAGAATCTCCTGTTTAAAGGCGTATTCTTCCAAAATTGTGTGCGGCTGCAACCCAATAAAGAAAATCGCGGGTTCTACTTTATCTGCTCCAAAAATTCGCTCTAATTCTCGGTGATAAGCAATAGTTTGCCGGATGGTTTCAAAAGTTTCGTCAATGACGTTAAACGAGTAATTCACGGAAACCACATCGTTGTAACCGGCTGCTTTTAAATCGCGACAATTTTCCAAAACTACTCGCAAGTTGTAGCCCATCCGCATTTTGCGAACCAGTTCCTGGGAACCGCTGGTGATGCCGATTTCAAAGTAATTCATCCCCGTTTTTACCATCAAATCGCACAACTCTGGTGTGAGATTGTCCGCACGGATGTAAGCAGCCCAGTGGATGTCAGTCATGCCGGCGGCGATGATTTTTTGCAATAGTTCAACTGCATCATCGATGAATTTGCGTGCCGGGATAAATTGAGCGTCGGTAAACCAGAAATTGCGGATACCTCGATCGTACAATTGCCGAATCTCCGCCACAACCTCATCCGCCGGATTGATCCGCACTTGTTTCCCTTCAATCACCGTATAAATGCAGTAACAGCAATTATGAGGACAGCCGCGCTTGGTTTGGACTCCCACGTAGAAGTCCATATCCTGTAGATAATAGGAAAATTCCGGCCAAATGGTTTCGATGTAGTTATAATTGCAGGCTGTTTTCTCGATGTTGGCTGGCTTTTCGTGAATTAGCCTCGCGCGCGGCACAGTTTCTCCCACCACATAACACCTTTCCTCGGCCAAATCTTCGCCCTTAATCAACTTCTCCAGCAAAGCTTCGCCTTCCCCCACCGAAACCACAGTTCCCACCGGCAAACTGCGTCCCAACTGCTCGTAAAACACGCTCACAGCACCGCCTCCGACCACTGCACGAGCTTCCGGGCGGTATTTCCGGGCCCGCTTCAATCCCCGCTTAATCAGTCCCAAATTGCGCCAGAGTTCGGTGTAGTAAGACGCGGCTAAACGCAATCCTCCGAGTGCTCCCCGGAACTTGATCAGCGGATTTTTGGCGTAGTAAAACTCGAAGGCATTTTGCAGCGGATTGCCGCCCCTGCCGCCCACAGGCGCATAAATTTGAATGTCTCGCCAAGAGAAAACTAGCAGCGTCGGCTTAAACTCGTCTATGCTGGCATCCAAAGCTTTAGCGAAATCCAAGGGGGGCACCGCACCTAAATCGAAAATGCGTTGTTCGACATCGGGAAATAGCTTGTGTACGTGATCCGAAAGATACACAACTCCGATCGGGAAAATCGGATTGCAAGGGAGGCGAACGTACAGGACTCGGTTTTCTCGGCTTTCCATGATTGCCATATCCTAAAGTGGAACTTTTTCCGCTATGTTAATATTCTTTTAATATAACTTTACAATCTGTCTAATTTTCGCAATTTGACATTAAATATTCTTAAATTTTTCTATTTGGCTCAAAGCCCAGCGTGTGGGTGTCGATCGGCGACAGCAGCAGAAAAAAGCTAATTTTTAAGCAAATACAGCGTATATTGACCGAATATCCAAGCTGGGAGTCAAAAAAAGTATATTTTTACGAATAAATTTTAATTTAAGTTCGATCGGTCTCTCATGTATTAGGGAGTTGGTAGTCGGCTTTACAGTAGGCGGGATCACCTAGTGTTAGCCTGAGAAGATAACTAAAACTTTTAGGCAAGGCTCCCTCAGCAGTTATGGCTCAAATTCTTGACCCCGTACCCTCAGACATTGACAGCAAGATTCTGTGCTGCTACGTCAACGCCACCAGTCAGATTCAGATTGCTCGCATCGCCAACATTCCTAACTGGTACTTTGAACGAGTGGTGTTTCCCGGACAGCGCTTAGTGTTTGAAGCGATGCCGGCGGCAGCATTGGAAATTCACACCGGGATGATGGCTAGTGCAATTTTGTCGGATAAAATTCCTTGCGATCGCTTGCAGATTAACGAAGGCCCCTATTCAAACGTCAATCCTAGCAGATTCCGAGAGGAAGCTCAGGGCGAGCGAACAGCAAAGGCCGGCCGCCCCAAATCCCGAGAAATCTCAGAACCTTTGACTGTACCGGCCCTCACAGCCGTTGATTAATCGGAGTTGTGAGTTTTGAGTTATAAATCGTCAGTTAATTGATAACTCCGCGCTCAAGATTCCAACTTCTGCAAAGCGGTAAAAAATCAACACTTAAGAATCAAAGTTTCTGAAATGAATTTTAGATCAAAACTCACAACTGGAAATATTGTCCGGTTTTTCGTATTTCCCTAAGTTTGGTTGGTGGCCTGGAAAGCTGTGCAAAAATATCATTAAACAGCTTCTCGAATTTCAGCCATGTCAGTACAACCGATCGCATTTCCCCCATCTTCTGCCCCAGTATTTGAGCCGGCGGTATTCCGGCTTTCTCCCCTGATTAGAATCACGCTGTTGAGCTTGTACACAGCCCTGACAATTCCATTGCCGTTTTTGTCGGAAGTAACGAAAGCACCGGTTCCCCCGGCCGCACTCTGGGCGGCAATTGTTGTCGGGGCTGTGGGCCTGTACGGCGCCCTCAGTGAAAGGGTAATTGTCAGCGAAGAAGGGATTGAAGTCACCTATCCCAAGTGGTTTCCGCGTTTTTTTCGCAAGGGTTGGTCGCTACCTTGGACTGAGGTGAAAGCTCTCAAACCTCGATCGACCGGTCAAGGAGGTTTAGTTTACTATTTTTTGAGTCATTCGGGTGAAGGTTATTTGCTGCCAATGCGGGTGGCTGGGTTTGGTAAATTAGTCGGTTTGGTGGAAGCAAAAACAGGTATTGATACTAGAGATGTCCGCCCTTTGTCGCAGCCTTGGATGTATCTTATTTTGCTGGGATGTACGCTACTTCTGCTGTTGGTGGATGCGTGGACTATTGTCACGGCGATCGGGTTCAAAGGCAATCTGTAATATTATGTCCCGTACAATAACCGTTATAAAGTTGGTACTGAGGAATTTAGTCCTCATAAAACTTGCTCGGACTGAAGTCCTCACTAAGCTTTACTGCATTTAGTTTTTACCTTTGGGGCGGGCTAGAAAGCCACCCCAAAAGAGTTCCCATAAAAATACAGCATATTCCATGTAGATGTAGATCGCGAGAAACCGGGTTTATTGAACAGAATCAGTAAGGATGCGAGAACAGTAAAGAAACCCCGTGAGAGCGCGGTGTAATTCATAAAGCTGGAATACGCTGTAAAATACCTCTTATTGACTGTTATTAGAAATCAATGACAGTTTTTCGGATTTTGTAACATCGATTTCTGTGGTTTTTGATTCAGCCTCGACTTATTTTTACGTTGCGTCCAAGACTGAAAAGCTAGTTGCGTGCCAGAACTAAAAAATTATTTTTTGTTTGTGGTGAACATTATTTTTGAATTTTGTTTCTAGTGAACTTTTTGTGAGAGATTTTTGCTAATATTATTAAGTTTTTATAAAAATACTTACTACTAAAAGTAATTGGGATAAGATAAACATCATTGATTTTTAGAGTCTTTGACTTTCCTAAGACAACATTTCAAGCAAAAACTAATTTTTTATTAGAATTAGTTTGGCTTCACCATGTATCTTTTACATTAAATTCAAGATGTGATTTGAATGTAAATACTTATTAACGCATTTAATCTCATTGTTGAATAGATAGACTAAAAGCTGACAAATTTAGCGTGAATATCTAGCAATTCCCAGCAAGTATAAGCGTTAAAGCTTAGCTATGAATTCCTCTTAAAGACTTTTAGTGAGAACATAGAGAATGAGTACCAAAAAGTCATTGTTTATACCTCGGCGTCAAGTAATTCGTGGGATTTTATCTACTACAGCGTTTGCAGTCACATCGCGCCTTTGGACTGGATGTAGTCCTGCTAAAGAGGTTCAAGCAAACTCGGCTGGCAAAGATAAGCCAATTGTGATGGGATTTATTTATGTTGGTCCCAAAGATGACTACGGCTACAATCAAGCCCAAGCAGAAGGGAACGCTGGGGTTTCAAAATTAGCCTGGGTAAAAACTGTAGAGGAAGCAAATGTTCCTGAAACTACATCGGTACAAGAAACCATGAGGAACATGATCGAACAAGATGGGGCAACAGTTCTGTTCCCTACGTCCTTCGGGTACTTTGACCCGCATATTCTGAAACTGGCAAAGGATTACCCGGAGGTACAATTCTTCCACTGCGGTGGACTTTATCAGGAAGGTAAGCATCCAAATAACGTTGGCAGCTATTTTGGCTACATTGATGAGGGTGAGTACATAGCAGGCATTGTTGCCGCCCACGCCTCTAAAACCGGAAAATTAGGATTTATTGCTGCTAAACCCATACCCCAAGTATTACGCAATATCAATAGCTTTACCTTAGGGGCACGGAGTATTAAGCCAGAAGTTACAACTCAGGTGATTTTTACAGGAGATTGGTCTTTGCCTGTTAAAGAAGCTGATGCTGCCAATAGCTTGGCTGACCAGGGTGTTGATGTAATTACCTGTCACGTAGATAGCCCCAAAGTGGTGATGGAAACGGCTCAGAAGCGAGGCATTTTCTGTACCGGCTTTCATGCGAGTCAAGCCCAACTTGCTCCCAAAGGATATTTAACAGGTGCCGAGTGGGACTGGACGAATGTCTATTCTAAGTATGCTGAAATGCTTAATGCTGGCAAGACGCTAATGAACGGAGGCATTCCCCATTTAGTACGTGGTGGTTTGAAGGAGGGTTTTTTGAAGCTATCGCCCTACGGTAGCGCCGTAACGGCGGAAGCGAAAAAGGATGCTGATGCTGCTAAGAGTAAGTTTCAAGATGGCAGCATGGTCATTTATAAGGGGGAAATAAAAGATAATACCGGGAAAGTTGTGATTGCTGGAGGTAAGGATTACAAGCAGCAAGACGCAGAACTAGAAAAGATGAATTGGCTGGCATCAGGCGTCATCGGCAAAGTTACGAGTTAATTAGCTGATGTGCATTCAAAATTGTATAGCGGACAACTTAAACGCTGATTAGCTTAGTAGGGGCGAGCAGATTTGCCCCTACATACTCCTTCCTTTCGCTAAGAAAGTATTTCACGCCCCTCGGCAACCGCTATACAAGCAAGTTTTTAATTCAACACTCATCATTTTCTTAGTAATTCATCTTTTATTCTGATGATGATTAACCGTCAAAACTGGCGTACAACTTTGGAAGCGGTTTGTATCCCGATCGCTGCCATCCTCTTCTCATTGGTATTGTTTGGAATTTTTTGTGCGGCAGATGGAGCTAATCCCTTTGCTGTCTATGCCTCAATCTACAAAGCAGCATTTGGCAGTTGGCATTCATTCCAAAACACCCTGATCAGGGCTGCACCGTTGATGTTGAGTTCCTTGTGCACTGCTTTGCCTGCCCGTTTGGGGTTGGTGATTATCGGCAACGAAGGCGCTTTAGTAGTTGGGGGTCTGGGGGCTGTAGCCACTGGACTGGCTTTATCTTCTGCACCGCCGACTTTAGTCCAAATTGCAATGGCGCTGGCAGGAATTGTCTGTGGAGGTCTGTGGATTGGTGCAGTGGGAGCTTTGCGCTATTACCGGGCAGTGAATGAGACAATTAGCAGCTTGTTGTTGAACTATATTGCGATCGCCCTGCTGAATCATTTAGTCGGTGGCGTGATGCGTGACCCCAGCAGTGTCAATAAAATTTCTAGTTACCCGATTCCTGATGTGAATATGTTAGGAAATATTCCAGGAACCCGCGTTCACTACGGTCTAATTTATGGGTTGGTTGCTTGTGCGATCGCCTACTTCCTGATCCAGCGCACCACCTTTGGCTTTGCAGCGCGGACAGCAGGAGGTAACATCCGCGCTGCTCGAATTGCCGGACTTCCTGTCGGCAAGTTGACAATGGCAATCTGTTTCTTAGCTGGCTCTTGTGCGGGTTTGGCAGGCATGGTGGAAGTCGCAGCCGTGCATGGTCGAGCTAACGAATCACTTAATGCTAACTATGGCTACAGCGGTATCTTAGTCGCATTCATTGCTCGACACAACCCTCTTGCTGCGACTATTGTGGCAATTCTGCTTGGCGGCATTCTTGCTAGTGGTGGCATCTTGCAACGGGCACACGGACTGCCCGATGCAACGGTTTTAGTGTTCCAAGGTTTGGTCTTTTTGGTAGTTCTGTATAGCGAATCGCTCTACGGACGTTTGCCATTTTTCAAAGAACGGTCAACCGATAGCCCTCAGCAGCCACCTTCTAGCGAGCAGCCATCAGTGGCCACTGTCTAACTAAGCAATACGTTAAGCCAAAATCTCAAATCGGAGGAATTCAAAATGGCAGCAGAAGTATTAGGTTGGTGGGGAGTACCTTTGGGTATCTTGGCAGGAACTTTGCGGGGTAGCGCTCCGTTTCTGTTCGTCAGTTTGGGCGAATGCCTGACTGAAAAAAGCGGCAAGATTAATTTGGGGTTAGAAGGGACACTGTTAACGGGTGCGATGAGTGCCTATGCTATTTCTTATCAGACTGGATCGCCTTGGTTAGGTGTTTTAGCCGCTGGTTTAGCTGGCATGGTACTAGGTTGTATCCACGCTTGGCTGTGCATACAACCAAAAGTAAATGACATTGCCGTAGGCATCGCCATGATTATTTTTGGTAGCGGCATTGCTTTCTTTTTTGGCAAACCTTTTATTCAACCAAGTGCCCCCCAGTTGCCTAGTTTCCCTCTGGGTGCTTGGAGTCATCTGCCTCCGGTGCAATCAGCGCTACAAATTTGTCCCCTATTTTTGTTAGGTGTAGCGATCGCCCCTTTAATGCAGTGGTTTTTTAAATCAACTCGCTGGGGGTTATTTATTCGTGCAGTTGGGGATAGTCCCGATGCGGCAAAAGCAATGGGAATCTCCATTAATAAAGTTCGTATGCTCTGCATTATCGCGGGCAGTTTCTTAGCGGGAATTGGTGGGGCTTATTTATCCCTTTACTATCCCGGTAGCTGGACAGAACGCATCTCTAGCGGTCAAGGACTCATGGCGGTAGCGCTGGTAATTTTCGCCCGTTGGAATCCAGTTCAGTGCTTATACGCCTCGTTGCTATTTGGGGGGGCGCAGGCGATCGGTCCCGCTTTGCAATCAGTAGGGGTGGATTCCTATTACTACTTATTCAATGCTTCGCCCTACATCCTGACGCTGGCGATCATGATTATTACTTGTTCGCCGAAACGAACTTTGACCGGCGCGCCTGGATCTTTAGGAACTAGCACATAAAACACGAATTTATCGCAAGGAAGATAAACATGGGACGTTTTGTAGAAGCTGAACCATATCCTTATCCTTACAATGGCGATTTGCGCCCAGAAAATACGTTGCTGCTGATAATTGATATGCAAATTGATTTCTGCGGCATTGGTGGATATGTTGACAAGATGGGCTACGACTTGTCACTGACTCGCGCTCCTATTGAGCCAATCAAGCAAGTCTTAGAAGTTGCACGGGCGAAGCACTTCCATATCATGCACACCCGCGAAGGACACCGCCCCGACTTAGCAGATTTACCAGAAAACAAGCAGTGGCGATCGCGCCAAATTCAAGCCGGAATCGGCGATCCCGGGCCCTGCGGCAGAATTCTAGTTCGAGGCGAAGCAGGATGGGAAATCATTCCAGAACTCGCGCCTTTGCCTGGAGAAGCGGTGATTGACAAGCCGGGAAAAGGCTCATTCTATGCCACGGATTTAGATCTGCTACTGAAACGTAAGGGCATTCAAAATATTGTCTTGGCTGGCATTACAACCGATGTCTGCGTCCATACCACAATGCGAGATGCAAACGATCGCGGTTATGAATGTTTGCTCTTATCAGACTGTACGGGCGCAACAGATTATGGCAACCATTTGGCGGCACTTAAGATGATCCAGATGCAGGGAGGAGTGTTTGGAACCGTTGCTGATTCAGAAGCATTTATCAAAGCTTTAAATGATGAGTTTTGAGGAAAAAGTCAAGTTATATCATGTCTGGTTGCATCGGTAGTGTAAGAGGAATGTGAAAATTTATCTGTAGGAATCAGAAGTTAAAATTTAGCCGCAGATGAAAACTGATAAACCCAGATAGACGCAGATAAGAAGGCAGATATTACTAGACGTGAGGTTAATACTGAAAACATTGAAATGAACCCTGCGCTCTCACTAAAAAATTAAATTTCATAAGTAGCAGATAAGCTGGAAACTTTACAATGGAGACAAAAACATGACGGAAGTAACTGATTCTATAGATCGAAAATCAGCACTGGAAATTCACAAGTCAAAATTCCAAATTCAAAACTTTCTGCAACCACCAGAACTAGAGGTGGTTAACATGACTAAGCGGTTTGGCACGATGACTGCACTTGATAACTTCTCGATGACGCTAAAACCAGGGACGTTTCATGCTTTGCTGGGGGAGAACGGAGCCGGCAAAAGTACCCTTGTTAAATGTGTCATGGGTTTCTATACTCCTACTTCAGGCAAAGTCTTGATTGATAAGCAGGAAACTACGATCGCAAGTCCTCGCGATGCTCATAAGTACGGCATTGGGATGGTTTACCAGCACTTCACCTCTGTGCCTGCGATGACTGTAGCCGAAAATCTGGTTTTGTCCCGCTTTGATAGCCCCAATTTGATTAATTGGAAAGCCGAGTACGAGCAGTTAAAGGCTTTTATGAAAACTGCTCCTTTCCGAGTTCCTCTAGATACCCCAATCTTTCAATTAGCTGCTGGGGAAAAACAAAAGCTAGAAATTCTTAAACAGATATATCTTCAGAGTCGGATCTTGATTCTGGACGAACCCACTTCGGTGCTTACTCCGCAGGAAGCCGATGAGGTTTTAGGTTTACTGCGCGCAGAAGTTACTGCTGGAAGATTAAGCGTGTTAATTATCAGCCACAAATTCCGGGAAGTGATGGCGTTTTGCGATAGCATCACGGTGCTGCGTAAAGGAAAGTTTGCAGGTCAGGGTTTGGTAAAGAATCTGACTGTCTCGGATATGTCTGAAATGATGATGGGTGAAAGGCGTGAGCCAAAACAAGTTCAAAAGACAGCCTCCCCAACGACTATTCCTGTCCTTGAAGTTAAAGACCTTCATGCCAATAAAGACAACGGTCTGGAGGTATTGACAGGAGTAAATCTCACAGTTCACAGTGGCGAAATTGTTGGGATTGCAGGTATCTCTGGCAATGGTCAGCGGGAACTGGTGGAGGTGTTGGCTGGTCAGCGTTCTGCTACAGGTGGAGATGTGCTGGTCAATGGCGAAGTTTATACAGCAACACGAGCCGAGATGTTTAAACATCAGGTCTTCGCACTACCAGAAGAACCCCTTCATAATGCTTGTGTGCCACACATGAGTGTGGCAGAAAATTTAGCGCTGCGGACGTTTGACCGCCCTCCGCAAGCTAAAGCAAGTATCTTACTCATCCTGAAAGAAATTAGGCAGGCGGCTAAGAGCTTAATTAATACTTTCAAAATTAAAACGCCTTCGCCAGATACCCCTATAGGTAATCTGTCGGGGGGAAATGTACAGCGCACAGTGCTAGCGCGGGAACTCTCGGCCGAACATATTAAGTTACTAATTGCCGCGAATCCTTGCTTTGGTCTTGATTTTGCTGCTGTGGAGTATATTCACGGTCAGATTATTGAGGCTCGCAACCGAGGAGTAGCTGTGTTGCTGGTGAGCGAAGATTTAGATGAACTGCTGAAATTGTCCGATCGGGTTTTCGTAATCAGTGGCGGGAATTTTACTTATGAAAGTGCGATCGCAGATGCAGATTTTGTTCAGATCGGTAAGAGTATGGCAGGACACTAATCAATTTTGGATTTTGGATTGTTTGACGAAGAGGACGCGGCGACCCTCCATAGTTTCTTGCCACTCTCCGCGTCCTTCTGTCTCCGTGTATCTTTCATTCGAGCCATACCTATGACTGAACTACTGAACCAAACTTTCATCCTTAAGGATCTACCTAATATCGCGACGTGGCAGAATAATTTGCCTTGGCAACCATTTCGTGATGGAGTTGAAATCTACCGACTTTATGGTGACAACACAAGTGGATCGGCTGCTGCTCTACTGCGGTATGAGCCGGGAGCAAGTGTCCCAAGGCACACGCATACTGGTTTTGAACATATTCATGTACTAACTGGATCGCAAACTGACCAGAATGGCGAACACCAAGCCGGAACCTTTGTCATTAACCCGCCTAACAGTAACCACAGTGTTGTCAGCCAAGCTGGCTGCATAGTCCTAGTAATTTGGGAAAAACCTATATCGCTATGGTCTTAATATCTGCCCAACCTTATGATTATGAACTGCCCGTCTCTGGCGGTGTGGCTTTGGTTATCATCGATATGCAGCGAGACTTTTTGGAGCTTGGGGGATTTGGTGAAGCTTTAGGCAATGATGTCAGCCAACTACAGGCGATCGTGCCAACGGTAAAGCAGTTGTTAGAGGCATTTCGCGCTCGCCATCTCCCGATTGTTCACACTATTGAAGGTCATCAACCTGACCTTTCTGATTGTCCTCTATCTAAGCAAAAGCGGGGTCAAAGTAAACTAAAAATTGGCGATCCAGGCCCAATGGGACGAATTTTAATTTTGGGTCAACCTGGTAATTCAATTATCTCTGAATTAACACCTATGCCTGATGAAATAGTAATTAATAAACCAGGTAAGGGCGCTTTTTATCACACTAATTTGGAATTAATACTTCGTGAGAAAGGGATTACTCACCTAATTTTTACTGGAGTCACGACTGAGGTTTGCGTTCAAACAACTATGCGCGAGGCTAACGATCGGGGGTTTGAAGGTTTACTCGTTGAGGATGCTACAGCCAGCTACTTTCCACAGTTTAAACAGAGTGCGATCGATATGATTCGCGCCCAAGGCGGTATTATTGGTTGGACTGCGAAGGCTGAAGTAGTAATACAAGCTTTGGAAAAATCGCTGGCGGGGTGACAACCCCTCCAAGGCGGCTTGTCACCCCTCCAGATGTGGAACATCTGATCAAACACGCGCAAAAAAGAAAAACCCGGTTTCTTGAAGAAGTCGGGTTTTTACGTATTCTATTGTTTATTTAAGCTACTTAACTTCAGCCGATCGCCGACTCTTAGGTGATTCGTAGTAAACTCCAGAACCTGTATCGGAGACAAAATGACAATCCCAGTAAGAGCGAATAAAGCTCTTCCAAATTGGATCGGTTGACTTGCGGTAATAATCGCCCAACACTGGCTTGATTGCTTCCGTTGCTTCCTTCAAGTGATAGTGCGGCATTGTCGAGAAAATGTGGTGGGCTACGTGAGTGCCGATATCGTGATGGATGGAATTGATGATTCCGTAGTCGCGATCGATCGTAGACAATGCACCTTTCAAGAAAGACCAATCTTTACCGCGATACCAGGGAATGTCGGCTTCTGTGTGGTGCAGGAATGTTACCAAATCCAGCCACATTACGAACACTACATAGGGAACCAAGTAGAACTTGAGTAAAAACAGCCAACCAAACTGATAGGTTAGGGCGCCTAAAAAGCCTACCATCAGTACCAAGGATGCGGAACTCGTCAACACATCCCATTTTTCAGACGGACGGAAAATCGGGCTACCGGGCATGAAGTGAGAACCTGCCCGATCGGGCGATCGCCGAAATAGATAAATTGGGTAGGCAAATAACATCAAATAAAAGCGTCCCAGCTTTTCGTACCAAGGCATTTGATTGTATTTGCTTTCCGATACCGGATACCAGCTTTCATCGTTCTCTAAGCTGCCTGTATTTGCGTGGTGGGTTCTGTGACTGATCCGCCAACCGTGGAAGGGCACGAGAATTGGAGCGTGGGAGAGGTGTCCGATCAGGTTGTTAAGCCATTTGCTCTTGGAAAAGGAACCGTGTCCGCAGTCGTGGCCCACTACAAACAATGCCCAAAACATGGTTCCCTGCATCAACCAAAAGATTGGGTAAAAGAGCCAGGAATCGAGGGTGTAGGCGATCGCATACAAACCTGCAATGATGCCAATATCTAAAAAGAAATAAGCCAGAGATTTCCATGCCGAGGGCTCAAAACAGTGGGCTGGAATGGCTGCCTTGATATCTTGAAGAGTAAAAGGTAACTCTGCTGTACGAGAGGACGAGCCTTGATTGCTCGCGGGATTGAGAACAGTATTTGATTGCACGAAGTTTCCGATTTAAGCTGACTTGAGAAACCGCATTCCGCCTTCTTTCAACAGTCACTTTCGGCTCGCAAGGAGCCATATTTTTTACTCTGCAAGGGTTTCTAAAGTTCTTTAGTTCGCATGAACAGCCCGTCCGGGATTCTCAAGCAAGTTGGCTTGGGGAATACTTGTATGGGGAAAATTAGTGCGATCGACCCTGTTATCTTAAAAAATCTCATGTGCCCGTTGTTGGTGCGAAATGCGATTTCAATCTGGGAGTGGACGCCTGGAGGAACTACCTCCAGTCTCCAGGTAGCATACAGCGCTTCGAGCAGGAATTGTGAACGAGAGTGTAGGGAAAGGCTCATCGATTTTAGATTGGCGATTTTAGATGGAAGGACAAATCTCAAATCTCAAATCTCAAATCTCAAATCAGAATGTTTGGCTTCACGCAAGTTCTACCCAACCGACTGTTCACTAATGTTCACAAATTCTGCAATTATTGCTACAGCTAAGTTAATGTAACATTTCTACACACATTCTGGCAATGACTTACCAGAAAATTTTGAAAATCCCTAAATCGCGGAAAGTGACGGGCGATCGCTTTCTCGCTTTTTGATTTTCTAGGTTCCAGCCTTTTCTAATATGAGCTTAGACCGTTTTACCACTTCTGGAACGTCGATCGGATAATCGCCAGTGAAACACGCCGAACAAAAACTCATCGGGTCTTCGTTAGTCGCCTTCAGCATTCCATCCCAACTCAAGAAAGCCAAGGAATCAACCCCAATTTGGGCGCCGATTTCTGCGACTGACTTAGTAGCAGCAATCAACTGATCTTGATTGTCGGTGTCGATCCCGTAGAAACACGGATGAGTCACCGGCGGCGAGGAAATTCTCATGTGAACTGCGGTCGCACCCGCATCCCGCAAGGCTTTGACGATTTTGCGGCTGGTAGTACCGCGCACGATCGAATCGTCGATAATGATTACTCGCTTTCCTTCCAACACATCTTTGAGAGGGTTGAGTTTCATGCGGATTCCTGACTCTCGCATTGTCTGAGTCGGTTGAATAAAAGTGCGCCCGACGTAGCGGTTTTTAATCAATCCTTCGGCGTAAGGAATGCCGGAAGCTTGAGAAAAGCCGATCGCCGCCGGGATTCCCGAATCGGGAACGCCGATGACTATATCAGCATCAGCGGGAGATTCTGCTGCTAACAAACGCCCGATCCGCAGCCGGTAGCTGTACAAACTTTCACCTTCCATCTGGCTGTCCGGTCGAGCAAAATAGATCATTTCAAAGATGCAAAGTTTGCGCTTCTGCTGCTGGCTCCAGTGGAAGGAAGCCATACCTTCCTCTGTAATCCAAACTAATTCTCCCGGTTCTACGTCCCGCAAAAATTCAGCACCGATAATATCCAAGCCACAAGTTTCCGATGCTAAAACGTATCGTACCGGAGTTGTGGGGAGGATGCCAATTACCAGCGGGCGGACACCGTGGGGGTCGCGGACTCCCATCACGCCTTGGGGGGTGGCGATCGTCAAACTAAAGGCTCCTTGGCACATACCAAAGGCACTGATCGCTGCTTCCAGCCAGTCTTGTCCCTTGTCTACCTCCGAGCCGATCGCCACTGCGATCGCCTCTGAATCCGTCGTGCTGACAAATTCGCACTTCCGAGACAGCAATTCTTCCCGCAATTCTTTGGTATTGACAAGATTCCCGTTATGTGCCAATGCCAGACTTCCCAAACGAGTTTCGACAACCACAGGCTGAGCGTTGACCACGCGCGACGAGCCGGTAGTAGAGTAGCGAGTGTGGCCTACGGCTAAGTTACCGGGCAAGTGACCTAAACTCGATTCGTTGAAGACTTGGGAAACCAGTCCCATATCTTTGTGCAGATGGACTTTTTCACCGTCAAAGGTGGCAATCCCTGCGGATTCCTGACCCCTGTGCTGCAAGGCATACAAACCGAAGTACGTCAATTTGGCGACATCTTCACCCGGTGCGTAGATACCAAAAACGCCGCAAGCTTCCTCTGGCTTGTCGGGTTTACTAGAATGCTCGTCAGCCGCGAAAGAATGGTTGGGAATCATAGATAGCTGGGTTCCTAATGGGGACGGTATGTTAGGGGGACAATTTCACCGGTGCGTTCTGTTGGGGAAGATGTCGCATAACTTAACCTTTTTTTAATGTTGCCACGGAACTGTCATTAATTCCAACTGGTGTAGCATTTCAGACAAAAGCTATGCGGCGTTCAATGGCATTGTAGTATCGATCGCCCCCAGATCATATATTAACGTTGATTAATTGTGGCCGATCGGGCGATCGGGCGATCGGGCGAGCGATTGGGCGCGAGCGGGGGCGATCGGGCGAGCGATCGGGCGATTGAAAGAGATTGTTGGCGAATTCGCCGAGGGTGTTACCCATCACATCTGGAATGCAGCATTTGGGTTCGCTATTGGTAGTTAATAGCTATATGGTTAATTAAATACTTAGTCCCGATCCACTATTTTTAGGGGTGAGGGGTGAAACCATTTTTTAAGGCACTAACAGTCTATTGAAATGGCTTCTTGTCAAACTCTCGTCCCAGCAGAGGGGGACTAAGAGATAGGCGATCGTGCAATGGAAAATAAATTAGGAAATTGCTTCACGGGCTGTTTCAAATATTAGAATTTAAGGGCGATCGATCTTGACTTTTTCATAAAATTGACCTACTATATCATCATGGGAATCTGTGCGGCCATGTAATGTCATTTTGGGCGCGGCAAGTTATGGCTATAGCACGGAGCAGATAAGTTTTTCAGTTTAATTTGTAGGGTGTGTCGCTGCGAGATTCTCGATCGAACTTGCAGATTGTTTCGGGCGACGCACCTTAGTAATTTGTGGTGCGTGGCTGTGAAATAGTCGATCGAACTTGCAGATTGTTTCGGGCGACGCGCCCTACGGCTTCAACCCGCTAAAGGGCTACAGAGCAGAGAAGAGTCCTCGCCGGGAAAACTAGGACGAGGAAGAAACCGACGCAACCGCTACGCGAAAACCGAGGTGCCTGCTGCGATGGACCGCCCCCGCCCAATGCGTGCCACGATAGGCACTACGGCAATAGACCGTATTGCAGTTCCAGGAACCACCACGCAGCACTCGGTTATTATCAGTGCCAGTTTCCCAAGAACTTCCATCAGTCGGTGCGCCACTATAATTATCGTGCCATTTATCGCTGCACCATTCCCAAACAGTCCCGTGCATATCATACAAACCAAACGGATTCGGCCCAAAACTCCCCACATCCGTTGTTTGTTTGCGGTAAAGTCCCTTCGGCGCAGAACCGTAGGGATGATTGCCATCATAATTAACTAAATCCGGGGTAATTGTCTCGCCAAAATAGAAAGGCGTTGTAGTTCCGGCGCGACAAGCATATTCCCATTCGGCTTCCGAAGGTAAGCGATAAATCTTGCCGGTTTTTTGAGAAATTTTCTGGCAGAATTCCAGAGCATTATTCCAGCTTACTTGTTCTACAGGACGTTTCAAACCTTTGATATGAGAAGGGTTATTCCCCATCACTACTTCCCACTGTTCTTGAGTAATGGGATATTTACCCATAAAAAAAGGAGAGATATTAACAGTACGCTGCAGCCCTTCATTGTTACTTCGCCCTGCTTCCGTATTGGGAGAACCCATCACGAAACGCTCACCAGGAATTGCTACCATGTCTAAGGTTGCACCGCCACCTAAATTTTCACTAAAAAATTGTGCTTCACGGCGTTGACGGCTACTTATCTTACCCCGCACATCAACTGTCACCGTGTCAAAGTCAAACCTTTTTAAAGTCTGTATAAAGTTTGGTGTTGACTGACGTTGAAAATCTCTTAAAACTTGCTCTGCTGATTGATAGCGCTGCTGGATATCTTTGGCCAACAACTTAGATAAAATCAATGCTAGTCCCTTGTCTATGGGACTTTTCAAATGTTGCTGCCAATTTCCAGTCCAGCTATAACCGTGTTCCGTCCACAAACCATCAGGATGTACTCCCGTCAGTAGATGAAAAGCCGTCGCCCCCAAGCTAAACAAATCGCTGGCTGGATAAGCTTCACCTCCTTGCATTTGTTCAAGCGGTACATAACCAGGCGTACCAATTTTTGTTCCCGGTCTCGACATCACTGTGCCCGACAACTGTTTAGAAACTCCGAAATCAATGAGGACTAACAAACCGTCGCAGCGACGGCGCATAATATTCTCAGGCTTGATATCTCGGTGAATGATTTTTTGTTCGTGAATAAACTTGAGAACAGGTAAAAGTTCGAGTAATAGTTGCTTAACTAGGCTTTCTTGCCAAATTCCCTGATTTTGCAAAAGCTTTAACAAATTATCTCCATCGACAAACTGCTGTACGAGATACAAATAGTTTTCTTCTTCAAAACAGGCATCAAGGGATGGAATTTGGGGATGTTGTCCTAGCTGTTGCAGTTGTCTAGCTTCTAGCTGAAATAATTCTACCGCTTTGTTAATCGCCCAAGTTCCCTGGACATTTGGTGCTAATTGTTTAACGACACAGCGTTGATTTAATCTATCAATATCTTCTGCTAAATAAGTTCTGCCGAAGCCACCTTGACCGAGGAGTTTGATCGTGCGGTAACGCCCTCGCAGGATGGGGACGAGTTTAACGCCACAACTGATGCAATATGTTTGCCCGTCAGGGTTTTGAGGGTTGGGGCAGTTGGGATTGATACAGCAAATCATTTATTTTAGGAATGATATTGTTTATATTGTATAGTGTCTAAGAACCCCGACTTCTGTTATAGGTTTTTCTAAGAATCGTGAATTTTGTAAGAAGTTGGGGCTCTAGGGTGTGTTTTCAACCCGGAGTTCCCCCCTAGCCCCCCTTAAGAAGGGGGGGACAAGAGTATTCAAAGTCAGCCCCTACTCCCCTTTTTAAGGGGGATTTAGGGGGAGCGAAACTTCAGGTTGTCAGACAGATGCAATCCGACGCTCGATCGCATTATAGAATCGATCGCCCATATCACCCATCGCCACCTCAATTAACACTTGATTGTCAGCACTCACAACCCGCAAAGGTGATTCAGCACAGCAAACTAAACCAATTTTCTGCCACATTTTGGTCAAATGTTCTTGCAGGTAAGACTCCCAAATTTCTTGATTTTTCGGTGCGACTGAAACTACAATGCAGTTGCCCATCTCACCAAACAAAAATTCATCCCAGCGGCCGACATTTTCCGAATTGAAACTAAGATGTATTTCCGCACCCATTTTAGCAGAAATACAGGATTCCGCGAGGGCGATCGCAATTCCACCTTCCGCACAATCATGGGCAGAACCTACCCAACCTTGCCGAATTCCATCGCGACAAACCGATTGCACTTTTCTTTCTAACTCAAAATCTATCCTTGGCGGTTTCCCAGCTACAATCCCGTGAATTGCCGCTAAATATTCCGAACCTCCCAAAGTAGGAGAAGTTTCGATTTTTGAGCTTTCAGATGGAAGTTCTGGGTTTTGGGATGATTCACCAATTCCCAGCACATAAATTAAATCACCTTTCTTTAGCCAAGCTTGGCCAGCAAGCTTGCTCAAATCGGGAATTAACCCCACCATTCCGATTACCGGAGTCGGATAAATTGGTTGAGGATTCCCCTCAGCATCAACCGTTTCATTGTAAAGAGAAACATTCCCCCCTGTCACAGGCGTTCCCAACTCCCGACAAGCATCAGCAATTCCGCGACAAGCTGACGCTAACTGCCAATATCCGATCGGCTTTTCAGGACTGCCAAAATTCAAATTATCCGTAACTGCGAGAGGTTCAGCACCCACACAACTTAAATTTCTCGCTGCTTCCGCTACGACTGCTTTTGCACCTTCATAAGGATCGAGATAAACATAACGAGAATTGCAATCAACCGTTGCAGCAACTCCTGGAATAGCCCCCTGCGGCGCTTCCTCCTTGCTAAGGGGGGGAGAAAGTTTGGGAGTTTCCCTACCTTGTGCCTTTGTAAATAGAGGAATTACTTCTTCTTCCTGTTTGCTTTCGGAAGCTAGAGAAATAGCATTTTCTCTCTGTAGATCCCCCTTAGCAAGGGGGTGTACTTCTAACCCGTTAGCAAGGGAAGAGTGGCAAGGTTCTAGCGGACGCAATCTGACAACCGCAGCATCAGCGCCTCCCGGTAAAACAACAGTATTGTTTTGCACTTGATGGTCGTATTGGCGATAAACCCAGCGTTTAGAAGCGATGGTGGGAGTATCTAAAAGCGTCAGCAAAATCTGATTCCAAGTTTGGAAATTACCTTGAACTTCGATACCGGCGGCGGTGGATTCTGGCAACAAATCCGCCGTCCATTCCCATGCTCTTCTAGCATATTCTGGCGGTTCTGTCAACAATTCTCGGTGATAAATTGGCGTATTATCTGCCAAAGCAGTCGCGGTAATTTCGGCAGCGATTTCGCCTTTAAATAGAATTCGGACGATCGGCTCTTCGATAACTGTCCCCGCTACTACCGCGTGCAATCCCCAGCGGTGGAAAATATCGATTAATTCCTGCTCGCGTCCTTTTTGGGCAACAAACAACATCCGTTCTTGAGATTCTGAAAGCAGGTATTCGTAGGGAACCATACCGCTTTCTCGAACGGGAACTTTGTCTAAATCGAATTCAATGCCGACCCCGCCTTTGGCTGCCATTTCTGATGTGGAACAGGTGATTCCGGCGGCACCCATGTCTTGGGCGGCGACGACTGCACCGGTTTTGAATGCTTCTAAACAAGCTTCAATTAAAGATTTTTCTAAAAATGGATCTCCTACTTGGACGGCGGGGCGATCGTCCATTGATTTGTCTGTCAATTCTGCACTGGCAAAACTTGCTCCTCCCATGCCATCTCTGCCAGTAGTTGAACCGACGTAAAGCACGGGATTTCCGGTTCCCGAGGCCCCGGATTTGACGATTTCTTGAGTTTCCATTAAACCCAAGGCCATGACGTTAACTAGCGGGTTGCCGGAATAGGCAGGATCGAAGTA
Source organism: Microcoleus sp. FACHB-61 (assembly GCA_014695295.1). GTDB lineage: Bacteria > Cyanobacteriota > Cyanobacteriia > Cyanobacteriales > Microcoleaceae > Microcoleus. The sequence continues at coordinate 3,898 of JACJNY010000056.1, read as the reverse complement.
AACTTCGCCACCAACTGTGGGCACTCCGATACAATTTCCATAATGGGAAATTCCCGATACTACGCCTTTGAACAATCTCTGAGTTTTAGCATCGTCTAAGTTGCCGAAACGCAGGGAATTTAAAAGTGCGATCGGGCGAGCACCCATTGTGAAGATATCGCGGAGAATCCCGCCGACACCGGTTGCTGCACCTTGGAAAGGTTCGACTGCTGACGGGTGGTTGTGGGATTCAATTTTGAAGGCGAGTTGCAAGCCGTCTCCCAAGTCTACGACGCCGGCATTTTCTCCAGGTCCGACGAGAATTCGATCGCCCTCTGTGGGAAACTGTTTTAATAGTGGCCGCGAATTTTTGTAACAGCAGTGTTCGCTCCACATGACGCCGAACATTCCCAATTCAGCTTTATTGGGATGGCGACCTAGACGCTGAACGATTTCTTCATATTCTTCTGGTTTGAGTCTTTCAGCGGCAATTTGTTCGGGGGAAAATGGGGACTCGGAGATGGGAGACATGGAAACTCGTTATAAACCACAGGCTTTATTCTAAATGCCCTGTGCTTGCTTAATCTAAAATCTACAATCTAAAATCTAAAATCCCAGGCGCAATGCGTTGGTTAATCTAAAATCTAAAATCTAAAATCTAAAATCGAATGACTCAACCTCGAAATCTCAATTTTGCTAACCAAAACTTGCGGAACCGTTCTTTTAAAGGGCTTGACTTGTCAGGGGCGAATTTCAGCGGTTGCGACATTCGAGGCTGCAATTTCACCGGGGCGATTTTGAGGGGGGCAAATTTTCAGGGTGTCAGAACCGGACAAAGCCGCAGGCGGGTGAGAAATTTGATTGCTAGGGCTGGGGTAACGGCGGTGACTGTCACGGCGGCTGGGGCTTTGACTGGACTGATAGCCGGGGCGGATGCGGGGGCTGTGGCTGTGGCTGGAACCGCTGCGACGGCGATTGCTGCGACTCGGTGCGAGGCTGGAATTGTGGCGGGCGCTGTGGCTGGGGCTGCTGCTGCGATCGGGGCTAGCGGTATTGTGACATTTTTGGGCGGAGATACTCTTAGGGGAATTGTCTTATTTTTGGTTTCTGGGGTAATTCTTGGGTTAACTGCGATCGGCTTTTTTATCGCTGTTGAAGAAATAGAAAAGTTGTCGGTAACGTCGTTTAGAAAAGCTGATTTAACTGATGCTGTTTTCGATCCGGGGGCGGTTCTAGATGCAGATTTTTCCGATGCGCGAGGAGTGCCGTGGTAGATTGCACAATTACTGATTTTTTACCCATTCCCGGAATTCTCGGACTGCTGCGGTTGCGCCTGTAGTTTGACAGCGATCGATAAATTCGTCAACTTTTGCAGTCGGTAGCATCGGGAAAGCCCGGGAAAAATTGCACTCCGCATATTCGCCATTTTGCAATTGATAAAATTTGATGTTTCGTCCGTCGTACCGCCAAATTTCTGGTACGCCTAAATCAGCATATAAATCGAATTGATTTAAGGAACTGCTGGTAATATCGATTTCTAGTGCTAAATCGGGTGGCGGATCTTGAGCAAAGTCTAATTCTATTCTCCCTCTGACCAGTGCTTCATTTTGAATATAATAGCATGAATCTGGTTCTTTTCCCGCTGCTTTTTGGCGTTTTTTAATAGTCATCGAACCAAAGGGGTTGTACTCAAGATTTAGTTCTTCTATGAGAGTTACAATTAAGCGATCGATCAGCCTGTTGCGATTTTCATGTTCCGGTAGCGGCACCATAATTTCTAATTGACCTTGATGATAAGCAATTCTGGTGGAACGTTGGTTGCCCAGTTCCGCTAGCAGGCTTTCATATAACTGCCAACTGATATTTTGCAGTAAAACTCGCTGTTCGGCGGGCGTTGATATTGTTAGCATTTTACTTGGGTTTTAAAGCTTGAGAATATTTTAGTTTATCTTTTTGTTTTGCGAACTGAACAAAAAGTATCTGCCGGCAGCTCCGGTCATGCGCTACTCTAGTTAATAATAGACTGTGGTCATTAGTCCTTGTGGTATGAAGCTGCGATCGTTCTTTTCTTTCCTCATTGCTGGCGTCTTGGCACTCTTAGGCTTGAGTGCCGGCGGTTTTTACTGGCTGACAACTCACACTCCCCTGAATTTGATCGCTGGCGGGCCGACAACTACTCCGGCTGCGGCTGTGTTTGTCTCGAAACAAGCACCTTTGTTAGCTTCAATGCTGGTAAATCCCGATCGCCTCGAAGCATTGCGACAAGTTTTTGCCACTCCCGAAGAAAGAAGTCGATCGCACGCGGAATTTGAGCGAATCAAAAAAAGTTTTCTCGCCAATACAGGCCTGGATTACAGTCGAGATATCCAACCTTGGATAGGTGACGAAATTACTCTCGCCGTCACAAACCCCGATTTCGATCGCGACAGCAGCAACGGCCAACACGCCGGGTTTTTGCTGGCCGTTTCCTCCCAAAATGTCGCTCGCAGCCAACAATTTCTCGACTCCTACTGGCGCAAACAATCTCGTGCCGATAAAACAGTTCATTCGGAACTATATAAAGGCGTGAATATCAATTATAAACAAGAACCGACAGCTAACAAAAAATCAGAACCCATTTCGCCTTTCAACCCGCTTTCTCTGCCGAATTCAACTTTGCCGCCCAGCTTCGCAACAGCGGCCATCGGCGGCAGTTCAAATTCAGGAAATAACCCAAGTTTTGTTTTATTTGCCAACAGTCCGAATGTGATTCGAGATGCAATTAATAACCTGGAAACAGCAAACCTAAATCTCAACAATACCCCGGAATATCAAAAAGCTTTCCAGCAGCTAACTCAAGGCAGAATCGCTTTAGCATTTGTCAATCTCCCGCAATCAGCAACCGAGCAAAATCCCCCAGTTTCTCTTAATTCCCTCGCAGTTGCTGTCGGAGTCAACCGACGGGGATTGCTGGCTCAAACTGCTTTAGTGACATCGCGAGAAAACACAGCTTCTCCAACACTCTCTGAACCAGTGAAAGCCTTGCAATACATTCCCTCAGCCAGTCCTTTCGCGGTCGCCAGCACCGATTTAAGGAATTTTTGGGCTGATTTGTCATCGGCGGTTTCCACTAATGCAGAAGTCTCAAATTTAGTCGATCGCACCCTCGCAGATATTCAGCAAGTTTGGGGCGTCAACCTGCAGCAGGATATATTTAACTGGGTACAAGGAGAATACGCTTTAGCACTGGTTCCGAATTCGTCAAATACTGCTGACTGGATTTTTGCAGCCGAAAAATCTGCTGATTCCCAAAAGGATCTCGACAAACTCGATGAAATTGCCCGCAGCAAAGAATACAGCATCGGCAGCTTCACTCTCAGAAACCAGAAAATTACCGCTTGGACGCAGTTGACAACGAGTCAAAATTTGGGTAAAAAAAATAAGAGAAAAAGTGCGATCGAAACCGAGGCAAAAGGAGTCCGAGCCACCGTCGGCAAATACGAAATTTTCACCACCTCAGTAGAAGCAATGGACGCAGCACTAGAAGCAGCAGAAACAGGCTCTTTAGTTGCCAATGAAGATTTTCAAACCAGCATTGAACCGCTACCGCCATCTAACGACGGCTATTTTTATTTAGACTGGCCCTCCAGCAGGGCAATTTGGGAAAAACAAATCCCGCTGTTGAGGTTAATTGAACTTTCGGCAAGACCATTGTTCGACCACTTGCGATCGCTCACCGTCACCAGTACGGGAGAAATAACAGGAATTCGCAAAGCTACTATATTTATGCGGCTGAATTAGTTAGTAGTCATTAGTCAGTAGTCATTAGGAAGAAGGAAGAAGGAAGAAGGAAGAAGGAAGAAGGAAGAAGGAAGAAGGAAGAAGGAAGAAGGAAGAAGGAAGAAGGAAGAAGGAAGAAGGAAGAAGGAAGAAGGAAGAA
>JACJNY010000055.1 GCA_014695295.1 Microcoleus sp. FACHB-61 | reverse complement strand
ATAATGTTTATTCGGCCGCATTTTTTCAAAATAATCAAGATTTAATTGATGGGACTAATAGCCAAAAATTACTACACCCTATGTATTGCCGAGGAGATGGTCATGCCGGGATTTGGAACATATTTAAAGAAATTGGAGATAATGAACAAAGACAAGAAATCTTAGATTGGTATCATCTGAAAGAAAATCTCTACCAGGTAGGGGGTTCAATAAAACGATGAAAATCAGCAGAAAATATGTTATGACAAGGCAAAGTTGATGAAGTTATAAATTTATTTAAAGAGTTTAAAGGTCAAGCATTAAAAAGGTTTTGCAATTATTTAGAGAGCCATCGCTGCCGAATAATCAATTACCAATACTACAAAGAAGAATCCATAAATTCGATAGGTTCGGGAACAGTTGAATCAACAATTAAACGCATTGGATTAAGGGTGAAAATATCGGGAGCGCAATGGAATATTGAGAACGTTTCCTAATTCCTTTCTCTTCGCTGTGCTTATCTCAACGGTCAACTTTCAATTTGATGTATTTGCCAAAGTGAGATGCACCCGAGAAGTTTGAGATGGCAAAGCGTATAGTCGAAGTCTTTACGGCTGGGTGTCCTTTATGTGATGAAACCGTTAAGTTGGTGAGGGAGTTAGCCTGCCCGAACTGCGAGGTGCAGGTGTACGACCTGCGCGAGGGTGGTGCTACTAATGAGTGCCGTGAGAAAGCAAACCAGTACGGCATTCACCGCGTCCCTGCGGTTGTTGTAAATGGCAAGCTTGCTGAGTGCTGCTCCAACCAGACTCCAGTATCCCGCGAAGCACTTGTGGCGGCTGGCATCGGACAAGGATAGAGCAAGTATGGGGAAAGAAGCTATCCTTCCCCATCACAGCAAAGGAGACGGTACGAAAGTGAAACAAGGCCTATTGATAGGTGAGTTGGGCAAGCAAGTAAATCTCCCCACTCAAACGATTCGCTATTACGAACGCTTGGGCTTACTCGACCCACCTGAGCGAACAGAGTCACAATATCGCATCTATTCCGCAGACGCTCTAGAGCGTCTGCGATTCATCCAGAAAGCCAAGCTATTCGGGCTTTCGCTCGATGAAATTAAACAGCTAATTGAAATGAGGGCTGGGGGGATTCCTCCCTGTGCCAGCCTCAAGACAATGGTGAAGAAACACCTCGATGAGTTGGACTGCCACATCCAGGAAATGCTTGCATTCCGTCACGAATTAGCCAATCGGTATGAGCAAATCTGTGCCTTGCTTTCAGACTCACCTGCTACAACTACTGAGGCGAGTTTTAACGGCAGAATCTGTGGATTGATTGAGGGAGAAAAAGAGGATGCAACCTAGAATTCAACCTTTATTGAAGTAAGATCGACTCTGACTTGCTCGGAGAGGGTAGGAAGAAATGAAAGCACAAAGTGTCTAATTTGGACAAATTCTCCTTACAGTCACAGTTCTACAAGGTGAACTTAGAGTAAACCCGCCCCCACACAACCGATAACCCAGATTAACCTGATGTTCGATCGAATCCCAAAAATGTAGATTCGGATTTGTCGTGTTCGTGGAGGCGGGTTTATTATATTGTTGGTTCCTGAGATAGATGATGGGTGAAACCCACCCCTAAACTTAACTCCTGACTAATGACTAATTCAAAAACGTTGCTTTGTACCGAGTATAAATTTGAGATCGCCGGAGTCGCTAACCGCCATATCTAAGCGAATTAATCCAAAGCGCGATCGCACCCTCACACCCACCCCAACACCCGCCCCAGTCCCCGGTTTGTCCCTGACTACCGCCGGTTTTCCCAGTACGTTATCTCCCGTTCCCAAATCCGACGCAAAATCAACAAATATCACGCCGCCGACATCCCTACCGACAGGAAACCGATATTCGCCGGAAGCTAAAAAATAACTCCGGCCGCTGCCAATATCCCCGCTATCGTAACCCCGCACGGAATTGCGACCGCCGAGGCGAAAAGCTTCTGTTGGCGGCAAATCCCCAATTACCGTCCCCGCTTGCAAGTTAAAAGCCAACATTTCTGGCAAGGCCTCGGAGTCGCCGCGGCCGAGCAAAGTAATTGGTACATACTGTATGTAATTCGCCAACAGGCGGTTACTCACAATGTTACCTCGCCCTAGAGGTATCGACTGCTCGGTGCTGAGGCTGAGAATCGAGCCTCTGGTTGGGTCGAAGGGATTGTCCCGCCGATCGAGCATCGCACCAAAAGAAACAGTGTATAACTCGTCAACGCCGCTGCCGCTAAATGTGAGAGGATTGCCGAGTTCGTCGCGGCGGGCGATATTTAAGTTGCGATCGCGCGTGCTGATATTTGTATAATTCAGTCCCAAAGTCCCTCGCCAATCGCCCAAAGGTCTGGTAAACCTGAGATTGCCCCCCACCCGAATTTCCCGTACCCGGTCCCCGTTGGGCAAATCAATATCTTTGTTGAAAATTTCCGATATTCTGCGATCGCCAAAAGCTCTCACACTGTATCCCAAACGGTCTTCGGCGGCAACGTAAGGACTGACAAACTGGACATCGTACTGGATACCTCGGAGGCTGGGCTGAAGTTCTACCGCTAGCCGCTGCGGGTTTCGGCCGAAAGTTCGATCGGTATATGAAAGAGGAACAGCAACGCCAATATCATCACTGAGACTGGCACTCACGCTAAAAGAGCGAGCCGATCGCTCTTGAACGTTGTAGATTACATTAACATCCGTGCCAACTTCTTCGATCGAAACCGTAACCTTGTCAAACAATCCCAATTGCTGCAACTGCTGCAAATCCGATCGTACAACTTCCGGGCTGTAGTTATCCCCCGCCTTGAGTTTGAGCTCGCCTCGGATAAAATCTTCCGAAATTCTGCCCTCAACGGGATTCCCTTTTTTATCAACTGCTTCGCCTCTGGAATTAACAAAGCGAATTTTCACCTCTGCAACGTAAACGCCTTCAGCATTGCCCGCTTGACTGATTTGTAGAGTACCGCCTAGCTGTTGGGCGTTGCTGTTTACTGCTTCGGGGATTTCGGCTTTTGCCACCAGCGTGGCCGGAGTTTTTAACAGAGATGTAAAATCTTTATGGTGGGTGGACTTGAGTGAGGGCGATTCCCTAGGGGATAGCTGCGCTGCGGGTACTTCTGGAGAAGCTGCGATCTCATCGGATGCCGGCAAATCCTGCACAGTTGGACTCACCTGAGAGGTTGCACCATTCTCAATCAGCTTTTTATCAACAGGCAAGATGCCTGTTCCACAAAACAATTCATCTCTTGTGGAACGGGCATCTTGCCCGTTCTTGAGAATGGTGCCAGATGTGAGACTCACCTCATCCTCCTCCCTCTGCGCCCTCTGCGCCTCTGCGGTTCCCTCTCTAAATTCCGCCTCAGTCAGTGCGGCACTCGGATCGATCGCCCGCGCCGCCAATTCGCCACCCGCCAGCGCCGCCAAAGTCAAAAATGCAATAATCGGAATTCGCATAGACATTAAATTTAAAGCACACCCAACGCATATTACCCAAAACCGGGCCCCCTGCATAATTAGCCGAAAAGAAACCCGGTATTTTTGAGGCTACCGGGTTTCTGGGATGATGAAATGTGGGAAAGTTCGATCGACAGTGGGCGATCGTTAAATTTGTTTAAATAGCTTGTCGAGAAACACGTTTCTCAAAATGAGCCTGAGTCTGCTGCAACAGTTGTTCGCGACTATCCTTAGCGGTGGTAATGGTAGGGAGCAAGTTGCGAGCTTGTAAAGTCATGTGAAGCTGTAGGTGTGCTACGTACTCACTGACATCTTCGCGAAGAGAGCAAGCCGGGTACTGTTTTAAAGTAGAGTTCAAAGTGTTCTCCTGCTTTGAGTTTGTAGTATTTTCTAATAATCATAGACAATATCATGGTCTATTTCTAATTGTGTACTCCGTAATGAAGTTTAACCTTTGGACTGCTTTTTTGTTACAATCGTTTACAAATAGATATTACCTATCACGAGTCGATCGCCCATGCAGTCTCAAGCACTTGCAGGACAAAGGCACACATTAAGTACATTTGTCAATAACAGCAGCCAAACAGCCGCCTACCTAGACATCGGGTGCGGCCGACCCTTATTGATGCTGCACGGTTTCTTCGGAGAAAAGACTTGCTGGATGCCGTTAATTGAGTTATTGCAACCTCAGTTTCGGTGCATCAGTTTAGATATGTTGGGTTTTGGAGAATCCAGCAAACCAGAAATCCGCTACGATGTAGCTGTAGAAGTTGCTTTTGTGCGGCAAGTTGTAGAACAACTAAATATCGAACCCTGCTGCATCATCGGACATTCTTTTGGCGGTTGGGTCGCCTCTGCATATTCCCTAAAATATCCTAATTCTGTCAGCAGTTTAGTGTTAGCAGCACCAGCGGGAATTCGGGACGACAGTTTTTGCGGTCAATACGATGCTTTGCGACCGCTGCTATGGAAAACCCCAGCAGTCGATTTTGCCTTGCAGTTAGCCAAACCTTTTGCTAGTTTAGCCGGAAAAAGTGAGAAATTGCAGCAAATTTCCGGGTGGCGCAGGGAGTTAATGTCTCAACCAGTAGCAAGGTCATTTTTAATGAGCCGGATGCGGCCCGAAGACGCAGTTGATACAGTAGAAAAAGAAATTCACAAATTGCACATTCCCACCTTAGTCATCGCAGCAGATAGCGACGAAACAATTCCTCTATGGCACTGTGAAACCTACAGCAATGAGATACCGGGGGCCGAGTTAGCAATTATTCCCAATGCCACTCACGGGTTGCCGCAAACTCAAGCTCAAATCATGGCGAAGTTGATTAGTAAATTTTTGGATAATTAAGAAAAACTGTGCAACAAGCCGAATCCTAAAAATTGTGATAGGCCACAAAGTGAAAATAATTGTGTTTTACTATACTACTTTAGTAGGAAATACAGAATATATTGCTTAGTGTCTTGTACAATAAATTTTTATGGCTCTTAAATCTTGTGTCAGCAGGAGCTACAGACATTTAGTTGAGTCGGGGGCATTACCAATGGCGGCAGTGAACAACTACTTTAATCTGGAAGAAATTACGACAGCCAGAAAAATTAGTGCTGCGGTAATTAATATCAGCGGCCGCCAGCGAATGCTTTCCCAACGAACGGCTTTTTTTTGCATGAGGTTAGTTTGCTCTCAGAATGCGGCAGAAAGAGAAAAACTGCGCGGGAATTTGTTAGAGGCGATCGAGCTTATGGAAAAATCGCACCGCGACTTAATTAATATTGGCAGCAGCATCAACTTAGTGATTGGCCCTTCATTCACCGTCCAGGCCATGTATTTTGAGCCGCCACTGTATCTAGACAAACAAGTTCGCGAATATATCCATCGAATAAAAGCATTGGTGCAAGTTCCCAATGCCGAACTCAGTCTGGAAAATTCCAATCTGCTGTACATTGTCGAAGCTGCGGGCGGCGACTTGCTAGAAGCTTTCGATGCCGTGGTGAGTCAATACCAGCAAGAAAGCGAAATCGAACAATTTGAAATCGACCTCAAACAGGTTCAACTTTATCAAGAAAGTTGTGCTGCTACCGCGAAAGCCGAAGCTCAAGCGGCCCAGCTCGATCGCGCACTTTGCGAACTCAAACAAACTCAAGCTCAACTCCTCCACAGCGAAAAAATGTCTTCGCTGGGAGCGCTAATGGCTAGTATCGTCCACGAAATTAATAACCCAGTTAGTTTTATTTACGGCAACTTGAGCCATGCCGCAATTTATACTCAAGATTTGCTGAACCTCCTGTGTCTATATCAAGAATGCTGTCCCAATCCCTGTCCGGAAATTAAAGCTCTAATCAAAGAGATAGATCTTGATTTTCTAGTTGAAGACTTGCCTAAAGTTATCTCTTCCATGCAAATGGGTTCCAATCGCATTCGCGAAATTGTCAAATCTATGGGCAACTTTTCGCGAACCGATAACACTAACATGACCCTGTGCGATTTGCACGACAGCATTGACAGCACCGTGTTAATTTTGCGAAACCGTCTCAATTCTCAAATAGACCGTCGCGACATTCAAGTAGTTAAAAATTATGGAAAATTGCCGGCTGTAGAGTGTTATGGCGGACAGCTCAATCAAGTATTTATGAATCTAATTACCAACGCGATCGATGCTTTGGACGAGGCATCAAAAAATCAGCCCCATACTGCGCTAAAAATTTCGATCAGCACAGAATTAGCTGGGCCCGATCGCGTGAGAGTGCGGATTGCTGACACGGGAGCGGGAATGACAGCAGAGATAAAAGAACGAATGTTCGAGCAGTTTTTTACCACCAAAAAAATCGGTAAAGGTACCGGTTTAGGATTGTCTATTGTCTACAAAATCTTAGTAGAAAACCACCGAGGAACGCTCAGGTGCGAGTCTGAACCGTCCAAGGGAACCGAGTTTATCATTGAACTGCCGGTACAGCAAACTTAAGCAATTTACAAACATTCAAATTTATCTATGTTAATTGTGGCACGAGCGCCCCGGCTGTGTTAATTGTGGCATGGGCGGGACGCCTGTGTTAAGTGTCGTTAAAATTTACACATATCCTATTCTAATTCTAGCTTCAAAGTTGGCAACAGCTTTTCTAAATTTTTGAGAGATTTCTGTTGCCAAGGAATATCGTTTGAACCCAATACCAAAAGTTGAATCGTTTTCTTTTTCCGGACACTAATGACAAACTTAGACAGCATACTGATACCAGAACTGTTAACAAATTCCAATTTTTTTAGGTTCAAGGTAATAGTAGGCGGTTCAGGATTGGCGACCTCATCTAACAATTCGGCTATGGGTGCATACTCTGCTGGCCCGCCCAGGCTGAGTTCGCCTTGGAAACAGATTGTGAGCGATTCTGGATCGTACTGAATGTTGTAATCTTCACCTTTAATTTCTTGAATGCCCATTGTTTTTGGTTTCCTGAGTAAATTACTGCGATCGCACAAGAGAGTAAATATTGAAATGGTTGAAACTAGACCCTAATTTGAACCACAGTCGTAACAGCGATCGTATCACTGTCTGACCTTGGTTCAAATTTCCAACCTATCTTAGCTGAATAGTCATTAATCATAGTCAGCAATCCCAATCCCGAGGTGTCGCTTTCAGATTCAGCATTCTTTTCAAGCTGCTGCAAATAAAGTTCATTTGGATCGGAAGCCAGAATTTCTTTAATAAACTCCTTCAACTTATTCGCCCCTTCTGCATTGACACTATTACTGGCAAAAATTACCGCCGTTACCTCGGTTTCACCAATAAAGTGTATGCCAAATTTGACTTTGTAATTGATATCATCCTTATTAAATTTTATCGCATTTTCTAACAGTTCGTTGGCGACGTAGCTGACAGCTCCCTTGCTTTCTTTAATCCGTTTCTCGCTGCTAGCATCTTGTGCGTCCACTGGTAGAAAGCTGGACAAATAATCGGCTACAAAATGAGCGGATAGCCTGTTGTTGCGCCAGCGCTGCTTGATGGGGCGAGAACTAGGCGTAAAAGTAAGTTCTAGGGAGTCGTGTTCCGGTGGAAATTGGTCAATGAATTCTCCACAAATTTCTGTCGCAGTTTGTAACTTTCCAGATGTCATTATTTTTATCTCTTGACTTGATGTGTTCATGTCACTTTTGGGTAAATTTCCACACGCCATTCCAGTTAGCGGGAATACTATTTTCTAACAGTGCTTGGATGCGTTCTAGGTAAAGTTCGCTGGGTTTGTCACCTGGATTGAGTGCCACTATTTGTTCAAAACAAACTTTTGCCTTAGCAAAATTTCCCAGACAATATTGTTCTAGTCCTTCCTCAAAAATAGGCACAGTTTGAATTTTGAGCGATCGCACTGGTTCTACTTCAACATCTAACACCTCACAAACAGTAATGGCTTCTTGTCTACCTTTGACAATTGCACGATCCAAAAATCGAATATGATACTTGTCTGGTTGATGTAAACGTTGTACCACATCTCCTGAAATTAATAAAGATACGCCATAATACTTAGTTAAACTTTCCAGACGCGCCGTGAGATTGACATGATCGGACAGGGCATCGGCTTGCATCCGGTTCGCGTCTCCAATAATCCCCACCATTGTATCACCTACATGGATACCAATGCCAATATTCAGCGGTATGTCCCCATTTATTAGACGGCTTTGATTGTATTTTTTTAACTGTTCAAGCATGACAATTCCTGCCTGAATAGCATCATCAACGCCATCGGGAAAAACTGCCATCACCCCATCTCCCATATACTTGACAATAAAACCGTTGTGATTGCGAATTTCGGGACTAATTCGCTGTAAATAGCTATTGATGAAGTCAAAGTTTTCTTGAGGAGTCATTTGCTCCGCCATCGTTGTGAACGAACGCAAATCGGAAAACATAATTGCCATCTCTTTGCTCACGTGATCTCCAAGCTGGAAATCAACAATGCTCTGCTTGCCGAGAAATTGGAGATATTCATCGGGAACAAAACGTCCATAAGCCTGCAAAAGTTTCTCTAATTCCTGTTCCCGCGCTTTCACAGTTTGCACCATATGCGAGAATACCTGTGCCAGTTCTCCCAGCGCATCACTACGCCCTGCCACATCTGACAATATTTCGGGTTCAAAGCTGTTGTTTTTCACAGCAATAGCTGCATCTATCACCTTTTTCACCTGCTCGATGTAAGTCTGCATCTCTCGATTTTTATGACGGATCTGGTTTTCAAGATCCGTGGAGTGTTCCGTGATAATTTCTACTAAAGTTTCATAGCTATTTTTTTCCTCTTCGGCTTCTTCAAGTTTTTGAATCAAATCCTGTAGCTGGGTATTGAGCTTTTCTGAAGATGTAGATTGTACTAAATTTATTTTGGGTTTCATAATTTCTCCTCCCGAATCTGGGATCGCAAAATTGTTTCACTCGTTCGCTGTAAATTACTACCGCTTACACAGGCGGATCGAGAAATCCGGTTTTTGCTTCCTCTGCTTCTTCTGCTTCGCCTGCTTCGCCACTAAATCCAAGAGCGACGTTAGAAACCGGGTTGATGACAGTCAATCATAAATTATGCACAATATTTCCCTGTTGTTTCAATACTAGCAAAGTAATGTCATCAAATACCTTCTGTTCTCCAATAAATCCTCGCAAATCCTCGATGGTGGCTTGCTTGATTTGTTCGGCACTCAAATGCCAGTTTCCAGAAACTACTTCACAGAGTCTTTCGATACCGTAGAATTGTTGGCTGGTGTTTCTGGCTTCAGTGATGCCGTCGGTATACAGCACTACCCCATCCCCCGGCTCTAAGTCTACTGAAACATGGTCGATCCAATCGGAAATATCCTCATTTAAGCCGAGGGGAAATCCTAAATCTATCATGTCAATGCGTTCAACTTGACCGCCTTTTCGGACTACGATAGTTTCCTCGTGCTGACCGCTAATACTAACTTTACTGTCTGCGTAGTTCAGGAGAGCTAGGGTCAAGTTTTTTCCCGAGTTCATCCGCTGAACATTTTTATAAATAGTGCGGTTGAGGGTATCTAAAAAGCGCACCGGGTCTAGTGCTTGAACTTCCTTCAAAGTGCGGACAGCCGCTTGAGTCATCACCATCAAAATACCGCTTTCTAGTCCGTGTCCGGTGACATCACCAATGCAGAGCGTAACCACCCCGTCAGTAGAAAGTACGTCGTAGTAATCGCCACCAACTTCATCAGCGGGTTCCATAAATCCAGCAATATCTAACTCTGTAATTGCTGCTAATTCCGCAGGTTTTGGCAGAATTAACTGCTGCATTTGTTTGAGGATATCGAGTTCGGCACTCATGCGCAGATTTTCGGTTTTGAGGCGCTGGTTGAGGGCAGAAATTGCCTGATTAGCTTGGCCTAGTTGGGCTGTACGTTCTTCAACTTTATCTTCTAGAGTTTGATAAAGCAGAGCATTTTCGAGCGAAATAGCCGCTTGGGAAGATAGAATTTTTAAGACTTCCAATCTGCCAGGAGTAAATGCACCTGTGGCGAGATTGTTTTCTAAATACAAAATGCCGAGCGCTTTACCTTGGTTAACAATTGGAGTACACAATACAGATTTAGGTTGGTGCTGAATAATGTAGCGGTCGGCAGCAAAAATATTTTTACTCGCAATATCGTTAATTACCAAAGTTTCTCTGGTACGCCAGACGTAGTTAATGGCAGTAATGGGAAGATTTTGGCTTTGAGAAAGTGGAATATTTGGTAGATAGCAGCGCTCGTCTAAATATTTAGCAACAATCAATAATTCATCAGCCCTTTCTAAGATGATAGCTCCTTTTGATGCGCCAGCATTTTCGCTGACTATTCGGAGCAAAGTTGATAGTAATTCCTCAATATTTATTTGTCCGGATATGGCTTGAGAAGCTTTAATAACTGTTTCCAAGTCTAGAAAATCCGAAATATTTTTTCCACTAGAACTGAGGGTTGCGACTAGAGTTTGAGCAATTGTCTCTGGCGCATACAAACTTGTTTCTTGTTCGAGAATGGGGGCGAGTAATTGGGGATATTTTTGTTCTAAATCATCAATTTTTGCCTGAGCTCCCCAGCGAGCATAAGCGTAGTAAGCGTCAGTTAGATAGACGCGGGCTATTTTATCTTTACCTAATTCCACATAAAATTTAGCTGCAAGTTCGCCTGCTAGCGCTTCTTCTTGGAGGTATTGGTTTTCTTGGGCAGTAGCAATGGCGCGATCGTACAAATCGATGGCTTCGAGCCTGTGTCCCAATACTCGTGCTATTTCTGCGGCTACTAAGTCATACTTGTGCTGATAATTCATCGGTGCGTGGAAGGCCCAGGTTTGCATTTTTTCCTGATTGGCTATCACTTGGTTTAAGTATTGCAATCGATCGCTCAACTCAGCATGGGGATACAGTGCCAGCAGGGCGAGGGAATAGTAAAAGTTGTGCAGGGGAACCATCATCAGCGAGCCCACACCAGCGACATATTGCTCTGCTAGCTGGGCGTTGGCCACGGCACGATCGCGATCGCCAAACAAATAATTCACAACCAATTTAGCAAAATAAACCCCAAAAAGGGAAGATACATTATTTGCTGCTAGCAAAACGGGCAACATTTCATCTTCATTAAAACTATCCCCAACTAACCGACATTTATCCTTAGCTAATCCTTGTAAATTTAATGTGAGTTGTCGCCATATTTGAGTATAATAAGTCTGATATTCTTGTTTGGAATTCAGCATCAGTTCCAGATACTGCTCGTAGTTTTTATCTACAGATGTTAAGTCTTTACCGCTAAAGAAGCTGTAGATGCAAAGATACATAGCCGAATAGCAAGCATACTCAATATCGCCAGTTTCTAAACCACTTTGGACTGCTGACAGCAAAGCCGGTATTGTCGATCGGCTAGGTTCTTTCCAATGTCTCGCGCAAGCGTTGTACACCATGACAACTTTGGAGTGAAATTCCTTAGCAGAGAATCGATCTAATACCTGCAAAGAGAGTTGACCGTATTGATAGCCTAATTCAATCTCTCCAGTGGCTTCACAGATTAAGCTGCAACAAGCATAGGCATAACTAGCAGGTGCAGAGTTCCCATATTTGCTACAAATATGTGCCATTGTAAACACAACGGCGGGGTAAAGTTCTGGACTAGCTAGATAAGCAGCAGAAGCTATCGCACATAAAATCCTCAAAGCAGCAATTTTATAAGCATCATTAATTTCTGGCAAATTAGCTAAGGCAGAAATCTCCACTGTAGCGGGAAGTTCTGTTTCCAAAGAAACACCAAGCATTCCCAAAACTTGCAATCCAGTAGCTACTGCCGATTTCATCTGATTTTGAGCAATATAAGACTGAATTTGCGCTTCGTAAACTCTGAATTGACCGAGGAGGTTTCGCGATCGAGATAGAACTATTTCCGCCAGTTGGTGCGACAAATCGAAATTGGTATTCAAATATTCGGCTTCAACCGCTTCTACATAAAGATCGATAGTCAAGTCGTATAAATTTGTCCAGCTATCATCTGCTAGCAGGTTTCTGCCGATTGTTAAGTAATCCACAGCAGCAGCATAAGCTGTGGAAGTTTTAGCTTTGCGTCCAGCAATTAAATTCAAAGAAGCTAGTTGGTTTTTTTCGGTGCGATCGACAATTAATTCTACTCCCATATTCAAGTGGTTAACAATATCAAATATCCGATTTTCTTTTTCATCTTCCGGGGTATTACTCAACAACAATCTACCAATCTTTAGGTGAGTTGACTGTTTGGCATCGTCGGGAATCAAAGAATAAGCAGCTTGTTGAACGCGATCGTGCAAAAATTTGTAACTTGATAATTGACAATCAGCAACAGCTAATTGTGCAGACTCCCCATCATCTGTAAAAAACTTGTAAACTTCACTTTGCGGTAAAATTAGACCTTCTTGCAATGCTTTCCATAGGTCAGCCGCAGTGTCTATTTGAGATTTTTCGCAAACAACTGCTAAGGTTTCTAAATCAAATTGGCTGCCAATACAAGCAGCTAATTTTAAAATATTTTGAGTAGCGGTCGGTAATTTCTGCAATTGATTCGCCATAAATTCGACTATATCCTCGCTGACTGCCAATTCTCTAATTTTAGTAATATCGCACTGCCAACCACCCCTTTCTCCCCCTTGAAACGGCGTAAAGTCGAAATATATTAACTTATCTTCGTGGAGCTTTTTGAGGAATTGATTGGTAAAAAAAGGATTGCCTTTGGTTTTTTGAAAAATCAATTCAGTTAAGGAAATAGAGCGTTCTAGCGGACAACTTAAAGCATCAGCCACCAGACAATTCAAGTCAAATTTTGAAAGTGGGGCGAGAGTAATTTGATTGATTATAGGGGTTGGTAGATCGATACCGGAGTTTTGTAGAGAAGATGAACCCGCACCTAGCTTGCGAATCTCTGATAAAGTCAGCATTAATGGATGAACGTTGGAAACTTCATTATCTCGGTAGGCGCCAATTAGCAGCAAATGTTGACCTTCTGGTTCGCAGATCAACAATTTCATTAATTTCAGAGATGCTGAATCGGCCCATTGCAAATCATCTAAGAAGATGACTAAGGGGTGATTTTTGGTAGCAAAGACACGGATGAACTTTTGAAATAACAGATTGAAGCGATTTTGGGCAGGACTGGGTTCTAATTCCGGGACAGCAGGTTGCTTGCCAATCAGCAGTTCTAATTCTGGGATAACATCAATAATTACCTGAGCATTATCGCCTAAAGCGGACAAGATTTGGGCTTGCCACTGCTGAACTTCAGTAACACTTTCTGTCAGTAATTGCAGCAGGAAACTTTGCAAAGCTTGCACCCATGCCGAAAAAGGAATATCGCGCCTGAATTGGTCGAATTTCCCTTTGATAAAGTATCCCCGCTGCTGAACTATCGGCTTGTGAACTTCGTTAACCACAGCGGTTTTGCCAATCCCGGAAAAGCCTGCTACCAGCATGATTTCGGTAGTAGCTGTACGGGGGAGTTTATGAGGCTCTCGGCTGCTAGTAGGGGAAACCTCCAAATCGGCGGCTGCGGAATTTTCCTGGGGACAGGCGACGCGGTGGAAGGCTGCTAATAGGGTCAAAACTTCGGTTTCTCTGCCGTAAAGTTTTTCGGGAATGACAAAGCGTTCGGAAATGTCCCTGCTGCCTAATTCAAACAGTGGAATAGTGCCGTGATTTGAGTATTCTTTTAAGCATTTTTCTAAATCGTGTTTGATCCCAACAACTGTTTGATAGCGTGATTCCGCAGTTTTCGCCATCAGTTTTAGCACCATGTCATTCAATACTTGGGGGATGGCAGGATTTAGGGCGATCGGGTGAATTGGCTGGCGAGCAATGTGAGAGTGAACCAACTCCATCGGTTCCTGAGATTGAAATGGCAATTGTCCTGTCAACAGTTCATAAAAAGTTACTCCCAAGGAATAAAAATCGGTGCGGTAGTCAATTCCACGATTCATTCTTCCAGTTTGTTCTGGAGACATATAAGCTAATGTCCCTTCTAAGATATTGGGATTTTTAATTACTTCATTTTCTCTCGGTAAAAACGACGAAATACTAAAGTCTATTAGTTTAATTTCTTTAGTTTTAGGGTTAATTATAATATTCTGGGGTTTGATATCTTTGTGAATAATTCTGCTTTGATATATTGCTTCTAAACAAGAGCAAATTTGGATAGCAATTTGTAAAAAATCTCCTAGGCAATTTGTGAAATTTCCCTGGATTCCCCAAGCATCGTTGGTGATGTATTCTGCCAGAGAAATGCCACCAAAGTCCTCCATCACTAAGGCAAAACCGTTACGGTATGCTTCCAGACTTAAGTGTTTGACAATACCGGAATTTTCAATATTTTTGGCAATGGTGTACTGATTGCGAAACTGCACCAGTTCGCTGAAAGTCGGATACTCAGACTTGAGCAGTTTGATGACGACGGGTTGATTGTCTGATTCAGAAAAACCTCGAAAAACGGAGGTTCTGGGGCCCGAGTAGAGTTGTTCGATCGCACGGTAGCCGGGAATTGAGATCGGGGTCATAGTTGCTATAGCAGATTTTGAAGGAAGGGCGCAAAAGTCGATGGGTCGATGCACTTGGCGGCAATGATTTCAGCGATTCAGAACGTACTTACCGCCGCTCAGGCTGCTAAATCCTAGTCAACTTTTCCTTTTAGCAACATAAAAAAAAAATCGGTAATTAGTAATTAGTTTACTACAGCCCGCAAGGTTTCACTAATACCTAACCAAGAAATAATAATTTGTCGATCGCTAGCCGATCGCGAATCACATCAATTTTGTTAAAAACCTTTGAAGCGCTTGCTTCGCGGGAGCGAGATCCTGTTCAAGTCACATTGGGGATATTCAGGTTCCTGTTGGTTAAATTTCGTACAAATTTCTTGGTACATGGCTATTTTTTTATTTTCGGAAATAGAGTTAGGAAAATTTGCGTTTTGGTTCTTGACTACTGGTGCGAATTGCGGATATAGTTCGTCTTGCTGGACTCGCGGCTGGTCGTAGAAAGCTTTGATGGCTGGTAGCGATCGCCTGGGTGGCGTACCGCTATCTAGATCTTCGCTAAAAGCAATCCAGAGTTTTGTATCAACGCTGCTCATGTAGTCGATAAATTTGACAGAATTAGCCTGACACTCTTGGTTTTGACAGGTAGAAGAATTCACAGCTAAAGTATCAGCAAAAACCAATGGTTTCAGTTGCTGACCATAGGGAGCTGATGTAGCAAATAGAGGTAGCTTTTGGGTGTCGGACAAGCTGATATAAAAAGAATTTTCCGAAAACCCAATAAAGCTGCTTGCTCCTAATAAAAAGTCCTGGTATCCCGCGTTGGGGTTTTGATTATAGTAGTCGTTGACACAGCCATCTGAAAGTTTGCTTCTGGTGTTGTCGGTAAATATGGGTACAACAATACCGATATAGTGTCCTCGGCTTGACCGGTGAAAGATAAATAGCGATCGGGACTATTTGGTGTCACTTTCAGATTGTCCACTTTGTATCCCGCACACTCCACGCGAGCGATCGTTTGCGTCGAGAAATCCTGTGGGTTGAGTGCAAGAGTTTCGCCTTGTGGAAGCAATATCCTCTGCGTATTTTGCTTAACCGTGTTGCGACTATCACCAGCAGCATAACAAGTCATTGGCTGGTTAGTAGAGTTGTGAAGGGGAATCTGACCTGCATTAGCAACTCCGGGAAACAGAGTTATTACTGCGATAGTTAAGAAGATTTACAGTAGGCGAAAGATGCTGTTTTTCATTTATTTATATCGGAATAAATCTTTAATTACTAATGCGGTAAAGCCAGCGGTTTGTTAAGCTTTATTAAAAAATATTTCCTTTCCTAAAACACAGCCGATGATACTAAATATCTTTTTGTAGAGTAGCAGCGATGTGTGAAGAAAGCAAGAAGAAAAACAGGCAGGACTTAATCTTTTTTCTTGAGAACGACCAAGGTAATGTCATCAAATACCTTTTGTTCTCCAATAAATTGTCGCAAATCATCGATGGCGGCTTGCTTGATTTGTTCGGCGCTCAAATGCCAGTTTTGAGAAACTACATCACAGAGTCTTTGGATACCGTAGAATTTTTTGTGCATATTTCTAGCTTCGGGGATGCCGTCAGTATAAAGCACCACCCCGTCCCCCGGCTCTAACTCTACTAAAACATGACCGATTAACTCGGAAATATCCTCATCTAAGCCGAGCGGAAATCCCAAATCTATTGTGTCTATGCGCTGTATTTGACCGCCTTTCCTGACCACAAGAGTTTCCTCATGTTGACCGCTGATACTAATTGTGCTATCGGCGTAGTTGAGCAAAGCTAGGGTCATATTTTTGTCCGAGTTCATGCGCTGGACATTTTTATAAATAGTGCGGTTGAGGGTATCTAAAAAGCGCACCGGGTCGGATTCTTGCATTTCCTGAAGAGTGCGGACAGCAGCTTGAGTCATCACCATCAAAATGCCACTTTCTAGTCCGTGTCCGGTGACATCACCAATGCAAATTGTGACAACCCCGTTAGTACAAAGTACGTCGTAGTAATCACCGCCTACTTCCGAGGCTGGCTCCATAAATCCGGCAATATCTAAATCTTCAATCGCTGCGAGTTCAGCAGGTTTTGGCAGAATCAAATGCTGCATTTGTTTGAGCATATCGAGTTCAGAACTCAGGCGGAGGTTTTCGGCTTTCAGGCGCTGGTTGAGAGCGGCAATTTGTTTCGTGGCTGTGGCGAGTTCAGAGGTGCGTTCTTTGACTTTATCTTCTAGAGTTTCAAAGGATTCTTGCTGTTGTCTCGCCATGCTGTTAAAGGAATTTGTTAAAGTTTCAATTTCCCAAATCCGACTGGAATCAACGTTCTGGTTGAGATCGCCACCTGCTAGATATTCTGAAGCTTGAGCAATTTGATTCAGGGGGCGAGTAATCCAGCTAGCGGTGAAAATACCCACTCCAACAGAGACAATTAGAGCCACCATACACAACAAAATGGTGTGGCGAGTGTTAGCATAAATTTGCGCCATAAAGTCCGCTTCAGGAACTACTACTACACTCAGCCAATTGAGACCGTACTTGTCAGTTAGTGGAGAAACTTGGATAAATTGCCGCTCACCGTTTAGCTTAAAGTCAAGTTGAACAGTTTGATGGATGTCTTCCAAACGCTTGAAGCGATCGAGCAGATAAACCACACTTTGACGCATCAGCGGGTTGCTGCTTTCCTGTGCTTTGAGCCGCTTTGTATCTTTGCCTGTTCCCACCGAAAGAGGCTGTTCTTTAACCGAAGTGGCTATTAACTCACCCTGGGGCTCAATTATAAATACTTGACCGGAATTGCCCACCCTTAAGGTTTGCAGGAAGTTGCGAATTTGATCTAGTCCCATCTGGCAAGTCAGCACGCCAATTAGTTTCCCTTCGGGATCATAATAGGGTAGACTCGCATTAATTTGCAGCGTACCGTAGCCAAAATTAATATAAACTTCACTCCAAGCTGCCTGTTTCTTCTCAACAGCTACTCTGTAAAAAGGGCGCGTGCGAACGTCATAATTGGGGGTGCTTTTGTCGATTGTTGTCGGGTTTCCATTATCGTCAAGGTTGTAAAATATCAAGTCGCCACCCCCCGGAATCAGTTGCTCGGCAAGCTGAGGTTGTTCAAGTCCAACTAGCCGATTTACCCAACCCACACGCAGGTACTGACCTTTTTCGTTGGCAATTCCCGCGTAACCGATCGACTTAAATTGCAGAACTTGTTTCCAAAAATATGGTCTAGCTTGCTCCAAATCGTCAAAGTTCAACACCCCCAAAGGTACAGCATCCTGATTGATCTGATTCACCAGTGGCGGAGCTTCCAGATAGGTTTGGACACGTTCGTAAACTCTCGCACTCACTTCCTGCCGCAACTGACTAACAATATCGTTGACTATCTGCTCTCCGTTTCTGTAAGAGAGATAGCCAACGCAGCCAACAGCAGCCAAAATTTGGAGTACAAAGGGAACTACCAAGACATTGCGGAGACGGAACTTGCCCGATCGGGAGGCGATCGCACGTTTTTGATAAACCATTGTTAAAAACACTCCCAGCGGGCAGTTTACAGTAGGTTGATTAACTTTTCAAATGCTGCCGTAAACCGGAATAGTGGCGCCGCGAACATCTTGGGCAGCTTCCGAACCAAGAAAGCAAATTACTTGAGCTAGAGATTCAAGTTTCACCCATTGGTGAGCATTTTCTAAACCCATTCTCGATCGATTTGTGCGAGTATCAATCACACTGGGGAGGACAGTATTAGCAGTGATATTAATACCTTTTCTTTCATCTGCGATCGCCTTTGTGAGCGCCACCACTCCAGCTTTAGCAGCACAGAAAGCCGCCAATTGTCCAACCTGCTGTTCGCCCCCCACGCGAAGCTACACTCACACTCCGTCCGTCCCGCCCGTCAACAATACTTGTTTGCCTTTCCTGATTTATAAGTAAGCGGGTACAAATAAATATAACATGGGGAGAGGGCGGGTTTGGCAGTAGTAAATTCGCTGCTACCATAGACTCTAACTAAACGCGCCCCTACAATTCCCGATTTTCTCTTATGGTTTTTTTTGATAACCTATTTACCTATTTGGATATGTTAAGAGCTGCTGACAATGTTATCATATCAAAAAGTTAACAAACATCAAGAAATCTGGGTTAATCGGAGTTCATCTGCCTGCATCAGCCGTTAAAATAAAAAAATAAGTACAAAAAAAAATGCAAATTACTCAAGCCCTCCACGCCGCCATACTCGTTTCCAACCTCGAAAAATCAGAACAATTTTACAGCAGCATATTAGGGCTGTCAAAAATAGATAGACAATTAAAATTTCCCGGTATCTGGTATCAAGTCGGCAACTTCCAGATACACCTAATTTTAGCTGCAACAATTATACCAGATGCCGTAGATAATGACAAATGGGGGCGCAACCGACATTTAGCATTTTCTGTTGCTAACTTGGCAGCAGCCAGAGAGCAATTAATGGCTCACAATTGCCCGTTCCAAATGAGCGCGTCAGGTCGATCGGCATTATTTACCCGAGACCCCGACGGGAATATAATTGAACTGAGCGAGTAAAAGATGAAAATCATTGCCTACTCTTACAGCGAACCGCTGCTAGAACCAGCGCCGGCCGCCGAAATTTGGGGCCAAGAGGTCGATCGAATATATCAAGACTTAGGAGGGCGGCAACAACTGCAACAACTCCTAAAAGACTGCCAAACAGAACCAGTCAAATACCTGTTAATTCAGCGCTTTGAAGAACTCGGCGACACAGTACAGCAAGTGTGTTCGCACCTCGCCCAACTCGAAAACCTCGGCGTCGAAATCATCGTACAAGCAGAAACAGAACCGCGAAACCGCAGAAACTTGCTGCAAATCCTCGCAGAGCTCCAGCGCAGCCAACACAGCCGGAGCATTCGCAAAGGACACGCCCGCAACCGCATCAAATCGCGGATTCCACCGGGTAAAGCTCCCTACGGCTACCGGCGCGGCAAAGAGCGCTACACGATCGATCGATCGGCCGCCGCCGCCGTCAAAGACTTTTTTGACCACTTTCTAATCTACGGTTCTTTGCGCGGTTCCGTGCGGTATTTAGCAAAGAAATACAGCAAAAAAATCTCCGTCAGCACAGGCCGCCGCTGGCTGACAAATCCCGCCTACCGAGGCGATTTGGAATATCAAAACAGCCAAGTAATTTCTAACACCCACGTCCCGATTATTTCCCGAGAAGAAGCCGCCCAAATAGACAGATTGCTGCGCCGCAACCGCCGCCTTTCTCCCCGCAGCGCCAGCGCCCCCCGTTCCCTGGCCGGTTTAGCAATTTGTGCGGAATGCAAATCGGCCATGACAGTTGCCAAAGTCACCTCCTACCGCAAAGATAGAGAATACCTTTATTTGCGGCCCATTAACTGTCTGTCTCAGCCTAAATGCAGTGGCTTTCCCTACCAAGAAATATTGCAATCAACCATTGAAGGAATCTGTCGGGATTTGCCCGCTGCTGTCGCCGCGCTGCAAATGCCGGATATCAGCGGAATTAAAGCAGGAATTGAATCGGCGATCGCATCGAAACAAGAAATCCTAGAGCAACTTCCCGCCCTGATTGAAAGCGGCATTTTAGACACAGAAACGGCAGAGTTGAGATCCTACAAAATCCGCACGGAAATAGCGGAGCTGCAAAGCAAATTAGCGCAACTGCCGCCAGTGAATTTGCGAGAAACTGCTCAAACCGTTTCTCTTCCCCAATTTTGGCTAGATTTATCAGAATCAGAACGCCGGTTCTATTTTCGAGAGTTTATCGATCGCATAGAGATTGTACGCGAAAATTTAAAAGTGAAACTGCAAATTATTTTCATTTTTTAAGTAAATCGATCCCTAACTTATCAATTAGCTTGAACTAACTTTTTTAGCTTTTAACCAATAGACGATCATCTCTCCTTTACCTTTAACCGCGATCGAACCTCTTTCCTCAAATACATACCGATCTTTTAACAGCTCATAAATAGCAGTAGTAACTTGAATATACCCCGGTAATCCTTGACATTCCATCCGAGAAGCAACATTAACCGTATCTCCCCACAAGTCATAAATAAATTTTTTAGTGCCAATTACGCCAGCAACTACTGGCCCTGTATGAATGCCAATCCGAATTTGAAAGGGTTCGCCTCTGTCGGTTTGAAAATCAGCGATCGCTTCCTGCATATCCAAAGCCATATTCGCGATCGCTTCTGCATGATCTGCCCTCGGCACAGGCAACCCCCCCGCTACCATATAAGCATCTCCAATTGTTTTAATTTTTTCCAAACCGTGTTTTTCTGTTAATTGGTCAAACCTTGAAAAAATCTCGTTCAGTACCTTTACCAATTCTAGAGGTAAAACTCTAGCAGAAATAGACGTAAAATCGACAATATCGGCAAAGAGAACTGTTGCTGACTCAAACCTCTGGGCAGGAGAACCCTGGCCCTTTTTCAAATTTTCAACAATCGCTGCTGGTAAAATATTCAGCAATAATTGATCGGACTTTTTTTGAGCAACCCGTAAAGCTAGCTCCACCTCCTGCCGTTCTTTAATTTCGTTTTGCAAACGTTCGACAAGTTCTTTTAATTGCTTCGCGTGCTCTTGAAGTAACTGTTGTTGACTTTGAATTGTTAACTGATTTGCCACTCGTGCCAATACTTCTTTACCGTGAAAAGGTTTAGTAATATAGTCAACCGCTCCCACCTCAAAGGCTTTCACCTTATCTAAAACGTCATCTAAGGCGCTTAAGAAAATCACGGGAATGGAACTGGTTTTTGGAGAAGCTTTCAACTTTGCACATACCTCATATCCATTCATCTCTGGCATCATCACGTCCAGCAAAATTAGAGTCGGCGGAAACTCCAGCACTGTAGCGATCGCCCTTTGCCCGTTCAGCGCTTTACGAACCTGATACCCTTGTTCCGTCAAGATTGTAGATAAAAGCCGCACGTTATCGGGCTTATCATCAACTACTAAAATGTTGGCTTGAGTTGTAGGAGATTGATTGCTGTCCATGCGAGAGCTCACGGTAGTTTCCTAAGATCAAAGATATTAACACTTAATAATTCGCTCTCCCCAAAAACAAAACAGTATAAAATCAGATTTTTTCTCCTACCAATAGAGGGCAGGGACAGGTTGTAGGGGATTAATGTTAAGTCTTGTTTCAATAGGCAATCCTCCTAAGTTGAGATTAGTTGGGAACTGGCATTCTCACCGCCGTAACTGCCGATTGCGCTAGATCGATAATATCGTCAAACAGGAAATCCTGCACTAAAGTAGTTAAAACTTCTGCGGCTAAAGCAAATTCTCTAGGCAATTCCTCAAGCAACTTGAGAATTTTATTGTCGCAACATTCATGAGCAGCCTGAGATATCTTCTCGACCCACTCAAGAGGCATTTGACAGATTTGTGATTCTACAGATTGATTGCTGGTCACTTCCCTACTGTCGCTTTCATTTTCTACTTGTGCATCCACAGATTCCTCGTAAATGTAGCGCACTCCTAAAAATTCTTCCATCTTCGCAAATAATATATTTGCCTCGAAGGGTTTACGCATGAAATCATCGCAGCCTGCTGCTAAAATAGTTTGTCGTTCCTCTTCAAAAGCGCTAGCAGTAAGAGCAACTATTACAGTTTGTTTTCCGAGAGGATGATCTTTAATTTTTCTGGTGGCTTCATAGCCATTCATGACAGGCATCTGCATATCCATCCAGATCAGGTGCGGTTGCCAATCCTCCCATACAGCAATAGCTTCTTGACCATCTCTAGCTTCTCGCACGAGGATGCCTAGTGGTGACAATAATCTCTCTATGACTAGGCAATTATCGGCGCGATCGTCAACAACCAAAATCCGGTATTCTGGTTGATTCGGTGCTAAACCAATTACTTTTTTCTGCGGTTTAAGAATTTTAATCTCGGTGGGAGTGGCAAGCTTGATTTTAATATCAAATACAAACTTACTTCCCAACTCAGGTGTACTGCTGACAGTAATATCTCCTCCCATCATTTGTACAAATTTGCGGCTAATTGGTAAACCTAATCCAGTCCCCTGTTGAGATTTTTGACCTGTTTTTGTTTGCTCAAATGGTTCAAATAACTTATTCATCTCTTCTGCGGCAATGCCAAGGCCAGTATCTTCAATTTCAAACTCAAGGCGTAAGAATTCCGGGCGAAGGTCATTCGCGTCTACACAATCACAGTCCCCCAAGCTTTCGGACTGATGAAAACCAGTGCACCATCCGGGTTTTTTTTGTATAGCTGCGGTTTCAACCGCTAAGCTTTCGGAATGTTCAGAACCCGCGCCGGCAAGTTTTGTTGGTGTGTCCGAAAACTCTGCATTTTCAGCCCCCAAACTTTCTTCTACCTTCTTGTTAACTCGCAAAGTAACGCTACCCATCTCTGTAAACTTGATCGCATTTCCTACAAGATTAATCAAAATTTGGCGCAATTTACCTTCATCTCCACTAACAAACTGCGGTACACCGTCACCCACTTCCAAATTTAGCTGCAATTTCTTAGATTTAGCTTTTAATCGAAACATTTCTTCTAAGGTTTTTAGCAAGCGCATTAAATTAAAACTGCTTTCATTAAGCTGAGTTCTGCCAGCTTCAATTTTGGACATTTCCAAAATGTCATTAATTAGCGAAAGCAAGTGTTCGCCGGCGCGATTAATAATTTCTAGGTGCTGCTGGTGTTGATTGTTGAGAGATAAATCGCGCACCATCACCTGACTAAATCCGAGAATGGCATTTAGGGGAGTCCGCAATTCGTGGCTCATAGAAGAAAGAAATTCGCTCTTGGCGCGGTTAGCTGTATCAGCAGCTACGACAGCTTTTTGTAATGCTGTTTCTGCCAATTTGCGTTCGGCAATTTCTGTTTTGGCTTGTTCAAAAAGGGTGCATTGCTGGATGGCAATTGCTAGCTGCACGGAAATTTGCTTGAGAGATTCTATCTCAGAAGAGTTCCAATGTCTTGGACTGCGGCAGTGATGAGCAATGAGTAGCCCCCACAATTTTTCACCTTGCAAAAGGGGAACCACGAGGTTAGCTTTAACTTCCAAACCGCTCAGTAAATTAATATGGCACTCTGAAATACCTGCCGTATAAATATTGTCAATCGCGCGAATGTTTCCCTGCTCGTAAAAAGAAATGTAGCCTTCTCGAAAGCAAGAGTCGTTAATGTCAATTCCCAAAATTGGCATCGTACCGACGGCTACCGACTCGACGGCTACCAATCCACTCCAATCAGGGTTAAAGCGGTAAATAATAGTCCTGTCTGTTGACAAAAACTGGCGGACTTCTTCCACAGCCATTGTCAGCACTTCTTCTAGGTTAAGAGAGGAACGAATTCGCTCTTGAATGGAATTCACGAGCCGCTCCCTTTTTAGTTGCTGCTGCAACGCTAGTTCCGCCTGTTTGCGAGCAGTAATATCTACTCCATAACCAACGCACTCCACAGGTATGCCAGCAGCATCTTTGACTAACTTAAGCTCATCGTATATCCAGCGATAACTACCGTCTTTGTGCCGTTCGCGGTATTCGTAGGAAATCGCTTCTTTTTCCAATATCTGAGCGTATGAAGTAGCAACAATCTCTCGATCTTCTGGATGAACCAGGCTATGCCAATCAAAGGAACCATCAACCAATTCTCGGGCTTCGTAACCAATCATTGAAACAACATTATCGCTGACAAATGTTACATCATAATTTCCCCCTAATTTGCAGCTAAAAATCACCGCCGGAGTAGTCGCCAGTAAATATTGCAAGCGTTCGGTGACTGAACGCAATTTTAACTCGGCTTGCTTGCGATCGCGGGCTTCCATTGCTAAAGCTGCGATCTGGGCCACATAGCTAGCGAAGCTTTGTTCGTCGAGCGTCCAATTCCTCAGCTTTCCCTGATGTTCTAAACAAATTACACCCGCAATTTGTCCTTGATGGGTAATAGGAACATCTAGCATCGACGAGATGTTTAAAGGCCTCAAATAAGATTCGCTAAATTCTAGGGTGCGCGGATCGGTTGTGGCATCAACCACTGCGATCACCTGTTCTGTATTCAAAGCTTGGAAATAGCTAGGATATTCAGCAACTTTCAGTTTTGTACCCCCGCTGTGTTGATTGGGCGTCAGTTCGTAAACATCGGCACAGCACATGGCGGATTTATCTTGCTGATAAAACCAAATACTTGCCCGCTCAACATTCAGAGTACGGGTTGCCATTTGTGTAATCTCTCTCAAGGCCTCGCTGATATTTCCCTCGTAGATACTAGAAGTTTTGGCTAATTCTAGCAAGCCATTTTGTTGTTCTGTTAACCTAGCTTCTCGTTCGCGCAAAGTGGATTCAGCGGCTATTCTTTCTCGAATTTCTGCTTCTAAATAACCGTTTATTTTTGTCAAC
The DNA here is from genome assembly GCA_014695295.1 of Microcoleus sp. FACHB-61. Classification (GTDB taxonomy): domain Bacteria; phylum Cyanobacteriota; class Cyanobacteriia; order Cyanobacteriales; family Microcoleaceae; genus Microcoleus. The sequence goes on along the minus strand of JACJNY010000055.1, from coordinate 49,014 downwards.
TCTGCGGTACGCTCTTGGACTTTAATATCTAAGTCATCATAAGCGTAGCGCAAGGCTAATTGTGCATCTTCACGCACAGCAATTTCACTCTCCAACTTGCGATTTAGTGCCTCTAATTCTTGTGGGGTTTTTAAAGATAGAAACTGTGGCAATAGTGTTACCATCGAGCCTGCTGTGTAGCAGGAAACCAGTGCAGTAATTCCTTTTTCAATCCCCGACAGCCAATAAGCGGAATGCCACAACGTCCAAATTTCTAGTAAGTGACCCGTGCCGCAGAGAATAATAAATGCACCAAATAAAGCGAATATTCCTAAAAAAGGGACATCGCGCCGCTTGAGGATAAAATAAATCAGCATCGCCGGAATTGAATAGTAGGCGATCGCAATTAAGAAGTCCCCTGTTACGTGCAGCCACACTAAAGGCGTTTGCCACAGATAGCAGTGACCGTGAGGCATATACTGAGTTGGGGAAAAGATATTTTTGAGTGATTCCCACATAATATTTATTATTTGCAGATCATGTTGATGTGAACGATGCCTAAGCTAGGCAAAAAAGGAAAATAGATTCAAAATTGTAGCTAGATTCGGAATGAGTTATTACCCACTAAACAAAACTTGTTCATAACAGCTTGCTTCTGGGCCTGGTTGCAATCGCACAGGGACGATCGCAAAGGAATTTCAATGATAAACTCAGTACCTCTCCCAACCTCGGAAGTGCAGCGCAAATAACCTTGATGGGCTTGAATAATCTGATAAGAAATCGCCAAACCCAGCCCGGTACCAGCACCGATAGGTTTCGTCGTATAAAACGGATCGTAAATTTTAGCGATCGCGTCATAATCTATGCCAGTACCATTATCAGCAATGTGAATCTGCACCCACTTGCCATCAACTAAAAGCGTGCGAATGCGAATTTTTAGCAGTGGGCAATAGGTGTTTTGTAAGTAGTCATGAAAATTATTTTCCCAATAGCCTGTGGTGAAATCCCCCTGCGCTACACTCTGTTCTAAAGCATCAATAGCATTAGACAAAATGTTCATAAATACTTGGTTAAGCTGTCCCGCATAGCATTCCAATAGTGGCAAATTTCCATACTCTTTAATCACTTGGATAGGCGGACGGTTTGGTTGTTCTTTCAAGCGGTGCTGCAAAATCATTAAAGTGCTATCGACACCTTCATGGATATTGATCTTTTTCATATCGGCTTCGTCTAATCGGGAGAAAGTTCGTAAAGACTTAACAATCTCCCTAATCCGCTCTGCTCCAATCTTGATAGAACCAAAAAGTTTTTGCAGGTCTTTTAAAATAAAATCGAGTTCGATAGTGTGAATCTTGTCTGCAATTTCCGGCGCCGGAGTGGGGTAATAAACTTGATAAGCCTTAATCAATTCCAAAATATCTTTAATGTATTCCTCAGCCGGAATCAGATTGCCATAAATGAAGTTAACAGGGTTATTGATTTCGTGAGCAACGCCAGCTACCATTTGTCCCAAAGAAGACATTTTTTCAGTTTGCACGAGTTGAGTTTGGGCGTCTTTGAGCTGTTGCAGAGTTTCCTCAAGCTGCTGAGTTCGTTCAAGCAGTTTAGCTTCCGAATGCCGCAATGAATTTTCCGCCAAGGAGCGATCGCGATTTTCCTGTTGCAAAAGTTCATTGGTTGATTTTAAAGCGATCGTCCTCTCCATCACCCGTTTTTCCAATTCTAGCATTAATTTCGAGAGTGCTTCTTGAGCTTGTTTGCGATCGCCAATCTCATTTTTTAAAGCCCTATTTGCCGCCGCCAATTGATCGGGACTGGGGATAGCCAAGATTTTTGGAATTAGTTCCACCAGCACTGCTGCTGTACATAGCGAAATCAGCGCCGTAATCCCTTTAAGGAAACCAGAGAACCAATAATTAGGATGCCACAGCGTCCATATTTCCATAAGATGGGTAATACCGCAGCAGATAATAAAAGAGCCAAACAACATGAAAACCCAGTCAAACGGCACATCTTTCCGCTTCTTGACAATATAAATCAGCGTGATAGGTATCAAAAAATAAGCGACGGCAATCAAAGCATCGGACAAAATGTGCAGCCCCACTAATCCAGGCTTCCACAAGTAGCAATGACCGTGAGGAATAAAATAATTAGGGAACATTTTATGAACCATTGGCATTAATTCAACTCGGTTAGTGGCTAATTTTTTTAAGACAGGATTACAGGACAATAAAAAGATCGGCTAGCACAAAAAGAAGAATTATGCTTTTGGACTTAACACTTGTGATGAGTATATGCAGCGAGACGAAACTACATTTAATTAAATTAACATCAATCTACTAAGCTTTACCAAGGTCAACTGTCACATCTTTAATTGTGGCTTCACGGCCAACTGTGACACCTGCATGACATTTTGGTCAACGAGCGAGAAAAACTGAGCACTGCTAGCTGAAAGGGAACCCCGCCAGCACCTCTTGAAATTGGGTTATGGCGCTCAGTGACCAGTGAATCCTTTATTGATATTGGTGCGCTGCGGTGAGATTTAACGCATTTGACCTGTTATCCCCTGATAAATCTCGCTATAGGCTCGCGTCGCAATCAAACAGGCGATCGGCTTTACAGTCAATCATAAGTGATAATATCAACGATACCCTTACGCGCTAATTGCCAATTATGACAATAGATGAGGTACTACAGCTAACTCGTGTCCGATCGCAAAAAGAGTTACATCCAGTACAAGAAACTATACTTCGCCAAGTTTGGGAAGGAAAGACTTATACAAGTATCGCATCTGCCTCTCATTACGGAGAGCATTACCTGAGAAACATCGCCTCCGGTTTGTGGCAATCTCTCTCGGAAATCTTGCAAAAACCTATTAGCAAATCAAATTTTCGCTCTTCTCTAGAATCACGTTCCCTGACAGTAGAGGAACGAGAATTAATTCAAGAATTCACCCGCAGCCAATGCCTAGCAAAACCTTTAGAATATCCCGGCTCTCCCGTGCCCCTCGGTTCACCATTTTATATCCCTCACACGCTAATTGAAGAACTTGCGTATCAAGAGATTGCCAAACCTGGAAGTGTTCTGCGGGTTAAAGCTCCCAGGAAGATGGGTAAAAGTTCGCTCCTGCTACGGATTTTAGCTCGCGCGAGTTCTCTTGGCTATCGAACTGTAAGTTTAGATTTTCAGCAAGCCGAGGAAGCTGTTTTAGACAACCTCGATAAATTTTTACGGTGGTTTTGTGCCAACATCAGCCGTTATCTAGGATTGCCACCTCAATTAGATGATTATTGGGATGAAGATATGGGTAGCAAAGTAAGCTGTACCATCTATTTGCAACAATATGTATTAGCAGAAATAAAGAATCCTCTTGTCTTAGCTTTAAATGAAGTCAACAGGATTTTTGAGTATCCAAAAATTGCCAGAGAATTTTTGCCACTGCTGCGAAGCTGGCATGAAGAAGCAAAACGGATTGAATCCCTGGAAAAACTGCGGTTAATCGTTCTTCACTCCACAGAAATTTATATTCCTTTAAAGCTTACTGAATCGCCTTTTAATGTCGGTTTGCCGCTGCAATTGCCCTATTTCACAGAAGAGCAGATACTTGCTTTAGCGCAGCGTCACGGACTGGATTGGACAGATAGCCCTGATGCCGAGCGACTAATGGCAATGGTGGGGGGACATCCTTATCTGGTGCGGCTAGCTCTTTACCACCTCTGTCAAAACAGTTTAACGGTAGATCAGCTACTACAAGAAGCTCCCACAATAGCAGGAATTTATAAAGATTATTTGCGGAGCTTTTGGGTGACATTGCAAGAGTATCCCGAACTTGCGGTTGCACTTAAACAAGTGGTAAAATCTGAGCGGGGCGTGGAATTAGATCCGATAGTAGCTTCTAAATTAATTAGTATGGGGCTGATTCATATCGATAACAATCGCTGTACTCTAAGCTGCGAGTTATACCGCTTATACTTTGGTTCGCAAAACTTTATTTAGAGCGGGGTGTTATAGCAACCGCCCCGACAGTTAGGATATTCTTAATTGCTGAAACCCTTGCTTTTATTGCCTTCTTCCTTCTTCCTTATGACCAAGGTTACATACCAAATTGGAGGCAGTCTCGCCAGTGATGCCCCTACCTACGTAGTAAGACAAGCAGATTCCGAACTCTATGAAGCCTTAAAAGCTGGTGAATTTTGTTACATCCTCAACTCGCGACAAATGGGCAAATCTTCTCTCTTAGTCCGCACCCTACACCGACTGCAAGCCGAAGGTTTTCAATGCAGCACGATCGACATGACCCGTATCGGTAGCGAAAATATCACTCCCTTACAGTGGTATAAAGGCATGATTGGGGAACTGTGGCGCGGCTTCAATCTTTTAGGGCAAGTTAACTTAAAAACCTGGTGGCGTGATGAAGAAGATTTATCATTTCTGCAAAGATTGAGTCATTTTATTGAAGATATTTTGTTGGTCAAGTTTTTTGACCAAAAAATCATTATATTGATTGATGAAATTGACAGTGTTCTCAGTCTAGATTTCCCTGTCGATGATTTTTTTGCCCTAATTCGCTTTTGCTATAATCAACGCTCAATTAATCCAGAATATAATCGCATTACTTTTGCAATATTTGGAGTAGCAACACCTAGCGATTTAATTGTTGATAAAAAACGAACTCCTTTTAATATTGGGCGAGCCATAAATTTACGAGGTTTTGAACTAGAAGAAGCCCAGCCGTTAGCGGCGGGATTGGCAAGTGCAGTCAATAATTATCAACCTATTCTCAAACAGATATTGGCTTGGACTTCTGGGCAGCCATTTCTGACGCAAAAACTGTGCTATTTAGCCTACATGGCAACTCAAACTACACCGCAAAAAGTAGTAACAATCCCAGCAGGAACAGAAGAGGTTTGGGTAGATCGTTTAGTGCGAGAAAATATCATTAATAAATGGGAATCTCAGGATGAGCCGGAACATTTAAAAACCATAAAGGAGCGGATTATTCGCAACGAACAACGCGCGGGCAGATTACTCGGCATCTACCAGCAAATTTTACAATCTAACCCCCTTTTAGCCAGCGGATCTGTTTCATTGTCGGGCTTTGAAGAGGACTATAGGGCCAGCAATCCCGTGCCTGACCCAAATCTTTATAGGGCAACTACAGGAGAATTGCCCCTACAAGGAAATGAAAGATTTCTACCTTTTAGCCAAATAGCCGGAGGGGTATCAACTGATGACTCACCAGAACAAATTGAACTATTATTATCGGGATTAGTTGTCAAAAACAATGGTTATTTGCAGGTGAGAAACAGGGTTTATGCTGAAGTTTTTAACCTCGAATGGGTAGAGAAGCAATTAGGGCAACTGCGCCCCTACTCGCAAACCTTCGATGCTTGGGTTGCTTCACAACAAACAGATTTTTCCCGACTTTTGCGGGGACAAGCCTTAAAAGATGGTCAAATCTGGGCGCAGGAAAAAAGCTTGAGTAACCTTGACTATCAGTTCTTAGCTGCTAGTGCCGAACTAGATAGGCGAGAAGTTCAACAAGCTTTAGAAGCAGAACGCACCAAAGAAGTGGAAGCGCGACTGGCCGAGGAACAAATGCGATTAATTCAAGAAAAAAAAGCAGCGAAACGACAGAGGCGCTTACTATTTTCTGTTAGTATTGCACTGCTGCTTGCCGGTGCTTTAGGAGTAACAAGTTATTTTCAGTATCGCCGAGCCGTCATTAGTGAGCGCGAAGCTCGGATGAGTGAAATTGAAGCGCTGGTTTCTTCCTCGGAGGGACTGTTTGACTCTAATCGCCCATTGGATGCACTAATAGAAGCAATTAAAGCTAAGCGCCGACTACAAAACTTAAGCAATAAAGATAAAAACATTGAAGATAAAGTGATCGATGTATTGCGTCAAGCGGTTTATGAAGGGGTTGAATACAACCGTTTATCGGGACATAAAATGGCAGCTTTAGGAATTCACATTAGTCCAGACAGTAAGTTTATTGCCTCCACAAGTGTGGATAAAACTATTAAAGTTTGGGGTCGGGACGGAACGGAAATAGCAACAATTAAAGGTCATCAGGCGATCGTTCGGTCTGTAAAATTTAGCCCGGACGGTCAGTTTATTGCTTCTGGAAGTGATGATGGAACTGCAAAACTTTGGCAGCGAAACGGCACTTTGTTGAAAACTTTTCAGGGTCATAGTGCTGGTATCTGGACAGTGGCATTTAGTCCCGACGGTCAAACAATTGCCTCTGCCAGCATGGACAAAACGGTGAAACTCTGGAATAAAGACGGCAAACTGTTAAGAACTCTCCAGGGTCATACTGCTGGGGTAACCTCAGTGGCTTTCAGTCCAGACGGTCAGACTATTGTTACGGCAAGTGGAGACAAAACGGTGAAACTCTGGAACAAAGACGGCAAACTGTTAAGAACTCTCCGGGGTCATACTTCTGTGGTATCTGCAGCAGCGTTTAGTCCAGACGGTCAGATTGTGGCTTCAGCAAGTGGAGACAAAACGGTGAAACTCTGGAACAAAAACGGTACTTTGCTTAGAACGCTTGAAGGTCATTCTGCTGTAGTCTCCGAAGTTGTTTTCAGTCCAGATGGTCAGACTCTTGCTTCTGCAAGTCGCGATCAAACTGTAAAACTCTGGAATCTTGACGGAACAGAATGGACGACATTGAGAGGTCACAATGCTGGGATTTGGGGGATAGCTTGGAGCCCAGACGGCAGTTTTATTGCTTCGGCGGGTGCAGAAAATACGGTGCGGCTGTGGCAGAGTCAAAACCCATTGCGGACGATGATTACTGCACATAAAGCCGGGATTTGGGCGATCGCACTGAGTTCGGATAGTTCTACAATTGCTACAGGCAGCGAGGATGGCACGACTAAGCTTTGGAGTCGGCAAGGCAAATTGCTGGCGACTTTCGATCTCGAAAAGGCTGCGATTTATGCTGTTGCCATGAGTGGCGATGGCAAGTTAATTGCTTCTGGCAGAATTGATAATAAGGTGAATATCTGGACTCGAAACGGAAAAGCGATCGCAACTTTGGTAGGTCATAACACTACGGTTTTTGCATTGGCTTTCAGTCCTGACGGTCAAATTCTTGCTTCTGGAAGTCAAGATAATACTATCAAGCTTTGGCGGCCCGATGGTACTTTATTGCATACTATTATGACAGGACATCATGCTCCTATTTGGCAGGTGTTATTTAGCCCTGACGGTCAGCTAATTGCCTCGGCAGGGGGGGATGGTACTGTGAAGCTGTGGAAGCTTGATGGTACTTTGGTGAGAACTTTTCAAGCTCATACTGCTGCTGTGTGGAGGGTGGCATTTAGCCCTGACGGTAAATTTCTGGCTTCTGGCAGCGGGGACAATACGATTAAGCTTTGGACTGTGGATGGTAAGTTACTGAGAACTCTGGAAGGTCATCTGGCCGCGGTATGGGGGGTGGCGTTTAGCCCGGATGGTAATATTATTGCTTCTGGTAGTGTAGACAATACGCTGAAGTTTTGGAAGCTTGACGGTACCGAATTAACGACGCTCAGCAGAGGTAACTCTGCGGCGATTCGGGGGGTAGTGTATAGTGGGGATGGGTCATTTGTGGCTTCTGTGAGTGAGGATAATACGCTGACTTTGTGGGATGTGGAGCGAGTTTTGAAAGTGGATTTGTTGGCTGATGGTTGCGATCGCGTGCGAGATTACTTGCGAACAAATGCCGATGTGAAGGAGGAGGATAGACATTTGTGCGATGCAGTGGGCGATCGCTAAATAATCAGAAACTCTTAACTCAAAATGATGAACAATTATCAATACCAAATAGGGGGCAGTCTCGCCAATAATGCGCCTACATACGTAGTAAGACAAGCAGATTACGAACTGTATGAAGCATTAAAAGCTGGGGAATTTTGTTACATCCTCAACTCGCGACAAATGGGCAAATCTTCTCTCTTAGTCCGCACCCTGCACCGACTGCAAGCAGAAGGTTTTCAATGCAGCACCCTTGACCTGACCCGCATTGGTAGCGAAAACATCACCCCTTTACAGTGGTATAAAGGAATGGTCGCGGATTTGTGGCGCGGCTTCAATCTTTTTGGGCAAGTTAATTTTAAAACCTGGTGGCGCGACGAAGAAGATGTCTCGTTTCTGCAAAGATTGAGCCATTTTATTGAAGATATCCTACTGGTCAAGTTTCCTCAAGAGCGCCTCTTTATATTCATCGATGAAATCGATAGCATTCTCAGTTTGGATTTCGCTGTCGATGATTTTTTTGCCCTGATCCGGTTTTGCTACAATCAGCGAGCGATTAATCCAGAGTATAACCGCATTAGTTTTGCAATTTTTGGAGTAGCCACGCCAAGCGATTTAATTGCTGACAAAAAGCGCACTCCTTTTAATATTGGTCACGCTATAGATTTGCAGGGTTTTGAACTGCCCGAATCCCAACTATTAGTTAAAGGATTAGAGAGCGCTGTAAGTAATCCTGATGCTGTTCTCAAACAAATATTAGCTTGGACTTCAGGACAGCCATTCCTCACCCATAAACTCTGCTATTTGGCGTACAGAGCTAGCCTTGAAACAGTGGGCGGATCAGTAAAAATTCCCCCGGGAGCAGAGGCATTTTGGGTCGATAGTTTGGTGCGGTCGCGCATCATCGATAAATGGGAATCGCAGGACGAACCGGAGCATTTAAAAACCATACGCGATCGCATTCTGAGAAATGAACAACGTGCTGGAAGACTCCTTGGAATCTATCAAAAAATATTACAAGGAGTGCAAGTCTCCACTGATGACTCACGAGAACAGGTAGAACTCTTACTATCTGGTTTGGTAGTAAAGTACCAAGGTTTTTTACAAGTAAGAAACCTCATTTATCAAGCAGTATTTAACCAAGAATGGGTAGAAAAACATCTCGGTTCCTTACGTCCCTACTCTCAAGCCTTTGATGCTTGGATATTTTCCAAGCAGAGCGATCAATCGCGACTGTTACGTGGACAAGCATTAAAAAATTCTCAAGCTTGGGCCCAGGGTAAAAGTTTGAGTGACTTAGATTATCAATTTTTAGTAGCTTCGGAAGAATTAGACCGAACAGAAATGCAGCGAGTCTTAGAAGCAGAACGTGCTAAAGAAGTTGAATCCAGGCTAATAGAGCAACAAAAAAGATTAGCACTAGAGAAAAAAAGTTACAAGCGACAAAGATTTTTGCTTTTTGTAGTAAGTATAGCATTAATTCTAGTCTGTGCATTGGGGCTAACGGTATATTTTCAGTATCGGCAAACTGCTATCAGCGAGATCAAAGCGATCGCCAAATCTTCCGAAGCACTATTCGCCTCAAACCAAAAATTAGACGCATTAATAGAAGCTATCAGAGGAAAGCGACAACTGCAAAAGTTAGGTGTTGTAGACCCAGATATCGAACGTTCAGTTAAAGAAGCTCTCCATCAAGCTGTTTATGGAGCAGTTGAGTATAACCACTTATCGGGGCATGATAATGTGGTTAACGATGTAGCATTCAGTCCTGATGGGGAACTCATCGCCTCAGCTTCTGCCGATAAAACCATCGATATTTGGAAAAAAGATGGTACAAAAGTAGGAACGCTTCAAGGACACAACAATACAGTTTGGGGAGTCATATTTAACCCCAGAGGGGATCTAATTGCTTCTGGTTCTGGGGATAAGACCATCAAAATTTGGCGCAAAAACAGTACAAAATCACCCAAGGTCAAGCCGAATTATACCTTATGGCAAACCTTCACAGGACATACCAAGGATATTACACAAGTAGCGATCGCTCCTAACAATCAGATTATTGCTTCCGCTTCTAAAGATAAAACAGTTAAACTCTGGAGTACAGACGGCAAACTGCTGAGAACTCTCACCGGACATACCGATGAAGTTGACAGCATTGCCTTTAGCCCTGACAGTCAAACCATTGCATCTGCTTCTAAAGATCAAACCATCAAACTCTGGAATGCAGACGGTAAAATGATAAGAACTATCACCGGACATACGGATAGAGTCAGGAATGTTGCCTTCAGCCCTCAAGGAAATCTCATCGCCTCGGCGAGTTGGGATAAAACGGTCAAACTTTGGCATCTTGATGGAACTTTAGTCCAAACCCTAGCTGGACACAGCGATGCAGTAGGCAAAATCGCTTTTAACCCTCAAGGTAGTTTGCTCGCTTCGGCAAGTCTTGACAGAACAGTCAAACTTTGGAAGCTTGACGGGACTCTCGTAAAAACCCTGCCAGTCGCCAAGGATGTTGTCTCTGGAGTGACTTGGAGTCCTGACGGACAAATTCTCGCCTCCTCCAGTTGGGATGGCCCGATCGCACTTTGGAAGCTTGATGACAGTTTGCTCCAGACTCTTAACGGACATCAAGCATCAATTTACACCATAAAATTTAGTCCTGATGGTAAGACAATTGCCACCGCCAGTCGTGACAATACAGTTAAACTTTGGCGGCTTGATGGTAGCTTAATTCGCACTTTCCCTAAACAAGCCGATAAAGTTTTCGGAGTAGATTTCAGCCCAAACGGAAATACCATTGCTACAGGCGGTTATGACAGCACTGTACGGTTGTGGCGACTGGATGGCACCTTACTCCAGACTTTCACCGGACATCAAGGCAGAGTATTCGCCGTTGATTTCCATCCAGATGGGCAGTCACTCGCTTCGGTGGGTGAGGACAAAACCGTTAAAGTCTGGAGAATTGACGGCACTGAATTGGCAACTCTCAAAGGGCATACCGATCATATTAACGGAGTTGCCTTTAGCCCCGACGGAAAGCTCATTGCCTCAGCTAGCGTGGACGGCACTGTCAAACTTTGGCAGTGGGATAATGCGATCGCATCTGGAAAGCCCACCTACAAGCTTCTACACACTTTAACAAGCCATCGCCGTCAGGTAGCTGGAGTGGCATTTAGCCCTGATGGCAAGACGATCGCTTCAGCAGGTATGGATAGCATGGTGAGACTTTGGCGACGGGACGGTACAGAAATAACAGCCTTAAAGGGACACAAAAATGGGGTGTTTGGAGTGGCATTTAGCCCCGATGGAAAAACGATCGCCTCGGCAAGTTTCGACGGCACAGTTAAACTTTGGAGCTACGACGGTCAAGAGCTTGAAACCTTAAAGGGACATAGCGATGGGGTATTCGGAGTCAGCTTTAGCCCAGATGGGAAGTTAATCGCTTCAGCCAGTCAGGACAAAACAGCAATTTTGTGGAATTTAGAGGCGATTTTCCAGCTCGATTTCCTCCAGTATGGATGCGACTGGGTGCGGGATTATTTGCGGACGAATGGGGCGGTGGAAAAGGGCGATCGCCACCTCTGTGACGGCATCGGCACTTTTGGTAGTAAGATTGCAACTCGCCACTAAAAACTGTTTGGCCGTTTCAAAGCCCCCAGTTATTTGAAGCCTCAGGCGATCGCTAAATAATCAGAAAATTTTAACTCAAAATGATGAAGAATTACCAATAGCAAATCGGCGGCAGTCTCGCTAATAATGCACCTACCTACGTAGTAAGACAAGCAGATTCCGAACTCTATGAACTTTAAAAGCTGGCGAATTTTGTTACGTCCTAAACTCGCGACAAATGGGAAATTTTCTCTCTTAGTCCGCACTCAACATCGACTGCAAAATGAAGCTTTTTAATGTAGCACCATTGACATGACCCGTATTGGCAGCAAAAATATCACCCCTCTACAGTGGTATAAAGGAATCGTTGGGGAACTGTGTCGCAGTTTCAGTCTTTTAGAATAAATTAACTTAAAAACCTGGTGGCGAAATGAAGAAAATATCTCCCTGCTTCAGAGATAGAGTCATTTTATAGAAGATATCTTGCTCGTCAAATTTCCTGAAAATAAAATCTTTATATTTATCGAGAAATTGATAAAATGCTTACTCTGGATTTCCCTGTTGATGATTGCTCGCGCATTGGGACGCAATAATATTAAGTCAGCTTTATTAGGAATAATTGATTAATCTGTGTGGCTAGAGCATCAGAATATTATATAAGATTTCTCTACATTGGATACTCTTTATCGGAATCTGCTCTAATACTAAATTCGGCTTAAATACTCCCTTTATCTGTTAGTCCCCTCTGCTCGAACGAGAGTTTTTGTAGTAGCGGTTTCAACCGCCGAAGGATAAAGGGAGTAGCCAAGCCGGATTTGGTATAATAACTACAGAGTAATGAAATCGCTAGCAGCAAGAGTACCCGCCACTACACCGTTCAATGTTGCCAGCAATTGACCAGTATCACTCACACTAATCAAAGTCTGATTGTTGCTAGAAGTAATGCTGAGCTGATTAAAACTAAAACCGGAATTTAACCCAATTAAGTCCTCGCCTTTGCGGAAATCACTAATGATGTCGCTACCCACACTTTGATTTAGCAGAAATACATCATTTCCCGAACCGCCAGTCAAAGTATCATCTCCTACATCGCCGCTGAGGAAATCGGAACCACCACCGCCGCTGATGATATCATTACCCTTACCGCCGTAAAGCGTATCGTTGTCGAGACAACCGTCTACAACATCGGCATCATTGTTACCAAACAGCAAGTCGTTACCGTCGCCGCCGCAGAGACTGTCGTTTTCTTTGCCGCCGTAAAGTGTGTCATTTCCCAATAAGCCAAAAATCAGGTCTGCACCTTCATTGCCAAAGGCAATATCGTTGCCGTTTCCAGCATTAATTGTGTCATTCCCTAAGTTGCCTAAAATGTAGTCGGATCCATCTTCACCGAGCAAGATATCGTCATCTTTACCGCCAAAAATGCTGTCGTTGCCAAGACCGCCGGCAACAGTATCATTGGCTATATCTCCCCTCAAAAAGTCCTCGCCATCTCCGCCAACAACAGTGTCATTATCTTTGCCAGCATAGATAGTATCGTTGCCTTCATTGCCTTGGATGAAATCGCTGCCTTCATTGCCGAAGAGCGAGTCGTTATCTGCACCGCCGTCAATGTTGTCATTGCCGCCCATACCGTAAAGAGTATCGTTGCCGGCAAGTCCGTTAATCGAGTCGTTGATGCTGCCACCCATGATGAAATCGACACCGTTACCGCCGTTGATAGTTTGCTCGACGGGGTTGGGAGTAATGGTAGCAGAGTTTAATTCCGGGGCGCTGACACGATCGCAGAGGCAATCATCTGTGTCCGGTGTCGGAGTGGGTGTCGGAGTGGGTGTCGGTGCGGGTGTCGGAGTGGGAGTTGGGGCCGGTGTCGGAGTGGGTGTCGGCGCCGGTGTCGGAGTGGGTGTGGGCGCCGGTGTAGGCGTCGGAGTCGGCGCCGGTGTAGGCGTCGGAGTCGGAGTCTCAGTCGGAGTGGGTGTCGGCGCCGGTGTAGGCGTTGGAGTCGGAGTCGGAGTCTCAGTCGGAGTCGGTGTCGGCGCGGGTGTCGGCGTCGGAGTCGGAGTCTCAGTCGGAGTCGGAGTCGGCGCGGGTGTAGGCGTCGGAGTCGGAGTCGGCGTGAGTGTAGTGAATTCAAAAGCGCCGATATCGACGATCGCACTTCCGTTATTATCACCATCTTGAGGGCGACTCACACCGCGCTGATCCGCAGTCGGCGCGCCCGCACCAGTACCGGTATCAATTGCCGGACTTCCTGTTAGCAGCGGCAGCACAAAAGCGCCGTTAATATTTTGCAAAGGGCCAAGTAAGGGGTCTGCGATCTTAATACTTGCCGTAACATTACTATCATTAGGATCTCCCACGGTCAGTTTAGCAGGAAATTGAAGATTGTTTCCCCCATCGATGAGCTCCCGTCCAGTGTGCTGCCTATTTTTAAAAGGATTACTTGCCGTATTCCTATCAAAAATCGAATTCTTGACAGTAATTGGCGATTTCACAGGATCGTTAAAAGTAGCAATACCTCCCGAAAATTCAGCGGTATTCTTAGCAATAGTCGAATTGACGATGTTAGTCGAAAAGGAATCTCTGTTAGCGACAACCATTGCTCCGCCCTGCTTAGCAGCGCTGTTGCCGGAAAAGGTACTGTTGACAATGTTGATGTTTCCATTCTCTCCCGACCACAAACCGCCCCCATTATCTTCAGCTTGGTTATTAGCAAAAGTGGAGTTTGTTACAGTAAGTTCGGTATTTCCGTGACGGACTGCGCCTCCCGAACCTCCAACTCCTGCTGGATCTTTAACAGCTTTATTGTTAATAAAAGTGCTATTTTCCAAGATCACTTTATCTTGCAAATAACCAAACAGAAAGGCTGCGCCTCCTTCTCTCGCTCCGATATTGCCATCAAAAACGCTGTTGCGGATGACAATATTTCCGGGAACAGGGCCAGGGGTTGCATTGGGGCCCGAAGCATTAGCGCCATCGACGTAAACTGCCCCGCCAACGCCTTTATCTGTCACGTTGCCGGTGAATTTAGAGTTTTCGATCGTCATGCTGCCCAACAGGTTATTAACAGCTCCGCCGTAGCTGCCTTTGTTGTTGGTAAATTCGCTATCTCTGATAGTCAGAACACCCCCGCTTTTGGTTGCGATCGCGCCGCCACCGCGTTCGGTATTATCCGCTAGCGAACCGTCATTGCCGCTAAACTTGCTGTTAATTACAGTCGTCGTGCTGCGGAAACCCGTGTAAATGCCGCCACCAAAACCGGCAACATTATTATTGACTTGGCAATTTTCTAAAGTTAAAGTGCTGCTACCTCCTGTTTGAATGCCGCCACCGGCGCTAGTTGTCTGATTATTTGGGTCAGTACCAGAAACTTTGCCGTTGGCAACAATCAGGTTTTTTAGAGTAACATTTGTTGCACCTTCTGTGAGGATAACCCGCGAAGCATTGTTGCCACTGATGGTTAAATTTGTCGCACCAACTGCATCAATTATCAAGTTTTTGTTGATGACAAGTTGGCCGTTCGAGAGAGTAATTGTTTGGTTGGCAAGAGTAGAGGCAAATTGAATGGTATCGCCGGCGGCTGCGGAGGCGATCGCACTTCTCAATGAACCCGGTCCGCTATCATTAGTGTTAGTAACGGTAATAGTTGCTAAAGCCCCTCGGTAATCCGCCATTGCCTCTGGAGTCAAAGCTAGCGGTGCTTCAATATCACCCTTGGCAAACTCCAAATTCCAGTTACCACCGCTGCCAGTGCGATCGCTGGATGCGGCAATATCAGCCCCGGTTAACTCGCCCAGGCGATCGACAAAATCGCTCCCCGAACCCGCAGCAACATCGCAACCGTAAAGCACAATATCTGCTTTGTCGCTCAGCGCATTTCGCCACCCTTGCAACTGGCTTTCATATTGCGGCAAATTATCCGCATTCAACGTCGCAGAACCTAGCTGCAAGCTGCCAGAATTGCCGTGAGAAAAAATGTGAACTTGGTCTACAGTTCCTCCCGCCGCAGCAATTCTTTGCAGTTTCGCAGTAATTTGCTCGACTCCATTGCCATTTTTATCTAAAATGATGATCTCTGCACCGGGAAGCACGCCGCCAGCAATAGTTTGATAGTCATCTAAGCCGGAATCAATGAAGACAATAGATTTAGAAGGAGAATTGCGGAGAACAGATTGTGAATCTATGTTGGTGGCAAAAGTTGAGCTCATTTGGCATACCCATGAGAATGTTTACTATTTGCTGGTAGATTCACCTTGAAAGCAGAAGGCTAGAGATGCAGAAGGCTAGAGATGCAGAATTAAAACCTCGGTGATACATCTGGGAGATTAAGATTTAGGGAAAAACTTTAATTTTCTCCCTAAGTGAAATCCGATACTTGTCTCTATAATCAGCTTTTGCTGTGTGATAATAGCGAATTTTTTCGCAAGTAACCGCAGAGGATGTAATGTAAATAGTCCGGGACGGGCTACCTCTCTATGTAGGTTTCCTTGCGTACATTAGCGAGATAAGCAGTGCATCAAACCCTTGTCTACGCTTAGTCATGCTAAATTCCAAAAAGATCTTCTGCAGTTCCGAATTCCTTAGAATGGCTCTAGCTAGTACCTGATACATTCACCTTAGCTAAAACCCGGAAATTTCCCTAAAAATTTGATTAATTTAACTTGTTTTTCCGCTTGCAAAAAGTTCGGAAAAATCCAAAATTTAGTTTTTGAGAAAGCTTGCTTTATTCGGGCGGTGCTTGTGGCGCACCCTACCCGATGTTGCGCCGGTAGTAAGGTGCTTATGGCGCACCTTACCCGAGGCAGTTAGATTGTTACCTGAGTGAAATCGCCAGCGGTGAGGATACCGGGCGTAATACCGTTAAGCTTCGCTAACAATTGATTGGTGTCAGTCACGCTAATCAAAGTCTGATTGTTGCTAGAAGTGATGCTGAGTTGATTGAAACTCAAAGCAGGATTCAACCCAATTAAATCCTCTCCCTTTCGGAAATCACTAATGATGTCGCTACCCAAACTTTGAGTTAGCACAAATACATCATTTCCTGAACCGCCGATTAAAGTATCGTCCCCAACATCGCCGCTGAGGAAATCGGAACCAGCACCGCCGCTGAGGATATCATTACCATCACGACCCTTTAGCGTATCGTTATCGGTGTTGCCGAACAACACATCGTTTTCATTGCCGCCGAACAACAAGTCGTTGCCCTCACCGCCATCGAGACTGCCGTTTTCTTGGCCGCCGTAAAGCGTGTCATTTCCCAATAACCCAAAAATCAGGTCTGCACCTTCATTTCCAAACGCAATATCGTTGCCGTTTCCAGCATTAATTGTGTCATTTCCTAAGTTGCCTAAAATGTAATCGTCGCCATTTTCACCGAGCAAGATATCGTCATTTTTGCCGCCAAAAATGCTGTCGTTGCCACCACTGCCTGCAACAGTATCATTGGCGAGATCTCCCCTCAAAAAGTCGTCGCCATCTCCGCCAACAACAGTGTCATTATCTTTGCCAGCGTAGATGGTATCGTTGCCAGCGCCGCCAGAGATGAAATCGCTGCCTTCATTGCCGAAGAGCAAGTCGTTATCTGCGCCGCCGTCAATGTTGTCATTGCCGCCCATACCGTAGAGAATATCGTTGCCGACAAGTCCGTTAATCGAGTCGTTGATACCGCCACCCATGATGAAATCGGTACCGTCGCCCCCGTTGATAGTTTGTTGGACGGGGTTGGGGGTGATGGTGGCAGAGTTTAATTCCGGGGGGTTGAGGTCATCGAGCAGGGAACCATCCGAGGCCGGAGTCGGAGTTGGCGCGGGTGTTGGTGTCGGCGCAGGTGTCGGCGCGGGCGTCGGAGTTGGCGCGGGTGTTGGTGTCGGCGCAGGTGTCGGCGCGGGCGTCGGAGTTGGCGCGGGCGTCGGTGTCGGCGCGGGTGTTGGTGTTGGAGTTGGTGTTGGCGCGGGCGTCGGTGTCGGCGCAGGTGTTGGTGTTGGAGTTGGTGTTGGCGCGGGCGTCGGTGTCGGAGTCTCCGTCGGAATTGGCGCGGGCGTTGGAGTTGGCGCCGGAGTCGGTGTCGGAGTTGGAGTTGGCGCGGGCGTTGGAGTTGGCGCCGGAGTCGGTGTCGGAGTTGGAGTTGGCGCGGGCGTTGGAGTTGGCGCCGGAGTCGGTGTCGGAGTTGGAGTCGGCGCGGGCGTTGGAGTTGGCGCCGGAGTCGGTGTCGGTGTCGGAGTTGGCGCCGGCGTCGGAGTTGGCGCCGGAGTCGGTGTCGGTGTCGGAGTTGGCGCGGGTGTTGGAGTTGGTGCCGGTGTCGGGACGACAGTACCTCCCAATTCAAAAGAGCCGCTGTCCACGATCGCACCTGGAATGCTGTCGCCATCTTGAGGGCGAGTCAGGCCACGCTGATCCGTAGCTGGTGCGCCGGTGGCAATCCCTTGATCAATTGCCGGACTTCCTGTCAGCAGCGGCCTGACTAAAGCGCCGTTGAGGTTTTGCAAAGGGCCAAGTAAGGGGTCTGCGATCGTAATACTTGCTGTCGCATTGTAATCGTTGAAGTTAGTGGTTTTTTTGACAGGCCACTGAAAATTGCCTCCTTGGTCGGTTAATTCGCTGCTGGTGTGCTGCTGAATTCCAAACTCATTCCCCGCCGTGTTGTTAGAAAAAATCGTGTTCTTGACGGTGACAGGCTTTCCTTCTGCAGCCGAGATGCCTCCACCAACCCAACGGGCGGAATTATCGGCAATGGTGGTGTTGACGATGGTTGTGGGGGCATAAAGAGCCATTGCACCGCCGACATTCCCGTAAAAGTCGGTAGTCCCAGTAACTTGGTTGCCAGAAAAGGTGCTGTTGGTAACCGTGGTAGGCGCATCCATGATCCACATTGCGCCACCTTGAGCGGGGGCTTTGTTGCCAGCAAAGGTGGTGTTGGAGACCGTAAGTCCTTTGTTGAGGCCGTTGCTCAAGTTCACCAACCCGCCTCCAACTCCGTTGTTGCCACCGGGAAGCGCCAGAATTTCGTTGTTTTGGAAGGTGCTGTCTGCAATACTTACGCTATCTTGCGTGCCGGTAAACAGATAAGCTGCTCCGCCTTCGCCTCGCCCTTTGTTGTCTTGAAATACACTTTTGGTGATCTTAATGGTGCCGGAAGCTTCGCTGGGATTGCTGGCTCGATCGGTATAAAGTGCGCCGCCGAAACCCCTTAAGAAAGAATTGCCGTTGGGATCGGTTGGGGCGAAAACGGCTGCGGTGGTGTCGTTGCCGATGAATCGGGAGTTGTCAATTGTCAGCTTACCTTGAAGGCTGTTAATCGCCCCGCCGTTAATTCCTTTGTTGTTGGTGAAGTCGCTGTTGGTGACTGTAATAGTTTTGAAACTCAAAAAGCCGATCGCACCTGCACCGCGTTCATCATTAGCGGAGGTGGCTACGTTGCCGTTGAATTTACTGTTGGTAACAGTCAGAGTATTGTTGAAATTGCCGAAAATTGCCCCACCGCCTTTATCGGCGACGTTGTTGTTGAACTGAACATTGTCTACTGTGAGGTTTACTTCGTCGGTTGTGCCGATCGCGCCCCCTCGATCGGTAGTTTTGCCGTTAGTAATAATGAGGTTTTTGACACCAAAAGTGGTAGCAGTCGCAACGTTGGCATTGACAAAAAAGGCGCGGGATGCGTTGTTGCCGCTGATGGTTAAACCCGGTGCGGCGGCGCCGTCAATGGTGATGTTTTTGCCAACTGGAATATCGAGTTGACCGCTGGTGAGGGTAATGATTTGGCTGGCTAAACCTGGAGCGAAGGTAATTATATCGCCTGCAACAGCGGTGGCGATCGCAGCCCTTAATGAACCGGGCCCGCTATCGCTATTGTTGGCTACCACGATAGTAGCTAAATTACTTTGGTAACTTGCCATAGCCTCGGGCCCCAAGGCTAAGGAGGATTCAATTTTGCCCTCAGCAAATTCTAAATTCCAGTCGCCGTCGCGGCCAGTTATGTTGGTGGATGCGGCAACGTCAGCTCCGGTTAATTGACTGAATCGATCGACGAAATTAGCACCTGTACCGGCGGCTACATCGCACCCGTACAGCATGATGTCTGCTTGTGGGGCTAGTGAAGTTTGCCACTTTTCCAACTGGCTTTTGTATTGCTCTATGTTATCTGAACCCAGAGCGGTATTGCCTAATTGTAGGCTGCCAGAGCTGCCGTGAGAAATAATGTGAACCGAGTCTATCGCCCCGTTAGTAGAGGCATATTTTTCAATTTCAGAGGTGATTTGTTCGATGCCGTTTTTGGTGCTATCGAGTATTACTACCTGCTGTCCCGGCAGCACTCCCGCTAGAATCGACTCGTAATCTTTCACGCCGGAGTCAATGAAGACTAAGGAGTGCGGGGGTCGTTTTTCCAAAGAAGATTGTGAGTTAACTTGAGCGAACGTAGGACTCATATTTGAGACTCCATTAAGGGCATTATTGGTAGATACACCCCATATTAATCTCATCCGCCTTATTTGATTACATTTTACCACCAAATTTGAATAAAGTGCAACATTAAAATTAAAATTTTTAAATTTATTTTTATCCTGATTTACCTGTTGGCGGTGGTGCCGAATAGGATTTTTAGCCCCTACTCTCGTGAAGAAATCGCCAAATGTATCGGGAATATTCAAATAAATTCTGCTTCTACCAGCCGGATTTTTTCAGCCTTATTTGGCTAACGGTAGCCATCATTTCAGGCATTAGGAAATAGTGTAGGGGTAATTTCCCCATGAATAACCCCTCTTATTTATATTTAGTAGTTTTCATTGGAGTGTGTAATTTTAGGTAGATGGACAAGGTAGTACCGTGTCCTACCTGTATTTCATCAAAAAAAAAACTGAATTATGTACATTTTGAATAATTATATATGCTGGGAAGCTGCTAGATTTTCGATACACCCAAATACTTATTCCAAGTGGGTTTTGTCGCATTTACTAACAGTCTAAACAGTCTGATATTAAGTGTCGGTTAATCGCTGGCAATCAAGTTGTTGGTGTGCTGGTGCGGAGAGTGTGAGGACTGCCGTCGTGACTGCAAACGTGATTAGAATTATTCATCGTTAGTTGATATGATTGATTGCAGATTGAGTCATATCAAATCGTTGATTTCGATCGCGCCTGCGTCCCCTAATTACAATTGCCTTCAGACCAGTCCCCCTCAAGTACATCACTCTACTTATTACCAAAGAGTCGATCGCGCCCGCCCCGGTTGCCGAGTGTGTCGCTATCTCGATCGGCATAACACGAACCAAGTCCGCTTTTTTTACTAAGGGAACTGTGCCATTTTGGCAATTGGCTTTTGTATGGTTCGAGGTAATCTGAGCTGAAGATAACAAAGCCTAATTGCAGTTTGCCCGATCTGGCACCCGAAATTGTGCAAACTTTGTAAATCTGTCCAAGGATAGAGGCATATTTTTGAAGGGCCGAGGTGATTTTCTCGATGCCGTCAGAGTTGGAGTTGAGTAAAATTCCTTCTTCCCCAGCCAAAATCTCGGAAACCAAATATCCGCCGTCATTGATGCTGGAGTCATTGAATACAAAGCTTTTGGATGGGGTATTTCGGTATTCCGAGGCGGGAGTGGTTTCCGTCATAGAAATGAACATCTTCTGTCCTCCAAAAGGCAGTTTAGTGGTAGATACGGCCTTGGAGTCTGAGCGTCCGAAACTGCCAGCGACCTTGTTTATTTCACTCATTCTTATTTAACCTATCTATCAGTTTCCCCTATTTCTGCAGCACTGCCATCCGCGATCGCACGGAATTTATATTCTGCGTGTTTTCCCTTACTTCCGGCCAACGCGAAATTACCGATCGATCCGATATCCTATCCGTGATACCACTTTAAAAAAAGAATGCAACTGTAGGCCCGTGCTTCAAACCTCGATAGTCTTCAGTCATTCCCCCATCTAAAATCTAAAATCTAAAAGGGTATGACACTGAGTAGATTGGCCGGGAAACTGCACCGCTCAAGATTCTGTAGGAGATGGCGGTTTTTTCCCTGCATTGCGGATATTAATAATCTTGTTGAGCGCCTCGAACCAAAAAGCAGCTCCCATAGAAATAGCTACCCCGCTCAATATCCAACCAAACAATTTGGCAATCAAAGCCGACCACAATAAATTCCCCTGCCTATCTCGTTCTAACCTGTTCTGTTCGCTCCATCCAAAAGGCAGAGCTACCTGATCCAAAGCTCGATCGACATCCTGTTGAACTTTTGTCAGACTGGTTAAATTATTTGATTTAGCCTTAGCATTGTTGGCCACCAACTGCTGAGCGTACAAATTAACAGTCGATCGCAGCATCGAATCCTTCGACAACCGATTAATAATATTAATGCTATCAGCATTAGCAGCGACAGCGATCGCAGTTCCGAGCAAAATCGCAACCCCTCTGGCATTGCGCTTGTAAACGCCAGAAGCACGCTGCATCGATTGGTCAAACCAAATTTCAATTTCTTTCTGAAACCGCTGCAACTGCTCTTGAGTATCTCCGCCGCCTTTTTCAGCGCGCTGCGCTAAAATATAAAGGCTGCGTTTCACTGATTCTGGCATAATGTCCAAGGTTTCTTGAATTTGTTTGTAAATCCGACTGTCTTCTTTCAGATCCATAATTTCTGCTACGGTATCCTGATTTTTCCTAAATGTATTTAACAGATGGCTCAAACTCGGTTGCAGTTGCCCTCGCAGCGCCTCCCGCTCAAATTCGCTGTCAAAACGAGCCTTAACAAATGCCATCTGCCTCTGAAATTCTCTTCCTGCCAGCTCGGTTTCTGGTAGATAAACCTGAGAATCCTTAATATAAAATCCTAGCTTTTCAGACATCCGGTCCAAGCTGTTGTTCAAACTTACCAAATCGTTTTTATAATCTTCAACAACTCGATTAAACTCCGCAGTAAGCCAGCTAAATTCTTGCTGGATAATCGGTTTAGTAGACTCCGGCAGATTCAGACTCTCTCCAATCAGTTGAATTTGTGCCAACTGTAAATTTTTAAATTTTTCCAATCGGGCTTTAGAGATAGAGCCGATCAAATTAGAAATTTTTAAAGTATCCAAAAGGCTAGCCGAAAAACACTCTGCTGGAATATAAGAAGGCCCAGTGGATTTATTGCCAAAAACATTTTTAGTACCCGTAAGCCCGTGGTAAAAATCCCCCATGCGGTGCGTAACAGAGCGGAATCCCTCTGATAAAAGCCCTTTGGCTCCCTGATTCAAATCCTTGATAATCGGATTGGCGTAAATCGAATGAGCCAACTGTCCGACTCGCTGAAATTGCAGGGGATCTTTCGCGCCTTCGCTGCCGCCAGAAATCAGCACTTCGATCGACTTCTTTAAATGTTCCGCCCGCCACTGCAAAACAGTAGCAATCAGTTCCTGAATTTCCGAAGCTAGCAAGCTTAAAGTCAGGTAGATAAAGACTAAGCCAATGATAATATCTATAATTACAGGCAAGTTCATGGTATTTTCTTTGTCGCAAATAACTGCTGTCTAAGTTTACCTTCAGTTTGGGACGCTAAAAACTCTCTTAACTTATGTCAGAAATCTTTCCATTCCTGGGCCGCAAACCGAAAAACCGCTGGAATGACCGCTTTACAGACAAACTGTGGATGCTGGCTTTTCTGTTGGCTGCGGTGCTGATTTTCGGGCTGAATCTAGGCGGCGTGGCGTTGCGGGATTGGGATGAAGGCATTGCAGCGCAGGTAAGCCGCGAAATTTGGCGCGGCAACTTAAATTGGCTGTATCCGACGATCGACTCAATGCCTTATTTGAACAAACCACCGCTGGTACACTGGCTAATCGGCCTGTGTTTTGCCGTCGGCGGTGTCAGTGAATTCACGGCGAGGTTAGTACCGGCGATGCTGACGGCCGCTTCAGTGCCGCTGCTTTACGCCATTGGCAGGGAGTTGTTTCCGCAGCGTTCGAGATCCATTTTTTCTGCCTTCGTTTATCTGACGCTGCTACCGGTGGTGCGGCATGGACGTTTGGCGATGTTGGATGGAGCAGTTTTATGTTTTTTGCTCGGGGCAGTGTGGTGTTTGCTACGATCGCGCCGCGACTTGCGCTACACTTTGGGAGCGGGAATTGGGTTCGGACTCATTTGCCTGACTAAGGGCCTCATGTTGGGGCTGCTGCTGGCCGCGATCGGCTGTATTTTTTTGGTTTGGGATACCCCGCGACTCCTCACTTCTGGGTATCTTTGGGGCGGATTGGCGATCGGAACTTTCCCAGTAGCTGCTTGGTATTTTGCCCAATGGGTGCACTACGGCCAATATTTCATCCACGCTAATTTAGTTAACGAATCTTTCCGGCGCATTGCGGAACCTGTGAGCAATCACAAAGGCCCGCCCTGGTATTATCTTTTAGAAATTTTAAAATTAGCTTGGCCGTGGCAGTTATTTTGGCTACAAGGGCTGCGTTTGAGTTGGGAAAATCGCAGTTTTCCCGGACCAAAATTAGTGTTGGTTTGGACAGGAGTATATCTGCTGGCTATTTCTGTGATGAATACTAAATTGCCTTGGTATGTTTTGCCAGTTTATCCAGCTTTTGCTCTAGCTGTTGGCAGCTATCTCGCTGAAGTTTGGGAGCAACTGTCGGTGCCGCCAGAGCCGGTCAAAGAGGAAGCAGAAGAACATTTTGATGCTATTTCTTTGTTGCCTCATCCCGCGATTTTGGCAGTGCTGGCTGTAGTTGGTGTTGTCGGCTGCATTTACTTCAGTGGCTTAGTGCAAATTGGGAAATACATTGTGCCGATCGAGCGAGATTTGCAGTTAATGCTGGTATTCGTAGCTTTGACAATGACACTGGCTGCCGTATTGCTGCACCGCAAAGACCGGCAGTTTATATTAGTGTTAATTTGGGGAACTTACCTGACGCTGTTGGTATTGGTCGCTTCAGATAACTGGGTTTGGGAACTGGCCGAGGATTATCCGGTTAAGCCGATCGCCGAAATTGTCCGCACAGGAACTCCGGCAGGTCAACAGGTGTTTACTTCTCACCGCTTGGGCCGTCCATCGCTGAATTTTTACAGCGAACGCCAAGTTATTGTCGCCGACGCGCCAACGCTCAAACAGAAATGGCAATCTCTTCCTCAACCTTATTTTCTGTTAGAAAAACCTGTTTTAAAACATTTAGGTTTGCAGAATGCTGAAATTCTGAAAACAGCGGACGATTGGGTTTTGGTCACTCGGAAGTAAGTTAATAGTTAACAGACTGCCTTTCTATTTTCAATGCCGTTTCGACTCTTTGATACTCGGCCTCAATCTGTTCTAAAAGCGCGCTGGCCGGACCAGGTAAAGGCTGGTTCGCCTCTGTTCCGATGCGGCCCATGATTTCGAGTTCCTCGCACAGCTCAAACAAGCGAAAAGCACCAAGAGTACCGCTAATCGACTTCAAAGAGTGAGCCGAGCGCTGCAAAGCCAGCGGATCGGCGTTGCCCAGGGCTATAGAGATGCCTCGCAGCAGTTCGGGAGCTGTTTCGAGGTAAATCTCGATCGCCTCGTCCAAAGCTTCCACTTCTCGCAGTCCATCTATAATCTTGGCACTCAGGGAATCATGGCTCTCTGACAAAGCCCGATCGAGATTTGATTGAGCCCACTCGACGACTGCGGGCGAATTGGGAATTGTCAGTTGTGAATTTCCCGCAACAGCCACATTCGATCGCACTTCTAATTCACTCGTTCCTCCGATATGTTCCGCCTGTGAGTTCACACAAACAATCGGCTGGAGGTGATCGAATGCGGAGTTTAATTGAGATTTACAGGCGATCAAAGCTCGCACCAACTGCTCAATAGCTATCGGCTTGCTTAAATAGTCGTCCATCCCCGCAGCCATACACTCTTCGCGATCGCCCTGCATCGCGTTTGCCGTCATTGCCACAATCCAAGGCCTCGTCGATTTTCGATTTTCGATTTTCGATTTTCGATTGTTAGATTCCTCGTCAGTCAATTTTGGATTTTGGATTCGGGATTTTCGATTATTAGATTGCTCATCAGTTGCGGAAACTTCTGATTCTCCCGTGGGATTGTTTGTCGAGTTTAGATTACTAGATTGCTCGTCTGTTGGGGAAACTTCTGATTCTCCCCTGGGATTTTCTAAGGTTAAATCTCCTGAAAATTGCTCGCGGATGCGGCGGGTAGTTTCCAGTCCGTCCATTTCCGGCATTTGCACGTCCATCAACACCACATCGTAAGGCTGGCGGCGCAAAGCTTCGAGCACTTCGATACCGTTTCCCGCCACATCCGCGCGATACCCCATCCGCTGCAAAATTTGCAAAGCCACCTTCTGATTCACCAAATGATCGTCAGCCAACAGAATCCGCAGGGGTAAGTTCTCGGCCAGCACGGGTATGCTTTGCAAGAAAGGCCGGCTGGTGCGCTGCCCTCTAAATTCATTTGTCTGTTCCCCAAAAATATTGATTAAAACATTGTAAAGCTGAGATTGTTTGATCGGTTTATTCAAAAAAGCAGCAAAATCAACCTCAATAGTAGGGGTGTTAATTTCTTGCCTGCCGATCGAAGTTAGCATGACTAACGGCAACTTTTCGCAATCAGGATATCGGCGAATTTGGGCAGCTAAAGCCAACCCGTCCATTTCCGGCATTTGCATATCCAAAACTGCCAAGTCAAACACCTCTTTAGCAGCCAGCCAATCTAAAGCCAAACGAGCCGAAGCTGAAGCCCTAGCCACCATTCCCCAAGACTGAGCTTGGAGAGTCAAAATTCTGCGGTTGGTAGCATTGTCATCGACAATTAACACTCGCTTGCCAGCTAATTCAGGTTGAGAATTGCTCAAGTTAGCTAGCAAAGAACTGTTGCAGCCAGAAACGATCGTGCTGAAATAAAAAGTAGAGCCAACGGATTTGGCATTTTGGCCGATCGGCTTGTTGCTGACTACAGATTTGCCATAGCAATATTTTTCGGCAATTTCGCAAGATTCTCCCCATGCCAAATCAAAAGCTGCCGATTTGAAATCTGCGGGAGGATTGCCCGCCAGACTACCCATACTTTCCACCCACATCCTGCCGCCCATCATTTCGGCCAAACGCTTGCTAATTGCCAAACCCAATCCGGTACCGCCGTACTGCCGGCTCGTGGAAGAATCAACCTGGCTGAAAGATTTAAATAGCCGATCCATGCGATCGCTCGGAATGCCGATACCGGTATCTTTGACCGCAAATTGTATTTCGTATGCTTGGTTAATTGCTAGCGGTTCGCCATTAATTGCTGGCGGTTCTTTAGCGTTGGCCGCCGGCACTGAAATCTTTTTTGCAGCCACCGAAACCACCACTTCTCCAGCTTCGGTAAATTTAACAGCATTGCTGAGCAAGTTGATTAAAATTTGCCTCAAGCGGGTGCTGTCGCCGATCGCCGTTGCTGGTACTGCACGATCGATCAAGTAACCCACTTCCAGTTTTTTTTGTGCCGCTTTGGCAGCTACCAAGTCTAGAGATTCCTCAATGCAAGTGCGGATGTCAAACGGATGTTCCTCCAAGTCCAATTTGCCCGACTCAATTTTCGAGAAATCTAAAATATCGTTGATCAGCGTCAGCAAGGCATCGCCGCTGCTGCGGATGGTTTCTACAAAATCGCGCTGTTCGCGAGTTAAGCGGGTATCCAGCAGCAAACCGGTCATGCCGATGACTCCATTCATCGGAGTGCGAATTTCGTGGCTCATCGTGGCTAAAAATTCGCTTTTGGCTCTAGTAGCGGCCAGTGCTTGATCGCGAGCTTTTGCCAAATCTACGTCGGTTTGCTGGCGTTCGAGTTCGCTTCCCACCCACTGAGCCATCAGTTTCATCAACTCTCTGTCTACAGCTCGGAACGGTTCTGTCACTGCTGTCGGAGAAAAGAAGCACAGAGTGCCGTAAACTTCACCTGCCACCGTGACGGGAATGCCCATGTAAGCTTCGATTTTGAAGGCTGGAGCGTCCGTGTTGAAGGACAAACCCGAAAATCTCACCGACTCAAAGTAAATCGGTTCTTTTGCCATTGCCGTAGCCACGCAGAAGGTTTTTTCCAGCTCATAGATTTGTTCTTTGACGATCGACCCGTCGGGACACTCAACAGCCATTATTTGATAGTTATCGCCTTGAATGCGGGACAAAATTCCCACGGGCAGGCCTAAATGCCGGCATCCCATTGCCAGCAGTTCTTGGAGGCGCAAATCAAAGGTAGAGAGGTGGTTGAGCGGGTCTGTACGGGGAGCCGATGTCACTTGGTACAAAGCTTTAATTGCAGCTTCGCTTTCTCGCAGTTCTTGTTCTGTTTGCTTGCGCACGCTGATGTCGCGGGAAATGCCGATAATTTCTTGCACTTCGCCGGTTTGGGGATCGCTAATCGTGCGGCCGGTGGTTTCAAACCAAATGTATTTGCCGTCTTTGCGGCGGATGCGGTAGCTGACGGTGTAAGTAACTGGGAGCGCCAGGACTTTCCAGTGAGCTTTGGCGATGATTTCTAAATCGTCGGGGTGGAAATAATCGTTGGGGACACGGCCGATGAGTTCCCAAGGTTCGTATCCCAGCAAAGCGCGGCTGGCGGGGGAGACGTAAACAAACACGCCTTTGGGGTCGTGTCTGGTGATCATGTCGGTTGAGTTCTCTGCCATCAACCGATAGCGGTCTTCGCTTTCATTGCGTTCGACTTGAGAATTGCTCAATGCTTCTAGCATTCGGTTGATGGTGTCGGCCAAGCTTGCGAGTTCATCTGCTCCGGCCATATGAACGCGCAAGTCTGGGTCGCCGTTGGCTGCGATGTTGCTGACGCTGGTGCTCAAGGAAGCCAATCTCGCCAAGACTAATTTTTCTAGCAACAGCAGGGCGATCGCGCTAAATACTAAACCTACTGCCAGTATTGAGAAGGTAAACAGCTCCAAGGTAGCCTGACCTTGGCGGTAGATGATGCGCTCTGCCTCTACTCGCAGCAGCAGCGCTAGGTTGCCGCGGATGTCGCGAATCAGGGCGTATCCTGCGACTAAGCTGTCGCTGAGCGGCTCCACTAAAATTTCTACTGATTTGAGGTTGGAAATTTTGAGTTTGAGATTTTCCAAATCCTGGCTCGATCGAGCCATCGCCTTGGCGCCTTGCCCGGAGTAGTTCGTGGCTCCCACTTTAAAATCTAAACTCGGCAATCTAAAATCCACTGACAGGTGAGTCAGTTCTGAAAGTAAACCGATTTCGCTGCTGTCGAGGTAGCGTCCCAGGATCAGCGTCCCGCGCGCCGGGCCTTGGGCGTTGCTGTTGAAGATGGGCTTTGAGGCAATCAGCAGCCTGGCTTCTGGCAGGGTGAGGACGCCTGTTTTGGCGGCTAGGCGATCGCCATCGACTGTCGAGGAGTCTAGCACCGCCTCGGTCAAGTGCTGTTTTAAGCTTTCGGGAATCGGGATTTCGGTTTTGGATTTCAGGTCGAAACCTTTGCTGAAGATCGTCTTACCGCTGGAGTCCAGCAGCACCAATAAGTTTAGTCTCAAGTAAACAAATGTCGAATCGACGAAATTTGATTTTACAAAATCCTCGTTCCGTGTAGCGACGAAAGAATAAGTATCGTCCCACTCGGCGTAATCTTGGGCGCTGGTGTCTAAATTCGACAAGTCGTCATCTAATGCGTCCAAAGCCCGCGCAACATCCTGGCGGACGTACTGTGCCTCCAGGTTGTGAAAATCGTGCAGCAAAATGGTTGATGCAGTGGCATAGAGAACCAGAATCAGGCTGATCAGCGCTGCACCGATGATTAATAGTGTTTTTTTTCGGAGTTGCATGGCGTCGCCCTCCTCACGGTGCTACTAGGCAACTAGCCAGGAGAGCTTTGAGACGTAGGTTGTTTAGCATTTGCGATCGCAGGGCCTGCGTGTTTTGACTGTTCTGGGCTGGTTTGGCAAAGCCCTTGGTATCCCCAAGGTATCCGGTATGTTGCCCCCCACAGTCAGTGTAGTATTTTCACAGCTTTAGTTCCCTATTATGCACAACCTATTACCTAGAAGTTAGGACCTGACGAGCCGCATTTTCAAAAGAAAGGGGCGATCTAACTCAAAACTGTTCGCGTTTGATACTGACGCAGCCAGGGCGGCGGGCGGTTGGGAGAACAGGCGTGCTGGGTTGAGAACCCTAACTATTATTGTACCTAAAAAATATTGAGCATACAGCGGACTGGCGCGTCGAGTTTTGCGCGCAAAAAGGTTCTCATTCCAGCAGCTTTTTTGATTTTTGTCGTTCTCTAGCAATCCTTGCAGGAGTTGTGGAATGAACCGAAAAGCCAATCCAGCGTCGAAGCCTGCACCACGTTCATAACTGAAAAAAAATTGTTCTAGCAGAGGTAATTAGTATCCGCAGACTTTTCGTTTACATCTGCAAATAAAATAGAAAATCAGGAAATCCCAAAAATATGATTTTCACTTATCTATTTTGAATGAATCAAAACTGCTAATTAAGATGTATAACTTCACAGTTTTTAGCATCTTCAAAAAACCGATAGGAGCGGGTTTACCAATAACCTTAAACAGTACCAAAAAATTCAATATACCCGTTCCCGCTCCCCGATAAAATCCTTTATTAACATTAGTGCCTGATATCAGTAGAAACTCACATCAGGCACTATCTGCAATCCGATCGCAACTTGAGTCTTTTTTATCGGATGACGGCTAAAGCACCGGCGCCTGCAGCAGCAGCGGCCGAGGAAAGAGCGGTGAAAAACAGCCACCAAGAGGCAACTTCTGCTGCTTTCCGGGTTTCTTCGGCTTGTTTTTCGGCTTGCAGTTTGATGCTTTCGAGGCGAAGCTGCGCCTCTTGCTGCAAGCGTTCTGCTCTTTGCAAGACGCTGTTGCGGCTTCTTTCAATTTGGTCGATCAAGCGGTTGGCATCTGCTTCGGAAATGTCCTCGCGGGAACTAATTAGTGCTACTAAAGTATCGCGGTTGAAATGACCCAGCCGATCGCGCAAAGCGTCAAATCCGGCTTGCGGGTCGTCAAATAACTTCCGCACGTCGCGCGTAATGCCTTCGTAGTTTAGTTCTGGGCGATCGAGCGAATTGAGGTAATCCCGAACTTTTCCGAGAATCCCGTCAATTACCGACTGAATACCCTCCTGTATTTTCTGAATTTGCAGTGCGAACTCATCGCGCACCGACAAAATTCCATCGACAATACGATTTGCTTCAGCTTCAGAAATATCCGGCCGCTGAGACAGCAGAGAAACAACTGTAGCTCGATCGATGTGTGACAAGCGCTCGCCCAAACTGTAAGCGCCGACTTTCGGGTCGTGCAGCAGCAGTTGCAAGTCGCGCTTGATGGCTTCGGGATTTAATTCGTCCTTGCCCGTATTGCGCAAATAATCTTCTAAAACACTCTGAAAATCCTGCACTTGGCTTTGCATCCGCTTTGCCAAACGGCGCGGCGCTTTCACAATCGAGCCGAGAGTTTCCTGCACTTGGTCGATAATTTGATTGACTTGTTCCTCGCTCAAATCTTGTCTCTGAGAAAGCAGTTTTACCAAAGTATCGCGATCGACTTGAGACAGGCGGCCGCGCAGGGCTAAAGCTCCTTCTTTGGGATTTTCCAGCAGTTTTGTCAAATCCCGCTTAATCCCTTCAGGATTGAGTTCGGATTTGCCAGTATTGCGGAGGTAATCTGCAAGGGCGGTGGTGGTATTGTCGTACTGATCCTTAGCTTTTTCTGCCAACTTTTGCGGCGCATGGAGCGCGCTGTGCCAATTTTCTTCAGCGCTGTCGATAAGCTGATTTACTTGGTCTTCGCTGAGGTCTTTCCGCTGAGATAGCAATTTTACCAAAGTTTGGCGATCGAACTTAGAAGCTCTAGCTCTCAGCGCCCACATTCCCGCTTCCGGGTTGTCCAGCAGCGTTTTCAAGTCGCGCTTGATGCCTTCGGGATTGAGTTCTTCTTTGCCCGTAGACTTCAAGTATTCTTGCACTCTTTGCCACTGGTTGTCTAGTCGGGCTTGCGCTGCTTCTTGCAGACCTTTAGCATCTGCTAAAACTACATCTCGCGTCCTTTCCAACTCTTGAACAATCTGTTCTACTTCCTGGAATCCGAAGTTTTCGCGACCTCTGAGAATTTGCACGAAACTGTCGCGGGTGTAAGGAGAAAGCCGATCGCGCAACTGTTCGTAACTAGCATCGGAATCCTCTAAGATTTTTTTGAAATCCCTCCCGATACCTGCTGCTGTCAGTTCTTCTTTCGGCGTCAGTTTCAAATAAGTTTCTACCCGCCACTGCAAATCGCGAGATTTTTCTTGCTCCTCGGCAAAGATCACGGTTTGTAAAACGCGCTGTCTAATTGCTTCTAATTCCTGGGAAATTTGTTTAATTTTGTCTTGGGTAAAAACACCTCTACTAGCCAGGATTTCGGCAAAATTAGACTGTTTTAGTTTTTCTAATTCGCGGCGCACAGTTCCTGGATCGGCCGTAGGATCGTAGAGAACGTCCCGAAATTCGCGCTCGATGGCTTGGGGGTTCATCTGCCACGAATAAGTGTTGAGTAGGTAGTTTTCTACGTCGGCACGAATTGGGCTGTAAGTTACGGGTTCGCCTTTGACTTGAGCGGTAATTTTATCAGTTTGCTGGGTAACTTTGTCTTTAGCTTCTTTGAGCTGACCGACTACTTTTTCAAGATCCAAGTCAGAAATATCCGTGCGACCCAATACTATTCCCATTAAAGCATTGACTGCCATTGTCGTTGCTTGGGACATCATGGTCGGGCTTTGTTCAGAATTTTGACCGCTCAGATTACCGCCCAGATTGCTGAGGACTTTTTCTACCCTACTTGCTAATGTATCTGAGACCAAATCTCCCGATTTGGCAGATTTGAGATAGTCTACTAATTGGGCGATGCCGTCTGATTGCTGCCCTTGTTTTCCTACTTGTTTCCAAGCATCTTGAAGTTGGTCTACAATCCGGTTTACATCGCGTTTTGATAAGTCCGATCGCGAACTTACTAAATCTACGAGAGTTTGCCGATCGAGATTCGGCAAATTTTCGGTGGCAATGGTTTTTAGTTGCGGATCGTTGAGCAATTTTTCAAACTCGCTGCGCATCCCTTTGATGTCTAATTCAGGCGGTTTGAGGCTTTGGATGTAGTCTTCAACGTTTTCGCGCAAGCTTGTGGGGTCGATCGCGCTACCGAGTTCGTGGCCCACTGCTGCTGCTGCTGCTTTGGCTGTGGCGACGACTTGGTTGCTAGCTGCTTTGGCGCCGATGGCCGAGGCTGCGGTGCCGAGAATCGCTTGAAAGCCTGATGTGGCGCTGTTGACGACGGAACCGATCAGGGAACCGACGGTGGTGGAGCTCACCCAGACGAGCATTGAGAAATAGGTTGCCCAGACGACTAAACCGACGATCGCACCTAAACCGGGACTGCTAATCAAGCTGAGCTTAACTGCTAGCAAGCAAGCAAAAAATAAAGCCACGGTGACCGTAATTAGCGTCCAAGTGCCTACTTTTCTACCGATGTGGCGGACTGGGGAGCTGCCGCTATCCGAGTGGTGGTCGCCGTCGTCGTGGGATTGCCCCATGTACGAAAGGCCTGCAGCTACTGATAAATTTGTTAGCAAGAGTTGGAAAGCGCAGGCGAGCACGACTCCAGCTATCAAGGCGATAAAAAATTGTGGCCCCGAATAGAGGAGTGCTGCGTCTTCTACTCTGTTTGTAGTAGTCTGCTCTACTGGGACTTGAGCCAGCCAGAACCCGATGTTATACAGTTGTGGATTTATTGGCAAATTTTGATACATAGTATATTCCTCGTTAAGGGGTGGGTGCGCGCGATCGTTGGCGCGAGTTAACCAATGTATAGCTTTAGACTCATGCCCCCAATGGCAAGCATCGCCTTATTGACGAGCTAAAGCATCCCCCTACAGTTGGAAGTATAGAAATATATCTGTGGCCGGCTGTCACTTTAGGAGTATTTGTGCTATGTAAATTGGCAGTTGTGAAGTTGTTAGTTCTCAGTTATGAGTAAGGTGCGCTGGGCCCCATCCGAGATAGATGGTAGTAATGGTAAGTCGGATTAAAATAATTGCAGAGGAAAATCTTTGGTGGATCGATATTAAGAGTCGGCACCGAAGTCCAGACAAATTGTTCACAATTCATCAACCAATCTCATAGCAAATTAGCTTTCAATGAATTCGATAGTGCAGCGAGAAAGTCATGCAATAATTATTGGTGGCAGTTTAGCAGGACTGTTGGCTTCTAGAGTATTAGCCAAACACTTCGACCGAGTAAGTATTGTTGAACGAGATTTTTTTCCCGAAAAACCCGCACCTCGCCCCGGTATTCCTCAATCCCGTCACCTTCACCTCCTTTTAAATCGGGGAAAAATTATCCTAGAACAGTTGTTTCCAGGCTTGGAAAACGAACTGGTAGCTGCTGGTGCTCCTAGTTTAGATCCGAAATCGATCGGGTGGTTTAGTCCGGCGGGTTGGGCCCCGCAATTTAGCCCGGATCTAAATGATTTAATTGTGTTCAGTCGGGATTTACTGGATTCGCACATTCGCCGCCGCTTGGCTGAAAATACAAACGTGCATTTCCTCGAAGGAGGCACAGTAACAGGGTTTCTGGCGGATGCCTCACGCGCGGAGGTTACTGGCGTGTCGGTGCGTTTTCGCGATCGCCACAACCCTGGTAACATCCATACAGAGAATTTGAATGCAGATTTGGTAGTCGATGCTAGTGGCAAAGTTTCCAAAACACCTCAATGGTTGAAAAGTTTGGGCTATGAACCTCCGCAAGAAACCGCTATCAATGCTTTTGTCGGCTATGCCAGCCGCATCTATAAATGCAGCGGTAAATTGTCAGACACAGCGCCAGTATTTGTGTCACTAGGACCGCCATTTCGCACCCGCGGCGGTGCAATTTTTCCGATCGAAGGCAATCGCTGGCTGGTGAGTCTCAACGGGGGCGATCGCGATTATCCCCCTGCAGACGAAGCAGGTTTTCTAGAATTTGTCCGCACTCTGCCAACCCCGACAATTTATGATGCAATTAAAGACGCAGAAGCAATAACACCTATTTATAGTTATCGAGGTACAGAAAATCGTTTGCGCCACTACGATCGCCTGCTTCGTTATCCTGAAAACTTAATAATTATCGGTCATGCAGTTTGCGCTTTTAACCCGATATACGGGCACGGGATGACGGTTGCTGCACTGGATGCTCAGATGCTAGATAAATGTTTGCAAAAGCAAAGAGAGCGGTATCCAGAAGGCGATTTAACAGGCTTGGCGCGACAATTTCAACAAAAACTAGCAAAATTACATACAATTCCTTGGACATTTGCCATCAGTCAGGATTCCCGCTATCGGGGAAGTCAAGGTGCAAAACTAAACCTCGCTACGCGGCTGACAATTGATTACATGGATTTGGTGTTAAAAGTGCTGGTCGGAGATGCTAAAGTTTGTCAAGCTTTTTTGGAAGTTGCGCACATGATTGAGTCGCCGACTGTACTTTTTCATCCCAGTATTGCGGTTAAGGCGATCGGGCAATTAGTCACCGTTCGTCAGAAAGCCGAATTAAGATAAAGAGTTTATACAGAATCAGGTTATTTTTGCCAAGTCTATTTTATCACTGCCGATAAAAGGAGATACACGCAGATGAAATTATATTCATTTGCGTGTATTTAACCTGATATTATGTCCGCTATAACCTGGATTATAAAAGTAGTTTGTAGTGACGAGTGAAGTCCTCATACTTTTATGAGGAAGGACGTGGTTACTACAAACTTATAACGGTTATTTGAGCGACCATGATATCAAAATGTTCGGAAATCGTTGACAGCAATTAGGCTGGCGGTGACTCCGGTTAACGAAGCAATTACTTCTCCACTTCCCTTTAATTTAATCAGCGCGGTGTTATTGTTCTGACTTATTTCTAACTGGTTAAAACTCAGACCTCCGGACAATCCTATGAAATCCTGACCTTTGACAAAATCAGAGATAATATCGAATCCGCTCACGACTCCTAAGACAAAAGTGTCGTTGCCCAAACCTCCGATGAGGCTGTCGTTCCCTAAATCTCCCGACAAGAAATCATCGCCAACGCAGCCGAGTAAGGTGTCATTATCTTCACCGCCGTAAATTGTATCGTTTCCTTCGCTGCCGTCAATTAAATCCTTATTCTCGTTGCCGCTGAGGAAGTCATCTCCTGCACCGCCGCACAAAGTATCGTCTCCGAGTTGTCCGAAGAGAGTATCATTGCCTTCGCTGCCTAGAATTAAATCCTGGGCTTTTCCGCCGAATAGGATATCGTTTCCTTTGCCGCCGTCGATAAAATCATTACCTCGATTGCCAAAGATTAAATCATTATCTTCTTTGCCGTTAATTGCATCGTTGCCCTCATTTCCCAAGATAATATCTTCACCAAAACCACCAAGAAGGATGTCGTTTCCTTTGCCGCCAAATAGGAGGTCGCCTCCTTTATTGCCATCAATGAAGTCATTGTCTTCATTGCCGTTGAAGATATCCTTAAATTCGCCACCAAATAGGTTGTCGTTGCCAGTTAAAGCATCGAAGATATTGGGACTGTTGCTGCCAAAATAGGCGTCGTTTCTGGGAGTGCCAGTTATAAGACCGGGACGATCATTGATAATATTATCAATTTGTTCGTTGGGTTTGTTGAGATTGGGATACTCAATTTGATCGCAAATGCACTCTGTATCGGGAATGTTAACAGGTGTCGGCGTGGGTACGGGTGCAGGTGTCGGCGTTGGTACGGGTGCAGGTGTTGGCGTGGGTACGGGTGCAGGTGTCGGCGTGGGTACGGGTGCAGGCGTTGGCGTGGGTACGGGTGCAGGCGTCGGCGTGGGTACGGGTGCAGGCGTCGGCGTGGGTACGGGTGTAGGCGTTGGCGTGGGTACGGGTGCAGGCGTTGGCGTTGGTACGGGTGCAGGTGTTGGCGTTGGTACGGGTGCAGGTGTTGGCGTTGGAGTTGGTGTGGTTGTGACTGTGGCCGCTATGGGGAAATCAAAGGGATTTTCGTCACTATCATCATTGACAAATTGCAGCGTACCTGTTTTATTTCCTGCTGCTGTGGTATCTACTTGAAGAAGCAAATTAGCACTCGCGCCGGCGGCAACTGTTGCAGGTAAATTTCCAACAATGCTAAATCCGGTTGGTAAGGTAAGGTTGCTGAGGTTTAAAGCTGCTGTACCGAGATTTTTGACGGTAAAGGTTTTGTTGAGAGTGCCGCCAATTAATGCACTACCAAAGTCGAGCGTACTTGCAGTACCATCAACTATATCTGTTGTCCCGTCTAATACTTGGATTTCTGGTAATGGTGTAGCTGTGACTGTGGCCGCTATGGGGAAATCAAAGGGATTTTCGTCACTATCATCATTGACAAATTGCAGCGTACCTGTTTTATTTCCTGCTACTGTGGTATCTACTTGAAGAAGCAAATTAGCACTCGCGCCGGCGGCAACTGTTGCAGGTAAGGTTCCGACACTGCTAAATCCGGTTGGTAAGGTAAGGTTGCTGAGGTTTAAAACTGCTGTACCGAGATTTTTGACGGTAAAGGTTTTGTTGAGGGTGGTGCCAACTATTGCGCTACCAAAGTCGATCGTACTTGCAGTACCATCAACTATATCTGTTGTCCCGTCTAATACTTGGATTTCTGGTAATGGTGTAGCTGTGACTGTGGCCGCTATGGGGAAATCAAAGGGATTTTCGTCACTATCATCATTGACAAATTGCAGCGTACCTGTTTTATTTCCTGCTGCTGTGGTATCTACTTGAAGAAACAAATTAGCACTACCACCAGCGGCTACTGTTGCAGGTAAGGTTCCGACAATGCTAAATCCGGCTGGTAAGGTAAGGTTGCTGAGGTTTAAAACTGCTGTACCGAGATTTTTAACGGTAAAGGTTTTGTTTAAAGTTGTGCCAATCGTTGCACTACCAAAGTCGATCGTACTTTCCGTACCATCAACAATATCCGTTGTTCCGTCTAATACTTGGATTTCTGGTAATGGTGCGGTTGTGACTGTGGCCGCTATGGGGAAATTAAAGGGATTTTCGTCACTATCATTATTGACAAATTGCAGCGTACCTGTTTTATTTCCTGCTGCTGTGGTATCTACTTGAAGAAGCAAATTAGCACTCGCGCCAGCGGCAACTGTTGCAGGTAAGGTTCCGACAGTGCTAAATCCGGTTGGTAAGGTAAGGTTGCTGAGGTTTAAAACTGCTGTACCGAGATTTTTGACGGTAAAGGTTTTGTTGAGAGTTGTGCCAACTATGACGCTGCCAAAGTCGAGATCACTTTCCGTACCATCAACAATATCCGTTGTTCCGTCTAATACTTGGATTTCCGGTAATGGTGTAGCTGTGACTGATGCTGAAATCGGGAAATTAAAGGGATTTTCGTCACTATCATCATTGACAAATTGCAGCGTACCTGTTTTATTTCCTGCTGCTGTGGTATCTACTTGAACTTGCAGGTTAGTTGTACCGCCAGCGGCAACTGTTGCAGGTAAATTTCCAACAATGCTAAATCCGGTTGGTAAGGTAAGGTTGCTGAGGTTTAAAGCTGCTGTACCGAGATTTTTGACGGTAAAGGTTTTGTTGAGAGTGCCGCCAATCGTTGCACTACCAAAGTCGAGATCACTTGCAGTACCATCAACAATATCCGTTGTTCCGTCTAATACTTGAATTTCTGGTAATGGTGTAGCTGTTACTGACGCTGAAATCGGGAAATTAAAGGGATTTTCATCACTGTCATTATTGACAAATTGCAACGTACCTGTTTTATTTCCGGCGGTGGCTGTATCTACTTGAACTTGCAGGTTAGTTGTACCGCCAGCGGCGACAGTTGCAGGTAAACTTCCTACAATGCTAAATCCAGTTGGTAAGGTAAGGTTGCTGAGGTTTAAAGCTGCTGTACCGAGATTTTTAACGGTAAAGGTTTTGTTGAGAGTGCCGCCAACTATGACGCTACCAAAGTCGATCGTACTTGCAGTACCATCAGCTATATCTGTTGTTCCGTCTAGGACTTGAATTTCTGGTAATGGTGCGGTTGTGACTGTGGCCGCTATGGGGAAATTAAAGGGATTTTCGTCACTATCATTATTGACAAATTGCAGCGTACCTGTTTTATTTCCTGCTGCTGTGGTATCGACTTGAAGAAGCAAATTAGCACTCGCACCGGCGGCAACTGTTGCAGGTAAGGTTCCGACATTGCTAAATCCGGTTGGTAAGGTAAGGTTGCTGAGGTTTAAAGCTGCTGTACCGAGATTTTTGACGGTAAAGGTTTTGTTGAGAGTGCCGCCAATCGTTGCACTACCAAAGTCGATCGTACTTGCAGTACCATCAATTATATCTGTTGTTCCGTCTAAAACTTGAATTTCTGGTATCGGAGTTACGTCGTTATCGGTATTAGTCACCGCGACATCGGCTGGATTAACACCGCTGTAATTAGTGTCGGTACTGGTAGCGGCGGCGGTGACAATGTTATAGGCTTTATTCCCATCTACTAGATTGTCATCAACTCCTGTTGCGGTGACTGTTTGGGGAGTATTCCAATTCGCTGAGGTGAAAGTGACTGAAGTTGGGGAAACTGTTCCTTCGGCGGTGTTATCGCTGGTTAAACCTACAGTCACATCTGCCGTTGGCTGAGTGTTGAGTTGGATGGTAAATGTAGCTGTACCTCCGGCTTCTGTGGTGTTTCCACTAATGGCGGAAACTGTAAATCCGGCGGTGTCATTATCGGTATTAGTCACCGCGACATCGGTTGGATTAAATCCGTTGTAATTAGTGTCGGTACTGGTAGCGGCGGCGGTGACAATGTTATAGGTTTTATTCCCATCTACTAGATTGTCCTCAACTCCCGTTGCGGTGACTGTTTGGGGAGTATTCCAATTCGCTGAGGTGAAAGTGACTGAAGTTGGGGAAACTGTTCCTTCGGCGGTGTTATTGCTGGTTAAACCTACAGTCACATCTGCCGTTGGCTGAGTGTTGAGTTGGATGGTAAATGTAGCTGTACCTCCGGCTTCTGTGGTGTTTCCACTAATGGCGGAAACTGTAAATCCGGCGGTGTCATTATCGGTATTAGTCACCGCGACATCGGTTGGATTAAATCCGTTGTAATTAGTGTCGGTACTGGTAGCGGCGGCGGTGACAATGTTATAGGTTTTATTCCCATCTACTAGATTGTCCTCAACTCCCGTTGCGGTGACTGTTTGGGGAGTATTCCAATTCGTTGAGGTGAAAGTGACTGAAGTTGGGGAAACTGTTCCTTCGGCGGTGTTATCGCTGGTTAAACCTACAGTCACATCTGCCGTTGGCTGACTGTTGAGTTGAACTGTAAATGTAGCTTTCCCACCAGCCTCAGTTGTGATTAATCCTGTGGTGGGTGTGATGGTAATGCCAGCAGTATCATTGTCACTAATCGTCACACTTTGGTTAGTGGTAGTTCCTAATGCTATTCCTGTTGACGGGTTGCTAATTGTTAAAGTAGCTGTTTCCACACCTTCGGCAATTAAATCATCATTAACTGTAAGGGTTACTTGCCCTGTATTACTGCCATCTGGGATGGTTATTTGAGTAGGAAGAGTACCAGTAAAGTCAGCAGCACTAGCAGTACCAGTTAATACTAAATCAATGGTTTGAGCACCGACGACATTACCTTCAGCAGTAGCGGTAAAGGTAATAGCTGTTTTCCCGGCTTCGCTGGCAGTAGTTGTGCTGGCAGTGAGGTTAACTTTCGGTGCGGGAATGGTGATATTAAAGGTGGCTATGTCGGAAAGGTCAACACCAGTATTCGCCGTACCACCGTTATCTTGCAGTTGCACGCTAACGGTGGCAGTACCGGGTTTGCCAGTGGGAGTGTAGGTCAGTGTGCCATTGGTTGCTACACTTGGTTGAGTTGTAAATAGGGTGTTGTCGGTGTTAGTAACCGTGTAGTTGCTAACTGTTTGAGTGGCTTCATCGGCGGGGCCGAAAGTAACGCTATTTACCCAATTACTGACAGTTTGAACTGTATTTGTCCAAGCTGTTAGGGTTTGGTTGCCTAAGTTAGTGAAACTGGGTTTGTCGTTAACTGGGGTAACGGTGATGGCTGCGGTGTCGGTAGCGGTGCTGAAGACTGTGCTACTGCCGTTGGTGCTGCTATCAGCGGTGCCGCCGTTGGTGCCAGAGAGCGTATCCCAGGCGCGGAAGGTGATGCCGTTGGTGACGGTGCCGTTGTAGTTGGCGTTGGGTTGGAAGTAAATGCGGGTATTGGCATTGGCGGTGAGTAGGCGAGCATTGGTATTGGATACGGAGCCCAAGGCGTTCCAAGTAGTACCTCCATCTATGGTGTAAAACCAACTGCCGTTAGTGTCGGCGGCGGTGATGGCGATGCCTGCCACTGCGCCAATGTCGGGGTCGGTGATGTTTGTACCTATAGCAGCAATAGATGAGATGAGGTTGCCGACAGCGCCAGTGGGAGCACTGGAGTCTTCTAGGATGTTGGTGAGGGTGACGGTGGTATCGGCAAGGACGGGTGCAGCGTTGATGCTGCCGTAAACATCGTTATTATCTTGGTTAACTCCTTGACCGTTGGCGGGGGTGTTGGCAGTGGGGATGGCATTTTGGTTGGCAGCGGTGTTGCCGGTGAAAGTTGCTCCAAATGAGATGACAGTGGGTAGCGCGGTGGGGCCTCCCTGATTGTTGCCATAGGGGTTGTAAAGATAACGCTTGGCAAAAATTGCCCCACCTTGGCCTTTACCACCCGTACCACCCGTACCACCCGTACCGCCTGTAGCAGTGTTGTTGGTAAATGTGGTGCTGTCAAGGATGAGAGTACCTTGACGGATGAATACTGCACCCCCCATGCCCGCACCGCCGTTGCCACCGCCGAAGCCACCGCCGTAGCCACCGCTGTTCAGGTAGAACGCGGTGCCGCCTAGGCCGAAGCCGCCGCCACCACCGAAGCCGCCGTTGCCGCCGTAGCCGAAGCCATAGCGGCCGCCCTTGCCGTTGCCATCGGGGCTGCCGCCGCGGCTGCCGCCGCCGTAGCCTCCGCCACCGCCGAAGCCGCCGTATCCGCCCTCGCCTACGCCTCCGTTGAAGCCAATGCCGTAGCCAATGCCGCCGTAGCCGTTGCCGCCGTTGCCGCCGAAGCCGCCGTTGCCGCCGATGCCCTTGCCGCCGGTGCCGCCGTTGCCGTAGCCGTTGCCGCCGATGCCGGTGCCGCCGGTGCCGCCGAAGCCGCCGTTGCCACCGGTGCCGGTGCCACCGATGCCGCCGATACCGCCGGAGCTGCCAGTCTGGTTGGTACCATTATTAGCCGGATTGAGAGGCACAAAATTAGCACCACCGCCCGTTTTACCAACCCCACCATTTCCGCCAATGGCAGAGTTATTAGAAAAGGTGACAGAATTCAGGCTGACTGTGCCGTTATAAACAAACAAGCCACCCCCCATGCCTGCCCCCCCACCCCTACCATCTCCGCCCTGGGCACGACCCCCCCTCATGGTCATGTTGGTGAAACTGACGGTTCCAGATTTCACAAAGAAGAGGCGAACGTCACCCGTATCATTGATGCTATTGTTATTGGCATCTCCACTGACTATAAAACCGCCACCACTAAAAGCGATATTGCTATCGATTAGCTGATTCGGAATTTGCGTAAACGTGACATTTGTTTGGAGAGTAATTGTGTCATCTCCGGCTGCGGTATTCGCATCTAAAATTGCTTTGCTCAATGTGCCTGCTACAGTGCCCGTGCCATCATCGGTTGCCACTGTGACATTAAAATTCGCCAGTGTATAGTCATAATCTTCCATCGCCTGCCGATTAAACGGCACGGCGGATTCAATCTGACCCGTTACTATTTCTAAATCCCAGTCGCCACCTTTAACTGCATTTCCCGTCAAGTCGTTAGAGGCTGCGACATCTGCACCTGTGAGTTTACTTAATCGCTTGACAAAATTATTGCCAGTTTCTCCGGCGGCTACATCGCATCCATAAAGTAGGATATCGCCATTTTCAGTCAGAGCATTTCCCCACTGTTTTAGCTGGGTGTTGAAAGTTTCTATATCATTCTCATTGAGTACGTCGGCACCGAGTTGGAAACTGCCTTGGTTGCCGTGTGAAAGGATGTGTACGGCTTCTATGGCTTTTTGATTGGCTAAGGCGTTTGTAATTTGTTCGATGCCGCTCAAATTGTCATTTAAAATAACAATTTGAGCGGCATCGGCGTTTTGAATAAGGCTTTGATAGTCTTGTACGGATGAGTCTACGAAAATAATTTGGTTGTTCACGGTAGATTACCTGATAGTTTTTGCTTGGCCTTAGATCTCAATACTCGTCAAAAATCTATGTTAATTTTGCTTTTGCTACAATGGCGCTGGCGCGGCTATATGTTGCATCTGCCCAAAAAGATAAGCCATCAAATCGCTCAAACAAATCGGGTGGTAAAATAGTTTTTCTAGGTTTAAACTCGACTTGCGATCGCACTTGATGTAAACCTTTTGTTTTCAATCTATTATCAAATTCTGGCTCTTGATATTCAACACGCTCGAAATCATGTTCAAAAGGTTCTTCGCCCAAAAATTGATAAATTAACGACATGGTTTTATCCGGTGCTTTCGTTAATAAATCGTAATCTACCAATAGAAGAGAGCCACTCTGTTCGCTGTAAA
Source organism: Microcoleus sp. FACHB-61 (assembly GCA_014695295.1). Lineage (GTDB taxonomy): Bacteria > Cyanobacteriota > Cyanobacteriia > Cyanobacteriales > Microcoleaceae > Microcoleus. The sequence continues at coordinate 6,064 of JACJNY010000055.1, read as the reverse complement.
AAGCTTCTTTAAGAGCGTTATAAGCATAACCCACTAAACGCGAACCTTGACTTAATGCCTCCGTGCGACTATAAACAGTAGCCCGTTCCGCTGGATTATTAAATAGCCTCGAAACATCAAAGGCGTTGCGCCGAATCAGTAGCTCGATGCTGTCCATAATCCAAGCAATGTTTCTGACACAGCAGATGACTTTAGCTTCAGGAAATAGTTCCCGAATTAATGGCAATTTGCTGCACCAAAGGCGATTGGTGTCGAAGATGATTTCTTTGTCAGCTTGCGGGTGGTAATAAGCCGAAAAGATGCTCAGAATCAGCGCCCGTTTTTGTTCGGGGGAAATAAACACCGAAAACTCATTGTCTTCGCTCATGGCTTCCAACATTCGCTCTACTAAACCCCCCACGGGGCTAGTCATGGAGGCGTGAAACCGGGGGTTTTGTCGCAGGATGGCTGCTAGTAACGTAGAGCCTGAACGCGGCAATCCCGAGATGAAGTGGGCTTTCTGGGGCATCCAGTTGGAATATATTTAAGGTTGACAAGTAGTTTGCATTTGAAAAGAAGAAAGCGAGCGCTTTTGCGGTTGCTACTTGCTGTATCATTGCACACTATTGACTTTCAATAATCTCTGGAGCCAAGACAGTGCATCCAGCATCTGAGACTATATCTGCTTTAACTTGGATGTTGCATAACTTTACGGAATTACCGCCGAGTTTATTGCAAAATCTATCTTGCGGTAGATGTCATTCAACTGAGTTTATGATTCTAAACTCGCGAGTTGCAGAAAAGTGCGATCGATCTTCGGAAATAATGATAACCTCGGTCATTGCTTTGGGCAAAAAAATGCGATCAGAGAAATCTTGACCAAAATTAGTCCTGGCCGCACTCGCAACCCAAGCGTTGGGGAGTTTTCTACGGGGATTCTGGGCTGTAAGAATGTTTTTTGGTCGATCGAACTTGTGCAATTCTCACTTACCAGCCAAACAATCTAATTGTTCTTGCATTTGGGCGGTAACTCGATCGAAACAAGCATCAACATAATCGCGATCGTGCGCCGCCTCCGAACCGTACCTCTCAAATACAATCGGTTTGCAGACGCGAGTCCGAATTTGCACGGGTAAAGGCAGGTTCGGCAAAGGCCCAATACCCAATCCCCAAGGCAATCCCAAATACACCGGAAAAACCACCGGATCGATGCCAAATAGCCACGGCATCCCCCATTCATGCAATTGCTTAACTTGTTCGTACAAATCTGCCAAAACTATCAAAGTATCGTGTGCACCGTGCGATACAATCGGTATAATTGGCGCTTCTTCTCGCAATGCTAATTTGATAAATCCCTTGCGTCCCGCAAAGTAGATTTTATCGCGCAAGTGGTGGGGGCGAAAAACATCTTGGGCGCCGCCCGGATAGACGAGAACTGCGGCATTTTTGCGCAAAGCTGCGATCGCCATTTTCGGATGCGCCTTGAGGGCACCACACTGAACCGCCATGCTAGCAATATCAGGAGAAACTTGCCAAACCGTCGGGTGCATCAATCCGTAGGCCAAGCGTTCCGTGCCGTACCTGCGGAACCATTCGTAGAGGAACATAAACATATCTGGAACGGCGAGTCCCCCGTTGTGAGAACCGACAACGAGCATTTTTCCGCTCGCGGGCACGTGGTGCCAGCCGTCGCTTTGTACGCGAAAATAGTAGCGGTACAGCCATTCCCAGACTGGCAACAAAAGCTGAATAAAGTCGGGATTGCGATCGTCTAATGATAGACCGTCAAAGGGATAGTTAGAGGATTTGCCGTCTTTTTTGTTAGTAGTTATTGTCACTGCAAAAATATTTAACGCTTTGGCAATTATATAGCAGAAGGAAGAAAGCTTTAGCTATCTAGGAGAGAAGAAATAAGAGACTATCTAAGTTTTGCTTTTACTCTCCTGTTCCGTGCGCTCGTCCCGGTCGCACTCCTAAAAAAATGATTTTTACTCTCATTAATCTGCTCACATTCAGAAGGAATATACCACATTACTTTCAAAAAGTAAAAACTTCCCAACCGTCGAACGCGGTTGCTATATCAATCTAATTAAATCAGAAATTGCGCAAATATTTTGTTTCTGATTTGAGCGGGCTGGTGTGGTTCGGAGGTTTTGTGCTGGTTGTCTATTTGGTTGGGTAAACCCGCCCTTTGTATCTTTAAACAGACAGGCGATCGAACCGCAGCAGGCAAAGTAAAGCCTCAGCGAGTAAATATAAAGAAACCATCCAAGTTCCTTACTTAAGAGCCAGAACCAAGGGCACCTGAAGCCGAGGAACTACAAGCCGACGTTGCGGGGACTAGAATCCTTAATGGAAATGTCTCCACAGGAACAAAACTGTTTGGAAAGAGCTACAGCAACTGTCGTTGGCCGATGGCGCGGCGGCTTTAGCCACAAAAACACAACCAGGTCTAAAGCCGATGGGTTTCCGTTTTGGAAGATTTTATCAAATTGAGGCCACCCATCGGGTCAATGCTAGCGATTTGCGCTGTTTGCCCCAATTTTAAGTAAAGCGCGATCGACAGTTGAGTTATGTGAGCGAGATCGAAGCACTGTATGCGGCTTGCGGCACCCTACTACGACGATGGGGTCGATCGCACAAATCCCCTGTCACTCAGAATCTTGGAGCATCTCAAGCACCATCTCGCTCTCGAAGCTGCCAAGAATTCACCTGAAATGCAGCAAAATATTACTCAAGTGCAACAACTGGCAGCTAAATGGTTTAACGAACACATGACAAGATATTGACGGACAACAAACGACTTGCATTCCTAGTAAACTGTCACGCATTTAAACAGTTAACAGTTAACTGTTGACTCCTCCACTCTCCCACTCCCCCACTCTCCCCGCTCTGCCCCTCTCGTCTTCTCCCCCTCCCCCGCTCTGCCATAACGAGCAATTTATAGGCGCAGCAGCTTAATTTGTCTTGGCTTAACTCTCAGCAAAAATTAAATTATATAGATAAAACTTGACTTACAGCCATCAAAAATGTTACTTAGAGCTTTTTCTTGGAAGACAAATCGATTTTTTTGCTATATTGACCTGCAATAAAGATAATGGTTTTGATTAGATGAGGAGCTGAACGGAATGAAAAACTTGAGTTACTGGAACAAACCCGCTGCATTGCTGGGCGCGATCGCGATCGCAGCCGGAAGTTTGCAAGCGAATGCGGCAAATGTTGCCGCCCCATCAACATCCACTGCCAGTCATGATGCTGAAAATAGTTCATTTGAAGATAGCGCCACCTTTCAAATAGCCCAAGCTGGCAACATTTGCCGCACAGTCACTCCCAAAGAAGGTTTGACCGTTCGTCAGAACCCAGACCCCAAATCCCCTAGAGTTGGCGGTGTAGCAATTAACACTCAGGTAACGGTACCCCAAAGCGCTAGTTCTGTTAAAGCCTCCGACGGCCGCCTCTGGATTCAAATTACCGCTCCGGTAAAAGGATATGTAGCTACCGGATACCCCAACAACGAGGCTAATTTAGGTTCGTGCACGACAGCAAGCACAATTAGTCAAACTTCCCCTAGTCCGGCACCCGCACCGGCACCAGCAGCGACACCCGCACCGGCACCAGCAGCGACACCTGCACCGAGTCCAAGTCCAGCACCGGCCGCGACACCAGCACCGGCACGGACTCCAAGTCCAGCACCGGCAGCGACACCAGCACCGGCAGCGACACCGGCACCAGCACCAGCACCAGCACCAGCACCAGCACCAGCACCGGCACCAGCACCAGCACCAGCACCAGCACCAGCACCAGCACCAGCACCAGCACCGGCACCAGCACCAGCACCGGCACCAGCACCTGCCCCAGCACCAGCACCGGCAACGGGTCCCGTAAGTCTGTGCCGCCAAGTAGAACCTCGCGTAGCGCCAAGGGGTCTAGCTATCCGCACGGAGCCTTCAAAGACTGCTGCGGTTAAAGGTGGCGTAGCTGCTAACGGTCAAGTAACTCTTGTACCGAATTTCCAGTTAGTGAGAGATAAGAATGGAGAAGACCGCAATTGGGTTGAGATTTCAGCCCCTGTGGCCGGATTCATCTCGGCTGGAAATTTGATCATGTGCAAGTAAGCTTCTGAGTTCGATCGCTCTTTTTGACTAAAAGAGCGATCGACACCGAAAATAGTTTTAAGATTGTCGCGCAGCCAGGGAACAACGCGGAGCCCAGACTGCTTCCTGGACTTACGCAGGAATAACTTATTTCTGCAGGCAACCAGCGGTAGCGAATCTTTCTGGGCCTCTGTTTTTCCTCGGTTGCGTCAAGCCCTAGCTTCGTTTCTCGCAACGCAGGCGGGGTGAATGAATTTAAGCAAAAAGCCGATCGATTTTTCTACAGACAGCGGCGGCTTGCCCAATTTTGGTGTCCGCGATTTGGTTGACACTTGGATTGTCGGCCAATCCAGACAATTTCCCACTTATTTTGCCTGAGTCTGAGTTCGATGCGGTGTCGCATTCCGGCAACAGAATCGTCAGCTAAACCGACGACGCTTTGGACAATTACGGCTGTTTCTCGCGTGGGATATTCAACTGAAATTTGGTCGCTTTTGCGGCCTTCAGATTCTGTGTCGCTGCTAAATAGTTTTGCTGCGATATCTTTGGGGTTGGAGACGGTAATTTTGCGATCGGCAAGGAACTGTTTAGCGTTAATTGCTTCGTAGTTCGATCGGGCGGCGGCCTGCCCCATTGCTGCGATGGGAATTTGGATGCAGGCGAAAACAGCTAGGAAAAAGAGCGATCGCTTGAGAGTTGATTTGTTCATTAGGCTTCAGATTGTGCGAGAAATTTTTGTCTCCGAGAGGCAAAAGCCGCCAAGTCTGCTTCGGTGAATTGAGTTTGCTGCCATGAGGGACGCGACATTAGTCGATCGCACCAAGCTTGAATTTTTGGATAACCGTCTATGGATACACCAACCTGCGACGACAGCAAAGGCACGACGGTACCGGCAGTGCACTCGGCAAACGTCACATTGTTGCTACCGAAAAAAGGGCGATCGTCCAACAAACCTTCAAAAAATGCCAGCACAGTATTGACTTTTTCCTTAGCCTTTTCTATTGCTTGAGGTTCAGGATTTCCCCAGCCCATTTTTTCGCTGATGAGGGGGAAAAGGGCCGGCCCAAGTTCGTTAATCGTGACCAATTCTACCATTTTCACAACTGCCAAATCTTGCGGTTCTTTCGGGAGCATTGCCGGTTCGGGATACTTCGTTTCTAGATAGTCAAGAATTGCCAGAGACTCGAAGACGGTGAAGCCATCATCGACCAACACAGGGATGCGGTGAAAAGGATTCATTGCCACAAATTCAGGCTGCAAGTGATCGCCGTCCAAGTGGATTTCTATTAATTCAAAATCGAGGTTTTTTTCTAAAAGGGCGACCCACACGCGGCGGGAGTTGGTGGAAATGGGAGTGTGGTAAAGTTTCATAGCTGGTGGGGGTGGTTATTGAAACGTCTTAAAAACTAAATAAAAATTCCCTTAATTCCTTAATATCTGCCGAATTTCGCTGCTGCCAATTGTGATGGTGGCTGACATTTACCTGATCTCTGCTCATCTTACGATTAATCAGTATATCATCCCCACCAAATTCTAAAGCTCCTTTAATTGGCTGATTATTGGCTAATAGTGACTTCCTGACGCACAGACGAGGTAATCGCCTCTACTAGAAATAATCGCTCACTAAGTGACAACTTCTGGGTTAATTCAACTAATTCTTGAAACGATATTTTTTTGGATGTTTCTGAAAATTTATCATTCGGATCGGGCGAAGAAACCTCACCATAACTTAAAGTTTTGACTGAAGTATTCTGCTCTAAAGTTGTCGTCATGTCTGCGTGGAGAAGCTCTAAAAATTTAATATCGTTCCCTAGATCGGCAGCCTCATCCTCATCTACATCTTCAATTACCTGCAAACGTTCTTGATAGGCATTGATTGGGAGCATCCCAGTTTTGCAGTAAGTATAAATGCTGAGGAAAATTACCAGCAAATTGATGAGAGAATAGAAATCAGAGACAATACGATAAACCGAGTAGATATGACCCCAGAA
>JACJNY010000054.1 GCA_014695295.1 Microcoleus sp. FACHB-61 | reverse complement strand
TTAACGCATTCGCGACCGAAATAATTGAGTATTTTTACTCGCGCTTGGTCTCTGACGATTCACTTTTACCCCCTCACTGCGTGTATGTGCCAGTTGGGGGTGCGGAATGTGGGTTGAAACCCCTGTCTCAAAGCGAAAGTCCTCTTGCATAGGACTGAAGAGTTAGTTGATGTACATCGGTTTGAGGCGAATCTTGAGTCGGTTTCAACCGACTTTAGCTATGAGACGGGGGTTTCAACCCCCGGCGGACACTGCCACCAACTCATCACAATATTGTACCAATACCCAAATCTCCGACTTCTTCAAGAAATCGGTAATCTAATCATCCTCATCCAATCCCAGCGGCACAAAATATTGACTGTAAACCACACTATTCGGCTCCCAAAGCGGCCGCCAATAAACATTTTGCATCACCGCCTTCTCCCCATCACCATCAGCAGGCCACTGAAAACTGACGATCGCAATATTGCTATATCCCACAATCTCATCACCCTCTTGCAGCCAGCGATTGCGCCACAACAGCGATATAAAATTCCACAACCTATGCAGCAGTGACAATTGTTTATTTTTATGCGATCTATTTGACGGAGTTCCCTTTTCTAGGTGCAAAAACACGCGAGCTCTTTGGCGTTTAATCCAGTCAATCCGATAGCCCCAGTCAGGCATAGATTGTCTATTTCTGAGACCAGCCGCCACAGCCTTCTTTCTGGTCATCCTCGAAATATTCATTAATTCCAGCGGCTCATTCCATCCCAAACATTGGTGCGATCGCTCAGGAAGCAACGACTTAATCTTAGTATGAATTAAATGTGTTGTCCACTCCTCATTGATAAAAGCACTAGCAGTCAACTGCGCCAGCACAGAATATTGACAACTTGACTTATAATTCGCCCCCCCCAAAGGCTCAATATTCGGTCGAGAATCGCCAAAATGACAATCATACCAATAACTCAGTCGCACAGCAGCAGCATAGTGAATATCCCCCGTCAACACAATAACCCGATCGCGCTGTTTAAAAAATTCCACCAACAGCTTCACAAAAGCCAACTCATGAAAATTCCAAGCATCCCCCGCATCACTACTAAAAACCTTCCCCTGTGCCAAATCCCACTTTTGCACCGCATCAATAAGCCACAAACCCACCAAATTTGTCGGCACAACCACCAGCGTCGCCTCAATCTCAAACTCCCCAGTTTTATTCAGCAAATCCGTCTCCTTCAAAGGCTGCTGAATTTGCTCCTCAAAACCTTTGTGAGTCAAAAGCATCGGCGGATCGAGCGGGCTTTCCACCGGATACCCCCGCGAACTCCGCGTATCCAGCACAATTACCTCGTGCTTAAAACTTCTCACAGTAAAATGCCAATTCAAAACCTCATTTACACCCTCATCATCTCGATCCAAAATAAAAACATCTTCATCTAATTTCAACTTCGGTAAATGTGTTTTCGGATCGAGCCTTGGAATTCCTAAATACGAAGCCGCATCCTCCCAAGCAGAAACATCAGTTCCCGCCGAAGCAGACCATTTTTCCGCAGCCTTTAATAATTTATCTCCCGGTTTTTCGCGATCGAACTGTGCGGGCGTATTTCCCCAAGCCTGAAACACAGCGTAAGCCACCAAAGCATTCTGCACCACCCGCCGTCCCAGCGGCTTCCCCAGCACCCGGTAACACCACTCTCGATTCAAATACAAATCGTCGCTAATATCATGATCATCGCAAATCATATAAGTAGGAATATTCGCTAGCGCCCTCCTCACCCTCCACAAATTGCGAGCAAAACCATCAAGTTCAACAACTTCTCTATCCCAGACTTTTGCCTGCTTAGAATTTGGGCGAATATCCTTACCCTTCGGAAAACGCGCGCACCAAAGTATCGGCGACCAAACTAACAAATACATCGCGCAATATTCCCCCAAACTGAACAAGTGACTTTTAGCCTTGTCCGGTTTATTCACCAACATCGCCGTAAAGCCGCCAAAATCTCTGGCAATATCGCTGCGAGTCCCAGGCTGTAACTCAATTGGTTTTTTGTACTGATACTCATCAGCCTCAGAGAGTTTCTGAATAGGGGACTCTTTAAAAATTTCCCTTTCTTGGCCAACTGCATTTTCGTTTTGCGAATTTTTAGGTATACTGATACACAAATTCTTTTTAATTTGGGCATCATCCATCAGGGGTAGACTCTCTTCCCAGCCCAACAGTGTATCGCCAGCATCAGTCAAAGCCCACAGCATCGCATCGGCAACGTCGTCGCCGTAAATTTGGTCACCGGTTAAAAACAGTTGGTGGGGCCTGCTATTTGCCGTACCTGCAAACTGTTCGATCGAATTATCCAAGATTGGCAGGGCATCTCTGCCATCTCCGTGCGGCTTGCGACAAGAACCGTGAACGATACGCAAATAGTTTAAATCCTTCGGCGGCAGGGCAAAAGTCGGCAACTGGTGAGCGAAATAACCGATCGTCTCCCGTCCCAAAGCCGACAAATCAGGAGAAGCAGGCCACAGAGAAGAAATGAGATTTTCTTTTTCATTTTCTGGGACTGCAACCCCCGACGGCGACTCGCGATTCCCAGCAAACTCTATGTCATAAGCATAAATTTGCCCGGATGTCAAGACATTGCTGTCGATTGGTTTAGCAGTCACTGCCACTACGTGCAGGTATTTGCCGAGCTGCACGGTAGATCTGGCACCTTGGAGTAACGGGATGCCAACAATTTCGCCGGTTCCGCCCTCTGTCGAATAAACCTTGAGTTCGACTTTGCGGGGTGCTTTCAGAGCCAGCCAAACTGTCACGGCCCGACTTTCAGTCCGGCGCAAAATCGGACCCGCAAGGATCAGCGGCAAGTGATGAATTCGATGACTTAAGGGAGTCCACGACATAGAATTTAAAAAATAAAAATTAAATTAGGGTGTTCTAGCAATCAGATTTTAGGCGATCGAGCATCTGTGACCCGCTTAATTAATGCTAAGTCTGCCAACCCCAGTCTGCAACTTTGTAACAATTCATTAAGTAAAATTAATAATCAACCATGCTCCAAGAAGAAAAATTACAGCATTTCCTAAATCCAGCCCCCCACTTGCCAGTAATTAAAGCATCAGAACCCGCCGAACGGCTCAACAGCCAGCCGCTCTACTCCTCACCTTTAGATCGGGCGATCGACCGCCACCCCCTCACCGTCGCTCCAGAAACCCCGATCGCCCAAGTGTTGGCTCTCATGAACCCGATGCGCGTCTCCTGTCAGCTTTGTGGGGAAAAACAAAACGCTGTTGCCAGCGCAGCCAAGCGCAGTTGCGTCTTAGTCGTGGAAGATAATCGACCGATCGGCATTTTTACAGAACGGGATATCGTCAAGCTAACTACTGTCGGAGCTTGTGCGGTAGGACTGACAATTGCTGACGTAATGACTCGATCGCCCATTACCCTCAAACAATCCGAGTCTCAAGATATTTTCACAGCAATGTTCACTTTGCGCCAGCACCAGATCCGGCATTTGCCCGTAGTCGATGAGGACTCGCAACTTATCGGTATCATCACCCGCGAAGCCATTCACGAAGCCCTGCAACCGGTTAACTTGCTAACCAATTTGCGCTGTGCGGCAGATGTCATGACCCACCAAGTCATTTCAGCCCCAACAACTGCCTCAGCCCTCGATTTAGCCGAGCTCATGGTCAAGCATCAAGTTAGTTGCGTCGTCATTGTCCAAGAGCAAAGTCAGCATCCAGAGCTAGCCGCACCAACACAAAATTATCAAATTCCGATCGGCATTGTCACCGAGCGCGACATAGTGCAGTTTCACGCCCTCGAATTAAACCTCTCCCAAATACCGGCAATAGAGGCCATGAGTGCGCCTTTATTTTGCATATCTCCCGCCGATTCCCTCTGGAGTGCCCACCAGTCCATGCAGCGGCACTGCGTCCGCCGTTTGGTAGTAGTTGGCAGCCAGGGAGAACTTTTGGGCATTGTCTCTCAGACAAGTTTGCCGCAAGTTTTTAACCAATCTGAAATGTACGGGACGATCGAGCTGTTGCAGCAAGCAGTGGACGATCGAGCCGCCCAACTGCAGCTCGCCAACGAACTTTTGCAGCAAGAAATTTTAGAGCGGCAGCGGGCCCAAGAAGCCCTGCGCCAAGCTCACGACGACTTAAAAAAACAAGTTGAAGAACGCACCGCTCAACTTTTAGAATCCAATGAATTGTTGAGACGGGATATTATCAAGCGCCAGCGAGTCGAAGAAGTGCTGCGGCGAAAGCAAACTTGCTTGAAAAATCAAGCGCAGCAATTAGAGCAAACTGTGAGAAAGTTGCAGCAAACTCAAACTCAATTAGTGCAAACCGAAAAAATGTCTTCTTTGGGACAAATGATTGCCGGTATCGCTCACGAAATTAACAATCCTGTTAATTTTATCTACGGCAACCTTTCCCACGCCAGCCACTACATCAAAGAATTGATCCAACTGTTGGAACTTTACCAGCAGCACTATCCCGAACCAGTCTCGGAAATTCGGGAAGCAGCAGCAGAGATGGAAGTCGATTTTTTGGTAGAAGACTTATCTAAGATCGTGTCTTCTATGCAAGTAGGAACCGAGCGCATCCGCCAAATAGTTGTGTCGATGCGCAATTTTTCGCGATCGGATCAATCTAACATCAAGCTTGTAGACATTCACGAGGGACTCGATAGCACTTTGTTGATTTTGCAGCATCGGCTCAAAGCTCACGGCGCACATCCAGCTATTCAAATTATTAAAGAATACGGCAATCTGCCCAACATAGAGTGCTGTGCCGGCCAGATAAATCAGGTGTTCATGAATATTATCGGCAATGCTATTGATGCTTTGGATGAAGAAATCCAGAAAGGGGAATGGGCGGGGAAAAATGGGAAAAATTCACCCCCGTCAAATCCTAGTTCTCCACTGACTCTTCCCACTATTACAATTCGCACTGAAGTTGTTGGCAGCGATTTTGTGGCTATCCGCATTTCCGACAACGGGCGGGGCATACCGGAGGAGATTCGCCGCCAATTATTTGACCCGTTTTTTACTACCAAACCAATCGGCAAGGGTACTGGGTTGGGACTGTCGATTTCTTACCATTTAGTTGTCGAACAGCACGGGGGGCGACTCGACTGCATTTCGGAAGCTGGACGGGGTACTGAGTTTGCGATCCAGATTCCGATCGTCAGTTGTCATTAGTCAGCAGTCATACGATTTTAGATTTTAGATTTTAGATTTTCGATTGGAGAATTGGACATGACTGATGAAGCTCGTGGTTTGGAGCACGGGCCTACAGTTGCATTCTTTTTTTAAACAGGTATCAGTAGTCGTTGGGAAAAAATAATATTCTCCCACTCTCCCACTCTCCGCCTCCCCCACTATCCCTCTCCCCCTCTCCGCCTCCCCCACTCTCTCCCACTCCCTCACTCCCCAAATCTCCCATTCTCCCGCCAATTCCTAAAAATTCACAATTTTTTACACAACACTCAAAACCCCAGCAAAATCACTCGCAACAGCCAAAAGCTAACATCACTTTGCCGTCCCCTGAGCCAAATGGGCCCAACTCACTCTCCCGTTTGCCTCATCCACTAGCGCCTTTGTACCCGTTCAAGTTACCCGCACAAGCCATCAACTGCCTGCATCCTAGGCCCAAAGCCAAAAGCCCAGATTGTTTGAGAAGTTAATTTTTGTTTTGTTTTTGTACCCCTTTATCTTAAAAAAGTATCCTAAAATTAATTAAAAATCTAAAAAAATTGTAAAAATAGATTTTTAAATCAAAAAACCAGTTAAGATTCCCAAAGATGCAAAATAAACAAATTTACTAGCATTTTCATTTAGACGCCCCCTTTCTTTTCATCGCAAGTTAGCTAATAATGCTTTCAACGAGGTGACTCAGGGCCTGCTCCAAAATTGGCCTAACCAAAAGACGGATAGAAGCCCCAAAAAAAAGTCGTCGAGAGCGAAAAATTTTAGACATTAGGGAGAACCAGCAGATTCATCTGTGGAGTCAATCTAAAATCTCAAATCTGAAATCTCAAATCGACTAACAGTAAGGGCATTGAAGTTGGGCTATTGCAGTTGGGCTATTGCAGTTGGGCGATCGAAAAAAAGCATGAAACCCCAGCCCTCATCGTTTTGATAGAAACCTATAGGAGAACCAAGAGTGAAACTAGCAGTTTACGGAAAAGGTGGAATTGGTAAATCGACAACAAGCTGCAACATCTCCGTTGCCCTAGCCAAGCGCGGCAAAAAAGTTTTGCAAATCGGTTGCGATCCAAAGCACGACAGCACATTTACCCTCACTGGCTTCTTGATCCCCACAATTATTGACACCCTTCAGGAAAAGGACTATCACTACGAAGACGTTTGGCCCGAAGATGTCATCTACAAAGGCTACGGCGGCGTTGACTGCGTAGAAGCAGGCGGCCCTCCCGCAGGAGCTGGCTGCGGCGGCTATGTAGTCGGCGAAACCGTCAAACTGCTCAAAGAACTCAATGCCTTCGACGAATACGACATCATCCTGTTCGACGTGCTCGGCGACGTAGTGTGCGGCGGTTTTGCAGCCCCATTGAACTACGCCGACTACTGCATGATTGTTACCGACAACGGGTTCGACGCTTTATTTGCAGCCAACCGCATCGCCGCCTCAGTCCGCGAAAAAGCCCGCACTCACCCGTTGCGGCTCGCCGGTTTAATTGGCAACCGCACGTCAAAGCGCGACTTGATCGACAAGTACATAGACTCTGTACCCATGCCGGTGCTGGAAGTGCTGCCCCTGATTGAAGACATCCGCGTTTCTCGCGTCAAAGGCAAAACACTGTTTGAGATGGCCGAGAACGATCCTTCCCTCAACTACGTCTGCGATTACTACCTCAACATCGCCGACCAGATTTTGGCAATGCCCGAAGGAGTCGTGCCCAACGACACGCCCGATCGCGAATTATTCTCGCTGCTATCAGATTTTTACCTAAATCCAGTGCAACCAGTGGTCAAGAAGGAGGAAGATGAGCTAGACCTGATGATGGTTTAATAGGTCTAGCGATCAGGATGAGGATAAAGAGGTTATGGCTTTTTTTGATACTTTTTCAGTTGCTCTCAAACAGAAGTGGTTGGACTACTACCAGGTTAATCGGGCTTGGCTGCTCCTGCACATGACGGCTGAGAACACGGTCGCCACACCCGACGGCGGGAAAAGGCCTGTTTCTTACCTCATCCTGGGAATTGCGGCTGCCCTGGAGCCGGAACTCCAGCAATTAATGCTGCCCTTCTCAAAACTAAAGCCGGATGCAGACAGCCTGATCGAAGTGTTGGGGCTAAATTTTGACCCGGACATGGCGCTGGGTATGCCCTCAAATACGGCGCAACAGACGACCAGCCAAACTCCAACAACTGCTGCACCCGCAGCAGCTCAAACTGCAACTGCTGCACCCGCAGCAGCTCAAACTGCAACTGCTGCACCCGCAGCAGCTCAAACTGCAACTGCTGCACCCGCAGCAGCTCAAACTGCAACTGCTGCACCCGCAGCAGCTCAAACTGCAACTGCTGCACCCGCAGCAGCTCAAACTGCAACTGCTGCACCCGCAGCAGCTCAAACTGCAACTGCTGCACCCGCAGCAGCTCAAACTGCAACTGCTGCACCCGCTGATGCCAAATCTAATAAATTGGGCGGTGCGGCCTTAGCAGCAGCCGGAGTAGTCGCCGGAGTCGCCGGAGCCGCCGGTCTGGCTGCTGCTGCGTCAGCACTGAGCTCCGACGAGGAATCCTTCGATGAGTTTGAGGAAGAAGCACTCTCTGACTTCGACCTGGGCGGTGACGAGGAAGAAGCAGTGTCCGACTTCGACCTGGGCGATGACGAGGAAGAAGCAGTCTCTGACTTCGACATGGACGACGATGAGGAAGAAGCAGTCTCCGACTTCGACATGGACGACGATGAGGAAGAAGCAGTCTCCGACTTCGACATGGACGACGATGAGGAAGAAGCCTCGGCTTTGGACGGTCTCGACCTCGGCGACGATGAGGAAGACGCCGTATCTGACTTCGATATGGGTGACGATGAGGAAGACGCGGTATCTGACTTCGACCTCGGCGACGACGAGGAAGATGCGGTATCTGACTTCGACCTGGACGACGATGAGGAAGAAGCCTCGGCTTTAGGCGGTCTCGACCTCGGCGATGACGATGAGGAAGAAGCCTCGGCTTTGGACGGTTTCGACCTCGGCGATGACGAGGAAGAAGAAGCCTCGGCTTTAGGCGGTCTCGACCTCGGCGATGACGAGGAAGAAGAAGCCTCACAATTTGGGACTTTGACCTCTGGGGATCTCGAAGCGGGGATATCCGATCCGTTTGGCGAAGAAGATGCAGATTTTGTCGCCGAAGAAATACCCGATCCGTTTGGGACAGCGACCTCAGATGACCTAGACATGGATCTGGGCGACTTGGACGATGACGGTCTTGACGATTTCTCTGTATCTGATGACGATGACCTCGACGATCTCGGACTTGACGATCTGGGGGAAGCAACTACGGGAGATCCTGACGAAGATGATTTAGATGCTCTAGGTCTCGGCGATTTGGATTCCGACGATGAGGATGAAGAAATTTCGGGCTTTTTGTCGGATTTTAAGTGAGGTTGTTGCGATCGCCCCAGTCTCTCCTAGCCTTGATGTTTCCCGCTCTATTTGTGAGTTGTGAGTTGCGAGTTGTTAATTTTTAATTAGCTCAAACTCACAACAGCCAAAAGGGTTTTTGCCTTAGCAAGTTGAAGAAAACTAAATCCCTGCTGTGAGGGATTGTATGCCCTCGCGCAGAATTTCTTAGCCAAAATTTGGGATGCTGTGGCTGCTGCGGAAATATTGAGTTTGCTGCATCTATTTTTGACAGGAATTACGCCAAAACCAGGTATTTCTATTATTGTTCGCTGCGAAAGCGCGATCGCACAAAACAGGTGTTTTCTCGCCGCTGCGCCTGTTGGCGTTCGAGAGGAAAAATAACCTGAAAAACAACTTATGCTTGTCTGCAGCAAGAAATGCGATCGCAAAATACAGGTATTTCCTTGCTAGGCAAACCTGTCCTGTTCGAGACTAAAAACAATTTAAAGGGAGAAGATTTGAGATATGACTGCTATTACTACTAATGAACCGGAAGCTTTAAACTTTGAATGCGAAACAGGCAATTATCACACATTTTGTCCGATTAGCTGCGTAGCTTGGCTTTATCAAAAAATTGAAGATAGCTTTTTCTTGGTCATCGGTACCAAGACTTGCGGCTATTTCTTGCAAAACGCAATGGGCGTGATGATTTTTGCTGAGCCTCGCTATGCGATGGCTGAGTTGGAAGAAGGCGATATTTCCGCTCAGTTAAACGATTATGATGAGTTGAAGCGGCTGTGCTTGCAAATTAAGCGCGATCGTAACCCCAGTGTAATTGTTTGGATCGGCACTTGCACCACCGAAATCATCAAAATGGATTTGGAAGGGTTAGCGCCGAAACTCGAAGCAGAAATTGGCATTCCCATCGTCACAGCCCGCGCTAACGGTTTGGATTACGCTTTTACTCAAGGGGAAGATACCGTTTTGGCAGCGATGGCTGCTAAATGTCCTGAGAAAGCGCCCGTGATGGAATCTCAGAAACAAGAACGCAATGCTATCTCTCAACTGCTGAATTTCGGCAAGAAAAAAGAGGAAGTGGCAGCAGATGAATCGGAATATGTCAAGCACACGCCGCTGGTACTTTTTGGTTCTTTGCCCGATCCGGTTGTTACTCAGCTAACTCTAGAATTGAAGAAGCAAGGAATCAAAGTTTCCGGTTGGCTTCCTTCCAAGCGCTACACTGAATTGCCCGTCTTGGAAGAAGGCTATTATGTATCGGGCATGAATCCCTTCTTGTCGCGTACTGCTTCTACGTTGATGCGCCGCCGCAAGTGTAAGCTAATTGGTGCGCCATTCCCGATCGGCCCTGACGGAACTCGCGCTTGGATTGAAAAGATTTGCTCAGTGTTGGGAATTGAACCAAAAGGTTTGGACGAACGGGAAGCGCAAATTTGGGCTGGTTTGGAAGATTACCTGCAAATAATTCGCGGCAAATCTGTCTTCTTTATGGGAGACAATTTGCTGGAGATTTCTTTAGCACGTTTCTTGATTCGCTGCGGTATGACTTGCCCGGAAATTGGGATTCCTTACATGGACAAGCGCTATCAGGCGGCCGAGTTGGCTTTGTTAGAAAAGACTTGTCACGAGATGGGAGTTCCTACTCCTCGGATTGTGGAGAAACCAGACAATTACAATCAGCTTCAGCGGATTTACGAGCAGAATATTGACTTGGTGATTACTGGTATGGCTCACGCTAATCCTTTGGAAGCGCGGGGGATTAATACTAAGTGGTCTGTTGAGTTTACTTTTGCTCAGATTCACGGCTTTGGTAATGCGCGGGATATTTTGGAGTTGGTGACTCGTCCGCTGCGCCGGAATAATTCGCTGAAGGATTTGGGTTGGGGTAATTTGGTGAAGAATGAGGCTCAGGTTTAATCTCTAGCTCATCTACTTCCGGTTTTCACTGTTGTAAAAAGCGCTAATTATATAAGTGGGGTAGGTAATGCCTACCCTACTTTATAACTTAATCAATAAAAGGCTATCAAAATGACAGTTGAAAAAGAAGAATTTAGTGATATGATTCACTCTATTGATGCTAGGCTATCGAATGCTCAATACTATTTGTCGGTAGCTTATGATTTATTTTATGGTTTAGGTAGTACGCCAGAAAAATACGCTAAAGCACGTCATTTCTGGACGATGACTGCCCAGGGATTTCGCAACCTGTGTGTATTATATTTGTGTCAAGTATATGACTCACATGATGATGCTGTAAGCGTTCCCAAAATTTTAAATATTGTTGAGAGTAATTATAAATCATGGAAAAAAACATCCCAGGAAATAGGTGAGTTAGACAGAAAACAATTAGAGAAAGACAAAATTAAATTCAAAGATAAAAAAGCGGATGACAAAGATTACGATCAGAATCTAGATGGATTGAAAAAAATACTTTTTAATCACAGAGACAAAGCAATAGCTCACTATGACAAGGCAGAACTTTTTAAATATAAAAAATATTTAGTGGTTAGGGAAAAAAACAGGAAGATATTAAAAAATGAGGAAGATGAAAACGCGGTCTTAGGGACAAAGCCTGAAGAGATGATTAGGCCTGAAAAAGATGACTTGCAAAAATTGATCGATGAGGCGAGAGCAATATGTCATCGTTATATGTCTCTTTTAAAGATTGAAATTTCTCCGCTAGAGATTACAGAGGATTACAATAACTTATTAGATATAAGTACAACCCTCGAATGAAACAGGACTTACGCATTGTAACGGTAGTATCAGACCTTGAGATTCTTCGCTATCGCTCAGAATGACAAAAAATCGTTATCACTGCGTAAGTCATGGAAAGCTGTGATAGATAGTCAGATTAACGCAGATTAACGCGGATGAAGAGTGCGATCGTACTTTTCAATCAATTTACAATTACGCCAAATTTTAATAACATTCTAGGCAAATAATCATCCAAATTCTTGATGTGTTCATCTGTTAACTCAATCAGGTTGAGTTCGTACTTCTGATATAGTTCTTGCTTCACTTTCTTACGCGACACATACTCCGGGTTGTTCTCATATCCCCAATATTCAATATACACCTTTCCCCCAGGAATATAAAAGTCACAGTAAGCTTCTTCCTCTATGGGTAGTCGGCGTTCATAGGCGTGAACTAGCTCCGCCATATAGAGCCAATTATCAATCAAAACTTCAGCTTTAGACCGCACAAAATGACCGTCGGTTGTTCGATGCTGTGCACTCGCCCGAAACTTCTCGCGGAACCCTAGCTTTGTGTTTACTTCTGTTTTGCTCTGTTCTGAATTGTCACCTTTAAGACTCTCAATAGTCGCTAGAAAAACTTGATTTGTCAGTATAGATTCCGGCCAAAGCACATAAGGAGTGTTGTCTTGAGGGTAGGTTTTTTGCACCGCCCCAAAACCTATTCCCCGCTTAGTGGCTACCCAGCCGTTGCGCTCTTTATTTACCAATCCTAACTCCGCTAAAATCGGATTGACTTTGTGCTTTGATATTTCTAGTTTCTCGCTGATGCTGGTAGCGGACAGAAGTGAGGGGGAAGAGGATTGTTGGGGTTTAGGTTTGGGCGCTGACACGGGTTGAGCGTTGTTAGCTTTCCAATGTTCGTAGCATAATTTGTGACCGGGTTTTGAAACGGCTTGATTGCATCCGGGCGCCGTGCAGGTTTCTGCTGAAAGGGCAGATAAAGCTTCATTTATGGCTGCTAGCTTGCGGAGCAAAGGATCTAATGTCATATTAACAGCTTGAGATCTATTCAAAAATAGTACCACTTTAATTTCTATGCAGTCAAAAATTAAAAACTGGCGATTCCCTTTGGGGTAGCTTCGCTCGCGCGGACTTTTCCCCAACCTTTCCAGAATCCCAGGCCACACGCCCGTAACACGATCGCAGGTACGATCGCCTATAATCGAAACTAGCCCAACTCTCATCAGTTGAGAAACCGCCATGAGTCAAGACAAGGAAGAAATTAGCTATTCAGAGAAAACAGAACGTCTCAGAGTTATCGGTCAGTTTATCAAAACAGTGACACCGATGATTTGGACGATCGTAATTTTAGTAGTCATCATTCCCCTATTAGGTAACTTTCTAATTTCCCAGTCACTAACAAATACGGGAACCACAGCAGTTGTAGTCTCGCCGCCACACGATTTCAGCAAAGTCAACCAAGACATTAAAAACGCAATCCAAAAATCTCATACAACAGCCGAAACTTTCGCCTCAAAAGAGTTGGACAAATGGGAAACCGAAGTAATTGCAAGAGTTGACAATAGTTTCCTCGATTGGTACTTTGATTACTTCACTCAAAAAAAGATGGAGTTTACCGTACCTTTTAACTTCGTGAAATCTGCCGTACTCAACAGATTTGATATGACAGCAGCATCTCGTGCTGTTTCCGAAAAATTAACCGAAGACTTTCAAAGAGAATTTGCTAACCGCGTGCTTGTACCCAAAAACGCTCAACTGCGATTTCAATTAATCACTCAAGATACTGCTAATTTGTACATATCAGAAGTTAGCAATAATGTGAAAGTAGTTCAAAACAATTATAATATACCGCAAGTACAGTGGGACAAATATTTGAACGATATTGCCACCACAATTAGCGACAAAGGAAACGTCTCGAATTTATCATTAAAAGTATTAGTTGGCGGCAGCGGCTACTTAGTGGCTAAACCCTTAATTTTGGGAGTAGCAGCTAAAGTTGGTAGCAAAGTTACCGCAAAAGTTGCCAGCAAAGCCGCCGCCAAGGTAGCCACAAAAACAGGCGGTACAGTTGCTAGTCAGTTGGGAGTAAGTTTAATCGATCCGATTGTCGGCATCGGAATTATCATCTGGGACTTGTGGGATTACAATCACACAGTCACAGTAGAAAGACCGATTTTGCGGGAACACATTGTAGAATACTTGAAAGATGTCAAAAAGTCCCTGCTTACAAATCCTGAAAGCGGAATCATGGCAGCAATTTATCAGTTGGAAAGCGGCATTTTGAAGTCACTTTAATCTATTCAATCGGCACGGCTATTTGGGCTTTGCTATGAAATACTCGCCAAGCTCTTGGCATGACAAAAACCAATAATTATGGCTGACTAAATACTCTAAAAAAAATTCCAATTTTTGATGGCTGTAGTCGCCGGAAAAGAGTCGTCGCAGCGGCGGTATTTCCTGGCGATTGTGAAGGTAGAGTATATTGTGAAAGCAGAAAATGGGAATTTCTACTGTGAGGATTTCTAAGATTACTTGATAAGTGATGGAAGTGAGGATGAATGCTAGTAAAAAGCTAATAATCCGTTTTTTTCCGAGCGTAATACCCGGTTGAAAATACTCCGGCAATTTGTTAACTAAATAATTTACATTGACAATTACAACCTCATCAGGTAAAAAGTTCGGGTGGGAGTAAGAAGGTTTTTCTGGCTTCGCTGCTGAGAGAATCTAGATTGTCGATCGCCCGCGTTTTCCGTAAAGATAAGCTGGCTCAACTCCAGCATGATACAATTTGTCTCGATCGCACTTATCCCGCAACCCCGGTTCACACTTGACAAGTCGTGCTCGATGAGTGGCGATCGCCCCCTTGCTCAAAAATCATCATTTGAGATAGATTAGCCAGTATGGGCGATCGACCGCAGCAATTCCGACAGCACCCTCCAACCCCGAAACTGCCCGCTGTTAAGAGGTTCCAAAAAGTCCAACTTCGTCTTTGCACTTTCAAGGCGAAGTTGAAGTCAATTTTCTCATCCGCAGTTAACAATACCTCTCCCCGCCAGAAATTTTATCTGTAAAATTTTCTCTGTAAATTATTTACTTGTGATTTACCTCCCGAGGTGGTAGCATATTTGACCGAAAGCTCGATCGAACAGCCATGATGAAGATAGCGGTAATTCTGCCTGTTTACAACGAAGCAAATTGCATAGCCCAAACCTTTGACAGAATTTTAGAATTTTCTCAAAAAAATCATGCTTACAATTTTATTATTGTTAATGACGGCTCGACCGACAAGACACTGCCAATTCTCGAAAACCAACTCAAAACTTTCCCCACACATCACATCAAACTAATTTCTTATAGCAACCGTCAAGGCAAAGGATATGCCGTCAAAAAAGGCAGCGAATGTGTAGACGCTGACTGCATTTGCTTCATGGATGGCGATTTAGCTTACTCCCTCGAACACCTCGAACTCTTAGTCAAAAAATTAAAAGAAGTTGATGTCGTAATTGGTTGCAGAAACCTCGATAGAGAAAACTTCCGAAATCTTACCTTACTCAGAAAAATATCCGGCAAAATATTTAACTTAATTTCTGGAAAAATTCTAAATCTACCATATAGAGATATGCAAGCCGGGCTCAAAGGATTTAACAAAATACCCGCCCAAGAAATATTTAAAACACAAACACTTACTGGCTTTTCATTTGATGCGGAACTGCTTTTTTTAGCCAAAAAAAGAGGATATACCATTGGTGAAATTCCCGCCAAAGTTTCCCAGCACCACCTCTACAAAAATTCGCAAGTCAATATTTTTAAAGATTCCCTAAAAATGCTACTCTGCTTATTTAAAATTAGAGCAAACGACCGCGCAGGCTACTATGAATAAATCAATTTTGTTGAGCTTTGACATAGAAGAATTTGACATCCCAGAAGAATACGGTCAACCCGTGGAATCCGACATCAAATTTGAAATCTCTAACCGAGGATTATCAAAGATAATTGCACTTATAGAAAAATTAGATATTACAGCCACATTTTTTGTCACAGCTAACTTTGCACTCCACAACCCAGATACAATCAGAGAAATTTCAAAACACCATGAAATCGCTTCCCACGGCTTTTACCACTCTCACTTTTGCATAGAAGATTTACATAAATCTAAACAAACCTTAGAACAAATAACTAATACTGAAATCACTGGATTCAGGATGGCAAGACTTCAGCCCGTTGACGACGCAGAAATAGAAAAAGCAGGCTACGAATACAACTCATCAATGAATCCAACTTACATCCCCGGCAGATACAACAACCTATCTAAACCCCGAACTGCATATTATACGAATAAACTGCTCAACCTTCCCATTTCAGTGACTCCTCTGATCAGATTTCCCTTATTTTGGCTGAGCTTTAAAAACTTTCCCCTCTCAATGATAGAATTAGCAACCCAACTAACCCTAGAAACAGACTCCTATCTGAACATCTACTTTCACCCCTGGGAATTCACAGATATTTCGCAGTTTAAATTACCCGGTTACGTCAAAAAAGACTCGGGCAGCAAAATGGTTGAAAAACTAGAAAAATACCTCACTAACCTGAAAACCCAAGGCAAATTTATTTCTATTTCCGAATTTAAGGACAACTTCAGTCAACCTGAGAGCCAATATCAGATTCAGCAAAAACTATGAAATTTAAACCTCTCGACTATTGGCACAATCAAACAGGGTTGCGTCAAGTTACAATTCTAGCAACCATATTTTTTATATTAGTTTTAACTTTTAGCATAATCCGCTACGAAAGCTTCTTAGCCACCTACGATCACGGTCTATTTAACCAAGTATTTTGGAATAGCATACACGGCAATTTTTTTCAAGGGTCACTGTCCTCAGCGGCTTCCAGCGCCTCGCTGATGGACAGACAACTGTCCTACCCATTTTACATCCATTTAGGGCAACACTTCGTTATCAATTTTCTGATTTGGATGCCAATTTATGCCTTATTTCCATCCCCCATTACCCTGATAGTTTTGCAAGTTGCTTTAATTGCCGCAGCCGGAATAGTGCTGTATTTCTTAGCAAGACACTATCTATCTGTTCCCCAGTCGGTAATGATAGTAGCCAGCTATTACGGAGCAAATGGTGTCATCGGCCCGACGCTGGGAGATTTTTACGAACACTGCCAAATTCCTCTATTTATATTTAGCTTGCTCCTAGCATTAGAAAAGCAGCGCTGGCCGCTATTTTGGCTGTTCGCAGTTTTAACATTAGGCACTCGCGAAGATGCTGGAATTAGCTTGTTTGGCATCGGAATGTATTTAATTGTCAGCCGCCGCTACCCCCGCGTCGGCATAGCTTTGTGCGCTCTCAGCTTTAGCTACGTGGTGTTCATAACTAATACTATCATGCCGATGTTTTCGGTTGACAATTCTCGCTTGTACTTAGCTAATTACTTTAGGAAATTTGTCAAAACCGAGAACCCGTCAACTCTAGAACTGCTTTGGGCGATTATCAGTCAACCTCAGCTCATAATTGAAGTATTTTTTAAAGATGCAAGTAGGCGAATATTATATCTTTTAGGTCATTGGTTGCCGCTAGCATTTGTACCTGCGATCACTCCTAGCGCCTGGTTAATGACTGTTTTTCCTTTACTGGTTCTGTTGCTGCAAGTTGTTAATCAGGCCGCTACTTCTATCAACACCCGCTACACATTTGCTGTAATTCCGGGGTTATTTTACGGTACAATCCTGTGGTGGTCGCAACATCAAGATAAATTTAAACCCAGGTTCCACCGCTTCTGGATTGGGTGTATCGGTCTGTCAATACTGCTTACCTACACTTCCAATCCGAATCGAGCTTTGTATTTCCTCTCTCCTTATTCTTTTCAACCTTGGGTTTATCAATCTTTGCCGGCTCAACTCGGACACGCAGCTAATGTCAAAAAAGTCTTAAGTTTGATTCCCCAAAATGCTAGCATTTCTACCAGCGGTTATCTAGTTTCCCACCTTTCGGGCCGCCGGAACATCATCCGTTTAGAAGTGATGCAGATGAAAGACGAAGAGGGAAAAGTAGTCGATGTTGATTATGCGCTGTTAGATTTGTGGCAATTGCAGCAAGACAATTTAAAAGTTCCGCTCGATCGGGCTAGAGTTCGGGCGGGAGTGCGTTTTACTGATGAAGCTCTACGGCAAGGTTTGTACGGAATTGCTGAAGTATTGGACGGAGTTGTTTTAGTTCAAAAAGGCATAACTTCTAAGCCGGAAGTTTTGTCGGCTTGGTCGAAATTGCGGCAAGAAATCGAACCGTTGATGAAATAGTCGAAAGTCAAGGATCGAGTCGGCAGTTGCGATCGCCCCCAGAGACTAAAATCAACTAAAATTGCAAGTATTGGTCGATCGACCCCCGTTGCTCGACTATATTTGGATTCAAGGTTTGCTATACTCCAGAAATAGACACATATTAACCTTTGGAAAATCAATAGGCCGGAGCTATGACATCCTATGCAACCTCTACAGCAAGAGCCGAGATGAGTGAGATCCGGCGCTTGAAAAACATACTGCCCCCAGAACTCCAAAGTTGGGTAACAGTAGAAAAAACAATAGAAGTTAATCCTACCCTGATCCGCAGCGAAGAAATAGGCAAAGACCAGGTAGAAATCCAAATAGACCTGATCCGCTGGGAACAGCTAGCAATGGATCAGCGCAACCTCCTATTTTGGCACGAAGTCGCCAGAATCCAAAACGACACCATCCCCAGAGACGGTTGGGAAATGGCAGCCCTCGCCATTGGTTTAGGCGGCGCCGTCGGCGAACTTTGGGTGCAAGACGGCTTGCTGCTGTTACTGGCCCTATCCCTGTGCGGCGTCTCCGGCTGGAGACTTTACCAAAAAAACAACGGAGAAAAAAGTTTAAAAGAAGCAGTAGACGCCGACGAAAAAGCCCTCACCCTAGCCACCCGCTTCGGCTACACTCTCCCAAACGCCTACAAAAGCCTCGGCAGCGCCTTAAAAACCTTAATCGAGCAAACCTCCAAAAAACAGCAGCGGGCTAAATACGAAGCTCGTCTCCAGGCCCTCAAACGCAACGCAGCGAAAGCCAAAGCCAAAGTCAAACCCATCACCCGCGAAACTTCCCAGTCAGAAAACGTCTACAATTCTTAACCTCATCCCCCGACACTTGTTACGGGGGTTTTCCAGTTAACGGTTAACTGTTGACTTTTGTGTTAGCTGTTAACTGTTAACTGCGGTGGCTATCCGGTGCAAGACAGGCAAAAAAATTATTAACGACAAGATTAATCGGCCTGAATCCACAAAAATCTTGATTCCGATGTCAAAGTTTGGCAGCGACTGCGTTCAAAAATCTTGGGGCCAAAACAGGGACTGGTAGACTCAAGTCTATTTTTCCCTTGGATATCACTCTCGGCGGGCTAGTTTTAAGACATTTGTGTAAAGTTTGTATAAAGCTAGCGTAAGGTGGAGCTGCTAGGACAGAATAGGCTAAAGACATCAGCTTGAAATTTGAAACCAGGACTTCATGGTCAGCCAAACCCCAGAGGCAGATTTTCGGGTTACGTACTTGGACGAGACTCCCTCAGTTCACATACCCGTGCGCTTGAGCGTACTTGAAGCGGTAAACTTCAAGACAACCTGCCAACAACTTTTCTCTGAAAGCACCGCTCCCAGCAAAATCATCCTAGACTTCAGTCAGACCACATTCATCGACAGTAGCGGGATCGGTGCTTTAGTCAGCAATCTGAAATTTGCCAAACAGCGCGGCAGCGACTTGGTGCTCCGAAGCCTCAAGCCGCAGGTGATGGCAGTATTTGCTCTCACCAGCCTAGATCAAGTGCTGACGATCGAGCAGCCCTCTGCAACCTCAACTCCCACAGAGACCAAACCCTCGGACAATCAGCTACCGATGACCCACCCCTCAGTGCAATCGTGGGTGAAGCGGCTGATAGATATAGTTGGGGCAATAGTCGGTTTGATGATTACAGGAATTTTGTTCGTACCCATAGCTGCGGCAATCACTATCAACGATCCAGGCCCGATATTTTTCGGTCAAACCCGCTGTGGCTGGATGGGCAGACAATTTCGGATTTGGAAATTTCGATCGATGTGTACCAACGCCGAATCCATGAAAGCGCAAATCAAAAACCAAGCTTCTGGCGCATTTTTCAAAAATGACAACGACCCCCGGATTACCAAAGTCGGGCGCATCTTGCGCAAAACCAGTCTCGACGAACTGCCGCAGTTTTGGAACGTGCTCAAAGGCGAAATGAGTCTAGTCGGCACTAGACCGCCTACGCCCGACGAAGTTGAGCGCTACGAAGTCCCTCAGTGGCAGCGTTTGGATGTCAAACCCGGGATGACGGGGGAATGGCAAGTCAACGGTCGCTCTCAAGTCCGCGATTTTGAAGATGTCATCCGTTTAGACTTAAAATACCAACAAGACTGGAGCCTGGTGTATGACCTCAAACTAATTGTTAAAACTGTAACAGTCCTGTTTAACAAAAATAGCGGCGCTGTGTAGGAGCCCTCAACAACCCACCGCTGAACTTTCAGGTGGGTGCTGTTGCCCGGGGGCGGCGGGAACTCGAACTAGATACTTAGTCAAGCAGACGATCGGTAGCGATACCTACGTTTGCATTAAGTGTTAAAATTCACACGCCCAGAAAATGCGCAGCTAGTTGCCAGCTCTGCAATCAGAGCATTAATAATTAGCAATTTGCGACTTCGAGATCGTACTCGAACGATCCCAGCAGGATTTTCGATGACGAGAAGAACTCACCTGTGTTTAGAAAAGTACCGACTGCTAACACGGTCGAAGCTTAAATCACTTCCTCGCAAGCTGACTCGGGAATTTTCCCTATTTAAACGCCCTACCGAGGCGGGTTACAGTATCGGAAGTCTCTCATTTGCTGTGCGAGTAAATGGTGCGAAAGGAATGCTCACCTTGAGGCAAAACGGGCTTCTTCAACTCAAGCTTGACTTAACTAATATGTTGCCAAGACCTTGCCCTCCTTTTTCTCTCCCTCCGCCGCTGAGTACAGCGGTGGTGGGGGCCGACCAGGGGGAAGAAAGATGAAAGACAAGCAACCAAAGGCCGAGTGGCACCTGCAGGTTGAAACAGACCTGAATGCTTTAACATCCATTTTGGAATGGTTGGAGAATATCGTTTTGCCCATGATACCAGCGGATTTCTGGTGGCAGTGCCGGCTGATAATCAACGAAGGCTTTACAAACGCTGTCCGCCACGCTCACCAGAACTTGCCCCCGGCGACGCCCATAGACATTGAGGTAAAAGTGTTTGGCGATTACTTAGAAATTAGGATTTGGGACAGGGGTCAACCCTTCAACTTAGAAGCAAAGCTGCACTCGATCATGCAAGAGCAGCGCGATCCGTTGGACAGAGAAGGAGAAAGGGGACTGGTGTTCATGTACAAGCTCACAGACGAGCTTCGGTATATCCGTACCGACGATCGCCGCAACTGCCTGGTAATGCGCAAAAACATTGCCTGAGGGCGCGATACCCGCCCGGTCAGGGCGGCTTCTTTCGCAAGGAGTGGAAGGTCCCAACGTCGTCCCCTGTTGTGCTACCGGGAACCCAACCACATCCTCTGCCATTCACCGGGTGCACGATCGAGGCACGCGGCTGCAGGAGAATTTGCTTCAAACTAAATATTATGCGTATTCTAATTTATTCCTATAACTACTATCCAGAGCCGATCGGCATTGCCCCCCTGATGACAGAACTAGCGCAAGGTCTAGTCAAGCGGGGCCACCAAGTCCGAGTCGTCACAGGAATGCCCAACTATCCCCAGCGCCGGATTTATCCGCAATATGAGGGCAAATTTTACCTCACCGAAGAACACAACGGCGTCACAATTCAGCGCAGCTATCTGCGCGTTAACGGGCCTCACCCCAGCCTCCTAGACCGACTTGTGCTAGACGGCAGTTTTGTCGTCTCCAGCGCCGTCCAAGCCTTTAGAGGCTGGCGTCCCGACGTGATTTTCTCGACAATGCCCCCTTTACCGATTTGCGTCCCAGTCGCCTTTTACGGCTGGATTCGCGCTTGCCCGATCGTCCTCAACGTTCAGGATATCGTCTCAGAAGCAGCCGTGCGCGTCGGCTTGGTCAAAAAAAACGGACTGCTAGTTCGCATTGCTGACGCTTTGGAAAAATTAGCCTACAGCACAGCCAGCCAAGTCAGCGTCATCGACAGCGGTTTTGTCAAAAAATTGCACTCTCAGGGAGTACCACCGGAAAAAATAGTTTGCGTTCCCAATTGGGTGGATGTTAATTTCATTCGCCCCTTACCCAAGGAAAATAACTCATTTCGAGAAACTCACAAACTCAAGGGCAAATTTGTCGTTCTCTATGCTGGCAATATTGCCCTCACTCAAGGCTTGCAAACAGTTGTCCAAGCAGCGGCTCGTTTGAAACACATAACCGAAATCGCTTTTGTAATTGTGGGGGAATCAACAGCCTTGGCCCGCTTGCAACAAGATTGCGAAACTTACAAAGCTAATAATGTAATGCTGCTACCATTTGAACCGCGAGAAAAATTGCCCGAATTGTTAGCTGCTGCTGATGTTAGTTTAGTCGTACAAAAGCGCCGCGTTACTAACTTCAATATGCCTTCAAAAATTCAAGTAATTCTCGCCAGCGGCCGGGCAATTTTGGCTTCGGTTCCCGAAACCGGTACCGCCCAGAAAGCAGTGCAGCAAAGCGGTGGTGGGGTGGTGGTAGCGCCGGAAGATCCGCAGGCTTTGGCTGATGCTGTTGAGGATTTGTACTTGCACCCTGCTAAGGTGGATGGCTTGGGCGAGCAAGGCAGAAATTATGCTGTTGAGAATTATGGATTTGAGGAAGCTTTGAATCATTATGAAGCTTTATTTGCGGCGGTTGCAGCGAGTCATGGTGAGAAAATCTTGGCACCGCTGCCAAAATAAGATAAGCGCTTGAAACCGCGCGTGCTTACAGTGCCAAAAGATGTTCCGAGCAGTAGAGAAATAACGCTCGTTAAGATAAAAACCCAAAAAATGAAATACTGAGGGTCGATCGATTTGATTCCCCAATATACCAGAACTGGAACTGTCCTCGCAGCCATCCAGACAGCCATGACAGCCCCGATTAAAAGTAAAATAACGATAACTGATAAAGATATTTGACTGCCAATAACAGCCATTTCGATTAAGCTTTTTAGCGGAAATCCCCTTTTCAACAAAATGGTCATCAAAATTACCATCAAGTCAGAAGTGGAGCAACTATAAAATAACCTTTGATCGCACTGACTAAAAGTAGAAAAAATGAGATAACTAAAAAAATAGTAAGTCCATTAAACTAATTGTTCGGGTAGGGACTGTTGTGAATATTTAAGCATTTACCAGAAAAGATAACGTATCTCCTCATCCCAGATATGATGACACCGCCGTTACCCGACACCGCCGTCCATCGAAACAAAACGCTAAAATACTAGATATCACACAATTTCGGAGTTAATATTTGACACTTACACCCGCGCGCGAAAGCGTCCTAGCTTGGCTCTCTGAGCGCGTTCCTGCTGCTCGCATCAAACACATCCTCGGAGTCGAACAGGTAGCAGGTGACTTGGCTCGCCATTACGGCCTCGACGAAGCAAAAGCCCGATCGGCCGGTTTGTTGCACGATTTGGCAAAATACTTCAAACCTCAACTGCTGCTGCAAATGGCAAGGGCGGAAGGTTTAGAGTTAGACTCAGTATTGGAAGCAAACCCGCATTTGCTGCACGCAGACGCGAGCGCAATTGTCGCCAGAGATGAATTCGGGGTGGTCGATCGAGAAATTTTGGACGCAATCGCCAATCACACCCTCGGCAGACCAAACATGAGCCAGCTCAGTTGTACCGTATTCATAGCAGACACTATAGAGCCGAGCCGCGGCAACACAGCCGAACTAGAAGCACTGCGCGAGGCAAGCTTGCAAAATCTTTATGCAGCCGTGTGGCAAACTAGCGATTATTCTCTTAAATATTTGCTAGAAACTCGCTGCTACATCCACCCCCGCACCGTACTTACGCGCAATTGGGCGCTGCAAATGGCTCGATCGCAGGAAACAGGAAATTCGACGGAGAAGTCGATCGAACAAATTACAAGTTAAAAGTAAAATTTACCAGAAATTCTGTCCTTACTTTTGGCTTCAAGCTAATTCCTATTTCCAGCCTCAAACTGCCAACAATCGATCGCGAAAGCGCACCCATTCTCCCGAACCCGTATCAATTAGGAAATTAAACACTTAATGTCAGATCTAACCCAACTCCAATACTCCAGGGCCCAATCTACAGCAACGGACGGCACATCCCAAGACGAAGCCCGCGGCCTGATCATGACCGTTGCCCAAGCAGCCGATGACCGCAAAGCAGTAGATATTGTATTGCTCCGGGTGTCAGAAGTATGCTTTTTGGCAGACTACTTTGCGATCGTCACCGGATTTTCCAACGTCCAGGTACGAGCCATCTCCCAAGCGATAGCAGACCAAGTGGAAGAAGAGTGGCAACGCTTGCCACTTCGTACACAAGGGCTATCAGACGCTAGTTGGGTCGTCATGGACTACGGCGACGCGATCATTCACATTTTGAAGCCTCAAGAGCGGGAGTTCTACAATTTAGAAGCGTTCTGGGGACACGCCGAACGCATTGACTTTTCCCCCGCGCCGTGAGGATGGCTAATGTGAAAGACGCTTCTGTTTCTATTTGTCCGGTTCCGCAAGAACAGCGACCGATCAATGAATACCAAGAGCTTAAAGAATCCTGGTTTTTTAGCTGGGTAACACTCAATTGGCCCGGATACCTGGCAAAACTAGCTTGGCTGTGGGGTTGGAGTTGCTTGGTATCTGGGCCGATAGCTGCTTCTAGCTTTGCTCCTGTCAAGTATCCAGCTCAGTTTGTCCTCAGCGGTGCCGCAGGTGCCGGTTTTATTCTAGGATTAGCTTTGCTGCGACTCTACTTGGGTTGGTTCTACGTGCGATCGCGCCTTTCAAATCCCACGGTCGTCTACGAAGAGTCTGGCTGGTACGATTGTCAATCTTGGCCTAAAACTCCCGAAGTTTTGCTTCAAGACCAGTTGATTGTCAACTACCAACTAGAACCAATTCTCAGGCGTCTGCGGCAGACATTTTATGGTTTGACAGTATTGCTGGTTGCCGGGGGACTAACTTGGAGTTGTTTGTAATCGGGAATGGAAGGGAGTTTTGAGTTTTGAGATTGCCGCGCACAGCCAACAACAAACACGGGGTGCACGAGTCAAAAACGATCGCAGAAAGATTAACTTTATAACTCGTAACTGGCAGCTTGCCACTCAAAACTTCCACGAGCCCCAATCTAAAATCTAAAATCTAAAATCTAAAATTGATATGACAAGGGGAAAACGAACCCAAGCTCCCGAACTTGAAGTCACACTGCTGCGCGAAGGTATTGTGGAATCGAGGCACCGCGCCCAGGCCGCTGTCTGCGACAACCGCGGGCGCGTTC
The DNA here is from genome assembly GCA_014695295.1 of Microcoleus sp. FACHB-61. GTDB lineage: Bacteria > Cyanobacteriota > Cyanobacteriia > Cyanobacteriales > Microcoleaceae > Microcoleus. Next base: position 47,210 of record JACJNY010000054.1, on the reverse strand, counting down.
TGTCTGTTGCTGGTAACTCGGAAACGGCCTCATTTGTCCGTTCTTCACTCAAGCCTTTTCAAGCTTTGGCGGTGACGGCGACTGGCACTTTAGAACGCTACGAATTGACCGATCGAGATTTAGCGATTATTTGCAGTTCCCATCAAGGTACGATCGAGCAATCGCGCCAGGTATTTAACGTCCTGTGGCGCTGCGACATTGACCCCTCTAAACTTCAATGCCCGATTCCCGAAGGCAAAAAGAGCGCCCTGCAATACAACTGCTCCGGCAAACACGCCGGAATGCTGGCTGTCTGCCAGCAACTGCACTGGCCAATGGAAACTTATTTGCGCCGCAAACATCCCGTCCAGCAGCTTATTTTGGGCAAAGTGGCTGACTTGCTGGCAATGCCTGCCGAAGAGTTTATCAGCGCTCGCGACGACTGCGGCGCTCCTACCTATCTGTTGCAGTTGGGGCAAATGGCGTCTTTGTACGCTCAGTTAGCCTCCGGCAACAATGTGGATATGGAGCGGATTGTCCGCGCTATGACTCATCACCCAATGATGGTTGCCGGTGAGGGCAAATTTGACACGGAACTGATGCGTTTGACTCAAGGGGAATTGGTGAGCAAGTCCGGCGCCGAAGGGGTGCAGTGCATTGGCCGCGTTGGCGAAGGCATGGGCTTGGCAATTAAGGTGACGGATGGGGGAAAGCGCGCTCAATTTGCTGTGGCGATTCACTTGCTCAAGCAGTTGGGGTGGATTACTCCGACGATCGCCGAAACTCTTTCGGAGACTTACCTGACTCTCAGCGACTTCAAGCGCTTGGAGGTAATCGGGGAAGTTTCGATGCTTTAGTGCGATCGAGACTCTGATCCGATTTCAGCAACCCCTCCCACAATCTAAAAAGTTTTTTTGATTTAGGGGTTGCAATTTTCAGAAAGATATGTTTATATTAGGAAAGAGATAAAACGACGCGGGATAGAGCAGCCTGGTAGCTCGTCGGGCTCATAACCCGAAGGTCAGTGGTTCAAATCCACTTCCCGCCACCAAATTCAAGCGAACCCTGTAATCTTTAAGGTTTCAGGGTTTTGTTTTTGGAAACTACTACAGAGAGACAAAGCGACGCGGGATAGAGCAGCCTGGTAGCTCGTCGGGCTCATAACCCGAAGGTCAGTGGTTCAAATCCACTTCCCGCCACCAAATTAAATAAGACACGCCCCGGCAACCTAAAAGTTGCTGGGGTTTGTTTTATGCCGTCTGTTTGATGCCGTCTGCGATCGCTTCTTCGACAGATTGAAAGCAGTTTATTTTAGTCGGCAACAAAAAAGAGGACGCAGTAGTGCTGTGTCCCTACCGGATATTTGTGTTTTTCCCAAACGGAAAAGATAAGACCGATCGTCAATTTGAACACTTAACAAAAAAGAGGACACAGCAGTGCTGTGTCCCTACCGGATATTTGTGTTTTTCGCAAACGGAAAAGATAAGACCGATCCTCAACCTCAAGACTTAACCCCATACTTTTCGACGATTGTTTGTGCAAGCTTTATTTGTCAAAAATCGGCAATCCGATATCCCTATTTTTCAACTCAGGATTTTAAATTGCTAAATCGGCTGAGCTTCCAGCCAATCAAAAATCAGGTTTAACTGTTCCAGTGTAACTAACCCGTACTGCCACAGAACCATAGGCAGTTGGCTGGCATCTTGTTCACCATGTCGGAGAGCAACGGCGATCGCAGAATTCGATATCGCCAACTCCCCCCGTAAATAATCGAGCAGTTGAGCCTTTCCCATCACCTTCACCGCCAGTTTTATGCGCTATTGTAAAGATATGTTGCCGATCGCGCTGAATCAGAGGTTTAATAGTCCTCATTTTCTGTTGAGAATCGGCGATGTGGTGTGATGGAAATCGCAGACAACTTGTGATAAAACTCATAAAAAAAGGCGATCGCAATCACCCGAGTTCCGACCATGAAAAATTGGGTTCCGCGATCGATCGCTTCAAATGAATTCATTTAAAATTGCTAAAGTCCTAGCTGAAGCTGAACTCCCGCTTCTGTGCCGCTGTCGGTTTGTTTGGGAGGTAAAGGATTTCCTTGGCGCTGGGCGTCCGAAGGAGTAGTAATAAATTCCAATGGGCCATCGATTTTGAGGCGAAATGTGTCGCCCAAGCTGCTTTCCCTTCTAGCAGAATTAGTCGCTGTTTCTGGTTCACCAATCCAGTTTTGATAGTCCGAGTCTACGGTTCTGTCCTCCACAGTCCTGAGGGAGTCCCCAGATAAAGTCGTTTCCGAATTTTGGGGCGCTGGTTGCAGCCTTTGTTGGGCGAGAACCGCCGGGGTCAAACCGATAACAAGTGAGCTCAGTCCAAGAGCAGTGCCAAGAGTAGCAATAACTGCGTTCATCATCAATGCCTCCGCTAGTTGGAGCCTACTATGCTTATAGTACCGAGCCGGAAGTAAGTTGCACTCTATCAAAAGTAGCTACTTGTGGACATATCAATTAAAGTTCCTGTGAAAACTTAGAAGTTTGGATAGCGTTATCGGAAAAATAACACTGACGCAGCAACCGGGTTGAAACGCCAAAATACGTGATTTCAGGAATGAGTCAGCCAAAAACTCGGTTTGTTTGATTAGCGGGCGTCAGGAGTGGAAAAATAGTTAGTGCTGGATGAACTGGCGGCTATCCACCGAGTTTTTTTCACGAAAATAGTTCGTTGGCGCCCGCCCAAACGCTAAAAAAACCCGGTTTCAGATACCAGTTTAAAAAAAGAATGCAACAGAAGGCAAATTCTACACCCTTACAGAACCAGTCTTTCCCAATTCTTTAATTCTTTAATCTCAAATCTATAATAGTATGAGCGTGTAGAGTGAGTCCAGGATTGATACTGCATTCATCTCGATCGCCCCTGTTCTCAAAGCGGACGATCGCGCTAAGATGGCGATGGCAGTCGTTACAAATTCAATTACCAGCGACAAATTCCGAACTCTTAACAGCACTTTGCCTACTAAAACCATCTCAACTTCAAAATCTGCGCTCATCAGGTTGTACTTTACCGAAATGTTGTGGGTTCGTAATATTTCTACAGGTTGTACTTTACCGAAATGTTGTGGGTTCGTAATATTTCTGCTTCATCATGCCAATTAGATATTTGACCGACCAAATTTTAAAAATGTCAGGCAAAGTGCCAATTCGCATCGTCCTTGTTGTGCCTTTTGCCCTCCAGACTTTCGCTGCTGTAGGGTTGACGGGGTGGCTGTCGCTGCGGAACGGGCGCATAGCCGTCAACGATGTTGCCGCACAACTGCGGACAGAAGTCACATCGCGTATCCAGCAACATATTTATACTTATATCAAAACACCCCACCAAATCAATCAGCTCAATCACGATGCCATCCGTCTCGGCATTTTGAACGTGCAGGATGCTGATAATTTGCAACGCTACTTCTCCAAACAAATCAAAACATTTGATAAAATTAGCTACATTCAATTCGCCTCGGAACAAAAAGATTTTATTGGAGTTGAACGCCTCGACGATGGCAAGTTGCAAGTTCAGATTTCCAATCAATCTACGGGCTATAACTTTTACAGCTACGCGCCGTCCGAGTTCGGAGAAGCAACCAAGGTATTAAAAACTACTCTCAACTACGACCCCCGCGTCAGACCTTGGTACATAGCTCCGGTGCGGGCAGGCAAACCTACTTGGAGTAAAATTTATACTTATTTTGACGCTCCCAAACTAGCGATTACGGCTGCTCAACCAGTTTATGGCGAGGATGGGAAACTGGTTGGAATCCTGGGTTCTGACTTGAGAATTTCCCAGATAAATCAATTCTTGGAAAGTCTAAAGATTGGCAAATCAGGGCAGACTTTTATTGTAGAAAGGTCTGGGCAATTGGTGGCAAACTCTACTCCTGAACCACCATTTATTGTTAGCAACGGCATTCCGAAACGGATTGTGGCAACGAGCAGCAAGAATGTTCTCATTCGATCGAGTGCCCGCTATTTGACAGAACGCTTCGGGGATTTGGGCAAAATTGACCGATCTCGTCAGTTAGATTTTACGATCGACGGTCAACGGCAATTTCTACAGGTGACGCCGCTCTCAGATAGCAGGGGCCTCGACTGGTTGATTGTGGTGACGGTTCCTGAAGCGGATTTTATGGAAAGGATTAATGCCAACACTCGGTATACTGTGGCGATGTGTCTGGGTGCTTTGGTGCTGGCCACGGTGATTGGCGCTCTGACTTCTAGGTGGATTGTTGTACCTATTCGGCGTCTGAGCAAGGCTGCGGAGGCTTTGTCGCGGGGAGAATGGGACGGGATGGCGGTAGATCCCCGCTTGATGGCGTCTGTAGAGCGAGAGGATGAGGTGGGTGTCCTGGCTCGCTCTTTTAATATGATGGCCGGTCAATTGGAAGAGTCGTTTACTACTCTCGAAGATCGGGTGGAATCTGCGATCGCCGACAAGAATCAATTAATTATTTCTCTGAAAAACTCGCAGCAAAAATTTGCTCTCCATCTTCACCAAACTCCTTTGGGAGCGATTGAATGGGATCTAAACTTTGAAGTAGCGGAATGGAATTTGTCAGCGGAAAGAATTTTTGGATACAACCGCTTGGAAGCAATGGGGCGCCACGGAGTCGATCTAATAGTTCCTGAAAGTGCTAAGGAGTATGTCAGGCAACTATCTATAACTTTGCTCACTAATACAGGAGGAGTTACCAGCCTTAACGAGAACATCAGAAAGGACGGCAAAATTATTCTTTGCGAGTGGTACAATACGACTTTGGTTGATGATGACGGCAGCATCATCGGGGTGGCATCGCTGATTCAGGATGTGACTGAATTTCACAGTGCTGTGGAGAAGTTGCGGGCTAGCGAGGAGCGGTTTCGCCAGTTGGCAGAAAATATTCATGAGGTATTTTGGATTAGAGAACCCAATCAAAAGCAGCTAGTTTATGTGAGTCCTGCTTGCGAGAAAATATGGAATTTGAGCTGTCAGAGTTTGCACTCAGAACCAAAAGCTTTTTGGGATGTTATTCACCCGGAGGATCTCGATCGCCTCAAGGCTGCTTTTGAGAAACAGGTGCTGGGGGATTATGATGAGGAGTATCGGGTAGTGCGATCGGACGGTTCAGTTTGCTGGGTGCGCGATCGGGCTTTTCCAGTCCGCAACAAAACAGGGGAAATTTACCGCATCGTCGGTATTGCTGAAGATATTACCCAGCGCAAATTAGCAGAAGAATTCCAAAAAGTCGCTCAAACCGCTCAAGCTGCAAACCAAGCCAAAAGCGCCTTTTTAGCTAATATGAGCCACGAATTGCGAACTCCTCTCAACGCGATTATTGGTTACAGCGATATGCTCAAAGAAGATGCCGAGGATTTAGGCTGCGAAGATTTTATCCCCGACTTGCACAAAATTCAAACTGCTGGGAAACACTTGCTTTCTTTAATTAGCGACATTCTAGATATTTCTAAGATTGAAGCGGGGCGGATGGAACTTTATTTGGAAACTTTCAACCCTGTTAATTTAATTGACGAGGTAGTTTCTACTGTCAAACCCTTGGTAGATAAAAATTATAATAAGTTTGAAGTTTATTGTGCTAGCGACTTGGGAATGATGTATGCTGACATTACCAAAACTCGTCAAATATTGCTCAACCTGCTGAGCAATGCAGCCAAATTTACGGAACGCGGCACTATTACCCTCTGCATTGAAAGAGTTAAACCTGACAGCTTAACAACTCAAGGAATAGCAGAACCTTCCGACTTAATAATTTTTCGCGTAGCTGATACCGGCATTGGGATTCCCTCCGAACAATTGCAGCATTTATTTCAAGCATTTATGCAGGGCGACGCCTCAACTACGCGCAAGTACGGCGGCACGGGTTTGGGATTGACTATTAGCCGTCACTTTTGCGTGATGATGGGTGGCGATATGCAAGTTCAAAGCCAGTTAGATTGCGGTTCGGTTTTTACAGCCTGCTTGCCGGCGCGCGTTGAATTATTGGTCAGCAGTTAGTCTTGCTGTCCGGGACGCAATTGTTACAAAAAAACTTGGTTTCTTGACAAAAACCTGCGCTTTTAGATAATTTATGAGCAATAAACCAAGGTAATGATAGGATGCAGCATCAGCCTTATTCTAGTTAATTCGGCGTTTGTGCCGCCCCAAAAGTTGAGCTGTTAATACCCCCCCGACAAAGCCAAAGAAATGCCCTTGCCAGGAAACTCCCGGCTGCGAGGGCAAAACTCCCCAAATTAAACTGCCGTAGAAGAAACCGACAATTAAAGATACCAAAATAGAGGTAAAGCTGCGTTCAAAATAGCCCCGCAGCAGCAAAAAGCCGAAGTAGCCAAAGAGTAGTCCGCTAGCACCAATGTGAACGGAATTGGGCGCGCCGGTCAGCCAAACCCCGAATCCGCTGACTAGCACAGTGACAGCACTCACGATAAAAAAGTCGCTAATTTCTCGCAGCATTATCAACCAACCCAATGTCACTAAAGGGAGGGTATTGGCGGCTAAGTGAGCAAAATTGCCATGCAGAAAAGGCATGAACAAGATTCCTTCAAGTCCGTCGATGCTGCGGGGGCGGACTCCGTAGGCATTCAGCCTGCCTCCGAACAGGAATACATCGACAATTTCGATAATCCAGAGGAGGGAGACGAAGCCGCCGAGAATGGCGGCGTGGCTTTGCAATTCGCGGGTGATAGCTTTGCTTTCTGGGTTGCTCATGGGTTGTGAGGGCAGTGATACCGATTATTTCTAATTGTAGGAGTTTCTGAGCGATCGCGAGAAAAGATTGTTGGGGCGGGGTTTCAGGGTTTTTTGCAGCAGAGCTTATTTAGAAATATGATAAGTTTTATTAAAAGTTCCGCATTTTCACGTATAGGATAATTCACCTCGATGCGTCACAATTGTAATTGAACTACAAAAGGAGAGTCAACCGAAGGTTGAAGCTAAAACGTAGAAGACAGAATTTTTACCCTATCAATCAATTGTTGGGCTTGAAATGAGGACACTTTTTAGATCGCACACCGTGTCTAAAAAAAATCAGGAACTACTTTTCTCGCCAGAAGTCATTAATTTAAGAAGTTCAATCCGGTAAAGCAAAACGAGATGCTGTAGATATTGATTGTAGATAATATCGCACAAGCTCTACAGAGAGTTCTTGGCACCTCATTGTAAAAGAGGAAGAGAGCAAAATGAACGTATTTGAGCATACAATCTCCTACCGAACTCTGCCAAATTGGGTAGGATTTGGCAAACAAGAAACAGCCGTTAATGTCGCTACAAGTTCTCAACCTTACGGTCAAAAGCCACACTTTGACCCCTTGCATCCGCTAAAACAATGGCTTGATGACACTGCAATTAAAAGCCAAAAGTTGGCTCGGTTGCTGTGCAAATTAATTCCCAGCCAGTGTCCGTTTGAGCGGGAAGTCAAAATTTGCGATCGCACTTTATTTTCCATTCCGCCACTGTGCAAGTTAAATCCGCTTTACGAGCAAGTGGTTGGGCTGCGCTTTCGAGCTTTGTGTTATTTGGCTGACGAGTGCGGCGAAGATGTAACTCCTTATTGTTAATTCTGCAAAAACTTAAATTTTTCACTGTCTTTTCACCCTCCCTTCTCCTTGTTGGGGAGGGTTTTTGTTTGTGCCGGCTTTCAGGGATCAAAAGTGCGATCCATTTCTTGATATTCCAGTAAATCAGCTTTCAATCAATTCTTTTTTTGTGATTGATAGTTATCTCAAGGGTGGTTGTTTGGGAGGTTTTCGTAGGGTTGACATGATTCTTTGCATGAGGTCACTATTGGCTCATCTGATATTGTAGAAATTTTTATCGTAGGCGATCGCTCTTGGTTTGAAAACGCAAGCGTTGAAGATGAAAACTAGAAAGTATTGATTGACCGAATTCCTTTAATGTGATATGTTTAAATTTATATTTATTACATTCACCAACTTAATATGACTAAGCCATTTCAAAGAATAATGCAAGCCAATGATTTGCTAGAAAAAGCTAAGCGTCGCGAACAAGAGTTGAGAATTAAATCAAGGCAGCGGTCGTTACACGGAAAGTCTATTAGAACTCCTGCTATTAACACTATACTGAAAAAATCAGGAAACAAATGGGGATTTGGAAGTGAAAAAGCCTTGGAAGATTTTGTATATGATAACTTGGATTGTTTGTTTGGACTAACACCTTTGAACCGTCAACATACAGTTAACGGAGAAGTTTGTGATATTTTGGCAATAGATAAAAATAAACAGTTAGTAGTGCAAGAGCTAAAAAATGAGGCAGATAGAAGTCTTATTCAGCAATTAACTCGTTATTATAGTAATTTGATTCAGTTTAAACCATACGATCGGGAAATAGATTATATCAAACCTATTAGGTTGATCGCGATTGCACCTAGCTTTCACAAACAAAACTTAATAGATATAAAGTACAGCAAACTATCTTTTGAATTATTGAAATTTGAGGTAATTCAAGAGGAAAATAAACTTAGTATAAATTTTAATAATATAGATACAGGTCAAGTTTTTAGTGCAGAGTTTCAACACAGTAAAGAAGATGTTTGGGATATAGCAGCCAATTTACCGGAACCACCCAAAGCATTGTCTAATATTATGGCAGAATGCACTTCTGAACATCAGGAAAAAGTTCTTAAAATTAGAGAACAGATTCTTTGTTTCGATGAGAAAATTCAGGAAATAACTGCCAGTGGTGTTGTTAAGTATGGTCGCGGTCAAAGTAAAATTTGTGCTGAAATTCGTCATAGCAGTTCATCGAAAATGAATCTGGCTAATTCATCAAATTATCCGGGAATTTACTTGTATCTACCCATCCCTGATAAACAATCAGTAAGTTACAGGCAACCTCTAGGCAGAATGCAAGTCCTTGCTGATGAGTTGCAGAATGTTATCTTCGCAGGCTATATCCCTCAAGGTAAAAGAGGGGTGTCAAGTTTTTATAAGTTTCAAAATTTTGAAAAGTTTATAAACCCGGCAACTGTGACAAACCAATCTACACAATTAGAAATTTTGATAGACTTAGCTTTAGAAAACTGGTTGCAAAGATTTTAAGTTTACTAAGATTTGCATTCAAGAGATTAGCAATAAGGTGGGCTTTTTGCCCACCCTACACTCACTCGCATTCCTCGTCAACCTCGGATTAATTCTGGGTTAGCACAGCAGTTAATTGTAGAGAATTTGAGTAGTTTTAATAAAGTTGTTCTGACTGCTGAGGATTACCAAGCAACAGTAAGCAAAATGGTCAGTTTAAACTTACCACTGGGAGGGATTTACGATGGGTTAATTGCTCAAGCGGCACTGAAAGCCGATGTGGATGTGTTGTTGACTATTAACCCTAATGATTTTACTCGACTGGGAGATGATGCCAGGCGGTTAGTGCAAGTGCCGGGTTAAGCCGATCGCACGCTTGTTGGAAAAGGGCGATCATCACTTAATATACTTCATCATGCGTCCCAATATCAATCAAGACGATCAATTCCTCTTGCGTTTCATTATCTTGCTCGAAAGTATAGATAATTCGGCAATCGGACTCAACCCAACAAGCCCAAAGCCCTTCTAATTGCCCCCGCAGTTTATGTGCCTTCAATGAAGGAGAAAATGGATCGTTTACTAACAACTCCAAAACCGAAAATATTTTCTCACCTAATTGCGGATTTCTCTTGATAACCCGTTTAAAAGCCCGTTTAAAACTGTTGTTCCAAACTTGAGTTTTCATTCTTCATCCAGTAAATCAGCTTTTAACTGTGCAAGGTTGCCTCGCTTTGCTGTGCCAGCTTTTAAAGCACTCAAAACCTCTCTTGCATTGCTAGCAATTTCCACTCGCCGATTTTCAATTCGCCGTTTCTGAATTAATTCAATTAACAAATCTTGCTCTTCAATTGCCAGAGATTCTACATATTCGATCGCGGTCTGGAAAGCAATAGAATTAGCCATAAATAACTTTTCTATGTTTGAAAAGTGACAGTGCATTTCTATTTTACTAAGTAAGGTGGGCAAATGCCCACCCCACCAATAACCTACGCCCCGACAGATTCCTTGGCCGCGTACAGCACCTCAACGGTAATCTTATCAATCCCCCGATCGCGCGCAAACTTCTCAGTATTCCGCTTCACCTTACCCCGCACAAAACCAGGGATTTTATTCAACTCAGCTTGTCCATCCTTCGTCCAACCCATGTCAGAATCAGCCGAAATACCCTTCGTAATCACTTCCTTGGTATCGTGGCCGCCGAAGATTTCCAGCAAGTGGTCTTCCATTCCCAAAGTAAAGGAATTGTACACCAAATCTACGCACTGATTCGTGCCTTCATAACCCAAAAATGGCTTGTAGCCGATCGGGAAATTTTGGACGTGAATCGGTGCAGCAATTACACCGCAGGGAATATCCAACCGCTTACCTACGTGGCGTTCCATTTGGGTGCCGAAAATTGCCGAAGGTTCCGCTTTGGCGATCGCATCCCCAATCGCCCCGTGATCGTCGGTGACGAGCACTTCATCGCAATACTCGCTAACCTGTTCCCGGAACCAGTCAGCGTCGTGTTTGCAGTAGGTTCCAGCCCACACAACGTGGATTCCCATCTCGCGAGCCAAAATCTTCGTCATCGCCGCAGCGTGGGTATTATCGCCAAATACGACGGCTTTTTTGCCGGTTAAGTTTTGGCAGTCGATCGATCGCGAAAACCAAGCAGCCTGCGACACAAATCGAGTTTGTTGGTCAATAAAATTTTCGTAATTAACATCCGCACCTTGAGCATTCAAAACTTGCTGAATCTTGCGGATACAGCGCGCAGTTTCCACCACACCCATCGGCGTAATATCCACCATCGGCGTGCCGAATTCTTTTTGCAAATACTCCCCGGTCATCATCCCCAATTCCCGATAAGGAACCAAGTTAAACCAAGCGCGGGGCAGTCTTTTCAAGTTATGAACCGAAGCACCTTCGGGAATAACTTCGTTGACTTCAATGCCCAAATCTGCCATCAAACGCTTCAACTCGGTGCAGTCGTGCTGGTTGTGGAAACCCAGGGTAGACATACCGATAATGTTGACAGATGGTTTTTCGCTTTTGGCTTCTACTAAATCGCCTTTTTTGCGGGCTTTGTTAATGTAAAATTGGACGATTTGATCCAAAGTGCGATCGGCTGCTTGCAGTTCGTTTACCCGATAATGGTTAACATCCGCCAGCAATACATCGCCTTTGGCATCCAATTGAGCTCGCTCCACGAAGTTTTCCAAGTCTTCTTGCAGGATGCTGGAGGTGCAAGTCGGGGTGAGCACGATTAAATCTGGGTGTTCTTCTCTGTCTTTGCGGGTGATGTTGTCCACCACCCGTTCCTGCGAGCCCCGGGCCAGTACGTGTCTGTCAACGACGCTGGTAGTCACCGGGGTGAAATCCCGTTCCCTCTCCAGCATGGAACGCATGACGTTAAAATAGTCGTCTCCAATCGGTGCGTGCATGATTGCATGGACGTTTTTGAAGGAAGTGGCCACGCGCAAAGTGCCGATGTGGGCTGGGCCTGCGTACATCCAATAAGCCAATTTCATAGGTATTTTTCCTGGTGCTGGTTGAGAATTGCCCGATCGGGCGATTACTGCTAAATTTTAAGGTGGTTTCTGATTTTCTCACCGGATGAATCCTTTAGAAATAGTAACTTTCTGATGATTTCCAGATGTGGTAAATGCTCAAAAGCCCTTGCTGCTTAGGATTTGGCCCGTAATTCCCACAAATTGACCTTGCTTTTATGGCAATAATTCTTAATCTTTTCTCCAATTTTCTTCAGAGCTAGGCAAATCCTATCGCCCTAGAGTTCGCTGCCGCGCACCAGACAAGGTGCAATAATTCGGCATTTTGTGTCAAATTTACTCTGTTCAAACGGTCAGTTAGACTTGTTAATCGATCGGCCCGAACAGATAGAATTGAGGGAAATTACGGCTGCAGAAGCAACACTGCACGATCGGCAAAACGCCATTACACCAGTTAAAAAAAAAGAATGCAAGGCCAAGTCCACGATCCCAACCCCGATCGTCATCAGTCATTACCCATTATTCAATTCTTTAATCTAAAATCTCAAATCTAAAATGGTATTACTCCCCTCAGCGCCTCGGCCGCGAATTGCAGTTAAAACTTGCACGGCCCAGTTTTTCTAGAACCAGCAACTCGCCCATTGTCACCGGAAAAAATAAACCTTTCAGCACTTGCGTATTTTCAATGGATGTGGTTGCTAGTGGCTAAAATCAAGCAATTCCTTAGAAGCTGAGATGATTTAGTTGTTAGGGTGGCGATCGAGCGTCAGAGTAAATCCTGGCACAAATCCTGTATTTGGGCTCTTGTTAACATAACTGCTGAGGTGACGAAAGCCCCAGCGCGCTTTTGTCAGCCGCAGCTCTTTGCTGTCAAGGGCTGCGTTCCCACACACCCCAAAAGATAGCTCTTGAGTGATAATGAAGAATAACATAGGATTTACGAAAAGAAACCCGGCTTATACAAGAAAATCTTGGGTTCGTAAACGACTAGCAACGAATAAACCGGGTTTCTAGCCCGCCACGCGTAAGTCCTGTAACATTGACCAAGCACACCTAATTTGAGAGAACCCAACTATGATGGCAATTCCCGGCGTTGCAGTTCTCGCTCTCATTTATGAAAGCAGCACTTCCCTGGTTTACCGCGGCCACAACGAGCAGGACAACCAACCTGTTATTATCAAACTTATCAAAGAAGATTATCCGACTCCTGAAGAACTCAATAGATACAAGCGCGAATATGAGATTACTGCCAACTTAAACTTGCTGGACGGAGTTGTTAAAGTTTACAAGTTGCAGCAGGTTAGAAATAGTCTGGCAATGATATTAGAAGATTTTGGGGGCGAATCTTTAAAAATCTTTATGGCTTCCCAAAAATTTACCGTTTTAGGATTTCTGACTACTGCCATCAAAGTTGCGGAAACTTTGGGAGAGATTCACGGCAAAAATGTAATTCATAAAGATATCAACCCCTCTAATATAGTTTTTAATCCAGCTACAGGACAAGTTAAACTCATAGATTTTAGCATCTCAACTGCATCAAACCTGGAAAACATTCCGAATAAAAATCCTAATTTTTTGGAAGGCACTTTAGCCTATATGTCGCCCGAACAAACCGGCAGAATGAACCGGGTAATCGATTACCGCACCGACTTTTATTCCCTCGGCGTCACCTTCTATGAAATCCTGGCAGGACAGCTCCCTTTTCCCACTACAGATCCTATGGAGTTAGTTCACTGTCACATCGCCAAACAGCCAGTACCTCTCGCTGAAATAGCCCCAGAAATTCCTAAAGCTGTTTCAGATATTGTGATGAAATTGTTAGCAAAAACCGCTGAGGAGCGCTATCAAAGTGCTTGGGGACTAAAAGCCGATTTGGAATCCTGCCTATTTCAGTGGCAAACATCTGGGTTTGTTTCCGATTTTCCTCTCGGCAGCCAAGATATTTCAGACAAATTTCAAATCCCTCAAAAACTTTACGGCAGACAGCGAGAAGTTGAAACTCTTTTAGCGGCATTTGAACGGGTAGCAGCAACAAATAATCGATCCCGCACCGAACAGTCCCAAATTTCTGTCATCAAGAAAGAGAGCAAACCGAGAAAAGAAATTCCCCTATCACTGTTAGCAAGAGGACAGCATAAATCTCGCAGCGAGATGATGCTGATTGCTGGTTATTCCGGCATTGGCAAATCTGCAATGGTGAAGATTTTAGACAAACCTATTACCCGCAGGCGCGGCTATTTTATTTGGGGAAAGTTTGACCAGTACAAGCGGACTATTCCTTATTCGGCCGTTGTCAGCGCTTTTTCGGAATTGGTGCGGCAACTCTTAACTGAAAGCGAAGCTCAATTAGCAGTTTGGCGCGAAAAACTCCGCAGTTCCTTCGGTCAAAACGGGCAAATTATTATTGATGTTATTCCCGAAGTTGAACTAATTGTCGGAGCTCAGTCTCCTGTAGCTGAATTGGGGCCGACGGAATCTCTGAACCGCTTTAATTTAGTCTTTCAAAATTTCATTCGCGTATTTTGCCAGCCAGAACATCCGCTGGTAATTTTTCTCGACGATTTGCAGTGGGCTGATTCTGCTACTCTCAAATTGATCGAATTGATGATGACAGATGAAGCTACGCAATATCTGTTTTTAATTGGAGCTTATCGGGATAATGAAGTTAGTCCCACTCATCCTTTAATGATGACTGTGGAGACGCTGCGAAATCAGGAAGCTATCATTAATCAGATTGCTTTGTCGCCGCTGGGAGTGGAAAACATAACTCATTTGATTGCCGAGACTTTGCACAGCGATCGAGAATCTGTTAAACCTTTAGCTGAACTGGTGGTCAGCAAAACAGACGGAAATCCTTTTTTTGTAAATCAATTCCTACAAACATTGTATCAGGAAAACTTGCTAGTTTTTCACCCGCCACAGTCGGGGAGCAAGGGCGGCTGGCATTGGGATATGACTCAAATTGAGCAGTGCGCTATCACTGACAATGTAGTAGATTTGATGGTACAAAAATTGAGAAAACTGCCAAGTTCAACGCAGCAAGTTTTGCGTTTAGTGGCTTGTTTGGGCAACGAATTTGACTTGAATACTCTTTCTTTAATTCATGAGAAAGAAGCGTCCGAAACTTTTTCTCACCTGTTGCCAGCGATTAAGTCTGGACTGATTCTGCCCACTTCGGAATTGGAAAGCAAGTCATTAGATTACGTGCTGTTTCCGCTATTAATTCTGAATTATAAATTTTTGCACGATCGGGTACAGCAAGCAGCTTACGCTCTGATCGACGACTCGCAAAAAAAGGCAGTTCATCTGAAAATAGGCAGGCAAATCCTAGAAAACACTCCGGCTGAATATCGCGCTGACAGAATTTTTGAATTAGTCGATCACTTGAATGTAGCTCGATCGCTAATTAAAGACGATCGAGAATTAATTGAACTGGCAACGCTGAATTTAGACGCGGCCCGCAGAGCCAAAGACGCCACTGCTTATGTTGCTGCCTTGCAGTATTTGACCGCAGGCATGGACGGTTTGAGCGCCGATATTTGGAATTCCCACTACGACTTAGCCTTTGCCTTGCACATGGAGCGGGCAAATGTTGAGTATTTAAACGGTTTTTTTGAGAATTCTGAAGAATTTATTAATATAACTTTGGAAAAAGCGCGATCGCCCTTAGAAAAGGTAGAAATTTACAACCTGCTGATCGTGCAGTACACCCTGCGGGCGAAGTACGAAGAAGCCGTTAAAGCCGGAATCAAAGCTTTGGACTTGCTCGGAATTGACTTGCCGCTAGACGGGCTACAAAAAGTCATATCCGAAGAATTTGCAGCAGCAACAAATATTTTAGCAGGTAGAGAAATAGCTTCCCTGATTGACGCCCCCGAAATGACTGTACCCGACAAAAAAGTTGCAGTCAAATTAATTACCAACTTGCTCACATCGGCGTACCTTAAAAATCCCGACTTGTGGAAAGTCAGCGTTTTAAAAGGAGTCAATCTTTCTCTAAAATACGGTTTAGTACCCGAAGCATCTCTTTGCTATGCTGGGTACGGTATGTTCTTAAACGCAGTTTCTGGAGACTACAAAGCTGCGTATCAATTCGGCTTGCTCTCCCTAAATCTCAGCGAAAAATCGGGCAATATCGGCTTGAAATGCAGAGCTTGTTCATCCCTGGTCAGTATTTTTTATTACTGGTTCAACCACATCAAAGATTCCCACGCGATCAGCAATGAAGGATATCAAGCCGCTTTAGAATCAGGAGATTTAGAATATGCGGGTTATATCCTGTCCAACCGCATAGCTAACTCATTTTTTCAAGGTAAAGAAATCTCCCAAATTCTGGCCGACACCAGCAGGTATTTGCAGTTCAGCCAAAAAACCAAAAATCAGCTCGTAACCGATACATTATTAGGGGTAGAGTTAATCCTGCGCAACTTGAGCAAACTCACTCGTGAAAAGTTTGTATTTGAAAGCGAAGATATCAGCGAAGCTGAATTCGTGCACAACTGTAAAGCTCATCAAAATTTGTACTCGCTCTGCCTTTATCAGATTCGCAAATGCCAGGTAATGTACTGGTACGGCAACTTCAATGAAGCGCTACAACTAGCTTTGGAAGTAGAAAAACAGCTATCTTTTATTACCGGAGCGATACCCGCTACCGAATGGAATTTTTTCTTTTCTCTAGTTTTAGCCGCCGTTTTCCCAAATGTTTCCGAAGAGAAGCAAAAGCAATACTTGGAAAAGTTAGAAGCCAACCAAAAACAGATGAAAATTTGGGCCGACAACTGTGCCGAAAATTTCCTGCACAAGTACCTTTTAGTACAAGCAGAAATAGCGAGAATTTCCAAGAAAGATTCAGAAGCTGTAGAGCTGTACGATTTCTCTATAAATTTAGCCCAAGACAATGAGTTTGTCCAAAATGAAGCGCTGGCTAACGAACTAGCAGCTAAGTTTTGGTTGAGTAAAGGCAAGTATCAATATGCCAAAATCCACTTGCGCGAAGCTCACTCGTGCTACTTGCGCTGGGGTGCAGTCCGCAAAGTAGAAGATTTAGAACAGAAGTATCCGCAGTTGCGGGAAATGACGCCGCTCAACGGCAGTTTTAACAACAATCAAACTACAACAACTATTCATACTTCTACTGGCAGCGATGCGAGAGTGCTGGATTTAGCAACGGTAATGAAAGCATCTCTAGCGATTTCTAGCGAAATTGTACTAGATAAGTTGCTGGCTTCTTTGATGAGAATATCCTTGGAAAACGCGGGTGCTCAATTAGGTTTTCTGATCTTAGTCAGAGATGGTCAACTGTTGATTTCAGCTAAAGCGTCAGTATTTGCTGAAGATGTAGCGGTGCTGCAATTTACGCCTGTTGGAGACTATCAGGATTTACCTGTGACGGTGATTAATTATGTGGAAAGGACTCGCTCGGATTTGGTGTTGAGCAATGCGGCGGCTGAGGGCTTATTTACAGCAGATCCTTACGTCGCCAAACACCAACTCCAATCTATTTTGTGTACTCCAATCATCAATCAAGGCAAACTGATCGGCATTCTTTATTTAGAAAACAATTTAACTGTCGGGGCATTTACTCCCCACAGATTGGAAGTTTTAAGGTTGCTTTCTTCCCAAGTTGCTATTTCTTTAGAAAATGCTCTGCTTTACAATTCGGTGGAACAAAAAGTGCAAGAGCGGACGCAGGAGTTAAATGAAAAGAACGAGCGTTTAGAACAAACTTTGCGCGAACTGAAACTAACTCAAGCTCAATTAATCCAAACGGAAAAAATGTCGAGTTTGGGGCAAATGGTGGCTGGTGTAGCTCACGAAATTAATAACCCTGTAAGTTTCATCTACGGCAATCTCAATCCTGCTAGCGAATACGTTAAAGACTTGCTCAAATTGATTGAGCTTTACCAGCAGCACTATCCCGAACCTGCTGATGAAATCCTGGAGGAAATAGAAACAATTGAGCTGGAATTTTTGAGCGAAGATTTGCAAAAGCTGCTGGATTCTATGAAAGTAGGAGCGGAAAGAATCCGGGATATTGTGCTGAGCTTGCGGAATTTCTCGCGTCTTGACGAAGCGCAAATGAAGTCGGTAGATATCCATCAAGGCATCGACAGTACGGTGATGTTGCTGCAACCGCGCCTGAGAAAAGAGGGCGGGCGTTTGGGAATTGACGTGATTAGAAATTACAGCACGCTACCGCTAATTACTTGTTATGCGTCTCAGTTGAATCAGGTATTTATGAATATTTTGACAAATGCGATCGATGCGCTCCTCTTGGCAAGAGATTGCCCGACAAACTCTCAGAAACAGCCTGCGATTACAATTTCTACAGAGGTGACAAACAGGAATTCTGCCATAATTAGAATTGCCGACAGCGGGCCGGGGATGAGCACTGAGGTGCTGCACAAGATATTCGATCCGTTTTTTACAACTAAGCCGGTGGGTTCGGGAACGGGTTTGGGATTGTCTATTTCTCACTCGATTGTTGTCAGTTCTCACGGCGGAAAATTGACGTGCGTTTCTGCACCGGGAGAGGGGAGCGAGTTTATTATTGAAATTCCGATTGCCCCCAGGCAAGTTTTGTAATCGGCGCGACTATCAACCAAAATTCCCAAATCAATTAGAGTTAGCAACCATTAACAATCCGGTCACGCCTTGCGTTTACTAAACTTTGAATTCGCCATTTAAACTCGGCGAAAACTCTGCAGTAAAGTCGAGCGCTCGGGTTTCGACAAAAGGGCGATCGCCCTTTTGGAGCCGCACTGAGCAGTTTTCATCACGACGAAGTGGCAATGTTCCGGCAAAGCATAAAAAATGTCATTTTTTTACTTAAAAGAGTTAATCTTGTGTGTATAAACATGATGGAAGTGTATAGTATATCACACTAAAAGAAAAGTAATTTTTGAGCATGAACATACGTCACTTCGGCAAAACTAAGGCGATCGGATTGCAGGTCATATTGATCGTGCCATTTGTTTTGCAAATCATCGGTGCAGTCGGCATTGTTGGCTACTTATCCTTCCGCAACGGACAGAAAGCAGTCAACGATTTGGCATCTCAACTACGGACTGAAGTGAGCAGCCGGATTGACCAGCATCTAGACAGCCAACTCAACACAGCCCGTCACCTTGCTCAGGTGAATGCCGATGCCTTCGATGTGGGATTGATCGCTCCAAAAGATTTAGATAATGTGGCTCGTTTCTTCTGGAAACAAATGCAATTGTTTAATGTCGGTTACATAAGCTTTGGCGCTCCAAGAGGCGAGTTTGCGGGTTCGGGATATTACATAGATCGAAATATTGTTGTTAATACCAGTAACCCCACGCAACGCGGTAATCGAAATAATTACGTCTACAAGGCAGATAGTCAGGGCAACAAAACTACGCTTATTGATATATACAAAAACTACCAGTTCCAGAAAGAACTGTGGTACTCAAACACGGTTAAAGCTAGAAAACCCACATGGGTTTTATACCAGTGGGAAATCACGCCGTATCCTCTGGCTGTTTCGGCAAATCGCCCGATTTATAACAAGAACAATCAACTGATTGGTGTCATCGGCATCGACCAGCGTCTTTCGCAAATTAGCGATTTCTTGCGTCAAATCAAAGTCAGCAAATCCGGCAGAACGTTTATTGTGGAGCGCAGCGGGCTAATTGTTGCGAGTTCCAGCAACGAGCAACCCTTCAAACTGATTAATAACAATCCCGAACGGTTAAACGCGTTGGAAAGCAGCGATCGACTGATCCAATCAACATCTCAATATTTAGTAAAGCATTTCGGCGACTTCAACAATATCAAAGATACTCAACAGCTTGATTTCTGGCTGAATAAAGAACGCCAGTTTGTCCAAGTTTTACCTTGGAAAGACGAATGGGGATTGGATTGGTTGGTAGTTGTTGCGGTTCCTGAATCCGATTTCATGGGGCAAATCAATGCCAATACCCGCACCACAATCTTGCTCTGCTTAGCAGCATTGGGGGTAGCTTGTGGGATAGGCGTTCTCACCTCCGGCTGGATTGCGCGTCCGATTCTGCGACTGAATCGGGCGAGTGAGGCAATAACATCTGGCAACTTCGACCAAGCTGTACAAGACAGCCGTATTCAAGAACTCAACGCCCTTGCCAACTCCTTTAACCACATGGCAACACAACTGCGCGAATCGTTTACCGCCTTAGAAAAAAGTAATGCAGAATTAGAAGACCGGGTGGAATACCGCACCGGTGAACTCAAAAACGCCCTAAGTGAGTTGCAACGCACCCAATCACAGATAATTCAGAGCGAAAAAATGTCTAGTTTGGGGCAACTGGTTGCGGGAGTCGCCCACGAAATTAACAACCCGGTCAACTTCATTCACGGCAACCTCGTCCATACACAGGAATACACCCAAGATTTGTTAGAGTTCGTGCAGCTTTATCAACAGCACTATCCTAACCCTGCTGACGAAATTCAAATCGCAGCCGAAGAAATCGACCTGGAGTTCTTGCAAGAAGACCTGCCAAAAATGCTGTCTTCGATGAAAATGGGTACCGATCGCATCCGCCAAATTGTCCTGTCGCTACGAAACTTTTCGCGGATGGACGAAGCAGAGTTTAAGCCAGTCGATATTCATGAGGGTATTAACAGCACCCTACTAATTTTGCAACACCGCCTTAAAGATAGACCGGAACGACCGTCCATTGAGGTGATTCAAGACTACGGTTCTCTACCGCTGGTGGAATGCTACGCCGGACAACTCAATCAGGTGTTTATGAATATTCTCACCAATGCGATCGATGCTTTAGAAGATGGCAATGCTAGTCGAACGTTTCAGGATATCCAGGCAAATCCCAATCAAATTAAAATTATGACTTCGGTGGTTGATGGCCGCTGGGTGCAAATTGCGATCGCGGATAACGGGCCTGGTATGCCCCAAGACATTCAGCAACAGATATTCAATCCCTTCTTCACCACCAAACCGATTGGAAAAGGCACGGGGATGGGAATGTCTATTAGCTATCAAATTGTCACGGAAAAACATAACGGTAAACTGGAGTGCTTCTCTACTGTTGGTGAGGGAACCCAGTTTGTGATTCAAATTCCCATCCGCTAACAAGTCAGCGAACCTATCTCACGCCAAGTATCAGCCGTTATTAAACCATTTGACTAAATGCCTGTCACATATAGTCCTGGACGCAGAAACCGAGTTTTCTAACCCCCATACTTCGTTCAAACCTTGAATAAGAGTTAAAAACCCGATTGCGGTCGCAGCGCAGAGCTTCCTGACATATAAACTCTTAATAACAAAATCTAAACCCGTCACTTTAGTTGAGATTTTATGTTTTAACTCACATCTTGCAGCATTCTCAATAACAGGCTTTCCGACCTCTCCTTGAGAATGAATTTCGGAGTTTACTACTTTATATGAAGGTTCAATTTCTCATTTATCAATCAATATCGTTCAGTCCTTGCCGTGTTGGGGTTGGGTTTTTGCCTTGTTGAACGCAGAGAACTTTCGCTGACTCCAAGCAAGTTAAAAGCTAAAGAGCTTGTCGCTGAGCCTCCAACAATTCCTGAATCCCGGTTTCTGCCACATCCAAAATTTGATTTAACTGACTCCGACTAAAACTTCCCTCTTCCGCAGTTCCCTGAATTTCGATGATGTTCAAATCTCCATTCATTACCACATTACAATCAATTTCAGCCGCCACATCTTCAACATAATTCAAATCTAAAAACGGCTCGCCTTCCAAAAGTCCCACAGACACGGCCGCCACTTGACGAATAATGGGCGATCGCACTAAATCACCTTTTTGTACCAACTTGTTCAAAGCATCAGCCACAGCCACAAAGCCGCCAGTAATTGAAGTTGTGCGAGTCCCCGCGTCCGCTTGCAAAACATCCGCATCCACAAGTATTGTGCGTTCTCCCAATAGCTGCATATCCAAGCACGATCGCAAACTGCGCCCAATCAACCGCTGAATCTCTTGAGTCCGTCCCGATAATTTCATAAATTCCCGCTCTTGTCGCTGCGGCGTAGATCCTGGCAACATTCGGTATTCCGCTGTTAGCCAACCTTGTCCGGTATTCTCCAGAAATCTCGGCACTCCCGGCTTGATTGTAACGCTGCAAAGTACCTGAGTATCGCCACTTTTTGCTAGCACGGAACCGCTAGCAAATTTGGTAAACTCTCGATCGAAACTAATCGGACGAAGTTGATTTGGTTGTCTGCCGTCGGGACGCTGGAAAGACATAATATTTAGGTGATTGGTAATGGGTAATTGGGCATTAAAATTTGGTAATTGGGCATTAATCTTCCGGCTTCTGTTGATTCGTTAAATATGCAGTCATTCTATGTAAAATGTAAAATCTAAAATGCTATGACTATTGACCTTTTGCCTCGATCAATGTGAGAATATCCTGCTGGACTTGTTCTGGGGATTGGTCGCCATCAACAGTTAACAGTTTGTTGCGGTATTCGTAATACTCTAAAAGAGGAATAGTGCGTTCGTGGAACAAATCGAGCCGACGCTGTAAAATTTCAGGATGGTCATCCGATCGATCCCGCTCGATCGATCGACTCAGCAAAACCTCGATCGGCACTTTCAGCCAAATCGCCCAATCTAGCTCCTGCGCCAAATCCTCCAGCAAAAAATCCAACTCCTCAGCTTGAAAAGCCGTTCGCGGATATCCCTCCAACACCCAGCCATTAAAGACATCCCACAGCAGCAGCCGGCGACGAAAGAATTCAATCATAGTTGCGTCGGGAACTAATTCCCCTCTTTCGACATAAGACGCCGCCAGCTTGCCTAAATCTGTGTCTTCTGCGATCGCCTCCCGTAGAATGTCCCCCACAGCCAGCAAAGGAAGGCTCAAATTGCTGCACAGTAGTTCAGCCTGCGTTCCCTTCCCCGCTCCTGGCCCTCCCAGAATCACCAATCTCACAGTGCTTGCTCCTAGTACCGCGACATTCAAATTCTACGCGATGTGTACCTTTTCTTAACAGTCCTGGACTTTCCAAGACTCTCATCGCCTTGCTTTTTCACCCTCTAACTATCTAACTGGGGCGCTCCGTGCCGTATTTTCGTAAAAAAACCGATTTCTGCGTAACGTGCTAATTGAGTTCAAAAATCGAACAAACGACTGCGAATGCCACTGCCGCTAGCTTTTGACAACTTGTATATCTAGCGTTCGATCGGATGTGCACTCGGCCCAGTACACTATATATTGTCAAGCAGGCTTCAGCCGCGCCAAGGTCGGAGCTGCACTCAAGGCTTAGTTGCTGATTAAATATTGCCCTATGGTTGCTCAGTTACAAACCCCTACACTCAATTTAACCCACAGCTTGCCCTACACAGTTCAAGGGCTGGTGCAAGTTTTTACAGGCCCGCACCGCTGCTTTTTTACCAGTGTCATGGCTCAGGCCCTCAGAATTGCAGGACAGGGAGCTCCGGTGCTGGCGGTGCAGTTTCTCAAAGGGGGAATCAATCAAGGGCATCAGCATCCGGTGCGGCTGGGGCAAAATTTAGAGTGGGTGCGGTGCGATTTGCCCCGCTGCATTGACAAGGCCGATTTAGATGAGCTTGAGACGCGATCGATCGAACAATTGTGGCAGTATGTTCAAAATGCGGTGCGCGAAGGCCGTTATGCGCTAGTTATTCTCGATGAATTGAGTTTAGCGGTTAATTTGGGCTTGATTCCCGAAGCTGAAGTGGTGGCATTGATTGACAGCAAGCCGCATCATTTAGATATGATTTTTACCGGGCCATCCATGCCCCAAAGAATTTTGGATGTGGCAGACCAAATTACTGAAATTCGCCGCAGTTAAGGACAATGATTCAAGTTGCGATCGCCTTTTTAGCGGTCGCATTTTTTATGTGAATTTTTATGTAAAAAAAAATATCTAAAAAAATAGGCGATCGCTTAGCTCAAAGAGCGATCGCACGCCGATCAATTTAGCCGCGACATTACGCTGGAACTACCGGATCGAATACAACAGCCAATCGATCGGCCGGAACCATCCGCTTGAGAATTTTCAAGTGACCGTCTGCATCAGACCAACTGCGAAACTCACCCACAACAACCTTTTCCACATTCGGAAGCGAGCGAACTACAGTCCACGGTTTGAGACGTTTTTCTTGCAACATAATTATATCTCCTTGGTAAATTGGAGCCCAAGCCAGTCAACCATGCTTTGCCAGGGCCGAGGACTGGCTTTTGACTTTGTAAACTTGCCCTTCTCTAAGAAGATAGCACAAAAAAAAGGGTTTGTGATTATATCTTATTTTTAGCTTTTTTTATACCTAATTTCTACATAACATATGATTAAACTCTAAACTTGTTAACTATTTAATTCGCAACTCAAAACTATTTAATTACTAACACTTCGACTTTGCTTGGGGTGCAGCGTGACTAATAACTTCTCTCTTCTGGCTTCTGCTTTCTACCTTCCTTCTACAAATCCCGCCGCGACAGCAGAAACCAGATCCCACCCAAACCCAAAACACCGCATAAAACCCCGCCTTCCCACCCAAAAACAGTCCCCCCTGGCAAATGTCCAGGCTTTGCCTTAGAAGTAAAATTCAGTTCCGAATAGTATACCCACTGGCTGTTAACCCGCCAGCCCACTCGATCGCCAAATTTCTCCCAAACTGTAGCATCATAAACACCAGCCTTTCCCCCCGACTTTACCCACAAACCCTTTTGCACAGAAAAACCGAATCTGCGGTGACTGTGCCGCAGCCAAAGTTGATCGATAGTCTGCAAATCCTTAGTGGGAAACTTCCTAATATCTTCCTCGCTCAAATAACCCCGTGAAACTTGCTGCATCACCTCCAGCATTTTCACAGAAGTTTCCTCATCAGCACCCCGCCAATTTTTAGCAGCCAGCAGCCTTGCCAAGTGAGAATAATCAATACCTTTTTCCGACTCTAAATTCACAGCAACTAGCGGAGTATCAGCCACAGGTTGAGTGGGTACAGAAGGACTAAGAACAGTTGCCTGCTGCGACTTTTCTAGCACTGGGAGAACAATAACAGGAGGTTTTAAAGCCTCCAAAACTTCCACAGCAGATTTGTAGCGGTCTTTAACATATTCCTGAATCAACTTATCCAAAACCTGACCTAAATCCTGACTAATTTGTGTTCCTTTCGGCAAAGCCTCTCTCCAAAGCCAGCGGCCTTCAAGCGGGTCGTAAAGGTCATCGTGAATGTCCCCGTAGATATCGAGATAAGGCATAACAGAAGTCAGCAAGCGAATGCAAGTCACCCCCAAACTGTAAAGGTCGCTAGCAGGAACAGCCCTACCGTGACGCTGTTCTAGAGCTGCGTAGCCGGGAGTTCCCAACTTAGTTCCAGTTTTAGTGGGAGTAGCAGCTACTACCTGTTTGGAAACCCCAAAATCTATCAGCACTAACTTACGATCGCGAGATCTGCGGATCACATTCTCAGGCTTAATATCGCGGTGGATTACATTTCTGTCGTGAACAAACTTCAACAATGGCAACAAATCTAACAGCAGTTCGCTCGTTTTAATTTCGCTATAAGCACCATACTTTTCCAACTCATCTTTTAAATTATAGCCATCAATAAACTCTTGCACCAAATACAATCGTCCATCTTCTTCAAAATAAGAAATCAACTGAGGAATTTGCGGATGTTTCAGTTCGTATAACCGCCTTGCCTCTTGTTCAAACAGTCGAACATATTTTTTAAAATGACCGGGCTTGCGCTGAAATTCTTGAGGGGGCGACAACTGTTTTATCACGCACAATTCCTCAAATTTTCCATGATTAACAGCTCGGAAAGTCCTGCCAAATCCCCCGTCACGCAGCGGCTCAGTTGCTGCATAAAGGTCTTTTAGCAGCAGCTTTGAACCACAATTAAGACAATACTTTGTGCCTGGTGGGTTCTGACGCTTGTCTCTTGGGCAATCGAGATTAAGGCAGTATGTCATATATTAAAAAAATGCCAACAAAATTATACTCAGGGTTTCATATTATTCAAGAGTCCGATCGCGAGCTGGTTTTTGTAGAGGCGAAACCTCGAACCTTACGGAGGCGGCAGCCACCCTTGCGATCGGAGGGGGCGCTCTCGCCCGACTGCCCCTGAGCAAGTATAACTCTCTTGAGGGTTTGACCTCAAACTCGAAGTGCAAATCTAACCTTCGACTCCGATCCGTGCCATACATTTGATTTAGCGGTCAAATAGCCAGTAGATCAAACAGAAATAGTAATTTATTACCAGCCCAGTTAGTTCTGCAACGCCACAAAAAACTTAGGATTCGACCTGAGATATAATTTTCTTGCCAGAGAGAAGCAGACTAATGGGAGGCACTGCTTCCGTCAAATTCGATCGACTTTAATATTCTACCAGTATAGTTTTTTACCTAACCAGACCAAACCAACAATCCAAAACTCCCGAACAAAGGCACGTTAAAATAAATACTAGCTTGCTCGATCGCAATCCGAGCGCGACCAGACAATTAGCCAGTTTTCCCTGTTTCCTTTTTCCAGCTATTACCAGTTACATCTATTTCGATCTGTCTACTTAATTAGGAACCGCCAGTGACACCAAAACTACAGCCATCTTACACTCCAAACTCCCGCAAAAAATCACCAAAAGTACCCTGGTTTGAGCGGTTCATGGCACTGGTCGCCCTAGGAAATTTAAGCCTAGTATTATTTGACATCAGTTACGTGCCCGGACGAGATTTCTACCTCCGGCAACTGCCAGTGCTCACTCAAATATACGACCCATTTAAAGGAATTAAACCCCACCGAGACACCCAGCAATATCTAGAAACCTTAGAAGAATTAAAAATTCAAGTAGTGCAAACAGGCTTGCCCTCCCCCCAAGTAGCAGCCAAATTGCAGGAAATAAACAATCTGAGCGCGAAAATGATCGACGAAGATCCCTTTCGAGTAGCATCAAAAAGCGGCACCCTAGAAAAAATAAAAGACCGGATGCGCGATCGCGCCCCGAATCCGCAAGACTCCGCTAAACAATCATTCCAAACATTCTGGAGCCAAAACTATTTAAACAAACAAGGCTGGCACAAAGAAATCAAGTGGTTTGACACCAAAATCAAGCCATTAATCGCCACCAACTATTACCGCGAGATCGGAGACAACGGCGAATTCACCGATAACTTCTGGAAAATCGACCTGCCATTTATTGCCATATTCGCGATCGAATTTCTAGCCCGTACCTACTTGATAACCCGCCGCCACCGCAGCGTCACTTGGCGAGCAGCCATGCTCTGGCGATGGTACGACATCTTCCTGCTTCTCCCATTCTGGCGCCTGTTGCGAGTATTACCCGTCACAATTCGCATCCACCAAGCCAAAATGCCGGATCTCCAACCCATACGCGCCCAAATCAGTCGAGGTTTCGTCGCCAACTTCGCCCAAGAATTGACCGAAGTCGTAGTAATTCAACTCATCAACCAGATGCAACAATCAATTATCACAGGAGAACTAGCTCGTCAACTCTTTCAATCCCAAAAACAGCGCTATCTCGACATCAACAATATCAATGAAATAGAAGCGATCGCCACCCATCTAGTCCAAATAACCGTCTACAAAGTCCTCCCCCAAGTCCAGCCAGACCTAGAAGCCCTCCTCCGGTACAGTATTGAAAGCTTCCTCAAACAATCCCCCCTCTATCAAGGATGGAAGCAAGTACCCGGCCTGGGAAACCTGCCCGAACAGCTAGCACAGCAATTAGTTGCAGAACTGTCAAAGTTAGTCACTCTCGGCCCTCAAGATGCCTACGAAGCCTTCAAAATCGCCAGCGAAGACCCCGTAAGCATCAAACTCTCAAGCCAGCTAGTCCAACATTTCGGGCAAGCTTTAGGAACCGAACTGCAACAGCAGAAAACCTGGCAAGAAATACAACTGCTGCTGTGCGACTTCCTAGAAGAGTTCAAAATCAACTACATTCAGCGATTGAGCGAAGAAGACTTCGAGAAAATTTTAGAACAAGCCAAAGAATTGCAACGGATAGCCCCGCGTTAGGGCAAGTCTCGCCACGGGATGCCCGGGTAGGGGCACAACACCGCTTCCACGAACAACCAATTGTAAGCAGACTGTCCCACCCACATCACCTTCACGTCTGGGCAACAAATCTTTGATCCTTTCCCACTGTTAATCCCGTAGGGCATAACGGCGGCTTGTCGTGGCGATCGAATCTTTCTAGTCGGCTGTATCTCTCCTTTACCTTCCTTTACACCAACTGATGACAAACCCTAGCCTCTAAGATTTGAACAATTTTAAAATCCTTGCCAGCCATGTGTTTACCTCTAATACCAAATTCACTATTAAGCTTAGATAGTTTCCCACAATTAAAAGAATAGCTCTAACCCCTATCCTCTGTAATAATCCCCTCTGTTGCACCGCTTTACTTATTTTTTTCGTCCTCAATTAGCAATTAGCAATTACCCTGCTGTAACTGCCGCCAATGAAACTTGCTTGAATTGTAAAGTTTCATGTGCGATCGCATTGTCTACGAGAGTCATCTACAGGGTTGTGAATCAAATCTTCAGCGCGGTAGTGAGTTAGACCGCCGTTAGGGTTCTCAGCGGCTTGGCGTTTCATGTTTTTAGCGAGCAAGGTCAATTTTTGTAGACGTATATTATATCAATTTATATGTAACTCTGATGAAATCCCACTTTTTAGAGTCAATCTGTAAAGTAAAGTTAAAAACTACTACAAATAGCTGTAAACCAGGTAATCTATTAGATATGATTGCTAACTGGTTTCCTAAAGGCTAAAAATTTTTACAACCCCTAGGAAAAAAATTAATGCGCGTCAGTATCTTTAGTCAGCTATTATTATAACGATTTCATCTAAAACACGTAAGTAGCCATGCTGGTTCAAGCAAGTTACTGTCTAATAAATTTCACTAACTATTATAGATTGCTTTTCAATATATATTTCCTAAGCCTCTTTTCACTAAATCCACTGAGATTTTTCAGCCAACTCGTTACCCCAGGAGTAACACCAATCAATGTCACAGACCTCTCCAACCACTTTCCTGTCAAACCGTTCTCAAAAGAAGCTGTCACTTCGCCTGATTTTAGTGTTGCCCTTTGTTCTGCAAATCTTTGCAACCGTCGGGCTGACAGGGTGGCTATCCTTACGCAACGGGCAAAAAGCAGTCAACGAAGTTGCCAGCCAGTTGCGGAGTGAAATTACGGCCCGCATCCAGCAGCAGCTCAACACATACCTAGATACAGCCCCTCGCGTCAATCAACTGAATGCCAATGCCCTTAGCCTAGGATACTTAAATCCAGACGACTTAGAGAGTGCAGAGCGCTATTTTTGGGAGCAACTACAAGCCTTCAATTCTATACCTAATATGGGTTTTGCTACCAAAAATGGAGAGTTCATTGCCATTGAACGTCTAGAGGATGGCAAAGTAATTTTTAAAATAGCAGACAAAGAGCATCGGAATGAGCTTCATATCTATGAATTTGATAGCAAAAGCCATCAAACAAACCTCTTACAAATCTCCCGTAACTATGATATACTCACTCGTTCCTGGTATAAAGATAGTGTACGCTTAGGCAAGCCGACATGGAGTAAGATTTTTCCTATTGTAGGTCAAAAAATGCTCTCCCTGCCCGCCGGACATCCAGTTTATGACGCAAGTGGTGAGCTGAGGGGAGTATTAGTTGCTAATTTTCTGCTCTCTTTCGTCAGTGACTTCCTGCAAAGCTTAAAAATCGGACGTTCGGGACAGACATTCATTATAGAACGTTCGGGACTTCTAGTGGCTAGTTCAAATCTCCAAGAGCCATTTATTACCAATAATGGTGAAATTTATCGCCTGAATGCTTTAGACAGCAAAGATGATTTAATTCGGCTGACAACAGCACATTTAAAAGAACGCTTTGGCAACTTGACTAAAATTAGCAGTTCTCAGCAATTAGATTTTACGCTCGCCGACCAGCGGCAATTCCTCCAAGTTATGCCATTTCAGGATAGCCGAGGCTTGGACTGGCTGATCGTCGTGGTAGTTCCTGAAAGGGATTTCATGGATCAAATTAACGCCAATACCCAGACTACCATTTTGTTGTGTTTGGGAGCCTTGGCGCTGGCTACCGTTTTAGGCATTTTGACCGCACGCTGGATTACCAGCCCGATTCTCCGTTTGAGCGCAGCTTCTAGGGCGATCGCGAGTGGCGACTTAGAGGAAAATGTGGAGGTAAAAGGCGTAGAAGAACTAGAAGTTCTGGGCCAGGCTTTCAACCAAATGGCCCAGCAGTTGCGCGAATCCTTTGAGGCGCTAGCCAAGACCAATTCAGAGCTAGAAATCCGAGTAGAAGAACGCACCGCCGAACTCACGGAAGCCAAACAAATCGCTGATAATGCCAACCAAGCTAAAAGTGAATTTTTAGCGAATATGAGCCACGAATTGAGAACGCCACTCAATGGCATTTTAGGCTACGCTCAAATCCTAGAACGATCGAAAACGATGACTCCGAAGGAACTTCAAGGCATCAGTATTATTCACCAATGTGGCTCCCACCTGTTAACCCTGATCAATGACATCTTAGACCTCGCTAAAATTGAAGCCCAGAAATTGGAACTGTACGCGAAAGATTTTCATTTTCCTTCCTTTTTGCAGGGAGTCGCAGAAATTTGCGGCATCCGAGCCCAACAAAAAGGAATTGCTTTTGTTTATCAACCCAGCTCTGAAATGCCTGTTGGCATCCATGCTGACGAAAAACGCTTGCGACAGGTACTCATTAACTTACTGAGCAATGCAATTAAGTTTACCGACTCTGGAGGCGTGACTTTTAAGATAGAACATCGGGAAAACGGGAGATGTGAAAAGGTACAAAGCAATGAGCAACAGCCAGCCTCACCAATTCACAAAATTCGGTTTCAAATAGAAGATACTGGCGTTGGTATGACACCAGAACAATTAGAAAAAATATTTTTGCCTTTTGAACAAGTAGCAGACAGCAAGCGTCAGGCGGAAGGAACCGGACTCGGTTTAACAATTAGCCAGAAAATTGTCGAAATGATGGGTAGTACAATTCAAGTAAAAAGTCAGTCAGGATCAGGGAGTGTTTTTTGGCTAGATTTGGATTTACAGGAAGCGGCAGACTGGGCCAATACAACCACGATTGCCAAGCCGCGAAAACTCGTTGGCTACCAAGGTAGAAAGCAGAAAGTTTTGGTTGTGGATGACAAATGGGAAAATCTCTCAGTCATTGTCAATCTACTGGAGCCCCTCGGATTTGAAGTTGCCGAAGCTAAAAACGGTCAAGAAGGTTTAGACAAAGTAGAAGAGTTTAAGTTCGATCTGATTATCACTGACTTAGTGATGCCAGTGTTAGATGGCTTTGAGATGATGCGCCGTATCCGAAATTTTCCACCCTATAAAGAGGTGGCAATCATTGCTTCATCGGCCAGTGTATTTGCTACCAATCAACATAAAAGTTTGGAGGGGGGAGCTAACGATTTTCTCGGTAAGCCTGTGCAGGCAGAAGAGCTATTTGAGATGTTGCAAAAGTATTTAAAACTTGAATGGATATATGAGGAACAAAAAAATGAAAAAATCAGCACTATTCCTTTTTCATCAGATCCTCAACCTCTTTCTGAATCGACCTCTGTAGTAGCGCCCCCGCCCGGAGAAATTGAACTCCTACTTGAACTGGCGATGAGAGGCAACGTGAAAGGAATTGTGAAGCGCAGTGAGCACCTAGAGAAATTGGATCAGAAATTTGTGTCCTTTGCTGTTGAGCTGCGCCAGTTAGCCCAAGGCTATCAGGTCAAAAAAATTAAAGAGTTTATTACATCCCACAGAATACACAAAGAATAAAGGCAGCAAATATGGAAACAAGCACCATTTTAATCGTCGATGACAACCCTAGCAATCTGGATGTTCTTTCTGAAGCTTTAGCTGGTTTAGGATGCGAAATATTAGTAGCAATTGATGGCGAAACTGCCATCGAACAGGCTGAATACAGTCAGCCTGATTTGATTCTGTTAGATGTGATGATGCCAGGAATTGACGGGTTTGAGACCTGTCATCGCTTGAAGGAAAGTTTGTTGGCAAACGAAATTCCGGTAATTTTTATGACGGCTCTTTCTGACATAGGAGATAAAGTCAAAGGCTTTAATCTAGGGGCGGTGGATTACATTACTAAGCCCTTTGAACAAAAGGAGGTGTTAGCTCGCGTCCACCTCCATTTAAAACTGCGTTTTTTGACTAAAACTCTCGCAGCTCAAAATCTGCTTCTCAAACGGGAAATTGAAGACAGGCTCGCAGCAGAAGCAGCGTTACATCAGCTCGCCCAGGAGCTAGAAAAACGGGTGGAAGAACGAACGGCTGAACTTTCTCAAGCTTTGGATAATCTTAAAAAAGCTCAAGTGCAAATCGTTCAAAGTGAAAAGATGGCTTGCCTTGGTCAACTTGTAGCTGGGGTGGCTCACGAAATTAACAATCCAGTTAGTTTTATCTCCAATAATATTCCTATCGCCAAGGAATATATTGCCGATTTGATCGAGATGACTCGGCTTTGCCAGCACAGCGTTACTTCGACCTCAGAATTTGAGGATAAGTCCCAGGAGATTGAGTTAGATTTTATTGTTGAAGATTTGCCAAAAATTATTGATTCAATGGCGGTAGGAACAGAGCGACTTTACAATCTTTCTATGTCACTGCGTAATTTCTCTCGGTTGGATACATCGGCACTAACGCCGGTGAATATTCACGATGGGCTAGATAGTACGTTATTAATTTTAGGCCATCGACTAAAATCTAAAGGAACTTTCCCAGGAATTGCAGTTATTAAAGAGTATGGCGAGTTGCCGCTAGTCGAGTGTTATCCGGGGCAACTTAATCAGGTGTTTATGAATATATTGGCGAATGGAATTGATGCTTTAGAAGAGTCTACGATCAGTTGTCCGCTGTGTGGGGAAAAGAAACAGAGCAATGACAGTCCACAGATTCGTATCTGCACTGAAATGCTTCAGGATGACAGAGTGGTGATTCGGATTGCTGATAATGGGGTTGGCATAACTCAGGAAGTAATGCAGCATTTATTCACGCCGATGTTTACTACTAAATCAGTGGGAAAAGGGACAGGTTTAGGTTTGTCTATTAGCCGTGAGATCGTAGAACGAAAACATGGCGGTAAGCTGACTTGCATTTCCTCGCCCGAATGGGGGGTAGAGTTTGTAATTGAGCTTCCTATTCAGCATTAGTAATGGGAATTTTTTAGGGTTAATCTTAGTTTTGCTGTTTTGTCAATATACCGTTAATCACGCGATCGCCAATGTCTAATCTACCAATCACCCTGACTCTCAGTAGATTTGAGATTTGAGATTTGAGAGTTCCGCGTGAGACTTCCGCGTGAGACGTTCGGCGAGCGCTCAGTCGAACGATTTGAGATTTACTCCACAGATGAATCTGGGAGCTTGAACTCGGGTCGAAAATTTTGGCCGGTTGGCGACTCGTGTCGGAAACTTATATCCGTTTTTGGGCGGGATCAAGCTATTCGCTGCCTATCACGAAACATACGGCTTGTCCGAACTGAAATTAGAATTGCCCAAAGAAACTCCCGTATCGCAAGTCCTAAAACGCCTGAGTGCCGATCGCCCACTGTTCTATGGGCGATCGCACCCGATCGCGGTATCAACCAGGAATTTGCGCTCGCCCCACCCCACTCCAAAACGGTGATGCAGTCGTCCTCATTCCCCCTGTTAGCTCTCCCCCTCTCCCCTCAGACACTCCCCCGAGGGCGATCGGTTTGTCACCGGGCGGGCGATCGAGCTAAACTGAGAACTGAGGCCTCGCTTCGATCGGAAGAAGTCCTCAAACTTCTTGGAAGAAATTGTTTTACCTAGGAGTGGGTCAAGCCCACTTTTTTTGTTGCATTAGTCGCAGGAAAAGAGCTCAGGGCGTCTGACTTGCAAGTTGAGGACTGATCCAGTAGGGTTAATCCCCCCGCTTGAGATCCCCTGCTGGGATGTTGGGTAAGTCCCAAAGTTGAAGACGAAAGTCGCAGCCACCTAATCAAACCACCTCAAAGCCAAGCAATCTCAACACCAAATTTTTTCTTGCCCGTGTCCGAGTTCAGGAGTTTTAACTTAAGTATTCGATATGACTCATCCCCTAATCCCACAAATCATTGACTTAGCTACCCCCGTTGCGGAAACACTGGGATTGGAAGTAGTGGGAGCAGTGTTTCACACCAACCAAAATCCTCCCGTCTTGCGGGTAGACATCCGCAACCTCCAACAAGACACCGGTTTAGGCGACTGCGAGCGCATGAGCACAGCGCTCGATGCCGAGTTAGAGGCAGCCGACATCATACCCGATGCCTACGTGCTAGAAATTTCCAGTCCCGGAATATCCCGATTGCTCAGCAGCGATCGAGAATTCATTACCTTTAAAGGTTTCCCCGTGACAGTCAAAACCACCGAACCCGACTCGCGAATCAAAGAGTGGAAAGGACTACTCCTGGGCCGGGATGAAACAGCGGTTTCTCTCAATCAAAAAGGGCGACAGGTTAAAATTCCCCGCCCTCAGATTGTCAAAGTTGAACTAGACGAAGGAAAGCAGAGGTAAAGGGAAATTTTGAGTTTTGAGTGTTGAGTGTTGAGTTTTGAGTTTTGAGATTGCCTCGCAGCAAGCTGAAAACGCTTCGCTGCGAGTTAATTTTTAACAATCACATCTGTAGCAGCGGGTTGAATAGGAACAACAAATAAATTGTTACAGCACCTAGCTTCCCTAATCCTATCCAGTAACTCATCAATCATTGGTCATCACTCTTTCTCGAAAGTTTCCAAGTACCAATTACCGATTACCAGTTACTTATTACCAAAGCAAAAAAGGAGAGTTTTATATGTCAATGGTTCCCCTGCCCGGACTAAAAGAAATGGTCGAAGGTATTAGCAAAGAACGCAATTTACCCAAACACGCCGTCCAAGCCGCCTTGCGAGAAGCCCTGCTCAAAGGATACGAACGCTACCGCCGCACCCAAAAACTCGACCACTTCAGCGAAGAATACTTCGACAACTTTGATGTAGAACTCGACGCAGAACAAGAAGGTTTCCGCGTTTTAGCCAACAAAACTATTGTCGAAGAAGTCGCCAATCCCGATCACGAAATCTCACTTTCCGAAGTGCAAGAAGTAGCCACCGAAGCTCAACCGGGCAGCATCGTGCTCGTAGACGTAACACCAAATCAAAAAGAATTTGGTCGCATGGCCGCCATCCAGACCAAACAAGTTCTCGCTCAAAAACTGCGCGACCAACAGCGCAAAATGATTCAAGAAGAGTTTAAAGATTTAGAAGAAACCGTTCTTCAAGCAAGAGTGCTCAGGTTTGAGAGGCAGTCGGTAATTTTAGCAGTCACCAGCAGCTTCGGTCAGCCAGAAGTAGATGCCGAACTCCCTAAGCGCGAACAGTTGCCCAACGACAATTATCGGGCCAACGCTACATTCAAGGTTTATCTCAAAAAAGTAGGCGAAGGCTCTACTAGAGGGCCGCAGTTACTTGTTTCTAGAGCCGACGCAGGTTTGGTGGTTTACCTGTTTGCTAACGAAGTACCAGAAATAGAAGACGGGGTGGTGAGGATTGTCGCCGTAGCCAGGGAGGCAAATCCGCCCTCCCGGCACGTCGGCCCCCGGACTAAAATAGCAGTGGATACTCTCGATCGCGACGTAGACCCTGTAGGAGCCTGCATCGGAGCGCGGGGATCGCGGATTCAGGTAGTAGTCAACGAATTGCGCGGCGAAAAAATCGACGTGATCCGCTGGTCTCCAGACCCAGCAACTTATATTGCCAACGCTCTGAGCCCCGCTAGAGTAGATGAAGTGCGTTTAGTTGCTCCAGAAGGCAGGAGAGCTCACATTTTGGTCGCTGAAGACCAACTCAGTCTTGCCATTGGCAAAGAAGGTCAGAACGTGCGCCTCGCAGCCCGCCTGACAGGTTGGAAAATCGATATCAAAGATATTGCTAAGTACGATCGCGAGGCCGAAGACAGCAAATTGGCAGCAGAAGCAACCAGGCTCGAAGAACTAGCAGACGACTACGACGCAGACGAAGCAGGCGACTACGACGGTGACGAGGAAACCGCAGAATTTGAGGAAGAGGAGGCAGCCACCACCGAGGAAACCGAAGCTGCAGTCTAAAAACTGTGACATTCACAAGATTTTTTCTCTTCGGGAGACAAGGAGGACTTGTCCCCTACTCCCCCTCTCCCCCTCTCACAAGAAATGAAACCGAACTACCGGTGCTGTGCAAGTTGTCGAAAAATAGCTCCTAAGGAAGCTTTTTGGCGAGTAGTCAGGCTCTATCCTTCTCATCAGGTACAATTAGATCGTGGCATGGGCCGTTCCGCTTACCTTTGTCGGGAAGCCGAATGCCTCAAAGCAGCTCAGAAAAAAAATCGACTTGGGCGATCGCTCAAAGCGCCTGTGTCTGACGAACTGTACCAAACACTTTGGCAGCGTTTAGCCACATCTGACTGTACATCTGGCTCGGCATCAACCGGGCGAAAAACCGACAATAGTTCGGCATCGACTGTATAAACCCTCTTGGCAGCCCTACCAGTAATTACCGGTAGCGCCAGCTCTTAAACCCCAATCCGATCTGCCCACCAGTCTGGAAAGATTTGTGTCAGATTAGATAAGGGTAGGGTACTAGCAGAGGTATCCTCAAGGTGGAAAGGCAAACTTTGAAGCTTGAGAGAGTGGCTGTTGCCAAAAAAAACTCAGACTTCAGAGTTCCAAGTTCCTAAACAGACTTGAGAATTCTCCAACCGCAGACTTCAGCGAGTTGCATCTTTTAGATAAAATTGCTGAGCGAGTACCAAAACCCCGATTCCTGACACTGAATCAATCACAGCGAATGATGTCGTCATTAGAACAAAAAATCAAAATGTAAAAACTGGTTGGCACAAAAGAGGGCAGAGTGGATGAACAACGGCAAAGTAAGAATTTACGAATTATCACGGGAACTAAATTTGGATAATAAAGACATCTTGGCAGTATGCGAGCGGCTCAATATTTCAGTCAAGAGCCACAGCAGCACAATTACAGAATCCGAAGCAGAACGCATTCGCAAAACGGCTGAAAAATACGTAGCCAGTAGCCACTCTTCCCCCGGCAAGCCAGCTCCTCCCGAAAGAGCAGCAGCGCCATCTAGAGAATCTGGCCCTCACCCTAACGACCAACAAAAAAAGCAGCAAATTTTAGAAATACGCAGTCCAAAAGTACGGCCGGCTGGTGCAAACTCCCAGCCCGCGGGCAACGAGGAGCAAAAAACCCAGCCTGGGGCCACCGTGGCAACTCCTCCCAAATCGCCCGCCGCTCAACAACTCCAGCCTCCAGCTAAACCAAATATCAATCGACCTGTACTGTCAAAGCCAAATGTCGCTGTCCCGGCGGCTCCGTCAGAAACAGCGTCAGAAACAGTGTCGGAAACAGTGTCGGAAACAGTGTCGGAAACTGTAGGTGCGATCGCCCCGGAAACAACCGCCCAGGCTCAGGCACCTACAGCACCTCAACCGCCGTCGGAAAAGGCTCCCGAACGCACCAAGCAACCGCCGGTCGCCCCCCCTGCGCCGTCGGCAAAACTCACGTCGCCGCCAGTCAGAGGGGCGTCCGAGTCGCCTAGCCGTACCCCACAAAATCTGGGAAACAAGCCGGTACTCAAACTTGCAAAAACCGAGCAAGAGCAATCAGAACAGTCAGAAACTCTGGAAGCGCCGGCTAAACCGAGCCGCCCCAGCAGACCGACACCGGGAGCTCCTACCGAATCTCGCGACGCGCAAAGACCGCGCAGGGAAGGCGCTGGTGGCCCAGTAAAAACTCCACTGGCCGCTCGACCCCAGCCCGGTGGCCCGCGCCGGAGCCTTGCCCCCGCAACGTCAGCTACCGGGCTGCGTAGCCGCGGCGGTGACACCGGAGCCATAGGGGATGACACTGATGACAATGAAGAAGATAATACGCCGTTGCTGGAGATTCCTCTCCTCGAAAGGCCCTCCCTCCCTCGTCCTGCCAAAAAGACATCGGTCATTTGGGAAGAAGATGATGACGAAAACTCAGATGCTGCCAAAGCTGCCAAGGCTGTTAAGGCAAAACGTTCTCGCCTCAAACCGATAGACGAGGATGACGATGACTTAGAAAACGGCTTGGATCTGCCAGCACCAGTCACGGTCAGCCTGTCCCTAGCCCGCCCAGCTAAAGCGAAGGGACAAGCAGCACCCAAGTCAACACCAACTCCGGGCGCACCCGGAAGCAGCGGAAAAAATAAGAGACCGGGCCCTTCTCACGATAAGAGTTCTTCTTCAGGTTCGAGCGGCGGACGCGGCAACCGGGGCAAAACAGCCGAAGCTAAGGTAGAACGTCCAGAAAAGCTGTCTCTAAGCAGACCGATGACCGTTCAGGAACTAGCAGTTACTCTGGCTGTTCCCGAAACCGAAATTATTAAGCGGCTGTTCTCTAAAGGCATTGCGGTCAACATTACCGAAACCCTGGACATTCCAGCGGTGAGGATGGTAGCCGAAGAAATGGGCGTAGAGGTGGAAACCCCAGAAAAAGTAGCCCCAGCTATCAAAGTGATCGAGATGCTGGACGCAGCCGATTTGGAATACCTCGAACGCCGTCCGCCAGTAGTAACAATTATGGGTCACGTGGATCACGGCAAAACTACGTTGCTCGACTCGATCCGCAAAACCAAGGTGGCTCAGGGAGAAGCTGGGGGGATTACCCAGCACATCGGTGCTTACCACGTAGATGTGGAACACGAAGGCAAGAGCCAGCAGGTGGTATTTTTGGATACGCCCGGCCACGAAGCCTTTACAGCGATGCGGGCTCGGGGAACACGGGTTACGGACATCGCCATCTTGGTGGTGGCGGCAGACGACGGCGTGCGACCCCAGACAATTGAAGCGATCAGCCACGCGAAAGCGGCGAAAGTGCCAATTGTCGTGGCTATCAATAAAGTAGACAAGGAGGGTGCTCAGCCGGAACGGGTGAAGCAAGAGCTTACTGAGTACGGCTTGGTCGCAGATGACTGGGGCGGCGATGTCACGATGGTGCCAGTCAGCGCGATCCGAGGCGAAAACCTGGATACGCTGTTGGAAATGATTCTGACAGTCGCGGAAATGGAAGACCTCAACGCTAACCCGCACCGACCGGCTAAGGGTACTGTGATTGAAGCTCACCTCGACAAGGCAAGGGGGCCTGTGGCAACTCTGCTGGTGCAGAACGGCACTCTGCGAGTGGGCGATATTGTGGTCGCAGGCTCGGCTCTGGGCAAGGTGCGGGCAATGATCGATGACCGGGGCGAACGCGTAGAGCAAGCAACTCCATCCTTCGCGGTGGAAGTGCTGGGGCTGCGGGAAGTTCCTCGCGCCGGAGACGAGTTTGATGTCTTCGCAAACGAAAAAGAAGCTGCGGCGATCGCCTCTGGAAGAGCTACATCCCAAAGAGATTCCCGCCTGCTGCAAGGTGGCCGGATCAGCCTCAGCGGCTTCTCTCAACAAGCTAAGGAAGGCGTTCTCAAGGAACTCAACTTGATATTGAAGGCAGATGTCCAAGGCTCCCTCGAAGCAATTGTCGGCGCTCTGACTCAACTTCCTCAAAAAGAAGTTCAACTCCGACTGCTGCTATCTGCTCCTGGGGAAATTACAGAAACGGATATTGACCTCGCAGCAGCCAGCAATGCTGTAATTATCGGGTTCAATACTACTCTCGCCACTGACGCTCGCCTCGCCGCCGACCAAGCAGGCGTAGACGTGCGGGAATACAGCATCATCTACAACCTCTTGGATGACATTCAAGGGGCGATGGAAGGTCTGCTGGAACCCGAACTGGTGGAAGAACCTTTGGGTCAAGTCGAAGTGCGCGCTGTCTTCGCGATCGGTCGCGGGGCTGTGGCTGGATGTATGGTACTCTCTGGCAAAGTCATCCGTAACTGTAAGGTGCGGGTGCGCCGGGGCAACAATGTCGTTTACGAAGGTGTTCTCGACTCCCTCAAACGGATGAAGGAAGATGCCAAGGAAGTCAATGCTGGCTTTGAATGCGGCATTTCCTTGAGCGGGTTTAGCGACTGGGCGGATGGCGATATTATTGAAGCCTACCGGATGGTTACTAAGCGCCGGACTCTATCTCAATAGTTTTGAGTTGTGAGTGTTGGGTTGGAAGAGAAGTATTGAGTGAAGGCAACTAAATTGCCGATCGCTCGCCACTATTCTCTTCACTCAATACTCCCAAACTCATCACTTGCAACTTGTGTTTTTAACTTATAGCAGAAGGAAGAAGGAAAAAGGTTTTAGTTATCTGGGAGAGAAGGAAGAAGCAATAAAAACAGAGATGTCAGCAATTAACAACGTCCTAATCGTCTTGGCGGTTGCTGAAAATTCAAAATTTAAAACTAAAATAAGACATACGCAAAGCAACCAATATTCTTCCCAAAATGCTCGGTTTGACGGCTAGATATGTACTCTTCGCACCGGGTTTGTGCCTCAAGAGTGCGTCTCAGACTTTTAAAACTCATAACTCATAACTCATAACTCATAACTCATAACTATTTAAAGTGCGTTCTTTTTGGTCAGATCCTTTTTTGTGGATTCACCTTTCTGGGGTGGCTACACTGCCGATTTTCCTGGGACTGTGCTTGCTGGGACTGGCAGTGGGTTCTCCGTTGCTCCCTGTCTGGTTAGAAATGTTTTTAGTGGCTGTAGCAGGTATTGTTCCTGTGCTGTGGATGCAGTGGTTCCGCCCTTTTTACATTTTTAGTATTTTAGTTGTGGCGGTGAAACCGCAGAATTTAACTTCTTTGCAACAGCGGATTCTGACTCGGTTTAAAACTAAGTTAAATAAAGGAATCGCTCTTTTTGTCGCTGTTTTACTGGCAGTAATTTTGTGGCAGCTCTACCGATTGGCTCCCCTTGCTGCTGGGGTGACTCCGTTTGTTATTTCCTGGCGGTGGGCTGGATTGTTGTTGGCAGCTTCTGCTTTTTTAGCCAGCAATTTGTTTTTGCAGGTGTCTGCTAGTGTCATGGCGGTTTTGCTGACGCCGGAATCAGAATTTGCAGCGACAAAGCCTCATGTTGTAGAAAAAATTCGGCAGGATTTTACGATCCCGCCTTGGCAAGTCGATCGACTTTTACCGGCTTTGGCAGCCGAGACAACTTCGGCTGTTGCTGCACCCGCAGAGTCAATTGGGCCAGCATCCGGCATACAGCATTCCTCAGCCGGCAGTATTGTCAACCCAAAACCTGCTGACACTAACGGCGTTACATCTCTACCCGAACAGTCTAGCGAAAAAAAGTAAAATTAAAAATTAAGATGGGCACAATTGTAGTTTAAGCTACTTTAATTTGTACAGATGTATGCTGTGAAAAAAATAGGTAAGGCCCCTCCTCAGATAGAGATTATTAATAGTCTGAATATTTAATTTTTAATCGCAGGTTGTGGATATTTTATATTGGCTATCTGGAGAGAAGAATCTATAATAGAGAGTGTCAAGGTAAGCTTTCAATCCTTACATGGGATTAAAACAGAGGTATAAAAATATGGCGAATTATCTACCGATCGCACAAGAACCTCAAGCCGGAGAGCCGATCGAGCTGTGCAAAGATTCTGAAATCTGGGGCAGTCTCAAAGAAGCGATCGGGGCAAGTTCAGGATTTCAACGCTGGCAGCTAGAACTCAATTTTGAGCGTCAGCACCAAAATGCCACCCTCGATCAGCAGGTTCGCTCCTATCTGCGCGAAACTTTAGAAACTTTGGCTTACTGAGTCCAGCCAAATTAGAACCTGTAACGGTGTCTCACTTTTACCCTCCAACGCTGCCGGATGCCGTTCAATATGCGATCGTCAGTGTCGATCGCCACTTGGGAGTTCAAATTGCAGGGGAGAGTATTTCTGCCTACTGAGTCTTGGCTAATTCAAACACCTTAATTCCAAAACGCGCGAAAAAAATCACTAAAAAAAATCCGTAAACCCCCGACGCAAAACGAATGCGGGGGCATTTTACTCATGGGTGTGCTGCGCCGGCTCTTTATAATAGGACTGAAGCAAAATAATAGTAACAGTACAGTACAGTGCTTTACGGGTGCTGAACAAAACCGTCAAAATCCATCTGATACAAATATTTGGCCCCGTAAGTCCTATTAGACACTTGAGAGTAAAAGGTAAGCAAAATGCGTTTAGTGATAGTTCAGTATGGCGGCGATTACCGAGAAGCCTACGAGCGCTTAGCTAATGGTGGCAGTGAAAACTACTACGCTCAAAAATATTCGGTTGATGCCGTTACCGAGATGGCAAAACGAGCGGAGTCAGTAACGGTGATTTGCTGCATGACAGAAAAACATAACGAGGTTCTAGCAAACGGGGTAAGGTCGATCGGTGCAGGATTTAAGGAACCATTTAACCTCACAGAACTAATCGAGTTAATCGCACAGCAAAATCCGACTCATCTGGTGATGCGTACACCTATCCGAGAAGTATTTAATTGGGCGCTCAACAATAAAGTTAGAACGATCGCGGTCTTTGCAGAATCAGTTTTTACAACCACTTGGAAAGATAAGTTGCGCAACTATTTACTTGCTAAATTATTGAATAAAAAGCAAATAGAATGGGTGGGAACTTACGGCATTACTTCATCTTTATTGTTCCAACAAATTGGAGTAAAACCGGATAAAATAATTCCTTGGGACTTCCTGATAGACAGCGACCCCGATTCTCTTGCGCCGAAAGAAATCCCTGCTGGCGTTAAAAGGGTGAAACTATTTTACGCAGGCTTGTTAATACAAAGCAAGGGAGTTGGCGATATCTTAGAAGCCGTAGCAAAGTTAAGAGAGCGGAATATATCAGTTCACTTAAAAATGGCAGGTAAAGGCGAAGAAGAGTTTTTTGCCCAGCGAGTCGAACAGTTGCAAATTAAAGATTCTGTAGAATTTCTGGGATTAGTGCCAACTCAGACTTTAGAACCTTTAATGAGAGAATCCGATCTCGTGTTAGTTACTAGCAGGCATGAATATCCCGAAGGCTTTCCCCTGACTATTCAGCACGCTTTACGGACTAGAACACCGATAGTAGCTTCAGATCACCCAATGTTTAAAACCCACTTGAAGCACGGTATTAATTCCATGATTTTTAAGGCGGGGAACTCTCTGGCTTTAGCAGAATGTATCCAAAAAGTTATTTCGGATTCAGCGCTTTACCACAATCTTTCTGTGGCTTCTCACTCAACCTGGCATGAGTTGCGTCTGCCTGTCAAATGGGCGGAATTGATCGATCGCTGGCTGGATGATTCCCCTGAAAGCAAACAGT
Organism: Microcoleus sp. FACHB-61; assembly: GCA_014695295.1. GTDB lineage: Bacteria > Cyanobacteriota > Cyanobacteriia > Cyanobacteriales > Microcoleaceae > Microcoleus. Next base: position 4,391 of record JACJNY010000054.1, on the reverse strand, counting down.
GGTTATTTGAACAACGACTAGCTTCGGGAGCCTATAACTCAAGACAAAGTTAATAATTAGGTCAACCTAATTAAACTTGAGTAGGACTTATATCTAGTCCTGTCATATAACCCTCATCAGGCAAGTAGTGAGGACGAAGAGTGGTTTCTTAAAGATTTTAATCAATAAGGACTCTTCGTCAGTCCTCTCCTATTTACTTTTTATTTTGCCTGCATTTTTTGCCGAATCTGCTCTCCGCGCCTAGCAGCAACTTGTGGCCAAGTCAACTCCAAAGCTCGCGGCGGGCGGCGGCTCCCATCTTAGCCCGCAAATCAGGAGAATTAGAGAGTTTTCGCAGTCCCTCCACCCAGGCGTCAGTATCGTAGGGAGGAAGAATTATGCCGTCAAGGCCATCACGCACAACACCGCCTCCTCCCATCGGTGAAGCGAGAATGGGCAAACCATGACCCATTGCCTCATAGATGACGAGTGGGCTACCTTCTTCAAGACTGGGAAAGGCAAAAAAGTCAGCTTGGCGATAGGCCCAACTGTAGTCCAAAGCATAATCAAAGTTAACTACATCCGAACGTTTCAGCAAATGGCTGCAGGCTTGAGTGATCGCCTTCAGGGGGCGACAAGCGCCCCCGAACCTTTACAGGCAAATGTTTTCGCGCGCTCGACCCGCCTCAAAAATTTCGGCTTATTGAGAAAATAATCTCAAGAGTGAAAAAGTACCCAATTATGATAAAAAAGAAGGGTCTCGCTAATACCTCAAGACCCCAATCAATAATATGTTGCCTTCATTTTATCACTCCATACTCGAAAAATATCTAACCCCAGCACAATTACTTACCCTCCAGATGCTAGTATGGTTGTTACAGTCGAGCGAAAGAAGTTAGAATCGAAAGATTAGCTGCTACCCTACAGTTACCGATATTGCAAAGTAGCCGTCGCCGTCACATACAACGATTTTTACAGATTAAAGCACGAGCGCATACTCATACTGTGGTTCCCGATCGTAAAACAGGTGATATCCCGTCAGCTAAAAGCCGAAAGTCAATTAGTCATTGCCTTGGATAGAACCCAATGGAAAGAACATAATGTCTTGATGGTAAGTGCGATCGTTCAAAAAAGGGCGTTTCCCCTATTCTGGACGCTGCTCGACAAAAAAGGGGCTTCTAATCTCGCAGAACAGCAACAAGTATTGCGCCCAGTAATTCGGCTGTTGAAAAGATATAAATTAATTGTTGTTGGCGACCGCGAATTTCACAGCATAGAGCTGGCGCAGTGACTGCACCGCCAGCATCTAAGTTTTGTCCTCCGTCAAAAAGGTAACACAACCTTTCGCGAAAAAAAACACCCATTTTGCTCGCTAGATATAGTTATTTCAAATAAAAAAGAGACACTATTGAGCGCAGTAGGCACAGATGAGTTCATCTAAAGATGTGCCAGGAGGAGCATACATTCTGGCTCGCTTTAAGGCAATAAAATCGTGTTCAATATCGTTCAGGTAGGCGAGAATATTTTGGGAGAAAAAGAACTTGATGCTCCGTTTCCTCTACCAGTTCTCGGATGGCTGTTTTTCGATGAATCGGTGCATTATCCATGATTAATATAGATGGCTCCGTCAGAGAGGGTAATAAATCAATACGGTTTACTTAAGACCGAAAAAGTGATAAACTAGGTATGATGTACAAAAAAGTAAATCAAGTATAGTGCCGTACAAAAAAATATTATTAGAATCTCCCAAGCTCAAAAGTAGCGATATATTCAAAGCAATAGAAATAGCAATTCCATCCACAGAAATAGAAGCAGCTATACTCAAAGCGAAAGCAAAAGAGAAACGGCATCGTGGGCTACCATCACAACTGGTAGTATGTCTAATCATAGCAATGAGCTTATGGTCAAAAGACTCAATGCGCGACGTACTAAAAAATCTAATTGATGGACTTAATGAAGTCTGGTTGAAAACGGGTAAATATTGGAAAACTCCCTGCAAGGCAGCTATTACTAAAGCTCGAAAAAGATTAGGGCCTCTTATAATGAGCCAGTTATTTCATCAGTTGGTACGACCAATGGCTACAACTGAAACAGTGGGAGCTTTTCTGAATGGATTGAGAGTTGTAGCAATAGATGGAACCTGCTTAGACATCCCAGATAGTAATGAAAATGCCAGAGTTTTTGGGCGTCCAGGTAGCCGTCCAGGTACAAGGGCTGCTTTTCCCAAGGCTAGATTAGTTATTTTAGTAGAAGCAGGAACACACTTAATATTTGATGCCTTAATATGTCCGTACAAGATGGGAGAAAGAGTCAGAGCCTTAAGATTATTGCGCTCAGTTACGAAAGAAATGTTGTTAATGTGGGATAGAGGTTTGCATTCATATGCGATGGTGTCAGCCACCCTCAGCAAGGGTTGTGAATATTTAGGACGAATTCCGTCAAATGTTAAATTCATCAACGAAACACAACTAGAAGATGGCTCTTACTTAAGTTTTATTAATCCCCCAGGCAAATTCAGAAAAAAAGGATTTGAACCCATACAAATCAGAGTAATCGAGTACACGATTGAAAACTTAAACGACCCAACAGCAGAAATTAGATATCGTTTAATTACAAGTTTATTAGACTCTCAAGAAAATCCGGCAAAGTTATTGGCTGCCGAATATCATCAACGGTGGGAAGTCGAAAATACAATTGATGAATTCAAAGTACATCTCGGGGAACGAAAAACTCATGTTCGTTCTCAAAGACCAAGAGAAGTAGTACAAGAAATTTATGGCTTATTATTAGGACATTGGGCTGTGCGGTCATTAATTTGTCAAACAGCGCATAGTGTACAAATTTCCCCATTAAGTATTTCTTTCACGGGTACATTACGAGTTATTCGTCGTGCTGTCCCAAAATTTCAGCGATTAGAACCACAAGAAATCCCTTTTTTTTAACTTTGTTGAATTTGGAGATACTTGATACAACTTTACCGAAAAGAGTTCAGAGAAATAATCCAAGAGTTGTCAAAAAACCTGTTTCAAAATTTAAATCCAAAAAAGTTAAACACAGAGGTACTGGAATAAAAATGAATCCTCCTGTTTTTAATATCTTAAAGCCTCCCAAGCCTTAAGTAAACCGTATTGGGTAATAAATATAAAGATAACCACCCTTCAAAACCTTCTGCATTGAGGCTGCCCGTAAAAACCATTGGGGCAATTAAGTCCTTTTTTCCTTTCAGTCGAACCGCTACTAGATTTTCTCTTTTCCCCCGTTTTCCTGACTTTTCGCCCCAGATTTTTTTGCCTCTTTAAGACCCGCCAAATGCACAATATTGAAACTCTTCAAATCCTGACTCATCAATAAAAACCCGAGTTTGACTTCCCGATACTTTAATCAATTCTCTCAGATATCTGTAGTATTTCATTCTTGCTTCTCGGTTTCTCTCCTGGTAACGAAGTTCTTTTTTTTTCGAGTAATTTTCATTTCTTTAAAAGCATAAGATATGGCACTTGGTCTTACTCCAAACTTCTTGGCTCTGTCGATTAATCTGGCATCTGGATTCTCTTTTACATCCTTTTCTAAGGCTTGCCAATCTAGTTTTCTCTTACGCCTTTTTACCTGTGTGGCTCTAAGGTCGGTCCGACCCAGCCACCGATATATCGTTGCCATTCCTACCTGAAAAAGTCCGGCCGCTTGAGCGATACGACCGCCATTTTCTACATAATCCACTACTCTTTTTCTCAAATCAATACTGTAAGACATTTTTCTAGCAACTTCACTATTTTTATTCATTTTACCTCATTTTTAAATAGTCTCCTACTTATTTGAAATGACTATACCATACCAGTCCAACCAGGAATTCATCTCTTCTATCCGAAAATTAGTTTGACTAAAAAGAAAGGTTTTTCTCGGTTTAACCTGGTAGCTTCATGGAAACGCAAATATCGAGGTCAACAAGAAGATGAACCTTGGTATCTGCTAACAAATCTCCCAGACAAGAACAAGTGCGATCGCAATTTACAGCCAACGTTACGGCATCGAAGCAATGTTTAAAGACTGTAAAACTGGAGGATATAACCTAGAACGGTGTCAAGCCTCGCCTGACAAATTAATTGCTTTGATTATTTTAATAGCCTTGGCGATGACTGCAGCATTGTTACAAGGGAAGAGAACCCAGCTTCAAGGACAGGAAAAATATGTATGTCGTCTCAAAGAGCCAGGGAGAAATAGCAGGGTAAACGCATCTTAACTTTAACCCAAAATATGCTACAGTTAGAGCCGACTAATTTTCTATGTAGTTTGTTGTAGTTCATGAGTGCTATCAATGGCAAGAGGTTTTAGTAAAGCTGTAACTTCCCAACAAAAAGAAACAGATTCATTGCCGTCAATTAATATTTTAAATGCCAGTTTTTTAGAACATTTTG
>JACJNY010000053.1 GCA_014695295.1 Microcoleus sp. FACHB-61 | reverse complement strand
ACTTTGTTAAGATTCAAACTTGATTATAGGTTTGAGTTCGCTTCACAGATATAAAGTCTATTGGCGGTTTTTTGTCAAGTACAATTTATACCAAATTAGATGAGCTTACCCTGTTAAGCCAGTGAGAGTTGCATGATTTAAACTTCTGCCAGAAGTACGGATGACATCTCCACCTTCCGAGCGAACTTTAGCCACTGTGGTAACACCCACTTGTCTATGAGGGATTGCTAATGCTAATTCTGTTACAGACAATTCTACTGCACATTCTACAGAAATTCCCGTGATGCCGCTGGGGTGGGTTCCTATGGCACGTTGAATATCTTCTGGATGATTACGACCACCACGAACTACTAAGGCTTCGTTGGGAATTATCTCCACATTTGTTTTAGCCATTTTAAAATTCCTAGTTTTTATATAAACGCAGGGTTTGGCCATTAGGTTGTGACCTTGCGTTTTGAGTAAAAAAATAATTTATTTAATTTATCTAAAAATAATTTAATTAATTTATATTCAGAGTTAAAGTTATACCTAACACTAAAAACCGTTATCAATATAACAGAGCGGGCCCTAAAGCCCGCCCCATCAAACTATCGATTAGTAATCGAAGTCGCCGCCGCCCATGCCGCCGCCAGCGCCAGCAGCAGCAGCGCCATCCTTCGGTTCAGGCTTGTCAACGACGATGCACTCGGTTGTCAGCACCATACCAGCAATAGATGCGGCATTTTGCAGAGCAGAACGAGTCACCTTCGCAGGGTCAACGATACCAGCTTCAAACATATCGACAAACTCATTTGTCGCTGCGTTGAAACCGACGTTGAACGGCTTTTCTTTGACGCGCTCAGCAATCACAGCGCCATTCAAACCAGCATTTTCAGCAATCCGCTTCAGAGGAGCAGCCAAAGCCCGTGCCACAATCAAAGCACCGGTCAATTCTTCGCCAGTCAGACTGCCATTAGCCCACTCTTCCAATTGAGGAGTCAGGTGAGCCAAAGTTGTACCGCCACCGGGGACAATTCCTTCTTCGACAGCAGCTTTGGTTGCGTTGATCGCATCTTCAAGACGCAGTTTGCGATCCTTCATTTCTGTTTCGGTAGCCGCGCCGACTTTGATGACTGCGACGCCGCCAGCCAATTTGGCCAAACGTTCTTGCAGCTTCTCTTTGTCGTAGGAAGATTCGGTTTCGTCCATTTGACGGCGAATTTGTTCGCAGCGGGACTTAACGGCAGCTTCGTTACCTTCGGCAACAATTGTGGTGCTGTCTTTGGTGATGGTGATGCGGCGGGCTTTGCCGATCATGTCGAGCTTGGTGTTTTCCAGTTTCAAACCGGCATCTTCGGTGATTAGTTGACCGCCGGTCAATACGGCGATATCTTCTAACATGGCTTTGCGTCGATCGCCAAAACCGGGTGCTTTAACAGCAGTCACGTTCAACACACCGCGCAGTTTGTTGACAACGAGGGTAGCTAGAGCTTCTTTCTCAATGTCTTCTGCAATGATCAACAGCGGGCGGCCGGAACGAGCTACTTGTTCGAGCACAGGTACTAAATCTTGTACCAAAGCGATTTTCTTGTCTGTCAGCAAGATGAAGGGTTCTTCTAGAATCGCTTCCATCCGTTCGGTGTCGGTGACGAAGTAGGGAGAAATGTAGCCTTTGTCGAAGCGCATCCCTTCGGTGATTTCCAATTCGGTGGTCATAGACTTCCCTTCTTCCAGGGAAATCACGCCTTCTTTGCCCACCTTGTCCATTGCGTTAGCAATCATTTGGCCGACTTCATCGTCGTTACCAGCAGAGATGGAGCCGACTTGAGCGATGGCTTTGGAATCTTCTACTTGTTTGGCGTGTTCGGCAATTTTTTCTACCAAAAACGTGGTTGCTTTGTCAACACCGCGCTTGAGGGCGATCGCATTTGCGCCGGCTGCTACGTTGCGCAGGCCTTCTTTGACCATTGCGTGAGCCAAAACGGTAGCAGTTGTGGTGCCGTCGCCTGCTGCGTCGTTGGTTTTGGAAGCTGCTTGACGAATTAGAGCAACGCCTGTATTTTCTACATGGTCTTCTAGTTCGATTTCTTTGGCGATGGTAACGCCGTCATTGACGATTTGAGGAGCTCCGAATTTCTTTTCGAGAACCACGTTACGGCCTTTGGGGCCGAGGGTTACGGCCACTGCTTCGGCCAAAATGTCCATACCGCGTTCGAGGGCGCGACGTGCATTTTCGTTGTAGATGATACGCTTAGCCATAGTTTTTGGGGATGAGAGGGTTTGAGATTTTGGATTGGGGATGATGGATTTTAGTCATTTGCCCCGTGTCATTAGTTGTTTGGCGGCGTTCGCTTTAAACTAATGACTGATGACTAAGGACTGATGACTAATGATTAATTAGTTAACGATCGCCAGAATGTCTTTTTCTGCAAGCAAGACGTATTCGTCGGTGCCGAGTTTGATGTCGGTGCCGGCGTACTTCGAGTAGAGAACTTTGTCGCCGACCTTGACTTCCATTTCAGTGCGGCTGCCGTCGTCATTGCGCTTGCCGGGGCCCACTGCCGCGACTTCGCCTACTTGGGGCTTTTCCTTAGCTGTGTCGGGCAGAAGGATGCCGCCGGCGGTTTTTTCTTCGCTAGCGCTTACTTTCACGAACACGCGCTCGCCTAACGGTTTAACGGTAGAAACACTCAGTGATACTGCTGCCATAAATAAATCTCCAGATTACAGATCCTAGTCAGTCAGCCGTCAGGGTCGCTATAAAAGCAACAGCCGACTGCTTACAACTGACATATTAGCACTCTCGACTCCTGAGTGCTAATTTAGCTTTAGTCAGGGGCGATCGCAACTTACTTGTCAGTACGGGTTCCCGAACCGAGAATGAGTTGGAGCGAAGGAGAGGGGAGGGGGAGTGGCGGCTGCGGTGATGACTTTCGCTCGCTAACCAATTACTGTTGACGAATGAATAAAATGCTTGAACCTAACGATGAATCTTGCAGCCAAGGCTTGAGCGCTTGCGTCCAAAGCCTTGGCATCGCTCAAATCGAGCGGCATATTTTTATCTGTGCCGACCAAACCGTGCCCAAGTGCTGCGATCGCCAAACCAGTCTGGAGGCTTGGAATTACTTAAAAAAACGCTTGCAAGAATTGGGGTTGGACAAGCCAAGTGCCGATCGACCAACCTGTGTCTTTCGCACCAAAGCCAATTGCCTGCGAGTGTGCGCGTCTGGCCCGATTATGGTAGTCTATCCAGACGGAGTGTGGTATCGCGACGTTACTCCCCCCGTCATTGAGAGAATTATTCAGGAACATCTCCTAAACTCAAAGGTGGTTCAAGAATACGCTTTCTTAACTCACCCTTTGCCTGTGCCTCCTGAGGCAGAGCCAAACATTTAAGTATAGCGCTGTTAAACTACAGGGTTATACTTAAAGGTTAAGTTTAAGGTTAAGGGTGAGAATTTTAGACAGTTGGGCGCCCGGGCGATCGCACCTGCTACAAATCAAAAAAACTGTAGTTAGGTTGTCTTGGTAGTCGGGCTTCGCTTGTCCTTGGTGTTGCTCAAAAGGTACGCTCAAAAGGTACGCCCAAAACAATCGATCGGAGAAAGTGTGAAATTTTGTGCAAAAGTTTCTCAGTGGCAGACACTAAGCAGTTTGCCAAACTACACTAGAAACAGTTAAATACGTAAGTAGGGAGTCTGCTTAAATTTCTCTATATCAGAAGTATCATTTAAAACTGGGGCATCAACCTGCAATTAAACCGATCGAGATTAAATATTTAACTTGGGATCTCCCAGGGAGTCTCCAATCAATCAAGACCGATAGTGACGACGGGCGATATTCGTCCATTAGACATCTGCAATAACTCTGGTGGGACCAGCAGGATGCCTGCCATTGACAGGCATTTCTGAAAATGTCCCTTATAGGTTTTGGCTCCGTTCCTAGTCGCAAGACATTCACAAACGGGCGTCGATCACTGGTTGGAAAGCGGTAACACCCGCCCCGCTTTCCCCTGAGGGCCATCCTTTCACCCGACGGCCGTCCTCCACCCCCAGCCGGAATGGTGGCGGAGTGACGGAAAAAACACGAGTGAAAACAAGGAAGCGAGCGGGATACTTTAGCGGGAATAAACATGACAAAAGACAATAATTCAGGAGATCAAAAACGGCTGATGCTGGTTGACGACGACCCGAACTTGATCTTGCTAGTCAAGGATTACTTGGAGTTTCGCGGTTACAACGTCATTACAGCAGAAAACGGCAGAGACGCTCTAGAAAAACTCGAACAAGAAGTCCCCGATTTGATCATCTGTGATGTGATGATGCCGGAAATGGACGGGTACACTTTAGTCAAATACATCAGAGAAGACCCGCGCACCAACTGGATTCCGGTTCTTTTCTTGTCCGCCAAAGGTCAAAGTTCAGACCGAGTAAAAGGCTTGAGCACTGGGGCTGACGTTTATATAGTCAAGCCTTTTGAACCAGAAGAACTGGTAGCCCAAGTAGAATCTTCTCTGAAAGCAGCATCCCGCTTGATTCGACACTCAAATCCAGGTATTGAGAGCGGTCCAAAAATCAAGGCGCGCCGCAATGTCGAATTGACTCCCACTGAGTTAAAGGTGGTACAGTTGCTAGCGCAGGGTATGGCAAACCGCCAGATCGCAGACGTGATGAATGTCAGCCAGCGGACTATAGAGAGCCACGTCAGCAATATGCTGGGCAAAACAGGTCTGCACAACCGGACAGAGTTAGCTCGCTGGGCCCTTGAAAGCAAAAAGGCTTGAGCTGAGGTACTCTGCTATGAAATCAGGGGAGCAAAAGCGACTGCTATGCGCTTCGGTATGCCTGCTTGGCGGTAGGGCCCTGCGGCGGCAGTTTGAAGCCCCATTAACCTTGACACGGCAGCCGGTATTGAGTTACTAGGCGTCTGGTTTGTGACAGCCAGTCGATCGAATGCAAGCAGGGTTAAAAGAGCCCTCTGGCGGTAGAGCCGAAAATATGAAATACTGGGGGGATGGAGTTTTCTGAAGTTTAATCTATTGCCTCAGTTAGCTCCATGTTGCTAAAATGTGATATTTAGATTAACTTCTTTCTACAATTATTAGGTCTAAGTTTCTATGACAAACTTAATGAACCGCCTTTCTATTTTTGTGGACGGGAACAATATGTTCTACGCTCAACAAAAGAATGGTTGGTTTTTTGATCCTCGCAGGGTGCTCGAATATTTCAAAACTTCGCAGCCGAATGTCATCTTGATCAATGCTTTCTGGTATACGGGTCTGAAAGACCCGCAAGATCAAAGGGGATTTCGAGATGCCTTAATCAGTCTGGGTTACACGGTTCGCACTAAGATTCTTAAGGAATATTACGACGATGCTTCGGGCAGATATTCTCAAAAGGCTAATTTAGACATTGAAATTGTGGTTGATATGTTTAATACCGTGGATCAGTACGACCAAGTTGTACTGTTTAGCGGGGATGGGGATTTTGAGCGGGCGATCGAGCTTCTGCGCTCGAAAAATACTCATATTACTGTGGTATCAACCGAAGGAATGATTGCTAGAGAGCTACGAAATGCTACAGATAGGTATATAGACCTAAATGAAATTCGGGAACATATCGAGAAAATGGATTATTAGTCATTAGTCATTAGTCATTAGTCAGTAGTTATTAGTCATTAGTCATTAGTCATTAGTCATTAGTCATTAGTCAGTAGTTATGGATTATGGGTTATTAATTATTAGTTATTGGCGCAAGACAGGGGACTGGTGACTGGGGGCTAAAAACCCAGAAAAACGGACAAGTAAAAATCAGGAAAACACTTTTTTAGAGCTATGAAAACTCAACCAAGTCAAGACCGGATTATTATTTTCGATACGACTTTGCGGGACGGAGAACAATCTCCGGGTGCATCTCTGAATGGGGATGAAAAGCTGACGATCGCTCGCCAGTTAGCGAGATTGGGCGTGGATGTGATTGAAGCGGGTTTCCCTTTCACCAGCACGGGAGATTTCGAGGCAGTCCAAAAAATAGCCCGAGCGGTTGGCACAGAAAATGGGCCGACAATTTGCGGTTTGGCAAGGGCGAGAAAGGAGGATATTAAAACAGCAGCAGAGGCTCTGAAACCCGCCGTAAATTCGCGAATTCATACGTTTCTGGCTACGTCCGATATTCACTTGGAATACAAGCTGAAAAAGACGCGGGCTGAGGTTCTGGAAATTGTGCCGGAAATGGTGGCTTACGCTAAGTCTTTTGTGGATGATGTGGAGTTTTCGCCGGAAGATGCTTGTCGATCGGAACCGGAGTTTTTGTATCAGGTTCTAGAACGGGCGATCGCAGCGGGTGCGACAACTGTTAATATTCCCGATACTGTCGGCTACACGACTCCGAGCGAATTTGGGGCTTTGATTCGGGGAATTAAGGAAAATGTGCCGAATATCGATCGCGCAATTATTTCGGTTCACGGTCACAATGACTTAGGATTGGCTGTTGCTAACTTTTTGGAAGCTGTGAAAAATGGCGCCAGACAGTTAGAATGCACGATTAACGGGATTGGCGAACGGGCGGGAAATGCAGCTCTGGAAGAGTTGGTAATGGCGCTTTACGTGCGGCGTCAATATTATAATCCGTTCTTGGGCCGACCTGCGGATTCTGAGGAACCGCTGACAAATATTGACTCGCGCCAAATTTACAAAACTTCGCGCTTGGTTTCCAATTTGACGGGGATGTTGGTGCAGCCAAATAAGGCGATTGTCGGGGCAAATGCTTTTGCTCACGAGTCGGGAATTCACCAAGACGGAGTGCTAAAAAATAAGCGGACATACGAGATTATGGACGCTGAGTCGATCGGCTTAACTGAAAATCAAATCGTCTTGGGCAAATTGTCGGGGCGCCACGCATTTCACACTCGCTTGAAAGAGTTGGGTTTTGAAATGGCCGACGATGAGCTAAATAAGGCTTTTGTCAAGTTCAAAGATTTAGCGGACAAGAAAAAAGAGATTACTGATTGGGATTTAGAGGCGATCGCAAACAACGAAGTGCACCAAGCACCGGAACTTTTCCGGTTAGAATTGGTGCAAGTTTCCTGCGGCGACAAATCTCGCCCGACAGCAACTGTCACTGTGCGGAATCCGGCGGGCGAAGAATTGACCGATGCTGCGATCGGCACTGGGCCTGTGGATGCGATTTACAGGGCAATTAACCGGGTGGTAAACGTACCGAACGAGTTGATCGAGTTTTCTGTACAATCGGTGACAGCGGGAATAGATGCGATCGGCGAAGTAACAATTCGCTTGCGCCACGAAGGCAAAGTATTTTCCGGTCACTCAGCAAATACCGACATTATCGTAGCGTCCGCAGAAGCATACATCAGCGCTTTAAATCGCCTGTATCAGGCATTGCAGCATAGTGATGAAAAATCCTCCGAACAGCCAACTCCGATCGGAAATCAAGTTGTTGCAGAAGCGCAGCGCTGATAAATTTACTGTCAGCCATTTTTCTTGAAACAAACCGCAGACGAACCCAGATCGAAGCAGATAACTCTCAATTAATCTGCGTTAATCCGGGTTCATCTGCGGTTTAAAATTAATGTTTTTTACTAAGAACCAACTCTTGAAAAATGCAAGACGAAACCTTAAAAAAAGAGCGGCAATTCCACGATGCTTGGGCATCTACGATCGATATTGACGGCATTCGAGTCAATGATTACTTTGAAGCTTGTACCGCCCCAGAAAATAGATTTATCCTCAAGCAAATGGGCGATATTACGGGTAAACGCCTGTTAGATTTAGGCTGTGGCGCGGGAGAAAATAGCGTTTATTTTGCTAAAAAAGGCGCAGATTGTGTGGCTGCCGACTATTCCCAGGGCATGGTAGAAGTTGCTCTGAAATTGGCAGAGAAAAACGGCGTCAAAATAGAGGGCTGCACGGTGAATGCAATGGCGCTGGATTTCCCGGACAACAGTTTTGATATTGTTTACGCTTCTAATTTGCTGCACCATTTGCCGGAACCGGAAAGGGCAATTCGCGAAATGCACCGCGTGCTAAAGCCTGGGGGAAAAGCTTGTTTTTGGGACCCGATGAAGCACAATCCGGTGATTAATGTTTACCGCAGGATGGCGACTGAGGTGCGGACGGAGGATGAAACTCCTTTGGATATTAATATTGTGAAACTTGTTCAATCTTTGTTTTCCGAGACGGCTTACGATACGTTTTGGCTGACATCGCTGTGGATTTTTTTGCGCTTTTATTTGATCGAAAAAGTGCATCCAAATGAGGAGCGTTATTGGAAAAAGATTATCATTGAACAAGAGAGATTGAAACCGGAATACTCTCGATTGGAAGGGTTGGATGGGTTTTTGAAGAAGTTGCCTTTGATGAAGCGCTTGGCTTGGAATTTGGCTGTGGTGGCAACGAAGTAATTAAAAGAAGTACAATAAGTCAAAGCATTTAATTAAGAGGCTAATTATGCCAGAAACTATTACTGCTATCTACGAAAACGGGGTTTTTCGTCCCCTGAGTCCTTTGTCATTGAACGATGGGGAAACTGTGCAAATCACAATTGTAGCGGAAGTTTCGCCGGAAGAACTCAAGGGCGATCGCGAAAAAGCGATTAAGTTGATGGATTTACGAAAATTGATGGGTTTGCCAACAAAACAGTTTAAGCTAGATGCAGCCGCAGAACAAAAGCGGCGCGAACTGTTTGAAAAACTTAAGGGAAGAGTGGGGAAACCTCTTTCTGAAATCGTTATTGAGGATCGCGGCCCGTGGTAAATGCCTATTTCTTAGACACCAGCGCTTTGGTTAAACGGTATGTGCCTGAATTGGGAAGTAATTGGATTCAATCCATTACTGTTCCTGCAGCAGGTAACTTTCTCGCGATTTCTCAGATTACTTGGGTGGAGGTATGCAGCGCTTTTTCACGCCGTCAACGAGAGGGTACTCTATCTGTCGATGAGGTTGACCAACTTATGGGAGATTTTCGCACGGATTTTGAAAACCAGTATGAAGTTGTTGAAGTTGATCGCACTTTGATAGAAACAGCGGGCGCACTGGTAATGCAAAACCCACTGCGGGCTTATGATGCTGTGCAATTAGCGGCTGCTTTGCGCGTTCAATCTACTCTCGTTTCCGTGCCAGATACTCAACTGGTTTTTGTTTCGGCGGACAACCGATTGCTGGATATTGCTCAGTCGGCAGGGTTGGCGATCGACAATCCTAATAATTATCTGTAATCTAGCTGTTGGTAGTGAGGAATGCAAGCCTTCATACCAATCAGAGGACTAAAGTCATCACTAGAAACTAATTTTAGGGCGATCGTTATTTAGAGAATTTCTTTCAAAATTTTAAGTAATATTTGATTCTGTTCCTCCGTACCTACACTAATCCGCAATTTGTCTTCTAATCGTGGCTGATTGAAGTATCGAATCAATATTCCCCGTACTTTGAGTGTTTGATAAATTCTTTCTGCATCGCCGTTTGGTGGCCGCACTAACAAAAAGTTGGTTTGCGAGGGCCAAACGTCAAAGCCTAATTCCTGGAAGCTAACGGCTAGTTTTGCTCTGGAAGCCTTAATCTTTTCGGCGTTGGCTATTTTGTGGTCTCGATCGGCGATCGCAGCCGCCCCCACTGCATAGGCTAAAGCATCCACATTATAGCTGTCTTTGATTTTATTTAATTCTGCCAGCAGCGCCGGATTTGCTATGCCAAAACCCAGCCTCAATCCTGCCAGCGAATAACCTTTTGAAAGCGTCCTCAATACTATAACATTACTGTATCTTTTTGTCAATTCCAAAGCATTTTCTTCGGCGAAATCTACATAAGCTTCGTCGATGACAAGAATGCCCGATAACTCTTTAGCCAGTTTCTCCAAATCTGCAACAGATATGGCTGTTCCCGATGGGCTGTTTGGCGAAGCTACAAATGTCACTGCACCCTGGGCTGCTATTAGCAGATCGACTGGTAACTTGTAGTCGTCGGGATAAGGAACTTCAACAAATTCTGCATCTTGAATTTCTGCCAACGTGCGGTACAATACATAGGTTGGCGCGGGACAAACAATCTGTTTCCCAGATTCGCCCACAGCGCGAACTATCAAGTTTAATAAATCGTCGCTGCCGTTACCTACAACAATCCAATCGTCAGCAACTCCAAAAACTTTACTAGCAGCAATGCGAAAAACTTTGCCAGTTGGATCGGGATAACGCCGCAGCATTTCTCCGTCTATTTCCTGAAGCACTTTTAAGGCTTTTGGAGAAGGTGGATAGGGATTTTCATTAGAATTTAGTTTAATAATTTTTGTGCCTAGCGGTGGCTGTTCCCCCGGCACGTAGCCAGACATTTCGTGGATGCTGTTGCGAAAGTAATTCATCTATTATCTGCGTTTATTTGCGTTCATCTGCGGTTAAGAAATTATATCAAACAATTAGTGACTATCCGCGCTATACCCAAATCAATTAACTTTTGCATATCCGCTCGATCGTCCACCGTCCAAGCCACAATGTCAACTCCCTGACTCCGGCTTTCTTGAATTAGTGCGGGGTTTTCCAGCAACACGCGATACAGACTGCTAATCAAATTATCCTGATGCGCCACAGCTTGAGCAAATTGAGTTTTGTATGCTTCTAGATTAGCAACAATGTGTCCGATCGCCAAATCGCCAGATAGCCGCCGCACTTGTTCCAGAAATCCAGGGTTAAAGGAGGTAATAACGCATTTGTGTTGGATTTCTTCCCCCGTCAAAGTATTGACAAAATCCGCGACTTCTGAATCCGACCATTCGCAGTGAGGCTTGACATCAAAGTAAAGAAATTTGTCAACATTTTTGAGGATAGCTAATGATTCTTTTAAGGTAGGAATTTTTTCTTGGGAAAATTCATCGCTAAACCATTTTCCCGCATTAAGTGTCTGCAATTCAGACAGGGTTGTTTCCCTAACTTTGCCAGAAACTCCAGTGATTCTATCCAGTGTTGCGTCGTGAAAAATCACTGGTACGTTGTCGGCGGATAGCTGGATGTCAAATTCGATCGAATGAGCTCCACGGGCGATCGCCAGTTCAAAAGCTGCTAAAGTATTCTCGGGGGCGATCGCCGAAAATCCCCGATGTGCGATAATTTCTAAATTCACTGTCTTGTATCCTCTAAAAAATCTGCCACAGTTTGATTAAAAGTTTCCGGTTGAGTCAAAAAAGACCAGTGATTCCCCGGTACTTTTGCAACGGTAAGATTTTTCAAGTATCTATTGTATGGCTGCATTTGCCAAGCCATGCGATTTACGCCTTTTTCCGGCTGTACAAACAAAGTCGGTATCTCAATATTTTCAGTTAAACCGGCAACTTTCATCACTTCTGCAAATATCTGATTTCTGGCTGTAATCGCAAATTTACTGCCCCAAGTTCCGTCGGATTTTTGTTCGATTTGGTGTTGGAATACCATTTGCTGCACGTCACTCCAATCTGCGTATTCTCCCGATTGTTTGGCTGCTGCTTCTGCTTGGGATAAAGTCGCAAACGGGCCCACACATTTGAGGCAGTCTAATTTTCGGTAAACAATTGGCAGGGTGAGTTTCATCGCGGCGGGCAGTTTGGTGATGAAGATTGGGTCTACTAAAATCATACTGCAAAAGCGATCGGGATTTTGCCTCGCCCAAATCGCTGCTAGTTTTCCCGTCCAAGAATGTCCTAAAATGTGGGCGTCTGGCCAGTTGAGATGTGCCATTAAACCTTCTAAATCTGCGATCGCACTTTCAAAAGTATAGTCTGTTTTCGGTTTGCTACTCTCTCCGTGACCGCGCATATCTGGCGCTACAATATGATAGCGGTTGGAGAAATAATTGCCCAAGCTATTCCAGACACACGCACTATCTGCTAAACCGTGTAACAGCAGCAAACGCGGGACTTTTGTTTTCCCTGTTTCTGGCTTCCATTCTAGGTATGAAAGTTCGATTTCTGGCAGGTGCAACGTGTTACGACTTGGCATGATTAAGGGGTTTTATAGTTGGAGAAATTTGATTTAACTTTTTTATGAACAGGCAAGATGCCTGTTCCACAAAAAGTTAATTTTATGTACGGTTTTCCTCAATAGGCTTTCCTGCCTGTTTCACAAACAATAAATATTATTGTGGCGTGGGGTGGGCTTCTAGCCCGCCCTTCTGACCTAACCTTGGCCCTTCAAGCTAAATAAAAGAAACTGAGTTTTCTGCGCTTCATCAAAATTGTCGTCACTGACCAAAACTAGACTTTTGCTGCCATCTGGCAACTGCGGACCGAGGGTCATTCCCTCTAAATTGTACAGCGGAATTCCGAGTTCGCTTAAGTCTAGCAGCAACTTTTTCTTAACAGGTTCGACCATTGCCACTCGCCCTTTAAAACTCTGGATTCTCGAAGTATCTGTAGCCGCCCCAACCGCTAGTTGATAAATCCTAGCGCTGTATCCCGACAGCCCAAAAGAACGTTCTAAACTCAAAATTTGACCGCTACCGACAGTTACTAATTCTGTTAAGCCGTTCAAAACAGTCATGGGAACTTGGTCTAACTTGTAAAGATTTTCCGATACTAATTGCGGCGTTTTATCGACGATGACATAATGTAAAAGACGGAGTTTATTTTCCTGTTCCGGGTCTAAATCTTGCATTAATGGCGCTTCCGTAGCTGCGAACAAACGAAACGGATCGAGGCCGCCCGGACTAAAGGTTTCTGGGTCAATGCTTAAAGATTCAAAACCTAAATTTTCCCGCACTCCTTGCTGCTGTTTTTCATCGCTGGCATCGGGAATATAGCGTTTTGGAAGCGGCAAATTTCCCTGCAATTTCCCGGTTTTGAGATCGAACTCTCCTACAAAAGGAGGGATGCCAGCATGAGTGACGCCTTCGTTGGCGACAAATACTGAATTTCGGGGAGAAAGGGCGATGCCTTCGGGATTGATGGAACCCCAAGAGAAGGTTTCACCGTCTGCTTTTTTGAGGGAGGTAACGCCTTCTACGGCAACTTTTTTCAGGCGAATATTTGCTGGATCGCTCGATGTGAGGTCGAGTCTGAGACTGTAAAATCTGGCTTCTCCGTTTTCGCTGGGGTCGTCGGAAAGAGCGTAAAAGCGATAAGCTTTGGAAGTGACAGTGCTAATACCTTTGGGATCGTAGGTAATTCCTGACAAACCGCCGACTGGGGCTCCTTCAAAATTCATTTTTGGCAATTGGTACTCGCCCAAAAATTCTAGGGACATTTCTGGAAAAGAGCGGTCTCTAGCAACTGCGGGAGGGGGGGCGCAAGCTGTGCAAACAGTTAAGAGAATTAGGGCTAGACTGAATAAGCGTAAAATACGATCGCCCAGCGTCTTTAAAGGAAAATAATTGCTCAGCACGGTAATTTTTATTTTGTTGCTCTTGTTGAACAGTTTGCTTTTGTGCCATCTTTGTGACATAATTTATACCGTTTTGTAGATATGCAAAACTTGATGTTTCCAGAAGAGATGCCGAATCGCGGCAACCAAATTTTGAGAGTCAGTAACTCAGGGCTAAAGCCACGCTCGCTTGTAAGAGAAATCAAGCAAGCTGTATTGACCAGCCTAAGTCTTCACTGACTACGTTATTGGGGTCATAACACCGGAAAATGCGACGCTAGTTTTCCGCTCTGTTGTTTACAGTTAAACAGTCTTAAAGTCACTCTCGACAGTGCTGTAAGCGTGACAAGCCCCGATAACCTTGGCGAAGCGAACATTACCCTGAAAAGGAGACTGAGGCAACCATACCTCACCGGAGAGGCAACTCGACCTCTCCAACCCCGAAAGGGGATTCAAGGCGGTTGAAACCGCCGGGTCGTTTTCCTCTCAGGGCTGAAGCCACTGAGTTTCCCACTTACCGAGTATTTTTATGAGAAGTTCTGTGCCAATTGGGTGCTTGCTTTTTTTGTGGCTGTGTGCTGGTTCTATTGCTAGCGCCCAAACTAATCCACCAGCCCTCGATCAATTTTCTCCTAATCCTCTAGAAATTACCACACCCGATCCCCTAACTCCCGCCAGTGAATCTTTGAGCAGCGCTCAGCGGGACGAACTGACAGCGGCTTTGGAGCAGTTAAACTTAGAAGCAGCGACTAAACTGCAAGCTGGAGATGGGGCTGGTGCTTTTGAAATTTGGTTCCGAGAATTGCGGCTGCGCAGGTATCTCGGCCCGGCGGCGGAAATTGCTGCTTTGAGTCGGGTGGGAAGTGTTGCTTGGAGTAACGGTAAAAACCTCGAACTACAGCTTATTACTAAACGGTTGCAAGCAATTCAAAAACAAGTCAAATCCCAAGTACCAGTTAATACTGAGTTGCTCCCCGTCTTGGTTGCGGCTTTTCAGCAGGTGCGCGCTAAAGGCCCGACTGTAGAAGTTTACCAAGAAATTCTAGAAAATGCGCGCCAAAACCAAGATATATTGGCTGAAGGTCAGATTTTGAAGGCGATCGGGCTAATTCACATCAATTGGTTGAGTTACGATAAAGCTGCTCCCGTGTATGAGGAATTGGCAACTTTAATTCAGGAAAACCGCGCTTTATTTGCTGCTAATTCTGCTGTGCAAAATTCTGCTGTAGTTGCGGGAAACGGCGCACCTCCGCAGCCTGTAACTCCTCCAACTGAGGTAGATACTCTGAGACAGTTGGCCTACGTTTACCAGCAGTCGAAACAACCCCTAAAGGCGATCGCAGCCCGGGAAAAACTAGCATCTGTGTATTTAAACCTGCAAAACCCCAGCGCCATACCACCGCTAAAAATTGCGATCGCCAGCGATTACCAAACCATAGGTCAAATCAATTTAGCAGCTCAATACTATCAGGAAGCCTACAATTTAGCCGTCCCCATTCAACAGTATGCCCAAGCTAGTGAAGCTTTGGATAAATTAGCTTTACTTTATCGAGCGCAAAAGCAATGGGAGCCGACTTTGCGGATTTATCAAATGCAGTTGCTGTTAGAAGAGCGGGCTTACAATTTCTACGGATTGATGAACGTTTACGACAATATCGGTCAAGTTTATCAGGAGATGAAGGCTTACGATAAAGCTTTGGAATCCTATCAAAAAGGGTTGGACGTGGCTAAAAGATTGGGACACAGACAAGAGTATTTTGCTAAGAAAATTCAAAAAGTTAACAAGCAATTGCAAAGGACTTCGTAGTTGTCAGCAGGCAATAATGCCCATTTGCGGTGCGAATAATTTAAATGCAGTAAGGTGCGCAATGCGCACCCTACGAAAATACTTGGGACTGGTAACTTTCTCGCGAGATAGAATAATATACTACGTCAGTTTCGTAATAATGAGCATTTTTTTCATATTTCATGCCAACTTTCTGTATCACCCGCTGGGAGGCGATATTTTCTGGGCGGGCGATCGCAACTATTCTCTCCAACTTTAATATTTGAAATCCATAGTTTAGACTAGCAAAAGATGCTTCTGTCGCCAATCCTTGATTCCAATAAACTTTGTCTAGCGCATAGCCAAGCTCAACTTCCGGTGTCTTGTCCAGAAAACCCAATCCGCAGCGACCAATCATTTTACGGTCTATTTTATGTACTACCGCCCACATTCCGAAGTTGTTTTCTTCCCAACGTTTGAGCATGGTATGAATGGCGATTTCTGTTGCTTCTCTAGTTCTAACTCCTGTGAGGTATCTCATTATTTCCGGATCGCTGTAGATGCGGTACAGCTCATCTAAGTCGTCTGGCGTAAATTGTCTAAGATACAATCGGGCTGTCTCTATCTCTTGCATGATGACAATATAACCTCTATTTTGAAGCCTGACTTCTTTAAGAAATCGGGGAGCTGGGTGTTCTATTTTTTAGCTTTGTCTAGTTATTTGTTACAATTATTAACTAGATATATTGTACAGTTTTTGTCATCAATGACCATTTCCTCACCAGTAGCAGACACCAAAAACCAACCCCGCCGCGAAACAGACTGGCGGTTATTCATGAGGTTGGCATCTTACGCAGCGCGCAGCAAACGTTTGCTGATTATTTCGATCGCACTATTAGTACCGCTAGCAGTCTCAGGAGCAATTCAACCCATTCTCATCGGACAGGCAATTTCGGTAATTCGCTCGGAACCTACCTACGAATTCTTGCGGGGATTGTCTTTATCTGCTGCATTGAATATTTTGGCTATTTTGCTCATGCTAACTATAACACTTAGATTAGCACTGCAATCACTTCAAGGCTATTTAGTCACCAAAGTAGGGCAAATAATTACTACAGATATTAGAAATGATTTGTTCGCCCACGTCACATCCTTAGCAGTGAGATTTTTCGATCGCACTCCTGTCGGTAAACTGATGACTCGCCTCACCAGCGATGTAGAAGCTTTGGGAGAGGTTTTTTCTTCAGGGGCGATCGGCATTGTCAGCGATTTATTTTCAATTTTAGTAATTGCCATTTTCATGTTTACCATGCAGTGGCAACTAGCTTTAATGTTGGTGCTGATGATGATACCAATTACCGCAGTCATAATTTATTTCCAGTATCAATATCGCATAGCAAATTACACAACCCGAGAAGAACTTTCCGATCTTAACGCACAACTGCAAGAAAACCTGATGGGTATTGGCGTAGTGCAGCTATTCCGCCGCGAAAGATTCAACTCAGAATTGTTTCGCGTCACCAATAAACGCTACATTAAAGCAGTTGATAAAACTATTTTTTACGACTCAGCCGTATCTGCGACCTTAGAATGGATTGCTTTAGTGGCGATCGCAGCCGTTTTGTGGATGGGTGGCCAAAGAGTTTTAGCCGGTAATCTTAACTTCGGTACTCTCTCGGCATTTATTTTATTTGCTCAGCGTCTCTTCGATCCGCTGCGGCAATTTGCTGAGAAATTCACTGCGATTCAAGCAGGATTTACCGCCGTGGAACGGATTAGCGATATCCTCAACGAACCGATCGAAATTAAAGATCCAACCAGCGGGAAGAAGGAAGAAGGAAGAGGCAAGAGGGAAGAAGGAAGAGGGAAGAGGGAAGAAGGAAGAAGGGCAGGTTATTCACCCTTGTTGGTAACTGGACATCCAGAGGCAACGGCTTACAACTTGTCTCCGTTCGATCGAGAATTGGCAGATAATCATCAAAATCCAGCAAGTTCAGAATATCGTTTATTGCCTAACAATCCCCAATCACCCCCCGCCAACCCCCCCTTGCTAAGGGGGGGAGAAAATGCCAAATCGCAGAATTCTGAATCGGGAGAAATCCAATTTGACAACGTGTGGTTTGCTTACAAACAAGACGAATATGTCCTGCAAAACCTCAATTTCACCATCAAATCCGGCGAAAAAGTAGCATTAGTCGGCCCTACCGGTGCGGGCAAAAGTTCGATTATCCGTCTCCTCTGCCGCCTTTACGAACCTAGTAAAGGGCGGATTCTGGTTAATCATGTGGATATTCGGGATTTGCCTCAAGCAGAGTTGCGCAGGCACATAGGCGTGATTATCCAAGATGGCTTTCTATTTGCTGGTGACGTGAAGAGCAATATCAGCTTGGGAGAAAGTTACTCGATTGAGGAAATTCAAGCAGCAGCAGAAAAGACAAATGTTGCCCGTTTAATCGAACAGTTGCCTCAAGGTTATGATACGCAATTGCGGGAACGGGGAACCAATCTTTCGGGGGGACAAAAGCAATTATTAGCGTTTGCTCGCGCCGCCATTCGCAATCCCAGTATCTTAGTTCTCGACGAGGCAACTGCTAGTTTGGATGTGGGTACAGAAGCTTTAATTCAAGAAGCTCTAGAGCGTTTGATGGCGGAAAGAACGGCGATAATTATTGCGCACAGGCTCTCGACTATCCGAAATGTCGATCGCATTTTAGTGCTCAAACGCGGCCAATTAGTAGAGTCTGGCAGCCACGAAGAATTGTTGCAGCAAGAAGGGTTGTATGCCAGTTTGTACAAGTTGCAAATGCTGGGAAGTTAATATCTGAAGGAAGAAGGAAGAAGGAAGAGGGAAGAAGGAAGAAGGAAAATTTTCGGAATCTCCCGATACCCGGCTTCTGGAAGAAGTCGGGTATTTAAAAGAATCTAAAATCTAAAATCTAAAATCGGATCACTTGCCTGAAATCATTTTCCCCAGGGTTTCCGGCAGGTGAATTATATGTTGGAAAAGCTGGTTTGGCCCGATGCCAAACAATAACTGCATCGCCAGCACAATTGCTGCTAAAGCAATCGCTGTCCCGATGCTGGCTTTCAACACTTTAAAAGCCCAATTAAACACCAGCCAAGATACAAGTAACGAAGCAATTAAGATAATTAGTTCTATTGGCATATAACATTTTTAACTCTATTTTAACTCTACATAAATTACGTATCAATACCAAAGAAACCGGGTTTTTTATTTCTGTTAAAGGCCGGGATGAAGTATTTCCGTAAAAACCAGGTTTCTAGGCCAAGGACTACTCTACTTCTTACTTTAAGCAATACTGCCGCGCTTCCGTGTTTCCTTATAAGAAATTCCGACATTCTTTAAGCCAGCTTTAATCATTTGCTGCTCTAACAAAGCGAAAAAGCGACTTCGATCGCCCCCCGTGACTACCGCTTGATTGTGAGCTTCTGCTAGCGTCACCGGATAGCCGCCGCCTTTGTGTACCTGAGCGAGCATCATTCCCAATGCTAAATCTAGCTGTGCTGTATCTTGTGCTACCCATTCCGGCACTTCTATTCTAGCAATTTCTGTGCCAACGTGAACGTAACAGAAATAGACGGAATTAAGACCGTACAAATCTAAAATTCGAGCTTGGGATTTCCACAAAGGGCTTCTTTGTCCCGGTGACAGGATTGTTGCCCACAAGATGGCATCCCGCAAGGGTTCAAATTCTTGACAAGGTGCTTTTTCGGCGAAAGAAATTGTGGCGGCAAATCCGACGTTCGGGCAATTTGTCATGCAGTCTGGTACTTCGTGGGTGCAAGCTTCAAACCGCAAAAAAGATAAGCTTTCGCTGCTGCGAGAAGCGCTTAAGTATCCTAACAGGGGAATTCCTGCTAAACGCAATTTGTCCCAAGCTTCTAAAATTGGTAGCAAAATTTGATCCCGCGCTTCGCTGGGTAACTGTTCCAAAAACCAATAAATCAGGGAACCGTCTACCATTGCTAAAGCTGGCGCGGGCAATTTATTGTCGTTAACTTTTGCCCAATTGCAGCCCATTTCTGCTAAGGCAATTGCTTCGGAAACTGCCCGCCGATATCCCATCCATTCTTCGGTTCTAATTCCCCACTGTCGCGAACCGTACAAGTCTTCGGGTTTGTAGAAAACCTCGGGTACGCTGTCTAAAACTGGGTGGCGGCTTTGCCCGTAGTGCAGCATGACTGTGCCGACGTTTAGCAGATAGCAGTAGGCTATTTCGTGATGGTTGGGCGAAATTTGCGAGCCGTCTGTGGCAAAGACTGTGTGAGCTGCGGGGGGTGCTGTGATGTAGGTGCGATCGGACAATGGCTCGATCGGCGTGGCAGCATTGAATAAAGTGCGATCGCGCCAACTCTCTTGCAATTCCACCAATTTTTCCTGTTCCCCCGCAGCCTTGACTAGCAAATTCTGAGCCACTTCCAAACGCTGGCGAGCCGCGTGAGCTTCCACATTCAAGTGTTGGCTCATTCCCTGCATTGCCTTGGCTGCTTTAGTTAAATCGAGCATGGGTTTTAAGTCTCAATATTAGAAAGCTTTTAATTTTAGTTCGCGATCGCACTCGCGACCTCAGAAACCCGGTTTGTTCGTAGATTTGTCCTTACTAAACCCAAAACTTGTAGAAACCGGGTTCTCACCCGATGAGAAAGATTTTAAGTTGATTTCGCGATCGCACTCGTTGCCTTGCTAAACCTGGTTTCTTCGTCCATTTGTCCTTACTAAACCCAAAACTCCTAGAAACCGGGTTTCTATGCCCTACGTGTCACTCCTAAAGCTGAGAAATTATCAAAACAATTTTCAAATTGTGGGTTGCCAAGCTTGCTTTTTTTGCCAGCAACCGGGTTTGATCGACAAAATATCTCCTTGCAGCCGCATAAACTGTAAAAAAAATTAGTTTTTCAGGTCAAGAATGCCTGCAAGACTGTATCAAAAAAAATCAATTTTTTTTGTCTATATTCTTGCTTTTTTGGGGAATTTCTGTTATATTTAACTTATAATGGAAATCTGTCCCAAAATATTATTTTTGCCACCATCCGATTATTTTAAAATACCATACCAGCTCCACCAAAGTCAACAAAAAAATCTAAAACTTTAAATTTTTTTTGACTCTGACAAGCTAAAAACACTTACCACCTGGAAACAAATCTAACATCAACCTTCGGTCGGCAGCCAATCGGCAAAATCTCCGGCAAACTGCGACAAAGAAAGCAATTGAACGGGTGGATTTTGGGCGACAGATTCCCGTTCTGCCAAAGTATTGTAACCCCAATCAGCCAAAAATAACCTCACCTGAGATAAATCCGGCTGCTGCTTCACCGACAGCAAAGTTTTTAACCGATCTTCCACAAACCAAATAGTCGAATCTTTGCCAGAAGCTGCCAAAAATTCCCGCAAAGTTTGGTGTTTCGGCTTGTTGTATTCCTTGCCAAAAATCAACTCGGACGGCATTTGTACGCCTGCTAGCTGCAAAAGTTCCCGCACAAAACGGCCTTCCTTCGTAGTGACGATCGCCACTTTCACCGAACTCTCCTGCAAGGAGTGCAAGCGATCGGCAATCCCTGGATAAAAGCGGTGCAAAGACAGCCAGCCCGCTAAATCCTCAGCAATCCAATTATCGCGCAATCCGTCTAACATAGCGCCCACAGACTGCGCTTTCAAATTATTTGCGGTCAATAAATGCGGTACAATATCGGGCCACTCCAGCAAAATTTGCTCTGGGGAAATTCCTGTCAGCAGTGCGCGGATCAGCAGCGGCATTTCCCAACCAGTTTCGATGGCGGGCCGCACTCGGTAAAAACTCAAAGCTAAATCTGCATCTGGCACTGTTTCGACTGGTTTCCAGATTTGACAGTAGGTAAGCCAAGCTGTTTGGAAATATTCGATTAGTCCGTCACAAATCACACCGTCAAAATCAAGAGCTAGAATTGTCGGAAATTTATTAGCCATCAATCGATTTTAGATTTTAGATTTTAGATTTTGGATTGGAGAATTGAAGAAAGCGATCTCACTGATGAATCCGAGGACTTGTTATCGGATACTAGGTTTTTTATGTCTGCAAATACAAATTTTGGGCTTGTACCCTGGCTGCTTTTGGTCACTGGATTGAAGAATTGAAGAATTGACTGTGCAAACACTCAGCAGTAATTAGTCAAGAGTCGTTATTCAAAAGACTGAACTAGAGGTTGAGTAGCAATCGATTCTAGTCCTTGGGACTGCAACAATTGCGTCCACTCGGCCCTGATCCCCGAATCATCGGGTGCGAGGCGCCGCATTTGGGCTAGAGTAGCAAGAGTCTCGTACCAAATCCCATTTTTAGCATAAGCAATCACCTTAGCCATAGGGTCGGGATTTGCCAAATCGCTCTTGAGAGTTTCCTGCGGTTCAATTCGCTGCACGATTCCTTTAACAAAATAATTCCCCGACGGATCGTCATTGCAAGCCACCGAAAACGACCACTGATATCGCTGGCCAATCTCAAGAGATTTTTTGCGATCCCCCATAGCAGGAATACTGACCTCAACTATCCCGGGTTTGTCAACCTTGAAAGTAGTTTTGTAAACCTCGGTTCCTTTTCCATCGTCAGCTTGCAAAATAAACTCGACTTGAGTCGAAGAGTGAGAAACGTAGGTTAAGAATGTTGGCGACTCTGCTAGCGTTAAACCATCATTGCTTTTAGGTATTAAAGGAATAATAGATAAATCCTTGGGACAAGCATCGCCTCGATGCGTCCCCCCTTGCCGGTTATCGGGGGCTGTTACATCTGGGGGTTTGAAATTAACATTCTGACTCAGCAGAATTGGTGCAGGTACAGCCTGCATCGGTGCAAGCAAACTGGGGAGAGTAACTGCGATCGCAAATACAGCCATCGCCTGTGCAGTAAAATGTAGAAAACGTTTCATTTTTTTACCAACTTGCAGAGATATTATAGATCGCATCTCTACTGTTAAGCAGGAGTTTTAACCCCTGGCGCGATCGGGTAAATTTGTCAATTTTCACATCGGAATAGGAAAACCGACAAAACTTGAACAAATAGCGAGTTTTAAAGAGGCTGAACCAGCGGTTGAGCTGCAACTGATTCCAGCCCTTGGGACTGCAACAATTGCGTCCACTTGGCTGTCAGCTTCGCATCCCCCGGTGTCTGGCGCCGCATTTGGGCTAAAGTAGCGAGAGTTTCGTACCAAATCCCATTTGTAGCGTAAACGTTGAGCCTAGTCATCGGGTCGGGATTTGCCAAATCCCTCTTGAGATTTGCCTGCGGTTCAATTCGCTGCACGAACCCTTTAACAACTAAATCTGCCGATCGATCTTGGGGGTCGCAAACCATCGAAAACGACCACACGTATCGCTTACCAACTTCAAGGGATTTGTTGTTGCCCGTAGCAGGAATGTTAACTCCAACAATCCCGGATTTGCCAAGTTTAAATGTTTTTTCGTAGATCACTTTCTCCTCGGTGTCGTTGAGCAAAGTAAACTCTATTTCTGCCGAGGTTTGAGGAACATAGACAAAAATTGTGGGAGACTCTGTTAGGGTTAAACCGATATTAGTTGGAGGCACTAAAGGAGTAATAGATAAACCCGCCGGACAACGCTTGCTGCCGCGATGTGTCCCTCCTTGTCGGTTGCCGGGGGCTGTTACGTCGGGAGGCTTGAAATTAACATTTTGACTCAGCAGAAGCGGCTGGGATTGTGCTCGCATTGGTGCAATTGAACTGGGGACGGTAGCTGCGATCGCAGATACGGCGACCGCAAGTGTAGCCCGATGTAGAAAACGTTTCATTTTGTTGTACCTTTCACTATAATATTGCAAACACAGGCATTCGCTGATGGCGACAAATATTTTTGAGCGGCTAGTCGAGGGCGCAGATACACAATTTGAACCTTGACATATCATCAATAACATTAATTAATTCGATCGGCAAGTGGATTGTCCGTCCGGAAAATCAGGCTACTTAGGCCGCGAGTATAATTGCATACAGTTGCTGGCGGCCAACTGTAAAATTTTGTTACAAAGCGGTCGGAGTTTCCGGGTGTTCTAAGATGGAGGAAGTCTCCGGCAAGTGGCAAAGGCGAAACAACTGCTGTTCCAGAAACAAGTCAAACTTTTATGCTGGGATAATGAGTAAAATATCTAACAAAATTCGATCGGCAGCGGCTCAATTGAGCCAAATGTATAAACCATCACTAGCATTTGCTAGGTCTGTATTAATTGCCAGCGCGGCAGTAACATTATCCCTGATGGGGATCAGACAGCTAGGAATACTCGCTCCAGTAGAATTAAGCGCTTACGATCAAATGCTGAGGTTGCGTCCCGAGGAACAGCCAGACTCGCGCTTGCTAGTGGTGGGGATTACCGAAGCAGACATTCAGAAACTGAAACAGTGGCCGATCTCCGATCGCAAAATAGCTGAAATCTTACAGAAACTGGAAAAAATGCAGCCGGCACTCATCGGTTTAGATGTACTGCGAGACGTACCTTTAGGAGACGGGCGCGAGGAATTAACTAAACTTTTACAAAAAAACGCTCGAATTATCGGGGTATGTTTAGTCACCGACGGGAGCGCGGACAATCCCGGTTCTCCGCCTCCGCCGGGAATGCCAGAAAACCGGGTGGGATTTGCAGATTTCGGAGTCGATGCGGGCGGCATACTCCGCAGGGCTTTACTATTTATGAAACCACCGACAATTAAGGGCAACTCCTCGGTCGAAAAACATCTTTGCAATGACGATTCTCAAGTTTTAACTTCCTTCAACCTCCAGCTAGCGCTCCGCTACCTGCAAGGGCAAAAAATCTCTCCCAAACTGGACCCAGATCAATCTTTATGGCTGGGAAAAACCCAATTCAAACAACTAAAAAGCAATGACGGAGGATACAGCAATGTCGATGTCAGGGGATATCAAATATTAATTAACTATCGTTCCCGGCGGCAAGTCGCAAACCAAGTCCGAATTACGGATGTTTTAGAAGGGAAAGTTGACCCGAATTTAGTTAAAGATAAAATAGTTCTCATCGGTTATACCACAGAAAGCGTTAAAGATTTCTTTTATACTCCTTACAGTGGGCGACAGCAAAGTAAGCAATTCATGCCGGGTATCGTGGCACACGCACAAGTAGTCAGCCAAATTTTGAGTACAGTTTTAGACAACAGACCCCTGTTTTGGTTTTGGCCGGAATGGGCCGAAATCCTGTGGATTTCGGGATGGTCAATTGTGGGAGGAACCTTGGCATCGCGGATAGCTCACCCAGCGAAGTTGGCGGTGACATTCGGAGCAATGCTCTCCGGGTGCTGCGCGATCGTCTTTGGGATTTTTCTGTTGGGAGGGTGGGTGCCTGTGGCAGCGCCAGCCTTAGCATTAATCGTAACTGGCGGTAGCATAGTATCAGCAGACAGATTTAATAAAGCCGGATACGGGAAAGCAATTAGCGATCGAGTGAAACAAGCCTTCAAAATCGAAATAGACCAAGCCAAAAAAGAACAGCAAGTCGCAGAAATCACAGAATCTGATTTCTTTAAAGAATTGCAGCAAAAGAAAGATAAACTGAGGATTAGCAAAAAAGAAACCTCCGAAAAAGCATCTTCCGAACCCCAAGAAATAACTGCAGGTGCCGCAGAGCTTCCCCAGGCAGAAAGTCAGACAGACGAATACTTAGCTCAGTTGCAGGAAAAAGCCAAACAGCAGAAGCAGCGCGCCGCCGTGACTGAATCCGAAAGCAGCTCAAAAACGCCTGTCCCGATCGATGCGGGCGGCGGTGCTAGTTCAGGCGAAACCAAACCCGATGACGAGTTCAGCGATTTGCAAGCCAAAGCCAAACAGATGCGGCAGCGCAGGAGCGCAGAAAAGAGGATAAAAGATGAAAAAATTGATAGTTTAACAGACAAGGAGGATTTGGGGGGCAAGGAAGAATGACAGAGAACTCGACTGCATCGAGAATTGCATCATAATTAATTCTCGCCGTTTCTTACCCTCATACGCAGATCATGTCCAAAATCATCTCTGTCCACTCTTATCGGGGCGGAACTGGCAAATCGAACACGACAGCAAACCTGGCATCTATTATCGCTCGCGGCGGAAATCGGGTCGCCATTGTGGACACAGACATTCAATCGCCGGGGATTCACGTGCTGTTCGGTTTCAGCGAGAGCAACATGGATCGCTGTCTGAACGATTACCTGTGGGGCCGATGTCCGATCGCGGATACGGCCTACAATGTGAGTTCGCTGCTGCCACCATTAGCCAGTAACGGCAACCTCTACCTGATTCCTTCGAGCATTAAAGCAGGGGAGATAGCGCGAGTTTTGCGCGAGGGCTACGACGTGGGACTGCTTACCGACGGCTTTCAAGAACTGATCGAGGTTCTGAACTTAGACTACCTATTTATCGACACGCACCCGGGGCTCAACGAAGAAACCCTCCTCAGCATCACCATTTCCGACATCCTGCTGCTGATTCTGCGTCCGGATCAGCAAGATTTTCAGGGAACGGCTGTCACGGTAGATGTGGCCCGCAAATTAGAAGTTCCCAAGATTTTGATGACGATAAACAAAGCCCCTGAATCCCTAGATTTCGAGGATTTGAAGCAGCAAGTAGAGAGTATTTACAACATCCCAGTTGCAGGGGTGCTGCCCCACAGCGACAAGATGATGCTTCTCGCCAGCCAGGGGGTGTTTGTGCTGCAGTTCCCTAAAGATCCTCTAACTAAGGTGGTGGAAGGTATTGCGAAACAGATTCTGGGATAATTGGTGCAGCGAATGCCGATCGCCCCCCAGGAGTGAGTTTCGATTTCCATTCCTGCGGAGCGGTGTCCTCCTGGGTATCCGGCTGCCGGCGGAGGAACTTTCAAAGGCGACAATATTTGGTTAAAGAGTCAGGAGAATGGCGACAAAATGAGATACAAATAGATTATGAGAATTTGTTAAAAAACTTTAGGAGGATAACTCATGGATTTTGACTTCCGCATACTAATAGTATTGATGCCCGTATTGTTGGCGGGCGGCTGGGCTGCGTACAACATTGGCGGTATAGCTCTCAAACAAGTGCAGAAAATGTTGAACAAGCAAGCTTAAACTCAGCCTCTTTTCAGGTAATTCCGCAGCCGACTGTTTTTTGAGATACAAAACAGCCGGCTGATTTGTGCATGGGCTCTGCTGAAGCGATGGCTGAGTTTTGGCGGGCAATTTACTACTGCAGAGAGATAGGGCGAAACCGAAAGAAAAGTTATCTTCAAAACTTAGGCAGAAACCAGGTGCGATCGACCAAACTACTTTGTTGCAGCAAACGCGCCTGGGTAAAAAAGCCTAGTTGCTAAAGCGAGGCGATCGCGTAACTCTGGATTTCGATCTTTTGGGTTCTACTCAGGAGTTTTGAGTAGAGTGCCATAAAATATTTGGCAAGCACCTTCTTGCAGAAAATATGAGACAATCACAAAAGTATTTGCCCTGACAATCGCCCTCAAAACTGCGAAGTTTAACTTGTAGGGAATATCGGTCAAATTGTCAATGTTTAATTCCTATATCTTTAGATAGATTATGCTTTTTCCCCGATCGAGCGGCATTTTACTCCACCCCACATCCTTTCCCAGTCGATTTGGCATTGGAGACATGGGAATAGAAGCATATCGCTTTATTGACTTTTTAGTAGAGAGCGACCAGCAATACTGGCAGGTATTGCCGCTGGGGCCGACAGGATACGGAAATTCTCCTTATTCGTGCTATTCAGCAATGGCGGGAAATCCGCTGCTGATCAACCCAGAACTGCTGCGGGACGATCAATTGCTCGCAGATGAAGACTTCGCTAATTTACCAGAATTTCCGCTCGATTATGTAGACTTCGAGCGGGCGATCGCCCTGAAAGTGCCTTTGCTCAAAAAAGCTTGCGAAAACTTCAAAGCCAAAGCCTCCCCTATCCAGCAAAAAGAATTCTCAGCTTTTTGCGAAAGCAAAGAGAATTGGCTGGAAGATTACGCCTTATTTATGGCACTAAAAGACAACTTTGGCGGTGTTAGCTGGAACAATTGGGAACCCGAAATTGCCCGTCGAGAACCAGAGTCTCTAGAGAAGTGGCGCCAGCAGCTAAATGCTGAGATTTATTACTACAAATACGTCCAGTTTGAGTTTTTTCGGCAGTGGACGGAGTTGAAACGCTATGCCAATTTGCGGGACATTAAAATTATTGGCGACATTCCGATTTATGTAGCTCACGACAGCGCGGATGTATGGTCTCATCGAGAAATATTCTGCTTGGATGAAGCCAGCGGAGAAGCAGCTTTAATGGCCGGAGTTCCTCCTGATTACTTCAGCAGTACAGGTCAATTGTGGGGCAACCCCGTCTACAATTGGGAGAAGTTGCAAGCAAATAATTTCGAGTGGTGGGTGGAGCGTTTTGAAGCGATTTTCGCTTATGTAGACGTGACTCGGATCGACCACTTTCGAGGATTTGAGGCTTACTGGGCGGTGAAGCGCGGGCAAGAAACTGCTATGTACGGAGAGTGGATTAAAGCGCCGGGAACAGCTTTGTTGGATCTAATTAATGAAAAGTTTGGCAACTTGCCAATTATCGCGGAGGATTTAGGGGTAATTACTCCAGAAGTGGAAGCTTTGCGCGATCGATACGAGTTTCCGGGAATGAAGATTTTGCAGTTTGCTTTTAACTCAGGCCCGGGCGAGCCTTTTTTGCCTTTCAATTACGATCGCAACTGCGTAGTTTACACCGGCACTCACGACAACGACACGACTCTCGGATGGTTCAATCAACTGCAAGACTACGAAAGAGATGACGTTTATCGTTATTTGGGCTGCATCGATCCCCAAGGAATTCACTGGTCTTTAATCCGCATGGGTTGGATGTCTGTTGCTAATTTGGCAATTGTGCCGTATCAAGACTTGTTGGGTTTGGGTACAGACGCGCGGATGAATTTTCCGGGAAAAGCAGAGGGAAATTGGGGCTGGCGGTATCGACCTGAAGCTTTGAATTGGGAAGTGCGCGATCGGCTCAAAACCATGACTTACATCTCGGGGCGCGCTCCCAACAAAAATTGATCCTCTGAAATCGGTAGTTGGTAATGGGTAATGGGTCAGGAGTCAATAAAGACGGACATTCTAATTAAAAGCTGTGGACTGCCAGCCATTACCTCTTCCCGATTACCCATTAACAATTACCAATTAACACTTACCCTTCA
The DNA here is from genome assembly GCA_014695295.1 of Microcoleus sp. FACHB-61. Classification (GTDB taxonomy): domain Bacteria; phylum Cyanobacteriota; class Cyanobacteriia; order Cyanobacteriales; family Microcoleaceae; genus Microcoleus. The sequence continues at coordinate 43,554 of JACJNY010000053.1, read as the reverse complement.
TTCTTGGGCTGTGCTGAAGGGTGGAGTTCGCTTGCTTTAAAAACAACTTCTTTGGCGACTCCAGGAGCTCCGAGTTGTTCGGCTTGTCCGTTATTAACAGCAACCATTACCCCGCCGGCGTTACCCGCTACCACTACCAATTGCTTTTGAGCCTCCCAGGTGCGCACAGTCCCTGAAGGCAAAATTCCCTCAAACTCTGTTTTGCCATCGACTTCAACCTGCATCCACGATTCTGCTTTAAAAGTGACGCTAACCATCACTGGTTTATTGCCAGATTTATTTAAACTTTGACCGGTTCTTGCTGCTTCGACAGCCTCGTAACTATCCGGTTTCTGATTTTGCGAGGATCTCGATGCCTCAGCAGCTAAACGAGCTTGTTCTTGCTGTTCAAGCGCTAGTCCTCCGGCTCCCGCACCGTTTTTTGCGGTAACAGAACCGCTCATCAACTGAGATAAGACATTGACCGAACAGATAATTAGAAATGTGTAAAAGAGGTACAGGTGCATCGGCCGCAACTGAGGCCCATCCTGCCAGGATAGCTTGGTTCTCGCTCTAGGCGGCGGTTCGATCGGGAAAAAGTCGGCAAACTTATTTCCGTCCAAACCCATTGCTTCAGCGTAGCGCTTGATCAAACCCTGAGTGTAGACGGGTTCGGGAAGTTGGTCGAGTTGACCGTCTTCGATGGCTTCCAACAGATTCCGCCGAATCATTGTTACCAGGGCTACTTTATCCAAACAAATCGACTGCTGTTCGCGGTACTGGCGGAGTTGAGCCCCTATTTCCGCTAACTTCTTCTGAGCGGTTTCTGGCTCTTGGGAGTGCAGTTTCTTCTTAGTTGTTTTGAAGAATAAAAACAATAAATTCTTTGTCATATGCTGTGCTCCTGGGGATTTACTGGCACGCTTATTGATGTTAGGTTGACTAGATTCCATAAAAAAATAATTTCTGTATCTTCTAGGGGTCGGTAGCAGCCTGGTGGCAGTATTGGCGAACCGGGCCGCTGCAATTGAATCGGGCCGATGGCTGTGCGGTGCAGGCGCACCACGGGATATCCCAACTGCTCGGCTGTTCGCCGAATCTGTCGGTTTCTGCCTTCTGATAGAATGACTTCTAACAGAGTTTGGTCTCGCGCGCGATCGAGAACTCTAACTTTTGCGGGCAAAGTCTTTCTGCCCGACAAGATGATGCCCTGACGCCACGCTTCCAGTATCGGTTCCGGGGGATCGCCGAGAACCCAAACCTGATAAGTTTTGGCGATCGAGTGACGCGGATGGGTCAAACAAAATGTCAGCTTACCATCATTGGTGAGCAAGAGGGCGCCGGTGGAATCCGCATCTAAGCGTCCTACGGGGTGGATGCCTTGACCCGATCGCAGTTCGGGCGGCAGCAAGTCGAGAACTGTCGATCGGGCTCTGGGATCGCTGCAAGTAGAAACGACGCCTGCCGGTTTGTTGAGCAACAGATAGACCTCTGCAGGTCGATCCGTTGGTTTTACCGGGACTCCATCGACTTCGATCAGATCCCGATCGGGATCTGCTTTTTCTCCTAAGCGAGCAATATTGCTATTAACTCGGACTCGTCCAGCTACAATCATCTGTTCTGCAAGACGGCGAGAAGCAATGCCCCACTGGGCGAGGATTTTTTGCAGCCTTTCATCAGACATGACGGGAGTGTGGAAACCCCCAACGAGCGATCGGTGGGGCAGGAAACACGATACGGTTAATTGATTAACCTTACTACCAATGCTCAATTCCGGGTGGGGAATAAATTATAATGCTCGACCAATCCTTACAGGGCGTTGCGTCATGTAAAGATTGTCCTGATGGCATGACCCTGAATGTTGTGCAAAAACTACGATGAAAAGACTCGCGGCAGGCACAGGCTTGCACCGTTGGTTTGCTGATGGTTTGAGAGCTGTGGGTCTGACCAGACCCTACACCAACACTACCATAAATCCCGTACTGCTGGTTAAATTTATACGCTCGATCGCGGATTTTTTCTGGGGATCGCAAAACTCGCGAAGGAAGGAGAGATCCCGATGCCCGAAAGGGTAAGAATTTTTCTGCTTCTGGGGTTGCTGATTCGATATTTCTGCTTGCTTTTGGACTTAATAGGAGTTGCGCTCATCAACCCGCTTTCTTATAAGAATCACAGGTTGACGGCGATATATCTATGAAGAAACCAGGTTTGTCACGCCGGATGCGCAACTTCTAGTTAAATTTCTGTGCTTGAATATTTAAGGTTTATATTCTGAAATTGTTTATGACTGTCGATCGAAACTCTCTTCAATTTGACAATAAAGATGGCGCTGCTGGCTCTGGTGGGACTGTTAATCTCGGTGAGGAGCCGGGGAGACCTTCGCCGAGTCAAGGCAGCCGGATCGCGAGCGCCGTGCTGTCTCCGGCTGTGCAGTTGTGGCTGCGATCGCAAGTTCAGCAGGTGGACGAGTTGAAGGTGAAAATTGAGGGGAGCGATCGACAAATCTTCAGCGGTGCGATCCCCAAAGTCACTGCTGCCGCGAGCGGTGCTGTGTATAAAGGACTACACCTAACTGAAGTGGCCATAGAGGGCTGTGGCATTCGCATCAACCTCGGTCAAGCTCTCAAAGGCCAACCCCTGCGCCTCCTGGAATCCGTTCCCGTGGCAGGCGTTTTGAGGCTCAGTCAAGCGGATTTGAATGCGTCGCTGAAAGCGCCTTTGCTTGCTGATGCTTTGAGCGAATTTTTGCGGACGATGCTGCCGCTAACAGATGGGGAAAAGTCGCTGAAGTTGCAAAATTCGCAGATTGTAATTGAGGCGGGTTTGTTGACGCTTTCGGCGGCAATTTTGCGCGCTGGCGGTAGGCAAATTCCTTTGGTATTGCGGACTGGTTTGCGGATAGCCAGCGGTCGCGAATTGATGTTTGAAGCCCCAGAAATCGTAATGGATGGAGAATTAAAGAACAGTGATTTGAATGGTTTTAAAATTGATTTTGGGCCGGAAGTTGAGATTGAAGAGTTGATTTTGAGTCCGGGGGAGATTGTTTGTCGGGGAGGAATTAGAGTTTTGCCTTAGAGGGGAAAAGGAACGGGAAGGGGAAAGAAGTTTTGAGTGCGTGAGAGGGCTTTCGGTGCGGATCGCAACGCTTACGTGACCCGCAACGCTAGGCCTGAGATGAGTTCAACACTAATTCGCAATTCCCAATTCGCAATTCCCAATTAGCGGGCGATGAGGTAAGAGTCGATCGCGGGCAAGAGTAAAGTGACAAAATAGTAGACTAAGGGTGCGGTAAAAACATAACTGTCGGTGCGATCGAGCATACCGCCGTGACCGGGGATCAACTGTCCCGAATCCTTAACACCGGCGTCTCGCTTCATCATCGACTCAGTTAAATCTCCCAACAGGCTAGCAACGCCAATCAACAGGCCAAAAGCAGCGCCAGTATACGGCCACCCCGGCCAGTGTAAATACCAAGAACCAGCGACGGCCACGGCGATGCTGCCGCAAACTCCAAATACGGCACCTTCAACGGTTTTTTTGGGGCTGATGTGGGACAGGCTAGTGCGGCCGAAGAATTTGCCGACAAAATAAGCCCCAATGTCAGCGGCCCAGATGCAGAGGAAAGCCAGCAGCAGCGAAGTTAATCCTAAAGATAGGTGGCTGGAGGAAGTTGTCCAAGACGGCGGCGAGTAAATGTTAACTGGCAAATTGCTTGCTACTGCTTGTCCCAGTCCAGTTGTAGCAAGATTGGCTGGGTCGAGGCCGACTCGCAGCCGTATCCAATAGCTGGGCAAATAACCGCCGTAGAACAATCCTAAAATTGAGGAGGCAATATCGGCGATCGTCGATAATTTAGGTTGGAATAACAGGTAGAAACAGATTAAGGTTCCGGCTAGGGGGAACATGGCGTCTACGAGTTGCGGTGCTAGGGCGGCAGTAATTAGCAGGCCTTGACTCACGGCTAAGGTAGTTTTGGCAGCGGGTGCAATGCCTTTAGCCCTGGCTAATTGAAAATATTCCAATTGGCCTAGGTAGACGATGACCCCAAAGCCGACGGTGAAGTACCATCCCCCCATAATAATCATTCCCAAAGCAAGGGCGATCGCAACTATTCCACTCAGGATACGAGACCAAGGCATAAAATGAATTTCTCTTGCAGACGGCGGTGGGTAATTCGATTTTAGATTTTAGATTTTAGATTTTAGATTTTAGATTCTAGATTTACTCCACAGATGAATCTGGGAGATTGAACTAGGGTCTAAAATTTTGGGTGGCTCACGACGATTGTCGGCGGCTTGTATCCGTTTTTGGGCGGTGTCATTCGACGCAAGGATGCAAGGATGTAAGGATTATTAGGGTACGTTTTCCTCCCTCACAGCCAAGCCCAATACCCAACTGGCGATGATCCAAAATCTCAACTCAGGGGGTCAATCCAGCTAGGGTCGCCCTTATTCTAAGTATGAAGGTTAATTGAACGTAAAAAAGGTTAAGAATTACATTTAGGAATGGGCATAGGGGCTAAAAGCATGGGACATGGGGCATTGGAGGCAGACCCTGGAAGGGGATTGGTAACAAATAACCAATAACAACTGTCAACTCTCAACTGTCAACTAACTTCTAATCGAGCTTTTCGCCGCTGAGAATAAATATGGGATTGACGGCGGCAAAGGTTTGACTGAGGCCGCGAGTCTCCAAGCGGTTGACGGCGGACTGGACTACTTCGATGTTGCGGACTTGCAACTCGGCGAACCCTTCGGAAAGGGCGTAAAGATTCTCTAAATTGCCAGCGGTGGCGACAACTCTACCGTGGGGTTGCAAGTACCGCCAGACTTCTTGGAGAATGGCTTTAATGGGGCGACCTCCTTCGATGCAGACTCGGTGGGGGGGTTGCGGCAGGTTTTTGAGGCATTCCGGAGCACTGCCTTCTATGACTTCTACGTTGTCGAGATCGAATCGATCGCAATTTCTGCGAATCAAGCTTGCTACTTCTTCGTCCCTTTCGACGGCAATAATCCGACCTTTGGGACACAGCAAACCTGTTTCTACGGCGATCGTACCAGTACCTGCACCGATGTCCCACACCACTGAGTCTGCTTTCAGCCGCAGGTGGGAGATTAATAGCAGTCGGACTTCTCGCTTACTCATGGGAATTCCCGGTAAACGTTCAAATAAGTCATCGGGAATGCCTGGAGTGACGTAGGGCCAAAGCATAGTTCTATTTTTGATTTTTGAATTTTGATTTTTGATTGAAGCAAGACCGAAGTTGGAACTCGCGGAAGAAGTAGAAATTCTCCCCATTTCCTCCAAGCCTCAATATTTACTGTCGCACAACCTTGAGAGTTTGGAGGCCGGGATCGCTGCAACCTGTGATTTTCCCGCCGGCGGCAAGGATTTGTTGCAGGTAGTCAACGGCTTCTGGGGTAATGATTTCACCGGGCATCAAAACGGGTATTCCTGGGGGGTAGGGACATATGAGTTCGGCGCACAGGCGATCGACTGCTTTGTCTGCTGCTACTGTTTCCGCTGGGAAAAAGAAGGCCTCGCGGGGGGAGAGGAGAGGGGGAGAGTGGGAGAGTGGGAGAGTGGGAGAGGGGGAGAGTGGGAGAGTGGGAGAGTGGGCAAATCTTCCTTCTTCCTTCTTCCTTCTTCCTTCTTCCTTCTTCTCTCTTCCTTCTTCCTTCTTCCTTCTTCCTTCTAAAATCGTAAAAGCTTTAACTAAATTGTCAATATCTGATTCTGTATTGCCCAAGCTAATAATAAATGTTAGATGGTGAGGCATGGGAAGTTCTGCGGTGACTGCGAGTTCCGAGTGCAGCATTTCATCGGCGGCAAATCCTGTGATTCCTAAATCGGATACTTTTACTGTTAGCCTGGTTCGGTCTAATGCTGCACAACCGGGCGTATTTAACGGTTCTAAAACTGATAAGCCGGGAATTAGACTGATGCGCGATCGCGCTTTTTCTGCTCGCTGTAAAGTTTGCGCCATTAACTCTTTGCCGTGGAGTGCCATTTGTTGGCGGGCTGCGTCTAGGGATGCTAATAGTATGTAACTCGGACTGGTAGATTGTACTAACTGCAATGCTCTATTTAATTTTTGGATATCTATGCGATCGCCCTTGACGTGCAGCATTGACGCTTGTGTCATTGCACCGAGGGTTTTGTGGGTTGATTGTACTGTTAAATCGGCGCCGGCTGATAGTGCCGGTTCTGGCAAGTTTGGATGAAAGTTAAAGTGCGCGCCGTGGGCTTCGTCTACTAATAACGGTATGTTGTATTGATGGGTAATTTGGGCGATCGCCCGCAAATCCCCGCAGACGCCGTGATAGGTTGGGTAAACCATCATTACTGCTTTGGCGTCGGGATGTTGTTCTAATGCGGAGGCTGTGGCTTCTGGGGTGATGCTGTTGGCAATATCCCAATCCGGGTTGTACTCTGGATTGACAAAAATCGGAATTGCGCCGGATAAAATTAAACCTGAAATCGCCGAGGAGTGGATATTTCGAGGTAGGATAATTTTATCTCCTGGGCCGCAAGTCGCTAAGATGGCGGCGATTATTCCGCAAGTCGAACCGTTGACCAAAAACCGAGTTGATTCTGCTCCAAATGCTTCAGCGGCTAAGTCTTGAGCTTCGGCAATTGCACCTTCTGGGTTAAAGAGATTGTCTAACTCCGGCAATTCCGGCAAATCCGAGCGAAATACTGTCACACCGAATAAGTCAACTAGCGGCCCTGAGATTCCTTGTCCGCCTTTATGTCCGGGGGCGTAGAATGGGGCGTGCGGATGATTTTTGCGATCGCGCAAAGCATCTAATAGGGGAGTTTTTGTTTGAGAGTTTGCTGGTGACACGATTAATCTTGATTGCTGTATTTGATATCTAAGTAGAGCGATATGAAAAAACCATAATATCTTGTAGGGACGGGTTGAGCGAGTACCTTTACTCTCAGGCAGTTTCTTGCTGTACTCACGCACCCTCCCCATCTAATGTTTATTTGTAACCACCTACTTAGTTTAATGCCAAAGGCATAAATTTATGCGGAAGTAACAGTTAATTATAGCTATTTAGATAGATGTGCTCGCTGCACTATTGAGTTTAAAATTATGAGATAAAACAATACCGCAACTCAGTTAATTTTGTTGAAAAATATAGCTAGAAGTGGCGACAAAATGTTTTTGGAACATTTCTATTAGCGAGCAAAAAACTAACATGATTTTTCCCAGCCCTAGTCCGTTTCCAGGCCCGCAGATTCCCAGTACCGAACCGGGGCTGCCGACTATACCCGCATCGCCACCAGTGCCGGGCCCAGTACCCGAACCGATTCCCGGGATAGTACCGGAACCGGTACCTGCGCCAATTCCGCAGCCAATTCCCGAACCGGTGCCGGAAACTGTACCCTCTCCGATTCCTCAAACAGTGCCGGAACCTATTCCTCAGACAATCCCTGAACCTGTGTAAATTATGTTTTAGTCGATCGCGAAATTTAAGATTGTTTGTGAGGTCAATCGCAAAAACCGGGTTTCTCCAAAGTCCTCAATCTTTTTGTGGAATATCAGACTTGAAAAAACTCGGTTTTTGCGTAGATTATCGATTACTTGAAGTTGAGCGCAGTCTCTTTACAAAGGTCAACATCAAGCAAATCAGTCGATTTGCCGTCAGCGTATTCGGCCCTGACATCAAAAACACAGCCCGCATCCGAACCCTCGTAGTCAGCTTGATCCCACTCAAACTCTGCCTTTTCCCGATCGGCAATCGGGTCGCCTAACTCGTTTTTTCCCCAAGCCTCCTTATCAGGAGGAGACATATAGATGGCTGTCATCGTCTTGCCGCTGTTGTTAATCACCGAAATTGTGACAATCTGAGCGAAAACGCTAGCTGCTGTGAGCCCTAACAGGGGCAGCGACAGCCCCGCAGCGATCCTCACTTTGCTTAACCATCGGTTAACCATTGAGCCATCTACCTTAAGTTGTATATTTACTCAAGCTTAGCAGTGGAAGTTAAAACACACAAGTCATATATATTGCTATTCCTTATGATATTTTGAAACAGTGATATGTTTCTAAATAGCTATGCTTACTGCCGGAATTGTCGGACTGCCTAATGTTGGCAAATCTACTTTGTTTAATGCTCTGGTTGCTAATGCCAAGGCGACTGCTGCTAATTTTCCTTTCTGTACGATCGAGCCAAATACGGGTATCGTGGCAGTGCCAGACGAACGGTTGAAGGTGCTGAGCAATATTTCCACTTCCGCGCAAACTGTGCCGACGCGGATGGAGTTTGTGGATATTGCGGGTTTGGTGAAGGGGGCGAGTCAGGGGGAAGGATTGGGAAATCAGTTTTTGTCTCACATCCGGGCTGTGGATGCGATCGTCCACGTTGTCCGCTGTTTTGACAATGATGATATTATTCACGTTGCGGGTTCTGTCGATCCCCAGCGAGATATTGACATTATCAATCTCGAATTAATTCTAGCAGACTTAGCTCAAATTGAACGCAGGCTCGATCGCACTCGCAAGCTGGCCCGCAACAATAAGGAAGCTCAGGCAGAAGTGGACGTGCTCGAAAAATTGGTCGCTGTTTTAAATGCGGGGAAACCGGCGCGGCAGTACAGTTTCACAGATGAAGAAGCTGAATTAGTTAAAGGTTTGGAATTACTGACCAACAAACCAATTATCTATGCTGCTAACGTATCTGATGACGATTTAGCAACAGGAAATAGCTATGTCGAACAAGTGCGGGAAGTAGCAGCTAAAGAAAATGCTAAGGTTGTCATTGTTTCGGCGCAAGTTGAGTCAGAATTGGTGGAGTTATCTGAGGAAGAACGAACGGATTTCCTAGAATCTCTGGGGGTAAAAGAAGGTGGCTTGAAATCTCTGATTCGAGCTACTTACGAATTATTGGGTTTGCGGACTTATTTTACTAGCGGGCCAAAGGAAACTCGCGCTTGGACAATTATCGCCGGAATGCTAGCACCGCAAGCTGCAGGGGTTATTCACTCTGATTTTGAACGGGGTTTCATCCGGGCCGAAACTGTAGCATATGAAGATTTGGTTGCTACGGGCGCGATGAATGCGGCTAAGGAAAAAGGCTTAGTTCGCAGTGAAGGAAAAGAGTATGTTGTACAAGAGGGGGATGTGCTGTTGTTCCGATTTAATGTTTAGCTTTTTTAAGGAGATTGGCACATGGATATCATTTCGCTGGTAATTGCTTGGCTCGTTACTTCTGTCAGCTTTTTTATCATTTCCAAGTTGCCCATCGGGGTGGATATTGACACTTTTGGAAAAGCGATGATTTCGGCGGCGGTTTTTGGATTGCTGAATGCTTTGGTGCGGCCGCTTTTTGTGGTTTTGGGTTTTCCATTGCTGTTGGTAACTTTTGGTTTGTGGATAATTGTTATCAACGCTGTTATCTTTGGATTGGCGGCTTGGCTAGTGGATGGATTTCGCTTGCGGTGGGGAATTTGGAGTGCTTTGCTGGGGGCGATCGCCCTCGGTTTTATTAACTCTCTTCTCGATCAGGTGTTGAGAACGCTGCCTAGTGTAAGGTAGATCAGGGTAATGCGGGGGGCGGAAGGAAGGGGCGGGTTTATTCATCCTGTTAGTTATCGCAAATATTTCAGGTGAAACCCGCCCCGACGGCAAATATTTTAGGTTTAATTCCCCCATATCAGGTATTTGTTTTTTGGTATTGGTTGAGTTATTAGCCTTCGCAGTAGTCGATAAATTTGTCTGGAACTAGGCGCAATTCGCCCGATCGAAAGCGCTCGATCGGCATCCAAAATGCAGTATGTTCCCCATCTCCGTCTGCAAAATCCAGACTATCCAATTCATAAAATTTGGAATCGACAAAATCGCACTGGTATAGTTGTATTAATTCATGTCCGGCTTTGCCATTATAAACAAAGAAGTTTTCCAAACAAGCCAAATATTTGATGTTTGTCAACTCGGCTTGAATTTCTTCTTGAAACTCTCTTTGCAAAGCGTCGATGCTGTGCTCTCCGAATTCTATGCCACCACCCAAAGCGCGGTAAAATGTGTCTTGTTTGACCGGATATTCGCATTCTGACACGAAGATGCGATCGCCCGATCGAATTAATCCTAAAACAATTACGCGAATTTTACCTTGCATAATTAGCCATCAGTCATCAGTCATCAGTCATTACGCATGAAAACCAAAACAAAAGAAACCGGGTTTCGACTTCGCCCAACCAGCAGGTTTTTTGCCGTTGATGCGGGCTGTAACGAAGTATGATGCAAAAAACCCGGTTCATTACTACCCGTGCGTAAGTCCTATATTAGTCAGCAATCATCACTCATTATCCGTGTATCCGTGTCATCCCTGTCGTGCCAACGTTTAATTATTGGCAGCAAAACCTTCTCTGCTGCTTCTATTTTCAACGGGCCAGTTTCTATTTTCCCCGCCGATAATCAGTTTTTCAATCGTTACGAATTCTTTGCTGAGTTGCTGGAAAACATTAATCAAAACATCGAGGCCTATCGCATCGCTAGTGCCCAAATCAAACCAGCAGCGAGCCCAAGAACCTTGATACTCCATTTCTCCCATATTGTGCATCAAAGCCATCATGCTTTGGTCGGCTAGATTAACGTCGTAATTCATCTGACTGATATCTAAGCCTTCATCTTGAACTTGCAAATTTTCGGCATTAAATCCTCCGAGTTTTCCCAAGAAAAACCAAGAGTCAAACACTTCTTCAACATACTGTTTTTCACCGTTTGAAGGCACGTTGCTGAACTTCAGCCAAATCCAGAGGTCAAAGGGGTTAAACTCGCGAAACTCTACTTGCATAGTTTTTTGGTGTTTTTATAGTGGTGGTAAGGCCGCCGGCCCCCAGACTCCATCTGCATCTCTGATTTTATCGCGCATCGGGTCACAGTCGCGAGATTTGCTGTCGAGACGGTTGCGGGTTCTGCACTGCTGAAAGAAGATTTCAGCTACTAAACTGCGCGGCAGTTGGTCGGGTTTTGCTAAGGCGGCGTCGAAGTTTTTTCGGGCTTCCTCAAGTAAGGCTTTGTTGCTGTCTTTCCCCTGGGATTGGGAAAACAAGATTTGTGCTTTTAGATAGAGAAGTTCTGGATTGTTGGGCGTTTCTGCTAGGGATTTGTTGGCAAACTCTAAAGCGCGATCGTACTTTTTCAAGTCTCGATAACCTACAGCCATGCCGCGATAAGCTAAGTAGCGGGGAGAGGCTTTTTGTTCGAGTCTTTGAATTGCTTCGTTAGGGTTGGAAAAGGGCAGGTTTGTGGCTAGGATTAAGTCCATGTACCCTTTGATAAGGTTGAGTTCGGGGTCGTTGGGGGCTATTTTTTCGGCGGCCTCTAGGTATTGAAATACTACTCGCAGTTTGTTGAGTGCTTGGGGTGCGCCTTTGGCTGTTCCTTCTTTGGCTATAATGTTCGCCCCTTCTAGAAAGTGGCCAGCTGCGGTGTAAATGTTGCCGCGCAATGGATTAGTTTTAGTCAATTTTTCGCCGACTTCGCGGGTTTTTTTTGCGTAGGAATTCATCGAGTTTAAGTCTTGCTCGATGTATGAGAGGGAGGCTGCCATCGCATAGGCGAGCGGCTCGTTTGGCTCGGCTGATAGTGCTTGTTGAACTTGAGTTTTTGCTTGTTTGTAGTTTCCTTGCTGAAACATTGTTTTGAAAGCGGTTTCGGTGTTGGGGCCGATCGCCTGCGGGTTGCTGGTGCGAAAGGGATCGCCTGCTACTGCTGAGTTAATGCAGATGCTGAGGGCGATCGCTCCTGCACAGGCGATCGCCCGCACTGTCTTTTTAGAACTTAACATTTGCTTGCCAAGCGATGCTAAAGGGGTTTTCGTCATCGTCACTTCTCTCAATGGAATATACTGTAAACTGGAAACAAGAGAGTTAAATTTTCATACTCTCGGGCCGCGACCAAAAAAAGAGTAAAATTTGCTTGATTTTTTGCGACTCTTGCGGTATATTTTAATAATGGTACTCTGACTTTTCATATATTAATGGACGGATTTCCATTATTAAAATATACCATGAAAAAAGTGAAAAATCAAACGCCAAAGATGAAAAAAAAAGGAAATTTTTGTAAATATTTATGTAAAACAATTGTGGGCGATCGGCACCAGCCATAAAAAGCCTTAACTATTAATAGCACAAATCCGTTAAATCGGTAAATCCCGTACACGGCTCGTTGCCGAACTTCCTTCTCCCCAATTACCAATTGCGTTAATGCTTTATCTAAAAAACTTAGTATATCATCCTACAGCCTGTCCGAATGCTATTCTGAAAAATATTAACTTAGAACTGCCGTCGCAGCAAATGGGGCTGATTGTGGGCCGCAGCGGTTCAGGCAAAAGTACGCTCTTAGAAATATTAGCAGGTTTAGCAGAAAAAACTAGCGGCGACATCCGCTGGCGCGAACAGGAATTAACACCGGAACACTTGCAACAGTTAGGAGGTTTAGTGTTCCAGTTCCCAGAAAGGCATTTTTGCGGAGGCACAATTTTAGAAGAATTGCGGTTGGGACATCCTGAATTGGGACAAGAACAAATTAACTCAGCAATGACAGAAGTGGGACTCGGACATTTGCCGCTGCGCGCTTCCCCCCACGCTTTGAGCGGCGGGCAACAGCGCAGGGTTGCCCTGGCAGTGCAGTTAATTCGGCAGCCGCATTTGCTACTTTTGGACGAACCGACGGCGGGTTTGGATTGGTCGATGCGCAGGCAGTTGGTAAGCTTGTTGAGCAAGTTGAAAAGTCACTGGACTTTGTTGATTGTCACTCACGATGCTAGCGATTTGTTGAGTGTAGCCGATAAATTTTGGACTTTAGACCACGGGGATTTGCTGGAGGTCGATCGGGCTAAATTAGAAGCGAAGGAAACCAGTTTTGTTAGTCATTAGTCATTAGTCATTAGTCATTAGTTATTAGTTAGTGCGGGCGGGTCTATCGCATTATGAAGCATTTTTAAATGCAGAGAATTTGCAGAGCTTACAGAAGAGTGGGAATAGAAGATGAATCAGATTACAATGCCTGTGTTGCCGGAGATGAATGAGTTGTGGCAAAAAACGCTGAACTGGCAGCCGGATGAGTCGCAGCAGCAACAATTTCAGCGGCTTTATGAGTTAATTGTCGAGGGCAATCGCTCCTTGAATTTAACTCGAATTACCGAGCCGATCGAGTTTTGGGAAAAACATTTGTGGGATTCTCTGCGGGGAATTGCGAGGCTGCTGCCAGCTAATAACAGTGCAGGGGGAAATGGTGAATTGCTCTTAGAGTCGGTGCAGAAAGTTATTGATATTGGCACTGGTGGGGGTTTTCCGGGTTTGCCGATCGCGATCGCCCTGCCGCAACTATCAGTTACTTTGCTCGATTCTACTCGCAAGAAAATTGATTTCTTGGCAACAGTTTTGCCATCTTTAGGGATAGAAAATGCGGCGACTTTGTTGGGAAGATCCGATGAAATTGCCCGACAGCCGCAGCACAAACAAGCTTATGATTTAGCAGTTCTCCGAGCAGTTGGAGCCGCTCCTCTCTGCGCTAAATGCGCGCTGCCTCTGCTGAAAAATGGCGGTTTGGCTGTACTTTACCGTGGAAATTGGACGGTGGAGGAAGAAACGGAGTTGCAAAGGGCGATCGAGCATTTGGGCGGCACAGTTGAGTCAGTCGAAGCATTCACAACACCGACGAGTCAGGGGGCGCGGCACTGCGTTTACTTGCGGAAAGTTGTACAGCAGTTCGAGCGTCCCGTGCGCTAGCTATAGCCGTTTTTCAATACTAACTATGCTTGCCAATAAGATTGCACTTGTTACAGGTAGCTCGAAAGGAATTGGTGCTGGCATCGCCCTTGAATTAGCAAAATCTGGTGCCGATGTTTGTGTCAACTATTGCGATTCTCCAACATCTGCGCGAGAAATAGTCAACCAGATTCACTCTCTGGGCCGTCGCGCTATCGCGATTCAAGCAGATGTCTCACAGCGCGACCAAGTGGAAAGGATGGTTGATACGTGCGAGCAAGAACTGGGTTTAATCGATATTCTAGTAACAAATGCGATCGCTAGCGTCCGAAACACCTTGCTGGAAACTAAATTTGAGGATTTACAGCGAACACTAGAAATAGGGGTGTACGGTGTCTTTCACGTATGTCAAATAGTCGCCCGCCGTATGGTGGAAAGGAAGGCACTCGGCTCGATTATCCATATCTCATCCCCGCACGCTCATTTTCCGTATAAGGGTGCGATTGACTACAACACCACCAAAGCAGCCTGTCATCACCTCGTTCTTTCTATGGCGAATGAACTGATGTGGCACAAAATTAGGGTCAACATCCTAGAGCCTGGGTGGACTGACACTCCGGGTGAGCGACGCTGGTACAGCGACGAATTGCTTGAGTCGTTCAGCGACCGAATGCCTCTTGGTCGGATGGGATTCCCGGAAGACTTAGGCAAAGCAGCAGTTTTCCGGGCATCTGATGCAGCTAGCTACATCACGGGTAGCGTGTTAAAGGTAGATGGTGGACTGTACATTGAGGGCAGCCCGAGTTTGACAGCAGAATCTCAAGATAAGTAGGTAGGCGGGATTAAACTGAACCATCTCACAGTATGTAAACATGGCTAAGTCAGCCACGCTTAAGGCTAGGGATATTTTACAATCGTTTACTTAATTAATTGCGTTTTACAGCGCCTGCTTACTTAAAACAGAGTTTGTTGTTGGGCTGTCTGCGCTTGAGCACAACAACAAACTTTGTGGAACTAAGCGCTAGCCTTTTCGTAGCGCTTGTTAATTTCCGCCCAATTAACAACATTCCACCAAGCTTTTAAGTAGTCGGCGCGAAGGTTTTGATATTTGAGATAATAAGCGTGTTCCCAAACATCGTTACCCATAATTGGATAGTTGCCATCTATTAAAGGCGTGTCTTGATTTGCCGTAGTTGTAATCTCCAGTTTGCCAGCTTTATTGCGGACTAGCCAAACCCAACCGCTGCCAAAACGCTTGGCGCCGGCATCGTTAAATTTTGTTTTAAAATCGTCAACACTGCCGAAAGTTTGCTTAATTGCTGTTGCAATTGCCCCTGTGGGTTCGCCGCCGCCGTTGGGACCCATGATTTCCCAAAACATAGTGTGATTTAGGTGTCCGCCACCATTGTTACGCACGGTTGTGCGAATATCTTCCGGCACTTTGCTCAAATCTCGCAGCATATTTTCAGCACTCATATTTTTGAGTTGCGGGTATTTGCTGACAGCATCGTTGAGGTTTTTAACGTAGGCGGCATGGTGTTTGTCGTGGTGAAATTGCATTGTCCGCGCATCGATGTGCGGTTCTAAAGCATTGTATTCGTAAGGCAAAGGCGCCAGTGTAAAAGGCCCGGGGGTTTGGGCTATTTTTGGGCTTTCTGCAACTGGACTTGCTTGTGATACATTATTTCCTGACGCTTGGCAAGCACCTGCGGTAATAGCTCCGACGGTGGTTGTCAGCAAATACAAGAAATCTCGGCGTTTAAGAGTCATAAAAAGTACCTAAGTGAATTATTAACTGTTTTATCTCAGATTAAAGCAAAATGGGAGTGAGTTGATAAAAAAAGTGCTATCGCCCGAATGGATGAGACGGATGGGCGATGGTTGTGAGAGTTTCTCAAGTATAGGCTAATTGTGTGCGCGTAACTAACTCACGTGCTCCGGTTCACTAATCCGGTTTCTGTCTCGAAACCGGGTTTTTTTTTGATTATTCTTGGGACAAGCGCTGGATGGCTTCGCCTCCAAAAAGCCGATCGGCTGCTTGAAGAATACCGGGAATTTTAGCAGCGTGGGGACTGTGGGCGAGAGGGCGCCGCAAGTCTAATTCATCGAGGCGATCGGCTTTTTGGCCGGGGAACCAGTGGCCCGCATTACCTAAGAGGTTGTAGCGCATCTTGCAATAGTCGATCGTATCGTAAGCCTGCGCCAAATTCCACAGCCACAGAATCACATAAATATTAATACCTCCGGGAGTATTTTCTATAGTTGGTAAACCGACGTGCCAAGTCTTAAACCAATCTTCTCCTAATTTATTAATTGCTGCATTTTCCAACTTTTCTAATATCGGTGGCAAAATTTCATCGGCTCTATCTAACAATTCTACAGCTTTCAGATGCTCATTAAAATCTTCAGGTTTTGCTGCGCCCAAACTCAAAGTGTGTACTTGCGGATGCGACAAACAAAACAAATCATTAAACACCATCGGACTCAGCGGATAGCACAAGTCTACCAATTTTTGCGGCGGGCTGTAAAGTTGACCGCCTTTGTCGGAAGGACTGATAATAAAAACGCCCATATCGTGACGTTTAGCAGCTTCAATAGCCGGCCAATTACTTTGATTGATGTAGTACCAGTGCAAGTTAAGATAATCAAATTGATTAGTTTCAATTGTTTTGACAATCACATCCGTCGGGCCGTGAGTTGAGAAACCAATAAACTTAACTTTCCCTTCTGCTTGCAACTTTCTCGCCACATCCATGCAGCCGCCCGGACGCATAGAATCCTCTAGCAATTCCCACGTATTAATGCCGTGTAGCGAGAGTAAATCGACGTATTCCAGTTGTAAATAAGCTAAGGATTTTTCAAAGTCTTCGCGAAACTCTTGAGAGTTCGGTTTGGGGCTAACTTTCGTTTGCACTATCAACTTTTCGCGGGAAAAATTCGGGAAAATCCACCCCAGTTGCATTTCGGAAGTGCCGTAACCGCGAGCAGTTTCTATGTGATTGATGCCGCATTGAATCGAGTAGCTAATTGTCGCTTCTAAATTTTGTTGATTGTCGGGTGGAATTTCATTTGCTGGCACGTCTTGCCATTTGTACTGATATCTCATGCCACCGCAGGAAAAGACGGGCATGGATAATTCTGTGCGACCGAATCTGCGATATTGCATCATCATAATCAAAGTCAAAGCTATAGCAGAAGGAAGTTCGGCAACGGATTATTTAACGGATGTAACGGATGTCAGGAAGAAGGAAGTTCGGCAACGGATGTAACGGATGTAACGGATGTAACGGATGTCAGGAAGAAGGGAGAAGGAAGATGTAACAATCGCAAGGGTTTCACTGATTAAGAACTTCTTAATCGTCTTGGCTGTTGCTAGAGGGTAAGAAACCTTGTTTTTTGTATTTTTGCGGGTGGTAACTCCCATATTGCCGCATTCTCCTGAACAGGCAAGATGCCTGTTCCACAAAGAGTTTTTGACCACCACTGGGGCAGTTTTGACTATTTAGAAATCTCCCGTACTACTGGTTTTCCGTCTTGGATTTCGCCGACTAAAACCAAATCTGTACAGTCTACAAACAAACCATTTTCTAATACACCGGGAATGTTATTCAAGATTTTTTCCATTTCTCCGGGGTTGGCAATGTCATCAAATTTGACATCGATTACCATATTACCTTGATCGGTAATTACCGGGCCTGCTTTTTTCACACCCATGCGGAGTTCTGGTTTGCCGCCCAATTTTTCAATGGCGCGCATCACTGGTGTTAATGCCATCGGTATAACTTCGATGGGTACGCGAAAAGTCGAACCCAATTTATCTACCATTTTGGAACTGTCAACTACTACGATAAACTGAGTTGCGAGGTAATCGACTACTTTTTCGCGGGTGTGGGCTGCGCCGCCACCTTTAATTAAGTTGAGGTGGGGATCTACTTCATCAGCGCCGTCAATAGCAACATCAATTCTGTCAATTTCATCTAGTGTTGCCAGCGGTACTCCGTACTGTTTCGCTAACACTTCTGATTGAAAAGATGTCGGCACTCCCTTGATATCTTTGAGTTCACCTGATTTTATGCGATCGCCCAACGCTTGAATAGTATAAGCTGTAGTTGACCCGGTGCCGAGTCCGACAATCATACCAGATTTTACGCGATCGGCTGCAGCAAAGCCGACTTGCTGTTTCATCAATTTTACGGGATCTTGTTCTGTGGTCATGTTCGGTACTCCTTAATAGTTTTAAGATTATACCATTGAATGAAAATCGGATTTCTCGATACCTACACTTGGGATTACAATATTGAAACTCCTTACTGCAAACCTTTGGGCGGCACTCAGTCGGCTATTTGTTACTTAGCCGAGGCGTTGGCTGCACAGGGAAACGAGGTATTTTTGCTCAACAATACTTCCGAGTCGGGGATGTCGCGCGGCGTTGATTGCAGGCGCAGGGTGGGGGACAAATCTAATTTAGACTTGCTGCGATCGCTCGATTTTTTAGTTATAGTCAATATAGTCGGCAAAGCGCTGGAAATCAAGTCGCTTTTGGGCGATCGCACTCAATTAATTTTGTGGATTCATAACGAACCGGGCTTTGTATTCCTCGAAAATTTTAAGAATGATCGAGAAATTAATGCTTGCGATGCCTTTGTATTTGTCAGCGACTGGCAGCGCGAGCAATTTCAGCGGCGCTTTGGGATTGACGCCAATCGCAGTTGTGTTTTAAGAAATGCGATCGCACCTTGTTTTGCTAACATTTTCGCCGATAATATTTCTATCCTCTCTCATAAATCTCGACCGCCCATTCTAGCTTACACCAGCACTCCATTTCGCGGACTAGATATTTTGTTAAAAGTCTTTCCCGAAATTCGTCAAGCTGTTCCCGGAACCAGATTAAAAGTATTTTCAAGCATGAAAGTACACCAAATAGACGACAATGATAACAAGCTTTTTTTCGGTCAACTTTACCGCCAGTGTCAGGAAACAGAAGGCGTCGAGTACGTCGGTTCCGTACCGCAACCCGAACTCGTCCGGCAACTGCGTTCAGTCGCGGTTTTAGCTTACCCGAATACCTATTTGGAAACCTCATCTATTGCCGTGATGGAGGCAATGGCCAGCGGTTGCCGGATTGTGACGAGTGAATTGGCAGCTTTGCCGGAAACAACTGCTGGATTTGCCCGTCTAGTTTCAATGTCAGGGGTAGAAAATTTGGCATCGATAACTAATTGGAACCGTGCCGGTAAACCAGATTGGGAGGGATATACAAGGCGCTTTTTAGAGGCAACAGTCGGAGTTTTAAAAGAGGGCGCGGGTGCGGGCAGCGCAACTGCTGAAAATCATCTGAGACAGCAGGTAGAATATATAAATCGAGGGTGTACTTGGTCTGTGCGAGCCCGAGAGTGGGTAGAATGGTTGAATATTATTAGTGTAAAACCTGTAAGAGTGGCAGAGCAAATGATCGAGAATTCTTTGGTAGATTTAGAGGCAGCGAGAGATTATTTTCAAAAGGGAAATCGGCTGAAAGATAAAGGTAATGTCGGTGGCGCCATCGATAATTATCAGAAAGCTTTAGAGTTTAATCCCGAAGATGCGGAAGTTCATAAAAAGTTGGCGGAAGTTTATGCTTTGCAAGGAGAATTTAAAAAGGCGATCGCCTCTTGCAATCTCGCGATTAAATTAAAACCGAATTTTGCAGCAGCTTACTTGACAGCGGGTAATGCCCAGCACGCTCAAGGCAAACTGGAAATGGCAATTCAAGCTTACTCGCAAGCTTTAGAAATTGAGCCACAATTCGCCGAAGCTAGCGCGAATCTCGCCAGTATGTATTACAAGTTAGGGCAATTGGAAGAGGCTGCAAATTATTACCAAAAAGCTCTCGCCATTAATCCTCAATTGAGTTCGGTTAATTTGATGTTTGGCAGCGTTTTGCAGCAGCAAGGAAAATTAGATGCAGCAATTGCTTGCTATCAAAAAGTTCTGCAACAGCAACCTGGAGATGCCAGCGCTGCTGAGAAACTATCGAGTTTGATCGCACAAAAACAGCGGGAAACTACTGACAGCAACTTTATCGAATTAGAAACAGAATCAGGCGAACAGCAACCAATATCTGTCAACAAAGATGAAGGCTACGGCTTGCAGCCTTCGAGCATCAATTTGCCGCCAGCGCCCACCACTGAGACTTTAAATACTCCCTTTACAAACCCCGCCGAACTTTCCGAACAAGTTACCTCGCTCAATGTTCCAGATAGCGGACAAGTTGCCAATTTTCAAGAGGTAGAACCCTACAAAAAACTGGCAGAAAACTTTTTAGTTCAAGGTAAAATTAAAGAGGCGATCGCAGCTTGTCAGCAAGCGATAAAAATCCGACCAGATTTCATCCACGCTTACGTAACTTTAGGCAATGCTTTGCAAGCAGAAGGCAAAAATGAAGCTGCGATTCGATCGTATTCTCAAGCCCTAGAATTGCGGCCAAATTTTGCGGAAGTGCGGGCCAATATCGGCAGTATGTATTTCAAAATGGGGCGTTTGGAAGAAGCGATCGCCCATTACCAGCAAGCCATTGCCCTGAGTCCTGATTTAGCGGGAGCTCACTGGAATTTAGGGAAAGTATATCAGAAACACGGCAACATCCAAGCAGCGATCGCCTGTTTTAAAAGAACATCCGAACTTAACCCGCAGCTAGTCGGTGCAGACTTCCACTTTAACTTAGGTAATCGACTTTTCAGCCAAGGAAAGCGCGACGAAGCCATCGAATGCTACGAAAAAGCGATCGCCATTAAACCGGATTGGGCAGAAGCCTACGGTAACATCGGCAGCGCGCGATCGCAACAAGGCAATCTCGACGCCGCCATCGCTTACTATCAGAAAGCTGTAGCTTTAAAGCCACAATTAGAAGTTTTGCACTTCAATATAGCCAACTCTTTTTTACAGCAAAACAAGTACGACGAAGCAATTACTAATTACCAAAATACTCTGAAAATCAAGCCCGATTGGCCGGAAGTTCACGCTAACCTCGGCAGTTGTTTTTCCATGCAGGGGCGGCTAGAAGAAGCTTTAGCCAGCTATCAGCAAGCTTTGGCGTTAAAACCGGATTGGGCAGAGGTTTACTGCCGGATGGGACACATTCAGAAACAAGATAAGCCGTTGGAGGCGATCGCCAATTTTGAAAAGGCGATCCAATGCAACTCCAAATATAGCGAAGCCTACCAACAATTGTGCGACTTGCTAAGCCATTCCACCAACCTCGCCGGAGCCCGCAACGTAGCCGACAAATACTGCGAAAACTGCGGCGATGTCGCCCCAGTCATGTCAGCTACAGCCTACGTCTTTTCCTACCTGCAATCAGGTGTCAGCAAACAGGCAATTCAGAAACTCGAAGAAATTGAAAAACTATGCTACGAAAAGGTCGAAACTTTTAGCGTAATAGAGCTCAAACTGCTCTATGAAATCTTCCTGTTTGCAGTTTCTCACCTGCGAGACAACCGCGAAAAAAATGCCAGTTTCTACAGGCTCATTGCCAAAGAATACTACCAAAAAGCCGTCCCGCTGCGGCAGCAAGTTAACAGAAGCAACCTAGCCAATTACCAAACAAAAGAACAGCGTCATTTAAAAATCGGCTTCCTTTCCAAACACTTCCGCCGCCACTCAGTAGGCTGGTGCAGCGAAGCTTTAATTCGCGAATTAAGCCACATCACCCCCCACGTTCACCTTTACGTCACCGGGAAACTCCACCGAGATGAAGTTACGCAGCGGTTTGAAGACATGGCGGGCAAGTTTTACTGGCCTAAAAAATATCCAAACGGCTTTGCTGATGGCGGCGAAATCTTCGCCGAAGTAGCGCAAGACAACTTGGATGTTTTGATAGACTTAGACTCGATGACAGTACCCACAAATGTGGAAGTGCTGTATCAATATCCTGCGGGGATTTGCGTTTCTTGGCTGGGATTTGACGCACCCTACATTTCAGATAATCACTACTTTCTGTGCGACGAACACACTCACCCCCCCGGTGTTGAAAAAAATTACTTAGAACAGTTAGTAAGATTGCCTGCTTGTTCGGTAGCAATTGGCGCACTGCAAAGCATTCCTGTCAATCGAGAGGCGATTAGAAATGCTCTCGGAATTGGCTTAGATCAAATGACTTATCTGTGCGTTTCTCCTGGAAGAAAAACCAATCCAGAAATGGTACGAGCTCAAGTTAAAATCCTTAAGCAAGTACCAGATAGTTTGTTAATCCGCAAAGGTCAAGGCGACCCCGATGTTATTCACAGCACTTACCGCGAAGAATGCGACATTCAAGGAGTAGATTTTGCTCGAATTAAGTTTATAGGGCAAACCAGAAGTGAAGAAGAACACCGGGCTATTTATTATGTAGCCGACGTGCTTTTAGATTCCTATCCTTACAATGGGGGGACTCACAATTTAGAGGCTTTGTGGGCGAATTTGCCAGTGGTAACTCGATCCGGCGACCAATATCTTTCGCGCATGGGTTACGCTTTTCTGAAAAGTGCAAATCTTGATGTTGGTGCGGCGTGGAGTTGGGAGGAATACACGCAGTGGGGAGTTAAGTTTGGCCGCGATGCTGGTTTCAGAAATGCGGTGAAAGAGCATTTAGTAAAATCTAAGCAGCCAGAACATCTCGCACCTTTGTGGAATCCTAAAAAGTTGGCTGAGGATATGTATGAGGTGTTTCAAAAACTTTTGTCAGTTGACGGTTGACGGTTGACTGTTATCAGTTATTGGTTATTTGTTACTCGCTTGGCGGTGCTAATAACCAATAACCAATAACATTAGTCTGCACCGTCAACGGTCAACCGTCAACCGTCAACTCTCTCTGTGTTCTCAGGGTGCGATCGCCTATCAAGCATTGGAGATGGCTGTGGGCGATCGCATTCGATCGAGTTGACGAGCAAGACTTCTGGAAATGGTACAAATTTTGCTACATCACCCTACAGCGCCACTGGCACACTCACATCCTTACCAGCAGGATGATTTCGTGCTACATCCCTAATGGCTTTTTACCAAAAGTAGATTACTATTAAATTGAACGCTCTTTGCTAACCCTCTTGTCAAAACCTTTAGTTTAGACAAAAGGAACATCTAGGATGTAATTTTATGGATTTTGCTGACCCCGTAATTCCTCCACTAATACTTATACTTACTGGTGTAATTTGCCTGGGTGCCAGTTTGATAAAAACACCGTGGTTTGAAATCCACCTTAAAAGTAGCTGGCTTCTTACAGTAATTTCTGTGTGGCTTGTTGTGGTAGGTTTATTTCTCCTCCTTCTTGGCACAACTCTTCTGACTACTCACTAATAGCCACTCGATCGCGCCCGCCAGACTTAGCTCTATAAAGTGCCTTATCCGCGGCTTCAATCAACATTTTCGGGGAATTTTGACTTTCCGAAACGGCCGCAACTCCCAAGCTGAGAGTCACATAATCGCCGACAACAGACTTGATGTGGGGAATGGCCAAGGCTTTGACGCGGCTGCGGATTCCCTCAGCAACAGCCTGTGCGGCCGCGATATCCGTATTTGGCAAAATTACCCCAAATTCCTCGCCGCCGTACCTAGCAGCCAAATAGAGGCGTTCTGCGGGTGCGTTCGTGCAAGCATCCCCGATCGCCCGCGCCACTTGCTGCAAACAAGCATCCCCGGCTTGGTGCCCGTAATTGTCGTTGTAAAGTTTAAAACAGTCAATGTCGCACATAATCAAAGATAGCGGTTCCAAAGAACTCGACTGCTCCCATTCCCGGTTGATCACCTCGTCAAACCGGCGGCGGTTAGCTAATTGAGTCAGACTGTCCAAATTCGCCAACCCGTCCAACCGCTGGTTAGCAGCAGCTAACTGCTGGTAAAGTAAAGATTGTTCGATCGCGATCGCCACTTGAGTGCCCAACTGACTCAGCAAATCCACGTCAAACTGCTGCCACTGGCGGGGTGCCGAACAGTGGTGGGCAATCAGCAAACCCCACAACTTCGGCACTTGACAAGAACCGTTACCTTCCCTAGGTTCTATTCCCTGCTGGACAATCGGCACTACCAAATTTGCCTTCACCTGACACGCCTCCAAAAAATGAAGGTGACACTCGCTCAAATTAGAAGCATGAACATCCTCTATGGCGCGAATGCGGCCCTTTAAATACTGTCCGATGTAAGTATTGGCAAAACAGCAATCGTCAATTCCCATCCCCTTCAGTGGAATCCATCCTTCTGCAACCGACTCCACCACCACATCTCCGTTCCAGTCGGGTCGGAAGCGGAAAATCAGCACGCGATCGGTTGCCAAAAACTCCCGCACTTCCGCTACTGTAGTGTTGAGAATATCTTGGAGATCCAGAGAAGAACGGATGCGCGATTGAATCTGACCGATCAGGCGTTCCCGTTCTATTTGTTGCCGCAGCGCGACTTGGGCTTGCTTACTTTTAGTAATGTCCCGACCTTCCGGCAGCAGCAATACTATTTTGCCAGTTTCATCCGCGACCGGTTTGAGAGAAAAATCAACAGTTGCCGTCCGATTTACACCTTGAACTTCCACTTCATAGCGCACAAATTCGCCTTTTGCCGATCGAGAAATCGCATCTTGCAACTGTTGGCGAACTTCCTCAGAATCTCCCCACCACGGCAACAGCCAAAACGGTTTATTTGCCACATCCCGCAGCTTAATTCCCGCGAAATCCAGAGAAGTTTGGTTAGCTTCCAGGAGAGTGCCGTCCGGTTTCAACAAGCTCACAAATTGGAAAGAAGAATCAAAAATTGCCCGAAAGCGCCTTTGAGAATCTCCCAACATTGCCGTCACTTTTTCGCGAGAGGTAATATCGCGGAAGCGCCACACCCTGCCAATAATATTTTGTCCGACTCGAATCGGCTGCGTGTAGCGCTCAAAAGTGCGGCCGTCTTTAAATTCTAGAATATCGCAGCCTTCGGACTCCGCATCGCTATAAATTTCTTTAACTCTCTGCAAAAAAGCGCTCGGATCTTTAACTTGCTTGGTGAGAAATGCCAGCCGCACCGTTCTATCCATTGAGTTTCTAACTTCTTCATAAATTCCCCACATTTGAACTAACTTTTCGTTAAAACTAATCAGTTCTCCGGCGGTAGTAACGGCGAGAATGCCGTCTGCCGTTGCTTCCAAGGTAGCGTGCAGCAAAGAGCGCGATCGCTCTAATTCTGCTGATATCAATTTGCGTTCCGTGAGGTTTCGCACTGCTTTAACCTGCACTAAACGACCTTCCCAAAATACGAATTTGCTGCGCACGTCAGCGGGAAAAGCAGTCCCGTCCCGCCTGAGAAAAATAGTTTCACAGACTGTATTGCTGGCTGCAGAAATCATTTGTGGCGCCTGTTTGTATGATTTCGGCGACAGCAGTTCCAGCAAGCTCATTCCCGCCATTTCCGCAGGTTCGTAACCGAACAGCTCGGCAAAATTGCTGCTGACGCTCAAAATTGTGTCGCGGTCAGCCACGGCAACTGCTTCAAAATAAGCTTCGCATTCGAGCAAGCGCGCTGCTGTGCTGCTGCCATTTTCGCCGCCGGAAGAGCTGTTGTTAATTAGCTGTTGCAATTGCGTATTTGCCGAGTACAAAGCGGTCATGGCTTGCCTGTACATAGCCGTGCGTTTTTCGACTTTTTCTGCGAGGCGATCGCGATATTCTCGCAGTTCGTTTTCGACTCTAATTAAATCCGTAATATCTACTGCAAACACGATCACGCCAGCGACTTGACCTGTTTCGTCGCGGTAAGGTATTTTATCTGTCCGCACCCAGCATTTTTGACGCGAGGCTGTTGGCAGCAGTTCGACTTTGCCCAGTTTGGGAACGCCGGAATGGATTACTTCCAAATCTTCTAAATAATATTGCTCTGCTTCGTCTGGATAGATTTCATAAAAAGATTTACCTTCTAATTGAACTGCGGGCAAACCTCTCGATGCAGCGGCGGCTTGATTAATTCGCAGCAGGCGGCTTTCGGTATCTTTGTACCAAATCATCGCCGGCACGGAATCAAAAATAATTTGCTGTTCTTGTTGCTGCTGCCGCAGTTCTGCTTCTGCTTGTTTTCTTTTAATTATTTCTTGTTGCAGTTTTTGGTTGGCTTTTTTGAGTTCTGCAGTGCGTCTTTCTACTCTTTCTTCTAGTTGATCGTAGTATTGGGTGAGCAAGTTTTGCTGCTGTTCGCGCCGCATAGCTTCTAATTTTAACCTTTCATTAGCTGACAAACTTGACGCTACAAAGTCTGCTAATATTTGGGTAAATTCCTGTTCTTCTTCCGTCCACTCGCCGTCGGAACCGTGGCGTTCGGCGCTGACTATTCCCGCCATTTTACCTGCCAGCACAATCGGTACGTTTAACAGGGAAGTCGTACCCTGATCGGCAAAATAAAGGCCGACAAGTTCTCGCGTTCTCGGGTCATTTTCTGCAGCCACAGTTGCGATCGTACTTGCGGATTTTAAAGCTTTAAAATATGCCGGACAGTCGGCGGCTGTGATGATTATTTGTATGGAATGGAGTTTAGTATTTTGTTCGTAAAGGTCGATGCAGTGAAGCTGCGTTTTGTCTTCGGCGTACAGCCAAATACTGGCTCGATCGCAGTTGACAATACTGACAGCGGTTTCTGTTACTTCGCGGATGAAGTCTTCTATATTGTTGCGTTCTTTTAGTTGACTTTTGGCTAATTTTGCGATCGCGAAAGTTGGACTGCGCCAATTTTCTCTCTGGTTGGGCTGCGGCGATAGGTTGGATGACTGCGAAGCTGCCTTAATTTCTTCGCAAACTAACAGTACAGCCGGCCGTTGGAAATTGGGAATTGAGCGACCATTGCTATTTTCCTCTATTTTCCAGTCTACCGCAGTCATGGCGCGCGCGGTTGCTTTTACCGCGATCGTCCTGCCGTCTTTGCAAGTCAAATAACCTTCCCAACAGGCAACTTTTGGAGTTGGCGTACCGTTTTCCGGCTGGGTCAATCCGGCAAATTCTGCCTGCATTTTCCCTTGATATTGGCAGTAAAATATGTTAAAAATTGAATGACAAATTAATTCCTGCGACTTGTAGGCGAGGCGAGACTCGCCGAATTGATTGAGCGAAAAAACTCTTCCCAAAGCGTCTAGAACGAAGTAAATGCCCGGAAAATTGTCGTAGAGAGTTCGATACCAATCCTGTTCGACTTGTGTGCTGCACGAAAGTTTTGCTGCCGCGAGCTCGCCCTCCGTGCAGGTTAAGTGAGAATTGTTGGTTTCTGGGTTGCTTGAATGACTTTTTTTAGCAAACACTTTTAGCTTAACTCGACTGTAATTAATTTTACTTTCTGGAATTTAACTTTCTTGTGAAACTAAATTAAACCTATTGTTTTAAAAAAGTTACAAGTTGTAACAAAATTACAACTTGTCCAGCGCACTGGGTTTCGCTTCCCAATGCAACCACTGTGTTTGTTTGTAGTTGGTAGACCGTCTGCAGGCGATATTTCCCGCTAGTTGCAATGCCAGCAGGTTTAGCTGCAATTACCCGGTCTGTACTTTTAGCACCCTAGACAACGGAAAAAACCGACAATCAATGATTTTAAGTATATATGATAACACTCAAATACCTAGTAATGGAACTGACCTACTTGGGATTCGGTTTGGGATATTTGCCGGGGCTGCGGATGAACCGGGCGGCGGTTGCAATTGTCGGGTCAGCTTTTGCGGTGGCTTTGGGGATACTCGACCTGAAAACTGCTTGGGAGGCGATCGACCCAAGTACGATCGTTTTGTGTTGGGAATGACGATCGTGAATATAATTAATTCGACTGTTTAATAAATATTGCCAATAATTAAGTTAAGTAAATCTTATAATGCACAATCTGCCAGGGGCTTTAGTCCTATAGTTTATACTTAATCTTGTGCAGCAAACGCTAAGGAGGTAAGGAAGAGTGAGTACCCAACCCGCTGCGAAACCCAGACTTAATTCTGCGTTCAAACAACTGATGTCCTTACACTGGGTGATGTCAGCTTGCTATTTAGTGCTGTTTATTAGCGGTACGTTTATGGCTCGATTGCCGAGAGGGTTGTTTATTCGAGGCCCCCTTTACGATTTTCACAAATCCGTAGCGGTGCTGACAATGGCTTTGCTGACTTGGCGGATTTTGACTCTGCTGCGGGTATGGTGGAAAAAATATACGAAACGCCTGCCAAAGTTTACGAAGGAATGGTACAAAAATTTTGCTCTGCACGCGACTTTGTACGTTTTTATGTGGCTAGTTCCGGTTGCGGGTTTCTTTTTTTCTAACTCTTTCAAAAGTAACAATGTGAAATTTTTCGGAATTGTTTTACCGGATGTGTTCCCGCAGAATTCCGCAATGGTTGAGCTGGGAAGGAGTTTGCATTTTTGGCTGGCGTACACGTTTTTAGCGTTCGTGATTTTGCATATTTTAGCTCAGAAGAAAGTTGTGAGGGCTAATTGGCGCAGGTTGGCAAATTTTGTTCGCACTAAGTTCGCAAAGTCTCAAAAGGTTGGATAAATTTGCGATGGGGTACTATTCTCAATTGGTAGCGGTAAGGTGCAGGCTGCGCACCGTAGATAATTAGTTGATGCGTCCAGGACTATTTATGATAAATTTACTGCAAAACTGGCTATTTTCCACGGTGATATTCTGAAACTTCTCCCATCTTCTGACTTCTGGGGCAAATTTATGGGTTGTTCTAATAAATCGACGGGCTGACTAATCGCCACACCCAAATCGCTCTTTAATTCCAACTTCGCCTCTTCACCGTGACACTCGCAACACCGCAAAATCCACACATTAGAATCGTCTTCCGATTGTTTGAAAGCCATCAGCACTAAATTTTCGGCGGACAAATCCAAAAACTTGCCAACTGTCGGCAGAGTCTTGCGATCATTTTTCTCTAACTTAGGTAACACCTTTACTAGAAGTGGTAAATTCAACTCGTAACCATGTCGAACTGTACCTGCATCCTGCCAATTTCCGCTGTGGGGATAGACTGCACAAGTAAATTCCGAAACTCCTACATCTGCTTGTTCATCCGGCCAAGTCGAACCCCGAAGCAAAGTCAGCCGAATTTGATTTGGTTGAAGGTCGCAACCGTATTTGCAATCGTTGAGCAAACTCACTCCAAAACCATCATTGCTGATATCAGTCCAGCGCAAAATCGGCACTTCCCATTTGGCTTTTTCGGCGGGTGTTTGCGGCTTGGTTGTGCGCTGAATCGCACCTGCGGGAATTTCGCAAGTTGCAAAATCTGCTTCTACATTTAACCCAAAGGCTGCTTTTACTAAAACGTGAGTTTCTTGCCAATCTGCAACTGTCTTAATTTTCAGCAGCGGCGAACCTATTTCTACTATATAATCTTGGCAAAACTCCGATTTGCCAATTTGTCGGACTACGCGCAAACTCTGCCGCAATTCCCCCTGCTCTACCCAAGAAATATCTTTGAGCGTCGGCGCGGGTAATTGATGTTTTTCATAATTTGGATCGATGTTCCAAGCATCCCAATATTGACCGCTGTCTTGAAATGCTTGCAGTTGATTGCCGCCTGCTGCATTCAGGACTTCTCTGTTATTTACTTTATCCCAAATGCTGGATAAATCCCCAGTTTGGCCGTCTACTGTTGCCCGAATAAATTCATTTTCTAAAACCATTTCTGCCGATGCAAAATGCGTTTCTTGACTAGGTGTGTTTTTTTGTGCTATACCGTATGTAAGTTTTGATAACTCTATCTTTTTTTCAGTTTCTGGACTCGCGGACGCATTACCCACAGTTTGAGCGTCTTCGCGGCACAGCCAAAACACCTGGTAGCCAACGGCGGGGAGATTATTTGCCCAGAATAACAGTGTAGATTGCGATTGCGGTCGATCGCCCCTGACAATCTGCGAAGCCAGTCGCCGTCGGGAAAAATCGTAAATTTGCCAAGCTGAATCAGCGGCATCGGGAAGCGGTACGGCGACAACCTCAGAGCGCGACCAATTGAGAGTATTGAAAATCAAAATCGGTTGAGCGTCGGGCCCAGGAGGCGAAGGGAGAGAAATTTGAGCCGAGATTGCATCCAAAGATTTTGACAGGATTTCGCGACAAGTGCGATCGACCTCGGCAAAGGCTAGATTAGCATCCGCATAAACTTGGGCGATCGCAGAACCCGGCAAAATATCGTGAAACTGGTTAAACAAAATTTGTTTCCAAGCTGATTCTAATTCTGATTTCGGATAAACTGCACCAGTACAAATTGTGGCCAGCGAAGACAGCAACTCTGCTTGGTAGAGCAATTCTTCGCAGCGGCGGTTTTGGCGTTTTTGGTCGGCGCGAGTCGTGTAGCAACCCCGGTGGAATTCTAAATAAAGTTCGTCTTTCCAAACGGGGAGAGTGCGGGGAATAGTTTTTAGTTGTGAGATGGGAGGATTTGCATCCGAAATCGCCGACAAGTTTGAAAATTCTAGCGCCCCCAAATTCTCCTGATTGTCCGAGTCTGGAACATCGCTTTCTGGCCTAATTGTCGCAACTTCAGGTAAGAACTGACTCTCAATCAAAGACAAATAATCAACCGCTTTGGCAAACTCCAACCTTGGGAAAAAAGGCGACATTTTCCAGCGTTTCGCCACCTCCAACATATCACGAGTCGGGCCACCGCCGTGGTCGCCAACTCCCGGCAACCAAAGAGCATCTTGCAAACCAGTCTTAACTTGCCAGTCAAAAGCATGACTTGCCATTTTCACAGATTCTATGGCTTCACCGATTGGAGCAGACATCATGCTAAATATTTTAGTACCGTCCAACCCTTCCCACCAAAACACACCGTGGGGAAATTCCGTTGAATCGTTCCACCGCAACTTTTGCGTCACAAAATAGTCAACTCCGCCTTGCCGCAAAATCTGAGGTAATTGCCACCCAAAACCGAAAGTATCCGGTAGCCAAGCTACCCGCATCAATTCCCCAAATTTTTCTTTTGCATAACGCTGTCCGTAAAAAACTTGCCTCACCATTGATTCAGCGGAAATCAAGTTTAAATCCGGTTCTACCCACATCCCGCCGACAACTTCCCAGCAACCCGCCGCCACCTGTTTTTTAATCGCTGCAAATAAGTCCGGTCGATGTTCTTCTATCCAAGCATAAAGTGCCGGAGTTGAATGGCAGAAAATCAAATCGGGAAATTCTGATTGCAGTTTCAATACCGACTCAAAAGTTCGCTCTGCTGCTTCCCAAGTTTCCGGGACAGGCCACAGCCAAGCTAAGTCTAAATGAGCGTGACCGACCAAATAGATTTTACCTGTATATATAGATGTCAGCTCGCCGCTTTCTCCTATATATATAGATGTCGGATTGCTATTTTCTCCCACCTCAAAAACCTCATCTCTTCTTCCTCCCTCAGCGGCCTCTGCGCCCTCTGCGGTTCCCTCATCTAAATCCCCAGAAAAAGATGTCAGAACACCACTTTCTCCTATATATATAGATGTAGCGTTGCTATTTTCTCCAAGCTCAAAAACCGCCTCTTTTCTTCCTCCCTCTGTGCTCTCTGCGCCCTCTGCGGTTCCCTCATTCAAATCCCTAGAAAAAGCCCGCAGATATCCCAGTAAATTGTGCCGCAAAACAGACAGCGAGCGATCGAACTTTTCGCGATCGCACACTGCCGACCAATCAATCAAACCCATCGCCAAATCAATCTTAGATTTCAGCGTTTCCCCCTTGACAAACATGGGGCGATTTGCTATTGTTTCGTTGGAGAGGTATTGGGAATTTACATTTTCTAAATTTTGAGTTAGCGAATTTTGCAAAATATCTAATTCGGCAGCCACAAAACCCGGATCGAAACAAGAAGAGTCAGCAGCTTCGTACAAACAAATCGATCGCACTAAAGCACCGCTATCGTGACCCGGACTTACCAACCGCAAAATTACTAAAAATTCATCTCCGGGATTTGCCGACGAACTCAACAAAACTCGATCGGCGCAATCAAATAAATCTCCCCGTCCGACTAACTCGCCGTTGACAAAAATTTGAGCATCTTCTGCCCACCAAGTCAAACCCAGCAGCAACCGCAAACCAACCACAGGATAGCCGTGCAAATTGTCAGGAATTACAAATTGCTGGCCCAAATACAAAACTTGCTTCCCAGACGGCCAAGCAATATGTCCTTTTCCGTTAAGTTCGGCAACAGGGCCGTTACAAATATTTACTGAAGAGACAGCAGAGTCAGAATCGCAGTACCTCCAACCAGACTGAACCTCCACTTGACTGAGGCGACGCAACTTTTCGACAGTGGCAGAAATATTGTTGCTAGCAGGTGACACAGAAGCGCTCATATTTCGCTAAAATAGGATTTGTGTAGGAATCAAAGATCGGATTGAACCGCGAAGACGTGAAGGACGCGAAGAAATAAAGGTTTCAGAGGGTTTGAAGCTGCGATTAAGATCTCGCTTTGATTTTACAGCAATATTCAGCAATTCCGGCGCGAATCAAAAATCTGAATTCAATAATTAAACTTATGTCCAACGGTTACTACGGCCCATACCAAAGCCGGCTATTAAATTTTATATCGAAACAGTCCCGCCAAGTCGCTGACAATTGCGATCGAACTTGGCGTCAAATTAAAGAAGCAACTCTCACCGCCACCCAAATTCTGCTTTATCCAGCTTATTTGCTGGTGCAAAGTTCCCGAATGCTGGGCCGACAGTTGCGGGAATCAAGTCAAAAAATAGATTTACCGGAACTGCAAGAATTTGGCGGTGACGAAAATCCCGATGGGCAACAAAATTGGTATCAGGGGGAAACGTCCGACGAAAGTTCGATCGCCGAAATTTTGCACCTCGCCGAAAATTTACTAAACTCGTCGCAAACCGCGAAAACTGTAGCCAGCTTCCCGTTGTTAATTAATCAGGGAAATGCTGTAAATCAGAAAGCCGCTACCGATTTACATCCGGCAATAAATTTTAGCGGACAAACCGCAAAGCATCAAATAACTTCAGTCTTAGAACACCCGCTGGCTAAAACTCAATTAAACACCACGCCCGCAATTGCCAGCCAACCGAAAGTTCAGGGAATCGCGAGTTTTATCCCAGCCCGCACTTTAGTATTGGTGGGAAGAGAAAATCAAATATTAGATATTTTGACACCCGAACAGCAGGAAATGCTCGAAGGTCGCATAACTTGGGAAATTGCCAACAGCGGGCCCGAACGGCGGGAAATTACCCAAAAAGAATTAAAATTTAATCTCGGTTTAGAGTCGGCTGCCAAAAAAGCGCAGTTGCCACCGGTGCGTCGTTTTTGGGAATTGATGGCATGGCTTCAGACGAGTCCGGTTGCTCTGAAAAGAAATCAGTTTGGAGAATCAATCCTCGCAGTTAAAAAATCGATCGACCGCAATTCAATCCTACTAGCCAAAAAAGCCAGCGTGCCAATCAGCAGAGCAAATACCGCACAGCACTCGATTGCTGCATCGAATTCGATCGAGCGCAATACTTCAGAATTAGAAAATAATTTTAACAGTAACTTCGATCGTCGAGCCGGCTATCCTCTCTCATTTGTTACATTACTCGATCGCGCCGCCGTCAACATCGAGGAATTAACCCTACCGCCATCCGCAAAAACAACCGCCGCGCCCCCAGAAACCCCCGGAGTCAAAATTAATACATCCGGCACAGACGCCAATTTAGATTTTTCAACCCGCGAAATCCTCGAAAAATACGCTCGAAACATCGAAGGAATTATTTGGTCGTCAGTAGACCACCTCCTCGGCAAAGAAACAGCAGCCAGTGATAATACCGAAAAAGCAGTTGCTATTCAGTATTCTTTGAAACAGCGACAAGAACAAGAAAACACGCAAAAAAGCCCAGAGGTCGATCGACCGTGGCTGAAGTGGCAAGACTTATTCGGAGAAGCAGCACCGCAGCATTTAATTGAGGGAAGCTCCGAACCCGAGGCAGCAGCTCAAAGCCGATTAGCACAAGCTCTCCCAAAAGTCAAGCAAAAAATTGCAGAAGTAGGAGAAGTGCCAGAAGGTCGATCGACCGCAGTCTCAATCTCCCCTTACCCCGAAGCGCTTCACCGCCTGCTCGGGCAGCTAAAACAGAGCTTGCTGACAAAAAGCCCAAAAAGTCAACCCCAAACAGCATCTGATTTATCTGATTTAGCAGTTACTCAAAAAAATAGCTCTGCACTCGCAGCAGAATCAACCCCAGGGCGCGCGCCGGAAACCCAAGTGGCAAAAAACACCAACCCGAACACCGCACAAAACAGCCAATCCCCAGCAGCAATCACCGCGCAAACCCGCAGATACACCCCCGCAACCCCCGCTGCTGCTGAACCAAAAAATCACAGCGCAGGCGTCCAACCCGAGGGCGAATACTTAGAAACAAAAGCAGAATCGATGGGATACATTAAGCACCCCCTAGAACAAGTGCTCGAATGGCTCGATCGAGTCATGCTGCGGCTAGAAAACATCGCGGAGCAACTCTGGAATTGGGCAAAAATCAACTTGCCAAAAATCCTCAAAAGCAAAGAGAAAATTGACTAATCTTTAGCTTATGATAAAAAAGTTGCGGCAACAGCAGCAAATCAGCTCAGTATTATTCCATCCTTGGAGACTCCCACAGTGCTAACCCTCAAAATCGTAGTTAATGTAGTTGTTTTATTTTTTGTTTCCCTGTTCGTATTTGGATTTTTGTCCAATGACCCAGCCCGGAACCCCAACCGCAGAGACATGGAATAAACAAGTTATCTCGACCGCTTGCTGGGGGGCACGCCACCGCAGCCCCCCAGCAAGCCGGTAAACCCGCAAAAATTAGTCGAAAAAAACTTGACCTCGCACCAGCAGCGAGGTTATCTTGTGGCGGAAGCAAGTTCTGAAAGCAGCCATATTCCGGCGCGCCAAAGCTACTGCAAATTTCAGATGTCAGATTAATGTCTAAACAGTTGGCTTTTATATGCAAAAATTTTAAATAATTTGCACCCTATAAAATCTAAAATCTAAAATCTAAAATCTAAAATCTAAAATCGGATGACTTACCTGTTGTAACTATGCCCTATCCGGTACCGCCGCCAGAACCCTCTGCCATTATCTACATCGCAAAGCCAAAAAAAGTCGCCCTCACTGTGGCGGCCGGCGATGGAGACACCCGCAGCCACCCCGCAGAAATACCGGAACCAAGCCCAGATATCGTTCAGCCAGAACCCACACCGGCCCCAGCAGAACCCGCAGCCACACTCCTCGGCACCACCCCAGCCACCGATAGGCCTCCAGAAATCGCCGACCCCCTAGCGGAAGTCGAAAGCGGCGACGCAGTTCTGGGATTTCAGCGTCAGACCCCTGTGGGAGAAGCCGAAACAGGGACTGTTCAGCAAGATTCCTCGTTTACGGCTTACCAATTGGGCTCGGTAGAAAATGCCATTGCCATTAGGAATCGGGAACGAACCGCAGAGGCGCAGAGAAAACAGGAGAGAAATCTTGCCGGAAAGCAGGAAAGTTGGTATCAGGCCCAAGGCCGGCAGTTAGAAGATAACTCTCCCCAACCTGCTGAAATTCCCGTTCCCGAACCCGCGCTAGAACCAGCACCCAGCGGGCAACAGGAGTTCGACATTCCCGCACCAGCAACCCCCCCTGCACCCAGAACCCCCCCTGCACCGACACCGAAACCTAAACCAGCCGCGCCGCCGGGAGTCCGCACCGCCCCTTCTCAGCGGACGGTGCCTTTTCCGGTCACTCCGGCCGATACTATCGAAGTTAAGGCCGATCGCCAAGAATTCGACGACAAGCAGCAAATTGTCACGGCGGTTGGTAATGTCATTGTGCGGTTCCGGCAAACCGTGATTGATGCCGATCGGGCGATCGTCAACTTAGTCACCCGCCAAGTGGTAGCATCCGGCAATGTCGCCTATACCCGCGGCCAACAAGTAGTTCGCGGCCAGCGGATGGAGTTCAATCTCGGCCTCAATGCCGGCGCAGTCGAACAAGCAAGCGGCGAAATATTCCTGCCTGCAGCAGGTAGCGAATTGACGCCCACACTGCCGACGGATATCAGTGCCGGGACGATTCTCGAACAGCCGCTGAGCGATCGAATTACCAGCCAGCAGCCCGTGCGCGGGGTCAAATCCCCCGGCGCTGCTACAGTGACTATTGGCGGCGGCGGACAGCTAGCAGCCCCCCAAGTTGTCGGTGCCGTCAACCGCGTCCGCTTTGAAGCCGATCGTCTCGAACTGCTGCCAAACGGCGTGAGGGTAGCAACCAACATTAGGATTACTAACGACCCGTTTTCCCCGCCAGAACTCGAATACAGGGCCCGGACGGCGACGATTAGAAGGATTTCGCCCACGGCTGAGGAATTGGTCACAACTAAACCCCGCTTGGTGTTCGACAACCGCGTGAAAATACCCGTGTATCCCCGCAGGCAAGTGTTTGACAGCCGGCAGCAGAGCGGCCCGTGTTTGACCCTTGGTTACGACGGGGGCGAGCGCGGCGGTTTGTTCGCCGAGTGCGGTTTTGAGGTGTTGCAAAACGGGCCGGTGCGGCTGACTCTGACGCCCCAAATTTACCTTCAGCGGATTGTGGCAGAGCACGGTGGCAATCCGTTTTCTCCCGACAGCTACGGGCTCAGAGCGAGGTTGGGCGCCTCTCTGGGCCCGCGCACCAGGCTCGACGGCTCGGCAATATTTCTGAGTTTTGAAAATTTCCCGAATTTGCCGGAAGAAAGCTTTCGGGGCAATTTGCGCCTGCGGCAGTTGATCGGAACTCACACTCTGGCAGCAGAATACAGTTATCGCGATCGGCTGTTTAACGGTTCTCTGGGCTATCAAACCGTGCAGAGCAGCCTCGGGGCAGTCCTCACTTCCCCAGTCATCCAACTCGGAGGCACAGGCATCAATCTCAGCTACCAAGCTGGGTATCAATTTATCAATGCTGACACCGATCGACCAGACTTGCTCGAACCTGTGCGGGAAAACAACCGCGTCGATCTGGGCCGTTCCCAAGTTAGCTTCGCCTTGAGCCGCGGCTTTAACCTGTGGGAGGGCGAACCGCTGCCCCGCACTCCCACCCAGGGTTTGAGGTATACGCGGACGCCAGTGGTTCCTTTCTTGCAACTGGCCTTGGGACTCCGGGGAGTTGGTACTTATTACAGCAGCGGCGATCGACAAAATTCCCTCGCCGGCAGCGTCGGCATTCAAGGGCAGTTCGGTCATTTCTCCCGCCCTTTCCTCGATTACACTGGGTTTAACGTGACTTATACCCAGGTGGGGCGCGACGGTATCTCGCCGTTTTTATTCGATCGCTTAGTAGATTTGAGAGTCCTGTCTTTTGGACTTGTCCAGCAAGTTTACGGAGGCTTTCGAGTCGGATTTCAAAGTGCTATTAATTTAGAAAGCGGGGAAGCAATCAGTACGAATTACACTCTAGAATACAGCCGCCGCAGCTACGCAATTATTTTGCGTTTTAATCCTGAGCGTCAAGTCGGCAGCCTGACTTTTAGAATTAGCGACTTCAACTGGAATGGGACTCCCCAACCTTTTTCCGGGGACGCGCGAACAGTAGAAGGAGGGGTGCGTTTATCCGATTAATTCAATTGGAAATTGGAAATTGGTAATGGATAAAGGATAATGGATAAGTGATAATGGATAAGGGGTAATGGGTAATTGGTAGTTGGTAATTGGTAATTCTTCCTTCTATCGGTTACATCCATTAAGTCCCGTACACTGCTCGTTGCCGAACTTCTTCCTTCTTCCTTCTTCCCTCTTCCTTCTTCCTTCTTCCTTCTTCCCTCTTCCTTCAAAATCCCAATTCCCAAGTTCCCATGACAGAAGTGACCGCAATATCTGCACAAGCAGCGGCTCTGCTGGTTCACTACGGTTTTGACCTAGGTGGCAAAAAAGCCGAGAAATTGGCGGGTGAATGGCTGACCAAGTATCCCGGCTATTGGCTGCGTTTAGCAGTGGTTGAAGCGCTTTATCAAGGCCGCTACAAGGCTGTTTCTGTGGGACAGCTATTGAGTATGTGGCACCGGATAGGTGAACCTCTCTATCATTTCAATCGCGAGTTTGAACGCTTGGTTTGCAACAATTTTCCTCAAAATTTAAACGGGGAAAGTGGTGCTCAACTGGCGCAGGAGGATATACTTTTCTCCAACCCGGAATCGGAAGTTGGTGTAGCCGAGTTAGATTTGCTATTGCCGTCAGAGGCGCCACTCGATGGGGCGCTTCATGCAGAAGCCGCGAACACAGAGGCCGAGGAAACAGGAAAATTGCCCGCAGCCGACGATCGCACAAAAGAAAATACAGAATTTGTAGTATATGAAGATGTGGCTGTTACCGCCCTAGCAGATCGAGCCGAAGCCGATCGCAAATTAGCGGACAAACCTGTTCCCATATCATTCCCAGTTGTCAAACACACTGATTTTCATACCAAGTTAAAAGCCATTGCCCGAGAAGGCCGAAGAAAGAAGGGAGAAAGCAGAAATAAAGTGTAAACTTCTGGAACTAGATAGCTATTTGTCACTTTTCACTTGGGGCACTTACTCCCATCCGAATTTCCGAACAAAAAGATGCTTGTTCCGTACCGTTAGCTTGCTTAACAACGCTAGTCCGCAGCCGCAGGTTGGGCATGAGATACCACAGCCTTTCTTCCGCATGGAGGGTGTCTGATTCTGTAATCAATGTCAGCACGTCGTCGCCCATCACGTAGCGACTGTTACCCTTGTCTTGCAACACTTTGCCTTCGCTGGGATTGTCGGGATTGGGTACGATCGCTAGTATTGTAGAACCGATTTGTTTAGCTTTGTCGCGATCGGGAATACCTTCCCAAGTAATCCGAACGCTGGTTAGCTTAGTTGAGGCTGGGTTAATCGAGTGTTGTTGGCAAAGTTTAACGACTGCTGCATCGGTAGCTGTCAGTATTTCTATTTTGAGGTCGGATTTACCTGCCTGCAATTCCCCAGAATTGAGATTGTGTACGGTACGCTGAGAAAACCATTTGCCTGCACTTAACTCGAAAAACTCGATAACGTCCATGAAATTTGTCTCTAAACTCAAATACTGCTTTATTTGCGATCGCGACTTGCGCGCTATGGAGTCAGAAACGCGGTTTCTTCCTGCGTACTAGCGGCCAAACCAATGATTTTGGCTAGAAACCAGGTTTAAGAGTGCAAGTCCTGTTCTATATTTTAAAGGAATGGGGCGCGCCTGCAAAACTTTCCGAGAGCTTTGGGCCAAGCAGATTGCAGATGCGGTTGAGGTACGAAACCCAACCGGGGGGCCATCTGCCTCGCTGATGCGGCCCACTTGACAGAAAATTAGAGCATCCAGAATTGTGTTGCCTTATAAAAAGTCTTGTTCGCACATCACATAGGGTTGCGATACCTGAAAATTTTTAGATTGAGAGTGTTTATCGATCGACCATTACCCAAAGACCAGCTATGTTAAGAAAAGCAACGATCTATGTCAGCTTTCGTCGCTCAATGGGTAAATTGGGCGTAGCTGAGTTGGATTATATTGGCGGCGATTTATTGTAATCGCACTCCTTGAAAATTCTCAAAGCAGACTCATACTAAAAAACGAGCACTTCATCGAACCATCACCAAACCGAGGACAGCAGCCCGTAGCACATAGCATTCAAATATGTCATGCTAAGTCTAAGAGAAAAGATTGTCGATCGGGTTTTCGGCAGGGTGCAGCTAGCGATCTTATACATTTAAAAAAGACATTCACAAATACATGAGCGAGTTTACACAAGGGCTGGATAAAATGCAGCCTGCTGAACAGAGACACTATTTAGGAATCCTGCCAAGTCAGCTAGCAGCGACTTCAGACTCCGAAAAATTATACAGCTTACTAACAGATTACAATTTTATTGAAGCCAAGCTGTCAGCATCGGGAGTACAGGCGCTAATAGAAGATTACGATTTAGCAACAACTCCCGATATTATTACCTCAGACCAAAAAGCCGACCAACTCAAATTAATCCAAGAAGCAATTCGGCTGTCTGCCCACATTTTAGCCAAAGACCAAACCCAACTAGCCACCCAACTAATTGCCCGCTTGATGCGCTTTGAAAGTCCAGAAATTCAAGCACTGCTAGCACAAGCAAAACAGCAAAAAACCCCCTGGCTGCGACCGCTAACGCCCAGCTTTACTCCTCCAGGCGGGAGATTGCTGCGCACCCTCATCGGACATACAGATTGGGTACAAGCTGTAGCAATCACCCCCGACGGCAAGCGAGCAATTTCTGCGTCCTCCGACCACACACTCAAAGTTTGGCACTTAGAAACAGGAGAAGAACTTTCAACCCTCAAAGGTCATCTTACCTACGTCAATGCTGTAGCAGTTACGCCCGACGGCACTAAAGTAATTTCCGGTTCTTGGGACAATACTATTAAAATTTGGGATTTAGAAACTGGACAAGAAATATTTACTTTTGCAGGCGATACTTTTGCCGTAGAAGCTGTGGCCGTTACTCCCGACGGCAATCGAATAATTTCTGGTTCTTGGGATGGCAGTATTAAAGTTTGGGATTTTACAACCAGGCAAATAATTTTTAACTTCAAAGGTCACAGCAGTTTTGTTCAGTCCGTAGCAGTAACTCCTGATAGCAAACGCTTGATTTCTGGAGCCGGGGACAATAGCATTAAAGTCTGGAACATAGAAACAGGAAAAGAACTTTTTACTCTCACAGGTCATACAGACTGGGTAAAAAGTGTAGCAGTTACTCCCAACGGCGAACAAATAATTTCCGGCAGTTACGACGGCACTGTTCAAGTCTGGAGTTTGTCAGAAAGAAAGCAACTTTTTACTTTAGGAAAACACGCCAGTTTCGTTCAAGCTGTCGCAGTCAGTCCCGACGGCAAACGAGTAATTGCGGCTTCCGGCGACAAAACGCTGAAAGTTTGGAATTTGGAAACAAAAAAACAACTTTTCAGTTTTACCAATCACATCGCCCCAGTGAATGCTGTGGCTGTTACCCCCGACGGCAAGCGGATAGTTTCTGGTTCCTCTGACAAAACTCTCAAAGTTTGGCACTTAGAAATAGGCAAAGAAAATTTATCATTTGCAGGTCACGATGACTGGGTAAATGCTGTAGCAGTGACGGCGGACGGTACGAAAGCGATTTCCGGTTCAGGAGACAACAGCATTAAAGTCTGGAATATCAAAAACGGACAGGAAATTTTTACTATTCCCGGTCATAGAGATTGGGTAAAAGCGATCGCAATAACAGCGGATAGCAAGCGAGTTATTTCGGGTTCCGGCGACAAAACTGTGAAAGTTTGGAATCTAGAGACCGGAAAGGAGATCTTTACTTTCACGGGTCATACGGACTGGGTAAATTCTGTGGCAGTGACGGCAGACGGAACGATGGCAATTTCGGGTTCTGGAGACACAACTATTAAAGTTTGGAGTTTAGAAACAGGAGAGGAACTTTTTACTTTTTCAGGTCATGAGGACGGGATAAAAGCTGTGGCAGTTACTCCCGACAGCAAGCGGATTATTTCGGCTTCGGGCGACAAAACTCTGAAAGTTTGGAGTTTGGGGACAGAAAAGAATATTTTGGCCAATGTCTGGAATATAGCCCTCAAAAATCTACTTTTCACTCTTAAAGGTCATGAGAGTTTTGTGAATGCTGTGGCAGTTACGGCGGATGGCAAATGGGCGATTTCGGGGGGGCGGGAAAACAATCTGAAAGTTTGGGATTTGTCAAGTAGAAAAGAAATTTTTACTTTGGTAGGTCATGACGATGCGATAACATCTGTGGCGACTGTGGGAAATAAGGTGATTTCTGTTTCGGATGACAATACTCTCAAAGTTTGGGATTTGTTGAGTCGAAAAGTAGTTGCTAGTTTCAGCGGAGATAGTGCTTTGAAAGCTTGCGCTATTGCACCGGATGGGATGACAATTGTGGCGGCGGAAGCTTCGGGACAGGTGCATTTTTTGAGGTTGGAAGAGGGGAACAAATAACCTACGGAGGGACACGGCAATGCCGTGTCCTTACAAATATAATGTGAAATTAACCTGGTTGGATATTAATTATTTAGGGTTCGCCGAGGCGCACCTTACGGCTTAATGTAGCCCGATCGCTCTTTTCCCCAATCTAGTTTACAATTGTTCCGGGTCAATTCCCATCGATCGCAGTCTTTCTGCCAGTACAGCAGCCCGCTGTTCGGCTTGTTCTGCCCGCTGTTGGGCTTGTTTCAACCTGCGAGAAACCTCCTCATAACTTGCAAACGGTTCGCCGTCAGGGCGATAAATTTGTAACTCTTCACCCCTGACTCCTCTGGGGAACAGGCGTCCCGCCTGTGAATTCCTGCGGTTCGTTAAAAAAAAATCTCATTCACAAAAGAGCCCATCCAAAATAGGGCGGACATCGCCCGCCCTACAAAACTACTTCCTCAGCAACTTCACCCCGCGAATCGAATAATCCAAAAGCTCAATTGGGTGCATTAAAGTAACTTCCTTTCCCTGCAACTCCAAATGCTTCTTAATTTGCAAAGAACAACCCGGATTAGAAGAAGCAATCAACTCCGCGCCAGTATTCAGCAAATTCTCCACCTTTTGCACTCCCAATTCATCAGCAATTTCCGGCTGAAGCATATTGTAAACTCCCGCACTCCCGCAGCATAAAGCCGCATCCACAGGTTCTTTTAACTTCACCCCAGGGATTTGTTGCAGCAACTGACGCGGCTGCAAACTTATCTTTTGCCCGTGCAACAAATGACAAGCATCCTGATAAACAATTGTCAAACCTCCCTCAATCAAAGGATTGAGTTTTGCCGTAATTCCCGCACTTGCCAAAAACTCTTGCACGTCCTTAACATTAGCAGCAAATTTCTCAGCTTTTTCCCGATATTGCGGGTCATCTGCTAAAATATGACCGTATTCTTTCAAAGTATGGCCGCACCCAGCAGCGTTGATAATCACAAAATCAACGCCAGTATTTTCAAAGCTATCAATCATTTGTCTCGCCAAAGCTTTCGCCTGTTCCGCTTGCCCTTGGTGTTCCGGCAAAGCAGCACAGCATCCCTGACTTTTAGGAATCACAACCTCGCAGCCGTTAGCCGTCAAAACTCGCACCGTAGCTTCATTAACTGGCGAAAATAACAGCCGCTGCACGCAGCCTAAAATCATGCCGACTCGATAGCGTTTCTCCCCTTGTGCCGGAATTACCTCGGGCAAATTATCCCGGAAAGA
This sequence comes from Microcoleus sp. FACHB-61, assembly GCA_014695295.1. GTDB lineage: Bacteria > Cyanobacteriota > Cyanobacteriia > Cyanobacteriales > Microcoleaceae > Microcoleus. The sequence goes on along the minus strand of JACJNY010000053.1, from coordinate 720 downwards.
ATCGACAGTAACTTTCGGCAAAATTGATTCCATCGCCGCCAAGCGGGGAAATACTTTTTTCAGCAAACCTGTTTTGCGGACAAGTTTTGGCAGTCCTAACTTTTGATAAATAAACAGCGGTACCAGCAAAGGCCGCAATCTGTGAGGATAAGGAAAGAGATTAAAAATCAGAGTGCGAATTACATTGTCAGAAAAAGTGCGTGGCTGATTTCTAGTAACTTGGTGGCGAGTTGCGGAAATTAATTTGTCGTATTGTACTCCTGAAGGGCAAGCTGTAACGCAGGCCAAACAGCCCAAACAAGTATCGAAATGCTGTGAGGTTGCTTCGTTTAAAGGTGCGTCGCCTTCGTTAATTGCATCCATTAAATAAATGCGGCCTCTGGGGGAATCCATTTCTTTGCCGAGTACGCGATAACTCGGACAAGTTGACAAGCAAAATCCGCAGTGTACGCAAGTATCGATTAATTTCGGGTCGGGCGGATTGTTGGCGTCGAAACCGGGGATTTCGAGGGTTTGTAAGTGGGGATTTTGTGCTAGAAAATTGCTTTCCTTGGCTGGTTTTAATTCGTCGCTGGGAACTGGAGATTTTTCTGAAGTTTGCATATATGGAAGAAGGAAGAAGGAAGAAGGAAGAAGGAAGAAGGAAGAAGGAAGAAGGAAGAAGGAAGAAGGAAGAAGGAAGAAGGAAGAAGGAAGAAGGAAGAAGGAAGAAGGAAGAAG
>JACJNY010000052.1 GCA_014695295.1 Microcoleus sp. FACHB-61 | reverse complement strand
TTAACGCATTCGCGACCGAAATAATTGAGTATTTTTACTCGCGCTTGGTCTCTGACGATTCACTTTTACCCCCTCACTGCGTGTATGTGCCAGTTGGGGGTGCGGAATGTGGGTTACGGTAAACTTAAGGCTCAATCTAAATCGGGACTTTTGAGCATTTCCATCAACTTCCGCTTCCGACTGTGTACTTGCATCAGTTGAGAACGATAAGCACACCACTGAAGATTTTGCCCAGTGTGTAAATAGGCAGCGCGGGCTTTTTCCAACCACTTAATCGCAAGATTGTACTCGCTTGATTTCCCTTGATCCATAATCGATGCAGCACGCCGACAAGCATTGGCGATTACCCAATCGGGGCTGTGGCTGATAGCAGCCCCCATTACTCGGTGAATCAGTGCTGAGTGGTAATAACCCAAGTCATCAGCAAGGGCGATCGCATCTTCAATCATTCCCTCATCCAGAAAAATATCAACCTTCGCGTCAGTAAAATTCCAACTTTCATTACTTTTCAGAGTTGCTAACAAATCTACTTTCACAGTTGACCAACTATCTCTTGCTAACTCCTTCACTAAACTATAATCGCTAAAAGACGGTTTGATTTTAAATATCTGGATTCTAGCATTTAACGCAAGTTCGTCTTCGCCCAACTCAACAGCCAACTCACTCATCGATGTTGCCAGTTGGTAATGGCAATGACCTGACAAATTTAACCCAGCTTGGCAAATTTTCAGAGCTTGTTCTAAGGCTCCCTGTTGTTTTAAAGTTTGAACGAGAGCAAAAGCATCTTCCGCTGATTGCATCTCAGTAGCCGCAGCTTCCACTGCTTCTTCTACTCTCCCCAAACGAGTTAACATCGTCAAGTATTGTTGAGTACAACCTTCTGCTTGGGCTAAGTATAAGTATTCTCGATCGCGTTCCTGGCGATCGAGGATTTGCAAGCGAATCAATGTTAAGTCGCGAGCACAGTCTGGTGCGTCACCAGCCCAAACTCCTGACCCAGTAATGTTTCCTTCAAGTACCTGTTGGAGTAGGGGGTCGTCCCAACCTTGGCGTAAAGCTTCCAAGCTCATGCTGAAATCACAATCCCATTCATCTTGCCAAGCTTCTAACATCACCTGGAGATCAATCTCTTCTTCAGCAGTTAGTTGAGCAGTCAAAATGGCTTCTGTCCAAGCTTCATTCAAAGCGTTAGCTATCTCATAATTTTCAGCGCCAAACTCTTCTACATCATTCCAATCTTCAACGCAGGCTGTGGTGATGGCTTCTAAAATTACTAAGGCGTTGTTGCCATCCCCCTGTTCGCTGAATTCCTGGGCGCGCTGAATTACATCTAAAAGTTCTTCTGTAATCGGGTCTTCCTCCCATCCATCCTCCAAATACCTCACAGCCTCTCGCAAAATTCGTCGTACTTGGTGTCGAAAGGGAGCAGGATCGATGGAGGTGTGGCGCGGTGCTTTGGTAGGTTGGTTTGAAGGTGCAGGAATAGCACTTAAGTTAATGTATTGTTCGATCGCATCAATGAGTGATGGTTCTTTTTTTACTAAATGCTGTATTAATTGCTGGGTTTGTACATCGTTGAGGCGATCGAGCAATTGTTCCAATGTCGGGCCCTGCTCAATTATTTCTGGTTGCCGCAGACACAATAACAACGTCGCAACAATGTGTTTACACCACCCACCGTTATCGTAAGGACAAGTGCAGAATAATGTAGATGCTAATCCGGCATCATCAAAGGGCAGGGTAACACGGTAGGGTTCTACTTCGGAACCCTCCACTACTGCTTGCACCATATTGCCACGCCGGACTGCGCTAGTAACATTGCCAGCTAAATAGTAAGCTTCACCCCGCTTGAGAGATTGGGCAGAGGTGTGATGCTCGATCGTTGTTTCACTGAGTTTGGGAATGGGCATGAGACTATGCCTCAGCAGTTAAAGGATTAGACTCGATTTTACCTGATAAATACACTTGGTCTACAATTTAATTGCGTCCCGATTTGAGGTTTCCATAAATTTCAAAAATCTGTAAAAAAACCCGGTTTCTCCACACCCGTGCCTAAGTGCTGTCTCTGTCTAACTACCAAAATCGGAATAATAGCCAAACTTTTGATGAGTAACAGCCCATAGAGCTAGTTTAGCCAGAGAACCTCAGCTTAACATTCCCAGAAACAGCGAACAACGTCAAAGATGAAAATACAACGATGCAAAGCATTTTCGCTCGACGCAGGATGTCGGAGTCAAGGAAGCTGCTGGTTGGGTAAAATGCCAGAGGCGATCGACTTACCAATAAAAACCACCAGATTAATTTAAACTGATTAAAAATTAGGCTGCGAAAATCAGATGATCCACAAGAAGAACCGCAAAAAGTTACCTTTATTGGCAGCATTCTTAGTCTCGCCATTTATTTCTTGGTTCCTGAGTGCGATCGGGCTATTTCTCAGTCTCTGGGTCATCGTACCAGCACCCACGATGTTCCTGTACCCTTTGGCGGTGGGAGCACCAGAAATCAGTCCCTGGTTGGTCGGTATCAATACGATCGCCCTTGTGCTGAACCTGCTGGGACGGCATCAAGGCAAAGTCTACATTATTTTACTGATTTGTAACCTGTTCGCCCTAATCCTGGGCCTGCTTCCCCTGATTCAGTTCCCAGCAGCCAATGCAGCCATAGCTACCCAAGTCCAAGCTGTTCTAGGAGAAAACTATTTAGCAGCCGTTCCTTTTGCCCATCGCGCGCAGCTACGCCCTCAACCGTTTATCCTCGCAGATGCGTTCCGAGGATTTCCCATCAGAGAGGTTAGGATCGATCGGGCTATTGTATTTGCCAACCCTGACGGAGTTTCACTGCAACTAAACCTTTATCGGCCGATGCAAATTGGCAAATATCCGGCGATTATCACACTCTACGGGGGAGCTTGGCAGAGAGGCAATGCCGATTCCAATGAAGAATTCAGCCGCTATATGGCCACCCAAGGCTATTGTGTTGTCGCAATTGCTTACCGCCACGCTCCCAAATATCGATTTCCTGCTCAGCTTGAGGACGTACAAGCCGCTCTTTCCTATATCAAAACTCATGCTGGTGATTGGGAAATCGATCTCGATCGAATTGCTTTGATGGGAAGGTCTGCAGGTGCCCATTTAGCAATGCTAACTGCTTATGATTCTAGTGTGCTTCCAGTTCGAGCAGTGGTGAACTATTACGGGCCAAATGACCTGATCCGGGGATACAATGACCCACCTTTTCCTGATGCCATAAATGTTCGAGCCGTCTTGCGCGCCTTTTTGGGAGGAACCCCAGACGAACTCAATGAGCTTTACCGTCGGGCTTCTCCCATAAATTATATTAAACCCAATCTTCCCCCTTCTCTACTGGTTTATGCAGGTCGCGACCATATCGTTCAGCCCAAGTTTGGTCGATCGCTCTACCAACGATTGCGAGCCACGGGCGATCGGGCTATTTTGCTCGAAATTCCTTGGGCTGAACACGCCTTTGATGCAGTTTTTAATGGCCCGAGCAATCAACTTGCTTTGTACTACACAGAACGCTTTTTGGCTCATGCTCTGAAGTCTTCGGATTACCAACGAGTTAAATAAAGTTTAAATTTTACTCATTTATTCTCACTAAACAGCGTCTCAAACTGTCTGAACTATTGCTCTAAATCTCTTCCTTTTAAATTCATAGAAATCCCCATTACTGCGCCGGGAAAGTTTTGTGGGGCTGCTAAATAAAAGCTTACCCCGTCAGCGGTGCGGCCACCACGGGGGGATTGCCCCTACAAATTTCATACCCGAATTCAGCAACGCCAAAGCGAGATCTCTTTCTTGGCACACTATATATAGTATCCCTCGATAAGTCCTGTAAATGTACGATCGCCCCCCTGTTTCACCGCCCAGCGTCCTGTTAAACTGACATCTTGCGGTTGTGTGCGATCGGTGCGACCCTTCTGAAAAAAAACCTAAAGTTCTGTAGCCTACAATACATTTATTTGGTTAATGATTGTTTAAACTCTCCAAGTGTAGATTGTGTACTCTCCATAATTCTCCAAAACCCCTAAACGAGTGCGTTGTTTGCTGGACTGCGATTTATCGATCGTCGAACCGTTAAAAACCATAAGTAGTTTTGACCTGAATTCATCGGAATTGATTTGCACAAAATTTTTGAGCTGACCAGGGTGAAGATTAGCTACTAAATCTGTGCAGCGCAGACATCTATCATGTTGACTCAAGTTAGTACAGGCTCTTGTCATCTATTTTATTGCTAATAACCGAAATCCAACCGCATCTCACACTGGATTGTCACAGCCGATGGACGGCGAAGTGATTCCGCCTCTCTCCTCCAATCTTTTAGAGCCTGCCAAAAAAGGCCTTCTCCCAAAAGTTAGCTTTGACAAAAAATCTTGGGTAAATCTAACATATTTGTCAATCGTTAGACTTTTGCTAACATCTATTTTTTCACAACTACTCGTCCTGCAACCCCAATAAAAATAACCATGAGTGGAAACGAATCGCGCGTTCAAGCCATTTCTCAAATCGTCAACCGCAAACAGATGCCTGCCCGGCCTCCCAAGCGTCTAGAAGATATGTGGGCAACAGACGTTTTTAGTCTGAGCAAGATGCAAGAAAGTCTGCCCAAAAGTATTTTCAAATCAGTAAAAAACACCGTTCAAACCGGCAAAAAACTCGATGATTCCGTAGCTGATGTAGTTGCAGCAGCAATGAAAGACTGGGCTATTTCCAAAGGAGCGCTGTATTACGCCCACGTATTTTACCCGCTAACCAACAGCACCGCCGAAAAGCACGATGCTTTCATCTCAGTGCAAGGCGACGGCTCCGTCATCTCAGAATTTGCCGGCAAAGTTCTCGTACAAGGCGAACCCGATGGCTCCTCATTCCCCAACGGCGGCATTCGTTCCACGGCCGCCGCTCGCGGATACACAGCCTGGGATGTCACCAGCCCTGCTTATGTCATGGAAACAGACAACGGCATGACCTTGTGCATTCCTACTGTTTTCATCTCTTGGACAGGTGAAGCCTTAGACAAGAAAACGCCGCTTTTGCGTTCCATTGCCGCAATGAACAAAGCAGCAACCCGAGTGTTAAAGCTATTAGGAAATACCGAAGTTGCTCCGGTCAATTCCAGTTGCGGTTCCGAACAAGAATACTTCCTGGTAGATGCTAATTTCACCAACAGCCGCCCAGATTTACTGCTAGCAGGTCGCACCCTTTTTGGCAAACCTCCTGCGAAAGGTCAGCAATTTGACGACCACTATTTTGGAGCGATTCCAGAGCGCGTTCAAGTCTTCATGCAGGAAGTAGAAGAAAAAATGTACCGGCTGGGAATTCCTGCCAAAACCCGCCACAACGAAGTAGCTCCCGGTCAGTTTGAAATTGCACCAGTTTTTGAAGCTGCAAACGTCGCCAGCGACCACCAACAATTAACCATGACAATTCTTCGCAACACTGCGAAGAAACACGGTTTTATGTGTTTGCTGCACGAGAAGCCTTTCGCCGGCATTAACGGTTCCGGCAAACACGTCAACTGGTCGATCGGCAATGCCACCCAAGGAAACTTATTAGACCCGGGCGATACACCGCACTCGAACGTACAATTTCTAGTTTTCTGCGGCGCTGTGATTCGCGGAGTTCACAAATACGGCCCGCTGTTGCGCGCGGTAGTTGCGACTGCCAGCAACGACCACCGATTGGGGGCAAATGAGGCTCCGCCAGCAATTATCTCTGTCTATTTGGGTTCGCAATTAGAAGATATCTTCGGGCAAATTAGCCGGGGAGAAGTTAAGGACTCTAAATGTCGGGGAATTATGAACTTAGGTGTAGAAACACTGCCTACTTTCATGAAGGATGCTGGAGACAGAAACCGGACTTCGCCCTTTGCCTTTACGGGAAACCGGTTTGAATTCCGTGCAGTAGGTTCCGGTCAGTCTGTTTCCGGGCCGCTGGTGGCTATGAATACAATTCTTGCAGATTCTTTGGACTGGATTGCTAACAAATTAGAAAGCGATTTGGCTAACGGAACTGAACTGAATGCTGCCATCCAAACACTTCTCAAAGAAGTGATGGACGAGCACGGTGCGGTTGTATTTGGCGGCAACGGCTATTCGGAAGAATGGCACAAAATGGCCGTTGAGGAACGGGGTTTAGCTAACTTGCGGACTACGGCAGATGCTTTGCCCGTGTTGAAGGAAGGATACATTGAAGACTTGTTTGAAAAGACAGGTGTTCTGACTCCCGTTGAATTGGAAAGCCGTTACGATGTTTATGCAGAGCAGTATTTGCTGGCAATTGAAGTCGAAGCAAAACTGGTAACAAGCATGGCAAAAACCATCATTTACCCGGCAGCGGTGAGGTATTTAGCTGAACTTTCCGGCACGATTTCTAAGTTGAAAGAGATTGGGATTGAACTGGAAAAGGAAAGTGCCGAAAAAGTAGCGGTGCTGGTTAAGTCCATGATGGATACTGCGAGCAAATTGAGTGCTGCTTTGAGCAAGCACGATTTTGCTTCGACAGAAGACCATATGCAGTATGCTTCACAAACAATTCGTCCTTTGATGGATGAGGTTCGCAAGTATGCGGATGCTCTGGAAGGTGAAGTGGCTGATGATTTGTGGCCTCTGCCTACTTATCAAGAAATGCTGTTTGTTAAGTAATCGCGAAGTCGGTTAATTCCAGGTTAGAGTTGTAAGGACACGGCACTGCCGTGTCCTTACTTGTTTTTGAGGTTAAATGACTGGTACGCTGAATCTGTCAGAGTCATTAAATGCGATCGAGAGTAAGAGCTGTGAAGATTGTTGAGATAGCGTTAAACAAATTTATTGAGGTAGAAAAAGTAATATTGCTGCGAAAAGCTATTATGCGAATTCAATCTCTCTTGAAACAAATGACTCTGGCGGCTTTAGCTCTATTTTTTGCGATCGGTTGCAGTCGATCGACTCCGAACGTAAACTCTTCCCCTGAAGCAAGCACCTCTAGCAGCTTTAGAGTGGCAATGGTCACCATAGGGCCTAAAGATAACAACAGTTGGGCTCAAGGCTGCTTTGAAGGATTGAATCTAATCAAAGATAAATTTAATGCTCAGGTAGACTTTACTGATAATATTGACGGTGAACATAGTGAAGCTGCCATTCGCAAATATGCCCAGTCAGGCTATGGCCTGGTAATTGCATGCAGTGGTGCCTATTCCAAAGCTGCCGAAAAGGTCGCTAAAGAATTTCCGCGAACGAAATTTGCCCTGATTACAACGCATCCAGGGAATAACAAAAATTTGGGGGCTGTTGCCTTTCGATCGGGTGAGGTGGGCTACCTCACAGGCGCTTTGGCTGCCATGAAGACCAAAAGCAATAAAGTTGGCTATATTGTGGGTGCACCTTATCCGGTTTACAAAGAAGAAGAAGCTTTGTTTAGGCGGGGAGTGAAGGCAACGAATCCCTCTGTTCAACCCTCGACTGCTTTTCTCAACACTTGGAGTGATACGGACAAAGCCACCAAAGTCGCAACGGATATGGTTGCCTCTGGAGTAGATGTTTTGACAATCAACGCGGATGAGGCAGGGTTAGCTGCCCTAAAAGCCGTTACGCAAAAGCCAGGAGTCTTTGTGATTGGTTGGGCAAAGGATCAGTACGAACTGGCTCCCGGCAAAGTCCTAACTAGCGTTCTGCAGGACATTCCCAATCTGGTGCTAAATGCGGTCGTATTAACCCAGCAAGGTCGCTGGGAAGGAAAACTTTACAAGTTTGGGCTGAGGGAAAAAATCTATGACTTTGCCCCTTTCCGTGGTAGTCTCACGTCTCAGGAAGAGGACACTTTCAAGACCATCCGAGAAGCTGTGACGACTGGCAAAATCGATGTTTCTCCTTAGTGCGCCGATTAATTGATTTACCAATATTGATCCTAAGTCCGATGCAAAATCAACGCTACGATCGCGCTCTGCCGATTGCCAAAAGCTCCCCTTCATATCTCTGGCAACGCTTCTTTTCTATTGCACATCAGCTCCGCTATGGTTTGATATTTTTGGTTCTCCTGAGCTTACTGCCCACAGGTGGCTTGCTGATCTACCTCAGCTTTCAGGCGCAGATCCAGCAATCGCGATCGCTCCAACAAGAGCGCAGTCAGACAGCAGCAGGGCAGATTGATAATTATCTAGATGACTTGAAACGAAAACTGAGCTATTTAGCTAGGGTCAAAGGACTCACAAAATTTCAACCTCAAGCGCAGCAGAGCCTGTTGGAAGCGTTGACTCGTCATAATGATGCTTATGAAGCAGTTGCCATTTTGAACCGGAAGGGACAAGTTATCGCGTCAGTTTCACCCTACGAACCGCTTAAATTAGAAAATCCAGCCAATTCGCCACTGTTTATTCGTGCCTTCAAACAACAGGAAGATTATGTGAGTCCTGTAGAAATTAATCCTCAAACTCACGAACCAACCACCGTTCTGGCGGTTCCTATTCGGAATGAGCGAGATGAGGTGGATGGGGTGCTATTAGCGCAGGTAAATCTCAACTTTCTCTGGTTTATTGTTTCCCAAACGCAGGTTGGCAAGACGGGTTATGTCTATGTAGTTGATGAGCGTAATTTTCTCATTGCTCAAAAGGGTAGTAAGCCAGAAACGTTTCAACTTCAAGATATTTCTAATCGCCCGTTTTTTCAATTCTTGAAAGCATCCGAAGATACTAAGCGCCTTAACGTTTATCAGGGTCTAAAGCAGGTAGAAGTATTGGGAGCCACTGCCTTAGTTCGGAGCGTGAATTGGAATGTGGTTGTAGAACTGCCAACGGCTGAGGCGTATGCTCCCGTTTACCAAATGCTCTCAATTATGGGAGGCTCATTGGCGGTGGTGACGATCGTCGCTGTTGGCATTGGCTTTGTATTTATTCGGCAAATTGTGGTGCCGCTGGAGCACTTAACGGCGGCAGCTACTGAACTCAGTGCGGGGCAATTAGATACACGGGTCAACATCCACAGCCAAAACGAACTGGGGACATTGGCGATCGCCTTTAACAATATGGCAACCCAGTTAGAGGAACTGATTACAGCAGTTGAAGTGGAACGCAATTTCGTTTCAGCCATTCTTGAAATTGCAGGTGCCCTGGTAGTTGTGCTCGACCCGCAGGGACAAATCGTTCGCTTTAACCGAGCTTGCGAACAAATGACTGATTACTCGTTTACTGAAGTGAAGGGGCGCTACTTTTGGGACTTGTTCCCGAACTCAGACTTAGCTGGACAAGCCAAAACTACTTTTGAGTCTTTAAAAGCTGGTAATTTTCCCCAGCAGTATGAAGGCAGTTGGGTGAGCAAAGATCGACAACTCAGACGGATTGCCTGGTCAGCTACTGCTTTAGTGGACGATCGGGGTGAAATTGAGTACATCATCAAAACAGGGATTGACATTACTGAACGGAAACAGGCAGAAGAAGAACTCAAAACGTCCGAGCAGCGGCTATCTTTTCTATTCCGCCAAAGTTCGCTGGCAGTTGTGGAATGGGATTTAAACTTTAAAGTCACTGCCTGGAATCCAGCGGCAGAGCAGATTTTTGGTTACACGGCTACAGAAGCGATCGGACACCATGCCGCAGAATTAATTGTGCCTGCGTCTGCCAGAAAGATAGTCGATCGAGTTATGAACGAGCTGTTGATTGAGCCCCGAGGACGCTACAGCGTCAACGAAAATATTACGAAAGACGGCAAAACCATTATTTGCGAATGGTTCAATACGCCTTTAGTAGGGGATGCTGGAAAGATTGTTGGAGTTGCATCCTTGACACTGGATATTACTGAGCGCACGCAAGCCGAAGCTGCGTTAAGGCAAGCAAAAGAGGAAGCTGAGGTTGCACTCAAAACCTTACAGCAAACTCAAGCACAACTGATTCAGGCAGAGAAAATGTCTGGTTTGGGGCAACTGGTTGCTGGTGTTGCTCACGAAATTAATAATCCAGTCAACTTTATCTACGGCAACCTGAGCCATACTGCCGACTACACGCAAAATTTACTAAACTTGATTCAGCTTTACCAGCAAACCTATCCAGTTACTAATAGCGAGATTCAGGAAAAAATTGAAGAGATCGAGCTGGACTACATTAGTGAAGATTTGCCCAAAATGCTGACTTCAATGAAGGTAGGAGCCGATCGCATTCGTCAAATTGTCCTGTCGCTGCGAAACTTCTCGCGGCTGGATGAGGCAGAAATGAAGCCAGTTGATATCCACGAGGGAATTGACAGCACATTGATGATTTTGCAAAATCGACTGAAGGCAAAACCGGATCATCCTGCTATTGAAATTGTCAAAGAGTACGGCGACTTACCGCGAGTAGAGTGCTATGCCGGACAGTTGAACCAAGTTTTTATGAATATTCTGGCAAATGCGATCGATGCTTTAGAAAACTACGACAATCAGCGTTCTCTAAAAGACATCCAAAAGAATCCCAGTCGCATCACTATTCGGACTAAGCTAGTTACAAACGAAACTCAGCGCGGTTATTGTAAAAACGTGGTGATTCAAGTTCAAGATAATGGGCCTGGGATGACGGAAACTGTTAGACAACAGGTATTCAATCCCTTCTTCACCACAAAACCAACGGGTAAAGGAACTGGATTAGGGCTATCCATCAGCTACCAAATTGTAGTTGATAAGCACGGTGGCTCTCTCCAGTGCTTCTCTCAGCCCCATCAAGGAACAGAGTTCCTAATTGAAATTCCTGTTTTGCAAAGCGGTGCTGTAGCACTCGTGGGTAAATAACTGCTATCACATTCCTCTATATATAGCAATCCTAAATGAGTCGTAAATTTTTTACCCCACCCCAACCCTCCCCTTACCAAGGGGAGGGAGTAAGAAATTCACAAATGATTTAGGATTGCTATATAGCGTTTCTGTTGAGAGAGACCTATGAAGCTAGCTAAAAATCGCACTGGGATAGTTTATCGAACAGCTTTCGTGAAGCTTTGATGAACGGCATTGTGGGTTTTGAGAGGAGTTTTACTGGGTTGGAAGGCTAGTATAAGCTCAGTCAAAACCGCAGCCTGGTCGATCGACAAAATGTGTCAAACGCACTGCTAGAAAGTTTAGAGGCGGCTGCTGGTGCCGTTGGTGTGGAAATGCAACATAACCTGGAGGCGAATGAGTAGCAATGGAGACGATCGCCGGAAAGTGGTTCAAGACCAGCCGATCGCCCCCAACCACCTCAAAACAGACTTAATATCACCCGCTAATCAAACGATTTGCTCGCTAGAAGGTTCCCCGCTAGCAGGAGGCTCTACCGTATCGCCAAAGGCAATCCGCAGAAAAGGCGGAGCCAAAAATGTGGTTAGAATCACCATGATAATAATCGAGACTTCTAACGGTTTATCCAAAACCCCACTCGCCGAACCGATGCCGGCAAACACTAACCCGACTTCGCCCCGAGGAATCATCCCCACTCCGATCGCCAATCGATTGATTCCCGGCAGACCAAACACCACCCAACCAGTCACCAGCTTGCCCAAAATAGCAACCACAATCAAAAATACGGCAATCAAAAGTCCCGCCCGATTCTCCGGCACCGCTGGGTTCAAAACTCCCAAATCTGCCCTGGCTCCCACCGTCACAAAGAAGATGGGTACAATCATATCGGCGATGGGTTTCACCAATTCATCCAACTCATTGCGCGCATCGCTTTCATCCAAAACTAAGCCCGCAGCAAAGGCACCCAAAATCGCTTCGAGATGAATTGCATTGGCCAGAAACGCCATGAACAAGGCAAAAATAAAGGCGGGAATCACAATATTGCCGCGAGTTTTGAGCTTCTCCACCACCGCAGTGAAGCTTTTGTTAAAGATGCCGCCCAACAGAATCGAACCCAGTAGAAAGACACTTGCACTGACAATCAAATAAATGACATTAACAACGTCAATCTCACCGGTTTTCGCTAAACTCGCGACAACAGCCAAGACAATAATTCCCAGCACATCATCAATCACCGCCGCACCGACAATGATTTGACCTTCTTTAGATTTCAGCCGTCCTAATTCCGACAAAACTTTCGACGTAATTCCGATGCTAGTTGCCGTCAAAGCAGCCCCCGCAAAAATCGCCGGAATCGCCGCCGTGTGGAAAATTATCATCAAGCCCGCAGTACCAGCGACAAAGGGAACTGCCACGCCGACACAAGCGACAACGACGGCTTGAACCCCCACTTCTTTTAGTTGTCTGAGATCCGACTCCAAACCAATTTCAAACAGCAGAACAATCACGCCTAATTCAGCCACCACTGAAATGACTTCACTCTGCGATTCAAACACACTGGTGATGGCGGCAGGAGACAGATGATTAATCGATTGCAGAACTGTCATAATCCCTGAGTTGGATGCTGACAGCCCGCTTCCGGGAAAAATGACCAGGTGTAAAGCAGATACGCCAACAATCACCCCTGCTACAAGTTCACCCAGAACCGGCGGAAAATCAAATTTTATAGCAGCTTCCGCGCCTAATTTACTGGCGAGGTAAATCACTACTAAAGTGAGCAAAACTCCGCTGAGGACGATCGGCGCATTTTCTGCCTCGACTGTTGCTAACAAAGGTATGGGAGCAACTAGGGAGGCCATCCCAGAACTTAAAGCTGTAATTGTATGGTTCAAAAACATGGTTACGATGATAGTAAAAAAGACGTTGAAACCAGACACTCCGGGACGCACACAAACTGAAGCGTTCCGGTTTTTTTAATGCGGGCAAAAGGATTCAGACGCTCAAGCAAAGCTTGAAGAACCCAAATCTGGCGGTACATTCTGCCACCGCCCTTGTCCGGCTGCTTGAATTGCTTCTTTTAGCAAGATATCACCGGTATAAATTGCCCTACCGACGATCGCACTTTTGACACCAATTGGTTCCAAAGCCAGCAAACTCAACAAATCTGCGATCGAACTAACGCCACCGGAAGCAATCACCGGAATTGAAATAGCGTTAGCAATTTCGCGCAAAGATTCCAAATTCGGCCCTTCCATAGTACCGTCGCGGTGAATGTCGGTGTAAATAATTTCAGCCGCCCCTAACTCGGCCATTTTTTGCGCCAATTCTGCCGCTAAAACTTCCGAAGTTTCTAGCCAGCCTCTAGTCGCAACTTTACCATTTCTGGCATCTATTCCCACCAGAATTCTGCCGGGAAATTCCGCGCACAATTCGCCGACTAATTGCGGTTGTTCGACGGCGACAGTGCCGAGAATGACGCGCCGGACGCCTAAATTGAGGATAGCAGCAACAGAAGCGCGATCGCGCATTCCCCCACCTACTTGACAGGGAACGTCTACCGATCGGACGATCGCTTCAATGGCTGCTTGGCTGACTGGATGACCTGCTTTGGCGCCGTCGGCATTTGTTTCTAAATCAGTCGATCGCCCAGACTCAAATTCCCTCAATCAAACGATTTTTTCGCTAGAAAGTGCCCCACTAGCAGGAGGCACTACCGTATCGCCAAAAGCAATCCGCAGAAAAGGCGGAGCCAAAAATGTGGTTAGAATCACCATGATAATAATCGAGACTTCTAACGGTTTATCCAAAACCCCACTCGCCGAACCGATGCCGGCAAACACTAACCCGACTTCGCCCCGAGGAATCATCCCCACTCCGATCGCCAATCGATTGATTCCCGGCTGGCCAAACACCACCCAACCTGTTACGATCTTGCCCAAAATAGCAACCACAATCAAAAATACGGCAATCAAAAGTCCCGCCCGATTATCCGGCACTGTTGGGTTCAAAACCCCCAAATCCGCCCGTGTTCCCACCGTTACAAAAAAGATGGGTACAAATAAATCTGCGATGGGTTTCACCATTTCATCCAACTCCTCGCGGGCATCGCTTTCATCCAACACCAAACCAGCCGCAAACGCACCCAAAATCGCTTCGAGATGAATTGCATTGCCCAGAAAAGCCATGAAGTAGGCAAAAATAAATGCCGGGATGATAATATTGCCGCGAGTTTTGAGTTGAAGCACCACCGCCGAGAAGGTTTTGTCGAAGACACCACCCAACAGAATCGAACCTAGCAGAAAAACAGTTGCACTGACAATCAAATAGATGACATTAACAACATCAATCTCACCGGTTTTGGCTAAACTGGCGACAACAGCCAGGACAATAATTCCCAACACATCATCAATCACCGCCGCACCGACAATAATTTGACCTTCTTTAGAGTTCAGTTGTCCTAAATCAGACAACACTTTAGATGTAATTCCAATGCTGGTTGCCGTCAAAGCAGCCCCCGCAAAAATTGCTGGAATTGCCGCCGTGTGGAAAATGATCATCAAGCCTGCAGTACCAGCGGCAAAGGGAACTGCCACACCTACGCAGGCAACAACGGTAGCTTGAATTCCGACTTGCTTGAGTTGTTTGAGATCCGACTCTAAGCCAATTTCAAACAGCAGAATAATCACGCCTAATTCAGCTAGCACTGAAATGACTTCACTCTGCGATTCAAAGACACTGGTGAGGGCGGCAGGAGACAGATGATTAATCGATTGCAGAACTGCCATAATCCCTGAGTCTGAGGCTGACAGCCCGCTTCCGGGAAAAACGATTAAGTGTAAAGCAGATATTCCAATAATCACCCCTGCTACAAGTTCACCCAAAACCGGCGGAAAATCAAATTTTAGAGCCACTTCCGCGCCTAATTTACTGGCGAGATAAATCACTACCAAAGTGAGCAAAACTCCGCTCATAACGATCGGCGAATTTTCTGCCTCGACTGTTGCTAACAAAGGTAGGGGAGCAACTAGGGATGCCATCCCAGAACTTAAAGCTGTAATTGTATGGTTCAAAAACATGGGTACGAGGATGGTAAGAAAGACGATTCTACGCTGACTGTTGACTGGTGACTGTTCACTGTGAGTCGGAAAATGGATAACTGTTACATATTGGGTAGCCAGTTAACTCGACATGACTATCAAGCAAAACTCGAAGAACCCAAATCTGGGGGTACATCCTGCCACCGCCCTTGTCCGACTGCTTGAATTGCTTCTTTTAGCAAGATATCGCCAGTATAAATTGCCCTACCGACGATCGCACTTTTGACACCTATTGGTTCCAAAGCCAGCAAACTCAACAAATCTGCGATCGAACTAACGCCACCGGAAGCAATCACCGGAATTGAAATAGCGTTAGCAATTTCGCGCAAAGATTCCAAATTCGGCCCTTCCATAGTACCGTCGCGGTGAATGTCGGTGTAAATAATTTCAGCAGCGCCTAACTCGGCCATTTTTTGCGCCAATTCTGTTGCTAAAACTTCCGAAGTTTCTAGCCAGCCTCTAGTCGCAACTTTACCATTTCTGGCATCGATGCCAACCAGAATTCTGCCGGGAAATTCGCCGCACAATTCGCCGACTAATTGCGGTTGTTCGACGGCGACAGTGCCGAGAATGACGCGCCGAACGCCTAAATTGAGGATAGCAGCAACAGAAGCGCGATCGCGCATTCCCCCACCTACTTGACAGGGAACGTCTACCGATCGGACGATCGCTTCAATGGCTGCTTGGTTGACTGGATGACCTGCTTTGGCGCCGTCGAGGTCTACTAAATGCAGCATGGTTGCGCCTTCATTTACCCACTGTCTGGCGACTTCGACGGGGTTGTCGTTAAAAGTTTGAGACTTGGCGTAGTCTCCCTGATACAATCTGACGCATTTTCCATCCAATAAGTCGATCGCTGGAATTACATTCATGATTTTTCCTCAAATTGCTAATTATAGCTAGTAAAAGTATAGTCATTTATGACATGACATGGGAGGCATTAAGTCCCTCCCCTTTCGCTTGTACTTTGAGCGGATTGACCCGCCTTGGCTGAACTACGCAGCTCTCTATCCCATTGCTAAACGCATTTGGGATTGCTTTTCTCAGAATGTTGTAAGAGCCGTTAACATCGGAATTAATTAATTGACCGACCGATGTCTTGTACAATCCTCTCTTGATTCGCTTACCACTAAATACGACACCATCAGCGCCAATATGCCCGTACACAGGAATCGGATCTAGATTCAGGAAGTTCGACTTCGAGGTGTAAGATTCTTCTTGCACGATCACCTTAATCCCAACTAATCGAGCTTTGTATTCCAAAATTTCTATCAGTCGAGCATGAGGGATACTGATAAAGTTTTGATTGGTTTGCTTTCCTAAGTCAATCTCGCTTTTCCATTGTGCATTCTTACCAATTACTAACGTCCCAATTTGTTGGGCGACAAAAATATCGACTATTAGCCGACTGGCATGATGCAAGTAATTATCTACTTTTTGGTGGCGACAGCGAGTTAAACGTTGAATGCGGGGTGAACTCTTGCGACTTCCTTTTAACTGAGATTGTAACTGTGCTTTACGTTTGTTGTAGAACTGATTAATTGATTTCAATGGTCGCCCGTTAATCAGGAGAGGGGTAAAACCCTGCTGATTTGAAGTTAACGCCACCAAATTATTCAGTCCTAAATCAATACTAGCTATAAATTTATCGTCGCTAATGGTGGACTCCGGCTCATTATAAATTACCTCGATTACATAATAATCGCATTGGGGAACCAGTCTAACTTGGCAAATTCGCTCGGGTTTTACTTTGGTTTTGATTGAAATTTCCGTACCCGAAAGCTTGATAATTCCTTTCTTCAATTGCTTGCTACTAATCGCCTGAATCGTATAGACAAGAATATTTCGACCCTTGACTTTATCTTTATATTTCGGTATGTTCGGGCGACCTGTAAATTTAGAGGAATCAACTTTGTAAGCTTTGACTGCTTCAAAAAACGATTTCCAATTCTTGTCCAATATCATCAAAATTTGTTGACTGACTTTAGCAGGCAAAGCCTTGTATGTTTGATGAGACTTCATTAAACGGTTCATTTCGTTGTAATTGATGTAACCCCATCCATAAACAAAACTCTGACGAATGACGTAATTAGCGGCATTGTAGAGATTCTTGGATTCAAAAGCTAATCCATCAATCAATGCGAAACGGTGTTCCGTAGATTTAATGATGTGCCTCTCTGCTAGTTGCATTTAGACTTTCCATTTTTTAACGAGTGCAACAATTTTTTCATTTAACTCTCCTGACTATATTATACTACCATTGTTTATTGATGCTTACAATCTTAATGAAGTTTTATGATACCAGTTAAAAAAAAGAATGCAACTTTATGCCCGTGATCCCAACCCATACATAATCATTCATTCCGAATTCTCAAATCTCAAATCTCAAATCTCAAATGTCAAATCTCAAATCTCAAATGGTATTACCCCTTACCATTTATTTGTGACATTCGCAACCGCTATTTAAATGAAACATAATCGCCGAAGAAAGCGTAGACCAGAAAGGAGTATTGACATCAGCTTTTTGCAAAGCTTCTGCCGTCCAGTCATTGCAAGTTCTCAAAATAGAGTAACTGCGTTTGGCTTCATAAAAACTGTCGCTGTTGTCGTAGCCGTAGCTAATTTTAATTTTATTACCTGCTGCGTCTAATAAAAATGAATTTTTAATAACATTTACCATCTTCAGATAATTTTCGCCGCTAATTTTAACACATTTGGTTTCTATACTTTGGGGGAGAACCCGATAACTTTGAACGTGTACGGTAGACGGAGTAGGGAGAAATAGCGCCTTGAAAGCTGTAACTGGGTTGATACTTCCTGATGTGGCAGTTTCCAGCATAAAAGCTCTATCTCCCCAGCCAAAAGACAAATATTTATAATCAGAAGTGGCATCCCGCCCTATTTCTGTTAGCGGTAAAAATTGATTCCAGTCAAAATATTCATTTTTAACTGGAACAATGATTTCGGTGTGGATGCCTTGGTTGGAAATGTATAGAGAGATTGTGCAATCTGCTTGCGAGTAATTTCCCCACTTTCTGGGAGTGAGATAGCCAATTGTTAGGAAAGGGCTCAAAGATAAGATGACAATTCCTAAGCGCTGTATGATTTTTCTCATTTTAACCGTAGGTTTCAAATTCAGCCTTCGGATGGCGGGCGCTGCATCTTTGTGGGGAAGAATTCTTGCAAGGCATAATTGCGCTGTTCGGGGGTTTCCTTCGCCCAATTCGACAAACTTTCGTAGAAAAAGAACGACACGCCAGCGAAATCTCTTTTTCGCACTTCTTGCACTTGTTCTTGAATTTGTTTTAGGGGCACGGAATTATTTTTAAGACCAGTTAAAATGCCGATCGCAGTTGGAATGTTAAGTTTAGCCAATTTGACTTCTTCCCGTTCCAGTTCGGCACTAAAACGCTTGATATCGCTGCGATAAACCTGCAACACAATTTCTTGGATATAGCCGCGTCTTTCCCAGGTAAACCAGTCCTGCAAGTGGGCGGGTAAAGCAAAGTGAAAAGGGTTGGGAGATAAGCTGACAATACATTTTTCTTTGCGGGATTTGATGGCGCGGGAAACTCGCCCCACGAAGTCGTTAATTTTGTCAGCGCGCCAGCGCACCCAGAAGGTTTCGCGGGCGTCGTCGGAGGGAGGGCTTTTGATTTGTTCCTGATACATTGACACTGTTAACGGCTCGTAGCCAAATTCTACTGGCAAGCCGAAATGGTCGTCAAATTGAATGCCATCTATATCATAATTATCGACAATTTCTAGGATTAAATCTAAGATAAATTGCTGCACTTGGGGATGAAAGGGATTCAGCCAAACTCGATCGTGTTTGCCTTCTTTCCAAATAGTTGAACCGTCGCGCCGCTGCGCCAGCCAGTCTGGGTGAAGTGTGGCTAATTCCGATTCGGCGGGAGCCATGAAACCAAACTCAAACCAGGGGATTACTGCTATACCTTTTTGGCGGGATTGTGCTATAATTTCTTTGAGGATGTCTCGGTCTTTCAATCCGGGCGATGGGTCGATAGACTGTCCGAATACTCGTTCGGCTGCAGCACTCGGATAAAGCGTATACCCTCCTTGCCAAACCGTGGGATAGATGGTATTAAAATTGAGTTTGTCCAGTCGATTTACAGCGTCAATGATGTTGTTGCGGGAGAAAATAACGTCGCTGTCAATGTTCGTCAGCCAAACGCCGCGCAATTCGGTTGTTGGGGTTTTGGGCGGGGTTTGAGCCAAGAGACGGGGGGATAAAATCGCGGAGGAGGTAAGGGCGATCGCAAAAACGAGAGTTAAGACCAAACCTCGCCGCCACCCGTACAATTTAAACATTCAACCTTCCTTGCTTTGTTTGTGCTGCCCCCAGAAGAGATTATGAGGACAATAAAAGATCATATCAAACAAAGCTGAATTTACCCATTTAAAGAAAGCTATGAATCCTCAACCATTATCTTTCATTCCAAAAATTTTCTTAAATATCCAATCCATCAACCCCGGAAACAAACGATAACTAGCCTGCGACACATTTGCCGAACCAACCATTATCTCAGAGTGCGGGTGTTTAACCGCCTGCCAAATAGCTTTTGCTACATCTTCAGGATTTTCTAACAGCGGACTCTCGATCGCCTTTTTTACTAAATCGTGTCGCTGCTGCACTTCTTGCCTGTCTTTCCCTAAAAATATAGCTCTTTCCATCAAGTCAGTCTTGATAAAATTGGGATGCACGCCGCAAACTCGAATACCTTTATCCGATAATTCCGCGTGCAATCCTTCCGTCAATCCAGTAACAGCATATTTGCTAGTAGTGTAAGGAACTTGATAAGCGATCGGGATCTTGCCGCCGATCGAACCCACATTGACAATTGTACCGCTGCCCCGCGCCAAGAAATGCGGCAGCAGGGCGTGAATTGTGTGGATGTATCCCCACAAATTTGTATCGATAATCTGGTGCCAATCCTCCAAGGAATATTGCTCTACTTGCCCCAAGCTGTAGATGCCCGCATTGTTAATTAGCACGTCAATACTGCCGCAGCAAGCCAGCGCTGCGCGCACCAGTGAATTTACTTGTTCGGCATCTCTAACATCAGCAGGAATAGCCCAAGCATTTCTACCGAGCGCTTTTACCTGTTGAGCCAAAGCTTCCAGGCGATCGCTCTGGCGCGCCGCCAGCACAACATCATAACCTTTGCTAGCAAACAAAAGAGTTGTTGCTTTGCCGATGCCTTGAGAAGCACCTGTAATTAGTACCGTCTCAGCCATATTTTTAATTAACTTGATTTGGAAGGTAGGACTTCTGGACTGTCATCAATTGACAGCAAAAATTGAATCAAATCATTTTGCTCTTGGGCAGTATAACCAGTTGTTTCATCTGTCCAGTATTCGTGTCCGCTGCCGTCAACATTTGTCGCTTGCAAATCCGAATTAGCGCGGTTAGCGGCAATTGCTTTTTCCCGCAAGTTCCTGTCAACCAAAACCCGCAAACTAGCAGCCGGATCGGGTTTAATATTCTGCATTAACGTGCCTGCCATTCCGAGTTGGTCTGGCTCCGTACCCGCCGCAACGCCTCCATCGTGCAAATAAGGTGCGGTTAAATAAAGTCCGATTAAACTCGGTACTTTGTAACCTCCCGCCGGATTGTTAACTGCATAAGCTAACTCCTGCAGTGGTTTGGGCGTGATATTTGTAGGAACATCTAAGACAGGTGCATTGGACGAAACAGGCACAATTTCGCTGTTGGCATAAGTTTGAGGCGAGGTGAAAATTAAGGGGAATTTTGCCATTGCTTTTGCCCGAGAAGGTTGAGATTTTATTTCCTGTTCCCGGACAACATCGTGATTAGTAAAATATCGCCCGCTGTGGCAATCTATGCAACCAGCTCCTGCAAAAACCTTCGCACCTCGCCGTAAAGATTCCACATCATTTGCCTGCTGATTTGGAGGCGGTGCAAGCGTGTTTTGCCAAGCCGACATTCCGTTCAGTTGCGCCGCAACTGGCAGTCCCGGCGTGCTTGCCATCAATCCGTCTAACATAAAAATAGAACCCTTCGGATAACCGGGCATTTTGGTAGTTCGATTTATCCCAGGTTCCCCCGGTGTCGGGTCAATTTTGTCGAAAAATTCTGAGGGTTTTGCACCTTCTGGCAAGCGAAATGATGGATTAGCTGAATTTTGCAGAAGCGTGCCGAGATATGTTTCTTTATCAATGCCTATTAGCGGCAAACTGGAATCTGCACCCGTGGTAGCATCCGAGTTACTAGCGTGGACGTTGTTGTTGAGGGTTGTCAATCCGTGAAACCAGCCGACAGAAGCAGCTCCGCTCCAACTGTAAGGCCAGTTTTCAAAGGTATAAGATGAGGGAATTTGGGAGGGATTGTTAACGACATCGCCTGTTGAATCGAAGTTCCCCGGCGGCCATGCTAACATTTGTGCGTCAACTGCATCTTCTAGTGCTTTTGCATCTGGCAAATATGCTGTCTCTCCGCTGGCGTTAATGTATGTATGTTTTCCTGGTGAAATTTGAGCGGGATTAACCTCAGTTTGGCGAAACATGGCGGCTGAATTGGTGCCAAATGCTAACAGCAAACCAGTGTTGATGTCGCTGTTGGGCGCGCCTTCTAAAATGCGTCCGCTGCTGTCTAAAGTTACGTGACACAAAGCGCAAGTAATGCCAACTCTTAGCTTGCCTTCTTTGATGGTGGTACGCATTCCTAAGGGAAGAAGTGAACCTTTTGGTATGTCTAATCCAGTGTTGAGTAATGTGCCGGCTTTGAAGAGTTTGCCGCCAATTTCTACATCTTCATCTAATGGTATTTGCAAATTAGTCGTCGGCTTGCCTCCCAGCCGCGCGATCGCCTTCCCCAAACTTACGGGATTAATCGCGCCGTCTAGGGCACCGGCTACATCGCTTTGAAAGTATTCGCCGCCAAATGTTTCTGTATAAAATGCCTGGCGACCGAGTTTTAATAAATCCTCGGTAATAGCAACAGCGCCATTTTCGGGAGACAATTCTTCTTGTCCTTCAGGTGTTTGACGCAAACTTTCTGCCTCTTCTTTAGAAATTACAAAGCCTAACCGATCGTAGGAGCCTATTTCTTGTTGTGTCGGCTGTGTAGCGGGCGTGTAAGTCTTAGAAAGTTTTGGCGTTCCTGTTAAGGTGATTTCTATTTTGTAGGCGGCAAAACTTATAACTGCAATTATCAATAGGAAGAGGAGGCCGCGGCGCCATATCTTCGGCTCTAAAAAGTTTGCTGTCAGCATATTAATATGACTTTAAGCGCCCTTTAAGCGCCTGATACACTCTGCAACGATTTTAAGGAACACAGCGTATAAATACCTCTTTCTGTGGGCAAGTTATGACCGATCGCTCCCTCTGCCTTCAGGAATAAGAAAATGTTAATTATTGTGTAATAAATAATTATTTTTAATAAAATGCGGCTGTGCTCGATCGCCCCCATTCCTCCCACGGCCTTTGCTAACGCGCTTGTTGGGGGTTTCGCGGGGGCTGCGATCGAGTGGGGCGATCGGGTTTTAAGAGTAACCTTGCAGTTTCATCACTTGGCGGTAATGCGCTTCAATCTCGCTCACCGTTTGCGATTGACGCTTGCTAGTCCACTCGCTGCGATCGAATAATTCCCGCCTCAAAGCATCAACATCGATCGTTTTCACCTTACCTTCTGCGACAATTTGCTTGCCGTTTACCCAAACGCTGTCTACCGCATTAGTCGGGCGTCCCAATATTAGCAAACCAATCGGATCGGTGCGCGGCAGCAACGATAAACTGGTTAAATCATACAGCACAAAATCTGCTTTTTTACCGACTGTTAGAGAACCCATTTCATCGGCGAGATTCAAGCCTTTTGCTCCTCCCAGGGATGCCATTTCTACAGACTGGCGCGGTGTAATCCATTGGCGGTAATCCAAATCCGTGATATTGTGCAAAATCGAACCAATTTTAATCGCTTCCAGCAAATCTTGAGAGTCATTGCTAGCAGCGCCGTCGCAGCCAAAAGATACGTTGACTCCCGCTTGACGGTATTTCAAAATCGGTGCAATCCCGCTTCCCAGGCGCAAGTTGCTGAGGGGATTGTGTACGACTGTCGCTCCCGTTTCTGCCATAATCGCAATGTCGGAATCGTCCAGCCAAACGCAGTGTGCTAAGGAAGTTCTGGGACTCAAATAACCAATTCTTTGCAGGTGTTCGACAGCGCTACAGCCGTATTTTTCGTGAGCTAACTGTTTTTGAGCGGGGGTTTCCAAGAGGTGGGCGTGCCGACAAAGATTGTAGCGATCGCTCAATTCGATGCAGCCTTCAAACAAAGCATCGGAACACAGTTGAATTCCCGTCGGCGCCAACAACATATTAACACCTTTTTCGGGATTGTGAAACTGTTTTATGGCTGTTTCCATTAACTCTAAAGTTGCCTTAGTCGATCGAATGTAAGCCGCGTGTTCGATGCCGCTATCGCCAGAAGGCATTCCCGCCGTCAGGGATTGATCTTGAATTAACGGCCCGATAAAAGCGCGGATGCCGATTTCTTGATAAGCGCGAACTGCGGCGGCGATAGTCTCTAATTCTTGCCCCGGAATTAAAACTAAATGATCGACTACGCTTGTACCGCCCGACAGCAATGTTTCTACCGCAGTTCCCAAGGCACTCAAGTAAACTTGTTCGGGTTCTAGAGGCGTAAAATCGTACAATTCGGCAATCCACAACTCCAGCGGCAAAGGGGGAATAATGCCCCGCTGCCACATTTCTGAAGAGTGAGTGTGCGCGTTGACAAAACCGGGCAGCAGCAGCTTATTTTTGCCGTTAATAACTGTTTCACCCCCCCTATCCCCCCCTTGGTAAGGGGGGGAATTAGAGGGGGAGTTATGGGGCGCGATCGCACTTATGCAATTATCCACCACTTGCACATCTGCGGTTTCATAACCGCTCTCAACCGGAAGTAAAGCATTTTGAATTGTAAAGCTCACAGATTTACCCTTTTTGTAAATTTACATTGATTTTTATTTGATGATTGCAGGGCGCTAACATTTGCGATAACCAAACTGTAATAAACTTAATAAATCCTAAAATTTATCAAAAAGTTCCCCCTGATACTATCTTATAGTAAAGATTTAAGATATGACAAGTTAGTAACAATCAAATAGTTATAAGATTGAAATTGTTTTTGAGTCACAATCATATGAATCCTGATTCTCTCCGCACCTTGGGCGTACCGCCGAATGCTTGGAAAGTTGATGCCAAAATTGCCGATATCACCCGATCGCCGATCGCGCCTCAACCTGTTACCCTGGAAACAGAAACTAAAACCCTGCGTTTGGACTTAGCAAAAGCAGCAATGTTGGTGATAGATATGCAAAATGATTTCTGTCATCCCGACGGTTGGCTAGCACATATTGGGGTAGATGTAACGCCCGCCAGAACTCCAATTAATCCTTTAAAAAATTTGCTGCCCGAATTGCGATCGCACGCAATACCAATTATTTGGATTAACTGGGGGAACCGCCCCGATTTGCTCAATATTAGTGCAGCTTCCCGTCACGTTTACAATCCCACAGGCGACGGCGTAGGTTTGGGAGATCCGCTGCCAAAAAACAACGCACCTGTACTGATGGCAGGGAGTTGGGCGGCCGCAGTTGTCGATGAATTGGAACCCAAACCCGAAGATATTTGCGTTGATAAATATCGCATGAGCGGCTTTTGGGATACTCCTTTAGATAGTATCTTGCGGAACCTCGGCAGAACTACACTTTTCTTCGGAGGAGTAAACGCCGATCAGTGCGTCATGGCTACGCTGCAAGATGCTAATTTCCTCGGTTACGACTGTATTTTAGTCAAAGATTGTACAGCTACGACATCTCCCGAGTATTGCTGGCAAGCTACTCTTTATAACGTTAAACAATGTTTTGGTTTTTTGTCGGATTCTCAGGCTATGTTAGAAGCAATTAAATAGCAGTCATCAGGAGAGTATCTCTCTGGAGTGTAAAAAGCGTTTTTTAGGAGTGCGAGAGTCCCGCACAGCAAAGCCTATATATCTCGCTTCCTGCTCTGACAGCGAACTCTCCTGTGAAATTAATAAACTTTGGAGGTTGAGCGGCGGACTAATGACTCTGGATTCTCACTAATGACAGCAGAAACATAACCACTGACAACTAACAATAAAAAAATGAAAAACCAGTGCGTCATTCCTGTTATAAAGTCTCCGAAAGACTACCAAGCATTTCGCATCAGTCCGGGGGATACTAATAGATT
The DNA here is from genome assembly GCA_014695295.1 of Microcoleus sp. FACHB-61. GTDB lineage: Bacteria > Cyanobacteriota > Cyanobacteriia > Cyanobacteriales > Microcoleaceae > Microcoleus. Next base: position 46,360 of record JACJNY010000052.1, on the reverse strand, counting down.
AGCTATCATCTTCGATCCGGTAATAGCTAATGTTTCATTAACAGTTTGCGTGGAGATTTTCGATGTGGGGGGCAAAACTCCTCCCAACCGCCATCAATTTGCAGTAGAAATGTTTTTTGTACTCAAAGGTACAGGGCAAGCAACCTGCGATGGCAAAACAGTTAGTATTCAACCGGGAGATAGTTTGTTAGTGCCTCCAACAGGCACTCACCTAATTGAGAATACGGGCAGTGGACGTTTGTACACTTTGTGCATTATGGTGCCGAATGAGAATTTTGTGGAACTAATTCGCAGCGGTACACCAGTCGAACTCGATGAGGAAGATATGAGAGTTCTCGGCCGATCGGATGTACTCGTACCGTGCTAGGTTTGTAGTAAGGACTTGATTCCTAGGTTTGTAGTAAGGACTTGATTCTTTAGAAAAAGCACTAAAGCCCTTACTACGAACTTTTTTATTTGATGTTTTTTAGGATTTATGCTGAAACTTTGTCCGAAAGAAACAGCGTCAATGCTAACTACAGATAGCCTGCGTTTAGATGCTGACATCTACCGCCCCGATGCGGAGGGCGAATTTCCAGTATTGTTAATGCGGCAACCTTACGGAAGGGCGATCGCCTCTACAGTCGTATATTCCCATCCCGCATGGTACGCCAAACACGGCTACATCGTTGTCATCCAAGACGTGCGGGGACGCGGCACTTCCGAGGGCGAATTTAACCCTTTTGTTAGCGAAACACAAGACGGTTTTGATAGCGTCAATTGGGCAGCTAATTTGCCGGGAAGTAACGGCAAAGTCGGAATGTACGGTTTTTCCTACCAAGGCATGACTCAACTCTACGCGGCGGCTGCTAAACCGAGCGCATTAATCACAATTTGTCCGGCAATGGTAGGCGGCAATTTATACGCAGATTGGGTTTATGAAGGTGGCGCGTTTTGTCTGCAATCAAATCTCGGCTGGGCAATTCAGCTAGCGGCAGAAACCGCTCGCTTAAAAGGCGATATTTCTGCCTATCAAGGCTTGTATGCAGCTTCGAGAAATCTCCCGCTTTACGATACCGTGCCTGCCCGTCCTGAGATTATTAAAAATTTTGCACCCGACTCATATTATCACGATTGGTTGGATAATTATCGACCGAGCGAGTATTGGGAAAAGTTATCGCCAAACATCAAAGATTTAGACTTGCCAATACTGCACGTTGGTGGTTGGTTTGATACTTATTTGCGGGGAACAATCCATCTTTACAAGGAAATGGCGAGCCGGAGTTCCTGTCCGCAGCATTTGATAATTGGCCCTTGGGCGCATTTACCTTGGGGGCGAAAAGTGGGAGCGTTGGATTATGGTTTTGCAGCTTCAAATCCTGTGGATGAGTTGCAAATTCGCTGGTTCGATCAATTCCTCAAAGGAGTTGATACAGGAATATTAGACGAGCGGCCGATTTCGCTATTTGAGATGGGGAGGGATGAGTGGCGGAAATTTGATAAATGGCCTAATAATAATCATAAATCTTATTTTTTAGCAAGTAATGGACTTGCCGCGATGAGAGAAGATGCGGGTATTTTAACAGATTGTTGCCCGGATGTTTGCACTGAGGATATATTCGTCCATGACCCTTGGCGGCCGGTGCCATCCTTGGGAGGTCACGCTGCATTTCCTGCCGGTTCTATGGAGCGATCGACTATTGACTGCCGCACCGATGTGTTAACATACACTTCGGCACCGCTAACAGCAGATTTGCACGTTGCAGGAGATATAATTGTCGAAGTATTTTGTACTGCCGATGCGCCGACTTTTGATTTGTGTGCCATACTTTCTGAGGTAAAAGATAGTGGCAGCGTCTACAATTTTAGTCAAGGTTACGTCCGGGTGAATTCAGGCGAAACACCTGTAAGAATTGTGCTGCAAGCAACTTGTATGCAAATTGCCAAAGGTAATGCGTTGCGTCTGAGTTTGAGTGCGGCTTGTTTTCCCGCTTACGACGTGAATCCGGGAACGGGTGCGCCTCCCGGTGAAGCGCGGGCGATCGATGCTAAAATTATCACGCTGACAGTAAGTTGTGGCGGGAATTGTCCCTCTCAAATTTGGCTGCCAATTGTCAATTAAACCTAGAATTTATTCAATTATGAGCATTATTTTTCACATCACCCGCAGCCAACAGTGGGAAGAAGCAAAACAAGTTCAATCCTATCGCGGCGATACGCTAGATACAGAAGGGTTTATTCACTGTTCAACTCTGCCGCAAGTTCCTAAATCTGCTAATAAATTTTTTGTGGGACAAACAGAATTGCTGTTGCTTTCGATTGACTCGGACAAAGTGCAAGCTGAAGTTAAGTATGAATATGCTGCAGGTGAAAATTACCCGCACATTTACGGGCCGCTGAATGTTGATGCTGTGTTGAAAGTTGTTGAGTTTGAACCGGGTGCAGATGGCAAGTTTGAATTGCCGGAAGAATTAAGAGATCTTGTTTAAGATGCACATTTTGCACCATTGTATACTAACTTTTTAGGGCGTTGCTCAGAGCAACGGCCCACAATACAATTAAGTGTCTTGTGGAACGGGCATCTTGCCCGTTTCTAACATTAGTGGAAAATCTAAACTTCAACTGATTTATCAACCAACTCTGCCGCCAATTTCAGCGCATCTTCGCGAGTCGCAATTCTCCCCTCAACCCGCGCTAATTGAATCTCCATTAAAAATTGACCGATGCGCGGACTTCTGGGCAAATTTAAATATTCCATTAAATCATTGCCGCTAACTAATTGTGTCGGATGAGCAATAATATCATCCCGATCGAGATAGCGATTAATTAACAGTGAAATCTCCTCAACGGCAACTCCCGCCGCCACCGCCAAAACCGCTAAAACTGGAAATACTATTCCTACATCCCGAAACAAAAAATACTGTTCTCGCAAAGACATTTCCGCGATAGGTTTTGCTTGCAATTTGGGCAAGTATTTCAAAAGCCCGATCGCACTTTTAATCTCCGCATTGCTGTACTTCAACCGCAGCAACTGGGTTTCAGCAATTGTGGGGTCGGAATCTGCCAAAATAGCCAACTTCGCAACCGCCAACAACGGCGTTTTAATCGTATCTCGAATCGATCGCGAAAATTCTCTCCCCAAATCTGGATAAATTGTCGCTAACTTGGCAGCAGACGCATCAATTTTTGTCAAAATATCAAAACGGTCGATCGCACTTTCAAACCAAATCGAAAACAAACCGTCTTCGCAACCGCGACAAATCCAAGGAACACCGTCAGGATTGCTCAACAAATAACCCAATTCCGTCCGCACCCGTTCCACCGCTACCCGACTCAACAGCGGCGCTAATTCCCGAATCGCAGATTGAGTTTCAGCTTCGATCGCAAAACCCAACTGCGCCGCTTGGCGGTAAGCTCTTAATAACCTCAGCGGATCGTCCTCCAAATTGGACCGCGAAATCATCCGCAGCAAACCCAACCGCAAATCAGTTTGACCGTCCAAAGGATCGATGATTTCTCCGGTAAAAGGATTGCAGGCGATCGCATTTATCCGAAAATCCCGGCGCAGCAAATCCTCCTCCAGACTCCCCCCTTCCGCTTGCGCAAAATCCGCCGTACCGCCCGCAAACACCACCCGCGCAATTTGGCGTTCCGCATCCAACAAGACAAATCCAGCTTTCGCGCGATCGGCAATTTTTCGAGCAGTCTTCACCGCCCGTGTTAGCATAACGAAATCTAAATCAAAATAGTGCGATCGGCGCCCCAGCAGCGCATCCCGCACCGCACCCCCCACCAAATAAGCAGGCGGTGTCAGGACTTCCAAATCAAACGGCCAAGTATCAGGAGAGAATGCAGAGGGCAAACTAATCGGCATCGCAACAAAAATAAACAAACTTACAAACAATTAAGCTCTTGCTACGCTAGATTAACAGAAAGCTCGAAATTCACCAATTTTTTTGAAATGCACAGAGGATATCAAGAATGTGTATTTGTATTAACTGCCACTATGTAGACCGCTGCTTCACCTACCACGCCGTAGAAGAACAGCACGAACAGCTTCACCTTACCGAAACACCCGATTTCGACCCCGTAGAACCCACCATCAACGTCAACATCCGCCCGCGCCAAGACGAAATTGAAATGGAATGGGATGTAGTCGGGTGTCAGAGTTTCAAGCAAGAGACCGGCAAATGGGCAAAATTGCGGCCAGGCGAACTCGTCCCGACTTAAGGAAGAAGGAAGAGGGAAGAAGGAAGAAGGAAGAAGGAAGAGGGAAGAAAGAAGAAGGAAGAACGAAAAAAATAAAACACTCTCATTTTCTTGTTTCTTCTTTTTACCCAATTTTCAATTTTCCATTTCCAATATTCAATCCCCAATTTTCAATTCCCGATGCCCGATGCCCGATGCCCGATGCCCGATGCCCAATTCCCCATTCCCCATTCCCAATTAAAAATCTAAAATCTAAAATCTAAAATCTAAAATCCAATGTGCTATTGCTTAAACCCAACTTGTCAGAATCCGCAAAACCCAGGGGATGCAGAATTGTGCCAAAGTTGCGGCTCCAAATTGTTGTTAACTCTTGACGCAGAAACGCCATCAGCATCTCGCTACCGAACCATAAAGCCGATCGGGCAAGGAGGCTTTGGCCGAACATTTCTAGCAGTTGATGAAACCAAACCCCTGATTTTTTCGCAGTGCGTAATCAAGCAATCTTTCCCGCAAAATACCGCAGCCGAAAAAGCCGCTCAACTATTTTACCAAGAAGCAGCCCAGCTAGAAACCTTGGGAAAACATCCGCAGATTCCAGAATTAATCGCGCATTTTGAACAAGACGGGAGACAGTATTTAGTACAAGAATTTATAGACGGCAAAAACCTAGCCAGAGAATTAGAACAAAAAGGAGCCTTCACCGAAACTCAAATTCGGCAAATCCTCAACGATTTATTGCCAGTGCTCCACTTCGTCCACAAATCCAAAGTCATTCACCGCGATATCAAACCAGAAAATATTATTCGCCGCCGGCTATCTCCAACTCCTTTACCCGCCTTAGAAAATTCCTATCAACCCTCTCCTTTCCAAAAAGATATCGTTTTAGTAGACTTTGGTGCAGCTAAGAAAGTAACAGCAACCGGGTTGCCGCAAACTGGTACAATCATCGGCAGTGCTGCTTATACAGCCCCAGAACAATTGATGGGAAAAGCAGTTTTTGCTAGCGATATCTACAGTTTGGGCGTTACTTGCATTCACTTGCTGACTGAAATTCCTCCCTTCGATTTGTTCGACAGTACAGAGGATTCTTGGGCTTGGCGAAATTATTTGAAGACTGCTGTTAGCGATGATTTCGGCCGCATCCTCGACACCATGCTCCAAAGTGCCACCAACCGGCGCTACAGTTCAGCATCAGCAGTCATCCGGCACTTGAACCCCAAACCGGTGTATTTAGACGCACAACCGGTGCTAGACGCGCCGGAAACGCCCGCAGAGCGGGTGGTTACACCTGCGCCCGGTGTGTCTCTTTTTACTCGCCAAGAGCAAGCCGAAATTCAGCAAGCTTTACAAGAGGCGATCGCCCCCTACAATGTTACAATCCAAGTCAGTCAAGCCAAGCAACAGCTCAATATCGTCATCAACAGAACCGAAGACAACCCCGTTTACTATCCGCACTTATCTCAAATAATTGCCACCAGACTCACCGATTTGCAGTTAAATAAAGTCGCAGCCGTGAAGCTGTTGGGAAGAGTCAACAATTCTCGCCGCCCGGAGTGGAAGCAAGTATTGCAAATCGATCCCAAGATTAAATTGAGAAACAAACTCGTGCGGCTGCAACACAATAAATTACTCAAGAAAATCGCCCCTGTTGCTACCCAAGAATTTTGGCTGCCGAAGTTGAAAACTCAGGATTTTTGGATAGATGCGCTAATGTTTGCCTTAGTTTGGTTTATCTTTGGCTCTCAAATAGTCATTTTTAATTCTTGGTTTGCGCTAATAGTTACGTCGGGTTTTATGACAGTGAAGCATCAAGTTTCCCACCACAAAGAATTTGCCAATAAAAATTTATTTGCAAGTTTAGTAGTGCTGTTTTTGATGACTGGGGGCATGGGTAATTCCAGGATTTTAAACACGGGAATATTTGGCATTCTTTTGGGTTGCTTAGTTGTGGCTTTGCCTCTGTTTTTTGTTAAGGAAAATTACCACTAATCGTGAATAGCAATCCCCAAGACGGAACATCAGTTAAAAAATACGGCTTAGCCCTGCACACAGCTAGTCGCGAGCTCGGTTTAGCCATCAGCAATTTTGCAGGGGATTCTCGCTGCCAAACTTGGAATTTGGATCGGGATTTAGCAACTCATTTGCATCAGTATTTAGTCGAGTTTATTCAGCCGCAAACTTGGGCGGATTTGGCTTTTATTGCTGTGGCGAAGGGGCCCGGAGGTTTCACGGGGACTCGGATGGGTATGGTGACGGCGCGGACTTTGGCTCAACAGTTGGATATTCCTGTTTTTGCGATTTCAACTTTGGCCGCTGTGGCTTGGGCTGCACCCCCCCAACCCGCCCTTGCTAAGGGGGGGCTTTTGAGTGCAGAACCTCCCGTTGCTAAGGGGGGGCTTTTGAATACGGAACCTCCCCTTGCTAAAGGGGGGCTTTTGAGAGAGGATATGGCGCTGCAAATGCCTGCACAGCGGGGACAATTATTTGGTGCCGTTTATTCAGTTAACAAAGATTCTGGTTTAACTGAGTTGTTTCCTGATACCGTAATGACGGCGGAATCCTGGCAGGAAAAGTTGGAAAGTTGGGAAAATTCCTATCAGTTAATTGAAGTTGGCAGCGAGTTGGGTTCGTCGGTTTCTAGTGTGTTGGAATTGGCTTATTTGGAGTGGAAACAAGGAAGTCGCCCTGATTGGTCGGATGCTTTGCCTTATTACGGGCAACATCCGGTTAAGGGACACTAGATATTGGGAATTGGGAAATTGGTAATTAGGGATAAGTGATGTTGACTTTTAGCCAATCCAATCCGAGATCCAGGTTGTACGTATCGTTAGTGACTTTTCCGGCATTAGCCACGACAGCCTTTTGAAGAAGAGATTTTTGCAATGGCATTCTCAGCGGCTCCGCAAAGCTCTGATCGGCAGCAATTTGTACCTCAAATCGCTCGGCTTCGTCACTAGGATATGTTATGGCATATATACCAATCTCACCTGAGACTTGATGAAGTTCCGAGACTAGGGCAGTTGCGGCTTTCCACCATTTGTAAGCTGCCTTGGTTGCCTTAGAATTGGTTCCATAAGCATTCCAGATCAGGATGGTTGTGATTGCTGACTGCCTAATCTGACAACACATAATCTTAGCTACGTGGAGATGTTCGTCCAGCGTGAAGCCTTTATATGGTCTGGGTAGATTCAGGGGTAAACAAAGTTTTCCTGATGGTTGTTCATGAAATTCTTCTCTAAACCCCGCGCTAAACTCATTGTCCCACTGTTCAGCGAACTTAGTTGGCCCGTAGTAGCATTCTATTGGATCAATTTCAGAGTTGTAGCCGTTCCTGAAAAGAACGTGATTGGGTGGGACTTCAGCACAAACGATGTCATCTAGGTTAGACTTAAGGGTTGACAATGCACTCTGCAGCTTGCAAGCAAGCCTGCGAACTTTTGAGCTTTTACCGTAGCACCAACTAGATACAACACTCAGGCTTAGTGCTTCATCTCTCCGGTGTTTAATGTATAGCCCCAAATGTTTGTGCTGTTCAAAATTGAAGCCTTTATAGATATTGTTTTTTGAGTATTTTTGTCCTGCTTTGATAGCGCTCATCTCAGTTCAAATTGGCATTATTTTTTAAATGCTATAAATTATAACATAAGTTTTCCTTGTTTATTTAAGGGCGATACAAATTTCGAGGCAAAAAGTTAATGTCAGCGGGTCTGGGTTTTCGGTTCGCAATTGCTCGATTTCATCAGGATTGCAGCCGCAAGATTCCATAAAATCGAGCATCCAGTTAGTTATCGCAGCGAGATCGATGTATTTTGCTCCGAGGCATACGGGGCAAATTTCTGGGCTGACTGTACCTGTGCCGTCGCACTCGGGGCAATCCCAGTGCATTTTTAGAGGCTCGGGGGCAATTAGGAGGTTGCTCATGTTAGGAAAAAGTTCGTGAAACATAGCTATCCCGCAGGGAATCGCACTACTCGCTCAGTTTAGCAATTGGGTCGCATTTGCCAATTGTTTTGTATTCAGGAAAAAGGCCGATCGCCCTGACTTCTTCCTGCCTTTACACTAAGCGGGCTAATGACTAAGATTGACAAAAATACAAAAGGGGTGGCTATGCTCGATCGCACTCAATGGTTTTTGGCTGGTATGTCGATCGCACTTTCGCTTCAGTTAAGTCAGCCAGTGGCAGCAGCCGTGCCTGTTGGTAAAGTCGTACAAACAGCACAAACTAACAGTAGCGATGCTGCTGAAACAGCATGGAGGGAGGGAATTCAACTCTATCAGCAAGGAACAGCGGAAGCTTTAAGAGGTGCGATAGTCAAGTTGGAAGAAGCCTTAAAGTTGTATCGGCAAGCAGGCGACAATAGAGGGCAAGCACTTAGCCTCCTTGGTCTTGCCAAAATCTACTCAGACTTGGGAGAAAAACAGAAAGCTTTAGAATATTACAGCCAGTCTCTTCCCCTTTTTCGGGCAGTAGGCGATCGCCGTGGGGAAGCTATCACCCTCTCCAGCATCGGCAGTGTCTACTCAGAATTGGGAGAAAAACAGAAAGCCCTAGAGTATTTGGCCCAGTCGCTTCCCCTGAGTCGGGCAGTAGGCGATCGCACTCTTGAAGCTATCACCCTCAACAACATCGGCTTAGTCTACTCACAATTGGGAGAAAAACAGAAAGCGCTAGAGTATTTGAGCCAATCCCTTCCTCTGAGACGGGCAGTAGGAGATCGCGGTGGGGAAGCTACCGCCCTCAACAACATCGGCTTAGTCTACTCAGATTTGGGAGAAAAACAGAAAGCCCTAGAATATTACAGCCAGTCGCTTCCCCTGTTTCGGGCAACCGGCGACCGCGGCGGGGAAGCTGCCACCCTCAACAACATCGGCAGTATCTACTCAGATTTGGGAGAAAAACAGAAAGCGCTAGAGTATTACAGCCAGTCGCTTCCCCTGAGTCGGGCAGTAGGCAATCGTGGCGGGGAAGCTGCCATCCTCACCAGTATGGGCAATGTCTACGCAGATTTGGGAGAAACACAGAAAGCGCTAGAGTATTACAGCCAGTCGCTTCCCCTGAGTCGGGCAACCGGCGATCGCCGATGGGAAGCTACCACCCTTTTCAACATAGCTTATGTCAAACGCGACCAAAACAATCTTACCGAAGCCCTCAAGGACATTGAATCTTCTCTCAAAATCATCGAAAACCTTCGCACCAAAATAGCTAGCCCAGAACTCCGCAGCTCATACTTTGCCACAGTACAGGACTACTACGAATTCTACATCGATTTGTTAATGCAACTGCATAAAACTAATCCTAAATCCGGTTATGATACCAAAGCCTTAGAAGCCAGCGAACGTTCGAGGGCTCGCAGTCTCCTCGAATTTCTCCAAGAAAGTAACGCCAACATTCGTGAAGGCCTTGCCCCCGATTTACTGCAACAAGAAAAGAGCGTGCAACAGCAACTCGATGCCATTGAAAAGCAGCGCATCGAAGCAATCAGCAGCCCCAATCCCAATCAAACTAAAATCGATGAAATCGACAAACAGCGCCTCGCACTTTTGCAACAATATCAGCAAATTCAAGCCCAGATTCGTACCGCCAGCCCCCGCTACGCAGCCCTCACCCAACCCCAACCTTTAACACTGCCAGAAATTCAGAAACAGATTCTCGATGAAAACACTATTTTATTGCAGTATTCCCTGGGCAAAGACCGCAGTTATTTGTGGGTTGTGACATCAACAGGAGTAACCAGCTATGAATTGCCAAAACAGGTTGACATAGAAACAGCAGCTAAGGACTTCCTAGAGACAATAACTAGCCCAATCCAGAGAGATATTCCCCAACAAGTTGCCCAAGCAAGTGCCAATCTCGGTCAAGTTATTTTACAACCCGCAGCAGCCCAATTAGGCAATAAACGCTTATTAATTGTTCCCGACGGCGTGCTGCACTATACCCCTTTTCAAGCTTTAACTCTTGACAAAACCGCCGGACAAAATACCAATGTTCCCTTAATTATCGAACATGAAATTATCACTCTGCCTTCTGCCTCAAGTCTCGCTATTCTCCGGCAAAATTACGGAGATAGAAAGCCGCCCAGCCAAACTTTAGCAATTTTAGCCGATCCTGTTTTCAGTCCAAACGATGACAGACTCAAAGGAAAACTTACCCCGGAAACTACCGAAAAGCTAGCATTAAATAATCTCGGTTTAAGTCGATCGCTTCGTGCTTCTAATCGGCAATGGCCGCCCGAACGCCTCGCATTTACCCGCCAAGAAGCCCAAACAATATCCAGCTTATTCCCCTCAGCTTCTAGCCGTCAAATATTTGATTTTGATGCCAGTCGCACTACTGCTACCGATGGAAATTTAGCCAATTATCAAATCGTTCACTTTGCCACCCACGGCCTTGCCAACAGCAAAAATCCCGAACTGTCAGGAATTGTGATGTCGATGGTAGATGACAAGGGCAATCTTGTCAATGGTTTTTTGCGCCTCACCGATATTTTCAACTTGAAACTGTCAGCAAATTTAGTGGTTTTAAGTGCTTGTCAATCGGGCATGGGACAGAATGTCAAAGGCGAAGGAATGGTGGGGTTAACAAGGGGTTTTATGTATGCGGGGGCGCAGCGGGTGGCGGTGAGTTTGTGGAATGTGGATGATGAAGGAACTGCTGTGTTAATGCAAAAGTTTTATCAAAAAATGGTGCAACAAAAGTTAGCGCCTGCGGCAGCTTTGAGGGCCGCGCAGATGGAAATGATGCAGCAGGAAAAATGGAAATCGCCCTATTATTGGGCTGCTTTTACCTTGCAAGGGGAGTGGAAATGATATCAACTCCGGTAGCATCGGAATTAATATTACTCACAGTCAGGACACGGCAGTGCCGTGTCCCTACAATTAATGGGGTTAGGGACACGGCAATGCCGTGTCCTCTATATCCTTCCGATGCAACCGGAAACGATATGACTAACAGTTAAAGTGTTTGCCAAATGTAAGGTGCGCTTAGGAACGGGCAAGATGCCCGTTCCACAACACATCAAATATTTTGTGGGGAGTAGGGGTTGGGCCGAAGAGCCCGCCCTACTAAAAAGTTTATCGCCCGCTAGCCAAAGCCTCCCGCAATTTGCGATCGCCCCGCGATTTATCCCGAAGTTCTGGAGTCGCCATCCGCAACACAAAATCCAGCAACCAAGGCGCAATTCGGTGACACCAAACTGCTAGATGACTTTGCCATCCTACCAAGATTTCCGGCGCATCTTTTTGCAATCCCGCGACAAGTGCTAGGGCAACTTTTTCGGGAGTTGTGGGCACTACCCACCGGAATTGTTCCAAGTCTCGCACCATGTCGGTATCTGTTAGGGATGGCAGCAAAGCTGTGACTCGAACATTGTACTGAGTTAACTCGCTGCGCAAAGCTTGGGTGAATCCCAAAATCGCAAATTTGGTAGCAGAATAAGTCGCCATTGTGGGAGCGGCAATTTTGCCCATTAAGCTCGAAACATTGACGATTGTTCCCTCTTTTTGAGTCGCCATTCGCCGAGCTATCAAGCGGGTAATTGTGTAGGTTCCGAGCAAATTTAAGGCGATTTCTTCCTCGATTAATGGCAGCGGGGAACGCAAGAAAGATGCTTGGTGCGCGACGCCTGCACAGTTGACTAGCAGGTGAATCGGGCCGCAATCTCGCCAAGCTTGGGCGATCGCAATATTCACCGCTACTGACTGAGTTAAATCCAAAGCTAACGGCACTACTTCTGTGCCAAAAACATCGATTTCCTCTGCCAGTTCAATTAATTGCCTGCGGTTGCGCGCCACAATCAACAAACGTTTGACTCCTTGTCTCGCTAATTCCAGGGCGATCGATCGCCCAATTCCGCGCGAAGCTCCTGTAACAAGAGCTGTTTTTCCTTGAAGTTGCATAGATTAAACCTTTTGGTAGATGCTCACCGCGGCACGGAGTTATGAGTTGTGAGTTGTGAATTATTAGTTATGAGTTGAATGTTTTGGCGGTAACAACTCATAATTCATAATTTTGGGAAAGGCTATCTTGTTTCGATAGACCTCATTTACTTGTGGGGTTAACTCAAAACCAAAAACTGTTGAATCGCTAACGTGCGCGTGAGTTGAACTAAACTTTTGGTTGGCCAGGAATCCGTCAAATATCTAGTCATTTAACCTCATTCCAGCAGACAAAGCTGAGATGAGAAAACCTAGTCGGGAATCATGCCAAAGCGGGCTTTATTACCGCTTTTTCTTCAGTTCGCGGAGAGGGACTTTCCCTGTCTAGCCGCGAATTTATTCGCCGGGGATTGGTGATCGGCCGGGGCTTTCTTCTGTCGGCGGAGGCGGACTTTGCCTGTGTAGCCGCGAATTTATTCACCGGGGATATTCACCGCGAATTTGTCATTTACCGGGGTTCGAGAACCCCTCTTTCTTCTGTCGGCGGAGGCGGACTTTGCCTGTGTAGCCGGGAATATTCGCCGGGGATTGGTTATCCGCCAGGGCTTTATTACCCTCTTTTTTTAGTCCGCAGAGGCAGACGATATCCTGTGCAGCCGCGACTTAAAATCGCCGGGGATTCGTGCGAATTGGCACAGGATAATTGAGCAATGCAGATTATCAATTCCACACCTCCTAGATATGAGAATTTCCTATCTACACACACCTTAACAACTTGACAGAGCAGCGGCAACAATTTTTAATAAATCTTCCGCAACACTTCTTTACACAATTCTCATACGGCGGATTTCCAAGTGCCGTGAAAGCTCAAAGGTATGACACCGGGCAACTCTAGCTTGCAAACAGGTTCGCGGGAAAGTCCGTCGCTGTCAAATATCCAGACTTCGCTGCTGTCAGAATTGCCGTCGTAAACAACTGTCAAAATCCAACCTTTGTCTGAGGAAATATCTGGAACGTAGATGGGCTCTGCGGGATAGCGATTTTCGCCCAAGTCGGCAATTGTGAGATTGCGGCTTTGCGTGTCAAAACGGGCGATCGTACTATAAATTTCCGCTACAATATCAACGTCAGGCCGATACATTGCCAGATAGATATATCGCGAGTCTTGCCCTATTTCTGAAGCAGGTACGATCGGAAATTCGCAAGGTTGATCCAACAATTCTTCTATTCCTGTCACTTTCCCCGTCTGAGGGTTGAGATGCGCTCGCCAAAGAGTACCCTGGGCATCAGTGCGAGTTTCACCTGTCGCTACTTCTTTCAGCCGGCGATTAGTTTGAAAGTCCGGGAAGCGAACAAAATCAACCGCCACCGAACCATCTTCCTTCACAAAACCGTTAGCAAAATGCCACTGATACCAAGGTTCGGTTTCGCCGCGACTAACTAAAGATAGAGTTTCCGAGTCAACCACTAATATCTGCGTTCCTAACTCCGGTTTCCATTCCAAAGAGTCGCTGTAACTGCTAATTCCAGCTAATACTGGCACAAAATTGAGTCGCAGCGGTGGCACAAAAAATATTAGATACTTTCCCGCCATAACAAAATCGTGGATCAGGGGAAGTCCATCTAAACTAACAGTTGCTTGTTGCACAATTTTGCCTGTCGGATCGCTTTTATACAGATGCAACTTTGTACTGGCACCCGGTGTAGTTCCAAAGTTAAAAATATTGCCAGTAATCGGGTCCCGCTTGCAGTGAGCGGAATAAGAAGAGCCACTCTCTAAACTTCCTAAATCGTCCGTTCCGCGAGTTTCCAAGGTTTGCAAATCGAGGCTGTGAGGCCAGCCGCCTTCCCACAAAGCTAAAAGGCGATCGGGCAAAGCTAAAACTGAAGTATTGGCAGCATTTTTAACAGATTTAGTCCACCGCAACCACGCTGGACCCGGTGCTGTCATGCCGTAATTAGGGTAGAGAAATTTATCAGCTTTTTCCTCAGCTTGATATCCCGCTGTCTGCACGTAGCGATAAACAGCAGCAGCACCGGCATCGGTAAAATGTACTGCCAAAATTGCACCGTCGCCATCAAACCAGTGTCCCGCATTCATGCCGCCGCGTTCCAAACGTCCGGGCCCGTTGCGGTAGAGAGTGCCGCGCAATCCTTCGGGAATTTTACCGCTTTTAACCAATAGCTGAGTCAGCGGAAACTCCGCCGCCGGACGGGCTAAAGCTTGAGCCCAAGATTTTTTAGCTGAGATTTTAGTGTCGGTTTTCATTGTAAAGTCGCAATTTTAAACTGATCAGGCAGAGATTTTGCTATACAATTATAGCAAAATTTACCTAACAGCTATGACTCTCCGCCGCCGTGCTCTGCTCAGAACTTTTGGGCTGACTGCTATTGGTACTCAGCTTTTGCCGCTCGCCCAAACCAACCAATCTCCCAAAACTGCGATCGAGCCGCGCCGCCTGCAAGTCGGCGATACTGTAGCTTTAATCAATCCTGCCGCTTTCAACTACGAAAAAGAAGTGCAGCCATTTTTTAAAGCTGTGGATAACCTGGGTTTAAAAGTTAAATTGGGAGAGCATTTTTACGACCGCTACGGCTATTTAGCAGGCAAGGATGCCGATCGCGCCGCCGATGTCAACGCAGCTTTTGCCGACGACTCAGTGCAAGCTATTTTTACCGGGATGGGCGGCTGGGGTTGCGGTCGGATATTGCCGCTCCTGGATTACAATATTATCCGCAACAATCCCAAAATTATTATGGGATTCAGCGATATTACTGCCTTGTTATTGGCGATTTATGCTAAAACTAATATAGTTACTTTTCACGGCCCTTTAGGTGCCTCAACTTGGAGTCCCTTTACAGTGAATTACGTCAAAAAAGTTTTGTTTGACGGAGGCTCTGTTACGCTGCAAAACTCCAAAAGCCTGCCCGTTGAAACAATCTGGCGCGGAACCGCTCGGGGAAAACTAATCGGCGGCAATTTATCAGTAATAGCAGCAATGGTGGGTTCTGCATATTTACCGGCCTGGGAAAACAGTATTTTGTTTGTCGAGGAAGTTGGCGAAGAAGTTTATCGCATCGATCGAATGTTGACGCAGCTAAAATTGGCGGGTATTCTCGATAAAATATCCGGTTTTATTTTCGGACAGTGTACCAAGTGCGAAGCTGAAAAACCCCAAGAGTCCCTAACCTTACCTCAAGTATTGTCCGACCACATTCGCCCCTTGAAGATTCCCGCGTGGTATGGTTCAATGGTGGGACACATCCGGGAGCAGTTCACTTTGCCGATCGGCAAACAAGTCGAAATCGACGCAAATTCAGGTACAATCAAATTGTTATAATCTGCTGTAAATTAAATTTTGAACTATTCTCGATATTCCCGAGCCAGAGCCTCCGGATCTGCGTTACCAGGCAGATCCAGTGAACGAGAAATAAATTCAAACACAAAATCCGAAATATCGTGAAAAAAGCCGCACAATTAATTAAACCCCTAACAGCAATTATCTTAACAATAATTTGCCTGTTATCGCAGAACGCTTGCACAGCAGCAAAAGCAAGTGACAGCGCCAACAGCGACACCATTTATCAGCAGCGAACCCTCCACAATCCCGACGGAATCGGAAAATTTTACATGGGTCGAGAAATTGCCCAAGTCATGGGATATCAAGGCGCTAGTTGGCTAGAAAGACCGTCTCGCGGCATGGAAGAAAAATCAGCTCGATTAGTGAACAATCTAGATTTAAAACCAACCGATATTGTCGCCGACATTGGAGCGGGAACGGGATATTTTAGCTTTCTGATCGCTCCCTTAGTTCCACAAGGAAAGGTTTTAGCAGTTGACGTGCAGCCGGAAATGATTAATTTTATTGAGTTGAATAAACAAGAAAAAAATATCGCTAACGTTGAGCCAGTTTTGGCGAGTATCGACAATCCGAATTTGCCCGAAAACAGCGTAGATTTAGTTGTGATGGTCGATGCTTATCACGAATTTGCATATCCCAGAGAAATGATGCAAGGAATTGTGAAAGCACTCAAACCGGGAGGCCGCACGGTATCGATCGAGTATCGCGGCGAAAACCCGATGATTCCCATTAAAGGTTTGCACAAAATGACGCAGAAGCAGGTTAAAAAAGAAATGGCGGCCGTCGGTTTAGTATGGAAAGAGACAAAAGATATGTTACCCCAGCAGCATTTGATGGTGTTTGAGAAACAATCTCAAATTTAGCAGCCAAACAGAGCGATTGTTTACCATTTTTAATCGTTTTTGTCAAGGTACAAAAGACGTATTTTTGACTCGCGCGGGCGATCGGTCAAACATACTAAGCCTTAAGTAACCCTTAAGATAGACATTTTACTAAAAATACCATTTACAATTAAAAATTGATAACCCAGAGGCGCTTCCTTCATTTTTCAAGCGAAGAAGTGTCGCTATTAAGAAGTACCAGCGTGAACATTCCAAGTTCCATCCTCACCATGCTCGCCGGCATCGGAGTGACTCTGATCAGTCTCTGGTACGGGCAGAATCACGGTTTACTGCCGATCGCCGCCTCTGATGAAGCATCCGACATAGACGCGCTCTTCAATACAATGATGACCATTTCCACTGGACTATTTATCATGGTCCAGGGAGTGCTGATCGTTGCTGCAATTAAATATCGCCGCCGTCCAGGAGACAACACAGACGGGCCGCCTTGGCATGACAACTTTCCCTTAGAAATTCTTTGGACAGCCGTGCCGGCGGTGATAATTTTAGGAATCGGAGTCTACAGTTTTGAGATTTACAACTCAATGGGAGGCCTCGATCCGATGGGCAATCACGACCACGGCACCATGCAAGCGCACTCTAAAATGCGGGGAAGTGCGATCGCAGCCACACTCTCAGATACACCCCAAAACGCCCCTCAAATTCCGTCTCAAAAATTCGTTGCTTTAGGCGTAGGCGCTTCCCCAGAAAATGAAGACAAACCAGCAGATTTAGTTGTAAATGTCACAGGTTTGCAGTACGCCTGGATTTTTAGCTATCCAGAAAGCGGCGTTACTTCCGGCGAACTGCATATGCCAGCCAACCGCGACGTACAGCTAAATATCTCAGCCCAAGACGTGCTGCACGCATTTTGGCTGCCGGAATTTCGCCTCAAACAAGATGCAATTCCCGGGCGGCCGAGCGAACTGAGATTTACAGCAACTAAAACCGGCGAATATCGGGTTGTTTGTGCTGAATTGTGCGGCGCTTATCACGGAGCGATGAAAGCTTTAGCAGTCGTTCACACGCCAGAAGAATTCGACGGTTGGCTGCAAAGCCAGCAAGTTGCTAGCAGTCAAAACTTAGAGCAAGCAGTTGCAGTCAATCCTGGGGAATTGTCAGACGGTGAATTTTTGGCTCCCTACGTCAGGGAAATAAAAATTAATTCCGAAACCCTAGAACAACTTCACCCAACTCATCACTAAAAATAGTCATTAGTTCGTGGCACTGGGTCTTTGATCCTTAGCTAATAACTAATGACTAATAACTAATGACTAATAACTATGACACAAGCACAGTTCCAAGAAAGTGCCAACACTGAGGCTCGCGGAACAGCGCCCGCCGATAGAAATTGGCGCGACTACTTCACTTTTAATACCGACCACAAAGTCATCGGTATTCAATACCTGGTAACAACATTTATTTTCTATTTAATCGGCGGCGTGATGGCAACTTTGGTGCGAACAGAACTCGCCACCCCCGACTCCGATTTTGTCCCCCCCGAACTCTACAACAGTTTATTTACTGTGCACGCCACGGTGATGATCTTCCTGTGGATCGTACCCGCCGGAGCCGGATTTGCTAACTTTTTGATCCCCTTAATGATTGGGGCAAAAGACATGGCATTTCCCAGGCTGAATGCGATCGCCTTTTGGCTAATTCCCGTAGGCGGCGTGTTGCTGTTGAGCAGTTTTTTGGTAGGAGCCCCACAAGCGGGTTGGACTTCCTATCCGCCTTTGAGCTTAGTTACTGCTCAAGCGGGGGAAGAAATTTGGATTCTCAGCGTTTTGATTCTGGGGACTTCTTCGATTTTGGGGGCGGTGAATTTTGCCGTTACCATCTTTACCATGCGGGTTCCGAGCATGGGTCTCAATGATATGCCTTTGTTTTGCTGGGCGATGATTGCGACTTCAGCGCTGACTTTGATTGCTACTCCAGTGTTAGCCGCAGCTTTGATTTTGCTGTCGTTTGACTTGTTAGCGGGGACGGCATTTTTTAACCCGAGCGGCAACGGCGATCCGATCGTCTACCAGCATTTATTCTGGTTTTATTCGCACCCGGCAGTTTACATTATGATTATGCCCTTTTTCGGGGTAATTTCAGAAGTTTTGCCGGTGCATTCGCGCAAGCCAATTTTTGGTTATTTGGCGATCGCCTATTCCAGTCTCGCAATCAGCTTTTTGGGCTTGATCGTGTGGGCGCACCATATGTTTACCAGCGGCACTCCCGGCTGGCTGCGGATGTTTTTTATGATCACGACTATGATCATCGCCGTACCAACTGGGATTAAAATATTTAGCTGGTTGGCAACTATTTGGGGAGGAAAACTCCGGCTTGTCAGCGCCATGCTATTTGGGATGGGTTTTATCTCAACATTTGTCCTCGGCGGCATCACCGGGATCATGGTAGCTTCCGTACCTTTCGACATTCACGTTCACGACACTTATTTTGTCGTCGCTCACCTGCACTACGTGCTGTTTGGCGGCTCAGTGTTTGGAATTTACGCTGCTTTTTACCACTGGTTCCCCAAAATGACGGGGCGGATGATTAATGAATTTTGGGGTAGAGTTCACTTTGTTTTAACTTATGTTGGCTTTACTGTAACTTTCTTGCCGATGCACGCTTTGGGGATGCAAGGAATGCCTCGGCGGGTGGCAATGTACGACCCGAAATTTACCACAATTAATGTCATTTGTACTGTCGGTGCTTATATGCTGGCAGCGTCTACAATCCCGTTTATCATTAATGTGATTTGGAGCTGGAGGTACGGCCCGAAAGCAGGTGACAATCCTTGGCAAGCTTTGAGTTTGGAATGGATGACGACTTCGCCGCCCCCGATCGAAAATTTTGAAGGAGTGCCGGTATTGGCAACGGGGCCTTACGATTACGGCATGGAAAAAATTCAGAATACAGGGGAACGTCTCAGGCTCAAGCTGAGGGAAAATGCCACCCGCAACGCCCAGAAACAGGGTATTCCTATTGCGGAGGCTCAAGCTTCAACTTTCTTTGGCGGTACTGCAACTTTGGTCGCTCCTGAATCAGAAATAAATGTTGATCCTCCTGCTGATGAAAGTCAAGATGGCGAATAGTTATTAGTTATTAGTCATCAGTCATCAATCATCAGTCATCTGTCAAAAGTCATTAGGCATGAGTTATTAGTTATTGCTCGTTGCAATATCAGAACTTGGAACTAATGACTTTTGACAGCAACAGCACACCAGCGATGTAGGGATAATTTTTTCCCTCTTCCTTCTTCCCTCTTCCTTCTTCCTTCTTCCTTCTTCCTGACATCCGTTACATCCGTTACAGAATCCGTTGCCGAACTTCCTTCTTCCTTCAACATCCCATTACCAACTAGCAATTTATTATGCAAATTCCAGCGATCGATCCGGCAAAAACAGCCCTGAATTACCACCACGAGGCCGAGGTAGAAGCACACGGTGTCGAGCATCCCGACCACCGAATGTTAGGTGTAATTGTCTTCCTGTGCGCTGAAGGCATGATATTTTTCGGTATGTTTGCGGCGTATTTGATTTATCGGGCAATGGCCCCCGTGTGGCCTCCTGAAGGTACGCCGGCACGAGAGTTATTGCTGCCGGGAATTAATACGCTGATTTTGATTGCTAGCAGTTTTGTGATTCACAATGCTGATACTGCAATCAAAAAAAATGATGCGGCGGGAATGCGCAATTGGCTGCTCGTAACTATTGCTATGGGCGCCGTTTTCTTGTTCGGTCAGGTTTACGAATACGCTCATTTAGAGTTTGGCTTGACGACGAATTTGTATGCCAGTTGCTTTTACGTTTTGACTGCTTTTCACGGCTTGCACGTTACGTTGGGAGTGCTGCTGATGGTGGGGGTGGTGTGGCGTTCGCGCACCCAAGGTCACTATTCTAGCGAGCACCACTTCGGAATCGAAGCGACTGAGATTTACTGGCACTTTGTGGATGTTATTTGGATTGTTTTGTTTTTGCTGCTGTATATTTTGTGACGCCTAGGTTCTGCTTGGATGCCCCCTTTTTTAGGGGGTTTTTTTTTGTCCATAAGTAGGCTCGACCTTCATTCACGCTCTCCAAGCCGATCGCGCTAAACTAAAAGTAGCAATTCTCCTATCCAGCAGCATTGAGAAAATTATGCAGTGCGAATTGTGCGATCGACAAATGGAAGCATTAACCGCCCATCACCTCGTCCCCAAACAAAACACTAAGCGGAAAAACGAAGATCCAAGCCCGACAATCGACATTTGCTCAGCCTGTCACCGCCAGATTCACTCTCTATTTGACAACAAACACCTCGCCCAAGAGCTCAACACCGTGGAAAAGCTCAAAAATGACCCTGAACTCCAGAAATTTATCTCTTGGATTAAGAAACAAAAAACCGACAAACGCATTCAAGTACGCGGCAAAAAAGCTCGATCGTAGGGCCCGAGCTCAGATATATAGCCCTGGACGCGGTTACTGTCTCAAAGCCAGTTTATTCATAAATTTTTAGTTTCCCAACCCAAAATTTTGCAGCGCAGCCCGGTTTGTTTGCCTAAATCCTAGTATAGTGATTTACTTATTAGTAACAAGCTGCCAACAATTATCATGAACCTCACCTCCCTCGAACTCGCAAAAGACCGAGCGCGCATCTACAAAAACTACCTCCAAATGGAAATAGATGCCAAAGCTAACATAAACAAACTAGCTTTTTTAGACCGGGGAATTGAAAAATCACCTTACCAACAACAAATTAAAAACTATCCCGATTATCTCAAACAGAAACCCGACGGCATAAAAGTAATTAGCTCTATTCCCGGACCCAATAATCCCCTCAAACTTACCCCGTTTCCCAGCCTGGGAGAACTACCTCAAATTAACTCTCAAGCTTTGAATTTTTTGCACGCAGATATTAAGGAAGCCTGCGTTTGCATTGGTACTTTTGTAGACGGCAAAATTCAGGCGCAGTGGCTGGGAAAAAACGCACTTACCAATGCTGAGCAGTGGAGTGCCACTAAAATTATCGCACTCCTTAATATCGTCAGTCAAGTAAATACCAAATATCCCGATTGCGACATTGACAACTGCGTTGTTAGAGATGGCAACGGGCAAAAACACGATTTTTACTTTTACGACGTAGCAAAAGACATGATTAACTATGCCTCCAATATAGGAAGTTCAAACTCCTTAGCTGCGATGTTCAAACGCTTCGATACTCGCATAGGACTAGAGCAATGGCTGAAAAGCGCTACTGGCAATAATGACCTAATTTTTCGCGGCGATTACGGCGAAAATCCTTATCTCAACAACCCAAAAATATTCGATATTACCAAAAAACAAGTGCTGCTAAGTGCCGCATTAAACAGCACCAAACAAAAAAATTCCGTATCTGCTTATGACTTGACCAGGCTGATTTCCATGTTAGGATGGCACTTCCACATCGAACAGCGCTCGCGCATGAAAGGAGCTCAGTGGAACAGCTTAGAAAGCATTGTCAGAGCAATGGGACATGACACCGCTCGATATGTGGACGTAGCAATTAAAACTTTGGGGATGGATAGCCTTATCACTTCTCCAGTAATTATCTCAAAATTGGGTTACGGACTGAGCTCGATCAGGGGAACCCTAGAAACAGTTTATGTGGCTTTAGTGCGGTTTGTTGACGAACGGCCAAAGGCGGCGGGAAAGCCGGCAAAACTCAGAACTTTAGCCATGAGTTTGCGGGCAGAAAAACCTGTAGGCGGTTCCAGCAGTGTCGATCGCTTGGCGATCGAACTCGACGCCAGATTTTGCGCCGAAGTCACGGAAATTCTCCGTCGGTTGTTTGCGGAAGAATTTTAAAGGCGGGCGATCGACTAATTAGAAAGTCGGTGAAACTTGCGGTAAAGCATCCTCTCCACCGGCTTTCCTCCCCGCAAATGTTGCTCAGTTATTGCCGCAACTTCTTCAGGGCAAACGGCATTGTACCAAACCTCTTCTGGCAGCACCAACACCATCGGCCCGTTGCCGCACTGTCCCAAACAACTGCTAGCAACAACTTCAATTTCTGAGGGCGACAATTTCTGAAAAGCTGCCAGTACCTTTGCTGAATTTTGCTTGCGACAAGTGCGGTTTTGGCAAACAAGAACTTGCCTAGAAGATTCTGTGATTTTCATGTTTTTTTACTTGACAATCTGCTACATCTCTGATATTTTTTTATCATGCGAATAGGTGTGGCCATATATACTCGAATTGTAACTGGTTCCCAGGCAGAGCCGGAGAACAGATGTCCAGAGAAAGAGCCTTGCTTGCAGAGGAAAATTCGAGGCAGAGCCTGGTAACGAGTAGAGTTGGATAAAATTATTGTGGGGTGTCCCGCCCGCCCGAAAAATACAATTTAGATGCGGGACAACTTAAGACTTCAGCGCACCCTACGGTTAATCTGGTGACAAACCTTTGGAAGCCAACCATTGTCGATCGAACAAACGGGACTGATACCGAGCCCCGCCGTCGCAGAGTACCGTAACAATCGTATGTCCGGGCCCCATTTGTTTCGCTAAAGCCACGGCCGCCGCCACATTAATCCCCACAGAACCGCCCATAAACAGCCCTTCTTTCCTCAGCAGTTGGTAAATCACCCGGACAGCTTCAGTATCGTGAATTTGGATGGCGTCATCTACCGGGGCATTCTCCATATTTGCAGTGACGCGGGTGGTGCCAATTCCCTCAGTAATCGAACTACCTTCAGTCTTAATTTCCCCAGTTTTGAAATAACTGTAAAGCCCGCTGCCCATCGGGTCTGCCAAGACAATTCTAACAGCAGGATTTTTTTCTTTCAAAAACATTCCTACGCCAGCAAAAGTGCCGCCGGTACCAGTAGCTGTTACCCAAGCATCAATTTTCCCGTTTGTTTGTTCCCAAATTTCCGGGCCAGTCGTCTCGTAATGAGCTCGGCGATTGGCTAAATTGTCAAACTGATTTGCCCAGACTGCATTCTCCATTTCCGAAGCCAATCTTCCCGACAATTTGACATAATTATTCGGGTCTTTGTAAGGAACAGCGGGAACAGTCCGAACTTCAGCGCCCAAAGTTTTCAAAGCATCGATTTTTTCTTGAGATTGGTTATCGGGAATCACGATCAAACATTTGTAACCTTTAGCGTTGCAAATGTGTGCCAAACCGATGCCTGTATTGCCGGCAGTGCCTTCAACAACGGTGCCGCCCGGTTTCAGCAAGCCTTTTTCTTCTGCGTCTTTGATGATGTATAAAGCGGCCCTATCTTTAACGGAACCGCCGGGATTTAGAAACTCTGCTTTGCCGAGAATTTCGCAGCCTGTTTCATCGCTGAAGCTGTTTAAGCGAATTAGTGGTGTGTTGCCGATTGTGCCTACAAAGCCGTTTTTAATATCCATATTTTTGGCGTGTGTGTATCCTATGATTAATTTTTACAATAAGTTGATATTTATTGCTACCACTTTTACCAAATCTTGCTCATATTGAGTATGAATCCCGGCAAAACGGGGTCGCCACTAACTGTCGCGGGATTCTCCAAACATTCCTCTGGCAAACCAGGACGATAGATGTAAACTCGGCGATTTTTGCGGTCTATAAGCCAGCCTAACTGCACTCCAGGTTCTCTCATATATTCTTGCATTTTGTCTTGCAAGGGCTTGAGATTGTCAGAAGCAGACCTCAGTTCTACTACAAAATCAGGGCAAATCGGGGCAAACTTTTGCTTTTGTTCTGGTGACAAAGCATTCCATCTTTCCAATTTAATCCACGAGGCATCCGGCGACTTTTCTGCACCTGTTGACAGAGTAAATCCTGTACTCGAAGTAAACGCTAAACCAGTACCATTTTGTTCTGCCCAAACCCACAACGGCCCAAATATATTACCTTCTCGGTTTCCCGTCTCCGAACCAGTAGGG
This sequence comes from Microcoleus sp. FACHB-61, assembly GCA_014695295.1. Classification (GTDB taxonomy): domain Bacteria; phylum Cyanobacteriota; class Cyanobacteriia; order Cyanobacteriales; family Microcoleaceae; genus Microcoleus. Next base: position 22,169 of record JACJNY010000052.1, on the reverse strand, counting down.
GGCATAATTAGCAATTCTCCCGATTTGTTGCGTTCAATCCGTAACTCACTATTGATTTGACAAAACTCGAAAAACTCGTCGTCTGTCATTTGCAATTTGGGCGGTATTCGCAACACAATTGTTGATGACAGCATTTTGCCTTTCCTCAAATCTAAAGTGTTTACACAAGATTGCACAATTTCTTTGTTTGTAGTGAGGACTAAAGTCCTCAAAAATCAGGATTAAGGACTCAAGTCCTCACTACAAGCGGGTTTTACGCGCGAATTATAGAGGTAAGGTGTGCAGTGCACACCTTACATAATTAGGTTCTGCGTCCAGGAATGTTAAACCTATTTATTCGGCTGAGGAGTCATCCGCAAATAAGGCTTAATCGGCGTATAACCTTTAGGAAATTTCTCTTCCAACTCTTTCGGGTCGGTAATCGAAGGTACGATTACGCAATCGTCGCCGTCTTTCCAATCAACCGGAGTCGCAACGCTGTATTTGTCGGTAAGTTGCAAGGAATCAATTACTCGCAAAATTTCATTAAAATTCCGACCCGTGCTCGCCGGATAAGTAATGCTCAAACGCAATTTCTTTTCCGGGTCAATCACAAAAACTGTGCGGATTGTTAAGTTGTTTAGCGAGTTGGGATGGATCATGTCGTAAATGTCGGATACTTTACGATCGCCATCTGCTAAAATCGGATAGTTGAGGGTGACATTTTGAGTTTCCTCAATATCTTTAATCCAGCCCATGTGAGAATCCACATCATCGACGCTGAGGGCAATGGTTTTGACGCCCCGCTTTTCAAATTCCGACTTTAGACGGGCCACTGCACCGAGTTCTGTGGTGCACACTGGAGTATAGTCTTTCGGGTGGGAAAACAACACGACCCAGCTATCCCCAGCCCAGTCGTAGAAATTGATTTCCCCTTCAGACGAAGCTTGGGTAAAGTTGGGAACTGTATCGCCTAATCGCAGAGTCATACCTGATTTCCTCTAATTTTATTTAAGGACTGTTCCTTATCATGCCATAATTGCCCGGTTTCTCGATCGAGCTGTAAAGGATTCTAAACTTTTTGGTCGCTCGATCTGCAATTCCACTACTGTAATGTATGTGTGGCTTATACCGCTGAATTTTTTTGCTATGCTTTACTTTTTGCTTAAGGCAATACAGCCTGTTTTAGTCCCGCTGTGTTTTGTGTCCGCCTGGGGCATAGTTTTTTTGCTGTGTTTGAGTGTCGGGCGTACTGTCACCGACTCCCTGCGTCGAGCTCAGCGGATGCACCAAATTCCTTGTGCTAACTGCGTATTTTTCACCGGCGACTACCACCTCAAGTGTCCCGTTCAGCCTACTATAGCTTTATCTGAAGATGCGATCGACTGTCCTGATTATCGAGGGCATTCGGGAATTTACGGTTAAAAAATCCGGCCGCCGCTTTACATATTTCTTAACATCTCTGGCTCTTTCAATTAAACTTAACTTGTGGTAAAGAGATTTTAAGGAGTGTGGAAAGAATGCTAATTCAAAAGCTAAATGCCTGCGACGAGTTTATTGCTGGCGACGGTACTCAATTGCGAGAATTGCTGCATCCAGACAAACAAGCTGTGGATTTGCGTTACAGTTTAGCCCACGCCGCTTTGCCACCGGGACAAACTTCTGCGCTGCACTCCCTGACAACTTCTGAAGTTTACTACATCCTCAGCGGCGTTGGAGAAATGCACATCGACGACGAAAATCAATTTGTGGAAGCCGGAGATGCAGTTTACATTCCGCCAAACGCCAAGCAGTTTATTTACAACTCGGGCACGGAGCCGCTAATATTTATTTGTATCGTCGATCCCGCGTGGCGGAAGGAAGACGAGACAATTTTCCAGTAATTTTCTAGTTTTTCTGCTTTTATGCTCGTTACCCGGCTCTGCCCGGTAACGCATATCTAGAGGCTCTGCCTCTACTGAAAAAAACATCACAAACCGAAAATCTATTTTAACAACAACAGCACCCAGCCATATGTACCGAGTGATTTCCTCTTTTTTCAACTTCGATGTGGAGTTGCAATAATCCTCGGATTCAGTTGCATTGCTCCCCTCTAATTAGTTGAGGAAGTATCAGCTTTGTTGGTGGGTGCTGCTATTGGTTTTTGATGAGACAGATGTGAGATTAAACAGCGTTTTACTCCTTAGATTCTATTGTGAACTTCGCTGTGAGATCTGGATTTGGTATCTGTCGGAGAAGCTTTTTGTTTGCTTCATATTATTAATTTAGCACCTTCTTCTAGAAGCGCAAGTACCTGCAACTAAACTTTACATTTTTAGAAGTAACTGCGGATAATTATGAAGTTAAATTAAGCATTGAGCTTTTTAGCTGCTCAACTAAAATAGTAGAGGTCGGCTGTGCTTGCTGCTGCGAGAAACGGCATAATATTTGTATGAAAACAACCAAACTCATCAAACTGTGCGCCTTATCGCTCAGTATCTTTCTGCTGTGCAGCAGTGCGGCGGCTGCTCCAACGACGGCGAACCCTCAACCTGGGCAGACTTACACTAACCAAGAGATTCTGCAACAGTTGGTAAAGGCGAAAGTCGTGTATCTGGGAGAAACCCACGATAGCGCGGAAGATCACCAAGCTCAACTGAAGATTATCCGAGAAATGCAGCAGCAAAATCGGAAAATTGCGATCGCGATGGAAATGTTTCAGCGTCCCTTTCAAAGCGCGATCGACAACTACTTAGCAGGTAAACTGACTGAACAGCAATTAGTCGAGCAAACAGAGTACGATCGCAGATGGCGCTTTCCCTGGGAATCTTACGCCCCCATTTTGCGGTTTGCCAAAGAAAATCAACTACCCGTCCTCGCCTTAAATACACCATCCGAAGTAACGAGAAAAGTTGCCAGTCAAGGTTTAGAAAGCCTCACAGCCGAGGAAAAAAAGCACATTCCGCCAATATCCGAAGTTCGCACCGACAACGCCGAATATCGGCAACTACTGCTAGAAGTTTACCAGCAACACCAAAAGGCAGAACAGGGAAATAGTAAGGCTTTTGAAAGATTCTTGCAAGCCCAAGTTTTGTGGGACGAAACTATGGCGGAAAAAATAGCTGAATTCGTCAAAGCAAACCCTGACTATCAAGTTGTGGTGTTGGCGGGGAAAGGACACATTATTTACGGTTACGGCATTCCCAGTCGCGTCGAGAGGCGTTTGGGAGTCGGGAATGTAAAAGTGCGATCGGTTTTACTCAATTCCAGTGACAATCCTGTTTTGTCGGCAGATAGACCCATTGCTGACTTTGTTTGGAAGCATTGATTTGATATGATCTCAAAAATATAACCCACTAAGCCAGAGCGAGAACCAAATCGTGAAAGTCAAGCGTCTAAAAATGAACTCATTCCGAGGCATCAGCGATTTGACCCTGGAGTTTGAGACAGATGAGCCGACTGTGTTCATCGGTATCAACGGTGTGGGGAAGTCCAGCATACTTGAGTGTTTGGCTATTCTTCTCTCCTGGCTGACAAAGCGAATTCAAACTCCCAATAGTTCTAGAGGTTTGTTCACCGAAGATGATATCAAAAACGGATGCAAAGAAACTCACAACGAAATTACAATTTCAATCAATGACTGGCCGGAAGTGGTATGGTCTTTAACCAAGGTCAGGAAAGGGCGAAACAAGGATACTAGCAGCAACATTGGGGACTTAAAAAGAGTTGTCGATCGCATACACAGTCAGTTAGATGCTAATTCTTACGCAGCATTGCCTCTGGCTGTTTACTACCCAACTAACCGTGCCGTACTTGATATTCTGTTGAAGATTAGGACGGAACATTCGTTTGAGCAAACTGCTTATGAGGAGGTTCTCATTGGAGGGCGGATCGATTTTAGGAGCTTTTTTGAATGGTTTAGAGATCGGGAAGATTTAGAAAACGAAATACGACTAAATGATTCTGATCAGTATCGCGATCGCGAACTAGGAGCAGTCAGATATGCGATCACTAACTTACTAGACGGCTGGTCAAATTTACGGGTTAGGCGATCGCCTTTGCGAATGACTGTAAACAAAGAAGGCGATGAACTTATCGTCAATCAACTATCCGATGGTGAAAAATGCTTGTTAGCACTAGCAGGAGATTTAGCAAGGCGTTTGGCGAGCGCAAATCCGAATCCAGATTGCAATCCGCTTGAGGGTTCCGGCGTTGTTTTGATTGACGAGATTGAGCTCCACTTGCACCCAAAATGGCAACGGGCGATTATTCCGAATCTGAAAAAAACATTTCCCAATTGCCAGTTTATAATTACGACTCATTCGCCACAGGTAATCAGCGATCTCAAATGGGTTCATCTTTTGAGGTCAACATCTGAAGGAATTGCGATCGATCGAGTACCATCCTTTGGGAAAGATAGCAATCGGATTCTAGAAACGCTTATGGGAACTCCCGAACGTCCGCAGGAAATTAAGGAAGATTTACGTGAATTGTTTCGCTTGATAGACAAGGGCGAACTCGGAAAGGCACGGCAATTTCGCCAAGAATTAGCACACAGAATGGGAGAAGAAGATCCTGAATTTGTGAGAGCAGATTGGCTAATTCAACGCAAGGAAATTCTCAATAAATGAAATATATTCAAAAGGGGAAAGAACCTCAAAATTTTTCCGACTGGAAGGCTACACAGAAGTCTCTCGGTGTCAACTATGCTGCTTACAAATATCTTTCCAACCCTGAGAAAGCAGCAGTACACATTTCTTTGCTAAGTGAACAAGGCTATATTTGCTGCTACTGCTGTAAGAGTGTTGACCAAAGTAATAGCCATATTGAACATCTAGACCCTCAGAGCAAGACTGATGCAGAATTATCTGTTGAGTACACAAATATGCTAGCTTCTTGTGGCCGAGATACACATAAGCCAGAGTATTGTTGGCCAGAGTATTGTGGCCATAAGAAGGGGGATATTGCGATCGGGGTTTCGCCACTACAAGCCAACTGTGAAGAATTTTTTAATTACTCTAACATTGGTGAGATACTGCCAACTGCAAATAATTTAGCTCATCAAAAAGATGCTCAAAGAACCATTGAAGTTTTGGGACTCAATCATTTTGACTTAACAGAGGCACGAAAGCAAGCATTTGAAGCACTGGAAGGAATAACACAGGAAGAGGCAGAATTATTAGCTCAAGTTTGTCAACAAATGAATGGGGAAGGGCGATACCAGCCTTTTTGTAATGCAGTTTTGTATTTTCTCAAAAATTATTTTGGTGTTTCTTAAGTTGAATGTTGCCCAAAGATTGCGCGATCGACGATCGGACTTAATATATACTTTACCCCACCGCATCACCCGATCGCACAAAATTAAATCGCCCGATCGCAGATTGCAGAAACTCGATGCACCAAGGCACACTTTATATATCGGTCATCGGTCGGTTATATTTACTACAAACCGCGCGCCCGGTGTGGGAGACTCCTCCGTCACGCCTGCCCGGTTTTTTAGTGGTGACAATTTATTTAACTAATATATCTTAAGGAAAGAGACAGCGAACCCCTTCCTTTGCTAAAATTTAGCTTGGAAATGTCAAGATTATCTTGTCAAAATATCAGGAAATACCGTGAACAATAGACCAAAAATACTTGCATTTGCCGGAAGTACCCGCGAAGCATCCTATAACAAACTCCTGGTAAAAGTTGCGGCGGCTGGGGCTACGGCGGCGGGTGCAGAAGTTACATATTTAGATTTGCGCGATTTGCCGATGCCCCTATTTGACGAAGATTTGGAAGCAAAAGAAGGAATGCCAGAAAATGCCCGTAAATTGAAGGAATTGATGGTAGCGCATGACGGGTTTTTGATAGCTTCCCCTGAGTATAATAGTTCAATTACGCCTGTGTTGAAAAATGCGATCGATTGGGTATCGCGCCCAGCACCGGGTGAACCGGGATTGGTGGCATTTACTGGCAAAGTAGCGATAATTATGAGTGCTTCCCCAGGTGGCATTGGGGGCTTGCGGGGATTAGTTCATTTGCGATCGCTCTTGGGGAATATTAACGTATTGGTGCTCCCGGATCAGAAAGCAATTCCCCAAGCTTTTGAAGTATTTAATCCTGACGGTACAATGAAAGATCCCAAACAGCAGGACGCTGTTGAAAATCTCGGTGCTAAGTTGTCTAATGTGCTGTCGAAATTAATCGCCTGAAGCAATAAATTCATTTTGCAGTAGGGACACAGCAATGTTGTGTCCCTATCCCAGCATCTGTTATTTTGCTGGCTGCATCAAGTGCGATCGCGTCGCAAAATTGCTACGATAGATCATAGTTGATGGGCTGTTATTCTCAAACCCAAATTAACATGAAATTCACCAAAGACCCAAAATCAGCACCTGCTAAACCAGCAGCCACGCTTGAGAATTGCACTTAGAAAACCATCCGTCTGGTGAATTCCTGAAATTGTGCTATCGAGATTAGTTTGATCCCCAACCGCAGACTTTTTAATCTAGTTTGTTGCAAGGTTTTTTATTGTACGATCGCACTGGATAACTCTTTGACCTAGCCAATATACCACTCATCTACTTTTTCCAACACCGCAGTAAATGTATTTTCCATTGTGGCTCTACTTGAAAACGGGTAGAATTTTATTTTACAGCCATAATAGCTAGTAAAAAAATTACCACAAATTTTACCAGCACAGCATCACCCGATCGACCTAAAAGAAAACCACCCGATCGCGTATTGTCAGAAATAAACGAGAGCAGGCATACTTGAACCATCGGTCCTCGGTCGGTATATTTCTTATAAACAGCACGGCAGGCGTGGGAGACCCCTCCGTTACACCTGCCATGCAGTTTTATTTAATCATTGTGGGATTCCCTACGGGATAGCTTCGCTCGCGCGTAAATCACCCCATTTTTTTCTTCTTCCAAGCCTCCACGAACGGCAAAAACACCGACACCAGCTCCTGCCGATTCATCACCAAAGTCGGATAAGAAATCCTGCCGTAATTCTTCCCCACTTCCAGCGGAAAAATCGCCTGCGATTCCAGCGGTAGCCAAACTGCACCAGCAGCCTTCACAATTACCCAACTCCCCGCAATATCCCAAATTTTCGGAGTCGCTTCCACCCCTCCCATAGCCACACCCGAAGCCACCGTCAAAAAATTGTAACTAGCCATGCCCAACATCCGAATTTTACTCGGAAGATGAGACCCGATTCCCACACTCCGGGAACACAAATTAAAAATATGATTTCCGCTCATTTTATCAGCAGTGGGACAAATCGGTCGATTGTTCAAAAACGCACCTTGAGGCATATTTGCCAATACATTGTCGCTCGCTAAATCCCCTGCATAAAAACCGTGAAAAGATTGATTCATCGGCGGCAAATGCACGCAGCCAAAAACCGGAGTTCCCCGATACAATAAACCCAAAGAAATCCCCCAAATCGGAACTCCCCGAGCAAAATTAGTCGTAGCATCCAGAGGATCGACAACCCAACACCATTCCGTATCTGGGAAAACGTGTTCTCCTTCCTCGCTCAAAATTCCGTGACTAGGAAAAGTAGATGCGATCGCACTTCTAATTTCTGCATCCGCCCAATTGTCAGACTGCGTAACCAAACTCCCATCATCCTTCTCATCTGCTTGTGCAGAACCGAAATCTTTCAAAAACTGCTGGCCGACTGTCTGGACAGTAGTCTGAGAAAAACTTAAAATTGAATCCCAAAAATCTTTCATTTGCAATTAGTTTTTAGTAAGCACTGAAGTCCTTACTCGACAATATTATCAGGACTGAAGTCCTCACGACAAACCTCAGTCTAGTTCATTTTCAAGAATAGTTGCGATCGCACTTTTAGCATTATCCTGAAACTCCCCAACATCCACCCTACCCAACAGCCAAACAGCCAGAATCATACCCGCCGCCGGCACAGCAAAAACCAACCCGTAAGCCAACATCGGCACCCCAAACAAACTTCTGCCCAAATCCAAAATAGCACCGCCGCTAACCGTCGCCACACCCCGCGCCATCGCCTGCGACAACCCCCAAGCACCAATAAAAGTCCCAGCAGTTTCCGCAGCAGTCAAATCCAACATCAAACTCAGCGCACCCGTCGTCGTAATTCCCGAAGCAAAACCAAACAACATTAAAGCTGACTTAAACACAATTGGATTGCCTGTGAATCCAGATAAAATAATTAAAACAAAACAAGCAGCAACCGACAAACAGCCCAACCTAATCGTATTTTGCTTGCCAATTCGCGGCACAATTAAAAAACCCGTGGCGCTCAAACCAAACAGCACGCCAGTACCATAAATAGCATTCAACTGCGTAGTTTGCGAAATCGACATCTTAAAAATTTCCCCGCCGTAAGGTTCCAAAACCGCATCCTGCATAAACAAGCAAATTGTCATAACCAGCAGGAAAGTAAAAAACAAACCGGTTTGGCGGCTAGCAGTCAAAATCCGCAGCGCACTTCCCAGAGTAATTTTATCTTCTCGATTCACTGCGGACGATCGCGCCCCGTACCGCGAATACTTTTTCTCAACGCCAAAAGTCGCAATCCCCACCAACAGCAAAACAAGCGCCGGCACCTTCACAAACAAACCGTTAATCGAAGCCTGCAAAACTTCCCGCGGCACATCCCCATCAATTTGCTTCAGCAAACCGCTGCTAATAATCGCCCCGATAATAATACCAACCATCAGCATCGACCACACCACACCAACCAACTTCGATCGATCCTCCTCATCCGAAACATCCACCAACAAAGCAGCAAAAGGAGTCGAACTCGAACAAATAGCAATACCGTAAAGCCCAAAAATCAAACCCAACAAACCCACCCAACCGTAAGTAGGAGTCGTCCACCCCACAGCCTCCAAACTGCCGCCCAAGCGCCACATCACCTGCACCGCCAAAAAAGCAGAAATCACAAACAAAACGCTTCCTACCCACACATAACCCGTGCGCTGATGGCCAAACAAAGGCTTAGCATCAGACATTTGCCCGAACCACACCCTAGCCGGCGCCACAAACTGGTGCATTGCCAGCGTACCAGCCACCACAGTAGCCGGAATCGCCAACTCCTTAATCATGATGCGATTGAGCACCCCCAGGGTCAAAATCGACATCATGCCCAATCCCATCTGAAACAAACCCAACCGGAACATAGTCAGGAGGGAAACTCTTTTGATGGCAGGAGTCGCGGAATCTGTTAATCTTGAATCTGGCAAACGGTCGATCGACATAACTATTCAAAATAAACACAGCATTTGAATTTATAGTAACTGAGATATCGCAACCCGCCGCCATTCCTCCCCAGGCTAGAAGCTCGATCGCGATTATTCGTATAAATTCATATAAAAATAAAGAGAATCAATAACTGTGGATTTACCAACCGTGACAACCATTACCCTAGGACAAAATGGCCCAGCCGTCATTCCCCTGTGCGTCGGAACTTGGGCTTGGGGCGACAAACTATTTTGGAACTACGGCAGCAACTACGGCGCCGCCGAAGTCGAAGCAGCATTCAAAACATCCCTAGACAGCGGAGTCAACTTCTTCGACACAGCCGAAGTCTACGGTAACGGCTTGTCAGAAGAATTGCTGGGGCAGTTTCTCAAAAAAACCAGCCAACCCGTGCAAATAGCCACCAAATTCGGCCCCGTACCTTGGCGGATTACAGGAAAATCAGTTTCCCAAGCCTTAAGTGCCAGCTTAAAACGCTTGCAAGTAGAACAAATCACCCTCTACCAGGTGCACTGGCCGTTCACTTTTTTACTCAGTCAAGAAACCCTGATGAACGCCTTAGCCGATGAAGTAAAACAAGGCAGAATTCAAGCAGTAGGAGTCAGCAACTATTCAGCAGAACAGATGCGGCAAGCTCACAAAATACTAGCAGCCAAAGGCGTTCCCCTAGCAACAAATCAAGTCCGGTACTCCTTGCTGTCGCGGCAAGTAGAAAAACAAGGAATTGTGAGTGCAGCCCGCGAATTGGGTGTCACAATTTTAGCTTACAGCCCCTTAGCCCAAGGATTGCTCACCGACAAATACACAGCCCAAGAACAACCTACAGGAGCCCGCAAAATGGACTCCCGCTTCAGCAAAAGCGGCCTCGAAAAAATTGAATTAGTCATGTCTACCCTGCGGAAAATGGGCAAAAAGCGCGATCGCACGCCCGCCCAAGTTGCCCTAAACTGGCTAATGGCCCAAAACAAAGTAATCCCAATTCCCGGCGCCAAAACCGCAAAACAAGCCCAAGAAAACGCAGGCGCACTAGGCTGGACTTTAAGCCAAGATGAAGTCAACCAACTAGAACTAATGACTCGTCCCTGGCTAGAATAAATTTGTTAATTGTTGACTGTTGACTGTTGACTGTTCGCTGTTCGCCGTAGGTTGGGTTTTACTTCACTCTACCCAACCTACAGTTCACTTTCTTCTCCCCTCTTCCCTCTTCCTTCTCCCTCCTTCCCTCTTCCCTCTTCCTTCTTCCTTCTTCCTTCTTCCTTCTTCCTTCTTCCTTCTTCGTCTTACTATGAAAATATTCACTGATTGGGGTTTCACACGCGAAGGCTGGCGCAATAACAGCCGCGGCGAATATTTAGTCCTGCTTCAAGGAGCATTGCTCACCGGATTTGTAATCTTACCAGTTTATCAACTGCCAGGATTAAAAATTCAATCAACTCAATTACTTGCTCTTACCTGGATTGTAGCAACTATTCTCGGCTTAAGCGCATTAATTTTAATCATCAAAGCATTGATAGACTTAGGAAAAAACCTCACACCTTTACCGTATCCCCGAGAAAACGGACAATTAGTCCAAACAGGCATTTACGGAATAGTGCGGCATCCATTATACAGTGGCTTAATTTTAGCCGCCCTCGGCTGGACACTTTTTCAAATGAGCATATCCCACTTAATAGCCAGCGCCATATTAATAATATTTTTCGACATCAAAGCCAGCCGCGAAGAAGCCTGGTTAACAGCAAAATATCCAGACTATTCAAAATACAGCCAGCGAGTCAAAAAACTAATTCCCGGAATCTATTAACAGGAATTAACCCGAAAATTATTCATGCTTTGTCCCGTCAGGCATAATCGCCCCCTTTAAATTCGCTCCTGCCAATTTGCTACTAAGCAGCAAAGCATTCCTCAAATTAGCACCCTTTAAATTAGCCTCTTCCAGGTTGGTCATCCACAGATTCGCCCCCTCCAAATTCGCACCCTCCAAGTTAGCATTAACCAGAAAAGTCCCTTTCATGAAAGCACCTTTTAAATTGGCATTTTTCAAGTTACTAGCTCCCAAATAAGCATCCTCTAGAAAGGCATTTCCTAGATTGCTACCCTCCAAATTCGCCCCTGCCAAATTGGTGCCGATCAGGTAGACACCGCGCAAATTTGCTTGTTTTAAATTAGCATTTACCAGATTGGCACTCCACAAATTGGCATCTTTAAGGTTAGCATTTTCTAAATTAACGCCTTCGAGAAAAACAGCACTCAAATTAGCGCCTGAGAGATTGCAGTCCCGACATTCTCTCGCTACAAGCAAATGTTGGACTCGATGCTTAACTGAGGAAATGTTGGCTGCAAAAATTATCAAACCTGTACCTGTTAAGGCGATAATGCTAAAAGTTGTCAGTTTGAGCGCACTTAGAAGTTTTCTCTGTTGTATTTCTCGGAAAATCCGCTCGCAGCCCCTAAAAATATTTACAGAATTGCTCATATTTATAATCCAGTGTTTTGCTTCCCTGCCCTTCCCCTTCCCCTTCCCTTATGAAAAAACCGTTAAAATTTAAATTCCTGACCATCGCACTTATTGTAAGCTTAGCAATAATCGGTGTCGGATGCGATCGCCTTTTCAAAAAACCATTTCAACTTCCCGCCTCAGCCAAACAAGAACCCTGGCCAATCCAAACAGGCCTCCGAGCAGCCCTCGTTCGCGACAACATACCGACAGTCAACCGCATAGTTCTAGTACCCGACGAAGCCACATTCTTAGCAGCAATCCAAAAATGGAATCTCAAAGGAAACTGGCCTATTCTCATCGAAGATAAAAAATATGCGCCCATGTTTGTGCAGCGCTTTAAACCCGAAGAAATAATCCGTTTGCCAAGTATCAAACAGCAACTGCCAAAAAATCAAAAGCTCCAACAATTAATGCTGAACGCCGCAGCAGCAGCCTGGAATGCCACCGATACTCAAACCTTAAAAGCACAATGGACGCAACTCGGCTGGGAACCGCCAGGAGTAGTAATCACATCAGAAAACGACCCCGCACGCTCAGCAGCAGTTGCCTTAGCAGCCGCTCACGGCCAACCTTTAGTATTTCTAGAAGGCAACTTCGGAAAACCAAACGATACCCTCAATAACACACAGTGGAAAACTCTGCAAACAGCAATTAAAAAAGCCGTCGAATCAACCGGATATTTTTATTCTCAACTCGCAGACCCGATCGACACAATAACCATTGTACGCCAACTAGCAGTCAAATATCAATATCCTGAAAAACCAGACGAACAACTAGCCGTTACCGACGGTTTGGGACGGCTCCCCAACGGCGAACGCTGGGCGGCTGTTGGCTGGATTTACGGCTCCGAGGTGCGATCGATCTATCAAGCCATGTGTGCCATATTTCTAGACAGCGAAACAGCCATGCTTTATGACAGTTACCCCAAGGAAGGAAATTGGGGAAAATATGAAATGGAGGAAGCAGCTAGCGGACTAAAAACCATAGGTTTGAATGTTGAAGTAGTGCAGCGACCAGAATCTAGTCTGGAAAAGTGGCGGAGTTTAGCCTCACAGCCGTGGACAGTTGACTTAATATTAATGAATTCCAAAGGCTATCCAAAATCATTCCAAGTCGGCAACGGCGACGCCTCAGTTGAAGACATACCAAAACTCCAATTTCCCGCAGCAATCCACATGATCCACAGTTGGTCAGCAGCAGCGCCCGATGACAAAAACACCGTTGCCGGAAGGTGGCTAGAAAATGGTGCTTACGCCTATGTCGGCAGCGTCAACGAACCTTTTTTATCGGCATTTATTCCGCCTAAATTAATGGTCGATCGCCTGAAGCGAGGAGCACCCTTTTTAATCGCAGCACGCCAGCTAGAATCCCCTCCCTGGAAAGTCGCCACCATCGGCGATCCGCTAATGTCGATCGCCCAACCTAGACCAAGGATTCCGCCCACTCAACAACCGATGTGATATTATCCGCGTTCGAGGGATTTGAGATTTGAGATTAGTGGTTTTAAGGTAAAGTCTCAAATCGCCAATTCTTTAATCGGCAAGTTGTGTTCCACTGAGTTATATGATATTGCAACTTCACTCATGCGATCGCCCTAAGCGCCAAAACTATAAATATAGTTAATTAGGATGATCGCCAGAGTGTATCTTAAGTTTGAAGGTAACTGAGTATACAATGACCTAAAATTCACCGCTCCTCAGAATCAGTCATTCCACCCCAGCCGCCAGCCCCTAAAATCCGCCCTAAAATACACCTTAATTAACTTGTCAATTCCCGTAAAATCACTGACAATTAAAATAAGAAATAAAATGTAATATTTATCTAACTTCTCACAGAAGAATTAACCGCTAAATGAGAGCCACCCTTCCTGTGGATCTGCAGCCGCCCGGCCCAACCGCAGCAACTCCCCAAGCCTCCCGCCTAAGCCCGCTGTTCACCCGCCTGCACCCAAGCCCAGAAACCCTCCTGCTCATCCTCTCCCTAGTCATCGGGGGAGTTACGGGCGCAGGCGTCGTCACCTTTCACTACCTCATCCACTTCATCCACAGCCTGATGCTGGAAGACTTCATGGGGGCGATCGCCTCGAAAGGCTCTTGGACGCTAGCCTGCATTCCCACCCTCGGCGGAGTCATCATCGGGCTGATGCGCTGGCGGTTTCGGGATTTTGGCCCGAATATGTCTTCCTTAATTGCAGCCACCCGCGGCCTGCAAGAACTCTCCCCTCTCAAACCCATCACCAAAATGGTGGCAGCCTCAGTTTCCCTCGGCACCGGCGCCTCTCTCGGCCCGGAAGCCCCGAGCGTCGAAATCGGCGCCAACTTCGGAATGCTGCTGGCTCAAGTCTTACAGCTCTCCCCTGAACGGCAGCGCTTGCTCCTGGGCGCCGGAGCAGCAGCAGGTTTATCTGCCGGGTTTAACTCTCCCATCGCCGGAGTGTTCTTTGCCTTAGAAGTCGTACTCGGCAGCACCTTCGCCACTTCCTCAGTCAGCGTTGTCTTGCTCTCCGCCGTAGTTTCGGCGCTCATCGCTCAAATCTGCTTGGGAGCTCAGCCGGCCTTTTCTTTGCCAGTATACGATGTCCGCAGCCCCCTAGAACTGCCTCTGTACATGGGATTGGGTCTTTTGGCGAGCGGAGTCTCCCTAGCCTACACAGAAGCAATTCAATTGGCCGATCGCTGTTTTCAAGGAAAAATCCTCGGATTTGCTTGGCTCGGACGACTGCCCCGGCCGCTTCACCCCATCATCGGGGGGGCCTGCGTCGGCTTAGTCGCCCTGCAATTGCCTCAAATTTTGGGTGTCGGCTACGAAACAGTCCAAGCAATGCTCCAAGATGTTAAATTTTCCTTGCCTTTGCTGCTGCTGCTGCTGTTTGTCAAACTGGCGATGACAGCAATCAGCCTCGGCAGCGGTTTAGTGGGCGGCATCTTCGCTCCGGCGATGTTTTTGGGAGCTTCCCTGGGTTCGGCTTACGGCCTCTTTTTGGAAATGCTACCGGCAATGAGCGATCGAGTCGCAGGCCCTCCCGCCTACGCAATGGTGGGAATGGCCGCCGTCCTCGCCGGCAGCGCCAGAGCACCGCTGACAGCCATCCTATTGATGTTTGAATTAACCCGCGATTATCGGATTGTCTTGCCTTTGATGGCCGCAGTGGGATTGAGCGTTTGGCTGGTGGAGTGTGTCAACCGCCGATCGGCCGCCCACAGCCTCAACCTTCAGCAAATGGGCGTAGACGTGGCTCTCAATACACCGATTAAAGCCAGAGAACAGTTGCAGGATTGGGAAGATGTTCTGGGCGATCGCATCGTTACAGAGTTGATTTCTTGCCAACTTCCGACGATCGACGGCGAACACAGTATCGATCGACCAGAACCCACCGATGCCCCAGTGCTAGCCCTAGCAAATTCACATTCATCGGAAAAAGTCAACCCCAATAAAGAATAAAAAATCGCGTAATAGCAGAAAAAGGTAAAGAACGGGAGAATTTATAATTCTTCCCTCTTCCCTCTTCCCTCTGCGTTCTTTGCGCCCTAGAAAGGTTAATTCCTCTTCCTTCTTCCTTCAGATTTCAGCTAAAATAACCAAATATTATTAACAATAGGCAGAGAGGGGCTTCGGTGGCAGGAAACGAGGCAACTGCAAAAAACACAAGTCAAAAAATACCCGGAAAAACCCCCTTGGGTTCGACTCATTACAACTTGTTAGGGCTGCATCCTTCAGCCTCAGCCATCGAAATTCGGCGATCGTACCGGGAACTGAGCAAACTCTACCATCCCGATACCACCGATCTGTCGCCCGCAGTCGCCACTGCCAAATTTCAGCAGCTCAACAACGCCTACGCCACCCTCAGCAACCCAGAACGTCGCCTCGCCTACGACCTAAAAATAGGCTATTCTCGCCTGAACGTGATTCAGCCACCCCCAGGCTTCAATACTCCGGTTTCGGGCTCGGGCAAAAAAACTTCCAACTCCGCTTACCTAGACCCCACGGATCGACCTCTTTCCCCCGGAGAAATGTTCGCCCTGTTTATCATGGGAGCTAGCTTAATCGGATGTTTGTTACTGGCGATCGCGATCGGCTTAATTCGCGGCAATTAAAGCTTCAAATCCCCAATCCCCAATCCCCAATCCCAAGTCTAAAATCCCCAATCCGAAATCCCCAATCTAAAATCTAAAATCTAAAATCTAAAATCGCATGACTCTTCCTTCTGCTGACACTCCTTTGTACAACCATCCGCTGCCGGAAATCGAGCAGTGGCTAAAAAGCCGCGGCTGCCAGCAAGACCGGCGAGAACTCCACTGCTGGCAGATCGAGCGACCTACCTGGAAAGCAGAACTCTCCCTCGATATCGACCAACTCACCATCCGTTACATCGATGCTGGAGCCGACGGCCAAGATATTCAGCGAGCCTTCAAATACTCCCTCTCGCGTCAGGACATTGAAGCTGCCGTTTTCTCCGGCCCCTAATTTGATTTGAGATGTAAGATTTGAGATGTGAGATTTGAAATTTGTCCTCCAATCTAAAATCGTTATGTTGAGCAGGACATGAGTGAAATTGGTATTAGATTTTAGATTGGGAATCCAGGTGAGAATTAGGAGCATCAAGCCTGCAAGCATTTACATGGGAGTGCGATCGTCCCGCTTGCTGTATTGTGCTGTGCGGGACGCTCGCAGGTCATAAAAACGTTTTTTACTTTCATGGAGATGCTCCCTCAGAATCCACACCTACTTGGAAACTGAAAAATCAACCAAAAAATCTAAGATCTAAAATCCAAAATCCAAAATCGTTACACTTTGCCAAATCGGCGGCTGCGCTTCTGATAATCAGACAAAGCGCGGTGAAACTCCGATCGATCAAAATCCGGCCACAGCGTCTCAGTAATGTAAATTTCCGAATAAGCCATTTGCCATAGTAGAAAGTTGCTCAACCGCATTTCCCCGCTCGTCCGGATCAGCAAATCCGGGTCACAAACATCAGCAGTATACAAATAGCGTTTAAATAAAACCTCATCAATCTCCTCCGGCTGCAATTTCCCCTCTTTCACCTGAGTGGCGATCGCCCGACAAGCTTGTACAATCTCCTGACGCCCCCCGTAATTCGTCGCCACCGTAAACAAAATCCCTTGATTGTGCTGAGTTGCCGTGACAGAACGCTCGATTTCCGCCTGCAAAGACTTCGGCAAAGCCTGCAAATTCCCCATAAATTGAATTTGCACGTCCTCGTCCACCATCTCCCGCAATTCTTGCCGCAACTTTCCCTCAAACAAACTCATTAAAAAATCCACCTCTCCGGCCGGCCGCCCCCAATTCTCCGTCGAAAAAGCATAGGCGGTTAAAGCTGGAATCCCCCAATCTTTGCAGCAGCGCAGCAGTTCCTTCAGAGTGCTAGCTCCTCGGCGGTGTCCCGCAATCCGCGGCAACCCCTTCTTCTTAGCCCAGCGCCCGTTCCCGTCCATAATCACTGCTATGTGCTTAGGCAGTAGTTCTTGTTGCAGATCCTCCGGCAACTTTTCCAAGCAAATTCCTTGACTCATGGTTTCTCCCGATTACCCGACTAACGGCGCAGTATCCGTTTTAATAGCGTCACTCCCTTCAATCCTATCTGGCGTCCGAGATTGCCGATCGGAATTGGAGCCACAGCTCTTTCTCCCTCCGACGGAAACAGCTTTGCTTCCAGCAATTCCTTAAGTTTGCTGCTAGTCAAAGGTCGATTTAAAAGTCCCATCTGGGCTAAAGAAATAGAACCCGTTTCCTCGGACACCACCACGCACACGCAAGCTTGCACCCGTTCCGTAATCCCCATCGCCGCCCGGTGGCGGGTTCCCAACTGCCGCGACGCAGTGCGATCGGACAAAGGCAAAATTACCCCCGCCGACACGATCCGCGAACCTCGAATCAAAACAGCTCCGTCATGCAGCAAAGTTTGCGGCTGAAAGATTGTCTGCAACAATTCTTTAGAAACTTCAGCATTTAGCTTTAATCCCGGCACAGAAAAATCCCGATCGTCGATCGGAGAATCTGTTTCTATAATTAGTAAAGCGCCCGTGCGGTTTTGCGAAAGTTCTTTTACTGCGTCCACAATTTCATCTATTACGCTGTCCGGTTCGGGAGTTGGTCGGCGATCGCGTCCGAACAATTGCCGAAATTCCCCCCGACCCAATTGTTCCAGAAATCGGCGAAACTCCGACTGCAATATTACCGCCATTGCCACAGCCGAACCAGTCACCAAGCTGTTGAGGGCAACGTGCAACAGCCTCAGTCCAGCCCAGTTGCTCACCGCCGCCGCCAGCATCAAAATGATAAATCCCCGTACCATCCACAGCGTTCGGCGCTCGCCAACAATGACGAGCACCAAATACGCAAGGGCAAAAACCAGTCCAATATCGATCCCTTGAATCAATAAGGACTGAACGAGGGGCAAGTTAAAGCCAGATTGTTGATTGTTCATGGTTCATCGAACGCTACCGCCTGTGAACCGCGAACCGTGATGCACTCGAACCCATGAACCATGAACAGTTGTTATAAGGAATATGCTGAAAATCCCCGTGTTTTTAGACCGGGGAGTGTCAATCCAATCGCGTGACTGAACAAGGCAAAAGTTAAAAGTGAAAAAGCAATCATCACTAAGTAAACATGGATTGTCTTTCTTTTAAGTTTTAACTTTTAACTTTTAACTTTTGAGCTCCGAGTCGTTCAGGAAGGCGGTCAAGCCTCAGCAAATCCTGGTAAGTTTCCCGCTGTATAATCGTGTTAACTTCCCCATTTCTCACTAAAACCGCTGCCGGTCGGGGCACTCGGTTGTAGTTAGAAGCCATGCTGTAATTGTATGCCCCTGTAGCCGTAACCGCGAGGACATCTCCGGCCTGACACTCTGGCAATTTGGCATCTTTAATCAGAACATCGCCTGACTCGCAGTGTTTCCCAGCAATTGTCACTGTTTCCGTTAAGGGTGCAGACATTTTACCGGCTGCGATCACTCGATAAACTGATTGATAGGTAATAGGACGGGGATTGTCCGACATACCTCCATCCACAGCTAAATAAGTCCGCATTCCCGGAATGACTTTTTGAGAGCCAACGGTATAAGCAGTGACGCAGGCTGTACCGACGAGCGATCGACCCGGTTCGCAAAGCAATTTTGGTAATGGCAATTTCTGCCGCTCGCAAACTGCTACCACTGCGGAGCAAATTGTACGAGCCCAATCTTCAATGCTTGGAGGATCGTCCGCTTCAGTATAGCGAATGCCCAACCCGCCGCCAATATTAATTTCTGTCGCTGGCAAACCATAACTAAGTGCTTTTGTCAATGCCTGGACTATGACTTCGGCTAAATCGTCATGGGGTTGCAGTTCAAAAATCTGAGAGCCGATGTGAGCGTGCACTCCCACGCAAAATAAGGACGGCTGTTGGCTGATGAAAGTAAATACTCGATCGAGTGAGTTGGGATCGAAGCCAAATTTACTGTCGATTTGACCCGTCTGAATGTACTCGTGGGTGTGACACTCAATTCCAGGAGTAAACCGCACCATAACTCGTGTCGGCCCACCTGTGAGGCTGCGGACACCCAATTCTCCCAACTCTGCTAGAGTCTCTAAATCCCGCCAATTGTCGGCTACGGTAATGCAGCCGCTTTCGACAGCTAGCTGGAGTTCCTCGCGGGACTTGTTGTTACCGTGGAAGTAGATTTTGTCGGGACTGACACCGGCTTGCAGTGCAGTGTGGATTTCTCCGGCGGATACGACATCTATGCCTAAACCTTCGGAAGCTGCGATCGCGCAAACTGCCAAACAACTCCAAGCTTTAGAAGCATAGAGCACTTGAGATTCGCCGGGATAGTAACGCCTAAAAGCATCCCGGTACTGGACGCAAGCTGCGCGCAGCGTTTCTTCGTCTAAAATGTACAACGGCGAGCCAAATTGCTCCACCAAAGCTGTCACCTCGCAGCCTCCGATTTCCAACCGATCGCTGCTGTTAACACTGGCTGTCAGCGGTAACAGTTCTTGATTGGGCGATCGATTTTGCAGGGCCGGCTTCGATTCAGACAGATACTTAAGTCCCGATTCGACCCCGAAAGATTGAGTTGATACCATCGCGCAATAACTATCCTAGGTTATTAGTCAGCAGTCATTAATCAGCAGTCAGCAGTCGGCAGTCATTAATCAGCAGTCATTGGTCGTTGGCAGTAGACTAATGTCTGGAGACTTGTGAGTTATGACTCAAAACTAGCCACAAACAGCTAATCGCTACTGTGTTTTCCAGTGTACAATTTACAGCCGTGCGTTTTCTACAAATTAAACATCTCGCCGCAGAACACCTCCAAAGTGCAGTCGAACTCGATCGGGTCTGTTTTGGCGGACTGTGGACTTTAGAAGGCTATGGGCGCGAGTTAGGCAGTCCTAACAGCGATTTACTGGGTTTGTGGGCCTCGGAAACCGGGGACTGCCAATCAGAAAGATTCGACAGCGAACTCGAGTCGATCGAGCCGAACAGCATTCTCAACTCAAAACCGCTCAGTATTGAGAGTTCCTCGCCAGCAACTCCCAACTCAAAACTTACCCCAACCCTGATCGGTTTGGGTTGCCTGTGGGCAATTTTAGAAGAAGCTCATATTACAATTTTGGCAATTCATCCTCGCTTTCAAGGTCAGGGTTTAGGACAAGCTCTGCTTTGGGATTTACTAAAAAAGGCTCACTATAGACAATTAGAACGGGCAACCTTAGAAGTACGGGAATCTAATTTAGCCGCAGTTTCTCTTTACCAAAAATTTGGGTTTAAAGAGGCAGGACGGCGGAAACGGTATTATGAAGACACCGGAGAAGATGCTCTGGTAATGTGGCGCAGCGGCATAGAGAAACCCGAATTTAAGCAATATTTGGCGGTTGAGAAAGTGCAAGTTTGCGAGCGCCTCCACCAGAAAAACTGGCAGGGGTCGATCGATAGTTTTGAGCTTTGAATGTAATTTGTTGGCTCTTGTACTTAGTGTGTTAAGTTTACTTAAATTTATCCTCAAGGCTTTGCTAAGTAAGGCTTTGAGATTATTTACATCGGCTTGCGCTGTTGAGCAACTTGCTCAACTGAGGGCGATTGCCTTGAAATCCCAGCCAGCTATGGTTTAGGAGACCAGAAAACTAATAATTTGGCACACTAAGTACGGAAGAGCCAAAATAGTTCCCTTAGCTAAGTCATCTAAATTTTTCGCCTATCTCCCTAAAGGCATAAATCCGGGAATTGAGTGCAAGCTTTGGGCTAATTTACTTGAAGCGCTATCTGCCCGCTCAGCAGCTTCCACAGCATAGGAGTATGGGTAGCGATATAGCGTCAAGTTGTTTCGCTGCGCTGCGTACCAGCTTCGTGTCATAAATCGATCGAGTATCTGCTCTACATCCTCAAACTTTTCGAGAAAAAACTCCATCTCATTGATAATTGCAGTCTCATCATAGGATGTGGTTTTGATCTCTGGTTCAGGTTCCGCTAATATTCCCTGTGCTGATTTGTATTAAAGAGTCCGAATCTAGTTTCTTATTGGGCAGGCATCTTGCCTGCCCAATAATGACAATCAGTTAGAAACAGCTCTGAACAATCTACTTACTTGTAAATCGATCGGCCTTCGATCTGGCTGTTAAGATTTTGATGATGGCTAAAGTATTCTTCAAGGATATTCTGGCAGGATGTTGAAACTACCTTTGGATTGTCTAATTTTGTCAATTCTTCACTTGTTAGGCCTAGACTATGTAGTGAATTTTTGTAATGATATTCCTCTACACAGATAGTGTAGTGTTCTTCGGCTTGTACAGGTTGTCCATTAATGCTCAAAGATTCAAGCTAATTTTGGGAATTATTGTAAACTGCCTGAATACCTTTGCTGACCTGAAAACAACAACTTTCACCAGGTATTCTGTTTTCCAGTCTCATAATGTGTGCGAATATCTGGGTGAGCTGTACGCCAGTAACTTTAAGTTTATAAAGCACATCGTCGTAAGGAAAAACTTCTTTAAGATCGCTCAGTGTAACTAGCGGGCCTAATTTTGTGCGACGGATTGAACCACTTCCTATCAGACCTACATCCAAGGTATCTAGTTGGGCAACGATATCAACGATTAAGTTACCCAATTCCGTTTCTTCTTCACGATTAGGATGGGTCAGTTTATGTGCTAATCGTCCAATCAGTCGATTATATTTGCGATCGACCTCTTCTTGGAAAGTCGCAATCAGCTTTTCGATTTCTGCATCTGGCTGGGCCAGATTATTATCTACAGGCAGGAGTTGCCACTTCCATTCAACGATGCTGTTAGTATCGTCATCCACTACAACATCAAAGCGTCCAATTTGGTCTGTGCCAATTCCAGCTTGTGCGATTAGAATATTAGACCTCTTGCAAAAAAGATATATGTTATAATCAGAACTTTTAAATTTAGCCCCCTAGAGCTAACTCATAATTGTAAATTGCTGACAACAAATTACAACGCAGACCATAACGG
>JACJNY010000051.1 GCA_014695295.1 Microcoleus sp. FACHB-61 | reverse complement strand
GGGATCTCAATGGTGCTCGCGGGATTTTCCTTCGGGCATTGGTTGATACACCTTTGTTAAGAGATTCTCTTAACTTATTCATTTGTTAGCATTTGTTAGCAAAAAAGTATCGGATAGCACCTCAGCAATCAAGTTGGGGTAACGCTTCACATAACGATCTTTGCGATCTCGCGGATCGCAGGTGACAAACGCATCTGGATAATAGAAGAACGCATCCGCATAATTCACCTTGACATCACCCGAAAAAAACTGAGAGTCACCATCGCGCAGGTGAAAGTTAATCGCAGTTAAAAAATTAATACAGAGACGGCTGTGGTCATCGCTACCTCCCGCCATCGCGTACACCAAACCGCGCCGATATTCATGCCGGACGGTATTATCACGTTCGAGGGCAAGGTAATCTTCGGGGCTAAACCCAGACGGGATGGCAATCATAGCGTTAGAGGCAAAATCGATACATTAATTGTAGCCATATTACCAATTTAGGCTTGAATCTAAGGGCAAATTTTGCAACTGAGAATTCACCCAATTAGCCGCCGCCAAACCCGATCGCAAAGCACCCTCTATTTGACCTTCCCCGCACAAATCCCCCGCACAAACCAGCGGCAAATTCCCCCCAGCAGGCAAACAATAAACAGGCAAAGGATTTCGACAAAAAGCATACCGCCAGCGGTGAACCTGCAACCATTCCGGCTGTTTCAGCCAAGGGATTAAATATTCAGAAGCGCGATCGAGCAATTCCTGACCGACAGTATCCAAATCAGCAGCTTCTAAATAGTGTTCTGCAAAATTTGCGCTGCTGTGAACCACAAACACCGGCTGCTGCGGATCGAGCCGCTTGCTGCTGTCCAAACCAATCCAAGCTAAATCAGGATTATCGGGAAAAGAAACAGATTTACACTGCGGATTTAGATTGCTTAAATCTTGCTGTTTTGCCGCAGAATAGCCAGCCATAACGGTAATGCAAGGGTCGTACTCCACAGAACGCAATTTGTCAATAAAATCAGATTCCAAACCTATTTCAGCATCCAAAAACATTAAAGCTTGAGGAGCAGGAATTGCCACAACCACCGCCTTCGCAATCAATTCTTGAGGTATCTCTAAATTGTCGTCGGTAACTTCCAGAGAAAGATGCCACATTTGACTGTCGGTAGGAGAAATAGCTTTGACGCGGCGGCCAAACCAAATATCTAAATCCTCAGCCAGATACTTACCCACAGCATTCATACCAGCGGGTGCGACATAACAAGAACTAGGAATAGAGAACATTTCTCCTTGTCGGAATTCTCCCAAACTATCCGTCCAGAGTTTGAGGATATGGCGATCGACCAAAACCTCAATTAACCCCTGCACCGCGTCTCCCTGCGGCTCCAAATAGCGAGCCCCGTGATCTGCCCTAGTACCCTGTACGCGGCGGGTAGCGACTCGTCCCCCCGCGCCGCGAGATTTCTCAACAACCGCCACAGAATAACCAGCTTGACGCAACCGTTGAGCGCAACTGAGCCCCGCCATACCCGCACCAATCACCGCAACATCGAACATAATTGAACTTTCAGATACATTACTTACCGGGCTTTTTCTAGGAAATAAGCCTGGAGCTGATTTCTTAACTTGCAGTTAATTTGCGATAGCAACGAGCTGTGATTAAATAAGGGTGAAAAACCTCGATAAAATTCGACTGAAGTTGAGTAAAAAATGTGTTTATTTCTTCCTGGTCTTCTAGGTGAAAAGGAAATTCTTGATTAAAACCTTTAAAAAAATACCAGTTAAGGATAATCTTCCCTGACGGAGCCAGCATTTGGTGAAAATCCATCAATTGCTGACTTGGATTTAGTAAATGTTCCATGACATCAAAACAAATAATCGTATCGAAAACCTCCGTCGGGGATACTTCCAGACAACAGGAAATTTTCTCACTCAATCCTAACTTAGCAGCTCGGCTTTGAACAAAATTGCAATTTATGGGGTTAACATCGCAATACACTACTTGTTCTACATGAGGACAAAGAGCTGCTGCAATAGCATGAGTGCCAATACCGCCGCCAAAATCTAAAACTCGACCGGCAGCCATATCTGATATTAATGTTAAAGTGCCTCCTATGTAATCCTGATTGGACATATGCCAAGCTCCCAGATCAAATAGGTAAGCTTGTCCGACTCGATCGCGATAAAACTCGCTAGCTTTTTCCCAATCAAAATCCCGATGACCTATTTCTTTTAGGGATTGTTGACCGACGGCTAGCTCTTGTTCAATTGTTTCTAAATCTAAGTTTAAAAAATCCTGTAGATGCTGCTTGAGATTGAATGTATCTTGCCAATATCCCTGCAAAAAAGACGGTGCGACAGAAGAAGACATCATTTACTTTGTTCTAAAAAAACCAAACTCATTATAGGATTAACGGACATTTTTGAACAGAAGTACACTAAATTATTTTTCCTTTGCTTATAGCGAATAAAATAGTGGGGGTTCAGGGCGACGGTTTGACTCCTCAAGCTGCGGGGTTGCAGACGTACCGAGGGGTTTCGGGTTGGCTGTTGGGCATCTAAATTGTATTTTTAGGATCGGCGGGACACCAAACTTGACTGTAAAATTTAGATGCGCGTCCGCCGATCGATGTAGCTGCTGAGGTTATGGCTTCTAGCAGTCGGATATTCTGTGCAAATCCTGTCAATCGTCCGGCGCCAGGTAGTAGAATAAGGGCTGGCACGAATCGACGGGTAAGACCAATTTAAAAAAAATGTAGCGCTCGGCAAGTTCCACAGGGCGATCGTTAACTAAGCGACAATCTAAAATCTAAAATCTAAAATGGTATACAGGAGGGCAAAATTTTGGACGAACTCAGAGCAGCACTAGAATTGGCAACAGAAGAAGAATTGCAACAACTAACAGAACTTCTGTTCAGCCGCAAGTTTAACCCTTTAGATTACGTGCAAACCCCCGCACCCATAGACGTACAAAGCCGCGATCGCCAAGCATGGCTAGACGCCGTAGAGCAGCGGTTTCGCTATCTTGCAGCCGACGGCTTGACGGTACTCAGAGGGCGAACCGAACAAGTAACTTACAGACAAGCACTAATTCAAGTTTGTCGCTATCTCAAAATTCCTTATCCCAAACAGTTGTCAACCACCGACTTAGAGGCAGAAGTATTTCTGCACTTAATGGGTCGCGCCTGGAAGCGTTTGCCGGCAGACGAACAGCAAGCGCTGACACTGCGCGTACAGCGAGCAATCGTTGAGTCCAAACTCTCAGAACCCCTGCCAATTTCTGCGGAAAAAGACCCGCTGGGTTTACTGTTCAAAGGCGGCAGCGCTTTAGCTGTCAGTTCCATCTTAAAACCAATGTTGCTTAAATTGATGGCCAATCAATTTGCGCTGCATTTTGCCACCTATGAAATGGCAAAACAAGCCGTGGTTACAGGGACTGCAACCGCAGCAACCCAGTTTCAAAATTATGTCGCAATTCAGACAGCGCGGCGCGGTATGGCTGTGAGTGCCGCTCGTTACGGTGCGACGCGGAGCGTGTTCTCGTTTCTCGGCCCGGTGATGTGGACTTGGTTTTTTGCGGATTTGGGTTGGCGATCGATTTCCACGAACTACGGCCGGATTATCCCGACCATTTTTGCCTTAGCTCAAATTCGATTAACGCGATCGGAATGCGTTTGGGAACTAGCTTAAGGAGTATAGATTGTAGATTTTAGATTTGAGATTGGGAGTGTGGGTGAATATCAAAAATCGGTTGAAATTAGCTGCCAAACAGACAGCCGAAAATCTCAAGTCTCGCCTCCAAAAACATCCCGATCGCCGCCTGCAAATATCTTGGAATTTCGCTCAAGTGGGGATGCTGATTTTTCCCTTAATTCCCATTTTGGGAGCTTTAGGTTTATTCCTGGGATTGGTCGGCACTTGCGAGAAAAAGTTCCGTCAAATTAGTCGCCGCCCGCTGAATCGAGGATTCGCAATTCTGAGCGCGCTGCTAGTCATCACAGCGGTTTTTGCCAACAACCGCAGCGAGGCTTTTTTAGGGTTGTACAATTTCTTGCCGTTCTTTATATTGTTTGCCGCTTTCAGCAGTTTAATTCAAACTTCGGCTCAGTTGCGGCAATTGTCTTGGATGATTGTAATTAGTTCAATTCCCGTGGTAATTTTAGGCCTGGGACAGCAATTTTTAGGTTGGAGCGGCATCGATCAATTGCAGCCTGTTTTTGGCTGGGTACTCGAACCAAAAGGCAATCCCCCCGGTCGAATGGCTTCTGTGTTTATGTACGCTAATATATTAGCTTGCTATCTGACAATTGCTTTTATTTTAGCATTGGGACTGTGGATGGCAGAAGGAAGAAGGCAGAAAGCAGAAGACAGAAGGCAGAAGGAAATAATTAATAAACTGCAAATTACCAATTCCCAATTACCGCTTCCCAATTACCGCTTCCTATTTTTAAGTTTGGCAGTGATCGGAAATGCTGTTGCTTTAATTTTTACTAATTCTCGCAATGCTTGGGGGCTGGTAGTTTTGGCAGTTTTGGGTTTTGCACTTTATGCGGGTTATAAAAAATTATTAGCTGCTGTTTTTAGTGTGGCTAGCACAGTTTTTTTGTCTGCTTTTGGCCCCGAACCTTTACGACATTATTTGCGAATAATTGTCCCTGCTTTCTTTTGGGCTAGACTCACCGACGAGATGTTCCCAAATCGGCCGACAGCTACTTTGAGAACTACTCAGTGGGAATTTGCTTGGTCGATGACTCAGCAGCGTCCTTGGACTGGTTGGGGATTGCGAAATTTTACGCCTCTCTATCAAGCTCAGATGCAAGAATGGCTTGGTCATCCTCACAGTTTGATACTGATGTTGACTGCGGAAACGGGAATACCCGCAACGCTTTTGTTGTTTGGTTTAGTTGGTTGGGTTTTGGGTAGGGGTGTTTTGCTGCTGGCGAATTGGCCGCTTTTTCCTGCGGATATCAAACACGAGCAAATAGCCACACAGGAAGTAACGGAAAATGCTTTAGTGTTCAATCAAAAATCTATAACTAATAGCAAAAGTCAGGTGGTTTGTCAAGATGTAAGAGCGGCCGATCGCCTAATTTTTTTCAGTTATTTATTAGCCTTCGCCACCTGTACGCTATTTAACACTGTAGACGTGACGCTGTTTGATTTCCGGCTCAATACTACAAGCTGGTTGCTGTTGGCGGCGATTTGGGGTGTGTGCGATCGACAATCAGCCGTTTTATCTGTAGGGTAAGTCAGCGATGAGTCGATCGCACGCACAGGAAATCATCCTAACTGTAAATGAGAAATAAAGTTGTACACTGATGAAAATCGAGCAAATGACTGCTATGGCGTAAGTTTAGTACGGAATTTTAGAAATTAAAGTTGTACACTAGCGGAGAATTTATTTGCTAGTGTACAACTTTATTTTCAGAATACAACTAGCTGAACAAGGAGAATAGTTAGTTGAACTAAGAATCCCTGAAATAACTGTTTTTGCGTAGAAAGATTTTCAATGCCCCATAAATAGTTATCTAAACTGAAGCCTGATACACTTCTTGACTTGGAGACGGGAGAGAGAATAAATAACTAAACTGGCGTTCTCTTTTCCTAAGATAACGTCAGTTCGGGATAAGGAGGGGTGGAACATATACAGTTGAAAGTGCCTCATTCTCAACGCATCTGACCACCCCATGCTTAGTTTAGAAGCCTTGTTTTGTCATGTCGATGACTTCTGTCAACGGTTTGAACCCCAGTGGAAGCAGAAATTGCTGGGGGACGGTGTGCAACAGCGCCAACGGTCTGGCAGCCTCTGTTTAAGCGAAATCATGACGATTTTGATCGCATTCCATCAGTCGGCATACCGGAATTTCAAGGGGTTCTACACCCAACGGGTCTGCTGCGATTGGCGCGATGCCTTTCCAGGCTTAGTCACCTACAACCGCTTTGTGGAGTGGATGCCGTCAACACTCATCCCCTTGTGTGCCTACTTACGCCATTGCTTTGGAACCTGCACAGGCATCAGTTTCATCGACTCGACCAGTCTTAAAGTGTGTCACAATCGCCGGATTAACGACCACAAGGTCTTCCAGCCCGTGGCAGCCCGTGGAAACCTCGGTGGACTGGTTCTTTGGCTTCAAGCTACACCTGGTTGTCAACGAGCAAGAGGAATTGCTCAACGTCGTCCTCACCCCTGGCAACACCGATGACCGTAGACCAGTCCCTAAACTCCTCTAACACCTCTTCGGTAAGGTGTTTAGTGAAGCGACTAAACTTAAATTCAAACACACAATACTAAAGTCTTCTTCTTCTAGCAAATCTGACCTTGCTTAGCAGCAGTAGAGTGACCAATAGGGCTACTGCCAACCCACCTTTCATCCACTGGTTCCGATGCCAATTGATAACGGCTGTCCGAGGATAGTCGAATAGAAGGAGAATGGTTATCCAAACTGGCATGAATGGTAAACATACCAAAAATCAGCACATCTCCCGCCTCGAATTCGGAACTCAACCAGCGTCCTCCGTATTTACAGCGCAAAGAAACCGGGTTTTTGGATAAGGCTCCATCCCACCCTTTTTGATTGGAGGCATACAAAGGGGCCGTTTTTCTGTTAGCACAATAGCGATCGACATCTTTACATCCATAGCTATTTTTAATAGTCTCTAGATGATGAGAATTTTCCAAAATCATTAACCCCCCTAATTCCCACGGAATATCGCCTAATGGAGTCCAAGCCGTGTAAAGCTTGTGAGTTCCCCGTCCCATATACACAATGTCACAATGAGCGTAAGTTCCTTTTCCTGGGGCGACGGCTCTAAGCCAGGTGTAATCGTAATGCCGGACTTGACCGCCTAAAAAAATTCCAAAAAATTCCATCATCCGTCCCGAATAAAGCAGTGTTTTCAGTGTTGAACTCCTGCTTGCTAAATCGGGACGGAAATGTATGTTTAATCCAGGTTTAGCGATGCAATCTAGAACAGGGCTTGAGAGTTCCAAGCTTCCCTCAGCAGCTAAACAAGCTGCAATTTCCTGACGAGCTTGCCAAACCTCTTGAGAGTTAAGAAAGGCTTTTAAGTATAAGTAACCGTCTTGTTGCATCCTCCGTCGCAATTGCTCTGGCTGTCCGAGTACATCGGAGGAATCCCTTAGATAACCAAAAGCCTCCTCACGGCAATCTAGTTCATAACCTAGGGAACTTAGGGCTGTTTTTGCTTGTCTAATCAGCATCGTGGCTACCCGTTTAAGCCGGGACAGTAGAAACTTCAGTATTCAACAGATGTGCTGGATAATACCTTTACCTTCCAGGATTATCCGTCGTATCTGCTGCATAACACCCTAATTTTAAATTAAACAGAAACGAAAGCAGGTTAAGTCCGGGCTCTTGGGTGTTATCTGTCACTTTTGCTGGATATTATCTCGTATATCGATCTTATCCAGCATTAACTTAATGTCACAATCACCGCTCCGATGCGACTTTGCCGCTTGCTGGAGGCGGAGCCTTCGCGAATCATGCCAAGGCGGAGTATTGGAACGAGTTGGCTCGCCCCTCGCTGTAGGTTGGGTTGAGCCTGTCACGTCATTGCTTGTAAATCAATAAATAACGTGAAACCAAACATGACTCGATTGGGCGATCGCCCCGGGTTGAGGTGGAGAAGCAGTGATGAGTGTCGGGTTTCATCCTTCAACCCGGCCCGCATCTCCAGCATCTCCAGCACTTTGGGGATGGCAGTAATCTCATTGGACTTGGCATCTAGCTTCAAAAGAAT
Organism: Microcoleus sp. FACHB-61; assembly: GCA_014695295.1. Lineage (GTDB taxonomy): Bacteria > Cyanobacteriota > Cyanobacteriia > Cyanobacteriales > Microcoleaceae > Microcoleus. The sequence goes on along the minus strand of JACJNY010000051.1, from coordinate 61,218 downwards.
GGAAGGAGTGGCTTATTACGCGATCGATCGGTTCAGGAGAAGTGGGTTGATTATTGTGCCAAGGCAGGCATAAGCTGTACCATCCATGAACACAGACACGCACACGCGATCGAACTGGTTAATGAAGGAGTCAGTCTCAATACTATCCGCAAGCGTCTCGGCTATCCTGGGAGGAATATTAGAAAAAATACTAGCCTGTTGGCTGCGATACTAAGTTGTTGGAGCGAATTCAGTAGGGTCAGACAAGTCAATTTCAAGAAGCCTTGAGTTTTGTCAACAGGCCTTGATTACCTACCGAGAGATTAAAGACCGTTAAGGTGAGAGGTCAGCATTAAGTAATCTGCGAAATGTTTACGGTTCCCTAGGCAACTCTATGCCTTGGCGATTGAGTACCACCAGCAGTCGCTGACCATCGCCCGTAAAGTTTATGACTGCCAAAGATGGAGAGCCAAACATGATTAAAGTCCCTGGAATTAAAGTTTTAGCCCAAATTTACGAAAGTGCCAATTCCCTGGTCTATCGAGGGATTCGAGAAAAAGATCGCAAAGCAGTAATTCTCAAAGTTCTGAAACAAGACTATCCCACGCCCTCTGAGCTAACCCGATATAAGCAGGAATATGAAATCACCCGCAATCTGGACATAGATGGTGTGGTTAAAGCTTATGCCTTAAAACCGTATCAAAGAACTTTGGTTATTATCTTAGAGGATTTTGGCGCATCATCCTTAAAACAATTGATGAATGGCAGTGTAGGGACGCATGGCATTGCACCTTTACCAGAATTTCTCAACATCGCTATCAGAACGGCTGAGATTTTAGGTATTATTCACGCTGCCAATGTCATCCACAAAGATATTAATCCTGCCAACATCGTCTTTAACCCAGAAACAGGAATTATCAAAATCATTGACTTTGGTATCTCCACTCAATTAACCAGCGAAAATCCTACCCTGAAAAACCCCAATGTTTTAGAAGGTACTTTAGTCTATATTTCACCGGAGCAAACGGGACGAATGAATCGTTCTTTAGATTACCGCACTGACTTTTACTCTCTCGGCGTTACCTTCTACGAACTACTTACGGGAGAGTTACCTTTTGAAAGTACCGATGCGTTGGAACTGGTGCATTGTCATATCGCCAAACAGCCAATACCCCCTCATCTTTTAGGAGGAGGAGAGGGGGAGAGAGGGAGAGGGGGAGAACCTTGTCCTAAAGCCGTTTCGGATATTGTCATGAAGCTGATGGCAAAAATGGCAGAGGAACGATATCAAAGTGCCTGGGGACTCAAAGCTGATTTAGAAGAATGTCTCTTTCAGTTACAAGCTAATGGGACTATAGCAGATTTCCCTCTCGGTTCTAAGGATATTTCCGACAAGTTTCAAATTCCCCAAAAGCTTTACGGACGTGAGGCAGAAGTTGAAACGTTACTCTCAGCCTTTGAGCGAGTAGCAGATAGTCCCCAATCCAAAATCGAAATGATGTTGGTGGCGGGCTATTCCGGTATCGGTAAGTCATCGCTGGTAGCCGAGATTCATAAACCGAATACTCGACTGCGGGGCTACTTTACAGAGGGCAAATTTGACCAATTTCAGCGTAGCGTGCCCTACAGCGCGATCGCTAGTGCCTTTCAAGGATTGGTGCGGCAACTGCTAACCGAGAGTTCTTCACAATTGGAGCAATGGCGACAAAAACTGTTAGCTGCATTGGGTACTAGCGGTCAAGTAATTATAGACGTGATACCGGAAGTGGAGCTGATAGTGGGCAAGCAGCCCCCCGTGTCACAGTTAGGGCCAACAGAGTCACAGAACCGCTTTAATCTTGTCTTCAGCAAGTTCATTCGGGCCTTGTGCGCCAAAGAGCATCCCCTAGTCATCTTTCTGGATGACTTGCAGTGGGCAGACTCCGCCACCCTGAAGCTAATAGAACTGATGATGACAGATGCTTCTATGCAATATCTGTTTCTGATTGGGGCGTATCGGGACAATGAAGTCAGCCCAGCGCATCCCTTAATGATGATGCTGGATGGCTTGCGTAATCAGGGAGCAACTGTCAATTCTATTACCTTAGCCCCTTTAGCACTCGAACATATTAACCAACTGATTGCCGATACCTTACATAGCAATACCAACCAAAGCCAACCTTTAGCAAACCTGATAATGAGCAAAACGGGAGGCAATCCGTTCTTTGTCAATCAGTTCCTGAAAACCTTACACGCAGAAAACTTAATAACGTTTGATTTTGAACGTCACCGCTGGCAGTGGGATATTTCCAACATTGAAGCACAAGGCATCACCGATAACGTGGTGGAGTTGATGATTGGTAAGTTAAAGAAACTGCCTCCAATGACTCAACAAATTTTGCGTTTAGCATCTTGTGTAGGCGCTTCTTTCGACTTAAACACCCTCGCCATCATTTGTGAAAAATCACCGAGAGAAGTTTTCCCAGATTTGGTAACAGCAGTGAAGTCAGGGTTAATCCTGCCCAACTCTGAGTTAGACGCAGAACTGTTAATTCAAGATTATAAATTCTTGCACGACCGGGTACAACAAGCCGCTTATGCTCTGATTGATGATGACCGCAAAAAAGCGGTGCATCTCCAGATTGGGCAGTTGTTACTAAGGAATGTATCTTCTCAAGAGCTACCGGAAAAAATCTTTGAGATAGTCGATCATCTAAATGTAGGTCGGGAATTGATAACTGATGAATACCAACTTGTGGAATTAGCGCGGTTGAACCTTGAGGCAGGGAGAAGAGCCAAAGCTTCAACGGCTTACGCTGCTGCTTTAGCTCAATACTTTACTCCGGGAGTAGAGATTTTACCGGGAGATATTTGGCAGGAGCATTACGATTTAACCTTTAATTTATATCGAGAACGGTCTGAGTGTGAGTATCTCTGCGGTCATTTTGAAAATGCAGAAGAATTGGTAGATCTCATATTAAGTCGAGCCAACTGTAATTTGGAGCGAGCGGAAATTCAAAACATTCGGATAGCTGCATACGAGCGAAGTAACAAATATTTAAAGGGTATTAATACAGCTTCGGAAACTTTAAAGACTTTGGGATTAACTTTGCCAACTACCAAGTCAGAAATTCTGGCGGAATTTGAATTAGAGTTAGGGGTGTACAGAGCCAAGTTAGAAAAAATCAAAATAGCTGAGCTAATTGACGCACCGGAAATGATTAAGCCCGAAATCATACTCTGTATGAAACTTTTAATGAATATTAGTGCGCCTGCTTATTTTGTTGACCAAGATTTGTTAGCTTTAATTTCTCTAAAAATGGTTAATCTTTCTCTTGAATATGGCAAATCAGAAGTCTCAGCTCATGGATATGTTTTTTGGGGATTTATAGCAGGAGCGAGATTAAGTGACTATAAGACAGGTTATGAATTTGGTCAATTAGCTATCCATCTGAGTGAGCAATATAATAATGTTAATTTAGTTAGCAAAGTTTGCGATCTATTCGGTGGTCATATTAGTCCTTGGCGTTGCCATCTTAAAAAAGGTTTTCCGATTTTTAGAAATGGCTACCTAGCCGGAGTGGAAACTGGAGATGCTTATGGCGCTTATAATTCTTACCATTTAATTCTCCAAAGAATTCTAATTGGCGATGATTTCAGTAGCATTCTTGAAGAATCCTCCAAGCATCTTGAGTTTTTTAAGCAAACTAAAAATCATGTCTTTGTAGGAATTCAGCAGTTGTTTCAGCATTTCATCTTAAATTTACAGGGATTAACTCAGAGCAAGTTTTCCTTTAATGATGAAGAGTTTGATGAATTCCAGTGTCTCCAAATATGGCAGGAGATCGATTTTATGACTGCAATAGCAACGTATAACATCTTGAAATTACAAATTTTATTCCTCTATGGAGATTATGAAAATGCTCTAAAAGAGATAAAAAAAAGTGAGGAAGTTGTAGTCTTCGTTTCAGGTTTACCCATTCAAGCCGAACATTACCTTTACTATTCTCTAATTTTAGCCGCCCTTTATCCAATCGCCAGCAGATCCCAGCAGAAGGAATATGGGGAAATTATCAGAAATAATCAACAAAAAATGAAAATTTGGGCAGATAACTGTCCGGAAAATTTTCTCCACAAATACCTATTAGTGGAAGCAGAAATAGCTCGGATCTCTGGTAAAGAAATAGAAGCGATAGACTTGTACGATCGTGCCATTTCTTCAGCCCATGAGCATGGGTATATTCAGAATGAAGCCTTGGGCAATGAACTTGTAGCCAAGTTCTGGATAGGTAAAGGCAAAGAGGAAATCGCTCAACTCTACATGAAAAAAGCTCACTATGGCTACCAAGGCTGGGGTGCTCAACGCAAAGTGGAGGATTTAGAAGCCAAGTACCCGCAGTTACGTCTTAAATCATCGGCCACCAAAAGCATTACTTCCACGCACACGACAACTACCAATTCCACAACTGGTCGTCAGTCAGGTGAAGCCTTAGATTTAGCTACCTTCATGAAAGCCTCCCAAGCAATTTCCGGCGAAATTGTACTGGATAAATTACTCACCTCCTTAATGAGAATTATCATTGAAAATGCCGGAGCGCAATGTGGCTATTTGATTTTAGAAACTGAGGGAAAACTGCGGATTAAAGCGTCAGGTTCCGTAAATTCTGATATCATTACAGTGTTGCAATCAACCCCCATTGAATCTGTAGGCGCACAAGGCGTTGTACCCCTACCCGTGTCCCTCATCAACTATGTGGCCCGCACGAGAGAAAGTGTAGTCTTGAGCGATGCTGCTAATGACCTTAAATTTGCTAATTCCTCCTACATCAAAACGCATAAGCCTAAATCAATTTTGTGCTTTCCTCTCCAATATCAAGGTAAACTGGCAGGAATTATCTATTTAGAAAATAATCTAACCACAGAGGCTTTTACTTCCGATCGAGTAGAACTCTTAAATCTGCTTTCCTCCCAGGCAGCAATTTCCATTGAAAATGCCCGTCTCTACAATAATCTCACCGAACTCAACCAAGCTTTTGAGCGCTTTGTCCCCCGTCAATTCCTCCAGATTTTGGATAAAAAGAGCATTATTGATGTTAAATTAGGCGACCAAGTTCAACAGGAAATGTCGGTACTCTTTTCCGATATTCGCGACTTCACTACTTTATCGGAAAGTATGAACCCTCAAGACAATTTCAAATTTATTAATTCCTATTTGTCTCACATGGAGCCAGCCATTACTGAAAACCAAGGATTTATTGATAAATATATTGGCGATGCAATTATGGCTCTATTTAGTGGTGAGGCAGATAATGCAGTGAAAGCAGGAATTGATATGCTACATAGTCTTACCGAATATAATCAACATCGCACTGCTTCTGGATACGTGCCAATTAAGATTGGCATTGGCATCAATACAGGTTCTTTAATACTCGGTACGGTGGGGGGAAAAAATCGGATGGATAGCACCGTGATTAGCGATGCAGTGAATTTAGCCTCGCGGATAGAAAGCTTGACTAAAAAATATGGGATTTCGCTGTTAATTAGTCACCACACTTTCCAGTCTTTGCCAGATTCTAACCAGTATGCTATCCGTCTTATCGATCGCGTAAAAGTTAAGGGAAAATCAAAAGCGGTATCGATGTTTGAAGTTTTCGATGCCGATCCGCCTGAGACTTATGAGGGCAAGTTAGCCACGAGAACGCTATTTGAAGAAGCTTTGATACTCTATCATTTGCAAAAGCTTAGAGATGCTGAGCGATTATTTGCTGAGTGCCTGCGCCGCAATCCTACAGATAAAGCAGCTCAAATTTATCAACAGCGCTGCACTCAACCCGATCGGGACTAAGGATGCGTTAGCTCAAATCTTGAAATCGGGGTTTGAGTAGCAATCGATACTGTTGGCGAACTTCACAATTAGCTGCCTCCGGTGAGCCGTTTCCGGGAATGCAACAATCCTTGACTTCACTCACAAAAAATCCTGATCCAAGTAATATACGGGAAAGGGAAGGGAGCATCTCAATTTTGCAAATAGACTGCTAGCAGGTAAAATAAACAGAGTACCTCAGGGTAAAAAATGAGTATAACTCCCGAAGAACAATTGCGGTTATCAGCTTGTATTCAGGAGATAGCGCAAATCCTCTACAAAAATTCAGATTCAGAAGAAATAGCGACCTTAGAAGGACTGGAGAAAATAGTATGTCAACAGATGCTAGAATATGTCAGCCCTAAAATTGCCCTTTTTTTATCCAAAAAGTCACTAACACAGTCAAAGGGCGATCACGCACGCTCAACAGTTGTGTAGGACGGCTCAAAATTACACAAAAACAAGCAAACCGCTTGGGTGTGCAGTCTTATAGCCGTATCCGTCCTCTTGTAGAAAAATGCTGTTTCCTACTTTCTGCTTCTGAGTCGTACCAAAATGCCTCTGTTGACCTTGCCACTCTCACGGGGATTAAGGTCAGCCAGAGCAGTCAACACAGACTTGTGCAGCGCCAAGAATTTTGAGTCTTTGAAACGAAACTGGCGATCGCACAAGTCAGCATAGATGGCGGTAAAGTTAGACTCCGAACCGAACGGGGACTGCCGTGTGAGTGGCGCGATTATAAGGCAGTGCGCTTGCAAGACCTTTATTATGGGGCTTTCTTCCGAGATAACTTAAGCCGCTCGTGATTGGGTGAATAGTCAACCACTAACTAATCCTGTAATCTGTTTAGGAGATGGTCACGATGGTGCGCGTGAATTTATTCAAGGAAATTGCTACAACTTCACAACGGCAAGAAATCCTAGACTGGTATCACCTCAAAGAAAATCTGTATAAAGTTGGTGGCGAGCGCAAGCGGATTAAACAAGCTGAGGCCTTGTTATGGCGTGGTCGGGTAGAAGATGCGATCGCTATTTTTGACAACTGCCATAACAAGGCAAGTCATTAATTTCCGTGCCTACCTCAAAAAACACCGTCTTCGCCTTGTGGACGATGAAACTTGTCAAAAATTGCAACCAGGCTCCAGTGGTTCGGGAGCGGTAGAATCAGCCGTCAAGCAGATAGGTAGAAGGCTAAAAATTTCAGGGGCAAGCGTGGAAATCGGAAAGTGTTTCTCAAAAGTTGCAACTGCGTTGTGCATACTGAAATGGTGAATTTGCAGTTTAGTATTTTTGCAAAATCGGGATGCTCCCGTCTATATTTGGGTCAAGAGCAGCATCTCTCATATGTTGATCTTCCCCCTTGGCATCAAAGCAGACAGTAAACTATTTTTCACATACTGAAGAGTGTTGAACTAGAACCTGGGCATATATTAGGAAGCAATTTCCTGAGTAGAACCAGAATTTCTGCTCGCTGGCTGAGCAAGCTAGTAGCCATGATGTAGCAAGTTCAGCCCAGTAATATACTCAGCAGGGATCGCTTCCTCTACACAGATGTGGGATCTACCAACCTCTATGCCCAGTTTAGCTAATTATTCTCCTGTTTAACTAACTATTCTTTAGTTCATCTAACTATTCTCCTTGTACACTAGCTGACGCACCCTACAAAACCTCATTCTACCGTCACCGACTTCGCCAAATTGCGCGGCTGATCTACATCCAAACCCCGACGCGCCGCAATGTGATAAGCCAACAATTGCAGCGGAATCACTGTCACAATCGGCGACAACAATTCATCCACCAAAGGCACTGGCAAAATGTGGTCAAAAATATCGGCTTCCGCCACACCTTGCTTCGGCGTAACGCCAATTAAACAGGCGTCGCGGGCCTTGGCTTCTTGAGCGTTGGAAAGCACTTTTTCGTAGACGCTTCCGGGCATGGCGATCGCCACTACAGGCACTTTCGCATCCAAAAGGGCGATCGGGCCGTGTTTCATCTCTCCGGCGGGATATCCTTCGGCGTGAATGTAGCTAATTTCCTTCAGTTTCAGCGCCCCTTCCAAAGCAATGGGAAAGTTAATTCCCCGCCCCAAAAAGATAAAATCTTGGGTGTCTGTAAACTGGTGGGACAATTCCTCCACATACTGTTCTTGAATCTCCAAAAACTTCTCAATTTCTGCTGGCAACTGGCGCAAACCTGCAATAATTTCTGCCAATCTCTCGCTGCTGATTGTTTGCCGCTGGTGCGCCAAATCCAAAGCTAAGAAATAGAATGCCATCAACTGAGTGACAAAAGTTTTAGTGGCAGCAACGCCGACTTCTATACCGGCGTGGGTATTGATCACGTGCGGCATCATGTGGGCGATCGAACTTTCAGTCCTGTTAGTAATGCCTAACATTCTCGCCCGGAATTTATCGGTAGAAGCCGCGCGGCGCTGCTGTTCCATCCCCAAAGCAGCCAGCGTGTCCGCCGTTTCTCCTGACTGTGTTACCCCAATAGTTAAAGTATTTGCTGTCAGCGGTGGGGGCGCGTAGCGGTACTCAGAAGCGTACTGCACCGCAGTGGGAATATTAGCTAATTGTTCCAACAAATATTTGCCAATTAGCGAGGCGTGCCAGCTCGTTCCGCAGGCGAGAATTGAAATTTGTTCGACATCGGCGCAAAGTTCCTCGGGCAAGTTTAGATTGATGGGAGAGCGCGGACTTCCCGGCTGCCAATCGCTGTCTAAATAAGCCTCCAAACAAGCTCGGACTACGGCTGGCTGTTCGTAAATCTCCTTGTGCATGAAGTGTTTGAAGCCTTGTTTTTCGACTAAAACCGGACTCCAGCCAAGGATGCGCGGGCTTTTTTTGAGCCTTTCCCCTGCAAAGCTGTAAACTTCCACTCCCATCGGAGTTAGCCTTGCCAATTCGCCATTTTCCAAGGACAAAACAGTGCGGGTGTGAGATACTAAAGCCGGCGTGTCGGAAGCGCAGAAAAATTCGCCTGCACCAAAGCCTATCACCAAAGGAGCTTGCTGTCTGGCGACAATTAGTTCGTCTGGATAATCTGCACAGATAACGGCGATCGCAAAGGCTCCTTCTAATTTATTTACCGCCTTTAGAACTGTTTCCAAAAACGATGTATCAGCAATTTCCTCTGCTTTTTTATCTTTTATTTCTTGCTTCTTGCTTCTTGCTTCTTTCAAAAATTCAGCTATTAAATGAGGAATAACTTCTGTATCCGTATCCGAGACAAATTTATGCCCCTTCGCTTTCAATTCTTCGCGCAACTCGCGATAATTTTCGACTATTCCATTTTGAACTACCGCAACTCGCCCGCTATTATCTCGGTGAGGGTGAGCGTTATATTCCTCTGGTTTGCCGTGAGTTGCCCAGCGGGTGTGCCCGATGCCGATGGGAGCCAGGGAGTCTATCTCTGCTAGTTTTTCCCGGAGGTTGTGCAATTTGCCCTTTGCTCGGATGCAGGTAATTTCTCCTTCGGAGATGGTAGCGAGGCCCGCTGAATCGTAGCCCCGGTATTCTAGTTTCTCCAATCCTGCTAGCAAAATCTCGCTTGCTGCTTGCGTGCCGATATAGCCAACGATTCCGCACATTTAACGTACTACTCCTGCTTAGCGATCGCAATAAAACTCAAGTTTTATCATTTTTACCTTCTTCGGGTCCCAGAATGCAGATTCCGCGACAAAAAAAGAGGGGGCAATTTAATCGCCCCCTCTTTTTTGCCCGTAATTCGATCGGCGTGTCGATCGATGTTTAGTAAGCTAGACCCATACTGCGAGTGGTTTCTGCTCCCAGGTAAACCCGGATGCTGAGAAAATCGGTAGGGCAAGCAGTTTCGCAACGCTTGCAGCCTACACAGTCTGCTGTGCGGGGTGAGGAGGCAATCTGAGCTGCTTTGCAGCCATCCCAGGGCACCATCTCCAAAACGTCAGTCGGACAAGCGCGGACGCACTGGGTGCAGCCGATGCAGGTATCGTAAATTTTGACTGAATGAGACATTGAATAAAGGCTCCCAACGAGTCACTAAAAATTTGCTGGCTCTGCGAATTAACAGATTTGACGGCGAGGTGACACCGCTATAGCCTGCACAGAGAATTAAAGGTTAGTCTACCGCAGTGCCAGGAAGCACTTCGCGAAAAAGCGACAAAACTTCACAGTTATTCACGCTGGGAGGCTTATCAAAGTAGGTTCCTACTTAACACATCCGTCCTTAGAGCGGAGTTATCAAGGACGGACTTCTTTACTACAAATCTGTGCAAATCGATCGACTAAAAGCCTAATTTTTCTAACACGGGCTTAGTTGAAACAATATGTCGATCGAGTCCTAGTTTTTTCGGCTCCACACCCAAAGCCAAAGCCACCAATTGCGACAAATGCAGCACGGGCAAACTCAATTTGCGCCCGATTACTTTTTCCACCTCCGGCTGCCGCGAATCCAAATTTAAATGACAAAGCGGACAAGGCGTTACCATACAATCAGCGCCATTGTCAAGGGCATCTTGAATATGTTTGCCTGCCATCTGAAAAGATTGGTTAGTGGCATAACTCGCCAACGGCCAGCCGCAGCACTGCGTCCGCCCTCGATAATAAACCGGAGTTGCCCCGATCGCCCGAAATACATTTTCCATCGATTCCGGTTGGTGCGGGTCATCGTAAAGCAGCTTATCCTGAGCTCGCAGCAGGTAGCACCCGTAAAAAGACGCGCAATTCAAACCCGAAAGCTTGCGGGTGACTCGCTTCTGCACCTCCTCCAGCCCGTAATCTGCAACGATCGCCCACAACAGATGTTTCACCTCGGTACTGCCTTTGTAAGGCGAACAGCCTTGTTTTTCCAGTAAACCGTTGACTTTTTCTACGTAAGCTCGATCGGTTTTCTGACATTCCTTCAGCCGATCGTCCACATGACCGATTACCCCTTGACAAGTGCTGCAATGCGTCAGCAAAGGCAGATTCAGTTGCTCAGCCAAAGCAATATTGCGAGCGTTGACAGTATCTTCGAGTAACTGCGAATCTTCCTTGAAAGTGCCAGAACCGCAGCAGGAAGCTTTCTTTAGTTCCACCAGTTCAATCCCCAACGCTTGAGTCAGCGCTTGGGTAGACAGGTAAAGTTCACGGGCGGCCCCTTGGGCAACGCAACCGGGAAAGTAAGCATATCTGAGAGTTTGGGATGGCATAGTCGTTTCTGCTGGGGACACAAGGTTCGGGAAAAGAAACTAGAGCGATCGAAGTCGGGAGGCTTCCTGCTTAGTTTTCCCTCTTTATAATTAACGTATAACCCCCTAGCTAGGAGCCAATTGTCAGCTTTTCTCAAAGATTTTGAGTTGATGACTGAGGCACCCTCGACCAAAAACCCGGTTCCTCAACGGTATCAGGTTGCTAAACGAGATGATTGATTGTGGGCTATGGGTTTTTTCCTTAGTCGTAGGGTTGCTGCGATCGTCCGTGTCCCAATTGTCGCTGGCCCGTGTCACTTAGAAAAGCGGCCAGCCTTTCTCTTGCCGATCCCCCTTTCGGATAAGATTAGATACGCAGCAACCAATGAGGACACGATGTTATGAGCCAAGACGACATTTTTGCTAGAGTCAAGAAAATTGTGGCTGATCAATTGGAAGTCGATCCAAGCGAAGTCAAGCCCGAAGCCAACTTTGCTAACGATTTAGGAGCAGATTCCTTAGATACAGTAGAGCTGGTCATGGCCTTGGAAGAAGAGTTTGATATTGAAATTCCCGACGAAGCAGCCGAAGGAATTACTACTGTTCAAGCTTCTGTAGATTTCATCAGCAGCAAACTTGCAGCTCCAAAAGCATAAAATACCTGTCTTTTCCCATAAGAGGAGAGAAGTTAAAAACTGGAAACTCCTCTTTTGTTCTGCGTTCTGGGTGTTTAATTTTTTGAAACTGAAATCATGACAAATTTAGAGCGTAAGCGCGTTGTTATTACGGGTCTCGGCGCGATTACACCGATCGGCAATACCTTGTCCGAGTATTGGGACGGGTTGCTTGCCGGGAAGAATGGTATAGGCCCGATCACGTTATTCGACCCGTCGCGGCACGACTGCCGCTTTGCCGCAGAGGTGAAGGGTTTCGACCCACACGACTATTTAGAGCGCAAGGAAGCAAAGCGGATGGATCGCTTTGCTCAATTTGGGGTGTCAGCAAGCAAACAAGCTGTTGCTGATGCGAAGTTTGAGATTAACGACCTGAACGCAGAACAGGTGGGTGTCATTCTTGGCACTGGCATTGGCGGCCTGAAGGTTTTAGAAGACCAGCAAGAGATCTATCTGACTCGCGGCCCCGATCGATGCAGCCCGTTTATGATTCCCATGATGATTGCGAATATGGCCGCGGGCCTGACGGCGATTCACACGGGGGCTAAAGGACCGAACTCCTGCCCCGTGACGGCCTGCGCTGCCGGGTCGAATGCCGTGGGCGATGCGTTTCGCCTAGTTCAGGGAGGTTACGCGCAAGCTATGATTTGTGGCGGTACGGAAGCTGCGGTGACACCTTTGTGCGTGGCGGGTTTTGCTGCGGCGAGAGCGCTTTCGACTCGCAACGATGACCCGACTCATGCTTCTCGTCCGTTCGATCGCGATCGTGATGGTTTTGTCGTCGGCGAAGGTGCTGGCATTCTGATTCTAGAAGAAATGGAATACGCTCTGGCGCGTGGCGCGAAGATTTACGCAGAAATCGTCGGCTACGGTTTAACTTGCGATGCGTATCACATGACTTCTCCAGTACCGGGCGGGAACGGTGCGTCGCGGGCGATGGCTTTAGCGCTCAAGGATGCGGGTTTGACGCCGGATCAAGTGAGCTATATCAACGCTCACGGCACGAGCACGCTTCCCAACGATTCTACTGAAACAAAAGCGATTAAGCAGACTTTGGGAGACCACGCTTACAAAGTAGCAATTAGTTCTACCAAGTCAATGACCGGCCATCTTTTGGGCGGTTCTGGGGGAATTGAGGCGGTGGCGACGGTAATGTCGATCGCCAATGACAAAATCCCGCCGACAATTAATCTGGAAAATCCCGATCCTGAGTGCGATTTGGACTATGTTCCTCATACAAGCCGCGATCTAAAAGTTGATGTGGCGCTGTCGAATTCTTTTGGATTTGGCGGCCACAACGTGACTCTGGCATTCAAGAAGTTTGTTCAGTAACGGGCAATTTGAAAGTCGAAATTCTAGAGTTAAAGGGTGAAAAATTAATTTTTCACCCTTTAATTTTTAGAATAATTTTATATTTGGCGATCGACGATTAGCAGTAGATCCAAATTTTAAATTATTCTAGGCTAGATGCAAAAGCCTGCACTAATTTATTGTCGGAAGTAATTGCCGAAATCGAATATTTATGGCCCGCTGAGCTAGGAAACTTAACAGAAAATGCTTGCACATTTTCCTGATTAAAATTATGGGCATAAAACTGCTTGATTTTGTCAACAGAAAATGCTTGCACATTTTCCTGATTAAAATTATGGGCATAAAACTGCTTGATTTTGTCAAATGTCAGTTCGCCTCCTCCTGTAATATCAGTTGTATGACCTGTGTCAAGTTCGTTCATATACCCCAAAGCTGCTTCAAAGCCTTCGGGATCTTGCTCTGCCTCAATTTGAACACATAAATCACTTCCAAAATCGTTTTCGTAAACTAAGCTGATTACTCCTTCCCTTTCCCTTTTCCATTCACAAAGACTGATTTTATCCTTATTAATTTGAATAAAATTCTCGCCGTTTCTGACAATTAAATAGTTTTCATCCAAAAGTATGGGTGGATCGGAAACTATAGTAAGTTCTCCCCATTCCCCTCTTAAATAGTATTTGTCATCCGCCCTAAAAAATTCGTCTATGTTCCCGTAATCAACGCCACCATCTGGATCTGCAATTGGGCTGATGTTGTTCAGAACCAAATCGTAGGTTTGAGGGTGGGGAAAATTGACGGTCATCCGCCGATAACAATACTGTTCCCCTGGTAAGGGCTGAGTGTAGAGAGAGTGATTTTCAGTGAGGACAGCTTCCAAGAGGATTTGTATAGATGTTTTAGCATTAATGCTAAGTACATAGCTATCCTCTAGATAAATATTTTCAAATCCCGGAAACAGCCAGTAGTTTAAGCGTTCCATTGTTAAATGTCCCAATCAATAGGAGTATGATTAGCTGGACTTTTTCTGTTAACGAGCTTTCCTTGTAGATCGATTCTACTGCCTTTAGCATTTTTTAGCTCTACATGAGGGTGGTTGCTGCCGGGAGTTCTTGGAGTTCCCTGTTTGAGCGTTAACCTAGTTAGTCCGTTTTTATCAATATATTTTAACGGGCCATTAGGTGTTTGAGTAGGATGCCAGCCCTGTTGTGACTCAGCCCACATTTGAAAGTCGCTGGCTTTTGGATTAATGCCAGTTGAGATAGCTTGTATTATTCGTTCCCATGCCCTTCGCCCCGCTAGAGTTGCCATAATTCACAATAAATTAGCTGATTCTCTCGGTAACAACTCCAACCGATAGCGGTACAAAGCCACAGGATGCCCCCCAGCAGCAAAATAATCGGGGTCTTGCGGCGACAAATAAATCGCTGTCACCTGATCGGCTTCAATTCTTTTACTCGCAGAATCGCCATTTTTTCCGCCTGGAACCACTCGATAAGCCGTTGTTGTTTCCACCTCGTTTAAATAAATATCAGACTCTCCCCGAAACACCTGCTGAGAAATCTCTGTAGACACAAACTCGCGAGGATTCGGCGTCTCAGTCCCCCGACTGGTAACAATCGAAATTAGTTGGCGTTCGCCTTTCAAAACTGTAATTTGGCGGTTGGGATTGGTCGGATCGACTTTCACCGAAAGTACGCCACCATCGCCTAAATAAGCCTTGGCAATATTCAAACCGTTAAAAGTGCGATCGGCTACAATCTTTGTAGCTTTTTTAGATGTATTATTATAAATAAAACCAATATTTTTTTCCGGTTGAAATCGCACTTTAAATAATACCGGCTGCTGCAAATACTGGCGATTGCTTTCAAACCCGGGCGTGACAATATTTGGCGCTAAAGGAGCGGCTAAATCGACCAAAGTGCTCGCAACATTCCAATTGCCGCCCATCCAGTCTGGATACACCAAATCTCCCTTAGCTACAGCGATAAGAGGCTTGCTTTCCAAATTGGGAAAACTTGATATGCGATCGCCCAAAACCCCCGCCCTCGCACCGCCACCCCACAACAACACCAGCAAAACCAAACAAAAACTCCAAATTACTTTCATTGATTCCAGAATTACGCAACCATTCGGTTTGACACGCCAGATATACCGTAATGTGCGGCGCACCCTACAGCAATCCTATTAGCTTTAAATCGTCTCAATCGGTGCTTATATGGCGCATCCTACAGCTTATATACGGACAAGGTGCGGCGCACCCTACAGCAGTTCAACAGGTGCGGGTTCCCAAACCTCCCCGTATTTTTCCTTCAACTCGTGCCAATTTTCCACCTGTCCCGGTCCGTATTCCCCCGGTTTTCCCCACTGCAAAAACGCGCTCAAAGCAGCCTCATTTTCTTCGTCCAAAAAACGGATTGCATAAGTAGTAAAATTGCCTCTTTTCGCTTCGCCCGTTTCAAACTTCACCTGTTTGATTTTGTCCATATTTAGGTGAAACTCAAATATTTCGGCGTGCATATTGGCATATTTACCCTTCGGCAACTCCGCATAAAACAGCTTGTGAATTGAACCGCGCACTTCCAGCACAGCCGCGCTGCTAGTCACGATTAAACGCAGCGTTCCCAATTGTTCGCAAGCTTCCAAGAATTCTTTCAGAGTCGCAGTCATATCAATTTTGGATTTTGGATTTTGGATTTTGGATTAAATCGATAAGAAGCAAATGGGAGTTAGGAAGTAGGAAAAGGAATTAGATAAAAAAAGATAATTTTTCCTTCTTCCTTCTCTCCTAAATAACTAAAGCCTTCCTTCTTCCTTCTTCCCTCTTCCTTCATGTTTCGTGCAGTTCGTAAGCAGCGACAATTCGCTGCACTAGCGGGTGTCGCACCACATCCGCCTGAGAAAATTCGCAAAAAGCAATGCCCTCAACGTTGCGCAGAATGTTTTGGGCGACTGACAATCCCGACTGTTGGTTTGGCGGCAAATCTGTTTGAGTGATATCCCCTGTCACTACCATTTTCGATCGAAAGCCCAGACGAGTCAACACCATTTTCATTTGAGCTGGCGTCGTATTTTGAGCTTCGTCCAAAATTACGAAAGCATTGCTGAGAGTTCGCCCCCGCATATAAGCTAAAGGAGCTACTTCGATCAAGCCTCTTTCCATTAAATCGGCCATTTTTTCAGGGTCGATCATTTCTTGCAGGGCGTCGTAAAGCGGCCGTAAATATGGATCGACTTTTTGCTGCAAATCTCCCGGCAAAAACCCTAATTTTTCGCCAGCTTCCACGGCTGGCCTTGTTAAAATCAGCCGTTCGTACTGTTTGCTCAACAGCGCCTGCACGGCGAAAATAGCTGCTAGAAATGTTTTGCCAGTACCAGCGGGGCCAATGCAAAATGTCAGGTCGTGGGTGCGTACTGCTTGGACGTATTGCCGCTGTTTGAAGGTTTTGGCTCTAATTTCTTCGCCGCGGCGGGTTCTGGCGAGAACGTCTCGCTGCAAGTCTTGTAAATCGCCTTGGCGGTTGCTATCCAAAGCTTGGCGCGCAGTCTGGATTTCAACTCCGGTAATATTTTTGCCCGATTTCCAATAGTCGGAGAGCGATCGCACTAATTTATGACACAATTCTACTTGACTTTTTGTGCCGGAAATCAGCAGCTCTTGCCCTCGCATTACCAGGCTAGCGCCGGTTTGCTTAGAGATAATTTTCAGGTTTTCTTCTTGATGGCCCGAGAGCGACATTGCGCTTTGAGTGCTCGGCAACTCTATTGTTAGTTTTTCAGTCATGCCAACATAAGCTCCCTCCAAATAAGCAATTAAAAGTTAACAATTAACAGTTAAATCAGTCACTTTTTGCGGACAAAAAAACGCCACTTACTAGGTTTTACCTAGTATCTAAGGCGTCTTTTAGATTTAGCTGCCAAATGAGTTTGGTGCTTGAGATACAAATCAAATCTCCTTTCAATCAAGTCAGGCAACTTTAGATTTTAGATTTTAGATTTTAGATTTTAGATTTTAGATTTACCTCATCCCGCTGACATTTGAGATTTAAAATTTTACATTTGTGTCCGATCGCAAAACCGGCAATCTCAAATCAAGCGGGGCTTGTAATACAAAGTCTACAACAGGCAATCTAAAATCTAAAATTGTTTTTTGGCTGTGCAGTTAATAACCGGGAGTATTTCTGCTCGTTCTAAACGTAGGTGTGTTAGTACGGCGAGGTTGTTCTCTCGGAGTTCTGCTAGCTAAGGGACTCGGCGACGGAGGCGGCGTCCTGGGTCGGAAGTCGCCTCGCGGCTCGCGCGAACCGCGATCCGGGCGGTCGCGATCCGGGCGGTCGCGATCCGGGCGGTCGCGATCGCCCCTGGGCGGCGAGGAGCCACGATCGCCCGCTTCGCCATCGTATATATCTAAGTAGAGCGACTGACCCGCCGTCTGCGCCACCGCTTCGAGCGTAGTTCTAATTGCCTGAATATTGCGTCCGCCCCTACCGTAAACCCGGCCTTTGTCGGGATCTTCAAAAGCGAGCCTAACCCAGACCCGCGATTGGCGCGGGTGCAGTTCGCAATCAACCCGCAAAGAGGCTGGGGTCTCTAAAAAAGGCCCAATTAAAAACTTAACCAGTCCAGCGTAGTTGGGACTAGCTGACTGTTGCTGTGCTGGATTCAACGTTGGCTCCGGCTCCGACTTGTTCAAATACATGGGCTTTTCTCAGGATGTCACGCACGGTGTCAGTTGGCTGAGCGCCTTCTTGCAGGCGCTTGACAATCGCTGGAACATCCAGCCTGGTTTCATTATTTCTGGGGTTGTAATAGCCGAGCTCTTCTAGGGGACGGCCGTCGCGGCGGGTAGAACTGTTCATCGCTACAATCCGGTAGCTTGTCTCGCGTTTTTTCCCGTATCTCTTCAATCGCAGTTTGATCATCTTCTTGCAGAATAGTCGTGTTTCAATTCTAAGCTATTATGTCGGTCGTCTTTCTGCGAACCCCAACTCAACCCCTATTTCTTAACCTCCCAGCAAAATCTCGCTGCGATTTGCTGCCCCCAAGGCAGGTCTGGCGCCGTCAATGTGCGGTGTAATAGCTAGTGGCAAAGTCAATGCAGTTCCCCACTGAGCCACCAATTTTTGCAAAAATATATCTTGCTGTTCTCTCAAAGAGTCCCAATCAGTGCCGCGATTAATAATTGCAAACCACACTAAACCCCGATCGCGCGTGGGTATGGCTCCAGCCAAAGCAATCACGGTGTTCAAACTACCAGTTTTCACCACAGCCGATCGCGGAATGTGCCGATGTTCCAAAGTTCCTCGATCGCGCCCGGACACCGGAAACAAGTCAGCAATCGTCAGCCCAGTAGTCTGAAGGTTGCGGGCGATCGCCTGCATCATCCCACAAGCCGCCCTCGGAGACATCCGATTTTCCACTCCCAATCCCGAACCGTTAACTAATTGAAGTTCCTCCTCCGGCACCCCCGCAGCCCAAGTCGCTTGCTGCTGCACTATGTTTGCCCCGCCCAAATCGTCGGCCAGCATCTGAGCCATTTCATTATCGCTGTGGACGTTCATCTGCTTGAGAATTTCGGCTAAAGGGAGCGATCGGCGCTTCAGCAGCAAACGCCCCGAGCTCACAAATTTCTCCGCAATCACGCTGCCGGTCACCGTTACTTGCGGCTTTCTAGTTCCCGGAGCCATCTTAGAATACATTGCCACCACATCCTGCGACCAACTGATCCCCTCAAGAGCTTGCCGCAGTATCTCCCCCGCCACCAAAGGATCGGACTCGTAATTCATGCGGAAATTGCCTGTCACCACCAAATTCCCCGCCACACGCTCTATACCCATTTGATTGAGAGCATTGCCCACGGCGATCGCCTCCTCCCACACAAACAGCGGATCGCCCCCGCCGCTGACCACCAAATCTCCCTGCAATACACCATTGCTAATCGGCCCCGTTGCTAGGAAGCGCGTTTCAAACTGATAATCCGCGCCCCAAGTCTCCAGGGACGCCAGAGAAGTCGCAATCTTAGTTAGCGAAGCCCCAGGCATCAGCACTGTCCCCTGCTGACTTATCAGCGGCACCATTCCCGCTTGCACCCAAATTCCCTGATTTCCATCAATCAGGTTTTTGTCTTTCAAATCTTTTAAATATTCCCGCACCGTCGCTTCGGCAGGCAAGTCTGGATTTGCCGCATTTATCCTCCCAAAAGCCAAATCTTCGGCCACCACTAACCCGGGTATCCCTCCCCGCCAAGCCAGCACTGACGCAGCATTAGGCGCGGCAGTGCCTACCCCAGCCATGTCCAGCCACAGAGACATTATCCCTGAGCTAAATAAATCCAGCATTTTTTACTCCTAAAGTCAATCGATTTGAGATTTGAGATTTTAGATTATTTAAGAAAGCGTTCCCACTGATAAATCCGGGGGCTTGCGATCAGGATGGGGAGCTTTTTTCTCGCTCCACGGATGAATCCGGGGTTCCCGGACTAAAGTGCTTGCGGTCATGTAAACTATTTCATTGATTTTTTCAATATGCCGTCAAAAATAGTAAAGTAGTGACAAAACAAGTTCTATCAGAGTAGTCGGAAGTCAGTAACTCAGGGCTAAAGCCACGCTCGCTTGCCAGAGAAATCGAGCAAGCTGTACTGACCCGCCTAAGTCTTAACTGACTACGTTATTTAGGTCATAACACCGGTGAATGCGACGCTAGTTTTCCGCTCTGTTGTTTACAGTTAAACAGTTTTAAAGTCCCTGAAACAGTGCTGTAAGCGTGACAAGCCTTTATAACTTTGGCAAAGCGAACATTACCCCGAAAGGGAGATTGAGGCAACCATACCTCACCGGAGGGGCAACCATACCTCTCCAACCCCGAAAGGGGATTCAAGGCGATTGAAATTGCCGGGTCGTTTTCCTCTCAAAACTAAAGTCTCGCTCGTTTCCCACTTACCGAACTTTTTTTATGAGAATTGTCCGCTCACTAGGGCGAGGGGATTTTAGTTCTTTATTCAGACTTGTGGATTCAAGCTCCTGACTTCCTGGTAGAATTTTTAGTGTTTCTCAAACATTGGTCAATGGGATCGACACGCGCAAGAATTGCAATAGACGCTATGGGCGGGGATCATGCCCCCGCCGAAGTTGTAGCTGGAGCGCTTAAGGCACAAGAAGAATTAGGCGTAGAGATTTTGCTCGTGGGCGACCCGCAGCAAATAGAAGACTCGCTCCGGCAACAAGACGCGATCGGCCGCGTCTCTACAGGTCAGCTAGAAATCGTTCCTTCTGAAGGATCGATAGAAATGCACGAAGAACCTTTGAGTGCCCTCAAACGCAAGCCCAACGCTTCGATTAACGTAGCGATGAACTTGGTAAAGCAGCAGCAAGCTGATGCTGTGGTGTCCGCCGGTCACTCCGGCGCGGCAATGGCGGCGGCCCTGCTCAGGTTGGGCCGGCTCCCCGGAATCGATCGCCCTGCGATCGGTGCGGTTTTACCGACAATGGTACCGGGCAGCTCTGTACTCATTCTCGATGTCGGCGCTAATGTGGACTGTCGCCCCAAATTTTTGGAGCAGTTCGCTCTTATGGGAACTATTTACAGCCAGTGCGTGCTGGGCGTCGCCGAGCCTAAAATCGGCCTGCTCAACATTGGCGAAGAACCTTCTAAAGGCAACGACGCGGCAGTGCGGACTCACCAGTTATTGGTGGACAATCCGAACATTCCTTTTGTGGGCAATGCCGAAGGCCGCGACGTGCTGTCGGGGAAATTCGACGTGATTGTCTGCGACGGATTTGTCGGCAACGTGTTGTTGAAGTTTGCCGAAGCGGTGGGCGAAGTTGTGGTGCAAGTTCTTAAGGAAGAATTAGTCAAAGGACTCCAACATCAAATTAACGATCCTCTGCTGCAAAAAAGCTTGCAAGGATTTAAGCAGCGGGTAGACCACGTTGAACACGGCGGCGGTTTGCTATTGGGCGTTGCTGGAGTTTGCATTATCAGCCACGGTTCGTCTCAAGCTGGCTCGATTTTTAATGCCATTCGTTTGGCGAAGGAGGCTATTGACAACCAAGTGCTGGAACGAATTCGATCGTCCAATCACCAAAGCGCTATGGAACAAGAAGCTGTGAATTAGAGGCAGTAAGTAGGAATTAAAAATTAAAAATGTAAAATTAAAAATGTCAGCTTAAACCCACTGTTTTGCTTGAAAAAAAGTAATTTCAGCAGTTTAAAAAATAATTTTAATTGGTAGTTTTTAATTTTTAATTCCTCGATCGAACAGCGAGTAAATGGAGAGGAATGTTGCAGCAATCAGGGTTCGGCATTGCCGTCACGGGTAGCGGTTCTTGTACACCGCAGGTTTCGCTGGATAATAACGGTTTGAGTCAGATAGTAGAAACTTCTGACGAGTGGATTGGGGCGCGGACGGGCATTCGCTCCCGCAGGCTGGCAGACGATCGCACTTCTTTGTGTGATTTAGCGTCGGAGGCATCGCTTCAGGCGATCGCAATGGCAGGAATTTCGCCGACTGACATTGATTTGATTATTTTGGCGACTTCCAGTCCAGACGATTTGTTTGGCACTGCCAGTAAAATTCAATATCAGTTGGGCGCCACAAAAGCTGTGGCTTTTGATTTGACAGCAGCTTGTTCGGGCTTTATTTTTGGTTTAGTTACAGCCTCGCAGTTCATTCGGACAGGGGTTTATCAAAATGTTTTGCTGATCGGAGCAGATATTTTGTCTCGCTGGGTGAATTGGTCGGATCGGGGTACTTGCATTCTATTTGGAGACGGTGCAGGTGCGGTGGTATTGCAAGCTTCAGAAGTCGATCGCTTTTTGGGATTTGAAATTCGCAGCGACGGCACGCAAAATTCGTCTCTAAATTTGGCTTACCAAGCCGAGTCAAAAGAATTAATTGAGGGCGTTAGCGTCGGAATTGGCGGATTTCATCCCATCACAATGAACGGTCAAGAAATCTATCGCTTTGCCGTGAAAAAAGTGCCGGAAGTCATAGAAAAAGCTATGTTTCGGGCCAATATCAACGTCGCAGAAATTGACTGGCTGCTGTTGCACCAAGCCAATCAGCGGATTCTCGATGCAGTGGCCCAAAGGCTAAAGATTCCCCCCGAAAAAGTAATCAGCAATTTGGCAAATTACGGCAATACCTCAGCGGCTTCAATTCCCCTGGCATTAGACGAAGCTGTGCGTCTGGGTAAAGTTAAAGCAGGCGATACTATTGCTGCGGCTGGTTTCGGTGCAGGTTTGAGTTGGGGGGCGGCAATATTTCAATGGGGAAGGTAATATTTGGCGGCCGGCTGTAAACTTGCCCTGCTTATTGTCGGGAGTGCAACCCTTGCAAAATACAACTCCTTTCACACGCCATACATAGGGCAAGATGCGCAGCCGTACACCCTCGGGACAGGAGTTCTTGACAAGCGCGCCCTGAGATTGAAAATCCTCTATTTTTCGATCGACTTTCCCTGACTTGAAGGTGGAAAATTTTGTTACGGCTATTAATCTGATTAAAGTAGCAAAAAAAATATAAACCTCGTAAAAAGCGCAATTATTATGTTACAATTGTGAGTCGCGAGTAGATAGTTCGTTAACCGAAAGATAGCGGATACCAGCGAGCGAACTTAGAAGCGGGAAACAAAGAATTTTTGCAATCACCAATTAGCAACCACCAATTAGCAGATTACCGGAAAAATGACTAAAACAGCATGGGTATTTCCCGGACAAGGTTCCCAGGCGATCGGGATGGGTGCAGACTTATTAAACTTGCCAACAGCCAAAGCCAAATTTGAGCTCGCTAAAGAAATTTTAGGTTGGTCTGTCTCGGAAGTTTGCCAAGAAGAAGAAGCAAAACTATCTCGGACTCTCTACACTCAGCCTTGCTTGTTCGTAGTAGAAAGTATTTTGACAGACTTAATGCGAGAAAAAAGCGATCGGCCAGCGGTAGTTGCCGGTCACAGTTTAGGAGAATACGTTGCCCTCTACGCAGCAGGCGTCTTTGACTTTGAAACAGGATTGCGCTTAGTCAAACGCCGCGCCGAACTCATGGACACTGCCTCCGGCGGGCAAATGGTGGCTTTGATCGGGTTCGACAGGCAGGAACTAGAACTGCAAATTCAATACAGCCGAGACGTAGTGCTGGCAAACGACAACAGCGAAGCACAAGTCGTGATTTCTGGAACGCCCGCAGCAGTAGAAGATTTGCTTGCCAAAATCAAAGTCAAACGCGCTGTTAAATTGAATGTTTCCGGTGCGTTTCACTCTCCCCTGATGGCATCAGTGGCGGCAGAGTTTCAACTAGCCTTAAAGTCTGCAAGGTTTTCCGATGCTAAAATGCTGGTGCTCTCGAACGCAGAACCGTCAGCCACTACCAGCGCAGCCACTTTAAAGCAGCGGTTGAGTCAGCAGATGACTAAAGGCGTGCGGTGGCGAGAAATTTCCCTGCAACTGCCGCAACAAGGAATCGATCGCGTAGTGGAAATTGGCCCCGGCAAAGTTCTCACAGGTTTGATCAAACGGACTTGTCCCGATTTAGCACTGGTAAATGTTAGCAGTTTTGCAGATTTACCCGCTTAATCTATTTTTAGCCTGTTATTAAACGGCAGGCTCTAAAATTCACAGTTAATTGGCCCGAAGATTGCCGAAAAATAAAGAGCCAACAGGCAAATCCGAATATTGCCTGTTGTGCAACTTGGGGATAGGCGATCCAGATAGCTCAAAAATCTTTATCAAAAATGTAGATGATATCGATCGTCCTGACGGGGCGATCGACAAATCCTGATGTAAACTAGGCATAAAAACCAAGATTATCTGGTATTTATATGAAAAAAGTTCTTTACTGGTTGATGGGCGACAAGGCAGGCAGAACCATAGTAGGTGCCTGGAATTGGATGTGGGGACTGCCCGTAGAATCCGGCGGCAAGGTGTCTGTGGCGGTAGCCGAAGAGTCGCTGCGATCGATGCAAGAATCAGTGCAAAAGCTAGCAGCAGCAGTCTCCACCCAAGTTGCAGCCTACCAGCGCGCCAAAACGAAATATGAAGAAAAAGTTAGGGAAATGCAAACCGTAGAGCGCCAAGTCATCACAGCCAAGCGCCACGGCAACGAAGAAGCAGCCCGCTTGGCAATGGCGAAGGTAATTCAGACAGAACAAATTCTGCCGCAGTTAGAATCCCAAGTAAAACAAGCCGAACAGTACGTCAACGCTTCCAAAGACAAGCTAAATCGAGAACGGATGAAGCTGGAAGCCTACAAAACCGATATGCAAAATATGAAAGATATGGCCGAGATTAACGAAGCCCTCCGATCCATATCCAAAGTCAACAACGACCTCAGTATCGATTCGGCTCGATCGCAGTTTGAGCAAGCCAAAAACGCCGTCCACGGCCGCAACCTCAAACACCAAGCTTTAGCAGAGCTATCTGAGAACCCCCAAGAAAGACTTCAGGCCGAATTAGAAAATATGACCTTAGACGATGAAGTTAATCGCAGGCTACAAATGTTAGACGACTCCAACAACAAAGAACTTCCCAGCTAAGGAGAGTTTTATGGCTAAGAGCGGGCCTGGGCCCATAGTTTTTATTCTGTTATTTCTCTTGCTCGCCGGTGGCGGTTGGTTCTTTTTTCTCAACAAACCAGCGTCCCAGGATGCTAATAATACACCCACTCCCACACCATCAGGCGGTGGTGGAGCCAATCTGCCTCCCGTCGCGCCAGTAGTCGGCGGTGCTTCGCCTGTTGCAGCTACTTCCTTTGTGCTTCCAGCTTCCGTGCCTGCGGGCACGGCGGTGAGAATTGACGGTTCCACCAGCATGGTGACAATCAATCAGAACCTCAAGAACGGCTTTCAAGGCAAATTTTCCGGCACGACAGTCGATACCAAAGCGAACGGTTCTGAAAAAGGAATTCAGGAGTTGGTGGCGGGAACAGCCGATATTGCAGCGGTATCGCGACCTTTGACGGCTCAAGAACAAGGTCAGGGTTTGGCTGCTGTGCCCGTTGCCCTGGATACGATCGCCCTTGTAGTTGGCGTAAACAACCCGTTTAAAGGAGGTTTAACTTCCGCTCAAGTTCAAGATATCTTCAAGGGAAATGCTCAAGACTGGTCGAAAGTCGGCGGCCCGGCGGGCCCGATTAAAGTAATTAACAGACCGGCAGTTAGCGGCACTCACCAAACGTTTAAAGAACAAGTGCTCGGAGGTGGCGAGTTTGGCACGGCGCCAAATATTACTACGCTCGATCGAGATGCGACAACTCCCCTGCTGCAAGCTTTAGGCAACAACGGCATTGGCTATGCGACTTTCGCTCAAGTAGCCAATCAGAAAACGGTGCGCGTTGTTCCCGTTAACGGTGCAACGCCGGATGCGGGTAACTATCCTTACAAGCG
This sequence comes from Microcoleus sp. FACHB-61, assembly GCA_014695295.1. Taxonomy (GTDB): domain Bacteria; phylum Cyanobacteriota; class Cyanobacteriia; order Cyanobacteriales; family Microcoleaceae; genus Microcoleus. The sequence continues at coordinate 35,890 of JACJNY010000051.1, read as the reverse complement.
GCAGTTGTACTACGCCTACAAAAATCCTCCTAGCCAAGCAGTTAAGGATTTCTTGGGCTACGCGACTTCTTCGGAAGGACAAAAAGCTATGCTGGCCGGAAATTGAGCCTTTGCAAACGTCCGACATTCAGGAGTTGGCCAGACTTCTTTCGGGCGCTACACAAGTGAAGTCCGCGCAGGCGGACTTTCTTATTGGGCAGGGTAAGGTGTACACCCTACAAACCTCAAAATACTATTCCTTTGTCATTGCTGAACTGATAGGCTAATATTCGATGTAATTTAAAATTTAAGGTTTTTCTGTGAGCAAAAGTCGCGAACCAGTCGAAAGTTTACTTCTCTACTATTTATTCAAATGGTCAATTGTTAGCCCGATGCTGCACCTGTACTTTCGGGGCCGCATCTACGGTGCAGAAAATGTTCCGGCAGAAGGGCCGCTGGTGGTAGTCAGCAATCACGCCAGCGATTTTGACCCGCCGATTTTGTCTAATTGCATGAGGCGGCCGGTCGCATTTATGGCAAAGGAAGAGTTATTTAAAGTTCCTATTTTGAAGCAGGCAATTACGCTTTACGGTGCTTATCCAGTGAAGCGGGAAAGTGCCGATCGCAGTGCAATTCGATCGGCTATCAACTCTTTGGAAAATGGATGGGCGACGGGTGTATTTTTGCAAGGAACTCGCACGCCAGACGGCAGAATTACTGAACCGAAATTAGGTGCTGCGCTGATAGCTGCCAAGGCAAAAGCGCCGCTGTTGCCTGTTAGTTTGTGGGGAACTCACGCGATTGGGTCGAAAGGTTCGGGAATGCCGCGTCCGGTGCCGCTGACGGTGCGAATTGGCAAGCTAATTGAAGCGCCCGGTTCGTCGGATCGCGAGGAGTTGGAAGCCCTGACTCAAAGGTGTGCGATCGAGATTAATGCCATGCACGATTTGGGTCGCTGATTTTATAACTTTTGTTGCTGTTTTTCAGGTTATATCTACAGATAGATGAATGCTGAAGATAAACATCGAAAAATATCAATATAAGTGATTGAAAACAAGCGCAATAATTAGGCTTGAATTTGAGTTTAATTTGACAGGGGATAAGAAGAAAGATATGGTAACAAGCAATCAAACCCGCGCGTTGGGATTGTTTTCTAACCGCGAAGATGCCGAGCAAGCTCTGGCAGAATTAAAATCTTCCGGGTTTCCAATGGATAAAGTTTCGGTTGTTGCTAGGGAGGCAGGTGAGTCTGTAGGTGATACTCAAACGATCACTCAGGTGGGCGAGAAAAATCTAGACACAGGAGCGGGAGTGGTAGGAGACACTCTGACAAATAGTGGTTTAGCCACCTTGCTAGTGGGTCTGGGAAGTTTAGCTATTCCCGGAATCGGGCCGATGATTGCAGCGGGGACTTTCGGCGCCTCACTGGTGGCTACCGTAGCAAGCACTGGCGTCGCGGCTGCGACTTTCGGTGGAGTGGTAAAGGCTTTGACTGACTTGGGAATTCCCGAAGAAACAGCTAGAATTTACACCGAGCGCCTGCACGCGGGCGATTATTTGGTGGTAGTAGATGGCGCTGAGGATGATATTAGTCGGGCTCAAGGGGTTTTCAGCAGTCGGGGCATTCAAAATTGGGGCGTTTTTTAAACAGGAATTGTCCACCAGTTCTATCTGTAGGGCGATGCACACCCCACCATTGGTGATAACAACCAGCTCAAATGTAGTACCCGACTTTTTTGTGTGAAAATTAGGGCCTTGCTCCCCCCTACCTTAAAAAAGGGGGAACCGGAAACGCTCTTTCGTCCCCCGGGAGGGGGATGGGAGGGCGATTGAGATGGGGCTACAACCCCGCTCTAGAGGTGGTTTTAGTCTTAAGTGGCCACCAATTCATTGCCCACCCCCTCCCTACAGGTAAATTATTGATTTTTATCGCTCATCTTTTGATGCTGAGGCGGTGACAAAAGCAACAGCTAAGGGCGAAATTTTTTCTGTAACTGCTGCGATAACTTGGCGATCGAAGTCAGTCCAAACTCTGGGGCGATCGAAAATACAAGGCTGCAAAACCCCCCACAACAAGCCGTCAGAACAAAGGTGAGCGTGAATCAAAGCTCGATGTCCGAAGTCTTTTGCCTCAAAATCTTTGTTGACAACTTCAGGATTCGCTGTTTCAACATCCTCAACAAAAATCGAAGGTTCAGTTCGCAAAGCTGCTGCAAACAAAGGGTCTTCTTCCCCTAAAGATTCCGGTTCTTTTTTCCATTCCGCGTCCCCAATCTCTGGAATGTTCGAGTTGCGACGCCAGCAGTAAGGTACTCTGCCGGTTTGGGTTTCAGGATTGCGCAGGTAGAGAAAGACGCGATCGCAATTTAACACCTCGCCTAAAGCCGGCACCAAAGCCGAAAAAACAGCATCCGGCGTTTTGCCGTCACTCAAAATTTGCTCTAGAACTTGCGGCAGAATTTGGTCGGTCATTAACTTTAGCTTTTGAAGTTCATCTACTAATTTTAAACTACTCCTTCTCTTCTCTTCTCTTCTTTTACGCATTTGTCATCAGCGTCTTCGCGGTTCGTTAAATCGCTATAGCAGACAAGTTTTAAAACCAGAGGGAATGGAAAAAATTTAAAACTTGCTTAATCCTTCCCTTAGTTTATTGAATTCTCGCTTGGGTGAAGTTAGCACCTGTATAACCAGTTGTCAGCCAAAGAATAGCTCTAGCGCCGTCGCGAAGAGCTTTTTGCACCGGTTCGGGGGTTCGCCCAGACGGAACTGCCACAGGCTTAAAACTAATGCCTCGACTACCGAGTACGATTTCGCCGATAATCTGAGCTCGCCGCATATGATCGTCAGAAGTGATCAGATACACGCTCTCAATCCCTCTAGCTTTCAATTCATCTACCAGGGTAGTAAAATTTGTTACCGTATCCACGGCTCTGTAGTCTAAGTGCACGCGATCGGGCTCAATTCCCGCTTCTGAAAACACCCATTCCGCGAACTCCGGATTGCTCCCAGACGACACCCAAATCGGCAATTCAGGGTGATTCAGAGCAAATTTGGCGGCAAACACCTCTCGCTCAATAGCCCCACCTAGAACTAACAAAGCTTGGGGTCTCTGAAATTCGCTCTTAAGCTGCTGGTAGCCAAACCAACACGCCATCAAAAGCCCTACTAGGAACCAAAAACTGCGTGAAGTATTCAAACGCTGGTAACGTCGGTTGTTTAAATTGACTTTTAACCACATCTAAACCTATAAAAACTTTATGTACTGACAAAGGAACCATAACAAAAAATACCGCACGTAGAGCCCACTAACAGGAATTAAAAATTAAAATTTAAAAAAGGGCCGGGGGATCGTAGATTTTAGATTTTAGATTTTAGATTTGAGATTGACTCTACGGTGGTGGTGGGGCTTAAACAGGTGATTTTAGATTTCAGATTTGAGATTTCAGATGGACTCTATAGAGGTTCCGCGTAAGTCCTCGTCTTCAAGCAAGTATTCGTCTTTGGGCGAATTCTTTACCAGATATGCAAAACAGAGGGGCAAAACTTAAGCTTTCCCCTCCTGCTTTTAATTTTTCTTGATTTTTAACGGGACTGGCCGGGTTCGAACCGGCGACCTAGCGCTTCAGATTTGTGTGAGTTTCCCCACTCTCCGGACTATACCTTCACCATAGGCTTGCAGCCTTTAGGTGGTGACCGTCTAGTCTCTAAACCTTCCTGATTTCAATATAGGCGATTGTTTAATCGCCATGAACTCAGGCTTGGCTTGGTATTGCCTTAGAGTCATAGGAACCCATGAACTCTTTAGGTTTCACCAAATTTGATCACATTCACTCCCAGAGTTTCCTCGCAGGGTGCCCGATTCTTCAGGAGGCGCTTGCTCTATCCATCTGAGCCACAGCCCCAGTTGCTAAACCGTTTTGATTATAGCAGTTAATGTCGATTTTGATTTTTTTTTGTGATGATTACCGATCGCCAGTTGCAAGTTTCGCAGCGATGCGGGCAAAGTTTTCTGCTGCGGTGAGTTTACCCGCACCGTAACAGGCGCGCTGTCTCCATGCGGTGACGGGGAGATGTCCGGGGGGAGCATTTTCGTTGAAGGAGAGCTCGCTGTAATATTTCCAATTTTCCTTGACTCGCCAGCCAACTCGATCGCAAAATTCAGTATAATTTGCCTCGGTACTTTCCCAAATCTGCTGCTGCACGCTCAACCCGAACCGCCCGCTGCTGTATTGTTGCCAAAGTTGGTCGATCGTGCGAAGGTCTGTAGGAGGAAAACTGTCAATATCGTCTGCACTCAGCCAACCTTCGTCTTCCCTGACAGCGATTTGCAGCAAGATTTCCCAAGTGTGTTCGTCAGCTTTGCGCCATTTTCCGGTTTCTAATAGCTTTGTCAGTTGCCGGTAGTCCATCCCCACTTCAGAGATAGCCGGAGTTTGGTCAGGTATGGCGCCTATTTTGTCTTCCAGCCGCTGTAGAGTGCTGACAATCAATTCGGGGTTTAGTTGTTCGAGGCGGTACAAAACCCATTCTAACTGAGATTGCAGGTACGTGCGGGCGATCGCACCTTGTTGCAATTCCCCATGCAACTCATCAAATTTGGCTGACCAATTTTGTTGATTGCGGGTCAATTCCCACATTTGTTTTGCCCACTGCAATCTAACTTGTTCTTTTTTTAAATAAGTTTTGGAAGGCTTAGCACGCTGCGGGTAGGGAGTCACATCCCAGCCGCAAATCGAGCAAAACTCTGCTTTTTCTTCTATGTATTCAGCACCGCACACTGGACAGTTAGACATATTGCCATAAATTCGGTTGCCAAGTAATTATATGACATCCGGTAAATTAACCATAATTCGATTAGGTGCTTATGGCGCACCCTACAATTACAATTTATCTGTAGTAATGTGCGCATTTTGCACCCCAAAGCTAGAGTTAATTATACCGCTCTAACAAGGCAAGCGAATAGTAAACAAACTGCCTTTGCCCAACTCTGATTTTACCTCGATCGTGCCGCGGTGAGCTTCGACTATTTGGCGGCAGAGGTGTAATCCCAAACCTGTACCGGATCTCTTGTGAGTTCCCGGGCCAAACCTTTCAAATAACTTTGCTTTTTCGGTGGGAGAAATGCCGGCGCCGGTGTCTTGGATTTCTATGATTACCCATGCCAGCGGTTGGTTTTTGAAGCTAGTATAAGCAGGTGAATCGGCAGCTTTTAAGCGGACATCTATTGAGCCGCTGTCAGTGAATTTAATGGCATTTCCGATTAAATTTGTCAGCAAGCGGTGCAGTTCCAGACGATCGCCCGGGTACTTCGCAATCGGAGCGCTTTCTGCACTTTCTGTCAAGTCTAAATTTACGGACAAACCTTTAGCATCGGCTAGGGGAGCTAGTTCTTCAGCTACCTCAGTAATGAGCTGGCGCAAGTCCACGGGAGCGAAACTGAGGGATTTGCGGCCTGCTTCGTAGCGGTAGACTTCCAGCAGCATATTTACCATCGCGATCAGGTTTTGGTTGCTGCGAACCATCGTCCCGAAAGCGTCGCGCATGGGAAGCGAAATTTCTCCCAAAGCTCCCTGCTGCATTAAAGTTAGCATTCGATCGGCTGCTACCAGGGGCGTCCGCAAGTCGTGAGCGAGCCTGGAGACAAAATCTTCGCGCTGGAGGGCGATCGTATTGCGCTCGTCTACGCTGTGTTTTAGCCGCAGGAGCGATCGTACCCTCGCCAGCAGTTCGTCCATTTCCACTGGTTTGCGAATGAAATCGTCTGCTCCCATGTCCAATCCCTGGACTACGCTCGCACTGTCGTGAGCCGTGATCAGCAAAATCGGGATAAAGGGCAATTCCTTATTTTGTCGGATTCGCTTGGTGACTTCGTAACCGTCCATCCCCGGCATCATCACGTCTAGCAGTACCAAATCCGGGGCTGACTTGTCAATTTGGCTCAAGGCAGAAAAGCCGTTCTCGGCCGTGCTAATTTCGTAACCTTCTTCTTCCAGAATTGTCTGTACCAACAAAACATTATCTGGTGCGTCATCTACTACCAGAATGCGATCGGCTTTTGTGGCATTCGGAACAGATAAATAATTCATTTAATTGTTAGCCTGCAAATAAATACTAACTTTAATTAGGTGTCCGATTTATGTTTTCACATTTTTCCACTTGTTAACTCTGTCATAAGGAATATTTCAAAAGTTTATGCAATCTTTTTACTTTTGAACACTTGGATGTGATATAATTTACGGCTTGGTTCTGATAGTATGCACGCCGTCCCAATCTTCGGGCGGGGGTATTTCCAAATAACTCAGGGATCGCTCGATGTGAACTTCCACAGGTCGATCGGTCGGTCGCATCGCTAAAGCCGCTTCAAAATAACTAATAGCTTTGTGAAAATTTCTGGCAATATAAGCATTCCTACCGTTGCTGTAAAGTTCCAAAAAGCGAACGGTTTCCCCGTCGATGGGTTCAGAAGTATTTTGCAGCAACTCGTAAATACCGACCGCCTGATTTTTGCCCTTAACCCGCACCTTGTCCAACTCTCGCACCCAAATCCCTTCGCGGCACAAACTGTAAGTAAATTCGCTCAAAATTATATCGCAGCCGTACTCTTTTGTAAGCTGTTCCAAGCGGGAACTCAAATTCACCGCATCCCCGATTACCGTGTAATCCATCCGCTTTTGGGAACCAATATTTCCCGAAACCACCTCTCCGGAACTAATCCCAATTCCGAAGCGAAACGGATCAGCGCCCGGTCGAGAATCATTAAACTCTTTCAAACGCCGGCGCATATCTAAAGCCGACTGCACCGCCATCCAACCGTGACTTTCCGGGGGATTCAGCGGCAGGGGCGCGCCGAACACCGCCATTAAAGCATCGCCGATAAACTTGTCTAAAGTGCCTTCGTAGTGGAAAACGGCCTCCACCATCGTCTCAAAATACTCGTTCAGCAGGGATACGACATCGGACGCTCCCAGATTTTCGGTCAGCGTGGTGTAGCCGCGAATGTCGGAAAATAAAATAGTCACTTCTTTGCGTTCGCCCACCATCAGGGCGCCTTCGCCCAAGGCCATCACTTTATCTACGACTCCAGGAGTCAGGTAGCGGTACATCGTATTTTTCATCCGCTTTTCGTGGCTGATGTCTTCGAGTACCACTAAACCGCCGCGCACGCCGCCTTCTGGATTTATCAGCGGGTTGACAGTCAAATTCAAACTGCGTTCAATTAGTTTAATTCGAGACGCGGGGATGGGCAGCGGACAATAAGGATGATACCGGGCGGCATTGGGCAGCGAAAATAGAGATTGGGAATTAGCTAATTCTGCCTGCGCTACTTCCTCAGTCCACGCGCTGTTTTCGCCCCAAGCGTAATATAAATTCGGGTTAGTGCGATCGGGCACGGCCAAAATGTAAGTTTCTTCTTCTGTTTCTGCTTCTGTTTTTGCTGCTGCTGTTTCTGCGGAACAAAACGTTTTTTCTACCAACAGTCCCAAAGTTAAAGTTTGTTCGGGAACGTAATGTCTTGCAGCATTGTTGAGACTGTCTTCGAGTCGAAATTGCAAATTTTCGATCGGCACAACTTCCCAAACATAGCGGTCGATCAGTTTGTCTTCCCAAATCTGGGGATTGTGTTTGCTTTTATCTTGATTTACCGGACAGCCCAACAATTCCAGCGCCGCTTCGTTAATCGTTACAACTCGCCCCTGTAAATCGGTGGAAATTACTGCATCTGAAAGACTTTGCAGCATATCTTTTTGATACTGCTTTTCCACCATCACGTTCTGAAACAGTTGAGAATTTTGCAGCGCCATTCCTGCTTGGGAATTAAACGCTCGCAAAAACTCTTCGTCGGAAGGGGTGAAAGTACCTTGGTTCTTATTAATTAGCTGAGTCACCCCAATCAGCTCACCTTTAGCGTTATGCACCGGCATACACAAGACAGTCCGAGTGCGGTATCCCGTTTGCCCGTCAGTAGAAGGGTCAAAGCGGGGATCGTCGTAAGCATCTGTAATATTTAGAGGTTGACCGGTTGAAGCCACGTAGCCAGCAATTCCCTTATTAGCAGGAATGCGGAGATCTACCATCGTTGTGCCGTCGGCCTTGGCGACTTTTGTCCATAGTTCGTTGGTTTCCCGATTTAACAAAAATAGCGTGCTGCGATCGGCCTGCATCAAGTCGCGAGCTTGATCCATGACAGCGCGCAAAGTTGTTTCCAAGTCAAGACTTTGACCCAAAGTCGTCGTGGCTCTCAACAGTGCGGCAACCCCTCGCTGGTTGCGGGCCACGACGTAGAAAGACTGACAGCTTTCGAGAATAATCCCGATCGAATCTGCAAAAGCCTTGAACTGCTGTTCGTCTTCCTCGTTAAAGGGGACATTGCCAGCTTTATTTAAGAGTCTGACCACCGCTACGGGTTCGTCTTGGCTCTTGCTGCTAAAAATCGGCATACAGAGGATGGTCTCGATCTGGTAGCCCGGTGGTGCGTCTACTTCGGAATTAAAATGCTCGTGCGATCGAGCCGACGCGACATTTATCGATTTTCCGGTTGTGGCTACGTAGCCTAAAATGCCTGCATCCATCGGCAAACGAATTTCTAAAGGTTCGCCAAGTGCATCGACTGTTTTGTGCCACAGTTGATTTTTGTTGGAGTCAACCAAAAAAATTGTTGTCCGGTCTGCTTGCAGAATTTGACCAATTTTGACAGTGAAGGCATCTAACAGTTGCTCTAAGAGAGTTTCGAGTGCTTCATTGTTAATCAGGTCCATCGCCCGGATAAATTGCTGAAATTCAGCCGTGATAAAGTCCAGCAGGCACACTAATTCAGGAACTGGCAGGCTCTTAACACGGGAGGTCAATGCCCCCATAAAATTGACTTGAGTCAGTGTAGCCAGAACGCTACCTGCATTGGAGAATGTCATGATTAACTGCTTTCTCAGAGGGGTAGACTGACCGCAGGTCGATCGGCGCTTGATTCTGCGGCGGTACAAACGATTTAAGTTGTTTGGAAACGCGCCGACACTCGCTTGTCGCTTTCATGAATCGTGAGTTCAAAAGTGGCGCACGCAACTTCTGTTTGCTTGTTATGTATCCTCGATCAATCTTTTTTACAACCTCGATACTGATGAGGGTTCGTCAATTAAAGCTGAACTTGAGTTCGGAATAGTGCCCGCCTGAAAAGTAGCTCCCAGGCTTTGGTTCGATCGAGAGTGCAATGTGGATTTGACGCTCTGTGCTCTGCTGCTGGGCGGTGTGACTATTTTAGCGCACTCGGCGACCGTATCCGGTCAGGTAAAGGGCGCTATGAAAGCAGCGCGCAAGGCATTCCTACAGAGCTACTCATAGTTTAATAGTAAACGCAACAGCAGGATAGCGACGGTAATTTATGCAGCAAAAAAGTTCGATCGGTCTTTGAGGACATCCCTCCTCGCTACCAACTGACGATCGAACAGCGAAGCTAAGCTGCCGGTGATGTTTAAAGGTGATACAGATCCGGACATTTAGGCCGCTCTGGGAACAGACTGGGCAAATACCACTGATTGATAGTAGCGCTGCAGTTGTGCGGCGGCGGCGGCCCAACCCCAGCGTTCCGCTTCTCGGCGAGCGTTTTGGCGCAGGGTTTCCCGTTCTTCGGGATTCGCAAACAGACGCTGGGTGGCCGTCAGAGATCCTCCTTCGTCGGCGGGGTCAAATAAATATCCGTTAACGCCGTCGGTGACTATATCGGGAATTCCGCCGCTGCGCGCCGCCACTACGGGCGTCCCCGCAGCCATTGCTTCTAGGAGCACTAAGCCCAGGGTTTCGGTGCGGGAGGGAAAAATGAAGGCGTCGGCCGATGCGTAAGCTGTTGCGAGTTCTTGCCCCTTGAGGTAGCCGACAAAATTAGTGGGGGTGCCGGCAAAATATTGTTCGAGGGTTTGGCGGTGCGGGCCGTCTCCCACTAGGGCGAGGCGGGCGTCGGGAATCGCTTCGAGGACTGGTTTGATGCGTTCGATTTCTTTTTCAGCACCGAGGCGGCCGACGTACAGCAACAGGGGACTGTCTGGGTTATTTTCAGAAAGGCGCGATCGCATTTCTCGACTTGCCAATTCCGGGACAAACATTTCAGTATCTACGCCCCGCTGCCACAAATCTACCCGATCGATCCCGTGGTTTCTGAGTTCCTCCACCATTGCTGTAGAAGTACACAAATTCAGTTCTGCTTGATTGTGAGCACCTTTGAGCAATTCCCACAATAAAGGTTCGAGGACACCAAAACCGTAGTGGTGCAAATATTTCGGCAAATGCGTGTGGTAAGAAGCCAAAATCGGAATGTTCAACTTTTTGCCGTAATATATACCGCCCAATCCCAAAATAGCGGGATTGACAACGTGAATAATATCCGGTTTAAACTGCTCTAATTGGCGACCTACAGCCGGAGAAGGAAGTGCCATTTTCAGTTCCGGGTACATGGGCAAAGGCAAACCCTCCACACCGTAAACTCGGGCGCCTTTGTATTCTTTAATCCCGTAATCTGGAGAAAATATCAGAACTTGTTCGCCCGCGCGCTGCAAGTGATCTACAGTGTGAATCAGTCTGGTAACAATGCCGTCTATTTTCGGCAGAAATGTTTCAGTGAAAAGAGCAATTTTCATAGTAAGTTACTTAGAGAGCCGATAATCCTAGCCTCTGGAAGATGTCGGGGTCGATGACAGGATACACTGTCTCACAAGGAGTCAGTAATTGCGTGCTATCGCCTCCGTTATATTGACGCTGTTGCTGTACGAATTGGGAAATATCCTCAATTTTAACAATCCATTCTCGCGCGTAACTAGCTAAAACACTGCCGCGCAAACCGAGTTGAATTGCCCGCCGATCCATTTTCGATCCATTTGGGTGATGGTCCGGGTCCCATTGCAGCCGTACAGCCGAATTTTTAACAGCTTGTTGCCATTCTTTTTCGCTTCCATACACTGCTGGAACGAAATTAGAATGGACAGCCGATGCTAAAATTTCGTCCCACGCCGAGCGCTTTAGCCAAATAGCAAGAATTACTTCTTGACCCGATGAAGTACCCCATGCCGATCGATACATCATCCATAGAAAGTTTGGCTTAATCCAACTCATACGATTCAGGCTGAATTCCCCGCCGAAATAACCATTTTTCGCTGCAAAATGACCGATCGCCGGACGGTAGGCTTGGTACACTACGACCGTATGTTCATCAAATTGTGCCAGAATGTGACGACCGGTTTTCGGCCATTTACTTGCCTGGTTTCAGTAGGGTTCTGTTAGCAGCTTCACCACAACTAATTACTCTCGTGATGTTTCTGGGGGCAACATACAAACTCCGTGAATTCCGCTCGATACAATTATCCCACCTAAAAGCAATCCCACACCTTCGGCCAAGCAATTAATTCTGTGAATTTCCTGTGCTGTTCTGGCAATTGATATTTCTGCTCCAGTAGCATATGGGGCTTCGCTAACGGGCGCGGTAATTTTGATTACTCGCCGTTATTGCAGCCCATTCCGGTATTAAATAATAAGCACAAACTGCATAGGCTCAAAATCCGGGCCGAACAGCCAAAAGCAACAGAATGAGAATTAGACTTTTCACGGCATTTATTCCCAAAAAGCCAGCAGTAAAAACCTTATGCCATTTTTCAATTAAGCGCAGAGGACGCAGAGAACACAGAGCAAGAGATAAAAAAGATAGATATGAAAAAAGTAATCTACAGCGAAATCGATTCAGAACTTGCGAACCCTTCTCCTCTCTTCCCTTCTTTTCTCTTACTTCGCGCCCTTCGCGCCTTCGCGGTTCGTTAAAAAATCTCTTATCCCGCAGGTAGATACCAGAACTTACTTCCAAGAAACCTTCGGCAAAATCTGATTTTTATCGACGCGGTGCTGATATTTTGTAGCAAAATTCAGCAGAGAATCGAGCAGGGAATCTGAGAGATAGTGCGGTTGCAAGCCGAGGTCTAGCAAGTTGGTGTTTTTGGCATTGAAATAATGTTCTTCTTTCTCGACTCTGGGATTTTCGAGGTGGTTGATTTCTACTTTTAATCCCATTGCCGTGCCGGCTTTTTGCACCAAGGAGGCTAAGTCGCCGACGCTGAATTGTTCGGTGAATTGGTTGAAGACGCGGAATTGTCCGGCTTCGGCGGGGTTGGCGATCGCCAATTCCACGCACCGCACGGTATCCCGAATGTCTAAGAAACTGCGGGTTTGTCCGCCAGTTCCGTAAACTGTCAGAGGATGACCGATCGCAGCTTGGATGCAAAATCTGTTCAATGCTGTCCCGAATACTCCGTCGTAGTCCAAACGGTTGATCAACAGTTCGTCCATGCCGGTTTCATCTGTGAGCACGCCGTAGACTACGCCCTGATTTAAGTCGGTGGCTCTTAAACCCCAGATTTTGCAAGCAAAATGGATGTTGTGGGAGTCGTGGACTTTTGACAGGTGGTAGAAACTGCCCGGTTGTTTGGGATAGGGTAGTGTATCCTTGCGACCGTTGTGTTCGATCGTAATGTAGCCTTCTTCAATGTCAATATTCGGCGTGCCGTATTCGCCCATTGTCCCCAATTTCACTAGGTGACACTCGGGGAAGTCTTCCCGGATGGCGTACAGCAGGTTGAGTGTCCCGACGACGTTATTGACTTGAGTGAGGACTGCGTGTTCGCGATCGATCATTGAGAAGGGGGCAGAACGCTGTTCGCCAAAATGGACGATCGCCTCTGGTGCAAATTTTCTCATGCTTTTGCTGAGAAAATCGTAGTTGGTGATGTCACCGACGAACAAGTCGATCGACTTGCCCGTTAAATCTTGCCATCGCTGGAGTCGTTGCTGAATCGGTGCGATGGGAGTGAGGGTGTCGCTGCACAGTTCCAGATCCCAGTGCCGCCGCACGAAGCTGTCGAGGATGCCAACTTCGTAACCCTTGTTAGAAAGGTAGAGTGCGGTTGCCCAACCGCAATAGCCATCGCCACCAATAACCAGGACTTTCATAAATCAACGGTGAATCTTGCTTGCCAATACTGGGTTAATGTACCAGGTAATGGTGCATTCTGAACCTTTAATCAAGCGTGTTTGCCCAGGAGGGACTCAGTTTTTTTGGATTAAACCGGAATTTCCTCGGCGAAACTGGCGCGGCGGGTGAATTCAAAGGGGCCGGCGAGGGCTCCCCAGACGTGGGCGTCGGTTTCTGGGTCACGTCCGCGATCGTGGCTAATAAATTTGTGTTGGTCAATCTCGAATTCGCTGTCTAAATAGGTTTTTTTGCCTTTTCTGACCACCATGCAGCCTTTTCCGGGTTCGACAGACCCTTTGAAGCTGTTGCCCGTCCACTGCGTAATAAAGCTACAGCCCGGGAGAAGTGTCAGTTGTGCTTTTTTGATTTCTTGCAGCCGTTGCGGGTCGCGGGCAGCGCCGTAGAATTGTTCTTCGTTTTCTATGGCATAATTTTCGATGTCGATTCGATCGCCCGTCGGGACTAATTTTAGCACTCGGACTCGGTACGGTACGTGCAGTTCGATATCGTAGGCTTGTTCTAGGTACAAGCTGAGCCCATCCAGAACTTCCACGGGCAAAGGTCTCATGCAGACGCGGATGTGGGCGAAGAAGGGCGGGTTTTCAAAGGCTTGGGCTTGGTTGCTGAAGTCGGCGGCCATCCAGCGGGCCAGGGTGACGATATCGGTGGAATGAGTCATTTCGATTTTAGATTTTGGATTTTAGATTGAAGGATTGGGGGTCTAGTAAAAGTTATTTTAGGGGAAATAAGGCGCGATCGCACTTGAGAGCCCTGACTTCTTAAATAAGTCGGGAATCTGGGTATTCTGTTTTTTCCAGGTAGCCTTACTGATCGGGAAATCATGAAACTACAAGCAGTCGAATCTAGCATGATCGAAGCTGTGGGTTATGACGAAACTACGTCTACCCTGGAGGTTGTTTTCAATAGTGGCAAAACCTATCGATACTTTGAAGTTCCCAAGACTGTCTACTTGGAACTGATGGAATCCGATTCCAAAGGTAGTTATATGCTATCTAACGTTATTGATTGTTTTCCCTATGAACAAGTAAAGAAACGGGGACGATAAGTACGGCATTAATCTAGGCTTGGGATACTTCTCATTTTCAAGGCGAATAAACCTCAGATTTAGCGTTATTCTCAAGATATTGCTGATAAGCTGCCTCATCTCCTCCAAACGAGTCGATCGAAATACGAGCACTTGGGACTGGCATCAGCGGACTAGGTTTAGGTGCGTACTGACAATAACATACAGCAATCAAATCGTAGTTGCTTCCTGGTGCCTCAGTGGGGTATTGTTCCACCCTGACAACTTCCCAATCTCCGACTCGATAGTGAGTATCGCTATCGGGGAATTGCGGATCGTCGAACTCTTCTATGCGGTAAAACTCGTAGGGACGATTCCCCGGTTGAGGTAGGGGTTCGTCAGAGGAATCATAATACTCGCAGAGAATATCAGTTGTTGCCCCAGTGTGAGCCAACATTCTATTTTCCCAGCCTTCTGCTGACATCGATTGAGCCTTAAAAATGATATATTTCCGCATAATTAATCTTCATCCTCATTTTCTAGATAGTTAGGAAAGCGAGTTTGTCCTTTAAAGATACAATTGACTTTTAAAATATCTCCTCCGACTCTCTTAATTCGCAGCAACTTCCATCCATACTTTCGTTCCATTTCCAAACACTTTTCTGGATCGGTTGCTGCGTGCCAAGAGGTATCTTCTGGGTTGGATTCATTAGTATTGGTCATGCAATTGTCAATAAGTCAAATATCAAATTTATCAAATATAGCCTAAAGTTATATTAGTCGAAGCATTTGCGCCGTCAATCTACAGATAAACCTAGAGATTTTTGGCGCAAATACTTCGCCCAAATGATACTTTTGCCAGAGATTAAATACTCTGGTTCTGACATCTAAATTAGCAAATTAGATGAGTTTAACAGCCCGCAGACCAAACATCAGCACTGTCGCTAAGCCGACCATGCCGCCGAAAAGCCCAAAATAAGTTATTGCTCCGCTAAGAGTCATTGCAATTTCTCCAAAACAATCAATAAAAAGACCTATAAGAACTATAATCTAAAATCTAATATCTAAATTAGATAAATATGCAATCGATAATTAAAGTTGACTTGGGGCCACAATCTTACAATGTTTGCGTGCGATCGGGCGGTTTAGACGAACTCGGCAGTATGATGGGCGATCTAAGCTTGGGCAAAAAAGTGCTGCTGGTGTCGAATCAGTCAATTTTTCGGCAGTACGGCGAAAGAGCAACAGCAGCCCTCGAATCGGCCGGTCTGGAAGTCAGTACCTGCATTTTACCACCGGGAGAACAGTACAAAACTTTAAATTCGGTACAGAAAATTTACGGTGCGGCTTTGGAAAACCGCTTAGAACGTTCCTCGACAATGGTGGCTTTGGGCGGCGGGGTAGTTGGCGATATGACTGGTTTTGCTGCGGCGACTTGGCTGCGGGGAATTAATGTAGTGCAGGTTCCGACTTCGCTGCTGGCGATGGTTGATGCTTCTATTGGCGGCAAAACGGGGGTGAACCATCCTTTAGGGAAGAATTTAATCGGGGCTTTTCACCAGCCGCGCTTGGTGTTAATTGACCCGGATGTGCTCAAAACTCTGCCGGCGAGGGAGTTTCGTTCGGCGATGGCGGAAGTTATCAAGTACGGGGTGATTTGGGATGCTGAATTGTTCGGGAAGTTGGAGAAGTGCAAGCGTTTGGATCAAATGCGCTATGTGAAGGCGGATTTGTTGGCAGAAATTTTGAGCAGGTCTTGCCAAGCTAAGGCTGATGTGGTAAGCAAAGACGAGAAGGAATCGGGTTTGCGGGCGATTTTGAATTACGGACACACCATCGGTCATGCTGTGGAAAGTTTGACCCGTTACAAGGTGATCAATCACGGGGAAGGAGTGGCCATCGGCATGGCTGCATCAAGCCGGTTGGCTGTTGAGTTGGGAATGTGGGATGCTGAGTGCGATCGCCGCCAGTCTGCTTTGATTGAAAAAGCGGGTTTACCTGCCAAATTGCCGGCGGGTGTGGATGTTGAGGAAATTTTGCATACCTTGCAACTCGATAAAAAGGTGCAGGATGGCAAGGTGCGGTTTGTGCTGCCGGTGCGCTTGGGTGAGGCTGCTGTGAGCGATCGGGTGGATGGGGATTTGATTATACAAGTTTTGAAGGAAATGCTTTGAATTCTCGTTTATGGGGCTGTTTAAGCGCCGGTGAACGCTGATTTACGCCGATCGCCTATGGTATTTTTTGTTTCAATGTGCGATCGGCGCTTGAGTTTAGGAGTCGCTCGACGCCGAATTAATTTCCTCCAAAATTTTATCGACTCTGTTAGCTGCTTGAGTTCTGCCTTGCTTGATAAATAACTCCTTAGCTTTTTTGAGGCTGGCTACCGCCTCCGCTTGGTTTTCCTTGTCTCCTTGCTGGTACAAACCGACTCCTAAATTGTTTAAAGCATCGGGATATCGATCGTTAATTTTAACTGCTTGTCTCCACTGAACAATTGCCTCGGGCAACTGCCCCTGACTTGCCATCGCCACGCCTAAATCGTTGTGAGCTTTGGCGTGCTGCGGGTTGACTTCAATTGCTTTTTGGAACAGAGCGATCGCATCGCTCATTTTACCTTGCCCCGACAGCATACTTCCCAACTTGTAATAAGCATCCGCTTGTTTGGGATAGCGAGCGATTAGTTGCCGGTACAAAGCCTCGGCATTGACAGCATTTCCTTGACCGTAAAGGTCGTTGGCAGTTCTCAAACCCACCGTGTAGCCTTTACCTACAACTTGGCACTTTTTCTCGGAGTTGCCTTCCTGCTTGCAAATCCTGAGTTCGTCTCCCTTCATCTCGTAGGACATAACTTCCCGAACAGCAGGCACTCGGCGCGGTGGCTGCAAGTTCTGCGACTGCAAGTTTTGCGAGAGTTGCAGGGCGATTGGCTCAGCTTGTACCGGTTGGGCCGCTGCGACATTGCAGATTCCTGCACCCACCAAAATGCTTGGGGCAATCCACTTCAAAGGTTTGAACAAGCGAAACTCTCGATCGTTTTTCATGTCTTTTGTGGAAACGTGTTGTTCATATCCTGGGTTTCACTAGCGCCGTAAGACTCGGAGCAGATGGGGGCCCACGCGATGAAATAGTTAGTTATTAACAGTCGAGATATTTTAGCACTGTGTGGCCGAGTTTGAGTTAAATTAGAGGAGAATTCCGATCGATTGTCAGTCAACCTTAGCAGGAAAGTAGAAATGGGGCAGTCTATTCTCACCATGCTCATTGCGCTCATCCTCGGCTACGCTGTTAATTCAAGCGTCAAAATAGTCAGCGGTGGCGATGAAGCTTTAGTCGAACGTTTGGGCCAATACAAGCGCACCCTAAAGCCCGGATTCCACTTTATCAGTCCCCTGGTCGAAAAAGTCGTCTGCGTGGACACAAGCCGTGAAAGAGTTTTAGACATTAAACCTCAGTCAGCAATCACGGGAGATAATGTGGCTCTAGAAGTCGATGCCGTTGTGTATTGGCGGGTTGTGAATTTACAGAAAGCTTATTATGGAATCGATCAAATTGAAAATGCGATCGCCAACTTAGTTTTAACGACGTTTCGCGCTGAAATTGGTCGATTGCCAATGCAAGACATCTTGGCTTCCCGAGATGACATGAATAAAAAGTTACTCAAGAAGTTGGACGAAGCTACTGAAACGTGGGGCGTCAAAGTAATTCGGGTAGAAATTCAAAGCATTACACCTCCGAAAAGGGTGCAAGAAGCTATGGAATTGGAGCGCGCCACCAAGAGCGAATGGCAAGCAATGGTCAATAAAGCGATCGGCACTAAGGAATACATGAGGCTCTTAGTTGAGGCTTTAGACTCCCATCCGAATAGCACGCAAGTTTTGAATTACTTAGTAACCGAAAAATACTTAGAGGCTCAACAAAAATTGGGCGAAAGTGACAATGCCAAAATTCTGTTTATGGACCCGAAGAGTATGTCAGAATCTCTCAACAATTTGATGGAGTCTATCCCGGATGTCGCTTCGGAAGCTGGCGGCGGCGGGGAAATGAAACTTATGGATACTCCCACTACTCAAGACTGATATCGGAAGATGGCGTCGGCTACCTGAGAGACATCGCGCATTTCTCTGACATCGTGAACGCGCAAGATATCTGCCGAATTTGCGATCGCACCTGTACAAGCCGCCGCTGTCCCCCAAATTCTTTGTTTCGCTTCTGGCTGATTCAAAATGTGACCGATGAAGCTTTTGCGCGATACTCCTACTAAAAGCGGACAGTTTAAAATACGGAATTTTCGCAACTCGCGCATAATTTCTAAATTTTGACTGTAATTCTTAGCAAAGCCAATACCAGGGTCGAGAATTATGTGAGATTTGTCAATGCCCGCAGCAACTGCCTCCGCAATTCGACTCTCTAAAAATTCCTTAATTTCCCCAATTAAATCCCGATAATCTGTCAGTTTTTGCATCGTCTGGGGAGTCCCCCGAATGTGCATCAAAATTATTGGCACTTTTAACTGAGCAACGGTTGACAGCATTTCTGAGTCAAACGTCGCTCCCGAAATATCATTGATGATATCAGCTCCCGCCTCAACTGCTGCTTTCGCAACCTGCGCTCTGGTAGTATCAACTGAAATAGGAACTGAGCCAAAAATGTCGGGTTTTTGCCGCAGTATCTGTACCAGAGGTATGACGCGATCGATCTCCTCTGAAGTGGATATTTCCGCTGCACCGGGTCGAGTAGATTGACCGCCAATATCAATAATATCTACCCCCGATTTTACCATATTTTCAGCTTGCGCTAAAGCAGATTCTCTGGTATAAAAATCTCCGCCGTCGCTAAAACTATCAGGGGTAACATTCAAAACGCCCATTAAATAAGTGCGTTTTCCCCACTCGAAAGATTTATTTCTAATGGTTAATGTGCGATCGGTCATGAGTTATTCTAAATCGCTCTACTTGAAAATATAACAGATAACTTTTAGGGACTGGTTTAGCAAAAAGTCTCTGCCTCTAAATGAATAATTTTTGTACAAAACCCGCCCTTTCGAGGGGTCTGAGAGGCGCAGATTTCGTACAAAGCCGATCGCCCAACTATCCCAGTCAGGGCGGGTGAGAGCACAAATTTAAGCAACGGCCGACAAATTTTTGGCGTTATCACCAGCCCCTACTTAAATTTTCACAACTTGTAATTGACAATTCGATCGAAGCTCGTAGCTTCCAAACTCGCACCGCCTACCAGAACCCCGTCAATCTCAGGCATCGCCATAACTTCATCAATATTCTCCGGTTTAACAGAGCCGCCGTACTGAATTGGCACGTCAGGATTAGTCAATTTACTGCGAATCAAACCAATAACTCGGTTAGCTTCCTTAGTTTCGCAAGTATCGCCAGTGCCGATCGCCCAAATAGGCTCGTAAGCAATTACCAACTTCTGCTGGTCAACACCAACCAAATCTTTTTCCAACTGAGAAAAAATGTGAGCTTCAGTTTCCCCTGCATCTCGCTGCTGCTTGGTTTCCCCAACGCACAGAATCGGAATTAAATCGTATTTCTGAGCAGCTTTCAGCCGCAAATTCACCGTTTCGTCAGTTTCTCCAAAATATTGGCGTCGCTCGCTGTGGCCTACGATGACATAGCGCACACCAAGTTCACTCAGCATTGGCCCGGAAATTTCCCCAGTAAAAGCTCCCGACTCTTGCCAGTGAACATTCTGAGCGCCGAGTCTGATCCGGCTGCCGTGCAAATTTTTCGATAGGACAGCCAAGGAAGTGAAGGGAACGCAAAGCACCACTTCCCGTTCCTCTGGGGTCTCCGTCAGGCCGGACATGAATCCTTGAAGAAACTCTAGGGATTCTGCCCTAGTTTTGTACATTTTCCAGTTGCCAGCTATAACTATGTTGCGCACTATTTCTTTAAGTCCTTGTCCTTACAACGCAATTAATAGTCTAAAGCTTTAGCGTACCTTTCGATCCCTTATTGCCCAAACTCGATGCGAGCTTGCTCAACTAAGTCAACTGTGACGACTTCGGTTTCGGCTTCCCGGGCCAACTGCTCGATGCGCACGCGAGCTTGTCCCCGGACAAAGTAGGGAATATTTTTCAGCTTCGCCTTGGCTTCAGCGGTCCATTTTAGATCGTCGGAAAATTCGGTATCGGGCATGGCGTATTGAGCGATCGACTACAAGCCTTTATTGATCTGGCTTTGATGGAAAGCCTGGATGTATTAAATTTACCACGAGTTGCGATCGCCCCACACCTTCTCACTCTGCCTTAAATTTGTTGCCTAAAATAGCCGACGCTTCTTGTAAAAGCTGATTCTGCTCTTGTCGAATTGCCTCCAACCTTGCCAAAATATTAGCAAGTCGTTCCTGAGACTCCAAACTGTTTGATTCAACTCCCCTCAATTGTAAAGCTGAATTATTTTTGTCTTCGGGATTCTTTGAAACCAATGAGTTTACAGCCACTCCACCGAAATTACTTACAGATTTAGAGCCGACCTTCACAACCCCTTGCATAAATTTAACAGGGCTTTGCAGAATAAATAACCATCCTTGTGCAAAGACGCTACTTAAAGCCTGCAAAAAACCCAATATCATGGATATAAATAGCATTACCATTGCTAACCCGATCAGCGGATGACTCACCAACCAAAAAATTACAGGATTAGAATCAATCCAATCTTTGACGCTAGCATTGATAGCACTTTGGAGGGCATCTGAAGCAGCACCGCTAATGTTTTCAGCCTTATCAATGCTATTTTGTAATGAGGTGTTAGCCTTTTCTGTAGCTTGATTTACACTCTCTACAGCTTGGCTAGTGCTTTGATTCAGAGTATTGACCGCAGAGTTAGTAGTTTGATTAATAGTTTCTTTAGCAGTTGCCGCAGAGTGAGAAACAGCATCCACAGCTTTGTTGGTACTTTCACTGACGCGACTAACGGCTTGATTCGCGACTTCAGATATAGAATTCCTCGCTTTTTCTGTTTTCTCTGCTACAGTACCTAAAGCATTGTTCGTCGCTTGATTAACAGCATTAACGGCAGAATTTGTAGTTTGAGTGAGAGCTTCTTTTGCCTTTTCAGCAGTTTCGGAGAGAGAAGATTTAGCTTGTGCTGTTGTTTGTGAAACCGAATTAACTGCTTTTCCGACTTGTTCCCTCCAAACTTCTTTCGTTTTTTGAAAGCTTTGAGAAAAATCAGGCAGTGCTACTTCCATAGTAAGTTACCTCCATCAAGTTAATTTACTCTTTCCCCGTGATTATAGTATAGCTTCTATTTTTAATAGTGGGACTTTAGCCAAAAAATGAGCGATAAATAGAGCTAAGATATATAGAGTAAGCTTTTTGTTTTTAGGTTCGTCTCTTGCCTGAGGGAATCTGATGAGAGAAACAGTTTCGACACCCATGCCCCCATGCTTTGAAAGATGATGCCAACCCTTTGACGATGTGTTCGGGACTCAAGCCCAAAGAAAGGAGTTTAGACACTATCTGGGGGGATTCTTTGGACAAAGTGAGAGAAAAAACCTATCCCAGCTCGCGCAGAACGCTGTAGATGTGTGTTACCAAAGCTTATGCCCTTTTGCAGTCAGAGCTTCCTGGTGCGAACAAACGCTCAACGAACGGCGAGGCTATACGTGATGAGGAATTTGATTCACCTGAAACAGCATAAATTAACTTGAGAAATATAGCATATCTTCCCACTGGCGATCGCTCATGGGATAACTGGCGATCGTTCGTCAAAGCCCGATCGGCGCTGTAAAAAATGTTTAACGCACCCAAAAATAATTAGATACTTACAAAAAATAGCGCAAGTTAGCAGACTTTATATCTCAGAAAATAAGCCAACCCAAACTCGTCATATCTTAGATGCTATGAGAAGTTTTATAACGCTTAAAAAATGGTTAATAAACTCTTCGATAAATGATTTCCGGATTTTTTTTATCGGGGAGTAGCTACTGATTTGGTTGCTGTCTAGTCTTCTACTCTCTCCGAAGTGATAAAAGAGGTATCAGATGTGAGCAGGTTGAACTAATCGGAAAGACTATTGCTGAAAAAAGCGATAAACTTTAAGCAGACTGTGGCTGCTGGTTGAAAAAAAACCACGCTGCGTCGGATTTTGTTGTGCAATCTCAGCTTGTTTATCATTATTTCTGACATATTCACAAAATTTTAACTTTTTTGTCCCAAGGTCAAAATATGATAGGCTAGAATCTTTGCAGAACTTAAGATACACTATGCACTATGACGTATGTATCAATCATTAGAACAGTCAGGCATTTCTACTACCCCATCTAGCGAACAGCCCTCTCTAATTCTCATTGTGGATGACGATGCCTTGATTCGTTTGCAACTCCGACTTTATTTACAGAAGGAACAATACCGAGTGGCGGAAGCGAGTGATGGGTTGGCAGGGCTAGCAGCTTATGAGGAAGTACATCCAGACCTCATCCTTGTAGATGCAGTGATGCCTACTATGGATGGTTTTGCTTGTTGTCAAAAATTATCTGAAGTGCCTGAGAGCGATCGCCCACCTATTTTGATGATTACTAGCTTAGAAGATAAAGAATCTGTCGATCGAGCGTTTGCAGCCGGAGCAGATGACTATATCACAAAGCCGATTCACTGGGCTGTTCTGCGACAGAGAGTGCGCCGATTGATTCAGCAATTTCACTTACAACAGCAACAAACCCTACTTTACAAGCAACTAGAAGCTGCCAATCAACAGTTACAGTACCTCGCATCAACTGACAGTTTAACTCAGATTGCCAATCGCCGTCAGTTTGACCAACAGCTAGGGCAGGAGTGGCGACGCATGACCAGGGAGCGAATTCCTTTGTCACTAATTTTGTGTGATATCGATTTCTTCAAGAATTACAACGATACTTATGGACACCAAGCAGGGGATGTCTGTTTACAGCAAGTTGCCGCAGCTCTCAATCGCAGTATTAATCGAGCTGGAGATTTAGTAGCACGTTATGGAGGTGAAGAATTTGTAGTGATTTTACCAAATACAGAGCTTGAAGGAGCAGTCCAAATCGTTAAGCAAATGCAGGCTGGCATCCAAGCTTTAGCAATAGTCAATAAGAGTTCTCCGAATAATTGCATTACCCTCAGCTTCGGTATTACCAGTGCGGTTCCTACCCCAGAGAGCCTGCCAGAAACTTTAATTACTGCTGCCGATGCAGCACTTTATCAAGCAAAAGCCCAAGGTCGTAATACTTTTTGTATCAACATTCATACAGTTAATGAATTAAACCGTTAAATCATAAGGGGAAAAACTATGCCACTCGTGATTTGGAATGATTCCTTATTAAAAAGTTGAGCGAGAGATCAAGTCGTGGATGAGTAAGCCTTGATGGCTGCTTGAAAGCATAAATAATCGGTTGTGCGAGCTTCAGGGAAACTGTCAAGTAGAGGACGAGAGCGCCTCTATGACGCTTTTTTTATCGGAATCACGTCATATTCAGCAACTAGCGGTTCTAGAAGTTTATGGGAGGGGCTAGCTCAGTGCGTAATAAAAGATGGTTTGGTGCGATCGCCCTTCTCACAGGTGTCGGTTTTCTGGGCAACTATTTCAATTTGTCTCTTTTCTTTGGGGTTGATTTCCTCTTTGGCAGTATTCCCATACTGATTATTGCTTACTATTTCGGCTGGGGCTGGGGAGGTTTGGCTGCTCTAATAGCAGGCAGCTATACTTATGTCCTTTGGCACCATCCATACGCCGTCATCATTTTAGTAAGTGAGGCTCTGTTCGTAGGGTTTCTTTGCAAGCGCAGACATCCAAACATCCTTTTATTCGATGGGCTTTATTGGTTATTAATTGGAATGCCTCTCGTTTGGCTTTTCTACAGTCAAATAATGCACATGGAGGCGAATCAGGCTATCTTCGTTATTTATAAACAAGCAGTCAACGGCATTTTTAATACTTTAGTTGCCAGCTTAATTATTACTTATGTGCCGATTCCTCGGTGGGTTAGGCTTTCAAAGCCTGTCCCTACCGTCTCTTTAAAACAAACTATTTTTCATCTGTTGGTTGCTTTTGTCTTTCTTCCAACACTGGTCTTATTAATTTTTGATAGTAGATACTTCGTTAACCAAATCCAAACGACCGTGCAAACGGAGTTACAAACAAACGCAACAACTATTAGTAGCGCAATATCTAGATGGCATAAGCGACACCTCACAGCTTTGAGCCAATTAGCTGAAAGATCGCTCATGCCTGAAGCCGCCACTGCTGCTAATCCAGCGATTCAATCATCCGAGCAGCTACAACAAGACATTAGCCTAATCGAGCAGGTGTTTCCAGATTTCAACCAAATTTATGTTGCCGATTCATCGGGAAGAATTTTAGCTATTTCTTGTCCTTTTAATCAAACGCGTCGGCGGTTGATGGAACAAAGCACGGAACATAAATCTCTAATTACCCTGGCTCAAAAGCGGTTGAGACCTTGGATGAACCCTGTCCACAAAGATCTATTACTGGACGAACCTCATGTAGGATTGAATGTTCCCCTGCAAGTTCAAGGTCATTTTCTTGGACTGATCCACGGTTCATTAGGATTGAGCCAGATCAAAGCTCTATACCTTTTCCAGAGAAACAATCAGCAACTACGCATTACATTGCTCGATGAAAACAACCGAGTCATTGCGAGTAATCAATCCGACGAAAAGCTTTTGGCCAGCGATCGGGAGTCAAAGCACGGCAGCACTCGCACCTTAGAGGGAACCTTGCAGCAGTGGGTTCCTAGCAATGCCAACAATCCGATGATCCGTTGGAAAAATTCTCTGTATCTACAGGAATTTACTATTAGCTCCGATCTGGACTGGAGATTACGCTTGGAAATTCCAGCCGCTCCCTATGTAGAAAATTTACAAAATCGCTACAAGCGTGACTTGAGTATTGTACTCGTCATCACAATGTTGGCATTTTTGTTTGCAACGCTGGTTAGCGAACAACTGGTCAAGCCATTATCCTATTTAGCTCTTGCAACCACTGACTTACCCAACCAGCTTTTAGAAGAAGCTTTTGAATGGAAACATACCTCTGTTACTGAAATCAATGAGCTTGCTCGCAATTTTCAATTGATGGCGATCGCCCTCAATCAAAAGTTTAGGGAGATTAAACACGCCAACGCCACATTAGAACAGCGGGTTCAAGAACGAACGCAAACATTATCCAGAATCAATCGGGCTCTGAAAGCTGAAATTAAGAGACGTAAACACGCCGAAGCTGAACTAAGAACAAGAGAGGCGACGATACGAGGTTTATATGAAGTCACTGCTACCCAAAATCTCAATTTTGAGCAGCGCATCCAAGCGTTGATTGACATGGGATGTCAGACCTTTGGGGTTGAATTTGGCCTCTTGGCTCGCGTGCAAGATAACCGTTATGAGGTGATGGTTGCGCGATCGCCCGATCGAGTCCTGAAACCAGGTGATGTCTTTGATATTAAGCAAACTTTGTGCTGTGAAGCTTTAGACACAAATGAACCAGTAACCATCCAACATACAGGCACCTCAAAATTTCGTTACCATCCTGCCTATCTTGCCTTTGGCATGGAAGCTTATATTGGAACACGAGTTTTAGTTGCAGGCAAAGTCTACAGTACCCTCAGCTTTTCTAGTAAATCTCCCCGTGCAGAGAGCTTTAAATCTGCCCATGTGGAATTGCTGAAGCTGATGGCTCAGTGGATTGGTAGTGAAATCGAACGGCATCAGGCAGAAGTCGCTCTGCAAGCCAGTGAAGAGCGGTGGGAACTCGCCCTGCGCGGAAGTAATGATGGGGTATGGGATTGGAACGTCAACACCAATGAAGTATTCTTCTCGGCTCGCTGGAAAAAAATGTTGGGCTACGAAGACCATGAAATTCCCGATCGCCTGGACGAATGGAGAAAGCGAGTGCATCCCGACGATCTCGGTTGGGTGATGCAAGCAATTCAAGATCACTTTGAGCGCAAAACTCCCTTTTATATTACAGAACATCGACTTCTTTGTAAGGATGGGAGCTACAAGTGGATTTTAGATCGAGGGCAGGCGCTTTGGGATGAAGCGGGCAGAGTTGTCCGTATGACTGGTTCTCACAGCGATATTACCAACCGCAAAAAGTTAGAGCAGGAAATTCAAGCCAGAGAGCAATTGTTGAATGCTTTCTTTAAAGGAGCTTCCCTGGCAGGGGTGGGGCTGTGTATCCACGATCGGCAGTTTCGATTTTTACAAATAAATGAGGCACTAGCTGAAATTAATGGCCATTCTGTGGAGGCTCACTTAGGTAAGACAACCGATAATATTTTGGGAGAATTAGCTCCTGGTGTGAATCCACTATTACAACAGGTTTTAGCAACTGGAAAACCTTCGATCAACTTGGAAGTGAGTCGAGGAGTATCCAGTCAAACGGGTGCCAAGCGCTACTGGCTCGTTTCTCACTTTCCCATTTTCAAGGATGCAGAGCATCCTATAGCGGTGGGTTGCATTCTAATTGAAATTAGCGAGCGCAAACGAGCCGAAGCGGAACTGCAACAAATGAGTGCGGCGCTAGAAAATGCCGTGGCAGGCATTTCTCGGCTGGACTCTCAAGGACGCTATATCTCTGTCAATGTGACTTATGCTGCCATCTGCGGATATGGGCATGAGGAAATACTAGGGATGGAATGGCAAAGAACCGTTCATCCTGAAGATGTTGAGAAGATGGCGGCTGCTTATCAGCAAATGTTGAGAGACGGCAGAGTCGAAGTGGAAGCTAGGGGAATGCGAAAAAATGGCTCTAGCTTCTATAAACAAATGGTGATGGTCTCTACTTATGACGAGCAAAATGTCTTTGTGGGGCATCACTGCTTCATGAAGGATATTACCGATCGCAAGCAGGCAGAAGAAGCACTACAACGACAGTTGCAAAAAGCCCTACTGCTGAAGCAAATTACCCAAGAAATTCGTCAAAACCTCAATGCTCAGCAGATATTTGAAACGGCTGCTATTCAGATTGGGCAAACTTTTGGTGTCAGTCGCTGCTTAATTAGCACATACCAGGACAATCCACTGCCTCAGTTTCCTGTCGTTGCAGAGTATCTAGCAGTGGGGTCAGCGCCGAGCGGGGAGCATGATATTCTGGCGGCCAGTCCTGCTTATACAAAACGGTTGATGGCTCAAGATGAAGCGATCGCCTCCCCGGATGTCTATTGCGATTCATTGCTCATCTGTGCTTCTTCAATTTGTACCAGTCTCAAATTGAGATCGCAATTAGCAGTGCGAACCTCTTACCAAGGAGAACCGAATGGTGCCATTTGTTTGCAGCAGTGCGATCGCTACCGTCATTGGACTGCCGTTCAAGTGGAGTTGCTAGAATCAGTCGCGGCTCAAGTAGGAATTGCCCTAGCTCAAGCCCAATTACTAGAGCAAGAAACTCGACAACGAGAAGAATTAACTCTGAAAAACTATGCTTTGGAGCAAACTAGACGGGAAGCAGAAGCTGCGAACCGAGCCAAAAGTGAGTTTCTGGCGATGATGAGCCATGAAATTCGTACTCCCATGAATGCGGTTATTGGTATGACGGGACTAATGCTCGATACAGAACTGAACGCTCAACAGCGAGACTTTATCGAGACGATTCGCAATAGTGGGGATACCCTCCTCAGCATCATCAACGACATCCTTGACTTCTCCAAAATTGAGTCGGGCAAGCTGGAGCTAGAAAGGCATCCCTTGAGCTTGAGAGATTGCATAGAAAATGCGATCGACCAACTTGCAGTTAAAGCAGATCAGAAGGGGATTGAGTTGGGCTACCTCATCCAGCCTCAGACTCCTAAGTTCATTCTGGGTGATGTCACCCGTCTGCGTCAGATTCTAGTTAACTTGCTCAACAATGCGATTAAGTTTACTGAAACTGGGGAAGTTACCATTTCGGTGCAAGCCTCTCTAGTTGATTCTGACAAAACAATTTCTGAGCCGGGGAACTTGCCAGAAAGCTTGTATGAAATCCAGTTTGCCATTCAAGACACAGGCATTGGTATTCCAGCAGGCCGCCTCGATCGACTGTTCAAGTCTTTTAGTCAAGTAGATGCTTCGACGACTCGGCAGTATGGAGGGACTGGTTTAGGTCTGGCGATTAGTAAGCGACTTAGTGAAACGATGAACGGCATGATGTGGGTTGAGAGCGGAGGCCACGTCGGAGGAACGCCTTCACAAAAATGGCAAGCCCCTAAGCCTCATCAAGTCACAATGGGTTCCACCTTCTACTTCACGATTGTGGCATCGTCTGTTGCTACTGAGTTAGGGGAACCGATGGAAATGCTACCAGAACTATCTGGCAAGCGTTTATTAATTGTGGATGACCAGCCCACTAACCGACAAGTTCTGACGTTGCAAGCTGAGACTTGGGGGATGCAGATTCGCGCTGCCCAATCGGCTGTGGAAGCGCTCAACTGGCTTGAGAGTGGAGAAACGTTTGATGTCGCTATTTTAGATATGCAAATGCCACAAATGGACGGCCTTACACTCGCCTCAGCCATCCACCAGCATCCTAAGTCCCACCGTTTACCTCTGGTGCTGCTGACTTCAATGGGCAAACCTGAAGCGAGTTCTTCAGCTATCTCCACCCACTTTGCGGCTTGTTTAAGCAAACCCATCAAACAATCCCAGCTCTATCAAATACTGATCGATGTGCTACAAGCTCAACCGAAAAAAGTTCAACAACAGCTCCCTAGATCTGTTGAGGATGATATGAAACTGGCCCAGAGACTCCCACTGCGAATTCTTTTAGCAGAGGATCATCTGGTGAATCAGAAGGTGGCACTGCTGCTGTTAGAGCGTTTGGGATACCGGGCGGATATTGCTGCCAATGGATTAAAAGTCTTGGAAGCCCTGCATCGCCAGCCTTATGATGTAGTGCTGATGGATGTACAAATGCCAGAGATGGATGGACTAGAAGCCAGCCGTCGTATTGGTGAAAAGTGGCCTGCTCATGCTCGTCCCTGGATTATTGCAGTGACGGCGAATGCCATGCAGGGCGATCGCCAGCTTTGTTTTGATGCTGGCATGAATGACTATATCAGTAAACCAATTCGAGTAGAGGCTCTCATCCAAGCGCTGAGTCAGTGTCAGCTCAACCAGGAACAACAGCAGACCGAAAAGGAGGAATCAGATAGCAACAAGCCAGAAATTGATGTGCCAGCGGTTAACCTCACAGAACTGCAAGCCTTCTGTAGCAGCATCGATCCAGATTCAACCGAGATTTTGAGCTTGCTGGCGAACTGCTACTTTGAGGAAGCCGTAAAGTTGCTACAAGCTATGAAATTAGCGATCGCCCAAGCGGATACTCAAACCCTAAACCGAGCGGCTCATACCCTCAAAGGCAGTAGTGCGAACCTAAGCGCGGCTCCTCTGGCCCAGCTTTGTGCCGCGTTAGAAGTCATGAGTGCCCGCGGTGAACTAGATCGAGCCTCATCCCTATTGGCTCAAATCGAGGTTGAGTACGATCGTGTCAAGAATACTCTCCAACAAGAACTACAAAAGACCGAAACCGATCTGTGAAAGTCAATTACATAGGCATCTTTTTGCCTCAGGACTTACGCAACTGTCACACGCGATGCCGCAAGGCCGCTATGCGAGCGCATACGCACGATCGGGCCCGATCCCAAATCCGGGTTATATGCTTTGATGAGTTCTCTAACACTTGAAAAAAGGTTAATCAACTCTTTTATCAAGAATTTTTGGACTGTTTTTAATGAGCCAGTAGTTACAGATTTACTTGCTGCCTAGCTTTATACTATCCCGGAAGCGACAAAAGAGGGATGATGGCAATGAGTAATGACTAATGACTGCTGACTGCTGACTGCTGTCGGAGCGGAATCTCGATCACAAACTCAGTACCTTTCCCTAATTCCGAATTGCATTTTAAAACCCCGCCGTGTTTTTCTACCACTATTTGGTAACTAATTGACAGTCCCAATCCTGTACCTTTCCCCACCGACTTAGTGGTGAAAAAAGGGTCAAATATGCGTTTTCTCATAGATTCCGAAATTCCCGTCCCGGTGTCAGAAATCCGAATCACCGCGCTAGGAAGATTGCCATCAAGCTGACCGACAGAAGTAGAGATTTTAATTTGAGGAGTCAAAGATTGACCAGCGAGCAACCTGTGCGATTCCAAAGCATCGATCGCATTCCCGATTACATTCATAAACACCTGATTCAACTGTCCAGCATAACACTCAACCAGAGGCAAAATGCCGTATTCTTTAACTAACACTATGTTGGCACTGTCGGCATTAGATTTCAGCCTGTGCTGTAAAATTAACAGCGTGCTGTCAATGCCCTCGTGAATATCAACCGCCTTCATTTGGCTTTCGTCAAGACGAGAGAAATTCCTTAAAGATAGAACTATTTGACGGATGCGATCGGCTCCCACCTTCATTGACGATAGCAATTTTGGCAAATCTTCTAGCAGAAATTCCAAGTCAATCTCTTCGGTGAATTCGCCAATCTCAGGACTTGAATGGGGATAATGCTGGTGGTAAAGTTCCAGCAAACTCAGCAAGTTATCAGTATATTCTGTAGCGTGATTGAGATTGCCGTAAATAAAATTAACTGGATTGTTAATTTCGTGAGCAATCCCGGCCACCAGTTGCCCCAAACCCGACATTTTTTCAGTCTGAATCAATTGAGCTTGAGTTTGCTGCAAATCCTTTAAACTTTGAGCGATTTGTTCTGCTTGGCGTCTGGTTTGAGCCAGCAAATCGGCTTGTTGGATAGCTACGCCTAACTGATTGGCAATCTGAGCTAAAAAGTTAACTTCTGAACTTGCCCAGCAGCGGGGCCCCGAATGTTGATACGCTGTCAGCAAACCCCAAAGCTCTTGTCCTACAAAAATCGGTGCAATTGCATAAGCCTTCACCTGAAATTGCTCTAAAATACCGCTGTCACACTCCGAGTGACAAGCTTGATAGATATCGTCAACGGCTAGAGTTTCATTATTGAGATACCTGCCGCCTCGGTTTGACTGCAAATAAGTATTTTCCCAAACCGTATTGATACCTTCCCCTACCAACTTTCTCCACGCATCTTTCACAAACTCGGCAACATATTGGCCACTCCAATCAGGATTAAAGCGATAGACAGCAATTCTATCGACTTGCATAAACTGACAAACTTCTTGGGTTGCCGTCTTAAAAATCGCGTTGATATCGAGAGATTCTCGAATCTTAGCCACAATTTCAAACAGTATCCGCTGTTGCTCGGCAGTCCACTGCAGATCGATCGTTTGCTGGCGCGTTTGAGCGAGCAAATCTGCTTGTTCTAATGCTACGCTCAACTGAGCTCCGACTTGGGTAGCAAACTGGACTTCCGAAGTTTTCCAATTGCGGGGACTGCCGCACTGGTGCACGCACAGCAAACCCCAAAGTTCGCTGCCTTTCATCAGCGGCATAATCACCTGCGCTCTAATTTGAAATTGAGCTAAAATAGCAGCGTGGCAGTCTGAGAGTCCCGCACTCTCGGTGTCTGCCAGCACTTGAATGTGTCCCTGACTGTATTTATTCGCATAGTTTTCGCCAAAACACCGATCGCGAATTTTCACATCCATTGCCGAAGAAAAACCTGGCAAAACATCTTCGGTAATAAATTCGCCTTCATTAAAATTTGAGCCTGGATCAAAGCGATAAACCCCAACTCTGTCTGCCTTTAAAAATCGCTGGAGTTCTGTAGTTGTCGTGCGAAAAATGGTATCTAAATCGAGAGATTGTCGAATCTTCGCCACTACCTCAAACAGTATCCGTTGCTGCTCGCCGGCGTAGTGCAAATCAACTGCTTGCTGCTGAGTTTGAGCCAGCAAATCTGCTTGTTCTAGGGCGATGCTGAGCTGATCGGAAATTTGGGTAGCAAATTTAATTTCGGAAGATTCCCAGTTGCGGGGAGCCGAACACTGGTGCACGCACAGCAACCCCCAAAGGTCGTTGCCTTTCATGACCGGTGCAACTAAACTAGCTTTGACTTGAAATTGCTCCAATACTTGCTGAAAGCAATCTTGCAGTCCCGCTTGTCTGATGTCGGAGATTGAGCGAACTCGTCCCTGAGAGTAGAGATTGGCATAGTTTTCTCCAAAACAGCTATCGTGCACTTTGACTGCCATTGCTGACAGAAAATCTGGCAAAACATCTTCTGCAACGAATTCGCCATCGTTAAATTGCGATGCGGGATCGAATCGGTAAACCCCCACTCGATCGGCATTTAACGCCCGCCGCACTTCCTGGGACATCGTGCTAAAAATCTTGTTCAAGTCGAGGTATTTCCGCATTTTTGCCACAACTTCAAACAGCACTCGCTGCTGTTCCGTCAACTGCTGCAGTTGAGCTGTGCGCTCTTGAACTTGATTTTCTAAATTAGCGTTAAGTGCGTCTATTTTTTGGTGTAGCTGGTAGTGGTTAATTGCATCAGCAAAGTGGCTGCCAAAAGTTTGTATTAATTCAATTTCTTCAGCCTTCCATTCACGAATTTGGGCAGTTTTTGACTCTTTCCACGCTTCAAAAGATATCCGAGATTGGGCGAGCCGCACGTCGCTATCAAACTGTCTGGCCCAGAGAGTTTCGGTGTCAAATTCTTCTCGAAAAATGGTCAAGTAACCGAAGATTTGCTGGCGGGTTCTGAGGGGTACGATTAAAATGCTGCGAATTTTGGTCGATCGAAATGCAGGTTGCAGGTTTCTCAAACTGCTAATTTTGTACAAGTCGGGAATTGCCCAAACCTGTTGCTCGCCGGATTTAAAATAGTCCTGCCAGACGCTGTATTGCTCCACCTGCGGGTATTTTGCCAAAATTTGCATCTTCGGCCCAGAGCCACAAGTGTAGACTTTGAGTTCCTGAGTGGAGTTCTCCGAATAGGGTACTAAACTCGTAACATTGCTGTTGTCAAAAATGAAGGGTGTGGCGAAAATGCACAGCCTGCCCCCGGCTGCGTCTAGTGCCGCGACAGATTCTGCCAAAGCTGCTTGCAGTTCAATGTCTGGCTGAGAGTGAAGGGCTGCGGCGACGCGGTTGACGGCACTTTCCCGCTGAGCTTTCGCCTGGGCTCGGGCGAGGAGGGTTGATTGGGCTATGGCGACGCCGAGCTGATCTGCCACCATCTGAACGCCTTGCAGTTCGTGTTCTGCGACACTCCGGGGCTCGGAGTGGTGAGATACCAACAACCCCCAGAATTCTTCGCCGTGAAAAATGGGTACTATCAAGCAAGCCTTGACGCCCAGTGCACTCAAGTATTCAGCGTGGCAGGGGTCGATAGGGCGAAAGCGCACTTCGTCGGGCAGCAGTTCGCCGGAAACCGCGTTGCGGTGGGGACTTTGGCCTAGCAGCCCGGAATCTACATCGACGATCGATCGCACCTGTACTTGCGCGAACAGTTCGCGGGCGTGAGGGGGAATATCGTCTGCTGGAAAATGCAGTCCTAATAAGGATGGCAAGCGGTTGCCGTTAATTGATTCGGCAATCACTTCACCGCTGCCGTCGCTATGAAACTTGTAGATTTTTACTCTGTCTGTTCCCAAGAACGATTGAACTTCCGCTGCTGTGGCGCTCAGAATTTCTGGCAGTTCTAGAGAGCGGCGAATGCGGTTTGCGATGCGATCGAGCAAATTTTCTCGATCGGATCTCACCTTGCCATTTTCGATCTTTAATGAGTCCATTATTAATCTTTTGCTTTCCCAGCAATAACAGTAAGCGGCCCAAAAGTTTTGTGCCTGTTAAAAAAATCGGCAAGCACAGCCATTTAATAAAATATAAATATCCTGAGGACGATCGTCGATTAGTTTTGCACCGCTAGCGAACTGCCTCCAAATGGCAACTTTCCATTGCAACTTTCAATTGTATGGGATTAAAACTTTTCTAGTTTAAATATAAACTTTGTAGAGCCTGCCTTGCAAGCTCTTTACCCGAAGTGATTAAAATTGTCAAGTTTCAATACTTCCAGACTCATTCACCGCCACGGGTGAATGTCGCGCCGAAATATCTCAGTCTTGGATGCAAAAGCTCGCTCAGGAACCAGCTAACTGAACGAAACAGCATTGAATTCAAAAGGTGACTCAGAAACCGGGTTTCTGCGTCTAGGATTGTATCTGCTGTTAGCTGGCGAGCCAGAACGGTCGATCGACAATCCGCAGCTTTTTCCAGATATTGGAGCAAAAAAAAGCTCCTGCCGTTAAGCAGGAGCCTTTTTCAACTAGACAATCAAATCAGAAATAAATTCGATCGATTAGTCTAAGTCTGGCATAGCCAGCACTGGTTCATTTTCGCGATCGATACCCTTCTCAAAGCCAGCGACAGCCGCGCGAGCGCGACCAGCGTGCCACAAGTGGCCGACCAAGAAGAAGAAACCCATCACAAAGTGGAAACAGGCCAGCCAAGAACGAGGAGACGTATAGTTAAACGCGTTAACTTCAGTCGCCAGGCCGCCCACAGAGTTCAGAGAACCCAAAGGAGCGTGAGTCATGTACTCAGCAGCGCGGCGAGCTTGCCAAGGCTGAATGTCGTTCTTGATTTTGTTCAAGTCCAAACCGTTAGTACCGCGCAAGGGTTCCAACCAAGGGCCTTGGAAATCCCAGAAACGCATCGTTTCACCGCCGAAAATGATTTCGCCAGTAGGAGAGCGCATCAGGTATTTACCCAGACCGGTGGGGCCTTGTGCAGAACCGACGTTAGCACCCAAGCGTTGGTCGCGGATCAGGAAGGTCAAAGCTTGCGCTTGAGAAGCTTCCGGGCCCGTCGGGCCGTAGAATTCGCTGGGGTAAGCAGTGTTGTTGAACCAGACAAAGCAGCAAGCGATGAATCCCATCAGGGACAAAGCGCCCAAGCTGTAAGACAGATAAGCTTCGCCAGACCAGATTAAGGCGCGGCGAGCCCAGCCGAAAGGCTTGGTCAAAATGTGCCAAGCACCGCCAGCGATACAAATCAGGCCAAGCCAGATGTGACCGCCGATGATGTCTTCCATGTTGTTGACGCTGACAATCCAGCCTTCGCCGCCGAAAGGAGAGCGAACCAAGTAGCCAAAAATCACAGCCGGGTTCAGAGTGGGGTTAGTAATGACCCGCACGTCGCCGCCGCCTGGAGCCCAAGTGTCATAGACACCGCCGAAGAACATGGCTTTAGCTACCAGCAGCAAAGCGCCGCATCCCAACAAAATTAGGTGGTAGCCGATGATATTGGTCATCTGGTTCTTGTCTTTCCAGTCGTAGCCGAAGAACGAAGAGTATTCTTCGAGAACTTCCGGACCGCGAACGGCGTGATAAATGCCGCCCAAACCGAGAACAGCAGATGAAATCAAGTGAAGAACGCCGACTACGAAGAACGGGAAGATATCCGTAACTTCACCGCCGGGGCCGACGCCCCAACCCAAAGTAGCGATGTGGGGCATCAAGATTAAGCCCTGTTCGTACATGGGCTTTTCTGGGATAAAGTGAGCGACTTCAAACAAAGTCATTGCTCCGGCCCAGAAAACGATCAAACCTTGGTGAGCGACGTGGGCGCCCAGCAGTTTGCCGGAAAGATTGATTAAACGAGCGTTGCCAGACCACCAAGCGAACCCGGAGGATTCTTGGTCGCGACCGCTTGCGTAGGAATTAGAGAGCGTTACCACCCGGTAGAACCTCCAACGATTTTAGATTTTGGATTTTGGGTTTTTTTTGTTCCCCAGTAGGGCACGGGAGTACCGGGCCTGCGCCGGGGAATAGGGATTTGGATTTCAGATTAATTTAAGTTTTTTAAATTAATCTGAAATCCAAATCCAGATTTTTTTAAAGTGCGTTACCGCGAGGCAGAACTTCTTCAGGGAAGATGTAGTTTTCGTGAGGTTGGTCCGTAGGAGCCATCCAAGCACGAATGCCTTCGTTAAGCAGAATGTTCTTAGTGTAGAACGTTTCAAACTCAGG
>JACJNY010000050.1 GCA_014695295.1 Microcoleus sp. FACHB-61 | reverse complement strand
TAGGTTCCAAAACTCGTCAAAATCCATTAGTTAACCTAGGAAGCTCTCTCTAAATTCACCACAATTTCTACTCAGCGTTAGCTGAGTCAATTTGTGCTTAGTCTAAACTCCAATTTGTACAGGGGCGTATTGGCAATATGCCCCCACATAACCAGCCTGGAAGTGGACGACAGCAAGGGAAAAACAGCAGAGATTCGCGCAAAATATAACACGATTCGCCTAGCAGCAAAATTGCGCGAAATGGGGATTAATCCTGATGAGGTGTGATTGTTTTTAGGTTGTTAAATGGGGTGCGATTCCCTTCGGGATAGCTTCGCTGGCGTGTACTTTTTAAACAGCAGAAATATCAGAAGCCCCAAAAGACCGATCGCACTTTCGATCTCTTCACCCCATTGTTTATATTAAGATTTCCTTAATTGCTTTGATCGGGTACAGACATCAGTGCTACTATTAACAGCTTAGCTAGGGGTGCCCGAATATCCGGGCTGAGAAAACACCCTTAGAACCTGAGTCTGGGTAATACCAGCGGAGGGAAGCTGTTTATCAAGGAAATTAAATATGCGTACCGAATGGATCGCTAAGCGTCAGGGCCAGAGCAATGTATCTCAAATGCACTACGCCCGTCAAGGTGTAATTACTGAGGAAATGCACTTTGTTGCGAAGCGAGAAAATCTCCCGCCAGAACTTATCCGCGCCGAAGTTGCGCGGGGACGGATGATTATTCCCGCTAACATCAATCACCCGAATTTGGAACCGATGGCGATCGGCATTGCGTCTAAATGCAAAGTCAATGCTAATATCGGTGCATCTCCCAACTCTTCCAATATGGAAGAAGAAGTTGACAAGCTTAAATTAGCAGTGAAATACGGCGCTGATACCGTGATGGACTTGTCCACCGGCGGCGGCAATTTGGATGAAATTCGCACTACGATTATCAAAGCTTCACCGGTGCCGATCGGTACTGTACCCATTTACCAAGCTTTAGAAAGCGTTCATGGTAATATGGAAAGTCTGACCCCCAATGACTTTCTTCACATCATTGACAAACACGCTCAACAAGGTGTTGATTACCAAACAATTCACGCCGGAATTCTGATCGAGCATTTGCCGTTGGTGAAAAATCGGTTGACTGGGATTGTCTCTCGCGGCGGCGGCATTTTGGCGCGGTGGATGCTGCATCACCACAAACAAAATCCCCTCTACACTCACTTTAACGACATCATTGAAATCTTCAAAAAATACGATGTTTCGTTTAGTTTGGGAGATTCTCTGCGCCCCGGTTGCACTCACGATGCGTCGGATGAAGCTCAATTAGCTGAACTCAAAACTTTGGGACAATTAACTCGCAAAGCTTGGGAACATGATGTGCAGGTAATGGTGGAAGGCCCGGGCCACGTGCCGATGGATCAAATTGAGTTTAATGTCAAAAAACAAATGGAGGAGTGTTCGGAAGCACCCTTCTATGTTTTGGGGCCGTTGGTGACAGATATTGCGCCTGGATACGACCACATTACCTCAGCAATTGGGGCGGCGATGGCTGGTTGGTACGGTACTGCAATGCTGTGTTACGTGACGCCGAAGGAACACTTAGGATTGCCGAATGCTGAGGATGTCCGAAACGGGCTGATTGCTTACAAAATCGCGGCTCACGCTGCAGATATTGCACGGGGTCGTCCGGGTGCGCGCGATCGCGATGATGAACTCTCCAAAGCGCGTTACAATTTCGATTGGAACCGTCAATTTGAGCTGTCATTAGATCCAGAACGGGCAAAGGAATATCACGACGAAACTTTGCCGGCGGATATCTACAAAACTGCTGAATTCTGCTCGATGTGCGGGCCTAAGTTCTGTCCGATGCAGACTAAGGTTGATGCCGATGCTTTGACGGAATTAGAGAAGTTTTTGGCTAAGGAACCTGTAGCCCAAAGCTAATTGGATTAATTCGTAGGGTGCTGATGGCGCACCTTACTTAATCGTAAAGCTGTTTCGTTTCTTGTGGGCGGGCAGGATGCCCGCCCACAACTAGGGTGCTGATGGCGCACCTTACTTAAGGTTATATTAAAAGCAGTTTCCTAAAAGGAGAATTGCGATGTCGCTTCAACTTCAAAGACGGCTTTTTACGGTGAAAGAATATCATTTGATGAGTGAGACAGGAATTCTTTCTGAAGCTGAGCGCGTCGAACTCATTGAAGGAGAAATTATTCAAATGGCTGCTATTGGAAGTCGTCACGCAACTGCTGTGAGACGACTTAACCGAGTTTTTCACCGATTACCAGAAGATAGAGTTATTGTTGATGTCCAAAACCCTGTTCTGTTAAGCGAACGTACTGAACCGCAACCTGATGTAGTATTGCTCCAATTTCGCGATGATGATTACGAGACAGCACATCCAGTTCCTTCAGAAGTGTTACTTTTGGTAGAAGTCGCTGACAGTACAGTGGGTAATGACAGAAATGTCAAAATTCCTATTTATGCCCGATCGCTCATTCAAGAGGTTTGGCTGGTTAATTTACTTGAAAACTGCTTGGAAGTTTACCGCCAGCCAACACCAAACGGTTATAGTTTAATACTAAACTTGTACCCTGGTCAAGAGGTTGCACCGATCGCATTTCCTGATTTTACAGTCAGTGTGGATTTGATATTGAGTGCGGGCGATCGCACTTCCTCAACCGCAGAACAATAAATTTGCTGCTTGATGCTGATTAAACTGCATTTTTCAAAGGCACTTGCTTTGCAGAGGATAAACAATTCTGGATTACTTCTAGACCAACAGCTTCAACTACATTAATACTTACCTAGATATTTATTACCAGGCTCTGCCTGGTAACGAGAAATTTTCAATTCGTAGGGTGCGTTAACGCCGTGTAACGCACCGCCAGCCTAATGCACCATTTGAGCTAAGTAAAAGATTTATCTGGATATGTTAGCTCGCGCTGTATCTTGGCACTTTGAAAGAATGCGCCGATCGTTTGAGCTAATTGTGCGAATAGAATGCAGATTTGTTAGCTGAGTATTGACTTCAACTGTTTGAATTTTTCCGGCTGAGATTGCCTTCCCGGACAGTGTATTTCCCTGAATTTTACCAGTGAAGCACGTAAAGTCCGATCGCGGCGCGTAGATTGCACCAACCACGCGATCGTTCTGGCGTTGAAACACGATATAGTTTTGAAGAACTTGGTTGGGCTGTGGCGAATCTCCGTACAGGTAAATACCATCTGGCAAAGCAGCAACATTAGTCTTAGATGGATTTTGTTGTGCTTGAAGCGGTTGTTGCTGAATCCCAACACCAATTAGTGTCAGAGGACAAATAAAGGCTGTTGCCAGTAGTTTCCATTTCTTTTTAATAGATGCAGGTAAAATCATTACTGCTTCTCCTTGCTGCGTCATTTAACACATTAAAACAGTTTTCTCTAGTTAATATCTCACTCAGGTTATAATTTCGCTCTGCTAAAATCTGCCGATTGGTAGAGATTCTGAACCTGAAAGCTTGCGCTTGTCTAGCACAGAAAACTTTATTTTCCCTTGTCCTCCAAGTACCTGAGCTGATTTTGATAATAAAATTAGAGCGGGCATAGTTTCTAATCCCACCCAATAAAACACCGATTTCCTCACTTCAAATGGAGGCAGAGCCTCTAGATATTCATTACCAGGCAGAGCCTGGTAACGAGAAAAAAACATCTTGAAAACTCTTGTGGAAGAGGCCCGAAAGCCTGTTCATGAAAATGGTGATCTTCGGTCAGTTCGATCGCACTTTTCCCTATTTTTTGCTAGCCATCCACTTTTGAAGATCGTTAATCGTAAAAACTGTTTCAAAGTCCAATCCAACAGAGCGATAAAACTCCGCACCACCTTGCTCTCTGTCAATCAGCGACAACACGCGATCGACTTTATAACCCGCTCCCCGCAACCTTTCCACCGCCTGCATCGCCGACTTACCCGTCGTCACCACATCCTCCAAAACCGCCACATTCGTCCCCTCTGGCAACAGCGGCCCCTCAATGTACGCCATTGTCCCGTGTCCCTTCGTCTCCTTTCTGACAATTAGCGCCGGAATCGATCGACCTTCCAGAGCCGAAACCACGCTTACCGCAGTTACAATCGGGTCAGCGCCCAAAGTCAAACCGCCCACAGCTTGCACCTCCGACGACAGCATCGACAACAGCAAACGTCCCGTTGCCAAAGCACCTTCAGCGTGCAGCGTCACCGGTTTGCAGTTAATGTAATAAGAACTTTTCTGCCCCGAAGACAGCACAAAATCGCCTTCGCGATAGGCAAACTCGCACAACAAATCTAGAAGTCGATCGCGCAACACTTTTAAATCCGCAGCATTCATAACTCACACCGTGTAAAAAACACAAATAATCCGCCGATAATCAGTTTATCAAGGAAATTGGGTCTAAAACCATGTCCTTCTAGGACGGCTTTAATTTCTTAAATCCCTTCCTAAAAGTGAGGAAATTTCTAGTATACTAGAGTCGTCAAGGTTAAACTCCTTCGCCATCGTGCATAAAAACAGTTAACGACACACTTTTAGGCGTAAACCGGGGGACAAAGAGCGGCGAAAACTCTATAAACAGCTAGGGGCTTAACACAGTTCCTTTAACCAGAGAAACAAACTATTGAGTCTTGTTAAGTAGGGTAGGGCATACCCGAACTCTAGGTCAATATCCTAGTACGCTTTTGGAGATAGACCCTCTGGGGTGGCTGCGAATCAGGCTCGTTAATTGGTAGGATTTCTACGGTTAAAAAGTTTGAGTATTGCCGAAAGGACGCAACATTTTAAGGTCAGTCGCTGAATTAAGAATCCCTGTCCTTTAGGTCAGGGAGTGTCAAAGTGGAATCGGAATTAATTAAGGAGGCCCAAATATATGAGTCAAAAGTTAAAAAGCCTGAGCGGCGGGTTGATTCTCGCTGTCGCCTCTGTCGCGCTGGCATCCGTCAAACCAGCTCAAGCACAAACAGAGCGATTTCACCCAATTGCCGACGACTTCAACCGACAATTTTTTCAAGCTTCAGGAGACTTTTACCACAACGTCAGCTTGCAAGGTTACTTGGGCGACTATTTAGGCATCGGTTCCCCCAGCGGCGTCGTTGCCTTTCCCGAAAAAGAAATTGAGCGGGATGCCAGCCGCGTCAACGGCTTCTACCGACGAGTAATGCAGCGGCAAGTTTCCAGCGATCCGATTCTGCGCGTCCCAGATGCCGTCAATCCCTTCGATGCCTCAATCATGGCACTGCCTCCAGCTTGCCAGGTAGCAGCTCAACCAAGCGGCTGTTTCCCCACTCCCGCCGGACTCCAAGATCAGTTTACACTTCCAACACAGCAGCAAGATTCACAGACCGATCCAGGCCCCGTCAGAGGACTTTATCAAGTATCGCCGACTCGCAAAAATTAATCGATCGACAGTTGCGAGTTTTGAGCCGAGGCGGGTTTACTAAATCTCGGATTTGTATTAGAGAGAAAGCCTCAACCCGCCCCAAAAACTCATGTTTTGGCAATCCTTTCGGTAAACGCGCCACTGGCTTTTTTTTAACTGTCGCGGTTATTTTACAGGAATAAATATTATCCAATATTTATCAAACAATGCTGCCGTCAGGCATGATTGTTCTTTTCAAAATAGCTTCGCCCAGATTAGCTCCCGTCAAGTTCGCTCCTCTGAGATTTGCCCGGGTCAAATTAGCCCCTCTCAAATCAGCTTTGCCGAGGTTTGCCCACCGGAAATCGGCAGCAATCAACTCAGCAAAACTGAGATTTGCCTTGAAAAGATATGCTGCAGTGAAGTGAGCTTCCCCGAGGTTAGCTTTAGAGAAATTGGCTGCATAGCAATGTGCTTCAATGAATTCGGCTTGAGTGAGATTGGCTTGACTGAGATTAGCAAAGTTGAGGTTCGCGCCCATCGCATTAACTCGAAACATCACCGCACCGATTAAATTCGCATCTCCGAAATCAGTTTGTTGGAGATTGGCAGCCGTGATGTCAGACCCAATTAAATTAGCACCGCTCAAATCAGCTCCCCTGAGGTCTGCCGCTCGGAGGTTGGCTCCAGTTAAATTAGCTTTAATTAAATTAGTTTCGAGCAGTTGCGCTCCGGCAAGATTTGCTAAACTAAAATTAGATTCGGCGAGGTTTGCCGAAATTAATTTAGCCTTAAACAAGTCTGTTTTAAAAAGATTCGAGCGCCAAAGATGCGCGCCTCTAAGATTTGCTTCGGCGAGGTTAGCTTCGCTGAGATCCGGTTCTATATTTGGGTTGAGACTTCTCCATTCAATCCAAGTAACTGCACCTTTTTTTAACAGCGCTAAATGCTGTGTGTTTGCCATAATTGCATCTCCTTTAACGGCTATTCCTTGCGACCAACAATTGCTGGATGTTCTCGACCCGTCACGTTTTCCACCGCCGCAATTGCTGCCTGGGAACCTGCGATAATATCTCGTTCTGCGCCGCCGAGGTAAAGCCGCCCGAAACTGCCTACAGCCTGAACCTCTAAGATGTTAATAGATGCGCCTTTTTCGGCTTCATTGGCCGCCAGCGCTGCATAAGCAGCCGGCTCTACTTCTAAGACGTAAAGCGTTTGTCCCGCCAGCAGCAACTGTCCGCGCCGGGTGCGGTTGATTAATTGTGTTTGGTGGGGGTCAATGTTGCGAATAATTTGACTGGAAATCACTCGCGGTTTGATACCTTCTTCTCTGCGGACTCCCATGAATTCTAGAATTGCTTTGCCTGCGGCCCGCGTTTCCCCCTGCTGGCCCGAGTGTACTTCCAGAAGGCCGTACAAGCGTTCGACTATCTGCACTCCCGGGCGCACGGAGGCAGATTTGAG
The DNA here is from genome assembly GCA_014695295.1 of Microcoleus sp. FACHB-61. Taxonomy (GTDB): domain Bacteria; phylum Cyanobacteriota; class Cyanobacteriia; order Cyanobacteriales; family Microcoleaceae; genus Microcoleus. The sequence goes on along the minus strand of JACJNY010000050.1, from coordinate 61,224 downwards.
GGCGACATCGGTAATTCGGTTAATTTCGATACCGGGCGAGATTTCTATCCACAGCGACGCATCCCCCGGCAGCGGCAAGAATCCGGCGGCGATGGTGCCTATGTATGCTGCGTGCTGCGGCTGCAAGTTGTCTAGAAATACGTAGCTGCGTAGCTCTATACCCAAAAGTTTTGATCTCCGTCGATCGAGTTCCAACACTTGTCTGTGCAATATCTGAGTTTACCTTTTTTTGTCAACCACACCTTGTCTATTGTCGGGACTGCCGCACTGCCTCACAACCGAGTGAGGTGCCACACCCGCGATTTCTAGTGCAGCAGTGCCTCCGCGAGCAATCTTTAATTTTGTGCGCCTGCTAAAAATTTGATATCAATCTGTAGTTATACGTAGAACCTAACAATGTTTACTGCTAGAGGTGGATTTAACTTTAATAGCCGATCGATATAGTGATGATAGTTAAAGATTTTAGCCAACAGAGAGCATTTGAATTATGAAACGTTCTGATTTATCCAAAGCAATCGGTGCAGGTATTATAGCTGCTGGTTTAGCCATAGCACCAGCTCATCTGCCTGCTTCAGCTCAGACAGATACAACTGGCGGTACTAACAACACTACCACCACCACCACAACTCCTGGTTCCGATGTCGCAACTGCTGAAACCGATCGGGATTTTGATTGGGGATGGTTGGGATTGCTCGGCTTGTCTGGCTTGTTGGGTTTGATTCCCCGCAAACGCGAAGAAAATGTCCGCTATACCACTACAACGGGCGATCGCGATCCAGCCGTGCGCACCGACTACCGCTAAGAATTGAGTCTTAGGGCTAGGGGGGTTATTCAGGATAGTTGTAATAGTTAAAGATTTTAACCAACAGAGAGCATTTGAATTATGAAACGTTCTGATTTATCCAAAGCAATCGGTGCAGGTATTATAGCTGCTGGTTTAGCCATAGCACCAGCTCATCTGCCTGCTTCAGCTCAGACAGATACAACGGGCGGTACTACTTCGGGTACTAACAGCACTACCACCACCACAACTCCTGGTTCCGATGTCGCAACTGCTGAAACCGATCGGGATTTTGATTGGGGATGGTTGGGATTGCTCGGCTTGTCTGGCTTGTTGGGTTTGATTCCCCGCAAACGCGAAGAAACAGTCCGCCATACCACTACAACGGGCGATCGCGATCCATCCGTGCGCACCGACTACCGCTAAGAAGTGAGTCTTAGCACTGTGCGCATCATCCAGGATAGTTGTAATAGTTAAAGATTTTAACCAACAGAGAGGATTTGAATTATGAAACGTTCTGATTTATCCAAAGCAATCGGTGCAGGTATTATAGCTGCTGGTTTAGCCCTAGCACCAGCTCATCTACCTGCTTCAGCTCAGACAGATACAACTGGCGGTACTACTTCGGGTACTAACAGCACTACCACCACCACAACTCCTGGTTCCGATGTCGCAACTGCTGAAACCGATCGCGATTTTGATTGGGGATGGTTGGGCTTACTCGGCTTATCGGGCTTGTTAGGTTTAATACCCAAAAAACGCGAAGAAACAGTCCGCCATACCACTACAACAGGCGATCGCGATCCATCCGTGCGCACCGACTACCGCTAAGAATTGAGTCTTAGCGCTGTGGGCATCCTGGAGGGACAGGATGTTTTAACCTGTCCGACGATAGCCAAGAATCATCAAAAAACCTCCATCTGTGAGGTTTTTTTATTGGAGATGATGCGAGATCGAACGACTATAAAATTGGTTAGATCTGAGATATTGCACCATTGTCAAGAACCGGCTTTCCGGCCTGTTCCATAATAGATGGATTTTCTTGTGTGCCGTTGCTGTGAGCAACGCCCATAAAAGCCTTATTGAGAATAGTCCAACATCTCAGATCTAACCGGATTTGATATTATTTATTTCTTCCTTTCATCTTCGTTTCTTCCTTCGCGTTCTTTGCGTCTTCGCGGTTCGTTAAATAAAGAATTTTCAGACACAAAAAGACCTTAAACAATGCTTTCGCCCGATCGATCGAGCACCTCCCAAATCGCCTGCATCAACTTGTCCACGTCAAAAGGCTTAGAAACGTGCCGCTGGAACCCTGCAGCCAGCGCCTGCTGATAGTCAATTTCTCCAGCATAAGCGGTGAGGCAGATCGCCGGAACCAGTCCCCCTTGCTCTGGCGCCAGAGCCCGAACCTGCCGCAGCAACAGATAACCGTCGGTGTCGGGCATTCCAATATCGCTCAACAGCAAATCAGGCACAGACTCAGTTAAAGCCGCCAAGGCATCGGCGGCGTTAGAAACTGCTGTAACGCTTGCTCCACAATCCTCCAGCAGAAAAACCACCAAATCTCGCGCATCGGCATCATCATCCACCGCTAGCACCTTGATACCGCTCAAATTGAAGGATTCCTCGGGCGCAGCCGCCGCAGAACTTGTCTGAGGTTGCACCGGCATCAGAGGTATCCTGACGGTAAATGTCGCGCCTTGTCCTTCGCCTGCACTGTCGGATTTCACCGTGCCGCCGTGGAGTTCCACGAGATGGCGGACGATCGCCAATCCTAAACCCAATCCGCCAAACTTGCGCGTAGAAGTGCTGTCAGCTTGCCGGAAGTAGTCGAATACATAGGGCAGAAAATCAGGTTCGATACCTTTTCCAGTATCAGTTATAGTAATTTTGGCGTCGGTGTCAACCCGATCGAGATAGACTTCGATTTTGCCTCCGGGCGGGGTGAACTTGACGGCATTTGACAGCAAATTCCACACTACCTGCTGAAGCCTGCCCCCATCGCCCAACACCTGCCCGAGATTCGGTGCAAATTGAGTGCTGATTTGAATAGACTTGACTTCCGCCGCCAGACGCACCGTTTCAATGGCAGCGCCGATCGCGCTGGCTAAATCCACAGGTACAATATTCAAGCTGACCTTGCCTTGCAGAATCCCCGACACATCGAGCAAATCTTCGATAAGCTGGGTTTGCAGTTTGGCGTTGCGCTCGATCGTCTCTAAGGCGTAACGCTGCTTTTCCGGTGTCAGAACGTTCGATCGCAGCAGCTTCGTCCAGCCCACAATCGGGTTTAAGGGAGTCCGCAATTCGTGGGACAAAACAGCCAAAAATTCGTCTTTGACGCGATTAGCCTGTTCTGCTTGTTCCCGCGCCTCCTTTTCCCGCGCTAGAAGGCGTTCCCGTTCGGCTTCTGCAACTTTTCGATCGGTAATGTCGGTGTTGGTGCCACACCAGCGCAGCACCTTGCCTTGCTCGTCGCGAATCGGCACGGCGCGGGAGAGAAACCAGCGGTACGATCCGTCTGTGCCGCGCAAGGGGAAAGTGTCTTCCCAGAGTTCGCCTATTTCAATGCAGCGCCTAAATTTTGCTACAACGCGATCGAGGTGTTCCGGGTGGTGCACCTGCTGCCAGCCCCAGCCCTGCATTTCCTCTAGGGTTGTGCCCGTGTAGTCAAACCAGCGCTGATTGTACCAGAAAATCGAGCCGGTGGCATCTGTCATCCAGGCCAACTGAGCGATGTTGTCAGCTAGAGCGCGGAACCGAGCCTCGCTTTCGTGCAGATCCTGCAGGGCTCGGGCGTGCAGGATCACCGTCCAGAGGCGAGCCACCATTTCTTGCATCAGCGAAACTTCATCGGGCTGCCAGTGCCGCACCGCCTTTGATGTCACCACCAAAAGAGCCACCCAGCGCCCTTCCTGAAGGCAGGGAACATCGACAAAAGCGCGAACGCTAACGGCACCGTAGCTATCGACAAAAGGCGCTGTCTGCGGGTCATTAGCGACATCTGAGATGACAAATGTTTGACCGGCCCCATAGAGAGCTTGCTGTTCTGGCGTCTTAAAGTCGGAGATTTTATAGGTGCCGGCGGCGCTGGCCAGGTCGGACTGGTGCCAGTCTTGGTGGACAATTGCCAGGTCGGCTTCGACATTGATTTCGTGCCACACGCAGCGATCGGCATTTAAATATTCTCCCAGACTGTTCATGGCTTCCCACAACATTTCTGCGGGGTTGGAGCCCTGGCGCAAGCGGATTTCCAGCCCAGAGAGAAACTGCTCGTTGAGTTCGGCTTGTTTGCGATCGTGAATATCAGTATTCGTGCCGATCCACTCGACAACCTGGCCCGCGGCGTCGCGAATTGGCACGGCGCGGGACAAATGCCAGCGTTCCATTTGGTCTGCTGCCCGCCGCAGGCGCAGCTCAAGTTGATAAACTTCTCCGGTGATTAGACATTCTTCCCAGCGGGCAAAAGATTCTGCAAAATCGGACGGCGGCACCAAGGATTCCCAATTGTTTTGAGCCGCTTCCTCGTAAGACATTCCCAGATATTCCGACCATTTTTGTTGATTGGTAAAGCGAATTTCCCCGGCGGAGTCTACGTTCCAAATCAGGTGGGGAAGCGACTCAGCCAGGAAGCGGAAGCGGCGGTCGCTTTCTGCTAAGCTTTCTTCGGCTCGTTTGCGATCGTCAATATCAATGCCGATCCCCACCCATTGCACCACCTGTCCCCTCCTGTCTTTAACGGGCACAATTCGCGCTAGATGCCAGCGGTAGGTGCTGTCAAACCTGCGCACCCGGCACTCGAATTCGTAGGATTCCCCTGCTTGAATCGCCTTGGTGCGCGTGGCGTCAACTGTTGGCAGATCCTCAGGATGAAATAATTCCAGCACCGATAAAGCCACCGGAAATTCTGGCCTGATGCCCGTGTAGCTTTGCCAGTGCTGGTTGCAAAACTCTAACCTGCCGTCGGCGGTGTTGATCCACATTAATTGCGGGACGGCATCGGCGAGGGTGCGGTAGCGATTTTCGCTTTGCCGCAGTGCTTCTTCTATTTGCTGGCGCTCGGTTTTGTCCTGCATGATTTTCAGGAAACCTTGCACGTCCCCGGCTGCGTCGCGCAGGGGCATCACCAGCCCGCTGCCCCAAAACCGACTGCCATCTTTGCGGACGTGCCAGCGCTCGTTTTCTCCTCTTCCCTTCGTCAGGGCGCTGTGCATTTCTGCTTCCGGCCTTTTGGCAGCAGAGTCTTCTGGGGTGAAGATGATTCGTCCGTGCTCGCCGATGATTTCAGCTTCGGTATAGCCCACCAATCTCTCCGCGCCTGCGTTCCAACTGGTAAAGTGTCCGCCGATGTCGAGGGTGAAGATGGCGTAGTCTTTGGCGCTGTCGAGAATTAACTGGAGGTGGGTTTCGCGCTCGCGCAGTGCTGTTTCTGCTTGTTTGCGCTTGGTAATGTCGCTTGTGAAGCCGACTATTTTGGTCAGTTCGCCTTGCTGGTTGCGGATCAAACAGCCGCGCTCCCAAACATCGATCCAGCGCCCGTCTTCGTGCCGGACTCGGTACTCGACTTCGTAGCGATCGCCAGTAGTCAAGATTGATTCCGCCCCGGCTTGGACGCGCGCCCAATCGACGGGATGGAGGCGTTCTCTCCACCACTCTGGTGTTGGCTGTGCATCCTCTGGGCGGACACCGACGATCGAGGACAGTCCCTCGGAACGGTAAACTGAGTTCGATGCCAAATCCCACTCAAACACTATGCCGTCGATCGCCCTTGTAGCTAACTCAAAGCGGTTGTTGCTTTCTTGCAAGGCGAGTTCGGCAATTTTGCGATCGGTAATTTCCTGTACTACGACATTAATTCCGACAATCTCCCCGCCCGTGTCTTTGAGCGGCAACCAATTCAGCAGCCAAGTGCGAACAACACCGGGTTGAGCTTTGGTTTCACCCGTCAGTTCAAAATTTCGCTTCGGTTCTCCGGTTTCGAGAATGCGGCCCAACACGGGTTCGGCTGTGTCTGCCAAGTCGGGGACAATTTCGCGTAGGGTGCGGCCGATGTGCGCTTCGACAGACAAGCCGTTGATTTGGGCCAACCGCTGATTGAGCCGCACGAACCGCAAATCTGTGTCTAAAACTGCCAAACCCACGGGAGTTGTTTGGTAGAGCCACTCTATCTCTAGAAGTTGACGGCGCACCGTTTGCTCGCTCTTGTGCAGGGCGAGTTCGGCCATTTTGCGATCGGTAGCATCAAATATTACTCCGATAAACCGCACTGCTTCGCCTGACTCGTCGTAGAGATGGCGCCCGAACGCGCTCAACCAGCGGATTTCTCCGCTGTCTGCCCGGATGATGCGGTATTCGGGAGAGTAGAGCGATCGCGTTTCCCGAGCTGTTTTGACTGCTTGCATGACTTGCTTTAAGTCGTCTGGATGGACGCAGCTTTCCCACACAGCACGGGTTGTTTCGCCACCCGGTACCGGTTCGCAGCCGAGAAGGCTGAAAAGGTTCGCCGACCAAATTACTCGATTTGTTCGCACGTCTAAATCCCAGGTTGCCATGCCTGAGCCTTCGATGGCGACGCTCAAACGTTCTTCGCTTTGTTTGAAGGCAATTTCAGTTTGTTTGCGATCGCTGATATCTGTGAGGGAACCCACGGCCCGCACGGGATTGCCTGACTCGTCCCAAATTGCTTGCCCTCTGGCTAAAACCCATTTGTAGCGCCCGTCGGGACAGTGGATGCGGTACTCGCAGCGATAATGTGAGGTTTCTCGATGCAAGTGCTGCTGCCAATTGCTTTGCAATATCTCCACATCATCGGGATGAATGTAGCTCAAAAATTGGCTGAACTCCTTGATTTCTTCCGGCCCGCGTTCCCAAATCTCTAAACAGCGATCGCTCAGGAAATGGCAATTTGTTTGCAGGTTGTGATCCCAAATGCCGTCGTTGTTGGCCTGCAAGGCTAGCTGCCAGCGTTCTTCGCTTTCTCGCAAAGCTTCTTTGGTTTGATGGGCGCGCTCGATTTGTACGGCGGCAACGGCAAAGTCTGCTAGGGCGATCGCGATCCGCAAGTCTTCGGCATCGAACTGGCGATCGTCCTCGTGAGATACAATCCATATTGCCCCCAGCGGTTGATTTTCTGCTTGCAGCGGCACAACTAACGCTTCGGCGATCGGCTTTTCTAGCTGCTGCAAGTCGGTAAAGTATTGTTCTGGAGCAAAGTAAAGCTGGGGAGTTTGGCGATCGAACCAGGCTCCCGACAAACGCAATCTGCGGGGTGTGTTTCTGTGTTCGGCGGCTTCCCACGCGCCAGCCAAGGCTTCCCAGCGAAAGATTTGTTCGGAACTGCCATTTTCTTCTAGCAAGCAGACTCCGACGCTTCCTGCCCCGCACAAATCTTGAGCGATGGCAACGAGTGTTTTGAGCAGCGTGCGGGGCGAGGTTGCCAGTTGTCTGGCCAGCATTTGCAGCGCCCGGTTTTCTGCTTTGCAATCGTGCGATCGAGGGGTGCGGCGCGACAGTTCCTCGGCGATCGTAATGTCGGTTAAATTAGTGTCTGGGATTTGCCAAGCTTCCATCTATTAGTCGTCTCTACGTCTTTCGGTCTGAGCTGGCGAGCGTATATTATCAGCGCGCAATTAAACTATCTGCTATATTATATTATCTACCGACAGACTGAATCTGTGCTCTATCTGGGGAATTAGTTTTTAATTTTCTGGCTAGTTAATTGCCTTGGTTGCCTATGCTCTTGCCGCTACAATATGCACAATTTTATTCCCGCATCGCGCTTTTTTCCATATCTGACTTGGACAGAAATCCAGTCTATGCCGGATAAGGAAAATATAGTTATAATTCAGCCGCTAGGTGCGATCGAACAGCACGGCCCCCATTTGCCTTTAATTGTAGATGCGGCTATTAGCGCGGCGGTGACAGGCAAAGCGCTGGAAAAGTTAGAGGCAAATATTCCCGCTTATGCTTTGCCACCTTTGTACTACGGCAAGTCAAACGAACACTGCCATTTTCCCGGTACAATTATGCTCAGTGCTCAGACAATTTTAGCAGTAATCGGTGAAATTGCAGACAGTATTTACCGGGCAGGATTTCGGAAATTAGTGTTAATGAATGCCCACGGCGGACAGCCGCAGGTGATGGAAATTGCGGCGCGGGACATCCATCAAAAATATCAAGATTTTTCAGTTTTTCCGCTGTTTGTTTGGCGCGTTCCGAATGTTGCTGCTGAATTATTGAGTGCGAAGGAGTTGGAGTTGGGGATTCACGCGGGTGATGCAGAAACGAGTTTGATGTTGTCAATTTTGCCCGAACAGGTGAAAATGGAACTGGCAGTTTGCGAGTATCCGCAGGGTTTACCAACAGAGAGTTTGCTGAGTATGGAAGGGGATTTGCCTTTTGCTTGGCTGACGCGAGAGTTGACTGAAAGCGGTGTGTTGGGCGATGCGACGGCGGCGACGAAAGAAAAGGGATCTCGTATTCTCGAATCTCTCTCTGACGGCTGGGCACAAGTTATCAAAGATGTGCACAAATTTCGACAGCCGGGAAGTTCGGCAACGGATTCTGTAACGGATGTAACGGATGTAACGGAGGTCAATCGATTTTAGATTTTAGATTTTAGATTAAAGAATTGAAGCATTGACCCCACGGATAAATTCGGGGGGCAAGTTTCATCGGATACACGTTTTTTATTTCTCCACGGATGAATCCGGGGGCTTGTATCCTGGATGCTTTCGGTCAGGAAGAGGGAAGAAGGAAGAGGGAAGAATATCGATGTGGAAATGCAGTCACAACAATAGTTGCAGCAATTAAGAACGTTCTAACTGTCTTGGCGGTTGCTATAAAAATCAAAAATACAGTCCTGGAGGCATAACCGACCTATGTAGGGTGCTTGGGTTGCACCTTATCGCTATTAAGAATTAAAAATCAAAAATTGTTCTAATCCGTGTCAAAATAAGTCTAAGAAATTTTTTGAGTTGGAAAACTAACGATGAGTGTAAATTCTAAATTGCAGCGCGCATTTGAGCAAGGCCGCGCCCTGAAAATTATCAGCGGTTTAAATAATTTTGATGCTGCGAATGTTGCGGCTGTCGTCAAAGCAGCGGATCTCGGCGGTGCTTCCTTTGTCGATATTGCTGCCGATCGAGATTTGGTATTGATGGCAAAACAGTTGACAAATTTGCCAATTTGTGTATCTGCTGTGGAACCGGAAAAGTTTGTGCCTGCGGTAGAAGCTGGCGCTGATTTGATTGAAATTGGCAACTTTGATGCTTTCTACGCAGTAGGCCGCCGCTTTGAAGCTGAGGAAGTTTTGCAGTTGACTCGCGAAACTCGATCGCTATTTCCGAACATCACTCTTTCTGTGACAGTTCCCCACATTTTGGCACTCGACAAACAAGTGCAGTTAGCAATTGAATTAGTCAAAGCTGGCGCTAACATCATCCAAACCGAAGGTGGCACCAGCGCTCAACCAATTCACGCCGGAACCTTGGGATTAATTGAAAAAGCAGCGCCTACTTTGGCCGCAGCCTTTGAAATTTCCCGCGCCGTATCCGTCCCCGTACTCTGCGCTTCCGGTATCTCCAGCGTCACCGCACCGCTCGCTATTGGAGCCGGCGCTGCTGGTATTGGTGTCGGTTCTGCTGTCAGCCAACTTAACAGCGAAGTGGCGATGATCGCGGCTGTTCGCAGTTTGGTTGAAGCTTTGGCTTTGGTTTCGCGATCGCACTTTCCGGCTTCAATTTAATTAAGAAGTTCGGCAACGGATTTAACGGATAGATGTTGAGGGAATAAGTCAAACGTGAAGATTTTTTCCCTCTCCCCTTCTGCCCCTTTCTCCCTCTTTCAAGACTTCGTTAATAATTGGCAATCCACACGGCATAATCATTTAATAACTGATTGTTGGGGGAGATTTCATCAACTGATTCTAACTCTGATAAAGGCAACATAAATTTTTGAGCGTCGCCGACGCGCTGCACTTCCACCAAGATGCCTTCTTCCTGAACTACAAAATCCTGTAAGCGATTAATTGTGAATCTATCAGTATAAGAAGGTTGAGTTTTTTTGAGCCTTGCATATTCTTTTTTGCTGCCCGATCCCATTGTATATTCTTCTTCCCATTCAAACTCTTCTATGGCGGTAACGTAGCAGGGTAGTTTAATATTTTGCTTGATGTAGTCTAGATATTTGATGGCATTTTCAAGGCTGAAATCAATATCTTTCGCTCCTACAATTTTCTTAATTTTACTTTCAAATTGCTTGACATTAAATGGGAGATTTTCATGGAGATGGGCGAACATTTCTCGCTCGAACCCCGCTCTCAATTCGGGTACTTCCGCCAGCAGGCGCTGGAAGTCGTTTAGCGGTTTCGGTCTTCTGCCTGCTACAATGGTTTCGTCAAGCTGAACTGGAGGAAGTTCGGATTGTGAAGGAAGGGATTTGCTTTGCTCTGGGCGATCGTCCAATTTAGACTTGTTAACTTTAGAGTTGTTAACTTTAGGCTTGTTAAATTTAGGCATCGCTCGGTCTCGCTGTATCGGTTTATCAATAAAGTATATCTTGACAGAAGTACATTCGTGTCTAATAGGAGGAAGCTGTTATGCAACTACTGAAATCGCCTGATGAATCGGAAGTCTATCAAGGACAATTCGGGGAGTTTACGATTACTCAAAGCGATCGCACGGGAGTGTTAATTTACCGCGCCGGATTGGGGGTGGCGGCGCTGTGTTTTGCGATCGGCGCTACTTTGGTGCTACAACAGGGCAACAACCCAACTGCCATCCAAGCTGTAACGCCTGTTTTTGCTTGTTTCTGGATAGCTTTAGGCGTCAGCTTGGCAACTATTCACATTTACATGATTGCGCTGCACCGAACACTGCAGGTGTTTTGGGCGATCGGCGGCGCCGCAGCATTGTTTGTCGCCGTACAAAGCAGCGAACCCTTAGCTTTAGCAGTGTACGAACATCCAGCTACGTTGTGGGGAATTGGCTTTACTTTTGCCGCCTTAAATGGCATTTATTTTAAAGAAGCTTTCTGCTTTAACCGCCTAGAAACTAAGTTTTTGACTCCGGGAGTTCCTCTCTTGATTTTAGGACATATTTTCGGCTTTCTGTCACCAGAAAATGAACAGTTATTGCTAGCAATTTGGGCGGCTTTGTTTATCATATTTGCTGTGCGCAAGTTTTTTCAACCGATGCCGCAGGATATCGGGGATAAAAGCGTTTTTGAGTATCTGAAACACCAATAGTATAGAAGGAAGAAGGAAGAAGGAAGAAGAAAGAAGGAAGAAAGCCCTTCTTCCTTCTTCCTTCAACATCTGCTATATGAAGTTTGCAATACTGCGAAAACTCAAAATCAAAATGAGTCTAATTCTCCGAAAAGTTTGGGTAATTACCAGGAAATTTTGGGTAATTGCTCTGATGGTATTAATAATTTCAATGATCTTAATTATCAGAAATGTCCATCCATTTTTGGCGGTAAACGCGCCGATTAAAGCAGATATATTGGTTGTCGAAGGCTGGTTGCCCGATTATGCGATCGAAAGTGCGATCGCCGAATTCAAAAAAGGCGAATACCGCCAATTAATTACCACTGGAGTTCCTTTAAGTAAAGGCTACTATCTGGCTGAATATAAAAATTATGCCGAACTGACGGCAGCGACTTGTATTGCGCTAGGATTTGATAAGGACAAAGTAGTAGCTGTACCAGCAGCGAGTGTTGTGAAACACCGCACTGCTGCTTCTGCGATCGCACTTCGGGATTGGCTGGCTGCTTCTGCCATAAAAGTTGAGTCAATTAATCTTTATTCTTTTGGCACTCACGCCCGCAGAAGTTGGATTGTTTTCAAACAAGTGCTGAATCCTGAGATTAAAGTCGGGATTATAGCTGCTGAACCGCAAGATTACAATCCCCAAGAATGGTGGAAATCGAGCGAAGGTTTTCGGACGGTGATCGGAGAAATTATTGCTTATATTTACGCCCGTTTTGTTGATTGGAAAACCTAGCCAGTAATTGTCAACCTCCCTCTTAATTCCCTTCGCGTTCTTAGCGCCTTCGCGGTTCGTAAAAAAAATTTATATAGCAGTTTTAAATCCGTGTAAATACAGGACAGGGCCGTGCCGTTTCCCTACCCGGGCATTTGTGGAAATACAGGACAGGGCAGTGCCCTTTCCCTACCCGGGCATTTGTGGAAATACAGGACAGGGCAGTGCCCTTTCCCTACTATATTCAACCGAAGATGATAAAATTATTCTCAGATAAGTTGAGGGTAACTCCTTGGTAGAAGAACGCGCTTACTGGTTAGCATGGTCGCAAATTAACGGTATCGGGCCGATTTTGTTGCAAAGATTGCACCAAAATTTCAAGAGTTTGGCAGAAGCTTGGACGGCAAAACCAGTTGATTTAATGCGAATCGAAGGGTTTGGCAAGCAGATAATTGAAACCGTTGTCCAAGAACGCACTAAACTTAATCCTGAAGAATTTATCGAAAAACATCTTATAAAAAATCCCTGTTTTTGGACGCCCGCCGATCCAGATTATCCCCGCTTATTATTGGAAATTCCCAATCCGCCACCTGTGTTGTATTATCGTGGTAATGTCGATCGCAAAGAGAATCAAGGAATTACGCCGACAGTGGCAATGGTTGGTACTCGCAGCCCTTCGGAATACGGCAGAAGGTGGAGTCGCAAAATTAGTACGGCTTTGGCTAGAAGCGGTTTTACTGTGGTTTCGGGATTGGCTGCTGGTATTGATACAGAGGCTCATACAGGCTGTTTGGAGGCGGGAGGAAGGACTTTTGCAGTAGTGGGGACGGGAGTAGATATTGTATATCCTAAACAAAATGAGAGGTTGTGCGATCGCATTTTGCAGCAGGGATTGGTAATTAGTGAATATCCGGCGGGTACTCAACCGAATAAAACTAATTTTCCGCGCCGAAATCGCATAATTGCTGGCTTAAGCCGCGCTACAATTGTGATAGAAGCTCCGCATAAATCTGGTGCTTTAATTACTGCTTATCAAGCGAATGATTTTTGCCGGGATGTGTATGTTTTGACGGGCAGATTGGATGATGAGCGTTCTTTTGGTTGTTTGGAGTTGCTGAGTAAAGGTGCTCATCCGATTTTGCCGAGTAGCGATCGACTCTTAAGCGAAGACAGGTTATTGGAAATGCTCGGAGCTATGCCAAAATTGGATAGAGCCGAGCAGTTATCGCTATTTCCTCCAAATCCGACGGTTGAGAAGCAAGGGCCGCCGTTGGAGCCGGAATTGGCTAAGGTGTTAAGTGCGATCGAATCGGGGCCGATTTCTTTTGATACAATTGTGCAAGCAGCGGGATTAGAAGCGGGAACAGTTTCTAGTATACTTTTGCAGTTGGAATTGTTGGGATTAGTTTCGCAGTTACCGGGAATGCGATATCAGCGCTGCTGATTTGTAAGTAATACGGTTTAGGCTATTGGTGTCAACTTAAGCCTAAAACCCTCTTTATCTCTCGTTTACCGCCGAGGCCAGCTCCCCCTAAATCCCCCTTAAGAAGGGGGACTTTGAGAAGATTCTTGTCCCCCCCTTTTTAAGGGGGGTTAGGGGGGATCAAGGCCTTGAGAGTCAGCGCTTGAAACCGCATATATACAAACGAAGTCCGTCTCTAAGAGACTGAAGAATAATAAGGACTAAAGTCCTCATTACGAACCTTTAAAGCAACCCGAAATTAGCAGCACTAATATTGCTAGCTGAAACACCACCCAGAGAAGCTAAAATCTCCCCTGTTTGTGCAAACCGGATTAATGTTGCACCGCTATCTTGAGCAATTGCCAATTGCGAGAAACTCAACCCGTTACCCAATACTAACAAGTCCTTACCGACTTCAAAATCAGTAATCGTATCAGTACCGGAATTGGTAGAGAGTAAGAATTTATCTACTCCCATTCCTCCTATCAAACTATCAATTCCCAAACCGCCCGTGAGCAAATCATCTCCCTTACCTCCGTAAAGAATATCATTACCATCATCACCATTCAAAATGTCAGCACCGCGACCGGCAAGCAAGGCATCATCACCGCTACTTCCCAGGATTGTATCGCTACCTTTGCCACCGAAAACCGAGTCATTTCCAATGCCGCCGTCGAGGGAATCATTGCCCCTCATGCCCATCAACACATTATTCGCGCTGTCGCCCGTCAGGATATCGTCGCCATTGGTACCGAGAATTGCCTGAGGGGAATTGCTGCCCAAATCAGCATCGCCGCTGACAACAGGAGTTGCAATCCCAGTCGGCAATACTACAGCTTCAACTCTGCTATCTAAAGCAGTACCAGTATTGTCAGCAACTACCTGGGAAATTGGTTTATTTCCCGAACCAACTTCTTTGAATTCTTGAGTGGTTGGGCCCAAGGCTACTTGTTGGAGGCGGGCAAGTGATTCAGGAATTGAGGTTCCTGTTGGGTTGGAGACAGCGGCATCAATGCGTTGATTGGCTGTTGCCATTACTGTCGCCGATTGCGATGTAATTTGGGTAACAGTTTGACTGTTGAAACTGGGGTCTATTTGCTGGATTTTAGCGGCTGCTTGCTGAATGATTGGTTCTAAGGCTGCTGGGTTGCTGAGGTTTAAAACTGTACCAGATTGAATTTGATTGGTAATTGAACTGACAACAGCTTTGACAATATCGGTATTGACTGCACTGGATGCACCGTCAATCAAACCGCTAGTTTGAGTGATGAAGTTTTGGACTTTCACCATTTCGGATAAGACTTGGACTCCGCCCGGTACGTTGTTGTTGGTAGCTTCTATTGGGTCTAAGCTAGTTAGGTCAACATCGGCGGGGAGAGAAAGGGCTGCTTTGACTAAAGATTGTGCTTCTTCTTGTGCAATTCCTTTGTCGGTTAAGTCGGCGATTAAGCTGGTTAGGAGGGTGACGACACTAGAATCTGGGGGTGCGGTGACTGGTGTTTCTAGGGGTAATCCGGTGGCGGTGTCAGTGCCTCCTGTGGCTACTAGATTGCCTTCTGATGGGTCGATTTCTCCGTTTTTGTTGGTGTCGAAAATCTCGAAGGGGATGTTGAGATTAAACTCACCATTGCTGTCAGTGGTAGTGGATGGTTCGTTGGTGTCGAGGATGCTGTTTTTGTTGGCATCGAGGAACACAGTTGCACCGTCTATGTAGCCGTCAATAACAGTACCTCCAGGCGGGTTGTTGGGGTCGTTGTCCGCGATCGTCACAATAGCACGAGAGGGATCGCCTACCTTTTGGGAGTAGTCAGAATGTAAGGTGATAAAAACTTTCTCGTCGCCTTCTACCAGGTTATCGTCGTTGACCTTGACAACCATGTTGACGCTGGGTTTACCGGCTGGAATGGTGACAAAGTTGCCGGACTCGTTAGATTGCAAGGGCTCACCGGACTCGGAAAGCAATTGGTAATCTATACCGGGTATAGCAGTATCAGGTATGGGAGTGTAGCTTATATTATCGAGCCGATTATCCACTTTGTAATAGACATCCAGCGGGTTAGCGAGGTTGCCACCAGTACGGGTAATAGTGAATTTTCCAGGATTGGGTTCTTCGGTTGCAGGGATTGTTTCCGCCGCATTTGGATCTGTAGCAGTGATAGTGAGGGTTGGTTTGATATCGGGGGCTTTAAATTCTCCTTGGGCAAAAGGTGAACCCGCCCAAGCACTGTCGATCGCCTGTACACTCCAGTTATAAGTTTGTCCAGGGATTAAGTAATCTGGCTTGAGCAGCCAATTGTACTCCCCGTAGTTTTGGTTGATCTTGGCTTGGTTGACATTCCCCAACTGCACTACTTGCCGAGTTCCGTCATCACCGGACATGGGGCCAACAATGTACTCTTTAATGGGGGGCTTATCACCACCGTTGGGATTGGGACGAGTAGTCCAAACTTGCAGGTTGTAACTTAAACCCCAATCAGGAGTTTTAGAGTCCAGAGTTTTACTGTCGGTTGAGGTACTACTCTCTGCTGGCCGCCAACTTAATACAACTCCTTCTTCTGAAATAGTATTAGACTGTAAAAATTGAGGTGGAGGTGCAGAGGGTGGCGTGTTCGCATCAGGGGTGTTGTTGCGGTAGACTTTGACAAAGCTGCCACCCGGAAAAGATGAATCATCTCTTGTCGTGAGTGCAATATCGAGTCTGCCGTCTTTGTTGTAATCTCCCCAAGAACTAGGGCTGGCAACATTATTAGGCAGCCCTGAATCCGCGATCGATGTATAGCCCGACTCATTTTTGTAAACTTTGGCGACACCTTTACCCGACTCATCGCTTTCTGTCAGCAGGATATCCAAATCGCCATCATTCTCGTAGTCTCCCCAAGTACCGAAACCAGCACCAGGCCTTGATGGAATCCCACTACCCTCAAACCTAGTCTCCCCCCCTAAATAGCTCTTGTTCACGAGCACCGTGGTAAAGCTAGGCCTCAACGACCCATCTGGACCCGGCTTTCCACCTGTAAGCAAGATATCTAGTTTGCCATCGCTGTCGGAGTCTCCCCATGCACCGTAATCAATAGGGTCGCCGGGGTTTTGATATTGCAGCAGTGGCTTGCTCTCTTCGGTAAAGCCATTGCCAGTGTTGCGATACAATTTTGCGACGTAAATTGCTACACCCTTGTTGTCTTTTAAACCGGTGTTGCCTGCCAGCAAGATATCCTGTTTGCCATCGTTGTTGTAGTCTCCCCAAGCCGCATTGCCAATAACACCGGGCAAGTTGACCCCTGTCTCTTCCTCAAAGCTAGTGCCGTAGTTAAAGGGAATGCCACCGCCAAAGTCAATGCGTTCGTTGCGGAACACTTTGGCGATGTAGCCTGAACTCGTATCGCCTGTGAGTACGAGATCCTGTCTGCCATCATTGTTGTAGTCTCCCCAAGCTGCGGAACCGTTGAACATACCAGGCAGATTTGCCGTGCTTCGGAAAAAGAAATTGGGGTTGATCTGCTGGGTTTGGTAAGAAGGCCGCAGATTGTTCTCAATCTTTTGGTTCACGTACAGTGTGGTGATGGGGATGTAACTCGGCGTAGCAGAGGGGTTGGTCTGTGTTGGATCAGTTCTTACGCCTGTGAGCAAGATATCGAGATCACCATCATTGTCGCTGTCTCCCCACGTAGCAGAAGGTTTGGCATCATGATTCTTCCCATTTTCCTGAATCACACCTCCGTAAACGGTAGGCAGCCCTATATCAATTGGTTTAAAAGTACCGTTTTCGTTGCTGTACACTTTCGGGATGTATTGCGATCGGGGAAAAGAAAGTGGGTTGTTTGGTAAACTACCTCCTTCCATCACCAAGAGATCCAAATCGCCGTCATTGTCGTAGTCTCCCCACGCATTAGCGCCGACATAACCAGGTATCTTCAGATCCGCGAGTTCGTTGGTGAAAACTTTATCCAAAATTTGCAAGGTGGTAGAGCTTTGAGTGCCAATATTGGCATTATCCGCACTAGCGATCCGAAACGCGATTTCTTCTGTTCCCTCACCTTGATCATCCCGCAAGATATCAATTGTGAAAGTTTTAGTATCTTCGCCTCGGTTAAAGGTGACTTGACCAGAGTAACTGGAGGCAAATTTCCAATCTGTTCCCAAAGTCGCTGAACCACCAGTAACAGGTTGTATGTACGCCCTGGAAATTTTGTCTAGATCATCCCCAGTGCGAGTGAGAGTAATTTCTGCCTGAACGACTCCTGTGGAACTTTCCTTGACTTTGTAAGTAGCTTGGGAAAAACTTACCGTGGGAGGCACACTAAGAGGCAGATTGATAGGTTCCGTTATACCCAATGGAGTTCCGTTAGATCTCGGTAATCCGATCGGGAATATGTTTGGATTGCTTGTTCCTGTAGTAACTGGCGGTTGCGGATCGACAACTACTGGCGGATCGACAACTACTGGCGGATCGACAACTACTGGCGGATCGACAACTACTGGCGGATCGACAACTACTGGCGGATCGACAACTACTGGCGGATCGACAACTACTGGCGGATCGACAACTACTGGCGGATCGACAACTACTGGCGGATCGACAACTACTGGCGGATCGACAACTACTGGCACTGGCGCTACATCGTTATCAGTAATAGCCACTGTCACCCCTGGCACCACAACTAGATTATACTTAGCATCAGTGCTACTCACACTGTGAGTGATATTGCCGCTGTGGGCGCCTTCCACAACCGTATCCTCAACAGCTTTTACCGTAACGGGTTGAGCGACATTCCAATTATCCGCAGTGAAAGTGATAGGGGCGATCGCCTCTATCTGATTACCTGTTGTGAGAGTGATAGTTACAGGGGCGATTGGCTGCGACGTTAATTTGATCCCATAACTGCCATTCGCCCCGCCTTCTGTAGCAGTTGTTTGCGTGGGAGAAATGCTGACACCTACTGTGTCGTTGTCGGTAATAGCTACATTTACATCCTGAATTGTTGTGCCGCTATACTTAGTGTCTGTAGTGGTAACAGTGTGAGCGATCGTGCCGCTGTGCGTGCCTTCGGCTTTGCTGTCGTCGGTAGCAGTGACAGTGACAGTTTTGGCAACATTCCAATTCGTGCTGTCAAAGATAACAGGCGCGATCGTATTTATTTCACTTCCGGCATTAAAGTTAATGGTAACAGGGGCGATCGGCTGAGACGTTAACTTAATGTCATAGCTGCCCGGCGCGCCGCCTTCTGTAGCAGTTGTTGCCGTGGGAGTAATAGAAATACCAGCGGTATCATTGTCTTTATTGCTAATGCTAACATCCCCTGCATCTAGCTTATAATTCGGATCGTCGCTAACAGCAAGCGCTGTGACTATTTTGTAGTCAATATTGCCGTCAGCAATGCTATCGTTAACCCCTGTTACTGTCACCGGCTGCGGTGTATTCCAGTTAGCCGGAGTGAAAGTTATGCTAGCAGGGGAAACAGTTCCCTCGGCAACATTATCCGCGTTCAAACCGATAGTCACATTAGCAGTCGGCTGAGTATTCAGAACCACAGTAAAGTTAGCAGGAGTGCCATCTTCACCCGTAATTAATCCCGCCGTCGGATTAATTGTAATTCCCGGAGTTTCATTGTCACTGTTGGTGACGGTGACATCATCAGGATCGAGGTTATTGTAATTAGCATCGGTACTCACAGCAGCAGCCGTGACAATTTTGTAAACTTGAGGGCCATCAGCGACTAAATCGTCAACGCCCGTCACGGTTATTGTTTGTTCACTGTAGTTAGCGGGAGTGAAAGTTAAGCTATTAGGAGAAACTGTTCCCTCTGCTGGATTGAAACCACTCAAATCGATGGTAACGTTAGCTGTTGGTGCAGCGTTTAATTTGACAGTAAACTCTGCCTTTCCGCCAAGTTCTGTTGTTGATATTGCCTTTGGACTGACAGTGATGCCGGCAGTGTCATCATTTTTGATAGTAGCCGTAGCGGTAGCTGTCGCAATAGTCGGTGCGCCACCCGGTGAAACTGAATTTGATAAAGTAATGGCAACAGTTTCATCCGGTTCTATATTGCCATCTCCCAACACATCCAAACTAATAGTTTTAGATGTTTCCCCCGCAGCAAAACTGATTTTACCAGTGGCAGCGGTTGCGCCAGAAGTGCCGCCGATATTGTTGTAATCAGTCCCGTTTGTCGCAGTGCCGGTAATGGCATAATCTACGGTACTCCAAAATTCCGTGCTACCGCTGCGAGTAATAGTAAATGCAGCAGGAGTTTTGCCGGAATTGCCTTCGGTAACGGTGGGATTGTCGGCGACAATTGAATAAGAACTATTCCTGTCCAATATTGCCACTTTTCCTTGACTCGCATCGGCGACACCGCCTGTAATTGTGCCAAAATTGAGGACTAACTGTTCGTTACTGTCAACGATATTGTCAGCTTTAATAGTTACTGCAATATTCTGGGTGAGAGTAGTAGTGCCTGCCGAGAAAGTAAGGGATGTAGTTGAAAGAGTGTAGTCTGCACCTTGAGTAGCAGTGCTGCTGGGATCGATGACAATTGGTACAGTTACATCACTTAAGGGAGTGCCACCGCTGATAGTAACCGGGACATCAATTACTGTGTCTGTCGTGCCTTCATTAACGTTGTAAGTGTTACCTATTTTGGGAGGAACGAAGGATACCGTATTGGGTGTATTCAGCAGCACCGAAACGTTATCTGAACCGTTGTTCGTTACTGCCAAATCCGGGAGAGTGTCAGCGTTAAAGTTGCCTGCAATAATGGAAGTTGGACTTGTCCCCGCAGCAAAGTTAATCGGTGCACTAAAAACGCCATTGCCGTTGCCTACTAAAATTGCAGCGCCGCTGGTTCCTGTTACTGCTAAGTCAAGTCTGCCATCTCCGCTAAAGTCTTTCGCCACAATGCCCATCAACTCTGCCCCTGCGTTAACAGTAGTGACCGGGCCAAAGCCACCATTGCCATTTCCCAATAGAATTGACACACTGTTAGAACCGCCGTTAGCTGTGGCTAAGTCGAGGAAATTGTCTCCGTTAAAGTCCCCAGTGGCGATCGAATTTGGAGTTGGCACAGCCCCAAAATTAGTAGCTGCACCAAATCCGCCCGTACCATTTCCTAACAGAATTGAGATATTGTTAGATAAGCTGTTGCCAACCGCTAAGTCGGGGAAACTGTCAGCGTTAAAGTTGCCTACAACAACGGAACCAGGAATCGCACCAACATTGAAGTTGGTGGCAGCGCCAAAGCTTCCAGCACCATTTCCCAACAAAATTGACACGCTACCAGAAGCACCTTGAGGATTAGCGTTTACCACGGCTAAATCGAGGAAAGTGTCGGTGTTAAAGTTCCCGACAGCTATTGAAAGGGGAGTATTACCCACATTGAAATCATTACCTACATAGAAGCCACCAGTACCATTTGCTAACAGAATTGAGATATTACTACTATTTACTACTGCTAAGTCGGGGAAATTGTCATTGTTAAACAGTCCCGAGGTGACGTAAAGCGGACTTGAACCTACGGCAAAATTGGTAGCTGTGCCAAAACCCCCTGTGCCATTCCCTAACAAAATTGAAACGTTGTCGTCATTCTGGTTGGTTACTACCAAGTCTGGGAAAGTATCAGCGTTGAAATCCCCTACATTAATACCTTTGGGATTTGTCCCCACGCCAAAATTAGTTGCCGCACCAAAACTATTCAAAACATACTCGTAACCCGCTAACACTTCGGGTTCAAATATCAGCGGCGTTTCAATTTTCCCGGTTCTTACTTCCAGTTCCCAGTCGCCGCCCTTTGCCGCACTTCCCGTAAGATTTTTGGAAGCCGCAACAAAAGCCCCGGTTAACTCACTCAAGCGTTTGACAAATGCTTTACCTATCTCGCCTGCTGCTACACAGCACCCGTAGAGGAGGATATTAGGCCGAGTGTCGCCGATTGAGTCGGTTAATGGCGAAAACCACTGCTGTAGATCCTGCCGATCGCACTCTATATCATCTAAACTAAAGCGAACGTCGCCGAGTTGCAAGCTACCGGGAGCACCGTGAGAAACGATGTGAATGCTGTCAATATTGGTACGAAGAGCTAAAACTTCAGTAATTTGGTCGATCGCATCTTTATTCCCATCCAAAACGACTACTTCCGTACCCGGTTTTATCCCGGCCATCAAACTTTGATAATTTTCAACTTGAGTATCTATAAAGGCGATCGCACTTGGTGAAACTTGATTATTTAAAATTGGCATACTGCACCTACTAATAGCTAAAAAAAGACAATGATTCCCCTGTTTCGCGACTTGCGTCCGAAACACTTTCTGAAGGTTGTAGTAACCATAACTGTTTTTTCTAAAAATCTATATAAATTTTTCTTTATAAATACCTGTTTAATTAAAGTTTTGATGAAGATTGGGAAATTTATTAAGTAATATTACGGGTGAGCCAGCGCGAGGTGGCTCACATAACACAAAAACACTTCAATAGCAAGTATCATTATACTGAAATATTTTACTTCTTCGCTCAGGGCAATGCTGTTGACTGTTCACTGCCATTCTCGATTTTCCCAGGGCGATGAAGTAAGGAAACGGCACTGCCGTGTCCTGATTTCGGGTAACAGATAAAATCAACCGGATTGGATGATGAAATTGCCCGAGCGAGCCCCCTCGGATATAACCATCGACAACACGGCTGCGGAGGATACGGCAATGCCGTTTCCCTACCCCAAAATAATCAATCTTTCTCGATGAGAGATGTAAGCATCACCCGATTAATTGTAGGGAAATGGCACTGCCGTGTCCTGATTTCGGGTAACAGATAAAATCAACCGGATTGGATGATGAAATTGCTCCCTTCGAGCCCCCCTCGGATATAACCATCGACAACACGGCCGCAGAGGATACGGCAATGCCGTTTCTCTACCCCAAAACGTCGCCCAATCGGATATAACTATCGACAACACGGCAATTGAGGACACGACAATTGAGCAATTGAGGACACGGCATTGCCGTGTCCCTACTCAAATCAATCCGAAATTAACTGCACTAATACTGCTAGCAGAAACTCCGCTGATAGTAGCTAAAACTTCCCCAGTTTGTGCAAACCGAATTAAAGTTGAACCGCTATCTTCGGCAATGGCTAATTGCGCGAAACTCAGCCCGTTACCCAATACTAACAAGTCTTTACCAACCTCAAAGTCAGTAACAGTATCAATACCGGAATTGGTAGAGAGTAAGAATTTATCATTGCCTACATCCCCTATTAAGGTATCATCCCCCAAATCGCCACTGAGGAAATCGTTACCCTGACCTCCTAGCAGAATATCATTGCCTTGACCGCCGTAGAGGGTATCGTCGGCTTTTTCACCAATTAGGATATCTTCACCTCGATTGCCAGAAAGGAAGTCACTAGCCGCACCACCAGTCAAAGTATCAAAACCCTTTCCGCCGTAAAGGGTATCGTCCCCAATTCCACCATCTGTTAAGTCGTTCCCCTGATTGCCATTCATCCAATCATTGCCATCAAGGCTAAACAGCAAGTCATTTCCTTTTTTACCGCGCAATATATCATCGCTAGCGCTGCCCATGAGGGTATCATCGCCATCTGTGCTTTCGGTAGTGTTTTCCCCATCTTTAACGAATTCAATACCGCTTTCAGGGAATGGTTCATCGGGTGTAGACGGTGTACTAGAGTCATCAGTATCTAAAGTATTGCGGACTGTTGGATTGTTAGCTGTAGCCAACTGAATTTTGGTATTTAGAGATGCACCAGTATTTTCGGAAATCGCCGACTGAATCGTCTTATTTCCGGCTGCAACTTGCAGTAAATCTTGGGCTACTTCTCCTTGTGCGACTTTTTGGATGCGGGCGATTTCTGTCGCCGCATCTGAGGGCGAGGTATTGCTGGATGCGATCGCACCAATTCGCTGATTTCCCTCTGCAATAATTTGGGCGGCATCCGCAGCAATACTAGATAGTTGCGGTACTTGCAGTTGACTCGTCGCCGACTCAATAATCGCCTGCAATTGTGTCGCATTGCTTAAGTCGAGAGCGCCAGATTTAATTTGATTGGCAACGGCGGAAATTACGCGATCGCCAATCTCATTTTTCGCGGTAGTTGAAGCACCGCTAATTAAATCTGCGATCGAGACAATGGTATTTTGCACCTGAGCGTGTGCTGCATAAACCGCCAAAGCGTTCGGATCGTTTTGAGTAATTGCCTGTAACGGGTCATAGCTAGTCAAGTCAATTCCTGACGATACTCCCAGTGCAGATATAACCTGAATTTGCGCCTGATTGGGGTCAATACCTTGCTCGATTAACTCCGTCAATAGGGTAGTTAACGGAGTGACGACAGTAGCATCTGGTGTAGCAAATAGCGGCGTTTGCTGCGGCAAATAAGTAGAGGTATTGATGCCGTCTCTCAGTACAATTTTGCCTTCATCAGGTTCGAGGTCGCCACTGTTATTTTTGTCGAAATCGTCAAGAGAGACATCTAAGTCAAAGCTGCCATCTGCGTTAGTAATTGAGAACGGTTCGCTTTCATCTTTTACTCCATTAAAGTTGGCATCGAAAAAGACTGTCGCCCCGGCCATGTAACCGTTAATTGCTCTGCCCCTAGTGCTAGAACTCGGCCCCAAACTAAAGTCAGCTAACTCAAATGTGGCAAAGTTATTATCGTAGACTGTTTTGTAATCAAATCCGCAAGGATAAGGTATCTTGATTTCAGGGGTGATCTTTTTGCGACCCCAGGGCGTCCAAACTTTTACTGCTGGAATGGTTTTCTCACAGAATTTGACTGAAATTACCTTAGCTTCAGCACCGAGAAAAGCATTAACTTGTCCTGTTACATCAAACAGTACCGAGGGTTGGCTGATGCGCGAAGTGATTTCTGATACTCGGATTTTTCCGTCGCCGCCTTGTTTGGGCTGGAATTCTCCAATATCTATCAGATCGATCCCGACTTTTCCTTCAATTCCACCTTTGACATAACCCTCGACAATTTTCGCATCTATCCCAGCACCTACCGCAATACTAGCGTCAAGACTTAGTTCGTCCACATCTGGCCCTGTACCGTCAGCATTTTCGCGATCGCTCACATAAAATCCATCCAAAACTTTGTCAGCAGAACCCGCATCAAAATTCAAGTTTTTCCACTGGTCTAATCCGTAGGTATCGTACCCAAATCCTAGATGAGCTGAAGCACTAAACTTGCCTTCAAGTAAACCCTCGATCGGCCCCCATATCGGAAAATCTTTCCGAATATTAAAGTCAAACTCCAGTTTGGGCATCTGATAGCTTAAGACCGGAACATCAGGTTTACCTATCAGTAATTGAATCGCGGTTTCCGGTTTAGTCAAGAGTGGCAAATCAAAGCCATCAATATCTTGTAAAGCATTTAAGAAATCCTTGACAGTGGCGCTTGTTTTGGAGTTTATTTGTTGGTTTGGGGTTTGCTGTATAGCAGTCTTTGGAACTGGGGAAGCATTCTGAAGATTAGCACTTTGATCGGAAACATCTATATTCCCCAGACTGTAGGAACCAAAGTCGATTTTATCGGGAGAGTTGGCTATTTGGTTTGCCAAATCAACAACTTTATCAACCTTGGCAACCGCCTCTAAAAAGCGAGTATCGATATCGCGACCAGATATTTTTGCTGCCAGCTCTAGTACACTGACTATGCCATCCCCATTTTTATCAAATTCCCCGGCTAGACCTAGTTTCGACAGTAACTTGGTGTCGGCATTGAGGAAGTTAATAACTGGTCGAAATGGTTTAATGACATCAGAAATTTTACCGATTACTGGTTTGGCAAAATTATTGACAAATGTTCCCAAATCGAGTTGCATATTGTTAAATGCAACTGCGGGCTTTTGCGGCCCGGTGAACTGACCGTTAGCATAATTTAGGATCGGCCAATCAACTGCTAAGTCGAAGTTATAGGAGGGGAATGCAGCATTGCCGTTGATGCTAGTTTTTGCTGTGAGACCGAGATTAGCATTGCTCGTTAAGTTGGCATTGAATAAGTCTTTAAACTGATAGTTGCCTTGCAGTTCGGGCAAGGTGAGGCGAGATCCATCATTCGGGCCACCCAGATTGTCTAAGTCATTGAGCTTGACTTCAAGGTTGGCATCGACTTTAGTAAGGTTGTTGGTATCGTTTGCCAGGTCAACTTGGAAAAAACCTAAGTTGCCTTTTGCCTTGAATTGGTCATTTAGGCCCAAGTCAATGTTGGCGGTTAACTTGGTTTTGTCAGTATCTATGTAGCAGCCGAAATCTTTACTAACACCAACTCCTAGAGACAAGTTGTAGTTGTATTTTGATTTACCTTTTCCATCTACATCTAAGCTTAATGCCGGTACTCCTAAGTTTTTAGAGAGATTGATGTCGGGAAACTCATCTTGCTTGCCAATAGTAATTAGCAAGGTACTTGCATCAGCACTAGAAGTCCCCGTTAGATCAACATTGTAGTTCGATCCAAGAGCAGTGCGGATGCTACTTTCTAACTGACTCAGACTTTGATTTCCCTGATTTTTAATCGTATCGACTAGCTTAGTCTTGATATTGCCAATAAAATCTGGGGAAATGTCCTTGAGCGGGCCGACAATGGGTAGGTTAACTGCCTGTAATTGGTCGTCAAGAATTTTTTCAAGTTTATCCAATCCAGCTTCTACGCCGCACCAATTCTTCTGTGTGTCGATGGTACCACCAGGTGTCGGTGGTGTCGGTGGTGTCGGCGTCGGAGTGCCAGTTGTCGGCGTTGGTGTTGGAGTACCAGTTGTCGGTGTCGGCGTTGGAGTACCAGTTGTCGGTGTCGGTGTCGGAGTACCAGTTGTCGGTGTCGGTGTCGGAGTACCAGTTGTCGGTGTCGGTGTCGGAGTACCAGTTGTCGGTGTCGGTGTCGGAGTACCAGTTGTCGGCGTCGGCGTTGGTGTTGGTGTTGGCGCTACATCGTTATCAGCGATCGCCACTGTCACCCCTGGAACCACAATTTCGTTATACTTAGCATCAGTGCTACTCACACTGTGAGCGATGTTACCGCTGTGCGCCCCTTCCACAATCGTATCATCAGCAGCTTTCACCGTAAGGGTTTGAGCGACATTCCAATTATCCGCAGTGAAAGTCACAGGGGCGATCGCTTCAATCTGCTCACCTGTTGTGAGAGTGATAGTTACAGGGGATCTCGGCTGCGACGTTAATTTGATCCCATAACTGCCATTCACACCGCCTTCTGTAGCAGTTGTTTCCGTGGGAGTAATAGAAACACCAGCCGTATCATCGTCCTTATTGGTAATGGTAACATCCGCTACATCTCGGTTGCTGTAATTCGCATCGGTACTAACAGCAAGCCCCGTGACAATTTTGTAGTCAATATCGCCGTCTGCAATGCTATCGTTAACCCCTGTTACTGTCACCGGCTGCGGTGTATTCCAGTTAGCCGGAGTGAAAGTTAAACTATTAGTCGAAACAGTTCCCTCGGCAACATTATCCGTGTTCAAACCGATAGTAACATCAGCGATCGGCTGAGTATTCAGAACCACAGCAAAGTTAGCCTTGGTGCCATCTTCACCAGTAGTTAATCCCGCCGTCGGATTAATTGTAATTCCCGGAGTGTCATTGTCAGTGTTGGTGACCGCGACATCATCAGGATCGAGGTTATTGTAATTAGCATCGGTACTCACAGCAGCAGCCGTGACAATTTTGTAAGGTTGAGGGCCATCAGCTACTAAATCGTCAATGCCACTCACTGTTATTGTTTGCGGTTGATTGTAATTAGCGGGAGTGAAAGTTAAGCTATTAGTTGAAACTGTTCCTTCTGCAACATTGTCACTCCTCAAACCGATGCTAACGTTAGCAGTAGGTTGAGCGTTGAGTTTGACTGTAAATTCTGCCTTGCCACCAACTTCACTTGTAGTTAATCCCGATATTGGGTTAACTGTCAAACCGGCTTTGTCATCATTAGTAATAGTTGTGGTAGCGGTAGCAGTGGTAATTGTCGGTGTTACGCCCGGGCTTGTGGGACTTGAAAGGGTGACGGCTATGGTTTCGTCGGGTTCAACTAGGGTGTCGCCTAATACATCCAGAGTAATAGTTTTGGATGTTTCACCGGCGGCAAAATTAATTGTGCCAGTAACAGCAGTTGCGCCAGAAATGCCGCCGATGTTGTTGTAATCGCTGACGTTTGTAGCGGTTCCTCCAATAGTATAATTGACGCTACTTGCCCCGCCTGTGTTGCCGCTGCGAGTCGCAGTGAAAGTCAGAGGCTTTGTGCCGCTATTACCTTCAGGAATGCTTGCAGTACCGGCGGCAATGGCATAAGAAACTGTACCGTTAGCTGCAATAGTTAATGTTGTTTTTTTTGTTGTACCTGCAACGCTACCAGTGATTGTGCCCAAGTTGAGAATTGCGGTTTCGGCGTTTTCAGGGAGATTGTCAGGTTTGATAGTAACTGCCACATTCTTGGTGAGTGCGGCACCTGTTGCACCTGCTGGGAATGTAATCGAGGTAGGGGAAAAGGTGTAGTCTGAATTTTCGGTGGCTGTGCTAGTGGGGTCGATGACAATTGGCACTGTTACAGCAGCGTCAGGAGTAGCGCTGATAGTAACGGGAATATTGACTACTGTATCCGCAGTTCCTTCAGTGCCACTGTAAGTTGCAGCACCGAAATTTACCGCCGGGGATGTATTCAGCAGAATCGAGGTGTTTTGAGAGGCAAAGTTCGCCGTAGCTAAATCGGATAAGCCATCTTTGTTAAAATCGCCTACAACAATACCTTGGGGACTGGCTGCCACAAGAAAAGTAGTGGCAGTCCCAAAGCTGCCATTGCCACTTCCAAACAAGACGGAGACATCGCCCGATCCATTGTCGGCTGTAGCTAAATCGACTTTTCCATCGGCATTGAAGTCACCACTAGCAATAGCAAGGGGTTGTCTTCCAACGCCAAAGTTGGTAGCTGTACTAAAGTTTCCTGTGCCAGTTCCTAACAGTATTGATACGTTGTTTGAGCCTTCATTGCTGGCTGCTAAGTCAGGATTATTGTCCCCGTTAAAGTCTCCTATAGCAATGTAATTAGGGCTATTTCCAACACTAAAGTTAGTGGCGGCGCCCAAAGTACCATCAGCATTCTGCAACAGGATGGATACGCTGTTAGAACCCGAGTTCGCTGTCGCTAAGTCTGACTTGCCATCCTTGTTAAAGTCGCCGACAAGCACAAAATAAGGATTTGACCCCACGCTCAAATTAATATTAGTAGCTGCGCCAAAATTACCATTACCATTACCCGGCAAGATGGAGACGTTGTTAGAGGTTTGATTGGCTGTAGCTAAATCTGAATTGCCGTCCCCGTTGAAGTCTCCCACAGCGACGGTATAGGGCCTTGACCCCACACCAAAGTAGGTGGCTGCACCAAAAGTGCCATCGCCATTCCCTAACAGGAGAGAAACGTTGTTAGTCGCATTATTAGCCGTAACCAGGTCAGAATTACCGTCTTTGTTAAAGTCGCCTACAGCGACAGAGTAGGTAGAGAGATCGCTTGGCGAGCTGGTGTTAAGATTAGTGGCAGCGCCAAATTTGCCTGTGCCATCTCCCAAGGCGATCGAGACGTTGCGATTAACTCCAGTGCTGGCAAAGGCTAGGTCAAGGTTGGCGTCTTTGTTAAAGTCCCCAGTCGCAACTTTACGGAGACTGTAGGTTATGGGAAAATCAGTCGCAGCACCAAAAGTAGACAGAACGTACTCGTAACCCGCTAACACTTCCGCTTCAAATACCAGCGGTGTTTCAATTTTTCCGGTGCTCACTTCTAATTCCCAGTCGCCGCCCTTTGCTACACTTCCCGTGAGGTTTTGGGAAGCGGCAACAAAGGCCCCGGTTAACTCACTCAAGCGTTTGACAAATGCTTTTCCTGTCTCGCCTGCTGCTACTTGGCACCCGTACAGCAGGATATTCGGTCGATTTTTGCTCCTTGAGTCGGTTTGTGGCGAAAACCATTGCTGTAGATCATCCCGATCGCTCTCTATATCATCTAAACTCAAGCTACCGTCGCCCAATTGCAAGCTGCCTGGACTGCCGTGAGAAATGATGTGAATGCTGTCAATATTGCTGCGATCGCCTAAAATATCAGTAATTTGGTCGATCGCATCTTTATTCCCATCCAAAACGACTACTTCCGTACCCGGTGTTACTCCGGCAATCAAACTTTGATAATCTTCAACTTGAGTGTCGATAAAGGCGATCGACCTTACTGAAACTGGAATATTTAAATTTGGCATAATCCACCTGACTGGGGTTTCAAAAAAATACAAAAATTCCGCTATTTCGTGACTGGCGTCCGAAACTATCTATCAATTTTTATTTATACAGACACACCCTTTCTCCGTAAAAACCCGGTGAGTCCTCATCTTTCGTCGTAACGATAACAGTTTTTTCCCAGAAAATATGTAAATTTTTATTAAAAAATACCTGGTTAATTAAAACTTTGATAAAGATCTGGAAAATACTTAAGTATTATTACTGTAACGAATGCTAGATTGATTTACCACAAATATTTGTGAAACGTAAGTGCAATTGTAGAAAAATTTCCAACTCAGCAATTTTGATACATACTTTAGGGTGCGTAAGCAATTAGTCGTGCAGAAAATACGGTCTTCTAACGCACCCTACTAAACTTTGGATTAGCGCAAACCCCCATCTATCCCCGCTAAAATCTGCTCAGCTTGCCCGCACAAAGCAGCGTGACAGCAACCGTTACTCGCCAACAATCCCCCCCACTGACTCACATCTCCCCGGTTATATTGCAAAGCAGAACCGTCAAAACGAGTAAATTGACCGCCCGCTTCAGTCAAAATTAATTCCGGTGCCGCTAAATCCCAATCTTTAGGCGCAGACTTTCCCGAAAGAGCAATATAAACATCAGCTTTTTGTTCCACAATTGTCGCTATTTTACAGCCGATACTACCGACAGCTATTTGATTTTGACAAGGCAGTTTTTGTAACAATTGATTAAAGCGATCGCCCCGGTGACTGCGGCTGGTTACTATAGATAAATCTGCCACTATATTTTGCGCAGAAACCTGCAATTTGACCGCAGAACCGTCCCGGCTTTCCCCAAAAGCACCCGCATCGCGGATTGCGTAATAAATCTTTTGCTGTTGGGGCCAAGCCACAACTGCCAATACCGGTCTTCCCTCGAACGCTAAAGCAATGTGAACTGCAAATTCCCCTGTCCTGTCAATAAAATCTCGCGTTCCATCCAAAGGGTCAATAATCCAAACCCAACTTTGGGGTAAGGGAATTTGACCGTTTTTTTCTAAATAAGATTTGTAAGTTTCTTCGCTGAGGTAGCCAAATTCTGCATTCCCTAAAGCCGACTCCAATTCGTCGAGAATGTAAGAATTGACAGCGACATCGGCGGCGGTGACGGGGCCATCTTTTTTCTCTTGGATGTCGAGGTTAGGAGTGTTGCAGTCCTGGCGATAATAGGATTGTAGGATATCTGATGCACTCCAGGCGATCGTCCGGGCAATTTCGCTTAACTGTTCGAGAGTTTTCATTAATTTCTTTTTTTGAACCGCAGATAAACGCCGATTAACGCAGATGTTTTACTTCCAGGCTCTGTCTGGGAATGCCTACCCCGAGGCTCTGCCTCCTTCTTCCTGTTGGCAAAATCAGGCTCGTAGCCTTCCTTTTCCTATTAGTAGAATCGGAGGCAGGGCCTCTAGATATGCGTTACCAGGCAGAGCCTAGTAACGAGAGATTACCAATTAATATGAGGATATTTCCATTCATAATAATTGGGAAAGACAAAATTAGTAAACGAAACCGAAATACTAACTTCCAACGATTTTACATGATGCCACCAACCGACAGGAATAAAGATAGCTTCTCCCGGTTCCAAAATCACTTCAATGATTTTTGCATCTCTGTAAAGCGGGTATTTGTCGTAATCGGGATTTTCGCCGTCAACTTTGCTGAAAACGCCGACGTGATTGTAAAGCAGAGGTGTTTGCTGCGGAGAAATCAATTTAATTAGTTTGCGGCCAGACACTTGAGCTAAAATTAAATTAACTGGGTCGTGGTGCAGCGGTGTAATCGTGCCTTGCGGGCCGAACCAAAAGAAAACTCTGCCTTTTGTATCGGCGGGATTGAGGTATTCTGGAAAAATTTCAATATCGTTGAATAGAGGTTTAAATTCCTCTCTCTCCAGAGTCTGGTTGTTAGCAACCATGTAACAATCGTTGCTGGGCCCGCCAGTGACAACCATCTCTACATATTTGCGGAACAAAACAGTTTTTTTGTGGTTGTGAATTTTAATTTCGTAATCCGGGTCTGAGTTGCGGTTGGCTTGAATTTCCACCGTTGCATCGCCGTATTTTTGCTGCAAATACTCTGGCGTCCACAACTGCAATGCTTTCCAGTTGTGCATGATGTTAGTAATAATTACTGGAGTATTTTTGGCGTAGTAATTTTCGAGAAAATACTCTCGGGAAAGGCTGCTTTTGCGTTCGATTGTTCCAAATTTTGAAGACAGTGCCGCTAATTGATTGTTAATCCTGAGTTGCGATTCTAGTTTTTGCAATAACTGGACGTACTGACTACCTGCTTGGAAGTAGGGATGAGAGGATATTTCCGTAACTTCTGCTGTTGCTGTTTCCGCATCTATGCCGGTACTTACTAGGGCTTGAATAATTTCTGCGTCGGGTTGATTTAATAATTTGTTGGCCGCCACCCACTGTTTCATATTATCGGGGACTTCTGGTTTGCTTGGGGTGAGTAGATTTGGCAAGTTTTGTGTCAGCCATTCTAGGTTAACTTGCTGTTGTTCTGTTAGCGTAATCCGCAAAGGGGGAAGGGTGATAGTTAGAGGTTGGGTGTCAGACATGATTCGGGTATGTTGTTTTGGGACAGTTTGGCTTGGTTTGAACTTGTCTTACTAATATAGCAATCTTGTTAACGAACCGCGAAGGCGCTAAGGGCGCGAAGGAAGAGAAGAGAGAAGTTCACAAATTTTGTCAATGTTGCTATCAGGATTTTAACTTAACAAGTGTTGCCCGTTCAATTTTTCTAGCTGGGATGGGTTTTGCCCGGATATTTGGTTAATTTTTCATTAAAATTAACCTTTATTCATCCAGCCGCGGGTTCCGAAATTTTTGCAGGAATGGGAGGCAATTTTAGTTGCTGCGGTGAGAGTGTCTGTAAAGTTATTTTGCAAAATGTAGTGACAGAAAGCCCCGTGAAAAATATCGCCAGCGCCTAAAGTGTCTGTGACTTGAATTTGAGGTATTTCTATACTGCCGTAACTGCCATTGCTGAGGTATGAAATTGATTTTTCGCCGCGAGTGATAGCAATATTGGGAATTCCGGCTGCTGACAAATAAGCAAAGACTTGTTCTGAATTGTCGCAGTTGGGGGGATGAAAGTTCTCGGAACATACCGCCCATTCAATGAAAGGCAATATTTCCTCTAATCCGGGTTTCCAACTGCCACCGTCGAGGACAATTGGAATGTTTTTTGACTTAGCAAGTTGAGCAATTTCCTTGCTGGCTGCGATTTGATGTCCGTCCAGCAGTACAATACTAACGGATGTTAAAATATCTTGGTTAATTGCTTGGCGGTCAACCTGAGATTTAGTAGCATTAATCGACACTACCGCCCGATCGCCCGTTGCTTCAGTTACAATAATCGAGGAAACTGGCGGCGAGTGCGATCGCCCGGGTTCCAAATCAATTATCTTGACATTATACTCCGCTAAGTCTGCACGAATTAATTGGGCGATCGCGTGAGTGCCCAAAACCCCAGCCCATATCGCCACATTCCCCAAATAGCTAAAAGTCACCGCAGCATTTGCCGCCGGCCCGCCCGCAGCAATGGTACAATCAGAAGCAACAACTTTCTGATTTTCACCCGGAGGCTTCCCGGTCAAATAAATTAAATCTAAAGTCGCCAATCCCAAAAATAATCCCGTTTTCATATCTGCGTTAATCCGCGTTCATCTGCGGTTAAAAAATCCCAATCTTAAAATGCAAGCAAATCCCACCACAGGAACACTTTACATCGTAGGAACCCCGATCGGCAACCTCGAAGACATGACATTTCGCGGCATCCGAATCTTGCAAACAGTAGACTTCATCGCCGCCGAAGATACCCGCCATACAGGCAAACTCTTGCAACATTTTCAAATCAAAACTCCCCAAATCAGCTATCACGAACACAACCAACACCAGCGACTTCCCGAACTCATCGACAAACTGCATTTAGGCAAAGATATCGCCATCGTCACCGATGCCGGAATGCCGGGAATTTCTGACCCTGGATACGAGTTAGTCAAAGCTTGCGCCGACGCTAATATTAACATTATTCCGATTCCCGGCCCGACCGCCTGCATTGTTGGCCTAACTGCATCAGGATTACCCACAGAAAGATTTGTATTTGAAGGTTTCTTACCCGTGAAAGGTCAAGAACGCCAACAAAGTTTAGAAGCTTTGCAAATAGAATCCCGCACTATAATCTTATACGAATCTCCCCACCGATTGCGGCAAACTTTACAAGATTTAGCAAATACTTTGGGAAGCGACAGACAGATTGTGCTGGCGAGAGAGTTAACTAAAATGCACGAAGAGTTTTGGCGTGGTAGTATGGAAAGTGCGATCGAGCTTTACACCAATCGCGAACCCCAGGGAGAATTTACCCTCGTAATTGCCGGCATCCAAACAGCAGCCCCAATATTTTCCGAAGACGCCATCAAAGCAGAATTGCAAACATTAATTGCCGAAGGCATAAGTCGTTCCCAAGCCAGTCGCCAGCTAGCGCAACAAACATCCCTCCCCCGCCGCCAAATCTACCAACTAGCCCTCACAATTGGCGACAATGAATCACTAGAACCACCCTTAGATGACTTGTGAATATCTCTCTTCTCTTCTCCTCTGCGCCCTCTGCGGCCTCTGCGGTTAAATAAAAAAAGCTAGATACTCACACTCAGAATTATATGGTACGCGGAAACTACGATCGACAAAAACCATATTTACGCAACCCCCACATCAACAAACCAATCGCGGAAATTTATGCAGACTTAGACGCCTTTAGCTGGGAGATATTTGAAGACCAACCCCACCGCTTCGATACAGTCAGTTTCTACGTCTTGCTTCCCCCGCTGTTTTACGAAGGCCGTTTCATCAAAGGAATTTACTTCAGCGAAGCAGTCGAACTCATCAACAAACTATTTCCCCAACTTTCCTCAGTATTTTTCTCCTTCACCTATTCCCCCGGAATCTCCTATTCCTGGGCCCCCATAGCTGACGCCTACTCCAGTTTATACAAAAACCCGCAGCGGGATAAATGGTTTCGCGAAACTTATCCCGATCGCGCCCACAAACCAATCATACCCCTACAAGACACCGACTTCATCAACGAATACTTAATTTCCCCGCGCAACGTCCCCGCCAAAGATATCGACCTCCTCGCCGTCGCCCGAATTTCCGAAGAAAAAAATTTGCCCATCATTGCCAAAGCCTTAAAAGTTTACCGCCAGAAATATCCGCAAAAACCGATAAAATTAACAGTAGTCACCGGCCACGAATTTGATGCTAGCAACCTAAAAACTCTTGACCAGTACGCATTAAAAGAATGGCAACAAGTCGAGACAATTTTAACCAATCCCTCCGACTACATTAACTTAGTCCCGAGAGTTGACTACTACAGCGAAATACCCACATATTATTCGCGAGCCCAAGCATTCGTCCTCGGTTCCCTACTCGAAGGAAAAAACCGGGGAATTACCGAAGCCATGAGTTGCAACGTACCAGTAATTTGTTTTGAAGAATTCAACCAATACGCCAGAGGAAACTCGCCTGTTTTCCCCGAAGGTGCGGGTCTTTACGCCAAATTTGACCCAGAATCTCTCGCAGATACTATATATACAGTATTGGAAAATCAAACAGAATTCAAACCGCGATATCAGTATTTAAAGCATTGCGGGCGCAAGAACTTTTTCAATACTTGTATAGACAGTTTTCCTTACTATCAGCACAATATTCCCGACTACAAGCCCGGAGATGCGATTAACAATTTGTGGCTGGATTTAGCAGTTCAACAAAATTACCAAGTTAGTTTGAACAGCTTTTTGTACGGAGGTTCTCCCTTGTCTCATATTCGCGGGACAAATGCGATTCAGCACAATCTCGGCGAGTTAACAAAATTTTTGTGATAATCTGTACAGCAAACTAAACTTATTCCATAAATCTTTGATTGATAGGGAAACCGCAGATAAACGCAGATAAACGCCGATAATTTCTAGTAAACCTCGGCGGTTGAAACCTATCCTACACAAGCTTTCTGCTGCCTAAGCGCTGGCGCGCTGGCTTCGCCCACGCGGAGTAAAAAATCAACATATAGAGATTCGGCGTATGTTTTGTTTCAGAAGGTCGAAATATCCTCAAAAATCTTACTTGCCAAAACTCTCGCCAACTTCACAGGAACAGCATTGCCGACCATTTTGTATCCATCAGCAATATACTTGTACTTAAAAATAAACTCATCCGGGAAAGTCTGAACTCTCGCGCATTCTCGCACAGAAAGCCGACGGTAAGGCAGAGGCGAATTGGGGTCAAAAATGCGTTTG
Organism: Microcoleus sp. FACHB-61; assembly: GCA_014695295.1. GTDB lineage: Bacteria > Cyanobacteriota > Cyanobacteriia > Cyanobacteriales > Microcoleaceae > Microcoleus. The sequence goes on along the minus strand of JACJNY010000050.1, from coordinate 25,408 downwards.
TCTTTGCCAACCAAAATCATTTTACTAGCTTGAGGATGGAGAGGTGCGTGTCTGCCGCTTGCCTGAATTGTAAAAGAAGGTTCTGACCAAATTCTCACTCGATTCCGCGACATATAAATGCTCGAAAACCCCAAATCCGCACATTCGTGATTTGGGACAGAATCGTGATAATTATCTAATTTAGCCTTAACTGACAGTGGCGCGGCCTGCAAATCAAAAATCGCATCTTTCAGCGTCAAAACATTGGTTTCAGGTTCGGGAAACTCAAAACCAAAACCCAGAGTTTCCCGATAGCCAACAACAATCACCCTTTGCCTATCTTGCGGAACACCAAAATTTTTAGCATTTAACAACTTGTACGAAACCCGATACCCGATTTCCTCAAACTGCGATAATATATAAGTAAAAGCTTCCTTGTTTCTGGGAGCCAAGATACCGCTAACATTCTCAGCTAAAAAAAACAAAGGCTGCTTGTCCCGCACAATTCTGATATAATCCCAGAAAAGTTGGCCCCGACTGTCATCAATCCCTCGTTTAGCGCCGGCCGCACTCCAACTTTGACAAGGAGGGCCGCCGATTATCCCAATACAGTTGGGAATTTCATCAGATTTGATTTTTCTGATATCTCTGCGATCTAAAATAGTTTCAGGATGATTGAAATTATACGTATCCCAAATAGACTTATCATATTCATTCGCCCAAACCGGATTAAAGCCAGCTAAGCGAAAACCCAAATCCAACCCGCCACAACCCGAAAACAGAGAAATAATATTCATACCGATCGACATCTATCTCCTCTCTTCCTTCGCGCCCTTCGCGCCTTCGCGGTTCGTTAAAAAATCCAATAATCCTCAATGAATGCAGAATCCATCCTTCAATCTTACCAACATTTCGGCGTCCATCTTGGGCTAGAAAGAATTCACCACCTTCTCGAAAAGCTAGACAACCCTCACAAACAAGTACCCATTATCCACGTTGCCGGCACAAATGGTAAAGGTTCCGTTTGCGCTTATCTCTCTTCCGTACTAACAGAAGCAGGCTATCGAGTCGGGCGCTACACATCCCCGCACTTAATCGATTGGACAGAAAGAATTTGCATCAACCAAAAACCGATTTCCCCAAGAGCATTGCAACAGTGTCTCCAACGGGTTGTCGCCGCCACCCAAAACAACACCGAAACTCCCACTCAATTTGAAATAATCACCGCAGCAGCTTGGCTGTATTTCGCCGAACAAAAAACAGACATCGCAGTCATAGAAACTGGATTAGGAGGAAGATTAGACGCGACTAACGTTTGCGAAACACCTCTGGCTAGCGTCATCACTTCTATCAGTCTTGAACACTGGCAAATACTCGGCCCCACGGTGGCAGATATTGCTGGGGAAAAAGCGGGAATTCTTAAAGCAAAATGTCCGGCAGTTATCGGAGAATTGCCAGAATCAGCTAGAATAGTAGTAGAAAAACGCATTAAAGAATTAGACTGTCCGGCAACTTGGGTAAAACCTGCAATAGATTTAGGACAAGGATTCGCAGAATATCAGTTAAATCAAAATGCGGTTAAAATAAAATATCAATTGCCGCTGCTGGGAAAAATTCAACTAATGAATTCAGCAATTGCGATCGCCACCCTGCAAAACCTCCAACAGCAAGGATGGCAAATTTCCCCAACCGCGATCGAAAACGGTATCGCCAAAACCCAATGGCCCGGAAGACTCCAGCCGACAACTTGGAAAAACCGCAACATATTAATTGACGGCGCGCACAACCCCGCCGCAGCGATCGCCCTGCGTGAATATGTCGATCGCCTGAACAATCACCCGTCACCGATTAATTGGGTAATCGGCATTCTGGCGACTAAAGACTGCGATGATATTTTGAAAGCATTACTCAAAAAGGGCGATCGACTTTACCTAGTTCCCGTACCAGATCCAAAGTCATCATCCCCTGCAGAATTAGCCACCCTCGCTCAAATTATCTGTCCCGAATTAACACTCTGTCAAGCCTTCCCCGACTTAACAACAGCTTTAGATGCTGCTGTTACAGGTGACAACCTAACAATCCTTTGCGGTTCGCTTTATCTCGTCGGCTATTTTCTGCAACAACAACAATCCCAAGCTTAAGCGCATCACACTTGTGTTTCTTCCTCCGTAAAGATAGGAGGCCACAATTCCGAAACGGGCAATTCCCAACCGGGAAAAAGTTCTGCTACTGTTAAGATATCGCCATTTGCTAAAACAGTCGGTTCACCTGTAGAGCGATAAATAGTCACTGTTTCTTCATCAGGATCTATCAGAATTCCGACTATCGCACCCAATTCTATAAACTTCAAAACCTTGGTTTCTATAGGCTTAATGCGATCGCTCTGAGATTTAATCTCAACCACCAAATCGGGGACAAGTTCTCCAAAATAACGCGGACTTTGGCGCAAGCGGGCGGCCCGCACAAAAGAAACATCCGGTGCTTTGACATTCGTATCCGGCATGATGAAACCGCCTGCGGAGTCAAAGACTCTCCCCAAGCGACGGGGATTTATCCAAGCGAAAAGAAAGGCGATGAGACGGCTACTGATTTCACTGGATACGATGTCTGATGGTCCCACAATTGAAAGTCTCCCGTCTTCTAGTTCAATTTTGTAATCTAAACCCGCTTCGGAAAAAAGGGTTTGAACTTGGTTTAAATCTTTGAGTGTCATCGCTGGCATAAGAATGTTCTCCTATTCCGATCTGAGCTTGGATTTTAACACGAGTCAAATTTCTGAATATTTGAGTAATTCAGGCTATGTTCCTACAAATCATCAATTAAGCTGAATTGAGAAAGGATCTCGCACCGGATAAAGAAACCCGGTTTCTGGGATGAGCGATCGTTCTTATCAACAAACATTTACTTCTAAAATAGTCAAGATTGGCTTATCCAGAGTTCTCTTCTGACTCCGCGTTGTCAAGAGGCGGTAATTTTATCACTCGATAATAACTTAAAAGCTTATATAGCAATCCTAAATCATTTGTGAATTTCTTACTCCCTCCCCTTAGTAAGGGGAGGGTTGGGGTGGGGTAAAAAAATTACGACTCCTACAAGGATTGCTATATATGCTTATATATATGGCGGCACAGATTACCATTATTTAATAATAAGTCAAGTGGCAGAAAAAAGCAAGGGGCGAGAGCAAAAAAGATTAATGCCTAATGCCCAAGTCCCAAGTCCCAATTTTTGTTACAATACAAGTGAATTTAGAAAAATTTAGAGATAGAAGTTTATGAGCAGCCTTATATCGGTGCAAACGCTCATTGAATATATAGAAGCTTTGCCAGCCCAAGAGCAAACTTTACTATTTGAGGAGCTTTTCAGGCGAAACATAATCAAGCAGCGTCAGGAAAACATCGATTCTACAGTCAAGGTAGCTCTTGACTCGCCGAGCTGGCCACGAGAAAAGTTTCCAAACACAGCCAAACTTTATGACGCGCTTATCAAAGGCCGGCTTATCATTGGAGAAAGAGAAAAGCCGCGCCAGGAAAACACCAAGCAGACAATCAAGACAAAAACACTCTTAACAGGTAACGCTACCTGCGACATTCGCGCAGCCGATCGCACTAACTCTGGGGGCGACCTCGACAGCTCAACGGCTCACATAATCATTAAAAACGAATCAGACAGAACAGTCAGTGCAGCGTTGCTGGGATGGCCGGAATGTAAAGCTTTTGGCGAGACGCGATCGCAAGCACTGCAAAACCTTCACGATTTAGTAAATGCCCAGCTAGCCGAAGCAGAAATCGTCTCTGTCAAACTCACTTCTAGTCGATCGAACAATCCTTGGGTGAGGTTAGCTGGTAAGTATGAAAACGATCCGCAATACGATGAGGTATTGGCACACATAGAAGAATATCGCCGCGAAGTCGATGCAGAAACCGAAGCTTATTATAGTCAAATTGACGCTGCGGTTGAGACCAAATGAGCCGATACATACTTGATACGGATTGTTTCTCCCTTTGGCAACAGAATCATCCAATGATGGTGCAGCGGGTCGAGGTTAACGCAGAAAACCTTGCTGTAACTATCGTAACCGTAGAGGAAGTAATTCGCGGCAGGTTCAAGGTTATTAAAAACGCTTCTGAACCTTCGCAAGCGGACAAATTAGTATTGGCTTACACCAGGTTATGGGATACATTAGATGATTTCAAAATTCTAAATATTCAGAAATTTGACCAGAATGCTTTCACTATTTACACTGAGTTCCGTCGTCAAAAAATACGCATCGGCACGCAAGATTTGCGGATTGCTGCTATTGTACTTGCTAATAATGCTATCCTCGTTACGCGCAACTACCGAGATTTTTCGCAAGTGCCTGATTTAGTGCAGGAAGACTGGACAATTCAACCTTAAAAGCAAGAGGCGAGATCAAAAAAAATCCCGCCCCAGCTTCAATTAAAAACTACTTTTGATCCCAAGCCTTAGCCGCATCAGCAACAGCTTGGTCTACCGACTTCTCCTCCAACATTGCCGCCTGCAAATTGTCATAAATCGCCTTTTGCAGCTTCTTAACATCCTTGAGAGGCGGAATCAATAGCTCGGCGGAAGTCAACCCAGAAGCACTAACAACCCGAGCTCGATCGGCTGCGGGAGCATCAGTCGGAACGTTCTTAAAATAACCGTCCTGCAAAGCCTCAACCGTAGAAGGCAAAACATTAGCAGCCTTAGCAAAAGCCAACTGATTTTGAGAATTAGTCACGTACAAAGCAAACTTGACAGCATCATCAGGGCGCTTGCTGTCGCGGGGCACAACCAAATTCATCACCGCCACAGTCTTCTTGCCTGTTTCCCCCGTAATTTGAGGCGCAGCAGCCGAAACAGCACCAATACTCGGAGCATTCTCAGAAATCGCCTTCAAAAACTGAGGCCCGGAAGCTAAAAAAGTAGTTTCCCCAGCTTGATAAAGCTCGATCGCCCTGCGATGTCCCTGTACCAAAACATCCTGCGGCAAAAGTCCGTCTTTGTACAAATCCACCCAATACTGAAAAACACCTTTGCCCTTAGCAGTATTAAAAGCAGCCTTGCCTTTAGCGTCAACCAAAGGCACACCCATCTGCACGAAAGATTGCAAAACTTCCGCCGAATCTTCCGGCACAAAAGTCACAAAAAAAGCAAACTTACCAGTCTTTTCCTTCACCTGCTTCGCAACCTGTGCCAACTCGGCATAAGTAGCCGGAGGCTTAGCAATTCCAGCCTTCTTCAACAACTCCGTATTGTAAATAGTCACCCCAGTCGTGAGATACCAAGGAATGCCAAAACTCTTGCCATCGAGCATACTAGCTTTCCAAATATTTGGGAGATAGAGCGATCGAACTTGCTGCGGAATCCGAGAATCCAAATCCAGCCAAGCATTGCGTCCCGCCAACAGCGAAGCAAAATCGGGATTTAGGTTAACCACATCCGGCGCTGTTTTCGCCGAAACCGCCCCCAAAATCTTGCTTTCCATCGCCGACCAAGGAACGTCCACCCAACGCACCTTCACCCCCGGATTTTCCGCTTCAAAACCGGCGATCGTCTTGTTGAAATACTCAGTAAACTGAGGTTGAAGCTGCATAGTCCAGAACTCGATTTCCTGCGTATTATTTGCCTGGGAATTAACAGCCGGCTTGCTGCAACTCACCACCGCAGCCAGCAGCAGCCCCACCAGCCCAAAAACAGCAAACAGTTGCCAAGATTTACGTTTCATAGAATAAAATTTGAGAGTTATGGGAACCGTTAGACAAAAAAGCGTGAAGCGAAGCTATCCCGTTCCCCGCAGGGGTTCCCGAAGGGTAGGGAATCGCCCGAGTCAAACGCGATCGAGTGCGAGAGAGAGTTTTGTAGCCGGATCCCCGAGCGAGAGAGTCGGTTTTTGTGCAGAATCGGCAGGTTTTCGGTCGATCGAGCTGGGATTTGTTGACATTCGCAGCAGAATAGCTATTGTCAAGTAAATTGGATAGCATAAAATCGGAACTAGCTATCGCGCAACACAGACGGATCTGCGCAGCTACGGCGGGATACCCAGATTACAGCACTCTTTCGGCAGTTGGAAACCAACCCTCCAACACCGGGCGCGCTGAATCAGGCTGGCCAACTACAAAATAAAAAAACAGCAATTACCAGCGACCCAATCACATGGTTAACTTTTTCAAAGGTCTACTTTCCCAACGCCAGCCAGGAATCGGGATCGAAATAGCCCCAGACCGCATCAACATCATTCAGCTCGAAAAGAAAGCTCAGACATTAAAATTAGCCACCCTAGCCTCAATAGAAGTTCCAGAAGACATAGTACAAGAAGGACAAATAGTCGATCCGCCTGGAATGGCAGAACTCATACGCGCCGTCCTCGCCGAAAACAAAATCAAAGCCAAGCGAGTAGCCACAGCTATTCCCGGCCGGGAAGCCGTCATCCGCTTAATCCCAGTTCCCGCAGAACTCAACGAAGAAGAACTGCGGGATTACATGAACGCAGAAGCAGGACTGTACTTGCCGTTTCCCAGAGAAGACGCCGACGTAGACTATCAAAAAATAGGCCTTTTTGTAGATGACGACGGCGTAGAAAAAGTGCAAGTCGTGTTAGTAGCAACCCGCAGAGAAGTTACCGACACATACATCGAAACCTTCAAAGAAGCCGGACTGATTATAGACGTGCTAGAAGTAACGAGCTTTGCCCTGATCCGCACCCTCAAAGACCAACTGCAACAATTTTCCTCCCAAGAAGCCGCCGTCCTGACCGCCATAGAATTTGACAGTACCGAGTTAGCTATAGTAGTGGACGGCATACCTCAGTTCAACCGTACCATCCCGATCGGCACCTACCAAATCCAGACCGCCCTCAACCAAGCCATGAACCTGCCGCCAACCAGAGACACCAGCGAACTGCAAGGCATGACCCTGCCAGTCACAGATACAATGGGCGCCTCGGGAGACGCCAATCCGGGAACAAATGCGATGATTAAAGTATTGGGAGAACTAGCAGACGAACTGCGCCGCTCAGTAGACTTTTACCTCAACCAGAGCGAAGAACTCGAAGTAGCGCAACTGCTGCTAGCGGGTCCTGGAGCTGCGATCGGCAAACTCGACGAATTTTTCATGCAAAGATTAAGCTTGCCGGCATCTCAAGTCGATCCCATCGAAACCCTAGGACTCGAAATCAGCGAAGAAATTACCCCAGAACAGCGAGCAGGTTTAGGAGTCGCCCTAGGTTTAGGACTGAGGGAGGTTATGTGACCTAAGAGTTTTAGATGAGAGAAAAACCGATTTGAGAATTTTAGGTAAAAGCCCCTTCCAAAAGAAGAAGGCAGAAAGCAGAAGGTAGAATATTGGAGGTAGAAGGTAAAAGGTAAAAGGTAGAATATATCTGAGGTAGAAGCAGCCCCTTCCTTCAGTAGAAGGCAGAAAGTTGTTTCTTTCTTCCCTAAATAAATCCTTCACTTGTACCAGCAATCTTGGGTTCTGTCTAAAATCTAAAATTTCAAATTTAAATCTATAGCAACAGCCAAGACAGTTAGGACCTTCTTAATTGCTGAAACATAAGCGGTCGATTGCTTCTTCCTTATACCTTGTGTCTTCTACCTTCTACCTTGTGCCTTCTATCTTCTACCTTCTACCTTCTATCTTCTACCTTCTGCTATAAAATCGAGTGAAGCCATGTACAGCCTAGATATTAATTTTCTCAACGACCGTCCGGACTACAAACCCGTTGCAGCAGCCAAAAGCTCAGCTAAAAAAAGTTCCGGTGGAGCCAAAGACCAACTGCCCCTAATTGGGGCGCTGCTGTTTGCCTTCGGCATCAACGCCGCAGTCATGGGCGCCTGGTGGTGGGCGACTAACGAAAATACCAAGTTGGCCGCACGACAAGCAACCATGGACGCAGAAGTGGCAAAGTTAAACACTCAAGCCAACACCATCAAAGCCATCAACGCCGAAACCGACCAAGTTACCGCCGAATACAAAGCATTAGCCGGAGTATTCGACCAAATTAAACCTTGGTCGGCCATGCTGCAAGACCTGAGTGCCCGCACTCCGGCGGGAGTGCAAATTGCCAAAATCGAGCAAATCGACCCCAGTCCCTCCCCCGTTGCAGCAGCACCACCTCCCCCCGCAGCAACTCCCGCCGCCTCCCCGGGGGCGAGTCCGTCTCCAGCCAGCCCCACCCCGGCTGCTGCTCCCGCCCCCGTGGTCCCGCCGCAGGCAGCAAAAGTACAAATTTCAGGGATAGCCAGTACCTTTGCTCAAGTTAACGACTTTATGCTGCTAGTCCAGCGTTCTCCTTTCTTCCTCAACACCGATACCAGACTGGTAGCGGCCACATTAAAAAACAACCCCACACAATTACAAGTGCGCAACCAAAACGCAGCAGCACCAGCAGCAGAACTTCCCCAACTGCGGCCGGTGGTGGAATATAAAATTGAAACAACGCTCAGCCCGACGGGGGCCTCCGAGTTGCTCCCCGAGCTGCGGAGCAAGCAAGCAGACGGGCTAGCAATACGGATAGAAACACTTCAAGAAAAAGGAGTGCTAGAACCACAAAAACCAGAGGTGAAAAAACAATGACATTAGCAAATGAGTATGTTGGTCCTAGCGGACAAGCAGAAGAAACAGGGACTCAGGAAATATTCGGCATTAAGCTGACGCCCCAAGTCCAAGCAATCGGCGTCGCGGTACTTGGCCTGGTCATTGCCGGCGGCCTCGGCTACCAGTTCGTATGGCCAGAATTCCAAAAAACCAGCGAATTCAAGCAAAAACTTACCGAAAGCGAGCAAACGCAACTGCAATTGCAAACTCTAATTCAAAAAAAGGCAGAAGCAGAAGCAAAACAAGAAGAAGCAAAACAGCGCCGGGCCAACGTGACGGCAATGTTTGCCAGCGACGCCAGCGCCAACACGCTGCTGCTTGACATGACCCAACTGGTTAATAGAATCAACGCCGGCGTGCAAGGAGACGACCTCAAGGCTAAAATTACCAAATTTGAGCCGGATATCCCGCCAGCAGCAGCCACCGCCGCGCCGGGAGCTCCAGACCCTGATATTCTGGCCGATACCTCCTTCGGGCCGTCCCTGGCTGGCAAGCTCAGACGCAAAAAATTTAAGGTAGAGTTTGAAGGCAGTTTCGCTCAAACCCGCAATTTTATGCGTAACTTGGAATTGATGCAGTCGCTGTTGGTAGTGAGGAATTTGAAATCTGAATTGCTAACATCAACTCAGGCAATTCAAGTTGACTACTTGAAAGGGAAAATAATCCCTGTGGATCAGCCAGAAACTAAAATTAAAACGGCTTTTGACTTGCACGCGCTGCTGCCGTTAAAGCAGGAAGAAAAACCGGCAACTCCGGCTCCGAGTCCCGGGGCTAAATAGCGGTAGTTTGGGGGATATTACCTATTGTTCAAAAGTCGCTCTTTCACAAGAAGGGAGAAGGCAGAAGGTTGAAGTTTGAAGATAGAAGGTATAAGTCAAAAAATTATGAATGCCAGAAAATTAGTTTTTATATGGCATTCAAAAATTAGCTTGAAGACCTAATTTCTTCTAATACCAGTTCCGAAAAGTAATGCAAATGTAGGATAGTTTATAACCCTTATGTCATCAGTTATTCCCAATCGAAAATCGAAAATCGAAAATCGAAAATGGCATAACTTCTCCCTTCAAAAAGGCTCGAATCGAGAATCTTTCAGTCAGTTTAGCAGCTAGCGACAAAAGACTGCGAACAACAAATAACAAAGTGTAGTGGAGGAGAGAACGTGAAACAGCATCTACGGTTAAGTGGAGGATTCTTGGGCAGCATGGCCGGAGTTCTCGTAGCGCAAGCCCCCGTCTTGGCAGCGCCGACTCAAGTCACAGGAGTGCAAATAAGTCAAGGAAATAATGGCGTAAATATTGTCCTAGCGACAGAAAAGGGCGATCGCCCGCAAGTTTTCGCCATCAATAACGGCAATACTTACCAAGCCACAATTATCAACACCCAGCTCCGCTTGCCACAAGGCAACAGCTTCCGTCAAGACAACCCCGCTCCGGGCATTTCTTCAGTAGAAATCAGCCAGGTAGAGGCTAACAGCATCCGCGTTGTGGTGGCCGGCACCAACGGAGTTCCCAACGGACAAATTGTTCCGGGACAAGGCCAAAGCATCGTCCTCAACGTTGCCGGACAGGGCGGGACTGTGCAGTCTGCCCAAACTGCACCTCCGCCGCCTCCGGGACTGCCGCTGACCCAAACAGCTCCCCCGCCGGCTCCCCAAGTCCGCACGTCGCAAAACCCAGGCGTGCTGCTGCCAAATCCCGAAGTTACTGTTACCAGAAACGATCGCCCGCCCCTCCCCAGCGAAATTCAATCTCAGACAAATCAGGCTGCGCCTTTCCAACCGCGGGCAGTTGCTCCGCCCTTGGGAGATATCGCGGTGTCTAACATCGCCCCTGGCGCGGGAAATATTGAACTGAGTTCGGGAGAACGCATCCCCCGCTTGGTGCTGCGGGATGCCCCAGTGCGGGACGTTTTGGCTCTGCTGGCCCGCGCTGCTGGCTTGAACATCGCTTTTACAGGTGGCGGGGCCCCTGGTCAACCGGGTCAGCCCGCAGTGCCTGGTCAGCCAGGAGCCTCGGGGTCAGATGAAGGGCCAAAGATTTCTTTGGACATCGAAAATGAGTCGGTGCAAGATGTCTTTAATTACGTGCTGCGGCTCAGCGGGCTGCAAGCTAACCGCCAGGGGCGGACGATTTTTGTAGGGACTAGCTTGCCGATCGACTCGCGCAATATTATCATTCGGACTCTGCGGCTCAATCAAGTTCGGTCTACGGATGCAGCTAACTTTTTGAGTGCTCAAGGCGCGGAAAGTCAACTGCCGATTACTCGGGTGACTATTCAAAGCGTGGGCCAGGGAAATGCGGCGCGGGATGTGGAAATTAGGGAACCGGACATTAAGGCGATCGGCGCTACCCAAGGCACCGGGCCGCTCTTGCTGAGGGGACTGTCGGTGCTGGCGGATGCGAGGCTCAATTCCATCACTTTGGTGGGCGACCCGCGCAAAGTTGACATGGCTGTGGCTTTCTTGACACAGCTAGATTTGCGCCGCCGTCAAGTGGCTGTCAACGTCAAGGTGATCGATATCAACTTGTTGGGAAACAACACCAGTAGCAGCAGTTTCTCTTTCGGAATTAATAACAATTTCTTCGTCAATGACGATGGGGCGGCAACTCTCAATTTTGGTGGCATCAATCCGCCCCCTGGCGATGCTGTCCGAAATGGGATCCTCGCTCGACCGATCACCGGCAACCCTGTACAGGGGGACGTTTTCTACGATGCGAACGGCCGGCGTATCGTACCGTTTACAGGTCAAGGTCTCCTAGGTCCCGGCAAAGGTGTGTTCCTCCAGCCGACAGCCCCAGTTACTAATGACCCCACGCGAGTTGGAATTACGGACTACGAGCCTGGATCGACGACAGCCTCAGGAAGTGCAGAGTTCGGCTTGTTCCCGCTGTTCCAGTATCCGAGGAGGTTCCTGTCGGCGTTGCAGGCCACTATTCTGAGCCAGAATGCCAAAATCCTGACCGATCCGACTCTGGTTGTCCAAGAAGGGGAAACGGCAAATGTGAATATTACTGATGAGGTGATCACTAACATCACGTCCCAAACCCAGAGTACCGGAAATACAAGTACCCAAACGGTGACGGCCGTCAAGGACAGGGCTGGTTTGCAGCTGGGGGTGGCGATCGACCGGGTTGACGATAATGGCTTTGTCTCTCTGCGGGTGAACCCGATTATCAGGACACCTGGCGGCGTTCAAAACCTGAGCACGGGCCCGAACACCAATCAGATCAGGCTGCTGGGCGAGCGCTCGTTGCAATCGGGGCTAATTCGCCTTCGGGACGGTCAGACTTTGATTGTTTCGGGGATTATCCGCGACGAAGAACGGACTACAGCGAACAAGATTCCGATTTTGGGAGATTTGCCGATTATCGGTTCGCTGTTCAGGAGTACCAATAAGGCTAACCAGCGGGCAGAGTTGATTGTATTGCTGACTCCGCAGATTTTGGATGATAGCGATCGATCGAACTTTGGCTACCAAAACAACATCAGTCCCGACGCGCGCCAACTGTTGCAGCGCAGTCAGCCGATCCAGCCGAGACAGTAGACTGAAGGAAGTTCGGCAACACATTTTGTAGCGGATTTAAGGGATTTAACGGATGTTGAGGGAAGAGGGGAGAGGTGTCAACTTAACGCTCTTTCCCTCAGTCCGACAGTCCGACAGTCCGACAGGGGTTGAAATCCCTGCCTCAAAGCTAAAGTCCTCTAAAAGAGGACTAAAGAACTCATTAGTCCTCTGGAAGAAGGTTATAAATGACTCTTCCAGTCGTCTGAAGACGAATTCAGCTATGAGACAGGGACTGAAGTCCCTGGCGGGTTTCGGGAGAATGAAACAGCCATGCCCCACGGGGGGAAAGAAAGAGGGGGAAAGGAAGAAGGAAGAAGAAAAAAAACTTTTCTTAAACCCTTGACAAGTGACACTTTATTACTTCCATTTTTGCTTGTTTTCCTATTTCAAATCCACCGAGGCGAGAAATCTTCTTTCCAAAGCGGTATTTTTTTATCTAATTTTGGGTATTAATTCTAAAAAGTTGGCAAGTTCCATATAAATTAAAGGTTCCACCGATCCATAACGGTCGGCAAGACTTTAGAATAATGCAGTGAAAATTAGATGCTGTGGGGTTTTCAGCAATTAGAAACAAAAATTCCTTTTCTGACCAATTACCCTAGGGTAATTGGTATTCAGCAGGAGTTTTGAATTGGGGAAGCGGACAGGAGCCATAGGGAACAACCCAAACCTCCCAAGCCACACCCCAATGCAGTTGATAACTCACAGCTAATAGTTGAACTCTGTTTGACGTATTTTGCAAACCCTGAAGGAGTGCGCAATGAACAAAGGTGAATTGGTTGATGTAGTGGCGGAAAAGGCTAGTGTCACTAAAAAACAGGCAGATGCCGTGTTGAGTGCAGCCTTGGAAGCAATCATGGAAGCTGTCTCTGACGGCGACAAGGTGACGCTGGTCGGTTTTGGCTCGTTTGAGTCGCGGGAACGCAAAGCCCGCGAGGGTCGGAATCCCAAAACTGGCGACAAGATGGAAATCCCAGCAACCCGAGTTCCTGCATTTTCCGCAGGGAAGTTGTTTAAGGACAGAGTTGCACCGCCGAAAAACGCGGAATAGCTGGCGAACTGAGTCTTGATTAGACCTGTACACGGTGGGAATTTAGCTTGGGCAGCCGCACTGGCAGGCTGCCCTGCTTCTGCTATTCTCGATTTTTCTGCGAGTATCAGTCCTTTGGGCCCTCCTGAGTCGGCCCTGGCTGCGATTCAAGCACACTTGAGCAGTCTGACGGCTTACCCAGACCCGGATTATGGAGAGCTCAGGACTGCTTTGGGTGAGGCTTTGAATGTTGACCCGGATTGGATATTGCCGGGGAATGGTTCGGCGGAATTGTTGACTTGGGCGGCTTGGGATTTGTCGAAGCTGGAGGCGACTTATTTGGTGACTCCGGCTTTTGGCGATTACTGGCGGGCTCTTTCGGCTTTCGGGGCGAAGGTGCTCAAATGTCCTTTGGAACTCGAATTGTTGGACGCGGAGCCTAGAAGCGGGTTAGTAACGGATGATTTGTCGGTTTCTAACCGTTCCCTTGTCTCCCCTTCTTTCCCTCTCCCGGTTCCTCTTGCTCTCGATGCCGATCGAGGCTTGCTCCTGAACAACCCGCACAATCCTACGGGTTTGCTGTTTGGTAGGGAGGCGATTTTGCCTTATGTGAAGCAGTTAGGTATGGTGGTGGTGGATGAGGCCTTTATGGACTTTCTACCGCCTTCTGAGCAGGAAACTTTGATCGATGCTGTTGAGGAGTTTCCGAATTTGGTGATTTTACGATCGCTCACTAAATTCTATTCTCTCCCGGGACTGCGGTTGGGCTGTGCGATCGCCCATCCCGATATCCTGGGCCGCTGGCAGTTGCTGCGCGATCCTTGGCCTGTGAATGCTTTGGCTGCTGCTGCTGCTGCTGCTGTGGTGCGAGATACTGTTTTTGAGCGGCAAACTTGGGATTGGCTGCCTGTTGCTCGCCGAGAGCTATTTGAGGGTTTGGCTAATTTACCGGGTTTGCAGCCTTTTGCAGGGGCGGCTAATTTCTTGTTGGTTGAGTCGTCGATGTCGGTTTCTTTGATTCAAAAAAGTCTGTTGGAACGACACCGGATTTTGATTCGGGATTGTTTGAGTTTTCCTGAGTTGGGCGATCGGTTTTTTCGGGTGGCTGTGCGCTCAAGGGCGGACAATCTGCGGCTGATTGCTGGACTTGCCGAAGTTATTCGTTAGCTGAGGCAGCATTCGCCTCACGCCATAATCTGTGATTTGGCGCGCTCTCATATCCAGTCAATTACCGATCATAAAAAGAGTTTGTAGTGAGGACTAAAGTCCTCGGATTTTTATGAGGACTTTAGTCCCCACTACGAACTGATTTTATTAGACTTATTGCATAAATCTTTGATTGATAGGGAAACCGCAGATAAACGCATCCTCTAGCAGATAATTTCAAGATAGGAGAGCGAATGCCGGCAATTCAAGTCTACCCAAGAAATCCGGTTTCTGATGTGAGTGTTCTGATCTGAACTGTATTTATATATACGCTGTGCTGTGCGGGACGATCGCCCTCCTAAAAAACGCTTTTTACACTCATCGGGATGCTTCCACTGCTGACTAATGACTACTGGCTACTGACTACTGACTTCTTTATTTATGCTTGACTATGATTTAGTGATTATTGGTGGAACTCCGGCCGGACGCTATGCTGCTTTGACTGCAACTAATTTCCCGGCCCGCGTTGCTTTGGTGGAACCCCTCAGTAATTCGCAAGATTTGCCGACAGGGGAGAAAGAGTCGATCGACCTTGGTTTGAGATACAGCCAAACTTTGAGGGAGGCTGCTCGTTTTGCCCAGCAGATAAGCCGCCAACAGTTGGGGGTTCGCTGGGAAGTCGCTAATTCCTCCATGCCGAGCGAATTGCGGTTTGACGGGGTTCTAAAGTGGGCAGAGGGTGTTGTTGCTAATTTGTCAGAAATTGATTCTCTCGGCGTTTTGGCTGCTCGCGGGGTCGATGTTATTTTTGGCAGCGGCGAGTTTGTTGCGAAACCGGATTTGGCTTTTGTTGTCGGCGGGCGGAAATTGCGATCGCTCTGTTATTTGCTAGCTTGTCCAACTCTGCCGGCGATTCCCAATATTGAAGGACTTTCCTCGGCTGGCTTTTTTACTTCGGAAACTGTCGGGGAATTAGCAAAACTTCCACAGTTGCCTAAAAGTTTGGCTGTAATCGGCGCCGATCCCAGCGGTGTCGAAGTGGCTCAGACTTTTGCTCGGCTTGGGGTTGCTGTCACTTTGGTGGTGAAAAGTTCGCACATTTTGGCTAAAGAAGACCGGGAGGCTGCTGGTTTGGTGCAAGCTGGAATGGAAGCTGAAGGAGTGCGGATTCTGACTGCAACTGAGGTGACTCAAGCTAGAGTGATTGATGGTAAAAAGTGGATTCAAGCTGGCCCAAGGGCGATCGAAGCTGAGGAGATTTTTCTAGCTGCCGGTAGAGGGCACGATTTTTCATCGTTAAATCTCGAAGCGGCTGGGGTTAAATTCAGCGCTCGGGGGGTGATTTTAAATGAAAAGCTGCAAACAACTAATCGCCGCATTTACGCGATCGGCGATGTTGCTGGGGGTTATCCGTTCCCTCACATCGCTAATTACGAAGCTGCGGTTGCTGTAAAAAATGCTTTGTTTTTGCCGCGGTTTCAAATAGATTATCGTGGGATTCCTTGGGCAATTTTTTCGGACCCGCAGTTGGCGAGGGTTGGCTTGACTGAAGCGCAAGCAAGGCGCCGTTTTGGAGACGATCTCATTGTTTGTCGGGAATATTTCAAGAATGTTGAAAGAGCTCAAATGTGCGGGGAGACAACTGGTTTTTGTAAGATTGTCGGGCGTCGCAACGGGGAGATTTTGGGAGCGAGTATTGTGGGGCCGCAAGCTGCTGAGTTGATTCACGCGATCGCTTTGGCTGTGCGTCACGGGATGAAGGTTGAGGCGATCGCCCAACTTCCTTATATTTGGTCGAGTTTTTCGGCAATTAACGGTCAAACTGCTGCTCTTTGGGAGTCGCAGCGCTTGGGTAGCAATACTTTTTCGCGCAATTTATGGGAGAATCTGTTTCACTGGCGCAGGTATTGGAATAAGTAAAGATATCAAATGTTTGTAGTAGGAATTGGTGAAATTCCTATGATTACCCGCGAGTTAAAAAGTAACTTGCTAATAACCTTGATCAGCATTTAATTTGTGTGTCAATAAATCATCTAACAATGAGTTGACCGTTGCTCCAAAGCCGCCCGAAATATGCAATTTAAATGTACAACAGCTTAACTAATAACTGATGACTACTCACTGATAACTAATGATTGCTGACTAATGATTGCTGGCGAGAGTGCAATGCTGGATTTGACGATCGCCGGTACAATGCGATCGCACGCCATTCTCGCCCCAGAAAGGTTTCTTGCGACTGGCCCCACTTGCAGCGCCGCTAAACCACCAGTCAAAAATAATTCGCATCCGGGCCAACGCAGGTGTTTGTCTAAGACTGGCAAACCTTTAACTATTTCAATGGGATGCGTTTCTAGCATTTCTTTGAACATTGGTTCGGCTGCAATGTCTAGTTTGGTGCCGGTTGCTAGCCAAATTCGATCGACAAATAACGTCTCCCCACCGCTGCAATTAACAGTCCATCTGTTATTTTCCCACCGAACGCCAACAACTTCGCACTGTTCGTGAAATGTCAGCTTTTCGCTGTGGGAGAGCCTCCGCAACTGTGTCATAATTTCCGGTGTCATCGAGCCACCGTTGCGGGCTTGTTGAATGGTTTCCCACCGCGAATGGCAATCTGGTTCGGCGCCGAATCCTTTGAGGTATTTTGGCCCCAACCAACCGGGTTCGGCATCAAATAGTTTTTCTTGGAAATAGCGCCTCGTCATTAACAGGACTTTGGCTCCTCTGGCAATTGCTCCTACTGCTAAATGTCCGCTGGTTAGTCCGCCGCCGACAATTAATATTGTTCTCCTTGCAATTGCAAATTTCGCAAATCTATTTGATGGGAGTGGCGAATTCTTTCGGCGGGATGCTGTGTTTGAATTTGATTTGCCCACGCTGGTAAATGCGGTTTTCCACTTCCGGCGGCGACAATTACTCGGCGGGCGATCGCACTTTTTCCGTCTTCAAACCCCAGGCGGAAACGGCCGGATTTCGGCTGAATGCGGGTAACTTTTGCTTTGATAACTCGATCGCCCAATTGCCACCGTTTAATTGTGTCGCCGCAAAATTCCTCAAATAACCGACTTCCGGGCAAATCGTAGGGGGGAAACAATTCCGAGGAGCGATTTTCGGCAAACCTCCGCAATTCGTAGGGGTTGGGATCTGGGTGGTGCACTGCGGGCGATCGCAAATGCCCAATTTCTAAAGCTGCAAATTGCCTCCGCCACTGAGTCAACCATTCGCCGCTCGGATCGAATGCTAAAATTTTATCCTGCAGACTTTGGCTTTTTTTTAATATGTGTAATATCACAGTCAGGGTGTGGTTGGCGTAGCGATGCCTCAAGTTACTGTGTTCCGCCTACGGCAGCAGTGACTAATTCCTGGGTTAACAAATTTAGTTTAATTTATCAATCAGTAATTCCTCTCCTTAAATTAGTTGATAAGTAAAAAAACTTAGCCGACTGGCGATCGCGGCGCTTCCTTAATTGCCAGATCCCGCGAGGATCGCTGACGAACCCTAATCTCTGCTTGCAGTGCGTGGACTTGGGCTAGTTTCATTGTCCGCTTCTGAACTTTGGCATTTAATACCTGATTCACTTCTGATAGTTGGGCAGCTTGTTGTGGCATCTGGGCAAATAATTCAGCTTGCGATCGGGCGACTCCCAAGTGATCCGCAATCTGGCGCAGAAACTCGATTTCCTCTGCTTCCCGCTTTAAATCCAAATCCGGCCCAATTGTACTGATGGCATTAAATTATGATGTAAACTAGAGATTAGATTTTATAGGCGATCGCATTCAAGCATCGGTTTCAAAAATACTCTTAAGTACCTGATTAGCCTCTTAAATTGCTCTTCAATAAACTGCTGTCGTTCAATTAGCGTTAGTCTCCTTCATTTTCTACTTGGTCTTAACTAAAGTAGAAACAGCTCTTACATAAAATCTTGAACTATTGTTTTAAACTCGCGCTTTCATAAGTTGAGCCACAAAGTATATTAAGAAAAATGTACTTGGCTGAATAGCACAGCAGAGCAAGCGAAAATAGTAGATAGTAACTCTAAGAAGCTTCAGGTTTGACAGAAGCAGTAGGAATACGTAGATATGATTAACATCACAAAACTTTTCCTAGGGTATCACATTAAGGAGCAAATATACGCAGGAAATCGAACTCTAGTTTATCGTGGCATTCGCTCTTCAAATGGGCAACCCGTCGTGATCAAACTACTGCGAAATGACTTTCCCAACTTCAACGAACTGGTTCACTTCCGCAACCAGTTCGTCATTGCTAAAAACTTAGATATCCCCGGCAGTGTCAAGGCATACAGCCTGGAGACTTACCAGAACCACTATGCTCTGGTGATGGAAGATTTTGGGGGAATTTCCTTATGTAGCTACCTCGCTAGTCTAGCAGAAGCTAGCCAGGAGCCCCTAGAAGGCTTGCCCCTTAACGAGTTTCTTCCCATTGCCATTCAAATTGCCAACTCGCTCGACGGACTTTATCGCCACCACGTCATCCATAAAGACCTCAAACCCGCCAACATTCTCATTAACCCCACCAGCAAAGAAGTGAAGCTGATTGACTTCAGCATCGCTTCCCTGCTACCGCGCGAAACCCAAGAAATTCAAAATCCCAACGTCCTTGAAGGCACCTTACCTTACATATCTCCCGAACAAACTGGGCGAATGAACCGAGGCATTGATTACCGCACAGATTTCTACTCGCTGGGAGTCACATTCTACGAACTGCTCACGAGACAGTTGCCTTTCCCAACTGACGATCCGATAGAGTTAGTACACTGTCACCTAGCCCAGCAGCCTATCCCAGTCCATCACCTCAACAAAAGCGTTCCATTGGTGCTGTCTAAAATTGTTAGCAAACTGATGGCAAAGAATGCTGAAGATCGGTATCAAAGTGCCCTAGGACTCAAGTTTGATTTGGAAACTTGTTTGCACGAGTGGCAAGAGACAGGAGCGCTGACTAACTTTAAAATAGGGAAGCGAGATTTGTGCGATCGCTTCATCATCCCGGAAAAATTGTACGGTCGGGAAAGCGAAGTATTCTCCCTGCTAGCAGCCTTTGATCGCGTGAGTGCAGGTAGCACTGAAATGATTCTCGTTTCGGGTTTTTCTGGTATTGGTAAAACCGCTGTTGTCAACGAAGTTCACAAACCAATTGTCCGGCAGCGTGGCTACTTTATTAAAGGAAAATTTGACCAGTTTCAACGCACCCTTCCCTTTACAGTATTTGTCCAAGCTTTTCGCGATTTAATGGGACAACTGCTATCGGAAACAGATGCAAAAGTTGAACAATGGAAGTTAGAAATTTTGGCAGCTTTGGGCGAGAATGCTCAGGTAATCGTTGAAGTCATTCCTGAACTAGAACGTATTATCGGACAGCAAGCGCCAGTCCCCGAACTTTCTGGAAGTGCTGGTCAAAATCGCTTCAATTTGTTGTTTGAAAAATTCATTCAAGTCTTCACAACAAAAGACCATCCTTTAGTGATTTTCTTGGACGATTTGCAATGGGCAGACTCAGCATCGTTAAAATTAATTCAACTGCTGATGAGCGACGTTGATAACTGCTATCTCTTTTTAATTGGCGCTTATCGGGATAACGAAGTTTTTCCAGCACATCCATTGATGCTGACGTTAGCAGAGATTCAAAAAACTGAAGCAAAGGTGAATACTATTACCTTAGCACCGCTTGCTCGATCCGACGTAAATTGTTTAGTTGCCGATACTCTAGCTTGTTCGACAGCGTTGGCTCAGCCTTTGACAGAACTCGTTTATCAGAAAACCCAAGGAAATCCATTTTTCAGCACACAATTCCTCAAATCTTTGCATGAAGATGGGCTAATTGAATTTAACTGGGAGCTTCGTTATTGGCAATGCGATATTGCCCGAGTGCGAACCTTGGCACTAACAAATGATGTTGTAGAATTTATGGCACTTCAGTTGCAAAAGTTGCCAGCCCAGACACAGGAAGTTTTAAAGTTAGCTGCTTGTATTGGTAATCAGTTTGATTTGGCGACCTTAGCAATTGTTGATGAAAATTCGCCAGAAGAAACCGCATCCGCTTTATGGAAGGCACTACAAGACGGGCTAATTTTACCCATTAGCGAAGTTTATAAGTTTTATCAAGCAGAGGGAAATAGCGAATCGGTAATCGCTAAGGTCAAGAAATATGACCAATTACTAATTACTCAGGATCAATTACCCAAATATAATTTTTTACACGATCGCGTTCAACAAGCAGCCTATTCCCTCATTCCTGAAGACCAAAAGCGTTCTACTCACTTAAAAATTGGTCAACTGTTATTAAAGAATACGCCCGAAGCCGATCGAGAAGAAAGAATTTTTGATATTGTCAACCACTTGAATGTGGGAGTTGAGCTAATTACTCAGGAAGCAGAACAAGAGCAATTAGCACAATTGAATCTGGTTGCTGGAAAGAAAGCAAAAGCTGCTACAGCCTATTCTGCTGCGGTTGAATATTTGAAAGCGGGAAGGGAATTACTGACAGCAAATAGCTGGGAGAGTCAGTATAAACTAACTTTGACTCTGCATGAGGAAGCAGCAGAAGCGGCTTATCTGAACGGCGATTTTGAAGAAATGGAGATATTAGCTATAAGAGTGTTGCAAAAAGCTATATCGCTGCTGGACAAAGTGAGGGTGTACGAAGTGCAAATGCAAGCTTATATGGGGCAGAATAAGCTACAAGAAGCACTAGGTATGGGGCTCCAAGTGTTAAAGCTGCTCGGAATAGAGTTTCACAACTCGCCAAACCAATCTGATATCGGACACGCGCTGACCCAAACCACTTCAATTTTGAGCGGAAAGCAAATTGAGAATTTAATCGATCTCCCTCAAATGACAGATCCGCATCAGCTAGCAACTATGAGGATTCTGTCAACTCTATTTTCCTCTGCTTACATAGCGCTGCCGTCCCTAGTGCCTTTAGTAATTTGCAAACAGGTCGATTTATCTGTCTTATATGGCAATGCTTCTGTATCTCCCGCAGCTTATGCTCAGTATGCTTATCTGCTCTGTGCGATGGGAGATATAGATACAGGCTATCAGTTCGGTCAATTAGCTTTATCTTTGGTGTCGAAGTCAAATGCTAAAGCAATCGCTGCCAAGGCGCAGTACATAGTTGCTGGTGGCGTTCAACATTGGAAAGAACATCTCAAGAATACAGTAGAACTTTTGCTTTCAGCATACTTTATTGGCCTGGAAACCGGAGAGTTAGAATTTGCTGGCTATACTATTAGCGTATATATTAATCACTCGTATTTTAGTGGTAAGCCATTAACGCAACTGGAACGAGAAATAGCAACATACTGGGAAGCAGTGCTGAAAATTAAGCAAGAAACACCGCTTCATTTTGTAGAAGTATTTTGGCAAGCTGCCTTAAACATGATGGGACGGGTGGAAAATCCCTGTCAGTTAAAGGGTGAAGTTTACGACGAAGATAAAATGCTGCCGCTACACCAGCAAACTAATAATGGAGTAGCACTTCATTACCTCTACTTGAACCAGATTGTACTTTGTTATTTATTTGAGCATTACTCGGAAGCACTGGAAAACATCGAGCGAGTAGAAAGTTATTTGGGTGCAGCTACAGGACAGATAACTTTTGCTATCTTCTATTTCTATGATTCTCTGGTGTGGCTGTCGGTATACTTGAATACTCCCTTTTCAGAGCAAAAGGAACTTCTTGACCGAGTACAAGCTAATCAAGAAAAAATGCAGAAATGGGCACATCATGCCCCCATGAATCATCTGCATAAATTCTATCTAGTTGAGGCAGAACGGCATCGGGTTTTAGGGGAAAAAATAGAGGCGGTCGAGATGTACGACAAGGCTATTGCCCTCGCTAAAGAAAACGAATACATCAACGAAGAAGCACTAGCTCACGAACTCGCTGCCAAATTCTACTTAGAATGGGGCAAAGAAAAACTGGCAAAACCCTATTTAATTGATGCTTACTATGCCTACGCTCGTTGGGGAGCCAAAGCAAAGATTGACCATCTAGAAAAGCGCTACCCGGAATTGCTTGCTGTGATCCTGCAACAGGAGCGAACTCGCCAGAATTCGAGCGAAACACTTCACACATCCAGCAGTGAATCATCCCTATCTAACACGAATAGAACAATTATCGGTAGCACCAGCAGTTGGGGGTTAGTAGATTTGCCGACAGTTATCAAAGCTTCTCAAGCTCTCTCCAGTGAAATCGAGCTAGAGCAATTGCTGACTACTTTGATGCAAGTAGTAGTGCAAAATGCCGGAGCACAAACAGGAGCATTAATTTTGGATGAAGGGGGAAAGTGGAGAGTTGCGGTACACTGTACCAATCGCCAAGATTGTCATTTGGAACCGCTTCTAGTTGAAGAAAGCAAAGCAATTCCTCTGAGTATAATTAACTACGTCAAACGTACAAAAGAAATCCTGGTATTCGATCGCGCCAGCACTCAAACCACCTTCGCGGCAGATCCTTACATCATTGAGCACCAACCCAAGAGCGTTTTATGCACTCCGATTCTCCATCACGGCAAAGTAATGGGCATTCTGTATTTAGAGAATAATCTCACAACGGGGGCGTTTACGCGCGATCGTGTCGCCATCCTCAACATCCTGTGCTCCCAAGCTGCTATCTCGCTGGAAAACGCCCGCTTGTATCAGGAATCTCAACAGCTTTATCAACAATCTCAGGATTATGCCCAAAAACTAGAGCACTCTATCCACAATCTCAAACAGATGCAGTTGCAATTGGTGCAGGGTGAGAAAATGTCTGCTCTGGGAAATTTAGTCGCAGGAGTAGCCCACGAAATTAACAATCCCGTAGGCTTTATCGCCGGCAACTTGCAACCGGCTCAAGAATACGTGGGGGATTTATTCAACTTGATTGATTTGTATCAAGAAAAATTTCCCAATCCGGGAGTGGAAATTGAAGCAGAAATTGAGGATATCGACTTGGAGTATTTGCGAGAAGATTTGCCCAAATTGATTGGCTCGATGAAGGAGGGAGTCGAGCGCATCCGCAATATCAGTACGAGTTTGAGAACGTTTTCGAGGGCAGATAGCGATCGACCAGTTTCTTTCAATATTCACGACGGGCTCGAAAGCACTCTGCTGATTCTCAAGCACCGTTTAAAAGCCAGCGAGTTCCGCCCTGCCATTGAAGTTGTGAAAGAGTATGGTAACTTGCCCCTAGTGAAATGCTTTCCCGGACAGTTAAACCAGGTATTTATGAACGTATTGGCTAATGCCATTGACGCTCTGGAGGAGTCAAATAAGGGACGCAGTTTTAGTGAAATTAAAGCCCGACCTAATCAAATCACGGTTCAAACTGTTCTGAGCGAATCCAAAAATCAGGTTTTGATTCGCATTAAGGATAATGGAGTGGGGATGTCGAACGAAGTCAAGGAAAACATCTTTAACCACTTATTCACAACCAAGTCTGTGGGTCAAGGAACTGGATTAGGATTGTCGATCGCCCACCAAATTGTTGTGGAAAAACATGGAGGTATGTTAACAGTGAATTCCTCCCTTGGGCAGGGTTCGGAGTTTGTTATTTGTATTCCGGGGTGAGCCGTTCGTAGTAAGTCTTTAGCACAATTAGCGCCGTCTCGCAACTACCGATCCCGTTATTAGAAAAAAGAGGGAAGGATCAACAGGCTAGGGGTTCTCTTGCTAGGAACTAGCGACTAGGGACTAGGGAAAGAAAGAATCTAGACTAACTCCCCCATCCTCCGCCCGCACCTTATTCGTGATTGAGACAGCGGTTTGCAACCGCCTGCTTTACAAACAGTCTTCCCTTTTTTTTGTTCCTGGTTTCGAGCTAAGAATTGCCTTGAGATTTTAAGACTCTACCTTACCGAAATGAAAGCTGCTATTATGCTACTGAGATTGTACAGTTTAATTTCATAATTGTAAAGTAGAATTTCATAGCTGAAAACTCTCTTTGAATTAACTACTTTTTGAGAGGGCAATCGATAATATAACAAGGTGCGCGAACCCTACGTTGATGAGGTGCGTGCGTGCTTGCCACTTGATGCTTAGATTTACGGAAAGGGCGGGACTTGAACCCACGTTAAAGTAATCCCTAAAGTAGATTTCGAGTCTACCGCATTCAACCGCGAAAGCTTTGAGGGCTAGGCTTTTTCTTAGAGGCTGTATGAAAAGTGGCAAAGGATACCAACTTAGGCTAATCGCCTGACCATAAGCCGAATCATGGAGAGGTATACATGGCCTGTGAGAAAGCCGGTAATCGCCGATCGTCCTTGCTCAACTCTCGATACCAATTGAGCCAACCAAAAGTCCGTTCAACCACCCATCTTTTTTTCAGTAAAACAAAGCTTTGGGTCTGTTGCGATCGTACAACCACCTGAATTATCCATCCCAAGCTATCCATGACCGATTTGAGTAAGCGATCGCCGCTGTCACCCCCATCGACCCAAATCAAATACAGCCGTGGGCGTTGCTGAATAGAGGTATGATTTGGCTGCCAGCGCTGATGAAGGCAGGTCGAAGAGCGTTCAAATCAGGGTATCTAAATGATGACTTGAATATGGAATGGGAACGTCCTGGAATTTGAGAAGCGTGAATTACTAGACGAATTGAATGTCTGAGCAACTTGTTGCCTGATTTAGGATAACAAAGAGTTTTTCTCTTCAATCGGGCAAGATAATGTCTGAGTCTTGTATTTTCACCTTCAACTCTTGTCATATAAATTTTAAATATGATTTTGTCACCATGTGCCATAAATATTGGATAAACTTTCCAGCGATCCGTTAGATAAAAATAGCATCTCCATTTCTCAACGATATGCCATAAAGGTTTAAAAGTTTTGGCACGCTGGGCCTCCTAAAACGCCTCCTAAAATACCTGTTTTGAAGTGGTCTACTTATGTATGGTACACACTGCGCAACTTACCGCTTTAGTCCGAGCGAGTTTTATGAGGACTAAAGTCCAATGTCACTGAAAAAGTGAGCAAAAAAAAATCTGTAAGGCAATATCTGCGTAGATAATTGCCTTACAAACCAAAATATCTCTCTCTAGTATGCCCAATCGTGCGTCTATTCTCAAGCAACAATTTTTACAGAGCG
>JACJNY010000005.1 GCA_014695295.1 Microcoleus sp. FACHB-61 | reverse complement strand
GATGGTGGAGGTAGTAATAATGCTAATCATTATATTTTCAAAGAAGATTTGCAAAAATTAGTTAATGAAATAGGAATTGAAATCAGGATTGCTCATTACCCTCCTTATACATCTAAATATAATCCCATAGAACATCGACTTTTTCCTCATATTACCAGGGCTTGTCAAGGAGTAATTTTCACCAGCTTAGAATTAGTCAAAGCTCTCGTCGAAAAAACTCGCACTAAAACGGGACTATCTGTATCTGTAAATATCCTTAATAAAGTTTATAAAACTGGCCGAAAGGTAGCTGATAATTTCAAAAATACTATGCAAATTGTTTTTGACGAATATTTGCCCAAATGGAATTATCGAGCCGTACCTCAACCTGAGTAATTGATTAAGTTATTTATTTTTCATTCCTGCGGAATAACCCACAAGGTTCAACCAAGTCGCCAAAGCTTGATTCAATCGTATTTTGAAATCCTGAACCCACGAATCGTAGGTGAGTTTATCCTTCGTCTTGCGCCAAGACTCATGGGCGATAAAAGCTTCATCTATTAATGACAAAAATATTTGAGCGACTGCTGCATTATTATTGCCCGGAAGTTCCAGCACTTTCTTAAAATGTCGCCGTAAATGAGCCAGACACTTTTGTTGAGCTGCGACTTTCACACCATTATAAACACTGAAATCATCTGAGCTTAAGACTCCAGCAAATTCTTTGCCCAGCATGGTTTCTAGTTCCACGCGCCCCCTGGTATCTGCGGCATGAAATAAACAGAATCCTTCGATACTAGCTGTCCATAACCATTCTTTCACTCCCATTACACACCATGGCGTTTCATCTACATGAACGTTTGATTGTAGAGGGGCCCATTCCCACAGTGCATTTATCGCTGGCTTTACCGCTGCTGCTACTCGTTGATTGGTTTTTTGGAGTGTTCCCACTCCCACTTCTATCGTGCCGAGTTCCCACAACAATTCAGTCAGCTTGGCGTAGGAAAGATGTCCATAATTCCCCAGCCCGACTAAGAGTGCTTGGAGATTAACGCTCAAGTCTTGCCCTGGAACCACTCCCTGATGTGGTTCTCCTCTAACTACTGCACCACATTCGAGACATTTACATGATTGTGTCTGATATTCGACGACTTCAATTGGTTTCGCGACTAGAGTTGCTACTTGCTGTCTGTGGATGTTAATTACTTCACTTAATTCTTGACTGCCACAAGTGAGGCAGATTTCCGGTGAGCTAATTTCGGTTCTGTCTACTCGTCCAAACCCTTTTCGGGTTTTTCCCGTCAGGACCTGGTTGTCCACCTGGTTTCTTTTTTTGGTCTGCTTCTGGTTTGACTGTTGGTTTCTCTGATTTCTGGATGAGATCCGTGGATGGGGGTTTTGAAGAAGTTTGACTGGTGGTTCGACTTTTGCCTGTAGCAATAGCTAGTTTTTCTTGTAATTCTTCAATAATTTTTTGCAGCCCCAACACCATTTCCACTCCTTCAGCTTGGCTCAACTGCTCGATTTCGGTTTTTTTCTGCTTTTTGGTGACTGCAGGCTTTTTCATCCGTTTATCTTACCAGCTTTTGCCACTGAAGTTTTTTTGACCTGAATCCTTACGATCTTTTTCAGCTGCTCCCCATAAGGAACACCTCAAAATTTGTGCTCGTTCGCAGGCGCACTGACTACTTTTCCGCTTATCTACTGAATTAGTGTACCACATATAAATGGAATATCCTGTAGCTCTCTACTTTGTGGTAGCAATCCCTAACTTAGCTCCCTTAATTCGGCGTAATCGATCCATAACTTCCACAACATTTCCGTGATTGACGCTTTTATCCGCATTCAGCACAATTAAGGCGCTCGGATTTGACCCCATCACCTGTCGCACCGTACTCTCTATCTGGTCTAAGTTGACTAACTTTTTATCAACCATTAATTTTCCCTGAGCATCGATCGTGACGGTAATTTTAGCAGGCGAGTCCTGAACTTGAGAGGTTGATGCTTTCGGTAAATTTACGGGCAGACCCTCGGATTTGGATAAAGACAGAGAGGAAACAATTAAAAACGTCAATATGGCGAAGACCACATCAATCATTGGCACGATGTTAATCTGGGGAATACTATCAGGTTCATCGGGTAGGCGCATAGTTAGATTCTCTTGGTAGTTTTTCGTAGCGGTGACGGTACAATAACTCTAGCTGGCCTCCGGCTTCCTGAATAAAAGCTATCTGCTGTAAGTAAAACCCGCGAAACATATTGGCAAATAAGAGTGTAAAGATTGCCACCACTAACCCTATTGCCGTAGAGACGAGGGCTTCGCTAATCCCAGAAGTAACGCCTGCGGCATTAGTGCCCGTGGCATTCCCCAGTTTGAGCGAGGAAAAGGTGGTAATTAACCCCAAAACTGTTCCGAGCAACCCAAATAGTGGGGAAAGGCTGATAATGGTGTCAAATATTGTATTGAATCGCTTCAGGATGGGGATTTCTGCCTGAGCGCCACTCTCTAGGGCCAAACGAAATTCTTCGATGTTGGGCGAGTCTAATTCTAAAGCTTCTAAAAAAATCCGGGCCAGGGGCAAATCGCTGTTTACTTGTAACTTTTTGATGGCGGAATCGGGGTTTTGGCTGTAGACCTGTAGCACTTCTCGCACGACTCGCCGCTGCCGCCGATTTACCCTAAACCAAAAGGCAAGACGCTCTATGATCAGCGCGACTGCTGCGATTGACGAGGCAAAAAGCGGCCAAGCAACAATGCCTGCGGCGCGAAAAATGTAAATGAAACTATCCATTGCTTTGTACTCTCGCTAGCTCTGTTGAGTGATCGCAAGCTGCCTAATGGTGCAATTAGCCCGATCGAAGGCTGGTAGAGTTTCTGCGTCAAGTTGGCACAATTGATTCAGACTGCGAATTATTTCACTCAAGCGCGATCGCGATCGCACAAACGCACTACCTGTATGTGACTATCTTCGTCTTTACCCAAAATGCTTCTACTGTGATCTCGACCGATTTTTCTCCCAGTGCTTGCTTGCTAAAGATTTGCGTTAGGACTTGACAATAATCTTCAATAATTTAAAAGATTCTCAACTAGGTTTCCACAAAATCCTGTGTTTGTCAAGCTATCATCTACACTAATTAATAAAAATTACTTATTCAAACTAATTAATTAATCAAGCTTATTTATAAATATATAGTGTCTGAAAAGCTTGAGAATGTGGAAAGTTGTTGGTAGATTACGGGCTAGAGTATTGCAGTTAAGGCATTTTGGAACCTTGCCCTGCCAGAATCCGAACATTGACAGCGCCCATAAGAGCAAGGTATACGCCCCTAAAGGAAATGCTGATTGGTAGAGTGTACTCGCTATATCAAAATTAAATAATGAAAATTAATTGCAAGAGTCTTGAACAGGGTGACAGTCTTCTTATAGGATGGGTAGGTTCATCATTGATAGCAAGCTCAACCGGAATTTGGTAGCTTGTTTCGGGTTATGTGGGGGAGCCAGCGAGGACGTTGCCAACCCATCCATCAAGGAGATTGATAAGGCATGAGTTTTTCAAATATTTCGGCGACGCAAAGACAACAACAAGAAGAAGCTCTCAAAAAAGTTCTGGCGCTCAGTCTGTTAGGCTCAACCTTCCTGCACGGTGTCGCGCTGCCGTTGAGCCTCAACTTGGTCAAACCTGCTGAATTTGCAGAGGATTCTATTGAAATTGTTGTGCTTGATGAGCCTAAAGTAGAGGAAACCAAGCCAGAGCCGACTATTCCAGAAAAGGCATCTCCCCCGCCTGAGACTTTCAAACCAGAACCGCCACCAGAGCCAACTCCCGCAGAGGAGCCACCTGTAGCGACAACGCCCCCGCCGATTCCAGAGGAGCAGCCGGTAGCGGTAACGCCACCGCCGATTCCAGAGGAGCCACCCGTAGCGGCAACGCCCCCGCCGATTCCAGAGGAGCCACCCGTAGCGGCAACGCCCCCGCCGATTCCAGAGGAGCCACCCGTAGCGGTAACGCCCCCGCCGATTCCCAAGGAGCCACCCGTAGCGGTAACGCCACCACCAGAGATTAAGAAAGAGCTGCCCTTAACTGAAACTCCGCCACCAACTCCGATCGAGCCTTCCCCCCCACCTCAACAGGATTTCAATTCCCCAGAAACTCCTAAAACCCCGATCGCCAACGAACCCGAAAACCCCTCGCCCGATCCTCCAAAAAGCGAATCACCCGTTACCGATTCCCGCCCCAAGGGTGCTGGGAGTCTCCCAGACTTTACAAAAGATGCTGGAAATCCCAACTCCTCAGACAGCCCTGAAAAAAATAACCCGCTCTCGCCATCTGCTTCGGCGGGTAGCGGGGAACCTTCCTCGGAGCCATTAAATCCTCCTTCCGGGCCCATACAGCGATCGCCCGGGGCTGGCTCGCCAGTCACAGCTACTAGGCCAGGAGGCGGTGGCAATTCTGGAAATGCGATCGGGGATCTCACAAACCCCTCCTCCTTTGATAGCCCCGGAGGAAGTGCGTCGAACTCACCATCCGGTGCCAGCAAAAATGGCGACATACCTTCTGATGAGCCATTTGCGGCTGGTTCGGGGCGATCGCCCCGAATGCCTGGGGCTGGCTCGCCAGTCACGGGCACCAGGCCAGGAGGTGGTGGCAATTCTGGAAATGCGAGCGGAGGTTTAGGAAACCTCGCCTCATCTGGTAGCCCTGGAGGTGGAGGCCCTGGAGGTAGTGCGTCGAACTCATCACCCGGTGGAGGTGGAAATGGCGGCGGGGGTTCGTCAGGGCCATTTGGCAGCGGTTCCGGGCCAGTGCCAAAACCGACAAATCCAGGAAGAGGGGGGAGCCCTTCGCGCCCTCCCGGCGCGCCTCTGGGCACTTGCATTAGTGGCTGCGGTAAACCTGAATATCCGATCGCAGCCAGAGAAGAAGGGCGCCAAGGTCAAGTAGAACTCATTTGTGACATTGACCCCAACGGTAAGACATCCAACATCAAGATATTGACTCCTAGCAAATACAACGACTTGAACCGCGCAGCGATGAAACAAGTACAAGAAAGGAAATATGCCCCATCAGAGAGTGGCATTCAAGGAGAAAGAATAGTCATTATCTTCCGGCTCACTGACTAGGGATTTTTTTGAGCCTCTAGCAATTTGGCTGGGAATTCTATAGCACCGTCCAAGGAATAGCAAAGTTAAAACTTGAATTTTTTTTGAATTATGAATTTGGGAATGTCGTCAGCAATATTAAGTAAACTTCAGGGAGTTGGACTCGCTCTATTACTTGGTTCCAACTTGGGAATGGCTGTGTTGTTTGCCAACCCTCACAGCGCAATGGCAGGAGTAATTACTTTACCCGATGGCGGACGTTGCGAGGGAGAATTGAGTGAGGGAAAACTCAGCGGCCCCGGCATCTGTCAATATGCCAACGGCGATCGCTACGAAGGCCAATTTCTCAACGGCCAACCTCACGGTAAAGGCATTTATACCTTTAAAGAAGAAGGTCGATACCAAGGAGAATTTGCCTTGGGTGAATTCAACGGTCAAGGTGTCCGCGAATTTCCTAACGGCAACCGCTACGAAGGTACTTTTAAAGACGGTGAGTTCGATGGTACAGGCACTTTTACCTCAACTAACGGCATTCGTTACGAAGGCTCTTTTACAAATAGTTCTCCCAGCGGTCGAGGGGCTTTTACCTTCAGTAATGGCACTCGTTGCGAAGGAGATATTAAAGAAGGAAAAGTTAACGGCAAAGGCGTCTGTCAATATGCTAATAAGAACCGCTACGAAGGAGAGTTGCTGAATAACTTGCCTCACGGACAGGGAATTTATACCTTTGCTGAAGGAGGCCGTTATGAGGGGCAATTTAGTGAAGGGCAGTTTCACGGTAAAGGGGTTCGCGAATATCCGAACGGCAACCGCTATGAAGGAGAGTTTGCCAAGGGCAACACTCAAGGTCAGGGGTTGTTTACTTTTAAAGAAGGGGGACGTTATCAAGGGCCGTTTGACAATGGAGAATTTAGTGGTGAAGGTGTCCGTGAGTTCGCCAATGGAGATAGCTATAAAGGCACTTTTGTCAAGGGTAAAATGAGCGGGAAAGGAGTTTACGTTTTTAAGAATGGCGATCGCTGCGAAGGCGAATTTAGCGAGGGTCAGTTCAACGGCAAAGGTACCTGCATTTACGCCAATGGCGATCGCTATCAAGGTGAATTCCTCAAGGGACAAAAACACGGTCAAGGTTCGTACATCTATGCAGACGGAACGAAGGTAGAGGGAAATTGGCAACAGGGGCAGCTTCAAAAATAAGCTTATAACCTATCTGCCCCGACTTGTTTCCTCCCCTCCTCACCAATGACATAATGTGCTTTACAGCCTGCAAACCGGCGTTTTATATAGCAATCCTAAATCATTTGTGAATTTCTTACTCCCTCCCCTTACCAAGGGGAGGCTTGGGGTGGGGTAAAAAATTTACGACTCCTGCAAGGATTGCTATAGCGCTTTTCAATTTGGTGAGCGTAGGGGAGGGCTTTTAATTGCACATCCGATTTACAAAGAGTGTTTTTTCGGATTTTCTGGATTTCTCGAAGAGGTATTATTTTTTTAACTGCCGATGGACGCAAATAGACGTAGCTAGGTTAGCTTTTTGGGCATCGGATTTGGTAGAATTTTCTGTCTCTCCATAAAATGGCTTTGAATCCTCGGCGTTTTGTTAGTGCAGCTTGTTGAAAAGGCTGCAAGGTCTCAGTTTAACCCTAGCAAATTAATATCCCGTGTTTCTACAACTTAAAAAAAAATGGCTACAGATTGTCTCGTTATTGATGAGTTTTATTTTAGTTTTGTTCCTCAATAATTGGATTCAAGCCGCGCCTCAAACCGGCACTCAAATTCTTTGGGATACCTATGGAATTCCACACATTTACGGAGAGAATAGTAAAAGCCTTTTCTACGCTTTCGGGTGGGCGCAGATGCAAAGTCACGGTAATCTGATTTTGCGTCTTTACGGGCAAGCTCGCGGGCAAGCTGCCGAATTTTGGGGCGAAGATTATCTGGAATCCGATCGCTGGGTGCAAACTATGGGAATTCCTAATCGCGCAAAGGCGTGGTATGAATCACAAAATCCCATTTTTCGCAACTATCTCGATGCTTTTGTTGGCGGAATGAATGCCTATGCAAAAGAACACCCAGAGGCGCTCACGGAAGAATTAAAGGTAGCATTGCCCCTCAAACCAGCAGATGTATTGGCACACGCGCAGCGCGTCATCAATTTTACTTTTGTAGTAGATCCAGAGCGCCTTGAAGATATGGCTGAAAATGATACCCCCAAAGGCTCTAATGGTTGGGCGATCGCTCCTTCCCGTTCTCAAAGCGGCAATGCCATGCTATTGGCAAATCCTCACCTTCCTTGGTCGGATTTATATTTATGGTACGAAGCGCAACTGATTGGCCCAGAAATTAACGCTTACGGAGCGACTCTCGTCGGATTTCCTGTATTAACGATCGCCTTTAATGACAACTTGGGATGGACTCATACTGTCAACACTCACGATGGCTGGGATGCCTACGAATTGCCCCTCGCTAACGATGGCTATCGCTTCGATGGCGAAGTCCGAAAATTTGACAGGGAAGAGAAGGTTTTAAAAGTCAAAGAAAAGAATGGGAATTTGCGATCGGAATCTCTAGTAGTGCGGCGTTCTGTTCACGGGCCGATTCTCACAGAAAAACAGGGCAAAGCGATCGCCCTGCGCGTTGTCGGACTCGATAAACCAGCAGCCCTTCAGCAATGGTGGGATATGGCACGAGCAAAGAATTTTTCTGAATTTGAAGCCGCTTTAAAGCGCTTGGAAATTCCCATGTTTACCGTCATGTATGCCGATCGTCAGGGGCATATCATGCACTTGTTTAACGGTCAAGTCCCCATTCGCAAAAAAGGAGCTTTTAAATACTGGTCAGGCACGATCCCAGGCAATACGTCAGAGACTTTGTGGAGCAAAAATCATCCCTATGCGGATTTGCCGCGCGTTGTCGATCCGCCCAGCGGTTGGTTGCAAAATACCAACGATCCTCCTTGGACGACGACGTTTCCCAGCCAGATCGCACCCGATAATTATCCCGCCTACATGGCACCGCGCGGCCCGATGGACTTGCGATCGCAGCGATCGGCAAAAATGCTCTTAGAAGATGAAAAAATCTCTTTCGATGAATTGATGCAATACAAACATTCCACTCAGGTAGAACTCGCCGATCGCCTCCTCGATGATTTAATTCCCGCCGCACGACAAGGCAGTGAAAAAGCGCGCCGCGCTGCGGAAGTTCTCGCCGCTTGGGATCGCAAAGTCGATGCTGACAGTCGCGGTGCGGTGCTGTTTGCCTTTTGGAAAAAAGCGATGGATGCCGATCGGTTATTCGCCAAACCTTGGAGCGAAGATGCGCCGCTAACGACGCCAGACGGGTTGGCAAATCCTGCGGAGGCGGTGCGGGTGCTGGAAGCGACAGCAACCAAAGTTGAGGTAACTTATGGCGGGTTAGATGTGGCATGGGGGGAAGTCTTCCGATTGCCTGGGGAGGCGAATCTGCCTGCAAATGGAGCTGACGGTGCTTTGGGTGTATTTCGCTCAGTATGGTTCGCTCCTGGGAAGGACGATCGCTTTCAAGCGGTTGCGGGCGATTCTTTTGTCGCCGCGATTGAGTTCTCCAATCCGGTGAAAGCGATGGCGCTAAACAGTTACGGCAACGCCAGTCAACCTGGTTCGCCTCACGCCGGCGATCAGTTGCAGCTCTTTGCTCGGAAGGAATTGCGCCCTGTATGGCGATCGCGATCGGAAATTGAAGCTCACCTGAGTTCGCGCCAGAAACTATAGGAGAAGGAAGTTCGGCAACGGATTCTGTAACGGATGTAACGGATGTAACGGATGTCAGGAAGAAGGAAGTTCGGCAACGGATTCTGTAACGGATGTAACGGATGTAACGGATGTCAGGAAGAAGGAAGTTCGGCAACGGATTCTGTAACGGATGTAACGGATGTCAGGAAGAAGGAAGAAGGAAGAAGTTAAAAGACCTCTCTCCGTTTCCCCTTTAGGCATCGCGCAGCAGTCGGCAAGCATACCCACCGACTGCTACGAGCAATAAGCCCAGCGAGGAGATAGCGTATAACAAAGCCATGCCAGCACCGGCACCTGTCCCGATAATTGGGCCAAAAATAGCTGCTAAAAAACCTCCCGGTTGCATGGCGGGTTCAAAGACGCGATCGGCAAGTGGCCCTGCGATCAATAAACCGATCGCTGACGCCAATTGCATGATGACTGCTCTGGTAGCAAAAACGCGCCCCTGTACTTCTGGTGCGACTTTCGCCAGCCAGATCGCCTCGTTGGAACTGCCGAGGATGGGGAAATTGAAAGACGAACAAAATTGAGCGGGAATCCAGATGGAAAGCGCCTGGCCGAAACCAAAGACTATTTTACTCAAGCCCGCGCCTGCCATGCCGATCAGAAAGCCCCGGATTCGGCGTTTGGGACCGCCCCAAATACTGACGATCGATGCTCCTAAAACGCCGCCGGCGCCGGCGGCTGAAAGGACAGTACCTAGGATTCTGGCATTGTTACCGGTGCGTGCCAGAATCATCGGTGAGTAGAGAGCCGCGCCGATGTCGTGAGCAAACCAGAATAGCGAAACGGACACCAGCAAGGCAAGCAGGCTGGGACGCTGGACGATGTAGCGGAATCCGAAGCTGAGTTCTTGCAATAGGTGAAAGCGAGTCGGCTGGGGATTGGAGGCGATCGCGGGCTGGGGTATTTTGACAGATACTAGCGTGGCGATCGCGATTGTAAAAGTTGCCAGGTCGATCGTAAAAATCCCGCTCAACCCAATCACAGAATAGAGAATCCCCGCCAGCGTCGGAGCAATAATACTCGCACCGTAACTTGCCAGAAAACTTAAACTGCTAGCGCGGCTGTAATGCTTTTCTGGCATCATTGTGGCGATCGCTGCGGAGTAAGCTAACTGCTGAAGTTGGTCAAAAATTCCGTTAATCGCAGCCGCTACATATATATGCCATATTTGCAGGTTTTGGCTGATATAAAGTAATAGGATAGTGAGCGTTAACAAAGCTGAAACCGCATCACCGCTCCCCATCAAAAATTTTCGATTCCAGCGATCGACGATAATGCCAGCAACCGGAGCGAGCAAGATGCGCGGCAATTGAATAAAAAACATCAACAAAGCCAAAGCCGTCGCTTGACTGGTGGACTCCCAAATCCAAATAGTCAGCGCAAACGCGGACATAGCGCTGCCAATCATCGAAGCAGCTTGTCCGAGCCAGAGTTGAATAAATTTTTGCATTAAATAAGCGATTGATAGGATTTAAAATTCAGAGGATAGGGGTTTTTAGGCAGGAGAATGACACCCGCATAAAACCGCACGCCCCTCTCATTAAAACCAAGGCCATTGCTGGCTCAGTGGAGATAATTCTTCATATTGCTGTCTTGCCTCCTTGCGATAAAATTTCGCCAAATGCCGCTGCCGCCACATCATTACACCCGTCATAAACAGTACAATCGCTGCTAATCCTGCGATCGAGTGTACCAGCCGCAAGTAAATTCCGCCATAGCTGCCAATATGTAGCGGATAAAGCGAGTTGAGAATTCGATTTGCTACAGAAGCTGAATTTACACTGTCAGCCTGCAATATTTCGCCACTGTATTGGTCGAGATAAATGGTGCTAATCCCGTTTGGGTGGGGGTCATTGGGAAATTTTTTCCGTACCTTAAAAGTTGCTTCAGGTTTCAAAGGCAGAGAAATAAAAGTGGTTTGAGCTTCCGGCCAAACGGTATTAACTTGGTGTAATATTTCATCAAGGTTTTGACGGGAACTGCTAGATTGGGGATGAGAAGTCAATGCTGGCTGTGGCTTTTCATTCGTTAGCCAATACAGAGTCGATTCAACCGGCGCGTAAAAAATTATCGCTGTCCCTGTAGCGGAAATGAGTATAAGAAAAGCGACCGATACAATGCCAGAAACGTTATGTAAATCAAATACAGTCCGCTGCCAGTGAGCTTTCCAATTAATAGAAAGTCCGCGAGCAAAATTGCGCCAGCCAGTCCACAATACCAAACCCGTAAAAGTTAGTCCTAGCATTACTAGACCGCAAATGCCGACAACAAGATGACCGAATTCTCCTCCAGCTAATTCTGCGTGTAACGTAAAAAGAAAACCTGTAAAAGTTTCTTTCCAAAGGCGCGCACCCTTAATTTCTCCGCTGTAAGGATTGACATAAACGCTAACTACTTCCTCACTCTTTGAAAGCATCGAAACTTTGCAAACTTCTTTCGCTTTTCGCGGCAGCAAGATACTAAGAGCTTGATTTTGCGGATAAGCTTTTTCGACAATTTGCAGGACATTTTCCAGCGGTATGCGTTCGGATTGAGGAATAACTTGCAGGAGTTGGGGATTGAAGAACCGCTCGATTTCGGGGCCGAAAACCAGCAAGCTGCCGGTTAAAGCAATTGCTGCTAGAAATATTCCTACCACCAACCCCAAATACAAGTGCAGTTTGAATGCGAGTTTGCGGAACTTCATCTCGAAATTTTCCTCGAAGCCGTTAACTGTTCTCATGATATAACCCAAGTTGCTAGTTATAATTAGACGCCAAACCCCGCAAATTACCGGGGCTTTTAGAGTATTCTTCCCAAATTTGCGGAGGGCTTTTAGAGTTCCCCCCGAAGCTTGGGGGGTAGATTTGTAACTAGCAACTTGGGTCTCTATGAGGGAGAGCCATCCTTGTTATCCTTACCAGAAAAACACCTGATAGCGAGAGTTAGGCAGCCAGCGCTTTCCTCGCAAGTCCCAACTTTTTCATCAGCCTGAAATTCCCAGCCGATAAATCATTACCAGTTAAGGCGGTAATTAACACTGAGAGTCAAACCTCTCCCTGCATAATTAGCGCTGTCCGAGCCAAATCCAGCGATGTATTGGGAGCTCACGGGAAAATATTGATTATTCAATAAATTCTCGACTTTGACTTCTAGCAGCCCAGAGCCAATTTTAACCGCGCTGATGTAATCCAGTGTGAGATAGCTGCTAATCGGGCCGCCATCCGAGCCGTCTTTGAATGCTCGATCGCGATTTCCAGAATATAATAACTGTAACCGATTGTTCCATCCCGGCAAAGTTTCGTTTTGAACATAAGCTGTTAGCTTGAGCGGTGGAATTCGGCTGCTATCGAGGGCGATGTAACGGTTGTCCTCCTCTGATTCGCCTTGAATATAAGTAGCAGTCCCGCCCAGCGACCATGCTCGTCCAGGTTGCCAATCCACAGTCCCTTCTAAGCCGTAAATGCGTTCTGGGGAGCGCTTTAGTTCCAGGCGGCCTGTGTTGCCAACTGGCTCAAAACGGACTCCTAGATCGGAGGTATTGTAAAAAGCGGCAAGCGACATTTGCACGGATTGCCACCCTCCTCGGATGCCAATTTCGTAGCTGTTGACTTTTTGCGGTTGAGTTACTTCTAACGAAGATTCAATTCCGACAAAATTCTCGGGGGGTTGGCGGAGGATGCGGCCGAAATCTGGAACTGAGAAACCTTGAGAAAAGTTGCCAAATACGTTGAAGTTGTCAGTAATTTTATACACAGCCCCTGTATTAAATAGGGTGGCGTTAAAATTGCGCTCGCCTCCTTCGATCTGGCGCTCATTAAAAGTGGTATAATCATTGACGTTTAACCCGACGCGTTCGTGACGTATCCCGCCACTTAAAATGACGATCTCGTCAATATTCCATTCCAATTGGCCGAAAAAGCCAAGGCTGTCGTAAGTATAAGGAGGGACGAAAGGACGCTCGGAAATTTTCCGGTAAACCCGGCCACCACTTGCGTCGAATCTCTCCGGGTCGTACAAGTCGAAACGCTGTTTGCTATCTTCAGTAATATAGTCAGAACCCCAAGTTAATCGAAGATTTTCGGCACGGGATAAAGGAGTGGTGATCGCCAGTCTACCTCCTATCTGTTCGCTCTCGGCTCGCGAACGAGTAACGCCGAGAAATGGCCCAAAGAACTCGGACGTGCGGTAATCTGAAGGAACACCTACATTGGAATTCGTTCGATAGTAGATTTGACTTTGAAGGCTGCTGCCAAAAAGGTTTTGGTTTGTGTAACTGAGGTTGAGCTGTGTACTTTTATTTCCCGGTGTTTCCCCGTCGATATCCAAATTTCCGGTTCGGATGGCGCGGGCTTTTTGCCGTCCTTCCTGGTCGTCAACGCTAAAGTCTGGGATCACATTGGGATCTTGGGTTTCCCGATAGTGATTGACTGTTAGTTGCAGCCGCTGTTGGGTGTCCAAATCTACCCCGACTTTGCCCATGACGTTGAAGAGCGTGCTGCTATCTCCGCCGATTTCAAACAAGGGAATGCGATCGCCTTTGGCATCGTAAAAAGCTCCACTTCTAGAGAGCGAGACAGTGCCCGTCAGATCGAAATTGCCAGTTCGGCCAGAAATCGTCTGCTGAGCGTTAAAGCCTAAAGCATCTCTTGTGTTTGTTAAAGCGCTACTGACGCCCACTTCAGTAACAGCACTTAGCCTTTCCTCAGTTGGCCGGCGAGTAATAATATTAATCACGCCACCTGTAGCCTGAGCGCCGTAGATTGCGGTAGACCCCCGCACTACTTCAATACGTTCGATCGCGCTGGGATCGATGTTTCTGAATTCTCTGCCAAAAGATTGAAGATTGGTCGTTTGCGGCACGCCGTCAATCAGAACGGAAACGTCGCGACCCCGCAAAGTTTGTCCATAAGTGGTCGTAGTTTGAGTGGGGGGCGCAAAACCGGGAACCTGATTTGCCAGAGCTTCCCCGACATTTCTCGATGGCCCTACCTGCTGCTGAATTTCTTCTGAGTCTATCACCGTTATAGAGCGCGGCACGTTCGTCACTCTTTCTGCGGTTCGCGTTGCAGTGACGACGATTTCAATCGGGTCTCTCCCCGCCTGTGGCGTCCCTGGTGGCTGCGCTGTAGAGGGCAAGGATTCTCCGGGCGTTCCTGGTGGCTGCACTGTCGGCGGTAAGGGTTCTCCGGGCGTCCCTGGTGGCTGCGCTGTCGGCGGTAAGGGTTCTCCGGGTGTCCCTGGTGGCTGCGCTGTCGGCGGCAAGGGTTCTCCGGGCGTTCCTGGTGGCTGCGCTGTCGGCGGCAAGGGTTCTGCGGGTATCTCTACCGGCTGCCCTGTCGGTGGCAAGGGTTCTGCGGGTGTCCCCGGCCGCTGTATTGTAGGAGCCGGTGCAGGCGGGCGAGCAGTCATCTCCGAGGTGGGTTTTAAACTGAGAATCAGACCCGCAGCGTTAGGAATCACCCGTGCCACTGGTTGACCCCTCTCGCCAATGACTTTGATTCGGATGCTGTTGTTATCTAAAGGAGTAACGGTGACAGAAGCAATTCCCGCAGCCGGTCTGTCTTGACGAAACTCATTTCCCCCCGGTAATCGCAGTTGAGCGGTGATGACATCAACTTGTAAAGTTTCGCCAAAGCTGGCGCTGAAGACTTGCAGGGGTCTTCCATCTTCAGTGTCTAGGATGATTTCAATGCCTTCTGACGTGGGGTTGAGGCGAACGCCCGTCACCTGCGCGATGTTGGAAGCCCAACTCGGCTGAGCGACTAACGCCGACACGACTCCTGCCAGCCCAAGGCTGCTTAATAATTGCTGCGATCTATTCATTACTCTTGAATCAACAATTGATAGAACTTCGGATATGTGGTTTGCGTTGCTTGCACAACATGATTTGTGGCAGCGTTACTGCTCTTGTGGGCAGGAGTGAAACTAACCTGCAGAAGATACTGCCCAGTTGTCGGGCGCAGTTCGATCCGATTCTCCCGTCGCTAGCAGCCTTTGTCTGGCAGGAAGCGCGTGAGGGCAAACGCCTCTGTCCGGTGGCGATCTGGACGATCGCCCACGGTTGGCAGCTTCCTCGGTTAAAGGAAGTAGTCGCTGGGGTCTTAATGAGAAAGTGCCTTAATTAGATAACAGAGCACTCACATCTGTCAAGAGTTAACTAATGAAAACTAATTTCATTTTAAAATAGGGGGTTAGACCCCCTACTTGGTTAGGCAGCACTTGCCTATTATGGTTGCTGTCAGGGCTAGACAAACGATCGCCTAAAATGCTATGGCAAGAGTTAGAAAAGATTGTCATATAGGAAACGATAGGAGTCAATAAATTTGCTGAACGACTCTTGACAATAAATATCATCTAGCCTACTATGCTTAAAGTCGATAGCCGTAAAGCCCCTGAAGCTGATATCGAAGCTGGCTCGGACTGAAAGCGCCCCGGAGCCATTGCCGAACAGCCCGATCGACCACAAAACGTGAAAACAAGCGCTAATACCCGGATTGAAGACTCAAACGCGCTGATGGCAGAGTCGTGATGTCCGACAACTGTTCACAGAAACTCTCTGTGGAAAGAATTTGGCGGAACTGGTTGGCGTACTGCAAACAAGACTTATAGGTAAAAAGAATCGATGAGTGACGCAAGCATTAA
Source organism: Microcoleus sp. FACHB-61 (assembly GCA_014695295.1). Classification (GTDB taxonomy): domain Bacteria; phylum Cyanobacteriota; class Cyanobacteriia; order Cyanobacteriales; family Microcoleaceae; genus Microcoleus. Next base: position 41,347 of record JACJNY010000005.1, on the reverse strand, counting down.
GGGAAACCAACTCACCGAAAGTTGTACCAATTTAGTAGAACTGCTGCAAAATAGGGCATTACACCAACCAGAGCAGAAATATACATTTCTGTTAGACGGAAAAACTGAAACCGCCAGTTTGACATATCGAGAGTTAGACGCGATCGCCCGATCGCACGCCGTGCGACTTCAGACATTGGGAGTCAGTGGCGAACGAGCCTTACTGCTTTTCCCGCCAGGATTGGACTATCTCGCCGCCTTTTTTGGATGCTTGTACGCCAAAGTTATCGCCGTTCCCCTCTATCCGCCGAAGCTGAAGCGGAATTTAGCGAAAATTAGTGCGATCGCCAAAGACGCAGGAGCAACAATTGCGATCGCTCCCGCACGACACCTGGAAAATTTAGAGCAGCTATGCGAGCAAGCGCCGGAACTCAAAGCGATGCGCTGGCTGAGTGCAGAAGTGCTTTCCGATGACGCCCAAAAGTGGCAGCAGCCACGCATCCATCCCGACGAAGTGGCTTATCTTCAGTACACTTCGGGCTCAACCTCCACCCCCAAAGGCGTAATGGTGAGCCACGCAAACGTTTTGTACAACATCGAATACATTCACCGAGGCTTTGACCACGATGCCGAAAGCGTTGCGGTAACGTGGCTTCCCCCGTTTCACGACATGGGGTTAATTGACGGATTGCTCAAACCTTTGTATCTGGGAATTCCCTCTTACTTCATGCCGCCAGCCGCGTTTATTCAGAACCCGATGTGCTGGTTGGAAGCGATTTCGCGCTACAAAGCTACCCACAGCGGCGGGCCAAATTTTGCTTACGACTTGTGTGCTAGCAAAATCAGCAAAATCTTGGGCGATTGCCAAAAAATGCTCGACTTGAGCAGTTGGCGCGTGGCCTATAACGGCGCAGAACCCATCCACAAAGAAACCCTAGAGCGATTTACCAAAGCTTTTGAGCCCTGCGGTTTTCAGGCGGATGCCTTTTGTCCTGCTTACGGAATGGCAGAAACCACGCTAAAAATTGCCACGGTTCGCAGCGGGGCCACACCGACTTTCTTACCTGTTGACGCTGGGGCGCTGGAAAATAATCAGATTGTAGAAGTTTTGGAAGGCGAGGGGGGCGCGAGAACTTTAGTCGGCTGCGGTTTCCCTGAATTTGGCACTAAAGTTGCGATCGTCAATCCCGAATCTCTGAGGCAATGCCAGCAGCAGGAAGTTGGAGAAATTTGGGTAGCTGGCGAAACAGTTGCCCGAGGCTATTGGAATCGCCCAGAAGAGACAGAAAAAACCTTTCAAGCATATGTTTTAGATACCAGCGAAGGGCCCTTTTTGCGAACAGGAGATTTAGGGTTTTTACGCGATCGAGAACTGTTTATTACAGGGCGACTCAAAGATTTGATTATCATCCGAGGTCGCAATCTTTACCCCCAAGATATAGAAAGAACGGCAGAGCGCAGCCATCCCAGTTTGCGGCAGGGGGCGATCGCGGCATTCTCGGTGGAAGTCGCAGGCGAAGAACAGCTCGTTATCGTGCAAGAATTACAATCTCGCAAAGCGCCGGATCATGCCGAGGAAATTATCAGCGCCATCCGATTCCGCATTGCTCAAGAATATGAAGTGCAAGTTTATGGAGTAGTGCTGATAAAGCCCGGAAGCATTCCCAAAACGACCAGCGGTAAAATTCAACGTCGCGCTGCCTATGCTGACTTTATAGCTGACAATTTGGAAGTTGTTACGAGTAGCGTTTTAGAGTTAGCTGATTCGGTGGAAATCGACGATCAACTCACGCGAGAAATTCTGCTGAATGCAGAGTTAGAAGAACGGCAGTCGCTGCTTGAGGCTTACCTTTGGCAGCAGGTAAACCGCCGGGGAATGAATTCCCCGGCTAATAGCCAAAGCCGGCTAAAGGCGACTGAAGATGAATCTTCAATCCACTTCAGTGCCAGCGGGAAAACACAAGATATTATCGATCGACCACTCAGTAGCTTTGGACTAGATTCTTTAAGAATTTTTGAGTTAAAAAATCAAATAGAGAGTGACTTGGGCGTTACTGTATCGGTTGCGGATTTGTTTGAAGATAGGAGCATTGCTCGACTGGCAGTGCAAATTCTAGAGCAACTGACAGGAAATACCAAAGCACTCGTCATTGGGCCAGCTTCTCGATCGCGCCATCTTCCCCTGTCTTTTGCCCAAGAGCGCTTGTGGTTCTTCGACCAATTGGAACCGGGAAACCCCTTCTACAATCTCTGCGGTGCGGTTCGGGTGACGGGGCAACTCAATGCAGAAGCACTCAGGCAAAGTATTGAGAAAATTATCGAGCGGCACGAGGTTTTGAGAACGGCGTTTGTCGCTGCGGAAGGGGAACCGATACAGGTTGTCGCTGCTGCGGGCGATTGGACGCTGCCGCTGATAGATTTGAGCGATCGCTCCCCAGACGATCGCCAGGCCCAGGTGCAAAGGCTGTCTGCCCAAGAAGCGCGAGCTCCCTTTGACTTGGGGCAAAGCTCTCTGCTGCGCGCCAAACTGCTGCGCCTCGACTTCACAGAGCACGTCTTACTTCTAACCGTGCATCATATCGTTTTTGATGGTTGGTCCTTGGGCGTATTTCTCCGGGAGTTGGCAGAATTTTATCAAGCTTTTTCTAGCAATGATTTACCCTTGCTTTCCCCGCTGCCAATTCAATACGCCGACTTTGCCGCATGGCAGCGCCAGCAGTTGCAAGGAGAAATATTAGAGACGCAACTGGGTTACTGGAAGCAGCAGTTAAGCGGCAGCTTGCCGATTCTAAATTTACCAACAGACTTTCCTCGCCCCGCCGTTCAAACGTTCCAGGGTGCGAGACAAACTTGGGAGTTGCCCAAAGATTTGAGCTTGGCGCTGGCCGGGTTGGGCCAGCAAGAAAAATCCACCCTATTTATGACGTTGCTGGCAGCCTTCAAGACGCTGCTTTATCGCTACACGGGGCAGACAGATATTTTAGTTGGCTCTCCGATCGCCAACCGCAATCGCAGCGAGACTGAATCATTAATTGGATTTTTTGTCAATACTTTAGTGCTGCGGTCTGACTTAAATGGAAATCCGACTTTTCGAGAGTTGCTAAGGAGCGTGCGAGAAGTGGCATTAGGCGCTTACGCGCATCAAGATGTACCGATTGAGAAGCTTGTCGAGGAGTTGCAGCCAGAGCGAGATTTGAGCTACTCGCCGCTGTTTCAAGTGGCCTTTGCCTTGCAAAACGGCTTGACGCAGACTCTAGAATTGCCAGGGCTGACCTTAAAATCCCATGAAATTGATACCGGAACCGCTAATTTCGACTTGATGCTATTTTTGGAAGAAACCGAGCGGGGGTTGACGGCGACGTGGGAGTACAGCACGAACCTGTTCCAACCCAGCACGATCGCGCGGATGCACGGGCATTTTCAGATTTTGCTGGAAGGAATTATCGCCAATGCCGATCGGCGCCTGGACGAGTTGCCATTGCTGAGCGATCGCGAACGGCATCAACTGTTGGTGGAGTGGAATAATACGCGAGTCGATTATCCAAAAGATTCTACAATTCACCAGATGTTTGAAGCTCGGGCCCAGCAGACGCCGGATGCCATTGCAGTCGTATTTGAAGACCAAAAACTAACCTACGGCGAACTGAATAAACGAGCGAATCAAGTCGCGCACTACCTGCAAAAACTCGGTGTAAAACCTGAAGTCCGCGTCGGAATTTATGTCGATCGCTCCCTAGAAATGGTGGTGGGATTGCTGGGAATTATTAAGGCTGGCGGCGCTTATGTTCCGCTCGATCCGGCGTATTCAAGTGAACGCTTGAGCTTCATGCTGGAAGATGCCAAGGTTCAAGTGCTGCTGGCGCAGTCGCATTTAGATGAGAAGATTCGCGATCGGGCGCAGAGTGTAGTTTTCCTTGATTCAGACTGGGAAAACATCGCGATCGAAAGCAAAGAAAATTGTTTGAGCGATGTAACACCCGATTGTCTCGCTTATGTAATCTATACGTCAGGTTCGACAGGGAAACCCAAGGGCGTTCAAGTCAACCATCGCAGCGCCGTTCATCTTTTTGCAGCCACTTACCCCCTATTTAATTTTAGCGAGCGCGACGCTTGGACTGTTTTTCACTCTTACGCTTTCGACTTCTCCGTATGGGAAATTTGGGGAGCGCTTGTTCACGGCTGCAAGCTGGTTATAGTCCCTCTCGAAGTGACTCAATCGCCCTCCGCTTTTTACCAATTGCTGTGCACAGAGCGAGTTACCATTCTCAATCAAACTCCTTCAGCAATTCGCCAACTGATTGACGCTCAAAAAACTGCCGATCGCGAGCCAAAATGGAGCCTGGGCCTAATTATTTGCGGCGGAGAAGCTTTGCCTGCAGAACTCGCTTCTGAGTTGCTTGAGTGGAACCTCCCCCTTTGGAACTTTTACGGCCCCACAGAAGCCACTGTCTGGACAGCCATCCATCCGATAAAATCCGTTGAATCAAAGCGCGGTTCGATCCCGATTGGTCGCCCTCTTCCCAACACCCAGCTCTACATTCTGGACGCAAATTTGCAGCCGGTTCCTGTAGGCGTTTTGGGCCAACTTTATATCGGCGGCGCTGGCTTATCCAGAGGCTATTTGAACCTACCCGAACTAACTGCCCAAAAGTTTATTCCCAATCCCTTCTGTGAGGAAATCGGGGCGCGGTTGTACAAAACTGGAGATATTGCCCGCTACCTGCAAGATGGAACGATTGAATTTTTAGGCCGCAGCGACAATCAAGTCAAAATTCGCGGTTTCCGAATTGAACTGGGCGAGATTGAAGCGGTACTGAGCCAGCATCCAGCAGTGCGGGAAAGTGTAGTGCTGCTTGGGGAGGATAATTCAGGCGAAAACCGCTTGGTGGCTTATATCGTTTCTAGCTCAGAATTCAGCACTGAGCAGCCATCTTTAATTAGCAAACTGCGTGGCTTTCTCAAAGAAAAGCTGCCACAATACATGATCCCTTCAGCCTTCGTGCTGCTAGAGGCTCTGCCTTTAACATCTAATGGAAAAATCGATCGCCGATCGCTCAGAGCGCCCGATGTAGAAAGATCGGAATTAAACGCAGCTTTTGCACCTCGCACTGGGGAAGAACAGTTACTCGCTGAAATTTGGAGTCAGGTGCTCGGCGTCAAACAAATAGGAATTGGCGACAATTTCTTCGAGTTGGGAGGACATTCCCTACTCGCAACGCAACTGATTGCTAAAGTGCGAGAAGCGTTTCAGGTAGAGTTGCCACTACGCAGTTTGTTTCAGTACCCGACTGTGGAAAGTTTGGCGGCTGTAATTTCGCAGCAAAAAAGAGATGCAGTAAAACAAGTTTTTGTCAATAGCCTGCCGGTAATAACGCCCGATCCAGAGGGGCGGCACCAGCCCTTCGGGCTCACCGACATCCAGCAAGCTTACTGGATTGGTCGCACAGAAACGTTTGAGTTGGGCGGGGTCGCCACGCACATTTATGCAGAGATTGAAAGCGTCAATTTAGACCTGGAGCGATTCAGCAAAGCTTGGCAGCAATTAATAGACCGTCACGAAATGCTGCGAGCGATCGTCAGGCCAGACGGGCAGCAGCAAATCTTGGAGCGGGTGCCGGCTTATCAAATTCAAGTTTTAGACCTGCGCGGGCAAAATTATAGAGTCGTAAATTCTCAGATGGAAGCGGTTCGTGAGTCTCTGTCCCATCAGGTAATTCCGAGCGATCGCTGGCCTTTATTTGAAATTCGCGCCTCTGTGTTAGATGACCGGCGGGTGCGGCTGCACTTCAGCTTTGATGCCTTGATTGCCGACGCTTGGAGTTTTCAAATGCTGGGTCGGGAATGGGCCAAGCTTTACCAGAATCCCAACGAAATCCTTTCGGACATTGAAATCTCCTTCCGAGATTATGTCTTTGCAGAATTAGCCTGCCGCCATACAGAAGAGTACCGGCGATCTGTGGATTACTGGCAAAGCCGCATTCCCACTTTACCGCCGGCACCGGATCTGCCCTTGGTTAAGAATCCGGCTGCCATCAAAAAACCGCGTTTCGAGCGCCGAACCGGCCAATTAGACCCAAAAACCTGGCAGCAACTCAAAAATAAGTCAACTAAAGCCGGCAGCACCCCTTCGGGAATCTTGCTCGCTGCTTTTGCGGAAGTTCTGGCTGTTTGGAGCAAAAATCCTCGGTTTACCATTGGGCTAACTCTGTTTAATCGCTTGCCCTTGCACCCTCAAGTTAATGAGATCGCCGGAGATTTCACCTCACTGATATTGCTGGCCGTCGATAACTCGGCGCGGGATAGCTTTGCAGCTCGGGTTCGGCGACTCCAAGAGCAATTGTGGGATGACCTCGACCACCGCTATTTCAGCGGCGTGCAAGTTTTGCGGGAGTTGCTCCGCCAACAAGGGAGTGTTTCAGCAGCGCTGATGCCGGTGGTGTTTACCAGCACCCTGACTCAAAATGCCGAAGGAGAACAAAATTTCCCGCTGCACTGGCTGGGAGAGACAGTTTGCGCCATCACTCAGACACCCCAAGTTTTCTTAGACGTTCAGGTGTCGGAAGAAGCGGGTGCTTTGGTTTTCAACTGGGATGCTGTGGAAGAACTTTTCCCCGCAGGGATGCTGGATGATATGTTTGCCACTTACAGCCATTTCCTGCAGCGTTTGGCTGATGAATCGGAAATCTGGCAAGAAGCAAATCCCCAATTACTGCCAGCGACACAACTGCAGCAGCGAGCCGCTATTAACGCGACCGATGCGCCGGTGCCTGCAGAAATGCTTCACACTTTGTTTGCTGCCCGCGTGCCTTTGCACCCGCAAAAAGTGGCTGTCGTGGCAACGCATCGCACCCTGACTTATGAGGAGCTATACCGGCGTTCCCGCGCGCTGGGTTATCGACTGCAAAAGCTGGGAGCTCGACCCAACACTTTAGTTGCAGTCGTCATGGAGAAAGGGTGGGAACAAGTGGTGGCGTGTTTGGGAATTCTCATGTCTGGGGCGGCCTATGTACCCGTAGACCCCGCACTGCCAAAAGAACGGCGATCGCACCTGTTCGCGCAAGCAGACGTTGAGATAGCTGTCACCCAATCAGGGCTAGAGGTCTCCTTAGATTGGCCAGAAAACCTGCAGCGAATTTGCGCCGATACCGAAGAACTGACCGATGAATTCCACCAGCCTTTAGAGCCAGTGCAAACGCCAGAAGACCTCGCCTATGTCATTTACACCTCTGGCTCTACCGGCGTGCCCAAAGGGGTAATTATTGACCATCGCGGTGCCGTCAACACCATTGCTGACATCAACCAGCGTTTCGGGGTAGGAGCAGGTGACCGAGTGCTGGCGCTTTCTTCCCTCAGTTTCGACCTGTCAGTTTATGACATCTTCGGCACCCTAGCGGCTGGCGGAACGATTGTCTTGCCCGAATCTTCAGCCGCACAAGACCCCGCTCGCTGGGCAGAACTAATGGTGCGGGAAAACATCAGTATTTGGAATTCCGTGCCGGCTTTAATGCAGATGATGGTGGAATATGCCGCCTGCAGATCGGAAGTTTTCCAGAATCTGCGGTTAGTCTTGCTCAGCGGAGATTGGCTGCCTTTGACTTTGCCGGGGCAAATTAAATCCTTGCGCGAATGCGTGCAAGTCGTGAGCTTGGGGGGGGCGACTGAAGCGTCTATCTGGTCCATTCTCTATCCCATTGAAGAAGTCAGCCCAGATTGGAAAAGCGTGCCTTACGGCAAACCGATGAAAAATCAGCGCTTTTATGTATTTGACGAAGCGCTAGAACCCAGGCCGATATCGGTTCCCGGGCAGCTTTACATCGGTGGAATTGGACTGGCAAAAGGTTACTGGCGCAATCCGGAAAAAACTGCCGCCAGCTTCATAACGCACCCCGTCACGGGCGAACGCTTGTACCGAACGGGAGATTTAGGGCGCTTCCTCCCTGACGGCAACATCGAATTTTTAGGGCGAGAAGACTTCCGCATCAAAATTCGGGGATACCGCATCGAGGCCGGAGAAATTGAAGCCGCTTTGAACCAGCACCCGGCAGTGCGATCGTGTGTAGTAACGGCATTCGGGGAAGAACGCAGTCAGAAACGGTTAGTAGCCTATGTGGTTCCCCAACAAAATACAGCGCCAGAAATTTGCGAATTGCGGCAATTTCTGAGCCAAAAGCTGCCCGAATATATGCTGCCGTCTGCATTTGTCATGCTGGAGGCGCTGCCGCTATCTGCCAATGGAAAAGTAGACCACAAAGCTCTTCCCGCACCGGATGCCGCCTTCCTTCCCAAAACCTTTGTCGCGCCTGGCACCCCGGTTGAAAAAGTTCTCGCAGGTATATGGGCTGAAATACTCGGAGTGGAAAAAATCAGCATTCACGACAACTTTTTCATCGATTTAGGAGGGCACTCCCTACTAGCAACGCAAATCATCTCAGCCGTGCGCGACACCTTCGGGGTAGATGTCCCCATGCGCTCCTTCTTCGAGTCGCCTACCGCATCCGAGCAAGCAGCGGCCCTGGTGGAAAATCCGGCGCAGCGAGAGAAAGTTGAAAATACCGCTCAATTGCTGCTGAGTCTTGCGGAACTTTCCGATGAAGAAGTAGAGCGAATGCTCGCCGAGAAAACTTCTCTCCCCGATCGGGAATTGACGATCGCAGCTTCTTCTAGTTATTAATCCCAGCAATTGAGTCAAAACAAACAAAAGTCCAATGAGCTATTTGAAACTATCTGCAAAAAAACGCGCATTGCTGGAAGTGATGCTGCGAGAAAAGGGGGTAGAATCCTCAACCGCTCGCAGAATTCCTAAAAGGAAAGAAGGCGACTCGATTCCCTTGTCTTTCGCCCAGCAACGGCTGTGGTTTTTTGACCAGTTCGAGGCGGGAAAATCTTTCTACAATCTCCCAGGCGCTATCCGGCTCAAAGGCAAATTAAATGTCGCCGTGTTGGAGCAAACTTTCAACGAAATCCTCAACCGGCACGAAGCTTTGCGATCGACTTTTACTGAGGTTCAGGGACAGCCCATTCAAGTCATTGCTCCCCCTGGAACTCGCCTGCGGCTGCCAGTAATAGACCTGCGAGAACTGCCCCAGAGCGATCGAGACGCAGCCGTAAAGCAGCTATCTGCAAAGGAAGCGCAACAGCCCTTTGACTTAGAACGAGGCCCCTTGCTGCGGACATCTTTGCTACAGCTTAGCGAAGAAGAATACGTCCTGCTGCTGACGATGCACCACATCGTTTCAGATGGCTGGTCCATAGGAGTGCTGGCGCGGGAACTGGCGGCAATTTACGAAGCCTTATCCGCCGGAAACCAACCGCAGCTTCCAGAGCTTCCCGTACAGTATGCCGACTTTGCGATCTGGCAGCGCAACTGGCTCTGCGGCGAAGTGCTGCAAACTCAGCTTGCGTACTGGAAGCAACAGTTGGAGGGAGCGCCTCCCTTGCTGGAACTGCCTGCCGATCGACCCCGACCTCCAATTCTGAGCTCCGAAGGCGCAACCCAGTCGCTATTGCTGTCTCAGGAGCTGACAGCCGCCCTTAAAAACCTCAGCCAGCGGGAGGACGTTACCCTGTTTATGACGCTGCTGGCGGCATTTAAAGCGCTGCTCTACCGCTATACAGGGCGGACAGACTTGCTAGTCGGCTCGCCGATCGCCAACCGCAACCGCGCGGAAATTGAAGGGCTCATTGGCGTATTCGTCAATACGCTGGTGTTGCGAACTGACGTTTCCGGCGATCCTACTTTTCGAGAATTGCTTCAACGCTTGCGCGAGGTGACTTTGGGAGCCTACGCGCACCAAGACTTGCCATTTGAGAAACTGGTTGAGGAACTGCAACCCGAGCGCAGTCTGAGTTATAACCCGGTATTTCAGGTTATGTTCCAGTTGCGGAATAACCCCATGCCGCCTTTGGATCTGCCCGGATTGACTTTAAGTATGCTCGATCTCGAAACGAATACGACGCAGTTTGATTTGAGCTTGGATTTAGAAGAAGTGGGGGAAAGGCTGCAAGCCTCAGTGCAATACAGCACGGATTTGTTCGATCGCGCCACCATTACCCGGATGCTCGGACACCTGCAAACCTTGTTGGAAGGTATCGCCGCTAATCCAGAGCAGCGCCTCTCCAGCTTGCCGCTGCTGACAGCAGCCGAAAAGCAGCAACTGCTGCAGTGGAATAATACTTTTGCCCAGTATCCCCAGGATAAGTGCATCCATCAGTTATTTGAGGAGGCTGTTGAGCGATCGCCCGACGCTGTGGCAGTGGTTTTTGAAGGAGAAGAACTCAGCTATAGGGAACTGAACGCCAGAGCAAACCAGTTGGCGCGCCACCTGCGCTCGCTGGGAGTGGAGGCAGAAGTGCTGGTGGGGATTTGCGTCGAGCGATCGCCCTTGATGGTAATCGGCTTGTTGGGCGTCCTCAAAGCGGGCGGTGCTTACGTCCCGCTCGATCCAAACTATCCTAAAGAGCGCTTGGCTTTCATGCTAGAAGACTCTTCAGTGCAGGTGCTGCTGGCCCAAGAAAAGCTGCTCGAAAAACTTCCGCCACACTCGGCGCGTGTTGTCTGCTTGGACTCGGGCTGGGAAGAAATTGCTTTTTACAGCTCAGAAAACCCTCGCAGCGGCGTAAAGCCAGAAAACCTGGCCTACGTTATCTACACGTCAGGCTCTACAGGAAAACCCAAAGGCGTTTTAATCGAACACCGATCGCTAGTCAATTACACGACGGCTGCGATCGCTGAATATGGAATAGAAAAGCGCGATCGCGTTTTGCAGTTTGCCTCTATTAGTTTCGATGCCAGTGCCGAAGAAATCTACCCCTGCCTGACTTCGGGCGCAACACTCGTATTGCGTACTGATTCCATGCTGGATTCAGCGGGTGTATTTTGGGAAAAGTGCAGGACTTGGAACTTAACTGTTCTGAGTTTGCCGACAGCCTACTGGCACGAACTGACAGCCTTATTGAGCCAAGAAACCTTGGTACTTGCCCCGTCATTACGCTTGACAATCATTGGCGGAGAAAAAGCGCTTCCCGAACGATTGAAAACTTGGATTGAGCGTGTAGGGCAACAAGTACGTCTGGTGAATACTTACGGCCCTACAGAAGCCACTGTGGTGGCAACGATATGCGAATTATCGGCAGCCGACGCCACATTGAGGGAGTTGCCGATCGGGCGTCCTATTGGCAATGTCCAAACCTACATCCTAGATTGTAACGGGCAGCCTGTACCCACTGGCATTCCGGGCGAGTTGCACGTCGGCGGCGCTGGTTTGGCACGGGGATACCTCAACCGTCCCGAGCTGACGGAAGAAAAATTTATCCCCAGCCCATTTAGCAATAAACCTGGTTCGCGCCTTTACAAAACTGGAGACTTAACTCGTTATCGACCAGATGGCAACATCGAATATGTCGGTCGCATTGACAATCAGGTAAAAATTCGCGGGTTCCGCATTGAGCTGGCAGAGATTGAGGCGGTGCTGTCCCAGCATCCGGCAGTGCGGGAAAGTGCGGTTTTGGTATGGTTCGGGGCGAACGCTCGCAAGCGTCTCGTTGCTTACGTCGTCCCCAACGCCCGCGTAGGGGCGGGCACGGGGGCACCGCCCCTACAGTTATCTTCTAGCGAGCTGCGCCAGTTCCTGCAACAACGCTTGCCAGAGTATATGGTGCCGTCTGCCTTCGTGATGCTGGAATCGCTGCCTCTAACTCCCAACGGCAAAGTCGATCGCAAGGCACTACCTGCACCGGAACGCGATCGCCCAGAACTCGAAGAGGCATTCGCCGCGCCAAGCACGGCTATTGAGAAAATCCTGGCAGAAATTTGGGCGCAAGTATTGGGGTTAGAACAAGTGGGAATTGACGACAATTTCTTTGAATTGGGCGGCGATTCTATCCTCAGCATTCAAGTCATTTCTAAAGCCAATCAAGCGGGGTTGCGGCTCACTCCAAAACAACTGTTTCAACACCAAACCATTGCACAGTTAGCAGCCGTTGCCGATACAGCTCAGCCCCAACAATCGGAACAGGGATTAATCATTGGCGAAGTTCCTCTGACACCGATTCAACACTGGTTTTTTGAACAAAATCTCTCCGATCCACACCACTGGAATCAGGCGGTGCTTTTAGAGTTGCGACAACCTCTCGAACCTGCATTAATTGAGTCAGTTTTGCAAGAATTGCTGAAGCACCACGACGCGCTGCGCCTGCGTTTTGCGCGAGGAGAAGCTGGCTGGCAGCAGGAGCTCGCCAATCCCGACGAACTTGCTCCGTTTACCTGCATTGATTTGTCGTCGCTACCTCCAGAGGAGCGAGAAGGCGCTTTCCAAACCGCCGCCACTCAGTTGCAAGCCAGTTTGAATTTGTCAGAGGGGCCATTACTTCGCGCTGCCCTATTTGACTTGGGCAAACATCAGCCAAATCGCTTGTTATTAGCCATTCATCACTTAGCGGTTGATGGGGTTTCGTGGCGAATTTTAATTGAGGATTTCCAGACAGCTTATGGGCAGATTAGCCGCGGCGAAACAGTCGCGCTCCCGCCCAAAACAACCTCATTTAAGCAGTGGGCCGAACGCTTGCATGAGTGGGCGCGATCGCCCGAATTGCAAGCAGAGTTCGATTACTGGTTCGCCTTTTCTCACCAACCAACTTCTCGCTTGCCAATAGATTTCCCCACAGCAGCTAATTTAGTTGCATCTGAAAAGACAGTATCCGTTGCTTTGAGTGTTGAAGAAACAAAACTGCTCCTCCAAGAAGTACCTGCCGCTTACCGCACTCAAATTAATGATGTCTTGCTAACTGCTTTAGGTCAAGCATTTGAACGCTGGACTGGCAATAACTCACTTTTACTGGACTTAGAAGGTCACGGGCGCGAAGATTTATTTGAAGGAGTAGATTTGTCGCGCACAATCGGCTGGTTCACAGCAGTTTTCCCCGTCCTGTTAAATTTAGAAAAACCTTCCGATCTAGGGGCTGCCATCAAATCAGTGAAAGAGCAATTACGCGCAGTGCCAAATCGCGGTGTTGGCTTCGGTGTCCAACGATATTTAAACCCAGAAACTGCTAAAAATTTGCAAAAATTGCCGCAAGCTGAGGTAAGCTTTAACTATCTCGGACAGTTTGACCAAGTGCTGCCGAAATCTTCTTTGTTGATGCTGTCCTCCGAGCCTAGTGGCCCCATTCACAGCCCGCGCGGAAATCGGTGTTACCTGCTGGAAATTAACGGATTTATTGCCAGCAGCAAGCTGCAATTAGATTGGACGTACAGCGAAAACTTTCATCGACGAGAAAGCATTGAAAATTTGGCAACGGGCTTTATAGAATCGCTGCGATCGCTAATTCAATACTGTCAGTCCCCCGACGCCGGCGGCTGCACTCCTTCTGACTTTGCAGAGTTTAAGTGGAGCCAGTGGGGCCAGGACGATTTAGACAACATTACCGCAATTTTGGGAGAGCTTTAATATGATTAATGGCAATATCGAAGATTTTTATCCCCTCTCCCCAGCGCAGCAGGGCATTCTCTTTCATTCGCTTTACCAGCCAGAATCGGGCGTATATTTCGGGCAACTGCTGTGCGTTTTGCGCGGCGAGCTCAATGTTTCTGCGTTGAAAAATAGTTGGCAAAAAGTTGTAGACAGGCATCCCATTTTGCGGACTTGTTTCGTGTGGAAAAATTTGAAAGAACCCGTGCAAGCGGTGCGTAAGCAGGCTGCATTATCTTGGCAGCAGATGGACTGGCGATCGCTCTCGGCCTCCGAACAACAACAGCAGCTAGAAACGTTCCTAAAAGCCGATCGAGAGCAGGGCTTTGACTTGACATCAGCTCCCTTAATTCGCATTGCACTGGCGCAGTTAGAAACAGATACTTTTCAGTTTATTTTGAGCCACCACCACTTAGTTTTAGATGGGTGGTCGCTGGCGATCGTTCTTGATGAAGTTTTTGGCTTTTATCAAGCCTTCTCCCAGGGCGAGGAATTGCACCTCAAACGCCCTCGCCCTTATCGGGATTACATCGCGTGGCTGCACCAGCAAGATTTATCTGCGGCTGAGTCATTTTGGCGGCAAACTCTCAAAGGTTTTGCAGCTCCAACTGCGATCGCCCGGGGCAATATTGTCGCGGGAAACCGTTTAGAAAGTAGTGGCGAACAGCAGGTGATATTTTCTGCAACAGCCACCGCCGCACTGCAATCCTTAGCGCGGCAGCATCAGCTAACATTAAATACCCTCGTACAGGCAGCTTGGGCGCTACTTTTGAGCCGGTACAGCGGCGAGGAAGATGTGGTTTTTGGTACGGTTGTATCCGGGCGACCGCCAGAGTTAATGGGTGCTGAATCGGTAGTGGGGCTGTTCGTAAATCCTCTGCCAGTGCGCGTAAAAATTGACCCACAGGATTTTATTTTATCCTGCTTGAAAGAACTCCAAGCGCAACAAGTTGAGGCGCGGCAGTATGAGTACAGCCCCCTCATTGAGGTGCAGGGGTGGAGCGAAGTTCCTCGGAGTTTACCTTTATTTGAGAGTTTGGTCGTTTTTGAAAATTATCCTTTGGATGTTTCTTTGCGGGAGAAGATTCAAAACTTAAAAGTAGAAAATATTCGCTCCTGGGAAACAACGAATTATCCTCTAACGGTGATGGCAATACCGGGTGCGGAATTGACGCTCAAAATTGGTTACAATAGCAACCGCTTTGAAGACGCTGCGATCGCGCGAATGCTCGGACACCTGCAAACTTTACTGGAGGAAATGACTGCCAATCCTGAGCGGAAACTGTCAGAATTGCCCCTATTGAGCGCCGCCGAACGCCAGCAATTACTTGTCCAGTGGAACGACACCCAAGCGGATTACCCCAAAAATGCCTCAATTCACGAATTATTTGCAGCGCAAACAGAGCGAACCCCAGATGCAGTAGCTGCAATTTGCGAAAATGAACAATTGACTTACCGCGAATTGAATGCCAAAGCCAACCAAATCGCGCATTACCTGCAAACTCTAGGTGTAAAACCCGAAGTTTTGGTGGGAATTTGCTTAGAGCGATCGCTCTCCATGCTGGTGGCCATTTTGGGCATTTTAAAAGTCGGTGCCGCTTACGTTCCTCTCGATCCTGCTTATCCCCAAGAACGCCGCTCCTTCATGCTGGCCGACGCAAAAGTTCCGGTGCTTTTGACTCAAAAAAACCTCCTAGAAACCCTCCCCGAACACAGCGCTAAAGTCGTCTGTATCGACGCCGAATGGCAGGAAATTTCCCGCGAGAGCGATCGCAACCCCGCTGTTAAAGTGGAAGCCGATAACCTCGCTTACGTCCTCTACACTTCCGGCTCGACAGGCACTCCCAAAGGCGTACTCGGCACCCACCGAGGCACAGTCAATCGCTGTTTTTGGAACCCCTACCCTTTTATCGAAGCAGATATTTGCTGTCAAAAAACGTCCTTAAATTTTGTCGATTCAGTTTGGGAAATCTTTGCTCCTTTGCTGCATGGGTTGCCCACTGTCATTATTGCCGATCGAGCCGTCAAAGATATTAACCAATTCCTTCAAACCTTATCAAAGCAAAAGGTAACACGACTGGTGCTGGTTCCTTCTTTGTTGCGCGCTATCTTAGATTCCTTCCCTGATTTAGACAGGCGTTTGCCTCAATTAAAATATTGGATTTGCAGCGGAGAAACTCTGCCGATGGAACTTTGCCAGCAATTTCGAGAGCAGATGCCCCAGCGGGTATTAATCAATCTTTATGGCTCTTCTGAAGTAGCTGCGGACGTGACGTGGTACGATGCAACTCACTGTGTCGAGAAAGTGCCAATCGGTCGCCCGATCGCCAACACGCAAATTTATCTGCTCGATCGCAATTTGCAACCCGTTCCGATAGGAATTCCCGGCGACATTTACGTCGGCGGCGATGGATTGGCACAGGGCTACTTAAACCGCCCCGACTTAACCTCAGAAAAATTCATTTCTAACCCGTTTGGGCAAGAAAAATTAGATTTTCTCGGTAATTATCATCAAAAAGTTTTGTTCAAAACAGGCGATATCGGTTGTTACCTGCCGGATGGTAATATAGAATTTCTGGGCCGTGGCGATTCCCAAGTAAAAATTCGCGGTTTCCGCATCGAACTCGGAGAAATAGAAGCAGCACTTTCTCAACATTCTTCTGTGTCCACCGCTGCTGTTTTGCTTCAGGAAAATGCACCGGGCAGTCAACGCCTAGTCGCTTACCTAGTTCCTAACTCAGGGTTCAGAAATCAGCACCCAGAACTTATTTCCGAACTGCGTTCCTTCTTGAAGCACAAACTGCCCGATTACATGGTGCCTTCAGCTTTTGTGCTATTAGATGCGCTGCCACTAACGCCCAACGGAAAAATTGACCGCCTCGCCTTATCTCAAAGGTGCGATTACGTTTCTGATGAAACAGCCTTCACTGATCCACAAACGCCCACAGAGGAAAAAATTGCTGAGATTTGGACTGCTCTTTTAGGGCTAGAAAAAGTAGGAACTAACCAAAACTTTTTTGACCTCGGCGGTCACTCTCTGATGGCAACACAGTTAATATCGCGAGTGCGATCGTGCTTTGGGGTAGAGTTAGCGCTGTGCGATTTTTTTGCCGCTCCCACCATTCAGAATTTAGCTGAACTGGTCGAGGAAGAAATTCTGGCAAACGCCGATTCTAACCAGATAGATGAATTGCTCGATCTCTTAGAAAAGAGTGATGGAGAGTCAGCACAAACTGTGATGGTGGCTGAGCAAAGGTCGCGTTTGTAAAAAAGCCTAAAAAGCCCTATCTCCTTCATGCTTCGCTGGGGGATAGGAGATAAACAAAGCCCATTTAACAGGATTAATTCGGGATGAGTAAATTAACAGTAAAAGCCAAAGATTCTCAAGATGTAATGCAGTCAGTAAAAGCCTCTGTTACCCCACTTGAAGAAAAGTTAATGGAGCTATTCAGTGCCTCAGAAAAGTCATTTTTGGCAGAAGAAGCAATGGAGGAGCGAATTTCTGCCCTAGTTCAAGACTTTTTGTACGCAAAAACCGCTAGTACAGATATTGACTTAGAGTTAATTATTCAGGAGTTTAGGGAAAACAAAATTCCCGCCCTTCCTACAGATGTTGGGAATTATATCGAGGATTTGAACCAAACCCTCGTTCCCCATTCCATTCACACATCTTCCCCCCGATATATCGGTCACATGACGAGCGCACTTCCCTATTTTGTGCGCCCGATCGCGAAGCTTGTAACCGCGATGAATCAAAATTTAGTCAAGATGGAAACTGCCAAAGTTTTAAGCCCCTGCGAGCGCCAGACTTTGGCAATGATGCACCGATTAATTTACGATTTTTCTGAGGATTTTTATAACCAGCACATTCAAAAAAATGATAGCACGCTCGGTATCATGGTAACGGGCGGCACCCTAGCTAATATCACAGCCCTGTGGTGCGCTCGCAACGCTTCTTTAGGGCCAAAAAATAACTTTAGTGGCATTGAAAAAGAAGGCTTGTACGCAGCTTTAGAGTTTTACGGCTACAAGGGAATGGTGATAATCGGATCGAGTTTGATGCACTATTCTTTTGAAAAGGCTGCCGGTTTATTAGGCATTGGCGATCGCAGTCTCCTAAAAGTTCCCACCGATTCCAATCACCGCATGGATTTGGCAGCGCTGCGCCAAACGGTAGCCGAATGTCGCGATCGCAATCTGCACATTCTGGCAATTATCGGTATTGCAGGCAGCACCGATTCGGGAAGTATCGATCCGCTTCCAGAAATAGCGGCGATCGCGCAATCCGCAAACGCTCACTTTCACGTCGATGCCGCTTGGGGCGGCCCCGTGCTTTTTTCCGAACGTCACCGGCACAAATTCGCAGGCATTGAACTAGCAGATTCCGTCACCATAGATGGACACAAACAAATGTATTTGCCAATGGGAATCGGTCTGGTTTTATTCCGCAATCCCCAAACCGCCAAAGTTATTGAAAAACACGCGCCCTACACGGTGCGAAAAGACTCCATCGATCTAGGCAAGCGCTCTCTCGAAGGCTCTCGACCAGGTGCGAGTTTGTTCTTGCAAGCCGCGTTGAATATCATCGGCCATCAAGGCTATGAGTTTTTGATAGATGCAGGCATCCATAAAACGCAGCACCTCGCCAATTTAATTCGGGAAAATCCAGCATTTGAATTGCTGCTAGAACCAGAAATTAATATTCTTTTATACCGCTACATTCCAGAAACCTTCCGCGAAAAAGCAGCCAAAAAACAACTAGCCGAAGCAGACAACCACTTCATTAATCAATTTAACGAGCGCCTTCAGGAGGCCCAGCGGCGAGCCGGCCACACCTTCGTATCGCGAACAACCGTGCAAAACACCTGTTATGGCAAAACCATTCCCATTGTTGTTTTTCGAGCCGTCCTTGCCAACCCCCTCACCACTGAAGCAGATATCAATTTTGTTTTAAACGACCAGCTAAAAATAGCAGCAAAGCTTTCCTTAACTATCACAAACAGCGACCACTGCGAGGAGGTGAATCATCATGTCTACTAATCGTTCAGAACGACTAAAAAACCTCTCGCCCCAGAAGCGAGCGCTCCTCCTCAAAGCATTGGGCAAAGAGGCAGTACAGGCTGAGCAATCTAAGCGTATTCCCAGGCGATCGCAGCAAAATTCTGCTCCCCTTTCTTTTGCCCAGCAACGGCTGTGGTTTCTCGATCGATTGTCTCCCGAAAACCCTGCCTACAACCTTCCTGCTGCTGTGCGTTTGCAAGGACAATTGAATTTGTCGGCACTCCAACAAACACTCAATGAAATTGTCAGGCGTCACGAAGTTTTACGGACTGCTTTTGCAGAAGTGGACGGGCAACCTGTTCAACTGATTTCTCCTTCCTTGGATTTCGCTTTGTCGGTGGTAAACTTGCAACATTTACCAGAAACTGAGCAGCAAGCTGAAATTGAGCAGCGTACTCTGGAAGAAGCCCAACGCCCCTTTAACTTAACGCGAGATCCCTTACTGCGGGCCACTCTGCTGCAACTGGGTTCGGCAGAATATGTGTTGCTGCTGACGATACACCACATTATTTCTGATGGTTGGTCTATGGGGGTATTGGTGCGAGAAGTAGCCGCACTTTATGAAGCTTTTTCCACTGACAAACCCTCTAAGCTGCCTGAACTTCCCGTACAGTATGCCGACTTCGCCAGTTGGCAGCGGCAGCATTTCCAGGGAGAGAAATTAGAAAAACAGCTCGATTATTGGAAACAGCAATTGGGAGGCGATTTAGCTGTGCTGTCAACAGATAGGCAGCGCTCTCCCGTGCAAACTTTCCGAGGCTCGCAGCAATCTTTTGTGATTTCTGCTTCTTTAACTGAAAGGCTGAAAACGCTCGCCCAGCAACAAGATGTCACCCTATTTATGACGTTGTTGGCAGCATTTCAATCCTTGCTATCCTGCCAAATAAAGCAGGATAACCTCGCTATTGGCTCTCCCATTGCCAATCGCAACCGCCTTGAATTAGAGGAACTGATTGGATTTTTTGTGAATACTTTAGTGCTGCGAATTGACACCGCAGGTAATCCAACTTTCCGCGAACTACTCGGTCGAACACGCGAGGTAGCTTTAGCAGCTTACGCTCACCCCGATGTCCCTTTTGAAAAGCTCGTGGAGGAATTGCAGCCGGAGCGAAACCTCAGCTATAACCCGCTGTTTCAAGTGTGGTTTGTACTCCAGAATGCACCAATGCCACCCCTGGATTTAGCTGGTTTGACCTTGAGCATTCTGGAATTCGATGTCGGTATGTCGAGACACGACTTAAGCCTCACTCTCTGGGAGGTTTCAGAAGGAATCCAAGGCTTATTTGAGTACAAAACAGACTTATTTGAGGCTGCGACTGTTGCCCGAATGGTGAGAGGTTTTCAAATCCTCCTCAACCAGGTAGTCATCCAGCCAGATATCAGGATCGACGACTTGGCAGAAATTCTTGCCGAAGCAGAAAGGCAGCACCAAATCGAGCAGCAAAAACAAATTCATCTTTCGGGAATTCAAAAATTAAAAATGGCTAAACGCAAAGTTATGAAAAGTTTAAAATGATGGCTCAATCTCTCAGGTTTTTTCGGGAAAAAGGGATAAAATTTTCACCCAAGCAAAAACTATGACAAATACAGAAACAAAGAATCTCAATTCCCAAAAGTTAGGATCGGTTAGGCGCAAAGCCGTCAGCCTGTCCTCAGAGGAATTAGTCAAAACCGCCTACCTCCAGCCCGAAAACCTTGTACCTCTAGTGGTTCAGCCAACAGTAGAAAAATTAAATCTCGCAGGTTGGGCACAGAACAATCGCTCATCAATTGAAACGCAGTTATGGAAGCATGGAGGAATACTTTTTCGAGGCTTTGAAGTCGGCGGGGTGAATGGTTTCGAGCAGTTTATTCAAACTCTTGCTGGCGACTTGTTGGAATATTCTTTTCGCTCGACTCCGCGTAGCCTGGTGAGCGGAAATATCTACACTTCCACCGAGTATCCTGCCGAGCAATTCATCCCACTACACAATGAAATGGCTTATTCTCGAAATTGGCCGCTGAAAATCGCTTTTTTCTGCGTCAAGAAAGCCGAACAGGGAGGAGAAACTCCGATTGCTAACAGCCGCAAAGTGTTTGAAAACCTGGATTCAAAGATTAGAGAAAAGTTTGCCCAAAAAAAGGTTATGTATGTGCGAAATTACGGCGGTGGCGTAGATTTACCCTGGCAAAATGTCTTCAATACTGATAGCAAAATTGAGGTAGAAGAGTATTGCCAAAAAGCGGGAATTGAGTTAGAATGGAAAAGTGGCGATCGCTTGAGAACTCGGCAAATATGTCAAGCTGTCGCTAGGCACCCACAAACGCAGGAAATGGTGTGGTTTAATCAAGCTCACCTCTTCCACATTTCCAATCTCGAACCCGCCGTTCGCAAAGAGCTTTTAACTTCTTTTAAGCAGGAAGATTTACCCCGCAATGCTTATTACGGCGATGGCTCGCCCATTGAAGATTTTATATTAGACGAAATTCGTCGCTGCTATCAGCAAGAAACGATTGTTTTCCCTTGGGAAGAAGGAGATGTCTTGCTGTTAGATAATATGCTAGCCGCGCACGGACGCACGCCATTTTCTGGTTCGCGTCGGGTTGTTGTCGGTATGGCAGAAGCGTTTAGCTGTCAAGATATTTAGGCTTATTAAAGGAACTTTAGAAATGCAAAACGAAACAATCGAAGGGTTTAGACTCTCTCCACAGCAACGGCATCTGTGGGGGTTACAGCAAAATAAAAGCCAACAGACTTATCGCGTTCGAGGTGCAATTTTAATTACCGGAAACCTCGATCGCGAGATTTTTACAAGGGCGCTGCAAAATGTCGTAAATCGGCACGAAATCCTGCGGACTAGCTTTCACTGCTTGCCTGGGATGACACTACCCCTGCAAGCGATCGCCAGCACTGGTGAAGTTCCTATCTCGGAATACAATCTGAGCGGTTTGTCTTCAAAAGAACAAGAAGCTAAAATCGCAGCGCTTTTTCAGCAACTAAGTCTGCTTCCTTTTGATTTTGAGCGCTGCCCACTTTGGCACATCTCTTTAGTCACTCTGGCCCAAGACAAGCACTTATTGGTGGCGAACTTCTCTGCCTTAATTGCAGATAGCGTCACCCTGAAAAATTTCACCCGCGAACTGAGTCTTTCCTACTGGGCCTGTGCGTGCCAAGAAGAACCAGCCGATGAGCCAATGCAATATGCCGATATTGCTGAGTGGCAAAATGAGTTACTCGAATCAGAAGAAACGGCAATCGGCCAAGAATACTGGCGAAAGCTGAACATTGAATCTTTGGATTTATTAACGCTTCCTTGGGAAAAGAAGAATGGAGAAGCGGAATTTGAGCCGCTAGTAGAAAGGGTGGAAATTCGGGGTGATTTGTTGAACAGCCTGGAAGCGATCGTCCCAAAGCACACAAGCGATATTTCTGCCTTCCTGCTGACTTGCTGGCAAATTCTCATTTGGCGGCTTACCAGAGAGCCAAACCCGATAATCGGCGTAGCGATAGACGGCAGAAAATATGAAGAATTAGAACACTCTCTGGGGCTGCTGTGCAAATACTTACCCCTACGATGCCCAGTGCAAGACGAGTTAAATTTCTCACAAGCAAGGCAGCAAGTTGAGCTTAATCTCAACGAGATGTACAACTGGCAAGAATATTTTAGCTGGGAAGAAATCCTAGAAAACGAAAAAAGCAGCAGCTTTTGGCCCGTCTGCTTTGACTTCCAAGCAGAGCCTAAGAACTATGGTAATTCAGGCGTTTCATTTTCCCTTATTCGGCAAGATGCCTGCCTAGAGCCATTCAAACTCAAGCTCTCCTGCCTTCGCCTGTCCAATTCCATAAGCGCTGAATTTCACTATGATTCCGCTTTATTTGCTGCGGCAGATATAAAGCGTTTGTCAGAACACTTTCAGGCGCTTTTAGAAAGAATAGTCAAAAATCCAGAAGTCGCTATCAGTCAGCTAGACATACTGAGCGATCGCGATCGGCTGCAACTTCTCATTGACTTTAACCAAACTCAAAAAGATTACCCGAAAAATAAATGCGTTCATCAGCTTTTTGAAGAACAAGCAGAACGCAACCCAGACAGCATTGCCGTCGTCTTTGAAAGTGAACAAATCACCTACCGAGAACTAAACGATCGCGCCAATCAACTCGCCCATCACCTGCAAAACTTGGGAGTTGAACCAGAGGTCGTTGTTGGCATTTGCCTCGATCGCTCCTTAGAAACAATCGTAGGAATGCTGGGCGTACTCAAAGCCGGTGGCGCCTATTTACCCATCGATCCAACGACCCCAATAGAGCGCAAAGCGCTAATGCTAGAAGACGCTCAGGTGAAGGTTTTGCTCGTACAACAGCGGCTCATCGAAAGCTTACCGAAAACTCAGGCAAATATTGTTTGCATCGATACAGACATTCCCACTGTTTCTGCATCTTACACCGATCGCGCCTCTTCTGACAATTTAGCTTACCTCATCTATACTTCCGGTTCCACTGGCATCCCCAAAGGAGTCGCGATCGAACACCGGCAACTGCTCAATTACCTGCACAGCATTCAGGAAAAATTAAACCTACCAGCCGGTGCCAGTTTTGCTACCGTTTCCACCTTCGCCGCCGACTTAGGAAACACAGCGATTTTCCCCGCCCTTTGTTTCGGCGGTTGCCTGCATATTATCTCCCAAGAACGCGCCACCGATCCAGAGGCACTGAGTGAATATTTCTGCCGCAATCCCATCGACTGCCTCAAAATAGTTCCCTCTCACCTAGCCGCCCTTTTAAATTCCTCTCAACCCAAGTCAATTTTGCCTGGTAAACGGCTTATTTTAGGAGGTGAATCTGCCAACTGGAGCTTAATTAAAACACTTCGCAATCTTGCTCCCAGTTGCTCAGTATTCAATCACTACGGACCAACAGAAACAACTGTAGGTGTCCTGACTTATCAAGTCGAATTAGATAAAATTGGGTGCGATTTTGACACAGTTCCACTCGGTCTTCCGATTGCCAACACTCAGATTTATATCTTGGATTCTTACTTGCAGTCGGTGCCGATAGGCGTACCTGGTGAACTGTACATCGGCGGTGATAATTTGGCGCGCGGATATCTTAACCGCCCTGAATTAACCGCAGAAAAGTTTATTCCCAATCCATTTGACACGCAAGCAAAAACGCGACTGTACAAAACCGGCGACTTGGCTCGCTATTTGCCAGACGGAAACATCGAATTTATCGGGCGAATTGACGGCCAAGTAAAAATTCGCGGTTTCCGCATTGAATTGGGAGAAATTGAGGCGGTGCTGGGGCAACATCCAGATATCGCGCAGGCTGTAGTTGTGGCGCCAGAAGACGAGATGGCACAAAAGCGCCTCGTGGCTTATTTGATTTCCGAGCAGAAACAAGCACCTACCCACAAGGAAATTCGCAATTTTTTAACGTCAAAATTGCCGGAGTACATGGTGCCTTCTGCTTTTGTGATACTCAAAAGTTTGCCTTTAACTTCTAACGGAAAAATAGACCGACGAGCGCTGCCCGCACCTGACGAAATGCGACCGGAGTTGACAGGAAACTTTGTCGCGCCTCGCACAAATATCGAGGAAGTTTTAGCCGCTATCTGGGCTGAAGTTCTCAAAATTGAAAAAGTCGGCATTTACGACAACTTTTTTGAATTAGGAGGGCATTCCCTATTAGCAACTCAAGTAATTTCCCGAGTGCGCCAAGCATTTCAGGTCGAGTTGCCTTTGCACCGTTTATTTGAGTCGGCCACAGTCGCCGATTTTGCTGTAGCGATCGCGCAAAAGCAAGCCGAACAAACAGACAGTGAAATGCTCGCTCAAGTTTTAGCAGACCTCGATCAACTGTCAGAAGCACAAATTCACGAAATTCTCGCCCAGCAAGGAGTCAGCAAATGAGTGATTTAATCGAACGGATCGCGGCTCTTTCTCCCCAAAAGCGCGAGTTGCTGTTGCAGCGGCTCAACCAGAAAAAAGAAAACGTTTCGCTAGAAAAAATTCTGCCTCAAAGTCGAGATTCTAACACTTTTCCTCTGTCGTTTGCTCAACAGCGGTTGTGGTTTTTTGAGCAACTAACTCCAGGCAACTTTACCTATCACATCGTCGCCGGCGTGCGTTTGACGGGAACACTCGACGCGAGAGCCCTCGATCGCAGTCTCAACGAACTTGTCAAGCGTCATGAAGTTTTGCGAACGGCTTTTAAGACAATAAACGGGCAACCCGTTCAGGCGATCGCTTCCAATCTGGAATTGAAAATTTTAGAAATAGATTTGCGAGGTCTTCCTGAAACTGAACTATCTCGCGAAGTTGAACGGTTAATCGCCGCAGAAGCTGAGCAAGCTTTCGATTTGTCACAAGCACCCTTATTGCGTGCCAAATTGCTGCACTTGAGCGATTCAAACTGGGTGCTGCTATTGAGTACGCACCACATCATTTCCGATGCCTGGTCAATGGGAATATTCATCCAGGAACTCGCCACGTTTTATCAAGCCTTTTGCACTGGCAAACCCTCTCCCCTTCCCGAACTGTCGGTACAGTACGCAGACTTTGCAAGTTGGCAGCGCCAGTGGTTGCAGGGAGAAGTTTTAGAGACGCAGCTTGCTTACTGGAAAAAACAGCTTGGAGGCAATCTCCCTGTACTAAATTTGCCAACCGATCGCCCCCGCTCGGCAGTACAAACCTTCCGAGGTGCGGTGCATAAATTCACCATTCCCAAGGCGATCGCAGAGGAAATCGCCCAATTAAGCCAGCGGGAAAAAGCTACTTTATTTATGACCCTACTGGCAGCGTTTAAAACGTTGCTCTATCGCTACACCGGGCAAGAAGATATTTTAGTCGGCTCCCCCATTGCTAACCGCAACCGACGCGAAATCGAGGAAGTAATTGGCTTATTTGCTAACACCTTAGTTTTCCGCACTAATCTGTCGAGCAACCCGACTTTTAAAGAGTTACTGGGGATCGTGCGAGAAGTAGCTCTCGGCGCGTATAACCACCAGGATTTGCCCTTCGAGAAACTGGTAGAAATCCTACAACCAGAACGAGATTTAAGTCATAATCCGCTATTTCAGGTGTTGTTTTCTCTGCGAAATGTTCGGACGCCGCAGATAAAATTGCCAGGAGTTACGTTGAGCAGTTTGGAAATAGAACGGAAAACGGCGAGATTTGATTTAGCGCTTGACCTGGAGGAAGGATTAGAGGGTATTAATGGAACGCTTGAGTATAGCCAAGATTTGTTTGACGCTAGCACTGCACGACGGATAGCCGGACATTTTCTAACCTTACTAGAAAGTATAGTTGCTAATCCCGAACAGCGCATTTCAAATTTGCCAATATTGACGAAACCTGAACAGCAGCAACTACTGTTCGAGTGGAACAATACTCAATCGAGTTTTCCGCAAGATAAGTGCATACATGAACTATTTGAAGCGCAGGCAGAGCTGACGCCGGATGCGATCGCTGTCGTCTTTGAAAATGAACATCTGACTTACCGGGAACTGAACAAAAAAGCAAATAACCTCGCAAGTTACTTGCAAAAAATAGGTGTCAATCCAGAAGTTTTTGTGGGAATTTATGTCGAGCGTTCCCTAGAAATGATGGTAGGGCTTCTCGGCATTCTCAAAGCCGGTGGCGCTTATGTTCCCCTCGATCCAGCGTATCCACCAGAGCGCCTGGGATTCATGCTGGAAGACGCGAAAATTTCAGTGTTACTCACTCAGAAAAAGCTATTAGAAACCCTGCCCACAAATAGCGCATCCCTCGTGTTTCTGGACGCAGATGGGGAAGGCATATCGAGCTGCGACGAGCCAGTCGTGGGTTTACAAAATTCCTCAAATTTAGCCTATGTCATCTATACTTCAGGCTCAACAGGTAAACCCAAAGGAGTGCAAATTTCCCACGCCTCTGTCGTTAACTTCTTGAGTTCTATGCGCCAACAACTGGCGATCGCAGACCGAGATGTTTGGCTAGCAGTAACATCCTTATCTTTTGACATTGCAGCGCTGGAACTGTTCCTGCCTATTACAACAGGTTCTCGCGTTGTTGTAGCCAGCCGAGAAGTGGCATCTAACGGGGAAAAGCTTTTAGAAACATTAACAAATTCTGGCGCGACAGTCATGCAAGCTACTCCAGCCAGTTGGAAAATGCTTTTAGCAGCAGGATGGCAGGGAAACAATCAATTAAAAATACTCTGCGGGGGAGAAGCTTTACCCCGACAGCTCGCCAATCAGTTGCTTTTTCGCGGCGCTTCTGTGTGGAATTTATACGGCCCTACAGAAACCACTATCTGGTCTACTCTCTATCAGGTCGATCGCAAAGATGAATCAGTTTCCATCGGTCGCCCGATCGCTAATACTCAAATTTTCATATTAGACCGCTATTTAATGCCGGTTCCCGTTGGCGTATTTGGCGAACTGCACATCGGCGGTGCCGGCTTATCTAGAGGCTACCTCAATCGGCCGGAACTGACCGCAGAGAAGTTTATTCCTAACCCCTTTGCAGAGAACCCAATTCATGCTTCATTCATCCTTGATCCTTCATCGTTTATTCTTTCAGAACGCCTCTATAAAACCGGGGACTTGGCTCGCTATCTCCCAGATGGAAACATTGAATTTATGGGGCGCAGCGACCACCAGGTGAAAGTTCGCGGATTTCGCATCGAATTGGGCGAAATTGAAGCGGTACTCAGCCAATACCCAGCCGTGCGAGAAGCGATCGCGCTGGTTCGAGAAGACAATCCGGGCGACAAGCGTTTAGTAGCTTATATCGTTGCTAACTCAGAACTCCGGGGCGGACACGGGGACACTGGTCCTACGCATTCAGAATTTATTAATCACTTGCGCGTCTTTCTCAAACAAAAACTGCCGCAGTACATGGTACCCTCAGCGTTCGTGCTGTTGGAAGCGATGCCTTTAACGCCTAACGGAAAAATCGATCGGCGATCGCTAAGAGCACCTGACACAAACACAGCGGAATTCGAGAGCAATTTTGCCGAACCTCGAACTCCCGACGAGCAATTAATAGCAGAAATTTGGGCGGAAGTTCTCGGTTTAGAGCGAGTGGGAATTCACGATAACTTCTTTGAATTGGGAGGTCATTCATTGCTGGCTACTCAGGCGATTTCTCGCCTGCGAGAAGCTTTTCAAATTGAAGTACCCTTGCGCTCTCTTTTTGAATCGCCTACCGTCGCAACTGTCACCGAAAGCCTCTTGCAATATCGCGCCGAGCAAAAACTGAAAGCACCCCCCATCAAGCGTGCGTCAAGGCAGGGAGAATTGCCCCTTTCTTTTGCACAACAACGACTGTGGTTTCTCGACCAATTGCAGCCCGGGAATCCTGCCTATAATATCCCAGCAGCCGTGCGCTTGAAGGGGGCGCTAAATGTAGCCGTTCTAGAGCAAACTTTTCAGGAGATTATCAAGCGACACGAAGCATTGCGCACAACTTTTAATTCGGTGGAAGGACGACCCGCTCAGGTTATTATTTCATCTTTTAATTTCACATTGCCGATCGTAAACTTAAGAGAGTTATCGCAAACTGAACGAGAAGCCGAGGCAATGCGACTCGCCGCTGAAGAAGCGCGACAGCCTTTTGACCTAACAAAATGGCCGTTACTGCGCGTCACATTGTTACATCTTGACGAGACAGAATACCTGCTGTTAGTGACAGTACACCACATCGTAGCTGATGGCTGGTCGATGGGGGTACTCGTGCGGGAAGTGGCGGCGCTTTATGAAGCTTTCTGCAGTGGCAAACCTTCTCCCCTACCCGAACTTTCTGTACAGTACGCAGACTATGCTGTTTGGCAAATCAACTGGCTGCAAGGCGAAGTTCTGGAAGCAAAACTCGCTGACTGGAAGCAGCAGTTGGGTCAAATTTTGCCCCCGCTGCAATTGCCAGCAAAACAACCGCGTTCTGCTGTTTCTAGCAATCAAGCTGAGATTCAAAACTTCCAGCTTGATTGGCAAGTTTCAGAAGCGCTAAACGCACTCAGTCGGCAACAAAATGTCACCTTGTTTATGACCTTGTTGGCAGCACTTCAAACGCTGCTTTATCGCTACACAAATCAAGAAGATATTGTCGTCGGTACTGACCTGGCAAACCGCACACAAGTTGAGACAGAAGCTTTAATTGGTTTCTTTGTCAATATCCTCGTCTTGCGAACCGATATGCGCGGCAATCCTACATTTCGCCAACTGCTCGATCGCGTGCGCGAAGTGACATTAAAAGCTTACACTCACCAAGATTTGCCCTTCGACAAACTGGTAGAAGAACTGCGTCCCGATCGCACCCTGAGTCAGACACCGCTCTTTCAAGTTTTATTCGTCATGCAAAATGCGCCTATGCCGACTTTACAAATGGCGGGTTTAACTTTAATCCCGGTTGCAAGTGATAGCGGTACGGCTAAATTTGATTTAGCGCTATTTGTGTCAGAAACAGAGAAAGGAATTGTCGGCAGTTGGAAGTATAATTCCGACCTATTTGACAGAGAGACGATCGCTCAAATGTCAAATCGCTTTGAAACCCTCCTCGGCAGCATTGTGGCGCAGCCTGACAGTCGTTTGAACACTTTAGAAATTCTCACAGAAGCCCAGAAGCAGAAACAAGCCATGCAAGAATTAAAGCGTGAAAAAAGCAATTTTAGTAAGTTCAAAAGCGTCAAGCCGAAGCCAGTGGCATTGCCGCAAGGCGAATTGATAAAAACCGAGTACCTGCACCCCGACGAACTCTTTCCTTTAGTCGCAAAACCCGCAGTAGCCGATGTCGATCTCGCAGACTGGGCGAAAAATAACCGCGAATTTATAGAGGCAAAATTGCTACAGCATGGAGGGATTCTTTTTCGAGGGTTCATCGGCCCTGTGGTTGCCGCCTTCGAGGAGTTTGCACTCTCAATTTGTTCGGAATTATTTGGGGAGTACGGGGATTTGCCACGCGAAGGAGTTAGCGGAAAAGTTTACGGTTCAACTCCTTACCCAGCAGATAAAGCTATCTTATTTCACAGCGAGAGTTCGCACCTGCACCGCTGGCCGATGAAAATCTGGTTTTTCTGCGTTCAGCCAGCGCAACAAGGCGGAGAAACGCCGATAGTTGACTGCCGTAAAATTTACCAGTTGCTAGACCCGAAACTCAGAGAAAAATTTGCCCAAAAGCAAATTATGTACGTCCGTAACTACACAGACGGACTAGATGTAAGCTGGAAAGATTTTTTCCAAACTGAAGACAAATCGGTGGTTGAGGAATACTGCCGCCAAGCTGGGATGGAATTTGAGTGGACAGCAGGAAATAATTTGAGAACTCGCAAAATTCGCCCCGCAATTGCCAAGCACCCAAAAACCCAAGAGATGGTATTTTTTAACCAACTTCCCTTGCACCACATTTCCTGCTTAGATGCGGCAACCCGCGCTTCCTTGCTCTCTGTTTTTGGAGAAGAGAACCTCCCCCGCAATGTTTATTACGGTGACGGCACTCCTATTGAAGACTCGGTAATGGCACAAATTCAGGCAGTGTACGCGCAAGCTGCTGTTAGTTTTCCCTGGCAAGCAGGAGACATCTTAATGCTAGATAATATGCTTGCCGCTCACAGTCGCAATCCATTTATCGGTTCGCGAAAAATTGTTGTAGCGATGGGCGAAATGATTCCTGAATCAGGAATTTAATTCCCTCTCATCTCTTCCAGGCAAAGGTAACGAGAATAAAGTAGTGCTTTGATAAAGAGGAACAATGCAAACAATTAATGGATTTCGGCTTTCACCCCAGCAAAAATATCTGTGGCTGTTGCAGCAAGACAGCCCTGCTTATCGCATTCAATCCGCTATTTTGATCGAGGGAAGTCTTCAAACTGATAACCTAAAGAAAGCTTTAGAAAAAGTTAGCGATCGCCACGAAATTATCCGGACAAGCTTTCAGCGAAAGGCAGGGCTAAAACTTCCTATACAAGTTATCTCCGAACATAGCTTTGTTTCGTGGAACTGGGTTAACTTAAGTGAAGTAACTCCCCAGGAGCAAGAAGCAAAAGTAGAAGATATTTTTCAGCAAGAAAAGAGCGCTTTATTCAACTTCGATCGCAATCCTGCTTGGCGCTTGTCTTTAATTACACTTTCATCTGAAAGGCATATTTTACTGGTTAGTTTGCCCGCCATGTGCGCCGATAGTCGCACACTAAAAAATCTGGTTCAAGAAATCAGCCAGTGCTATGCCGCTAGCCTTCACGGCGAAGAAATTACCGATGAAGTTGTGCAATACATTCAATTTTCCGAATGGCAAAATGAATTGCTCGAAGATGAGGAAGCGGCGGAGGGCAAAGAATACTGGGCTGGGCATAATTTTTCAGCGCTAGCGAGTTTAAGGTTGCCGTTTGAAAATAGATTAATTAACACGCCAGCTCAATTTACTCCCCAATCTTTTGAGGTCAAATTAGAGTCAGCTTTGCTGGCAAAAGTGGAAGCGATCGCCCGCCAGTACAACACCTCACTTTCTACATTCTTGCTCGCTTGCTGGAAAATTTTGCTCGGGCGGCTGATTGGCAAATCAGAGCTCACTGTTGGCGTGGCATTCGACGGTAGAAAATACGAAGAACTAGAGCCAGCGCTTGGGCTGTTTGCCAAATTTTTACCGCTGTCGAGCCAACTAACAGAAAACTTTTCCTTCGCGGAAAGCTTGCAGCAAATTCAGCAGGAAGAACGCGAGGCATACAAGTATCAAGAATATTTCTCCCACGAATATCTAGGCAACTCTTCCGGCTTTTCATTTGGTTTCGAGTTTGAGGAACACCTCGAAAAGCATTCGGCTAGTGGCGTAGGTTTTTCGATTTACAAGCAGTATGTGTGCTGCGATCGCTTCAAAGTTAAACTCTCTTGCCACCGCCAAAAAGACTCGCTCGCCGCTGAGTTTCACTACGATCCTATCTTCCTTGCAGACAACAGTATCCGGTGCTTGGCAGAGCAATTTTACGCCTTAGTGCAAAGTGTAGCCAGCAACCCACAAACCGCAATCGGCAAGCTCGAAATGCTGAGCGATCGCGCCCGAAATCAATTATTAGTAGAATTCAACAGCACAAAAGCAGATTACCAGCTCGACAAGTGCGTTCACCAGCTATTTGAAGAACAAGCAGAGCGATCGCCCAACCGTATAGCTGCTGTTTGTGAAAATCAGCAAATTACCTACAGCGAACTCAACGCCCGCGCTAACCAAATCGCCCATTACTTGCAGCAATTAGGTGTCAAGCCAGAGGTGATTGTCGCCCTTTGCGTCGATCGCTCTTTAGAGGCGATCGCCGGAATGCTCGGCATTCTCAAAGCAGGCGGCGCGTACTTGCCGCTCGATCCGGCCATGCCAAAAGAGCGCCTCGCCTTGATGTTGCAGGATGCCGGAGTGGCAGTGCTATTAACGCAACAACAGCTAATCGGAAACTTGCCAAAAACTCAGGCAAAAATCGTTTGCTTAGACGCAGAAATTCCCTCTGTCTCCCCCTCTCCCTCTCCCCCTCTCTCTGGTCAAAATTTAGCTTATGTCATTTACACTTCCGGTTCCACTGGCACGCCAAAGGGAGTGGCAATTGAACACCGATCGCTCGTCAATTACCTCTACAGCATTCAGGAACGGCTAAACCTGCCATCAGGTGCCAGTTTCGCAACCGTTTCTACCTTGGCTGCAGACTTAGGAAATACAGTAATTTTTCCAGCTTTATGTACGGGAGGAAGCCTTCACATAATTTCCCAGGAACGCGCCACCGATCCAGAGGCGATCGCTGCTTACTTTCAGCAGCATTCCATTGACTGTCTCAAAATCGTTCCCTCCCATCTAAAAGCTTTATTAACTGCTTCTGCTCCGGCGCAGGTTTTGCCGAAAAAGCGATTAATCCTTGGCGGCGAGGCCTTAAGTTGGAATTTGCTCGAAACTATTCAGAAATACGCCCCAGACTGTTCACTCTTCAACCATTACGGGCCAACAGAAGCAACCGTAGGCGTGCTGGCTTATCCCATCGAAGACCGAGAAAATTGCATTTCTGAGACAGTTCCTCTCGGTCGCCCTATCAATAACGCGCAGATTTATTTACTTGATTCGCACTTGCAGCCAGTTCCCATTGGCGTGTCCGGCGAGTTATACATCGGCGGTGCTTCTTTAGCTCGCGGCTATCTAAACAAACCCCACTTAACAGCAGAAAAATTCATCCTCAACCCCTTCGACGCCGAACCAGGAGCGCGTCTGTATAAAACCGGAGATTTAGCTCGGTATTTGCCGGACGGAAATATTGAGTTTTTAGGGCGGATCGACAGCCAAGTTAAACTGCGAGGGTTCCGCATTGAATTGGGGGAAATTGAAGCAGCGCTATCTCAACATTCCGCTGTGCGCGAAGCAGTAGTTTTGCTACTGGAAAATGAACCGGGGAATCAGCGCTTAGTGGCCTATGTTGTAGCCGCGAGGGAATCAGCGATCGCTATTAACGAGCTGCGGTCATTTGTAAAAGAAAAACTGCCCGACTACATGGTTCCTTCTGCTTTTGTCGTAATCAAAGCATTGCCCCTCACTGCTAATGGAAAAATAGACCGGCGGGCGCTGCCAGCGCCGGAGGCGGCGAGAGCCGATTTAGCAGATACTTTTGTGGCTCCTAGCACTCCCATTGAGAAAATGCTTGCTGAGATTTGGGCCCAGCTCCTAGGGCTGGAAAAAGTGGGGATTTATGACAATTTCTTTGATTTGGGGGGACATTCATTACTGATTACTCAGTTGCTAGCAAAGGTAAGAGATGCTTTCCAAAAGGAATTGCCCTTGCGCCGTTTATTTGAAGCGCCTACCATCGCTGCTTTAGCAAAGAATATTGAGGTGAAGCATGGGGCGGATTCTGCGGGCGATCGCACTGCAAGTTTCGATATTAACGCTGAAGTTGTTTTAGATCCGGCAATTCGCGCTGCAACTCCATTGAGCGAGCCAAAAACTGAACCAGCTTGCATTTTCTTAACAGGGGCGACGGGCTTTTTGGGAGCCTTTTTACTCCGCGACCTCTTGCAACAAACTAAAGCAGAAATTTATTGCCTAGTCCGTTCTGCCGATTCAGAATCAGCTAAAAAGCGGATTCAAAGCAGCCTCGAATCCTATTTAATTTGGGATGAAAGCAGCAGCGAGCGAATTATACCAATTTCTGGAGATTTGTCTCAACCACTTTTGGGGCTTTCCGAGGAGCAGTTCCGAGTTTTAGCCAGTAAAATTGATGTCATTTACCACAATGGCGCGTTTGTCAAGTTTACTTATCCCTACTCGGTTCTCAAACCCGCTAACGTTTTGGGGACGCAGGAAGTTCTGAGATTGGCGAGTCAAAGTAAGCTAAAACCAGTCCATTTAATTTCTACGATTTCCGTTTTCTCGGCAATGGGAGAATCTCGGATTAAGGTGGTGCGAGAGGAGGATGAACTCACTCCGGGAGAGGGTCTAAAAGGCGCTTACACTCAGACTAAATGGGTGGCAGAAAAGTTAGTAGAGGTCGCGCGCGCTCGCGGGATTCCTGTTACCATTTACAGGCCAGGCCGCATTTCTGGGGACAGCAAAACAGGGGCCTGCAATCCCAGTGACTTACTGTACAGGTTAATCGCTGGTTGCGTGCAACTTGGATGTGCGCCCGATGGTGATAAGCTGATGAATGTAGCGCCTGTTGACTATGTGAGCCGAGCGATCGTTCATCTTTCGATCCAAAAAGAATTGCTCGGAAAGACTTTTCATTTGGTCAACCCTCAGTCCTTTCAGATGAGTGAATTGCTTGGCTGGATTTGCTCAATGGGTTATCCAATCAAACGAGTTTCTTCTGAGACTTGGCAAGCAGAAATAATCAATCGCGCTGGATCTTCTCCAGAAAATGCGTTGTATCCGCTTGTCGGTCTTTTCTCCGAAAAAGTTTCGGAAGCAGAAATGGCTAAATCTGCCACGCTGCAATTCGATTGCCAGAATGCGTTGAAGGGACTTTCTGGAACGGACATTATCTGCCCGCAAGCGGATGCGAGTTTGTTTCGGACTTATTTTTCCTATCTCGTCGATCGCCAGTTAATAGAGGCTCCCAAACATCTGGTCTAAAAATGTAGAGGCGCGAGCGATCGCGTTTCTACCTTGCTCACTTTGAGGAGGATTTTAAATGAAGCATCACTTAGATTTGCGGAAGTCCTGATTAGTTTATTTAAGAGAAGGCAAAAGATTTTTATGTTAGAAAGTAGTAATGCGATCGCGATCGCAGGCAGAGCTACCGCAGAAGGAACGCGGCGTTACATGGAACGGCACAACAAAAATTGTGCAGCCGATCACTTCCGAGAAACTGGTTCGCTCGTTGCCAGCTCGATTGGAATTGGCACTTACCTTGGCGAACCAGATGAGTATACTGACACTCTTGTGGCGGATGCTGTAGTTGAATCGGTTCGGCGGGGTGCCAACGTAATTGACTCAGCAATCAACTACCGCTACCAGTACGGAGAGCGGAGTGTCGGAAAGGCTATCCGGCGTCTCCTGGAATCGGGAAAAGCCTCAAGAGATGAACTAATTATCTGTACGAAAGGCGGCGTTGTTCCGCATCCAACTCCAAACCATGTAGAGTGGTTTTATCAGCAGTACGTCGAGCCAAACAACTCTACTGTCAGCATGGCAGATTTGGCTGCGGAGCGTTACTGCATCCACCCAGAATACATTCAAGATCAGCTTAATTGGAGCCTCGCCAACCTCGGCATTGAGACAATCGATGTCTACTATCTTCACAATCCCGAAAAGCTACTTTCTCAAGTTGAACCCGATACTTTTTACAATCGGTTGCGAGAGGTTTTTGAGGTACTTGAAGGTGCAGTTTTAGCTGGAAAAATTGCCAATTACGGTCTGGCAACTTGGAATGCTTTCCGCGTACCTCCAACTCAAAGGGATCATATTGATCTGGCGCGTGCGAAATTTCTTGCTCGGGAAGTAGCTGGGAACAAAGAGGATCGGTTTCGGTTTATCCAGCTTCCTTTGAATATGGGGATGCCGGAAGCGGTGCTAAGCCCAACTCAAACAATCAAAGGAGAACAAGTCTCAGTATTGGAAGCTGCCGATCGCTTAGGCATTTCCGCGATCGCCAGTATGTCGCTGTGTCAAGCGCAGGTTATCGGTCAGATCCCAGAAAAGATTGCTTCTGCCTTTGGCGATCGCTTGCAGACAGACTGCCAGCGGGCGCTCCAATATACCAGGAGCGCCCCTGGCCTCCTGAGTGCCCTTGTAGGGATGAAAGCGCC
Organism: Microcoleus sp. FACHB-61; assembly: GCA_014695295.1. Classification (GTDB taxonomy): domain Bacteria; phylum Cyanobacteriota; class Cyanobacteriia; order Cyanobacteriales; family Microcoleaceae; genus Microcoleus. Next base: position 5,619 of record JACJNY010000005.1, on the reverse strand, counting down.
AAAACATATAGAAGAAAACCTAGCCCTTGCTGCTGTCCCGCGACTTGGGAGAGCAAGCTTTCAGGAACTTACTGATTCAATTGTTCAAGTGTTAAACGGAAATTGAAGTTCCCCTTACCGGAGAACGGCTGAACTTAAAATCTTGAAGGGCGTTACCGAACCTTAGAATCTGACGGGGTGACAACAAGAGTCAAAAGCTTGATATAATCAAGGACATAGCCCTCAGACCCCTCTGAAAAAATGGTAGTTTATTGGGCCTGATTCTCATTGTCGGCTCTCAAACATAGCGGTCAAGATTTACCCCTTTATAAACACTCCTTTAATCGATACTGGCATCTTAGTGATTGCTAGAGTAACGATCGCTGTAGATGATGTGGCAGTTTCAAGGGAAAAGGATATTCGCTTACACTGAATAGTCATCAGTCATAGGTGTTTGTCTCATAATACCCCTCTTCTATCACTAAGCGGCAGAGTATAATAGAGGAAAATCTCTCAAACCTTAAGTGGGTCTATGGTTAAGCCTAGCCAAGCTAATTCGACCTTGAAAGTGATTGATGAGTATTGTAGTTATTACATAAATCTATTTCCAGAAGTTAGAAGCTTTGAAGCTTTTACCCACTTTCATGCTGGTATAATTTCTGATCTTAAACGTAAGACGCTACCAGCAATTGCAGAACTCACCGGGCTAGAAAACGCCCAAGGGTTGCATCACTTTCTTACCCAATCACCCCAGTGAGTCTCAAGCCTTGAGAAGCCAAAGGCTAGAATTAATCTTACAGCGGTTCCCGCTGTTAAGAGGTACAGTAGCAAGACTTAGTAAACCAATTTTTTAAATGTACAGGATTGATTAAGTGGAGGGCAACCGCGATGATTCTATCAATCATGGATGGGGTCGTAGGAGCAAAAGTTCGCAAAAAAGATTTAAGCTGTGACCACCAGAGTTGAATGGGATTAAAATCAGGAGAGTAGGGGGATAAATAAATAACACGCGCACCCACAGCTTCAATCATTGGTTGAATCGGCGCAAATTGATGAGCTGGTAAATTATCCATCACGACTAGCGCTCCTTTCCATAATTGAGGGCATAAACAACGCTCGATAAATACAGAAAATGCTGCTCCGTCCATTGAATCATTCAAGGTCATTACTGCTAGCACTTTGAAAAAAGCTAATAGCACCAATAACTTTCACTTTAGCAGCCGGGTAAAATAGTTTGAAATCACAGGCTCTTGTTCCCACCTGTGAGCGGGCATGAGTTCTCTTCAAACGAGCGCATAATTCCGGTTTCGCCCAGAAATACGCTCGTTTTCAGGTTGGACATCTTTGATTTTTACCCAATACTCCTCTCTGAATTTTAGGACTCTTTCTGTCCCTGCTTGGCTACTGTACCAGGTTTTTTTTACGATTGAGTCCTAATTTTTGTAGGTAGCGGCTTAGGGCACTCCGACTCACCCAATTTCCAGTTTGCTGTGCCAATAATTCACACAACTCAACCAAAGTTGCATCAGTCATGGGCCGCCACCAATGCTTTAACTTCAGCCTCTGCATTGGTGAGATCACTCAATTGTGGTTTCCCTCTCTGTTTCGGTTGTAACTTACCCTCAGCTTGTTGCTGTTTCACCAGTTTTTGTACTAGGCTTTTACGCTCCACCAAACCTGGCAGCCACTTTTCTGATTAAGATCTTTTCTGCCAAGTGTGCTGTCACTATTTTTTTCGCTCGATCGAGAGAATATGATTTCATAGGCTTTGAGTATTCACTCATCCAACGTACCTCATAACAGCGGTAACCGCTGTATGATTTACTCTGAAAGTTTGCCCGAGCCACCTAGTAATTTTGTCGCATCCGAGTGGAAAAATTAGCGGTTAACAGCGAAGTTACTCGCAGGGCAATATCCAGTTTGCGACCAAATTATCGCTCCCTATCGACATCAATTTTGCCATCAAGTGGTGATTGAGATGCTGAGCTTTTTAAAAGCCTTAGAGAGGTTAGCTTCTCACAGCGACAAGTCTCACGTAACAGCTATTTTAGAATTCGATTTAGATGCCCAACAAGTGCGAGCATCACTCAACAATACTCTCAGTTCAGGAACTGAGAGTATTGATGCCAAACTATGGGGCTGTGAGTTTCGTCTCAAGTGCGATATCCGCTATTTGATTGATACAGCCAAAGCGATTTCCAGGTCAGATTTGCGGGTGTTAATGGCAGCTCCTACCGCTCCCCTAGTGGTTGCACCGTTTGACGCCTGCGTCGGGTACAGAGGCGTATGAGTGCGAATATATTGTCGCTCCGCAAGAATAGTCGTGCATCTGGGGAGTGGCATCTAAATTTGATGCCCTCCCTTAGCACAATCGTAAAAATCATACAGGTTATGAAATGCTGTATCATCAGTTTGACGGGCCTCATACCGTTCTTGTGGCGATCGCCCGAAAAGCCTTACAATGGTTTACCGAAGCGTCCCGGATTCAGATTTAATCATGCCGCTCTCCTGCACGATTGCCGACGCTGCCTCCCCCAAAATCTTGTGTGCGGCCGTCGTCGGATGAATGCCGTCCCAAAACAAAAATCGCTCGGGACTACCACAAGCACCTCCACCCGATAAACACGCACTCGTCACATTAGTCAAGCCATATTTAGCCGGATTTGCGATCGCTTCCCGATAAAGTGCATTAGCATCCAGAGTGGCAATTTTTAAGCCAGAATGCTGTTGACTTAATACCTTAACCGCTCTCCTCAAACCCTGATTGTGTGCTTGTGTTAATGCAGTGAGCCTTGCCGAATTAACGCCTGTTCGCGTCGCTGGTAACTGCCCCAAATCTGGTAAATTTGCTACCAAGATATTTTTGGCACCCATACCAGCAAGAGACGCGATCGCCCTCGCCACATTTTCAACGGGAAGATTCGCATTATTTGCCCCCTGCAAATAGTCATTAGCACCCGCCCACAGTACATACAGCGCATGAGGATTTGCCTGTTTTTGGGAGTTAGTCCATGACTCAACTTGCGCTAACAAACCAGGGACAAGGCTATTGCGATCGCTTTGGGTTGTTGCACCTCCATAGGCCAAATTAGTGACTCGTTCAGGCGGCAACTTTAGGCGATCGGCAAGATACTCTACCCAAACCTTACCATTCGAGTAACGCCCTTGAAAGTAAGTCGAACGAGGGGGATATTGGCCCCCGCTCGCTCGAAACACCATGCCCATATCCGAAAGGCTGTCCCCAAATACATAGAGTTGATTGACAGCCTCAGAACTTTGAGCTGATACGATGAGTGCAACCATAAATGATAAAAGCGCAATAATTACTGCAAAAAACGTTTTTTTCAACACGGTTAAAATCTTTTTATTATTTGGTGTTAACTTGAAGTGAGTAGTTTTTTAGCATAAATAAATATACGTAAGACCGTAAGAGCTAACCGACTCGCGATCAAAAGAATCCAGAAAAATTTATATTTCCTACATCATTTAGATCGGGGTTTTTATACATATTTGATGCTTGTCTTGAGCCAAAAATTACTAATTTGCAATCCGATATTGGCAATTTTATAGGTATAACCCCACCAATTGTAATTACTGATTACACATCCGACATTTGTAATTAAAACTCCTAATTACGAATTACGAATTAACACTCACAAATTATTCAGGAGTGGAAGACCCTACTAATTGTAATTACGAATTGCGACTTAACAATTACGAATTATTTAGACGCTTTTCTAATGGTATCTAGCTCATAGCGCTGTGGAGGGGACATAACCGTACATATTTTGGGTAATTACCCTAGGACTTATGCAACTAGCAGATGGTGTGAGAGCGATCGCCAGCTATGACGACCTACGATTAATGCTGAGCGCCATCCTGGACACGGGCGAGCGCCATCACACCTAACCTTCAACCGAAAGCGTGAACCCACAAGTTGACAGCCGATTTAAAACCTTGATATACTTGAGTCGGTTTGTAGTGAATGCGATCGCCAATGTTGTGTAGGTTCGCAGACTCAATGAAATTTGTGCCGACCAGCGTGAATTTTTTTGCCAGACTAACTGAAATCAGTGCGAGTTCACAGCACGTGTAGGTAGCTTTTTTAAGGCTTCCCGAAATAAAGAATACCGAGAGCAAGTGTAGCTCCCGGTATCAGCTTTTCCAATTCCGTTGTTGTTAGGTAAATCCAATCAGGCTCAATTTTGGAAAATTTGCCTCATTCAATTAAGCACAGCTTTCTGCGTACTGAGTTCACCATTCGTTACACCAAACGCCGATCGTTATTGGTTAGCCTGTTCCAAAGCTGGATTCGTTGAAGCTCCAGCAATTTGGGCTAAATTAATCTTCACGACTTTATTGCGAGCTTCAGTTACTTTGGGCAGAGTTAGCGTTAGAATGCCATCTTTGCATTCAGCTTGCACAGAGTCGTTTTGAATCGGTGCGGGCAAGGGAAGCACCCGGTGGAATTTGCCATAGCGGAATTCAGAGCGGACGTAGCCAGATTTTTCTTCTGTGTTTTCGTAGCGGCGTTCGCCAGAGATAGAAATTGCTTCGCGACTGACTTGAACGTCAATATTTTTGGGGTCAATTCCAGGCAGTTGCGCTTTCAATACGAAGTTGTCCCCAGCATCAACCAATTCCACAGCCGGCATCCAAGTGGTTTCTGAATTATCTCTCGTTTTTGCCAGTTGGTCAAAAGCTTTATCGAGTTGCTGGCGGATCGTTTCAATTTCCGTGAAGGGTTGCCAATAGCGCATCAACATAATCTGTCACCTCAAAGATTGGTAAAGCTTTATGAGTTTGTTTGGGTTGAAGCTCATTGCTTACAGTTATCATGATGCCGCTTTTTAAGTGGGAGGAACAGTCAGGAGAACCCTACTGAGTTGGTCGTATTTGCCCGAATGAGCGTGAAAGAATCAGAATTAATTGGCATTGAAGAAAACCGTACAAAGCTATTCCTAGGAACCGAAAATGCTGTGGCAACCACATGATAAGCTTGCCTCAGAACTCTGCACGGCGTAAGTGTCGGGGGAAGTATCGCTGGTGTTGCCAACCGTACCAAAAACGCGGTGCGGGTGATGGGTAGCAGGTTAAGGACGTGCAGAGCGGGCAATCGCTGCTTTCCAATAGCCTCGCTCTGCTATGAGGGATCTCGCATAATCCCACTGTTAAAAATGCGATCGCCCAATATGCACTCTTCAACCTCATTGGTTAGCGGACAGAGGTTATGTGTTTCTAGTTCAACCATCTTGATGTGCTTCAGTTATGCAAGGGTAATCTGCAAGTCAGTCCGGCGTTCATCCAAACAGGATAAAAGAAACATTGCCAGCTTTTGACAAAACTCCACAACCACTTGAAGGTGGCAGCACTGCGATCGCCTATCACCCAGGCAAAAATTCCAGCTTGCAAAGGAATTGACGGCTGCCCAAATCCACAGCTTGTTGCGATTGTTACCCACAAAGGTGTGCATTTCCTGGAGCTCAGCTACCTTTGGGATTTATTCAGATGGCGCATCGGGCAGTTGATGTCGGGCCTCTCGAATGAGCGTGCATCACAGTGGTATGGTGGATCTCAGTAACTCGTTCCATGCCTCGTAGTCCCATGCCCTTGAGGTACATTGTGAGACACAGTTGCTTG
>JACJNY010000049.1 GCA_014695295.1 Microcoleus sp. FACHB-61 | reverse complement strand
TGTTCATTTAAGGAGTGGATAGGTTTTATTTTTCACCCTTATTCTCTCCCGGCGCGGTGGCTCTAGTTCTTCTTTGGCCACCGTTCTCATCTTTATTTAGTCTAAACTACAGTTTTAACGGGTATTAATTAAGAAAATTGATATTGATTTTTACCGCGTTCCTTAGCACGATACATCGCAGCATCGGCATTCTTGACTAAAATCTCTGGCTCTTGACCGTCAATGGGATATAAACTAATGCCAATACTTGTAGTTACAGAAACTGTATGTTCTTCTAAAATAAAAGGCTGCATGATGGCGTCGCAAATTTTTTCAGCTACTTTCGCAGCTTCCTCACGACCTGGAATTGCCGGCAGAAGGACTGTGAACTCGTCGCCGCCCAACCGCGAGATTGTATCGCTGCCGCGCAAGCATTTTTTGAGCCGACTGCCCACTGTTTTTAAGAGCATATCGCCCACAGTGTGTCCCAGAGTATCGTTGATTGACTTAAATCCATCTAAATCTAAAAACAGTAAAGCTAGCAATTCCTGGTTGCTGGAAGCTCTTTCTAGAGACTGATGCAAGCATTCGTAAAACATTTTGCGGTTCGGCAGACCGGTGAGAGCATCGTGATCGGCTTGGTGGCTGAGTTCAGCATTTTTTTGTTCTAGGGCATTTTCCCGGAGTTTGCGCTCGGTAATATCTCTCATTGCTCCGACTAAAAATAGGTTGCCGGCAGCATCTTTATGCAGGGATCTTTTAGTCGCAATCAGATACGTAATTCCGTGAGCGTTGGTAAAATATTCTTCATTTTCTCGCGGCTCGTGAGTTTGCAATACTAATTCGTCTTGCTGCCAAAATATATCGGCTTCGCTTTGGGGAAATAAATCGTAATCTGTGCGACAGGTTAAAATTTCTAAAGGATAGCCGATAAACCGACAATATGCCTGATTCAAAACAACGCAGCGGTGGTTTCGATCTTTGACAAAAATCGGATCGGCAATTGTATCGATTAACGATTGTAAAAATTCTTTAGACCGTTTTAATTCTTCTTGTAAATGAGCCAGATAACCCACCACTGCGCAGCCAGAACCCAAAAGACTGAGGATTGCCGGAATTAATGGCAGCCACCAACCTGCTAAAAAGGCTAAGTATAAACTGGCACTCAGCCCGATACAGATACTTGACAAACAGCAAGCCGATCGACCAAGCGAGCGCAACTTCCAACTCACACTTGCTCCCGCCCAAGACCAGAGTAAAATCCACAGCAACTCCGCAGCCTCTGGCCAAACATTGATATCCCCACGCCCGTCGAGGGCCGCACTTAAAATTTGGCTCAAGAAATGAGCTTGAAGCTCGGCTCCCGGTATTTGCTGGGGAGGAGCAAACAAACGGGAGCTGTAAGCATTTTGGTAAAAGTCTTTGAGGCTGGGGGCATTTGAGCCGATCAAGACAGCGCGCGATCGCACAAAATCAGGGGGTACTTTGCCAGAAAGCACGTCGCTCATCGATGCAGTGCGGAAACTGCCTCGCGGGCCGCGCAGGTTGACCAAAATTTGATAACCGCGGCTGTCCGATCGAACGTAAGCACCGTCGTTCGGTTGAAAAGGCCGAAAAACGCCCTTACCTAACTGCAAGTATTTAGGATTGACTGTGGCTGGTTGAGGGGAAATTTTTTCGCTTTCGAGGTAGCCCAAAGCCAATCTCAGTGCGAAACTTTGATGAGTTTTGCCGTCTCCGGGCCAAGCGTAGAGCAAAGTTCGGCGCACTTTTCCGTCAGCGTCAATGACAACGTTGTTGAAACCGATTCGATCGAGCTTGTCAAGTACCGGAGGCGGCCGAACTCCGAACCTGGTTTCGTCTGGAATCAACTCAATGCCGATTAAGTTGGGAATAGTTTTAAAAGTTTTGACCAATTCGGCGTTACCCGGTTGAGTTGGCAAATCTCGGTAAACGTCGAGGCCGATCGCCCGCGGCTTGCCAGCGTGCAATTTTTGCAGCAATTGAGCCAATACAGCATCCGAAATTGGGTAGCCGTATTTTTGCAAGTCAGCTTCCTTAATTTCTACAATGACGATGCGCGAGTCAATTGGTTCGGCCGGCCGCCAGCGCACAAAGCGGTCGAAAGCAGCCCATTCCCACACCTGACAAAATCCGAACCAGCGCATTACAATGACCGTACCAGCAACGGCACTCGCAGTAATCAATACTCGGCGTTCTCGATCGAGCCATTTTTTGATAGTTTCTAGCATATTTTCGGGATTTTTGCCTCGCCATTCGAGCATCTAAGCTACTACTACATATAGCTTTTAGAGTTCCAGCGCGATCGGCTCAGTCGATTTTAGATTTTAGATTTTAGATTATCCAATTTTTTGGTTTTTCGGTGCGGGCGAGTCGATTTTTTATTTTTTATTTTTTGATTTTTCGGTGCGGGCGGGTCGATTTTTTATTTTTTATTTTTATTTTTTGATTTTTCGGTGCGATCGGGCTGCAACAGCAGAAACCGGCTTTCTCAACCAAAATATATCATTTCAACAATGAGTCTGGAAGTAGAAATCCGGTTTCTTGAGTTTTTGTGTATAGCAGAAGGAAGAAGACCCTTCTCCTTCGCTCAGAGTAAAAAGAAGGAAGAAGGAAGACCCAAGTTGCTATTGACCGCAATGGTTTCAGCAATTAAGAACTTTCTCAACGTCGGGCGCGGTTGCTATAGAGGTTCTTGGGTAGATGAGGTACACCATCGAACTTAAAAAGCTTCGCAACACTGGTTTCGGCGTATTAGATTTTTTTGACCGCCGCTATATACCTAGTTTTTACTAATTTTTTATTGATTATAGATGCGAGATTTTAGATTAATTTGGCAGCACCCGACAACTCTCAACTAAGCTAATAATCAGGATGTTTACTGGCAATAAACCTAAAATCCGCCATCTATAATCTCAAACTTTTCTATCTGTTTTGAAAGTTGCGCGGGCCGGTGTAACCCGATAAGTCAGCGAGTTTTTCCAAAGATTGCGTCCCCGAATAAAACTGACCTTTAATTTCCCAAGTCGGGAAACCTTTAATATTAGCAGCAGCAGCTTCGCAAAGTGCAGTGCGGGAATTTTGACCTTGGGGATCGCATTCAACGTAATCGATTATGGCAGCACCTTCTTTACCAAAAAGCATTTTTTGCTCGTGGCAGTGGGGGCACCAGTAAGCGCTGTATTCTTTCGCGCCGATTTGTCTGAGGTGGCGGGCTAAAGCAAGTTGTGCCGGGCCAGAGGTTGTAGTGATGGGAGGAGGTGCAATACCGGGGGTAGAGACAGTAGAGACAGGTGCCCTGACGCTGTTGTAGAGTCCCAAGGCGCCGATCGAACTCACCATTACCACCAAAATGCCTGTAAACACCAACTGTCCCAGATCTTCCCACTCGCGCCCGACTAGCACCAGCACAAACAGCGCCAGTGAAAATACGGCGGAACTGATGCAATAAAGGCAGAGTTCCTGAATTTCAAAAGCCATCAAATACATCAAATAGCTGCTGAAAATTACCATCGCAGCGGTGATGATAAATAGCGCTTGCCAAGTTTTGTTTTCTACTTGAGAGTGCAGTCCTTTCTTGGTGTCGGGATTGACGGCTTTGGGAGCGAATGCCAGGATTGCTATGCTCAGGTAAGCCAGACACCCTAACAAACTTAAAGGAACTGTGCCAAAGACTATAGCGTAGGGACTGTTGAGAACTTTGTCGCAGCCGCTGGTGGGACAAATGACCGAGCCTGTCGTGAATTTAGCGATCGTGAGATAGGCCGTTTCTACGACACCGATGGCTGCGATCGCTCCCATCACAGTCCTAGACCAGCGATGAATCCAAGGGGTTGAACGTCGGCGAATCATTTTTTGATTTGGTAATTGGTAATTGGGACGTTGAAAGAAGAAGGAAGTTCGGCAACGAGGAATGTACGCGATTTAACGGATTGAACGGATGGATATTGAAAGAAGAAGTCAAAATTCAGAAGTCAGAAGTCAGAGAAAAAAAACAGCTATCCGTGTATCTGTGACTTTCGTGTCGTGAATCAAGGGAATTGGTGAGTGGGAATTGATAATTGGTAATTTGGAATTGATAATTGGTGAGTGGGAATTGATAATTGGTGAGTGGGAATTGATAATTGGTGATTTTTTTCACGGTTAGGTCTTCGTTTTTAGCTATTACCCATTACCCATTACCCCTTACCCATTACCCATTACCCCTTCCCATTTTACGTTTTACTTGTGACTTTGCCCGGTTCCGGTGTTGGCCCTCTTGAGCCATTACTGTCTCTGTTTTCCTGTTCGCGCTCTTTCTGTGACAAGCTGCGGCGGGCGGCTTCTACAAACTGACTGACGCGGATCGGATCGATCGGCTGCTCGATGCGGCCGTTTCGCTTCAGGGAACTCGATACAATTACGCCGTCAGCGGCCTGCATCAGGGTGGAAATGTTTTCCCACGAGGCGCCACTGCCTATGAAAACTGGAATTCCCGCCGCTGCTGCACTCGCGAGTTCTAAGTCTTCGAGATTGGGAGGGCTGCCAGTTGTCCAGCCGGAAAGGATCACGGCGTCGGCTAAAGCGCGCCCGATCGTCTCTTGGACGGCTGTGGTCAAGTTGGGGCTGCCTAAGGGTCGCCCGTGCTTGACTAATACGTCTGCTAATATTTTGACATCGCTGCCCAATTCCCGGCGGTAGCGCAGTAGCTGGTGAGCTTGGCCTTCAATTAAGCCCTGGTCTGTAGCCATGATGCCGTTGAGGACGTTGACGCGGATGAATTGAGCACCTGTGCAGGAGGCGATGGCGATCGCGCTGTGGGCGTCGTTTCGCAGCACGTTAACGCCGATCGGCAGCGTCACGAGATTTGTTAGCCTCTCGACTACCAGAGTCATGGCACTTACCACAGCCGGATCTACGCTGTCTTTGGCAAAAGGAGCGTCGAAAAAGTTCTCGACAATGATACCGTTTGCGCCACCAGAAGCCAGCGCTGTAGCCTCTTGCTCGGCTCTTCCGATAATAGCTTTGAGGTTCCCGCCCCAACGGGGAGAAGTTGGCAAAGGCTGTAAATGTACGACACCGATTATGGGATTCGGCGTTTTGAATATTTGTTTTAAGTCCACGGATTTTCCTGAAACCACCAAGTTCACCAAAAAACGAGCGGGAAGCCCCTGACTTTACGCATGGGGAGGAAGGCGGCTGCGACGACCGTCGCCTTGAATCCCCTTTCGGGGTTGGAGAGGTATGGTGGCCTCTCCGGTGAGGCATGGTTGCCTCAATCTCCCTTTCGGGGTAATGTTCGCTTCGAGAATGTTTAGTGAGCTTGTTAGGCTGAAAGCATTGGTTTGACCCCATTAAGCCTGTTTAACTCTCAGCGATAGAGCGGAAAACTAGCGTCGCATTTTCCGGTATCGTGACTCAAAAAACGTAGGTCTGATCCTGTCTCTGGTAAGGTTTGGGCTTTCGGTTCAATCTCGCTCAGAGAGCCGGACTGTCTTGAAAGCCCCCGCTTTTAAGCGTGGGGTTCCTTACTGACGGCTGACGGCGGATTCTGACGGTATATTCTAGAATTCTATATCCACGGGGGCGATTCGGTTGACTTAATCGGGCCGCCAAGTTGCTCAAACCCCTAACCTATAACATTTTAGATGTGAGATTTTAGATTTTAGATTTTCCAGGGGCGACCTACTGAGTTCACTCAAAGACGGATACTTCTTTCAAGACAGGAGTCATGGAAAGCAAAAAAGTTTAGATTTTAGGGATCTCTCCCAGATTCATCTGTGGAGTCAATGCTTTAATCTTTAATCGACTGACTACAATCGGGGTTGAGAGCTTGACTGCAGTTGCATTCTTTTTTATACCTTGGTGTCGGCAGGGGTCTTTCCTTCTCTATCGAGGTTAAGTGGTGAAAGTTGTTCTCATAATTTTGGCTGTCACCGCAGGATTGTGCGCAGCAATCGAAGTGCTGCTGCGGGTGCTGCTGGGTTTTGGCAATCCCTTGATTTACATTGCCGATGCCGAGTGCGGCTATTTGTTGGCGCCCAACCAGAAGGTGCGTCGCTTGGGCAACCGGATTGAGATTAACGAGTATTCGATGCGTAGCGGAGCGATCGCCCCGATACCCGCTCCAGAAACTCTGCGCGTCTTGCTGTTGGGAGATTCTGTCGCCAACGGGGGTTGGTGGACACATCAGACAGATACGATATCGGAAATTATAGCTCGGAATTTGAGACTGCAAGTACAGAATCTGGGGAGCGATTCACAATTAGGTTCACAAGTCAACTATTCAGATTTTGAAGTGCTCAACGCCTCAGCCAATTCTTGGGGGCCGAGGAATCAACTTGCTTACGCCAAGCGGTTCGGTGTTTTTGGGGCAAATGCTATGGTGTTGCTGCTCAATACGGACGATTTGTTTGCATCGGCTCCCTGTGCTCTGGTTGTGGGGCGCGATCGATCTTACCCGGATCGCAAACCCCGATCGGCCACACTAGAGTTATTGAGCCGCTACCTGCTACCTGCACTGCCGACTAGCCAATTGGCAGCACCCGGAACCACAAGCGCCGATGTAGTAGGCTGCAACTTAGAAGCTATTCGCCAAATCCAGAAAATAGCTGTATCAGCCAACGTCGAGTTTTTGCTAGCCGTCACGCCCAAGCGTGGCGAATTCGGCGGCCCGGGCCCTCGCGACTGGGAAGTCAAGGCTAGAGCGCGTCTCGCCGAACTCGTCGAAACAGAGAAAATTACTTACATAGATTTTCTTCCCATTTTCAATTGTGCGGCCGAACTTCCAACTTTGTATCGAGACAGCATTCACCTGAGCCCTCAAGGAAATCAGCTAGTTAGCAAAACCATCAGTCGTCAAATAGTCGCTCTTTTTTGGCATAAATCGTGATCTCACCTAAAGGCGGATACTTGCCCCCGACTTTTGTTGTGGAGAGCAAAAAAGTTTAAACCTTAGTTGAAGCCCCCAGATTCATCTGCAGGGCCAATCTAAAGTCTAAAATCGTTCGACTGAGCGTGGCTCGATTAAGCGCTCGCCGGACACCTCACGCCCAAGTCTCAAATCTCAAATCGACTGACATCGAATCCGGTTGCACGGGAACAGTTACCGTCTTCAACGAACAACAAACCCAAACTGTAAAAGCACCCGGAAACGACACGATTTGTCTTGATTTAGCTCACTTGCAAAGTAGACTCTAGCTCTTGCGGATACCAAGCTTGACCGTCGAGAGCCATTTGCTCGATCAAACTCGCAAGCCGCAGAGCTTTGAGAGCTTGTTCTCCTCCCACAGAAGGCTGATTTCCACCCCGCACGCAATTAATAAAATGCTCCAATTCTGCGTGGAGCGGTTCAATATTGCTGGTGTAAACTTTCTCGATCAATCCATCTTGACGGTAAAGCACCTGACCGTAATCCGTCACGTAATTGGCGGTAGTTTGCCGGTGAATCAAGATTTCGTTGTTGAGAAAATCTGCCTCTGTCAGAGAATTCTTGCAGTGAGCCACGATTGAACGGAGTTTGCGGTGCGTCACCTTACTGGCAGTCAGAGTGGCAACAATGCCGTTAGCAAAGTTCAGCGTCGCTGTCACGTAGTCTAAATAACCTGAATCTGAGGCCCTGCTGCCGCTAGCCGTCAGCTTCACCACTTGGGAATCTGCCAATTCCAGCAGCAAGTCGATGTCGTGGATCATTAAATCCAAAACTACCGATACGTCGTTAGCCCGCTGGGAATAGGGACTCATCCGGTGAGCTTCCAATGCCAGTAGCTCTTCAGTTTTCAGCACTTTGCCGAGTTCCTGAAAAGCTGGATTGAAGCGCTCGATGTGACCCACTTGCAAAATCCGGTGGGCCTCAGCAGCCGCGTTGACCAAAGATTCGGCTTCGGCAATGCTAGCCGCGATCGGCTTTTCAATTAAAACGTGAACTCCCGCTTGGAGACAAGACATCCCCACAGCGTGGTGCAGGCGAGTTGGAACGGCGACGCAAACTGCATCTACGTGGGCGAGCAAATCTCGGTAGTCTTCAAAGAAGCGAACCCGGTACTTGCTTGCTACATCAATTCCCCGCTCTACATTTATGTCTGCAACACCCACGAGCTCGATATCTTTTAGCAAGCTCAGAACTCGCGTGTGGTGCTGGCCCATATTGCCAACCCCAATTATCCCAATGCGAAGGGGTTCGGGTTGACCTCGCTGGGCGAAAACGTTTGCGTATCCCAATGACATCCTATCTAGCACTCCTGGATTCTCCTCCACCACCACAGGAATCAAGCCCCTTGGCTTCCCTCAGCTACTCACAGCCATCCAGATAGTACCACAGTCAAACTATTTGTGAAGAATTTCTAAGAGAAGGCTGACGGCACAAGGCAGAAGGCTGACGGCAGAAGGCTGACGCCAGAAGCAAGCCGATAAAATTTCTGGAAATTGGCTATTGACAAATTTGACTTAGTATGTTTGTAAAACGTTATCGTCTGCCGCATCGCCACAACACAAACCCGTCGGAATATTTGGCGATTACGATCAAACATTTTTCTAGTTTCTGTTCAAAAGTAATAGTTAAAGTCATAAATTATACAAAGACAACAGATGACGCACCCGTATTACTTCGGTTATTTACATTCGGCAATCTTTGAATTCAAAAAAATTTACTTTAAGAATGCGGATAATTACGGGCGATCGCTCACTCAAATAAACTAGACTTACGTAAAGCTTAATAAAAAACAATAGGTCAAAAACAAAGGCAGAGATTAGGAAGTGCGATCGCTAGCACAATTTTAAGTTTGTTTTGGGCCGTGTCATTGGTAGGAGTAGACAAAGCACAAGCCGCCGTACTCACCTACAATGTTAACCATAGCAATTTGAGTTTTTTCAAGGTGAATAACTCTTCCCTTACAGGGATAGGATATGAATCAATTGCCGTTTCCGAGGGAAGATTGTACGACTACACTCTTGCCGTCGCGGGAGCCAAAGAATACTACGATTTGGCAGGGGCTAGTGTTGGATTTTATCAAGGGGAGTTCCGCGGACTGAACACATCCGGCTATGACCAGGTGATCCTAGAATTCGACGAAATCAACAAGCTAGACTACAGGGTATCTTGGTCTATCTTTCCCTACCCGACGGGCCATACTACGTCGGTATCTGTAGTAACTGGGTATAGGGAGGTCATTTATTATCCATATCAAGATATCGATAGACGTATCTTCAACTATGACGAGGTTTATTACACCCTAGTGGATACCGCACCCGAACCAGTTCCCGAACCTCTCACGGCAGGGGGGACAGCTTTAGCATTGGCTGGTTTAAGCTGGTTAAAACACAAGAAAAAAATGGCAGCTTGACGTGCGATCGCACCTCAACAATTAAGCAGTCAGCAGTCACTTTTCAGAAAATATTCGAGTTGCAAAATTTTGCGCTCGATTGGGAGACAGAGCTCTGGCTTTCAAAATCGCGGCTACCAAAAACGCATAGGACAAAACTCCGACCAAGGCCAGCAAAAGTACGCTGACGGCTCCCGACGCATTCCACAAAGCGTGAAGTGCGGAAGCGCTGAAATAACCTACGCCCAAAATTTGCCAGCGCTTCCTGGGTTTGAGGGCACTCAAACCGATAAAATATCCCAAATAGCCGCTGTAAGCCATATGTCCGGCGGCGGAACCCAAAATGCGGGGAATTAGCAACTGCAATCCTACTAATTGTCCGGCGTCCGGCCCTGCTTGCAGGGTGACATTTTGGATGACATTGGGAACGTACTGTCCCAGAGTTTCTAACAGTGTAAAGCCGACTGCTGAGGCACTTCCTAACAGAATTCCGTCTAAAGGTTCCCAAACGCCGACTCGATCGCGCCACGGATTTTTCAGCCAATTTCCCAGCAGCATCGCTCCCAAAACGGGCAGGGCTTTCAGCAATTCTTCCATCAGACCCGCCCCGAAAAACATTCTGTTCAAAAAAGGCAAAAAACTGACTGCTTCGCCTTCTGCTGGCAGGCGACCGGGCAAAATTTCTCTAAATACTAATATAAATCCAATCAATAAGGGGCTGCTCAAAATCAGGACTGTAGCTAAAGCCGAACCAAGCAATACCCACCAAGGTTTGTGTTTGCCGCACAGTTGATAGATAAAGTAGTAAGCCGCCCCGGCAAGGTAAGCTGACAGCAGCAAGTTGAATGCTGCGGAATTTCCAACGGCGACAAACATCGACACGACAACAATAACTGTGGCAATACCTGGATATAAGTAAGCTTTTTGGCTTAATTGTTTGCCAGTGGAGGCGATCGGGAATAATTGAGTTAAAGTGAGAGCATCTTTTTCGCTACCAGCAAAATTGCCCGTTTGTGGTGCTCTTAATCCGGGTTTATTTTGGTAAGGGGTTAGGGGAGATTCAAATATGAATTCAGGGCCGTCAAGGCCGAGACTGATGCGATCGCCTGTTTCTAAAGTTTGGCAGCCTTGCAGCTTTTTCCCGTTGATATAAGTTCCGTTAGCGCTGTTGAGGTCGCAAATTTCCCATCTCGTCAAAGTACCTTGAGTCAGGGGACGGACTGCGGCGTGGCGGCGGGAAACCATGCCGTGGGCGATCGACTCTAAAGTTATTTGACAATTTCGATCGCGCCCGATAGCCACTTCCCCATCTTCAGAAAGTTGGTACTTGGACGCTGGCCCTCCCGCAGCGCCTTTGGCGGGTACTTGTCGCAGAAATCCGATTTCATTAGTCATTAGTCATTAGTTATTAGTCATCAGTCATTATTCATTAGTCATTAGCTCTTACAGTCCTGGACGCAGAACCTTTATATGTATGGTGTACGATCCAAGAGATCCTTACCGCTCTCATTAGCGCGTTAAACCACTTTTTGGGTAAGTCCTGTCTTAGCTGTTAGCTGATGTTATTTATCCACAGTTTTTATTCCACAGTTATTAGTCATCAGTTTTTAGCTGTTAGCTGATGTTATTTTGGGGAAATCTTGATTCCACAGTTATTGGTTGTTAGCTGCTGACTAATGACTAATGACTAATGACTAATAACTGCTGACTAATGACTAATGACTAATGACTCTGCTTATAGATTTGCTCTGGCATCCTGAACGGCTGCATAGAAAAATATGCCAGTTAGCGGTACGCTGAGGGCGAGGATGATGCCGGTGACTAAATTGCCGAGTTGAGCTTCTCCCGAAGACAGCTCAAAGATGGAGCCGACAGCCGCGATCGCAGCGATGCACGAAAGAGCTAATAGTAAACCACTTTTAGGAGTTCCTGCCATCATACTGACTTTACTGCCTTTGGCGAAAATTTGTGCTTGACTAATTCTTCAGTCAGTGCAAGCTTGTTTTCTACTCTGTCTACAAACAGCACTCCGTTGAGGTGATCCATTTCGTGCTGAATTGCCCTCGACAGTAACTCTGTTGCTATCAGGGTTTGCGGGCGGCCGTATTCGTCGCGGTAGGACACTTCAATGGCTTCTGGGCGTTTGACTTCTAAATAAACTCCCGGAATGCTCAAACACCCTTCTTGCAAGATGCAGACATCGCTGCTGCTACTTTTGATGGTGGGGTTGATCAAAACCATTGGGGGTGTGGCGGGGTTTTCCGGGTCGCAGTCGAGCACGATTACTTGTTTGTTGACTCCGACTTGGGGGGCGGCCAAACCGATGCCATCTGCACTGTACATGGTTTGCAGCATTTCTCGGACTAGCTGCCGAATTTCTGCATCGACGCTTTTGACGCGCTTCGCTGGCTGCCGCAGGACGCGATCGCCTAATGTGTGTATTGTTAGGGGCGGTTTTTCTAACTTTTTCTTTTCAACCAAAACCTGAGCCGTCATAAAACCTCGCGGGATGTTTGGAAACCCCCAACGAAAGCTGTTGGGGAAGGAAATTGGAACCAATACTATTATTTCCAATATTAATCTAATTTTAAGTAGCCATGACTGGAAACGCACCAAACCAACGGCCGGTTATTTCTCTGGGGCTTTCGCCTGTTTTAGTGGCGGTAGAGCTTTTAGCTGCGATCGCGATTTTGCTGGCTGTTTTGCTCATCGTAAAGTTTTGGGCGGTTTTGCCCGATCGAATTCCGATTCATTTCGGCTTGGGGGGGCTGGCTGATGCTTGGGGCGACAAGGTGACGATTTGGATCGTGCCGGCGGTGGCTGCCATTATTTTTGCGGTTTTAACTGCGGTATCGCGCTATCCGCATACTTTTAATTATCCGGTACGGATTACTTCTGAGAACGCTCGCCGGCAATATCTGTTGGGGCGGGGCCTTTTGGTTTGGCTGAAGGCGGAGATTTGCTGGCTGTTGGCATTTGTGGTGCGGCAGCAGATTCTTGTCGCTTTGGGCAATGCTCAAAGGTTTAGTATGGAGTTACTTTTAGGGTTAGTTGTTTTGATGTTGGGGACGGTTGGGGTGTATTTACTCAAGGCTTATTCTGCTCGCTAGATGTAGTACCCAAAACTTACATCTACCCAAAAACCCAGTTTTATGGTAGAAAATTTTTTAACCGCCGATGATATTATGTCCCCTCGAACAAACGAAATAAAATTCTTTTGTAAAACTCCTAAAAGTTTTATGAGGAGTTTAGTCCTCACTACAAACATTTTTGAGGGCGGGTAATTGACTGGACATCATAGGAATCACAGGCGAGAGGTTTGTGCTACGGTAAACGCCGATCGACTAACCCATCAGATATGTTTGCTGATTGTTCATCGGCAATACTCGCAACCGTCGATTTTTCAAATCGGGTTCTAAGCCTAGTTCTTCCATTGGAATCACGCCCAGCAAAACAGCAGAAACGCCTTCGGGTAACTCTAAACAATCAAATCTCCCTTCTCTCCCCTCTACAATAATTTGAGCGCCTGCAAAAATTCGACTTTTTTTGATGCCAGCCGATGTTTCTACATCTCTTTCTCCTACTTGTATTAAGCCTCACTGGCTAATAATGGGAGCTGGCAAGGAAAGCAGAGTTGCTCCGGTATCGAGGACAACGTTATCGAGGGTAACAGAGCGAACTTCCTCAGCAGCAATGAATCCCCGTTCAGCCATAACTAGATCGATGCGATTCGTGACGGCGATTGTTGTAAGAACTTGACCCCTTTGTTTTTCTGGCAGATTGGGGAGTACCAGGGTCATAGTATGTTACCTCTTTGAGTGTAATTAGTGGATATTTCTATGGTAATACTATCTAGAATCCTCCTTGGTTAGTTAAAATCGTTTTAGTGACCGGCTAAAATTAGAATTTGCCTCAACGCATGACACCAGAAAACAACTCTTCTCAACCCAATCGCCCTGAATCTAACGTGACTGTAGAAAGTCAGAACGGTGCGAGCCCTACTGTACCACCAGAATCAGGGACAATCGTCGCTATTGCTGAACCAAAAAAACCGGTGCCGCCGCCTCCAACTCGCAAGGTTTTATTGCCGCAGCAGCCGGAACAAACGACTGCTGAGAAGTCGGGGTCGGCGCTGACGCTGGGGTTGATCGCAGCGATGATTTTTGGGCTGGCCAATGACAACATTTGGCTGGGCTTAATTGGTGGCGTCGGTGCGATCGGCATATCGCTGCGGCTGATGTGGCCGAGTTGGGGCAAAATCTGGGCGCAGGTAATTCCGCCGACTTGGCGCACGCTGATCGTCGCCTGCTTCGGGCTTTTAGCTGGGATTGTTGGCTTGCTGATGCTCAGCGGTAGTAATACTGAACCGGGAAGCCGCAACATCCAAATCAACTGGGACGCCATCGGCGCTCTCGGCGAGTTGATCGGCGCTTTGGGCCAAATTTTGATCGCAATTTTGGGCGTTTACGTGGCTTGGCGGCAGTACGTGATCTCGAAAGATTTGACGATTCAGCAAAATCGAATTACGCAGCAGCAAACGATCGATGCTTATTTTCAAGGGGTTTCGGACTTAGCCCTTGATGAACAAGGGTTTTTGGAAGACTGGCCGCAGGAAAGGGCGATCGCAGAAGGCCGCACCGCTGCGATTATGAGCAGTGTAGATGCTGAAGGTAAAGCTAAAATTCTGCGGTTTTTGTCGCAGTCTAGATTGGTTACTCCTCTGAAGCGCGATCGGCTTTTAGGCCGCCCCATCCTTGACGGCGACGGCGGCTACGCTGAAGACAGAGATCACGGTATCCGCGTTATCGATCTCAATGTCATGTTAGCGGGTGCTGACCTGGCTGGCACCGATTTGCGGTGGACGGATTTGAGCGAAGCCAACCTCGTCCGCGCCAATCTCAGCAAGTGCGATTTAGTGAAAGCCAACCTCTCGCGCGCTGTCTTGTACGACGCCAATCTCGCTCGCGCCGACATGAGAGCCGCCTCATTATTCTACGGCTCGGCACAAACTGCATCCCCCCGCAGCCGTACCGAATTTCCCAACTATCAAACGGGCGAACATACCGGCGCTGTGGTTGAACGTGTTGATTTCACCGGTGTCAAGCGGCTGTCGGAGGAGCAGCGCTATTACTGCTGCGCTTGGTGCGGCTCGAAGTCGAGAGAGACTATTCCCGGCGGCTGCGAAGGGATTCCCAATAAACTCGGACGTTAAAACTAGCAGTACGGCTGTACTTACGTATATATTTGAGAGGGCTATACTGTAATTTAAATCCACAGTCTTGAGTTGTTTTAGCCATGAAAAATAAGGATTTACGGCTAGAAGTAACTCTGCCCCGGCCGCGGGACAAAAGCACGGAGGGATGGATTTTTGTCGTTGCTATGTGGTTTCTGAGCCGATCGGTAATTGCGATCGGGATGCAGATAATTGCTCCTTTAGTCTGCAAGAACCCGCCCGTTTATGCGATTCTGCCCCCTCTGGGTTTTGTAAGCGGCTTCCTTCCCAAAAGCGGCTGGGAACTGTTTTCGCACTGGGACGGTAAATGGTACGTCGAAATCGCTAATTTAGGCTACAGCTATGCAGATGACGGGCAGCACCATTCTGTAGCTTTTTATCTGCTATGTCCTTTGCGGATGCGCGGGTTGACGACTCTTGGAATGCAAGTGGAATTAGCAGGATCACTAATTAATAGCTGGGCGTTTTTGGGGGCATTATTGGTGGTTGCAAGCTGTTATATCAATTCCGGTTGCACCCAAATGATATAGAGGATACGGCAATGCCGTGTCCCTACCGAAAATAATATTGTAGGGACACGGCACTGCCGTGTCCTAATTTTGGCTAATAATTCCGATGCTACCGGAAACGATATTAGTAAAGTTGCGATGATTTTGGGCGGTGGCTATTTGTTGTGGTATTTGCGAAAAAGGCTGAGCATTACAGTCGTCTGTTTCGGTTTTTGCTCTTTAGCGCTACTGATAAACTCCGGTGCTCTGCAATCGGTTCACCGATACGCTTACGGCATTGTGTCGCTCTCGATCGAACTCGGTTTAGTGTTGAGTAGTCAGCCTCCTTGGGGATATGCTGTTATGACATTATTTGCTACCTTCCTGTTGTACATGGCTGTTAAATTTGCTGCGTGTAGGTAGCTTAAGATAGTTCTCCATATCTTTTGGATAAACTTAATTTACTCTATTTCCCAAGCTGCCTGAAAAAAGTCTCTTTCGCACAGCATGGCGTAGCGATAGGTTGCTTCTACTTCCGGCGCAGCTTCTGCGTAGCGATCGACTAAATTTTCTAGCCGTTTGGCTAAAATCTCAAAATCAGGGCTGCTATAGGTGGAAATCCAGTCGCTAAAGGCGTGTTCCGGTATATTAGGTTTAGCTAGCTGCTGTCCCAAAAAAGCATACAACCGCAAGCAAGGAGTCATCGCGGCTGCTGTCAAACCGACACCGCTTCCCCAGGCTGTCGCTAATAAAAAATCTGTGTAGCGACGGGTAGCGATTCCCGGTTTTGCCTCTTGCAAGTTTACGCCCCATTTGCCTGCATATCCTTGATGCAACCGAAGTTCTTCTAAAACACCGCTGCCGAGATTGTGGAGGATTTCAAACCCCTCCCAGTCGGGTGCTTTTGCCGCAGCGATACTGTAAGCGCGAGCGAATGCTCCCAGAAAAAATGCGTCTTGTGCAACGTAATATGCAAAACTATTTTGGGGGAGGCTGCCGTCAGCAAGGCCTCTGACAAAGGGATGTTGCACACAAGCTTCGCTTAAGTCTTGATTTGCTTGCCAAAGATAATTGGATGTTGTCATGCAATTTTGAATCGATGGGTGATGATTGTAATTTTTATATCTGACTAAACATCTATGATAACAGATATTTTCGCTTGGCGTGCGTCACTCTTAGCGAACCTTTGGTTTTTCGTATTTAAGAAAATAGATAATGTGGGTTCACTGCTATATATGGGGCGGATTTTCTCGTACCGAGGAGCGAAATACCGTGGCAAAGCTCTCCATTGAAGCCGCCAGCTTCTGGAAAAAAAATCAACTTGGGATTTATTTAAATTAACATTGGGAAACCCAATTTACAAGAAAAAATGCGATGAACGATACACCTAAGTATTCCTTAGTAATTCCTATCTATAACGAAGAAGAAAATCTCGCGGAATTGTATCGGCGAATTAGTGCCGTGATGGATCGAATGGACGGCCCAGTAGAATTAATTTTAATCAATGATGGCAGCCGCGATCGCTCTCTCGAACTTTTGCGAAAATTGCACGAACAAGACTCGCGAGTTTGTTATCTCAGTTTTGCCCGCAATTTCGGCCACCAAATAGCTGTAACCGCTGGCTTAAACTTTTCTAGCGGTCAAGTGGTAGTCATCATGGACGGCGATTTGCAAGACCCGCCAGAGCTAATTATAGATATGGTAGAACAGTGGCGACAGGGCTATCAAGTTGTTTATGCTCAGCGCACTCAACGCCGTCAAGAAGGTTGGTTTAAGCGGTTGCCTGCTTATATGTATTATCGCATTTTGCGGAATCTTGCTGATGTTGATATTCCCATAGATACGGGAGATTTTTGTTTGATGGATAGGTGCGTGGTAGACGTGCTCAATGCGATGCCTGAACGCAACCGCTACATTCGGGGACTGCGCGCTTGGATTGGTTTTAAACAAACGGCAGTTAAGTTTGAACGAGATCCGCGTTTTGCTGGCGATGTTAAGTATACGTTCAGTAAATCTTTTGCTTTGGCGATGAACGGTTTAGTGTCTTTTTCAAAAGTTCCTCTGCAACTGTCGATTTATTTGGGTTTATTTTCGGCTTTCGTGTCTGTTTTGATGGCTTTTTTGGTTTTGTATTGGCGTCTTTTCTCTGCGGGTTCGGCATTAACTGGTTTGACAATTGTGATTATGGCGGTTTTCTTTTTGGGTGCGGTGCAGTTGGTTAGTATTGGGATTTTGGGCCAGTATATAGGGCGTATTTACGAGGAGGTGAAGGGCCGGCCGCTTTATACTTTGGCAGAAGTGGCTGGTTTCGATCCATTTCGTCAAAAAGATGGTAAATAAGCAGGGCTTGTTTACCATCTTGATGACTTAACCCTGCGGTTGTATGGTGCGGTGCGTCTGCTGAATCACCTGAACCCTGGACAAGCTCCAAAATGCGGGTGGATTCATTATTTTCTACGTGATTTAAGCGGATATAAACTCCTGATGCCATTGTTGAGCGACTCTATCCCAGCCAAATGAATCTTTAAGATCTAATGCTTCCTGTCTTAAAGATTCTTGTTTCTCAGGATTTTTTAGCAAGTCTATCACTGCTGCAATAAAAGCATTATTAGTTTCCTCATCGCCAGCAGGCCCCTTAATTCTGATACCTGATTTCACAGTTTCATCTAAACCTGCATAAGTTGTCACCACCGGAACACAACCAGCAGCTTGCGCTTTCCAAGCACTAATACAGAAAATTTCTGCCGCAGTATGACAAGGATAAACCCAGATTCCAGATTTGAATAATTCTTCCACTAACTCCTTGTGTCCAACCCGGCCATGTTCATAGACATTTTCCTGGTCAAAAAGTTGTAAAAGTTGTTCCTTTTTCTCTGGTAATTTTGGAAATCTATCAAGATAAGGTGAATTAATTAAAGCATCAACTCCTTGCCATCCATAAAAAATATGCAATTCAACATCTGGCACTTCTTTGAGAACTCGCTCCCATTGAGTCAGTAAATTTTCAATGCCTCTTGTATAATCACTAATCGAAATTAGTCTCTTGGGATTTCTAGCAATTCCTGTTAAGTTGAAATCTTCGAGATTAATCCCATTGGTTGTTAAAAAAATCTTGTCTTCAGGAATCCAGTCTGGCAGCAGAGATTTATGAAAATTTGACAACATAAAAAGTTTATCAAAACTTGCCAGAAATTCTAAACGCTGAGACTCTTCTACAGGAGGAAATAATTGCGGGTTGTCGTGCATCCACACCGCAGTTTTTCTGGCTTTCACTTTCATTAGCATAGGTTGTCTCCAAGCCCGATGAAAGATTAACACATTAAAGTTATCTTGGGGATTAAATTTATCAACAGACTGATAAACTACTCCATTATATTCCCCTTCCATATCACCGCATCGATTAAAAACAGTAACCGCGTAGCCTAACTTAACGAATTCTTGACTTAAGTAAATGATCGCTTCCTCGCTTCCGCCAATACCTTTATTCACAGATAGAGGAGACCAATCTTCTACATGAAATGGAAAATTGGAATAAATTACAAGTGAGTTATTGTCCCAGTTCATATTATTTGAATTTGACCAAGTTTTTGACTAAAATATTGTAGACTAAACTTATATTTTTGTCAAATAAATCCCAGGAATTAAGAGGATTTAATGTTGTGTCACTGACTCACACAACATGGTTAACGTCGAATTTGGATTGATACACACTTTTTCTATGACTGTCATCACATCATCAGCAAATAACTGTGCGGTTCGATCGCTTATTACAGGCTCTACATAAATAAAATTGCAAAATAACTGATCGTTTAGCGTGAGAACACCTAACCAAAAACAATCACCACTAATATGGTGAGGAGTAGCAAAGTATAATTCCTTAATTTTTAGGTGATAGGCTTGATGTCGAAATTGAAATTTGCCTCTATTGGAAATTGAAAAAAGATTATTCCTGGCCATAGTATCTTCTTTACTCAAGATAGACTTAATCACGAGTTCCTTCATGGAATCCATGTCAAGATTACGTAATTTACCTTGTTGTAGTCGAGTTATATGGACACAGCTAATTAAAGAGTTATGTATTTGGGATTTACATTCTTTAGCTAAATCCCAAAAAGATGTATTTGGCTCAAGTAACTGATTAAAACCCAGCACAGATATAAAACAACCTAGATTTTGATCTGTGATTTCAGGCGCACAATATTTTCTCAAATTTACAGGTACACCATAGGAGAAATTTACCTGTGTATCTATTGATAGTAATTTGCCAGCAGCAAATAGCATTGCCGCACACATAGCACCATGCACAGTGGTTTTTTCTTGTTTGCATTTATCAATTAGTATCTTAGTCTTTTCTTGACTAAGCATTCGGGGTAGCATCCGAGTAAAACGTTCCTTTGCGGATGCTTGATGTTCAATAATTAATTGTGGTGGTAGAGTTGATTGTTCATTTGCGAGTTGATGATTTTCCCTTGGGTTTTGACTGGAAATATTATAATTAACTAAAGTTTCTATGGGAGGAATAAATTCTAGTGATTCTACTGGAGATATATTCTCTCCTTCATTAATTTGCTGATAATAAAATAACAGGTCATCAATAAAGCGCATACATGATATGCCATCTACAATTCCATGATGAAAGGTAATAACAATTTCACAGGTATTTTGATGTTGATGAGAATACAAAAGGGTTAAACGACACAGAGGATTATTGCCTGGGGGGAATTTTGTATGTAGTTCTTTTTCAGCAATTTTAATTGCTTCATTTTCCTCTTGTTTGTATATAACTTGTACGGGAATTTCCGTTATTCCTGTCGATTGAAAATATAATTCATCCTCAGACTCAACAATGTAAACTTGGAGCATGGGATGACGCTGTTGGACTAATTTAAGAGCGTGTTGAACAACATCCGGTGTTAAAATCCCTTCCAGATAGACAACATTTACAATTAGTCCACCTCCCAAATCATGGCCTAGCGCCATCCACATTTCTACCAAACCCAGTTTTCTGCTCAAAGATTTCATTTGAATTTTATCTGATTTCAAATTTTATCTACATCTATGCAATTGCTCAATTATCCAAAATTGAGTTGTGTCTCATATCTTAACACAGGCTTCCCTGTATATACTATCTGTTCAATAATATCAGTTGTTCTGCTCTCCCCCCCTGCTTTGTTAATTGCCTATTGTAACCTGAGGGCGTTCCTTTGATAAGAATCTTCTGCCAACACGTTGTGAAATAGCAGTTCTTAGGCTAGACACATTTAACTGCTTGAGAGGTACAGATTCACCACATCCTGACCCAACTATACGTGCTGCTACCCTTGGTGGAGCATTGGCAATAGGAAGGAATTGCTACCATCGGCACGCCATTAGTTAAAGATTCCCGTGTAATATTCATGCCACAATAGATAATAGTAAGTTCAGCTTTTTTGTAGCAATTCCAATTGCGGTGCATATGTGACAACCAGTGGCGAACCAGGCAGATTTGGCAGGGATTCTGTCGTTGCTGAACCGACCCCAAAAATTACCTATTGAGGCTCTAAACCTACACAGGCGGAAGCAATTTTATAAAAAAAAAGTTCCCAATAGGCGATTTTGGATAGTCTCCCTTGAAGCCTAAATCAACGGTTTTTCTGTCAACCAAAGCCCGGCTGGTCGGGCTAATATTTATGAGTTGTAGCCACCCAGGATTGGGTATTACCCATATTACTCCTGAACGTAGCAATGCTGACATTAGCCGCAGATAATGCTACAATTATAATTGGTAAAATTCTGTCTTTCTGTCTGTCTCTTAAGTCTGCGTCCTCTATGTTCTATACGGCATATTAAACAAAATACTTATGTTTAAACTTTACGAGTATTCCCCCTCGGGCAATTGCTATAAAGTTCGCTTACTCTTAACTCAGCTCAATATTCCCTTCGATCGCATAGAAATTAATATTCTCCAAGGAAAAAGCCGCACACCTGAATTTTTGGTCAAAAATCCCAATGGTCGCATTCCGGTGTTAGAAATCGAACCGGGCAAATTTCTGTTTGAATCTAATGCGATTATGTTTTACTTGAGCGAAGAAACTGAGTTTTTCCCCACCGATAAATTTGAACGGGCTGAAGTCATGCAGTGGTTATTTTTTGAACAGTACAGCCACGAACCTTTTATTGCTACTTCTCGTTTTTGGTATTTGACAGGGAAAGCTGAAGAATATCAGGAAGCACTTAAACAAAAACAAGCACCGGGTTATGCTGCTTTGGGGGTGATGGAACAGCATTTAGCAGAAAATGAGTTTTTTGCGGGCGATCGCTATACTATTGCTGACATCGGTTTATTTGCTTACACTCACGTTGCTGACGAAGGTGGATTTGATTTAACCAGATTTCCAGCAATTCAAACTTGGATCGAGCGCGTCAAGAATCAGCCTCGATATATTAGCATAACACAATTAAATTAAATTAAAATGAGGCTAAAAATACTATAGGTCTAGAACATTACCGTTACATTTCTCAGTTGTCCAAAGTCATAACTGCTGCGCCTTGACAACTAAAACTGTACGCGACTGTAAAACACTCCTTTTACATTCTCGACCGCACTAAAGTAGAACACCACGCTCGCCCCCAGAACCAGCATAAAACTCAACCGCAATCGTTTTTCTTCCCTCTTTTTAAGCCATTTTTAGGGAAATTGGTGGACTGACAGTCGGGAGAGATCATACGTTTTCTTAGTGGACTATATCTTTTGATTATACCCTAAATGTGCAACGCCTTTTTACCTGCACAAAGCACCACAATGTCACCAGGAACTACTTCCTCATTGGTAATTTCTTGAGATTGACTATCTTTCAAGACATTGGCTTTAACTTGCACTAATGCGAATGATCTTTCTGTGGCGTTCGAGGCTCCGCGCTCTTCCCAAAACCCTAATAACCCGCTGATAATAATGACGAACGTCAAAATGATAATGGCATCTGCCGCATCTTGAAGGAAAATAGATCGCACCGCAGCAAAAATTAGAATCAAGATAATCGGACTATTGAACTGATTAAGCAACAGTATCAATGCGGTCGATTTTTGTTTTTGTTTGAGGCTGTTTGCGCCGTACTCGCTCAGGCTGTGTTTCACCTCTTGACGGCTTCATCCTGCGGTTTAGAGTGAGTTTCCTGAAGCACCTGATCTGTGGGTTAGCTCCGAAATGTTGACTGTGGATTAATTATTTTATACCTTATTTTTATTCTGAGTCTTAATGCCTCGAACTAAAGAAGAACCTTTGGTAAGTTGATAATAAAGCTTGTCCCCTTGCCCTCAGCACTTTCAACCTCCAGTGTCCCTTGATGCGCCTCAGTAATATTTTTTGCTAAAAATAATCCTAATCCCCAGCCGGTTTGCTCCTCGGCAGAAATGGTTCGACGAAATTGTTGAAATAGGATGGATTGAGCGTCTAGGGCGATCGGATTGCCTTCATTATGGATAGTAAGGCTGATCTGTGTTTCAGTTTGCTGGACTGTGACTGTAATCGGGGTACTAGGCGCACCATATTTCACAGCGTTAATTGCTAAATTTTCAATCACCCGCCGTATTTCTTTTCGACTGCAATAGCTCGTGATCTCAGAATCACAGATCACAACAAACCGCTCTCCATAGGTGAAGCTCAAATCTTCTACTACCTCTTGGACTAGCATCTGAAAATCGCATTCTTCAAATTCAATCTTTAAGCTCTGCCCTGCCCGCACTCGGCTCGCATCAAGCAGATTTTGAATCATCGAATCCAGCCGATTGATCGCACCGAGCATCCTCGCCGCCACATCCATGTGGGTATCTCCTCGTTCCAGCCGCCGCAGAATCAGTTGAGTTCCCATTTTTACGACATTGATGGGATTTCTGAGGTCGTGAGTTAGCGTCACCATAAATAGTTCTTGAATATCTCGCAGCGTTTCGGAGAATTGAGTGGCTGCGTCATTCACGGCTTGCTCAATGGAGCCGATAATAATGTCTCGATCCTGCACTCCTAAAGGTGCTTCTTCTTCTAAAACTTGAAATATTACTTGACGGAGGAGCTGATACTCGAAAATGAGTTGACTCATAGAGTAGTCAGCATACCCCGCCCGTTCATGCCCGTGCAGCTTGCCAATCCGGGTGCTTTCAACCTCGTCGGCTGTGATTCGGGCAGATGTCCTGACAATTCTGTTTGAGAGTTGATCTACCAGTTGGTTTAAGTACAGAGGAAGGGAATTTTGCAAGACAAGAGAATTTTGATGGGTTGATGCACCGACTTCATCGCGCGCCCGCTTCTCCCACATCCGCATAATTTTTTCAGCATTTTGTTTAAGACGGTCAGACACTTCGTTGGACATCGATTCTGATTTTCTGGATGAGTGGCTCTTGAGAAAGCATTATACAGGACTTTCCAGGTAATATAAGTGAGGTACACAGAAGCCGGGTTTCAGCAAGAAACTCGGCTTCTGGGGTGTATTTTATAAAAGTAGAATTTGCTGTAATTACTGAATTAAACGCGCAATTCTATTACTACTTATCGCGACAATTGCTCTATTAAATAGAAAGGAGAGAATGCTATGGATTCGAGCTAATCGCCTCAGCGCGAGGTAGTCTGTACATCTGAAACTTGACTGCTTATGCGAATAACAAAAGAGAAATATAAAATATTCCTGTAGTCTGGCTCAATATCTTTAGGAAAATCTAGTCCTGCCCCTTGAGAATCACTCTAAGTTTTGTGATCCCGATAATATTCCTGAGCATAGTGCATCCCAAAAATAGTATGAACGAGTAACCATGACCCTATGCTCGTTACCACTGCCAGAATTACATCGGGAATCACGACATTAATATCCTTCCCTTTTGCTTCTTTCAATATAAAAGCGATCGCTAATATGCTGGCACAAGCAGCAGGAGTAATTAAGCTCAAAATTACTAAGCATCCTAGGGCAAGTTTAGCTTTGACCAGAGTGTGCGTAGATTTTTGAGGTAAGGTCATGGTCGATAGGGCTTATTGATGTTTACCTACTTATTGAAGTTTCCACACAAGTAGAGCAACAAGCGCAATCAGACCTAATGCTCTACGAAAGTAATTAACGCCTTCAAATAATTCTTGCCAAGCCCAAGTATACAAAGAGCCAAAGGCTACTAGATCCAACGCTAAATTAATTTCCTCTGTTGTCACAATGAGCTTTAACAAACTAGCTACAATCCCGACAATCAGTGGGAGATTTGGCGGCTGAGCTATCACAATATTGCCTTCGCTGTCCCGGAATGTGCGATCGAACAATGTATTTTCCATGAGTTTATCCTCTAACTGTAATAAAAGGTATGGATTGACTTCAATGACTTACACAAATATGTGTTGATACCGAAGCCGAGCCATAATTATAGCATTCCACAGAAAAAAGAGTGATGACCCACCACAGGATCGTAGAATTTGTCTAGCATTTTTTCTGACATCTCTCTGTTGATTCACTTTTTTATCTGCTAGGTAAACACCTAGTAAAGCTCGATTTATCATTCGATGAAAGTGTTGATCCGGTAACTGAGAAACAGCTTTGTCAGCATTTTTTAGGAAATAAAGAAAGCGTTCTGTTATTTCTTGTTCACTCTTGTAGTAAGTACAAAAATTTAAATCACCACCTATCCTGTCTTCTTCTTGGTCAATAAAATAGTCAAGTAGGATATGAAGTCCTTGAACCCAAGGAAAATAGCTATTTTTAACCTTTATAGCTAGTTCCTTAGAAAAATTGGGATTGCCTGCATAGGCGATCAGACAAAAAATTCCTAACGTCGATCCAGTACAAGCTGAAAATTCATACCACTTCATTTCAGGGATTTGGTTGCGATGTTGTTCAAACCATGCTTTTAAGCGAGGAACTCGCTCCTGAACTTTGACGTGTTTATGAACTTGTAAATTACAATAATAATCAGCCAGCTCATGTAAGCAGGGAGCAATTGCTTGATAGGATGGCAGTTGTTTTAATACATTTTGACAAGTTTTTACGAGTTTAATGAGATAGCCGCCATCGTTTTGTTCTTGACGTAACTGGTAGTAATTAATGCCTTCAGCATCAGGTGTCAAAGCATCTAAGCAAGCTTGATGGAGAGTACGGAAATCTTCTGGGTCTAGGGAAGTGCTGCGATCGCACAGGTTATCTAAATAATCACTAATTGTTTGATAAGCAACAATAAAGCGGATTGTTGGCTCAATTTGTTCTTTGGCAAGTAATCCATAGATAGAACCACCTTCACAGTGAAATGTTTTACTGTTTATACTTAGTAAAGCTTGTTTGCGTAATTCAGAATCGGGAATTTGTTCAGCTTCTTTCTGCCAGAAGTCTAAATATTTACGAACTCTGGGAAGAACATGGCGATAAATTCCCACCATCAGCATTCCAGAATTAGATGGAACTTGCATTGATGCAGCTTTGGGGAGAGAATAGCTAACATCTTTATTAGTATTATTCCACTTATTTCTTATGAGTGTTGTCATTACTCTTATGGATTTTTTATGTTGTCTTTTGATAGTAAAATTAAATAATTCAAATATCCTCTCTCGCTTGGAACAGTTTAAATTACAATGTTATCTATAATTGGACAGACAGAATCGTTTCTCTACTATGGCATCAAGCTCGATCGACCTATTTCGCAAATAAAAGGTAAGAAAATATTAAATTTTTCCTGCACTAAATCTGTTAGGCTCGCTTTAAATTGGGGCATGAACAATGTTCTGACTAATTCTGTGTGAATACTACGAGATCGCTGCTTATATTTCGTCCATCCAAGAGAAGATTTATTGACGATCGTGCAGGTCAGCAATTCACAGACCTCAACCTTTTTGGGATAAGACTTGAATCTCAGTTCGCAGTGCAGTAATTTCTGTTTGCAGAGCTTGAAGTGATTTTGCTCCTGCTAGTTCTGCTCGATCGCTCTGAGCATCCTGACTCACAAAAAATGTTGCCAGGGTTGCTGTCAAATAACCGCATACCGCGATCGCACACAACGCCAGTAAAAAACAAAGCACCCGCCCTTCCGCCGTCTTCGGAAAGTAATCAGATGCGATCGCGGTCATCACCCCGCCTGGTAAGAGAGTTTCGGAGGAGGAGAAATTTGAGCCAAAATCCCCAATAAAGACGATCCAAATGGTGATGCCGATCGCTTCTAGTAGAGGATTCAGTGCCCAAATTAGCTCAACATTGGATGCCAAAGATTACATCTGTTCGAGTTCCACTCCTCTAATTTCCTGCCGCCAATTTGAGTGCAATTACGCACACACTTTTTTGACGCTGGACAACTGGCTAACCTCATCCCACCACCTCCGTAGCTTCGGCGTTTGAGCCGTAATCACCTCAAACTCTGGAGTTTGGGAAAGGTAGATAAAGATGGGAATCAGATAGAAATCAGCAATGCTCGCTTCGCTGCCGAGCAGATAGGGGCTACCCGCAGCTAGCGACTCGATCGCCTCTATAGCCGTTTGTGCAGGCGCGATCGCATTTTTAACTTTAGCCTCATCTGTCTGGCCACCCTGAGTCGGCACAATCAGTCGCTGAATCACAATGGTGGTAATAGCAGGGCCATAGAAATAGCTATCAATAATCGCTATGATTTGACGCATCCGAGCTTGGAGCATCGGATCGGAAAAGCTAAACTTGCGATCGGCTAAAGTGGCATCAAGGTATTCGGTAATGGCAGCCGTTTCGTAGAGCAGTTCCCCATTTACTTCAAGGGTAGGGATTTTACCAAAGGGATTCTTAGCAAGGTAGTCTGCGGACTGGCTTTCACCATTGAAGATATCAACGCTGTGGAGGGTATAGTCTGCGCCTATTTCCTCAAGCAGCAGCCGCACAGTACGGACATAGGTACTGATGGGTGTTCCCCAAACAACAAGTTTTGACATGATTTATCGCTTCTTTCCAAAATTTAGCCATAACAAGAATACTTTCCTCGCGCCCATTCCTAACGATTGACGCTGCTCATATCAGGGTAGCGATCGCCCGCGGCAATTCCTAATGGCAGGGCTTTGGCGAGCTGGTCTAGTTCTGCTTGAGTCAGCGTTACAGCGGCTGCGGCAATGTTTTCTTCTAAATAGGTGCGGCGTTTGGTGCCTGGAATTGGCACAATGTCTTCGCCTTGGGCTAATACCCATGCCAGCGCCAACTGTCCAGCTTTGATACCCTTAGCGGCGGCCATGTGCTCTATCTGCTCGACTAGCTCCAGATTTTGCTGGAGATTATCGCCTTGAAGGCGAGGATATCGCCCGGCCCGATAGTCTCCCTCAGATAACGTGTCGAGGCTCTTGATTTTGCCTGTAAGAAACCCACGCCCCAGAGGGCTATAAGGCACAAACCCAATCCCTAGCTCTCGGCAGGTGGGCAAAATCTCGGATTCTGGCTCCCGGCTCCAGAGCGAATATTCAGTCTGGAGTGCGGAAATAGGATGCACTGCTTGGGCACGGCGGATCGTGGTGCTCGCCGCTTCGGAAAGACCAAGGTAGCGAACTTTCCCGGCTTGGACGAGCTTCGCCATTGCACCTACGGTTTCTTCGATGGGAGTGTTTGGATCGACTCGGTGCTGATAGTAAAGATCGATCGTATCTACGCCCAGACGCTTGAGACTGGCATCACAGCAAGAGCGGACATATTCGGGTTTGCCATTCACGCCTAGAAAGCTGCCGTCGCTACCGCGTACATTGCCAAACTTGGTGGCGATGATGACTCGATCTCGACAGTCTTTAATTGCTTTGCCGACCAACTCTTCATTGTGACCGACACCGTACATATCAGCCGTGTCGAGCAACGTCACGCCTAGCTCTAAGGCGCGATGAATGGTGGCGATCGCTTCTGACTCATCGGCTATGCCGTAGAACTCGGACATACCCATACAGCCCAGCCCTAACTCTGAAACTATTAATCCTTGATTGCCGAGTTTTCGCTGTTTCATGATGTTTTCCTATTAGTCTAAAGTTCTTGACCTGTCGAACCGATGATGATTTCATTCACATCAAAATCACCGGGCTGCTAAATGGCACAGGCGATCGCACGGCCAATGGCATCTGCATCAATGGCGATCGCATAAAATTCATCAATATCTAACCTTACTTTTCTCTTAAAATTTCAGTTGATTGCTAGTATTGAAGAGAAATAGTCCCGGCTTTACATCTGTCGTTAGATGGAATCGATATGTGAAAGTCAAGGATTGGAGTCAGCAGCCTGTTGAGAAAAAGATCGCCTCACAAATCTTCTGCCCGCTTAATTGATGCTTTTTTACCCGCAGCTACGCTAGCAACAACCAAACAAGCCGTGACTAGGGCGATCGGCTCCAGGGTTTCACCAAGCAAGATTGCCGAAGCTAGGAGCGTCAAAAATGGTTGCAATAACTGAATTTGACCTACCCGGGCAACTCCACCAATTGCCATACCATGATACCAGGCAAAAAATGCGATAAATTGACTAATAACACTCACATAAGCAAAACCGAACCAGGCTATCGGTGAAGCTATCAACCCTTGTTTTAAGACCACAAATATTGTTGGCAAAACCTCGAAAGGAGCTACAAGCACCAATGCCCAACTGATAACTTGCCATCCACCTAAAATCGGAGCTAATCGCCCACCTTCACCATAGCCAAAAGCAGCAGCAATTACAGCTCCAAACAAAGCTAAATCTGCGGGGTGAAGCTGTCCAGCGCCACTAATAATTCCAAAAACAACAACGGTTGTACTACCGACAATGCTAGCAATCCAAAAGCTGAAATCAGGGCGATCGCCAGCTCGCAAAAACCCTGCTATCGCTGTTGCTAAAGGCAACAATCCTAACACCACAGCACCGTGGGCGGCAGGTACTTGCTGCATTGCCCAAGCCGATAGTACCGGAAATCCCAAAACAACTCCCAATCCGACAACTAATAAACTCCCAAGTTGCTGTTTTGAGGGAATGGGTTGATGCGTTATCCGCAGAGTAAATGCTGCTAGTATAGCTGCTACTAATCCGCGTCCTAAACCTACAAAAAGCGGGTCTAAATCTATCACAGCGGCTCTGGTTGCCGGTAATGTCAAGCTAAATCCAACTACGCCCAAAAAACCGTAGATTAAGCCGATAGTTTCCGAATTCAAGTGAAGATTTTTCCAGTAGGATGTCATTGAGTCTCCAATATTGATTAATTTAGGGCGATCTGTGGCGCACCTTACCCATATTACTTCTGAACGTAGCAATTATGCTCTTACGCCAAATGCTACAATAATAACTTGTGAACTTCTCTTTATTTCTTAACTCTGCCTGTTCTGTGTTCTCTGCGGTATAAAAAAAATACTCATGTTGAAACTTTACGAATATTCTCCGTCTGGGAAACATTACAAAATTCGTTGGCTTTAACTCAGTTTAATATTTCATTGGCGGAAGGAACAGAGTTTTTCCCCAGTGATAAATTTGAACGCGCTCAAGTCATGCAGTGGTGATTTTTTGAGCAGTACAATACAATCACGAACCTTTTATTATTACTTCTCGTTTTTGGTATTTGGCGGGGAAAGCAGAAGAATATCAGGAAGCACTTAAACAAAAACAAGCACCGGGTTATGGTGCTTTGGGGGTGATGGAACAGCATTTAGCAAACCATGCTTTTTTTACAGGCGATCGCTATACTATTGCTGACATCGGTTTATTTGCTTACACTCACGTTGCGGGCGGGGGCAGATTTGATTTAACCAGGTTTCCAGCAATTCAAAGTTGGATAAATCGAGGAAAGAATCAACCTCGATATCTCAACCTAACCCAATTAAATTGAATTTAAATGAGGCTAAATATACTATACATCTAGAACATTACCGCCACATTTCTCAGTTGTCTAAAGTAATAAGCGCTGCGCCTTGACGACTAAAATTTTACGCGGCTGTAAAACACTCGTTAAGCGTATTGCTGGGTGGAAAGAAAACTTGATCGAGGTTGAGTTACTGTGGCTGCTCTTCATCTGTTTCGATCATGGTTCGTTTCGTCGCAATGCCGTTGAGAATGATGCCTCGAATCAGTGATACTTCGGCATCCAGGTTTTTGGCGTAGTCTGCGTATTTTACTGCCGCACTTTGTAAATTGTAATTTCCCATTCGCTCAGACATTTGACGGAAAAATATGACCTTTTCCTCCATTATTCGAGCTGCCGACCATAACGCCTTCTCCAAATTCTGAGTTTGCTCTGTGAGAAATGTATCAGCCGTAAAGGAGTGCCCCGTGTGACAGCGAAACCGCAGCGGCTCTGAGTTGGTAACTTCCCAGATGCTGCCGTTGCATTCAGGGCAGGTGTAAGTTGTCCGAGTCCCGATCGCTTCTACATTCTCTAAAAGCTCCTTAGTATTCATTTGCTGTTCAGCAATGTTAGATTCAATTTCGATCTCTTCGGTCATGGGGTAAGCCTCTTGCTCCGTGGCAGGTTGCTTTGATAACTGCAGTAGCAGGTGTGGGATTTCTGCCAGTGGCAGGCAGCGATCGACCTTCACATATCGCAAGGCACTCTTTGGCATACTGGGGTATTCTGCTTCTTTTGGATCTTGGACGATCGCCACTCCGCCCCGTTTCTTGACTGCCTGTAATCCCACCGTGCCATCATCCAGATAGCCAGTCAGTACCACACCCACCACCCTTGAACCATAAGCACGAGCGGCTGAACGAAATAACGTATCGATCGCGGGTCGAAATCTATTTTCTTTAGGCCCATGCACCACGCGCACTGAGCCTTGATTGAGCAACAGGTGATAATCGGGCGGCGCGACGTAGATTCGCCCTTGTTGAATTGGCTCTCCGTCGGACGGGTGAGATGCCGGGAGAGGGCTTACATCTGCCAGAATTTTGGGAAGAATGCTGGGCTTATCGGCTGGGAGGTGCTGAACAATAAAGATGGCAGCATCTATGTCAGCAGGCAGACTACCCACGATCGCGCCCAGTGCTTTGAGTCCGCCTGCCGAAGATCCAATAACAATAATGTCGTGTCCAGGCATAAATTCTTTTTTTTTAGTGACTGAAAGCAGCCTAATGTTATCTATGTTTTTTGAATTTTTTAGCGCAACTTGGCTGAGGTTTAGCAGCAGTGACCAAATGGTCGTTAAGGCTAAAACCTGCATTCTACAGTGCTTTTAGTTCTAAATATTTTTGCTTGTAGGCATTACTCTCTCATGTAAGTTAGATTACGAACTGCTATAGATAGACTCTGGCAATTTTACTGTAATGCGCCGCCCACCTTACTCTATACATAGCATAAAAAACGATTTTTTGCGTCAGTCATATTTATAAATTGCTAAGGGCTACATTTTGCCTAATTTCGCTCGATCGCCTCGCAGCATCTGCCACCTTCAATGCGTACAAACTACTGACATTATTCACGTACAAAGGCGTACCGTCTAATAAAAATTCTAACACCATATCGGTGTCTTTGGCAAACAAGCCTCGCCGCGTTCCTACTTTGATGTTGTGCCGATTTTCTCCCTGAATTAATTGACCGGATTCAGGAGTAAAAACCAGCGTTCCTTCTTCTCCGTAGATGGTAAAAATGTTTTCAGACTGCCAAAACGTCTCTCCTTTTCCATAAACAGCTTCAGCGACAAGGCCATTGGCAAAGCCCAACTGTGCGTTGCACAAACAAGCTTTGTAGAAATCCGGCTGAGTCTCCCAAAATTGAGTTTGACAGTTAACGCTTGTCACCTCCCCGAACAAATCGGTAAATCGGTGCAGTCGCGAAATTGCACCAACTAACGGAAATCCAAAGAGGGAATGTTGATAAGTCCACCGCTGCGGTACGGAACGTTGAGGAGCAATAGTAACGTAGCGGGCGTAAAAAACTTTACCGACTAATGGCAAAGATTCTTTGATTGCTTGGTGCAAACCGCCTAACAGTTCGATGTGTTCGATGTGGAGGAGTTTTTGCTTTTGGGCTGCAAGTTCGATCGCCCTTTCTG
Source organism: Microcoleus sp. FACHB-61 (assembly GCA_014695295.1). GTDB lineage: Bacteria > Cyanobacteriota > Cyanobacteriia > Cyanobacteriales > Microcoleaceae > Microcoleus. The sequence continues at coordinate 35,721 of JACJNY010000049.1, read as the reverse complement.
CTTCAGATACGTCTAAAGATAGAGGATATTCCACCACAACGTGCTTGTCATTTTCTAGCGCCGCCAGGACAATTGCCCCGTGATCCCGGTTCACCGTACAGACAATTACCAAATCTAAATCGTCTCTTTCTACCAGCTTGCGCCAAGAAACCGCAGCTTCGGCGCCGAACCCTTGACAAAACGCTGCGGTTTTATCCGGGGAGTGGCCCGCAACTGCTACCAAGTTCGATCGCGCATCAGCTTGAAGCGTCTCGGCCCTCAACTTAGCTGCAAAACCAGTACCCACAATTCCCACGCGAATTGGAGAATGAACGGAAAAACCAGAGCGAGTATCAATATTAGTCATGGGATTTGAGATTTAACATTTTAGATAGTTACACACTTGCGGTGCAGGGGTTTAGGGTTCTATCGCCGGGATTTTAGGCTGTGGTTGCGGTGCGATTTATTCGATCGAGCCTTCAACACCCAAGTCTTGATGCGATCTAACTATACATTTCACCGCCGGCAGGGACTTGCCTTGCAGCCAGTCTTGCTGAAAGTCGATCGACACACGGCATACCAACAACCCGGTTTTTGTGCTGTACGGCTCAAAACAGGATTTTTCCCAGAAACCGGGTTGCTTAGCGCAAGTCTTGCGGCAACTGTATCACACGGCTGAACCCAACATAGGTATAAGTAATAAAGATGAAATTAGAAAAAGTTATAACTAATCCCATTCAAATTTTTTGTAAATAAGTGTTGCAAGCTTGCTTCTTTCCCCTACTATCATAGAGGTAACAAACCTAAGAGCTCACCTCAAAGCTAATAGAGCCTTGAAGGTTGCATTAGGAAAAATTATAGATCTTGTTGAATTTTTGAGAGGATTAGTGCATGGCGACTTACAAAGTTACCCTCATCAGCGAAGCCGAAGGAATTAACCAGACCATTGACGTTGATGACGATACTTACATTCTTGATGCTGCAGAAGAAGCAGGACTAGACCTCCCCTACTCTTGTCGCGCTGGTGCTTGCTCCACCTGCGCCGGCAAAATCACAGCAGGCGAAGTTGACCAATCCGACCAATCTTTCTTAGATGACGACCAAATTGAGGCCGGATTTGTCCTCACCTGCGTCGCCTATCCCAAGTCTGACTGTACGATCGAAACTCACCAAGAAGAAGCGCTCTACTAAGAAAGGACGCTCTGCGTGATACCCTAAGAAACCCGGTTTCTCGTTTCCAGAATTAAGCTGAAATACGGCAATTATGTTAGGAAACCGGGTTTCTGTGTCTAACACTGCAACAAAACCGCCAGCAGTCTGTCACTCCCAGCTAGGAATTCCTAGCTGTTTTAGCAGATAGCTGACCAAATAATTTTAGATTTTAGATGGCCGATTTTAGATTAACTGTGAAACCAATCTAGAATCCAAAGTCTAAAATCTAAAAGTTTTACGGCTGATATTTAGTCCGCAAAAGCGGGCTTTGTTTGTGTAGTGGCGATGATTTAAATCGCCGACTATTAGGCCGAGTGCGATCGACTATTCGCGCCAAAATGTAATGTTATCGCTGAGCGGCACAACTTGAGCGCCGGGGAAATAAAAGCCCAGAATTTGAGATCCATTCCAGCCCAAATTAGCCAAATTGTAAGAACCAGTCTGACTCATTCCCACGCCGTGCCCGAAACCGCCTCCGACAAAAGCATAACCGTTGAGAGTTTTGTCTGGATTGTAAATTGGTTCTAAGTAAAAAAGCGTGCTAATCGGCGGGTAAAAAGCATTGCGAATCTCGTCTTTGTCGATATCGATGGGGCCCAAGTCAGTTTGAACCTTCATTTTCAAAACTCGACCTGCGGGCGACCTTTCCACCACTTCCACCTGAGTGACAGTTTTAATATTAGCCAGCGGGTGCTGTTTCTTCTGAAGGTACTGTTTGAGAAATCCACCAATCGCGGTCAAAGAAGCTGGTTCGCGCCAACGAAAAGTGTCTTCTTTTTCCTCATTAAACCCTTTTTCCAAACTGATAAAGCGGCGGAGGTTGTTTTCGTCAGACAAACTCTGCTTGGACAAATCCCAAATATTATTAGGGGAATCGACGATCGATCGCAAATATGGACGTTCCGCGCCCTGCCACACATCGTTAAAAGAGGCTGTCACGCCGCCGCTAGAGGCGGAATAAAGCGCGTCTACTAGCTGATTTTCGTAAGTTAGCACCAAACCGCTCGTTTGGGCGATCGCCTTATCACTTTGCGGGTAAACCTCCGTCAAACCCTTATAAACTTGACAGTTAACATCAGCGCACAACTCATAATTATCCACAGCAAACCGACGCAAATTTCTCAGGGCGTAGGTTCTCGCCAAAATGGTTTGAGCGACAATCGCAGCGTAAGGCGAAAAAGCCCCAATTTCGTGAGGCACAACACCCCGCAAATAAGTTTCGGTCAGCACTTTATTTACCAAAGTATAAGTGCCGTAAGCATTTTTTTGCAGGTGCAAACTGCCGCCATAACGGTGAGTTTCTTGAATTGCTTTTTCTGGTTCAGTAGCTGTCGCCTCTTGGGTGGTTTGTTCCAATACCTCAATCACATTTTTCCCGGCCGTCACATCCAACTCATGGCGGTTGAAACGAAAGCCGTTTAAAACCCAAAATGCCTGGGGTACTTGTTTAAAAACTTTGGAATCCAAAAAAGCTGTTGTGTTCCCTTGAGCTTGCAAACTTTGCAACAGCCAGCGCCGCACCAAAGGAGAGTTGTAGGTATCTCTTTTCGCCCAAACTTGCCAGCGAAAAGGTTGAGCAATTTCTACATCAATTCCCTGGGCACGCCACTGATTGGCGCTATCTTCTGCACTCTCGAAACTGCGGTGGGAGCTCAGAACAACTCGTTCTTCTACTAATGGCGCTTCCAGCGGTTTTGGGGCTATTTCTAACTTGACGCTAGCAGCCGTTTTGGTTTCTATGCCTTGAGGAGTTTTGTAACTCAATGTTAAGCTGTCGCCCGGTAATGCTTTCAGCGTCAGTTTGTCGGTTGCTTTCGTGCCAAACCGCTGCACCACGCCGATTTTGATGGGTCTATTTTGGGGAGTTTGGGCGTATCCCGCAGCGCTGAAAAGAGGCAACAGGCACAATGCGGCGAAAACAGTCCTAGAAATGCAGCTAAACCATTTGTAATTGGGAGTTGGAGGTGCTTGAGCGGACACAGTTATCTATCTCCCGATAGTTGAAATTTGGGGATTTTTGATTGTACGTTAGCACATTTGGCGGCTGCTAGAGCGGGATTCCGGAAGAGAGGCTGGTTTAGTTGCCAGAATTCTGTTAAGTAGGTAGGCGCAAATAAACTTTACACCGAGCAAATTTTATCCCGGACGCACCCTAGACCTAAATTTAAAATCTAAAATCGTTATGCCATTACGCACCCTACAAGCTTGTGTATTTTCGATCCTGACATAGTTACTGGTGTTTCCAATATTGGTAGGCGGCATAGGCTAAGGTGACAGCGCCGGTCACGATGGCTGCTTCATCGACCTCAAATTGCGGGTGATGGAGGGGATAGTTCGGTTTGTCAGTCAGTCCCACTCCTAAGCGAAACATGGTTCCCGGTGCGTGTTCTAAGTACATCGAAAAATCTTCCGCGCCGAGGGATGGTTCTGGTAAAATTTGGACGCGCGATCGACCTAAAGCTTCTAAAGCCGCAGTTTCGACTAATTGCGTGAGTTTTGGGTCGTTTTGGACTCCCGGCACGCCGCGCTTGTAGGTGAGTTCGTACTTAGCGCCGTAAGTCCCGCAAACGCTAGAAACAATTTGTTCGATCCAAGCCGGCAGGTTTTCGTGGGTTTCGGGATGCAGCGATCGCACGGTTCCCAATAATTTTACTCGATCGGCAATTACGTTCGGCGCTCGTCCGCCGTTAATTTGCCCGATCGTCAAAACCAGTGGCCTCAAAGGATTTTGCGTGCGGCTAATTGCCTGCTGCAAGGTGGTAATTATCTGAGAAGCAATCCAAATTGCGTCGATCGCCTCGTGGGGACGCGCACCGTGGCCGGATTCGCCCATCACAATCAATTCTATGTCATCTGCCGCCGCCGTCAGGGCCCCGTGGCGGATACCGACGCAACCGCCGGGAATCGTCGGGAAAACGTGCACTCCGAGGATGCCGTCAACATCTTGCATCGCGCCGTCTTTAATCATCCATTGAGCACCTTGGGCAATCTCTTCCGCCGGCTGAAACAAGAAGCGGACGTGACCGGGCATTTTTTCCTCTAGCTGAGACAATATCATGGCTGCGCCCAAACCGACCGTGGTGTGGATGTCGTGGCCGCAGGCGTGCATGACTCCCTCGTTGCGGGAGGCAAAATCTAAGTTTGTGCGTTCTTGAATCGGCAAAGCGTCCATATCGGTGCGAATAGCCAGCCACCGGGACTCGCTGCTGTTGCCTTTGAGTTCGCCGATCACTCCTGTTTTGCCGATTCCTTCGATCGCCCGGACTCCGCTGGAAGCAAGAACTCCGGCTACGTAGGCGGCGGTTTGATATTCTTGGCCGCTGAGTTCGGGGTGGGAGTGGATGTGGCGGCGAATTTCGATTAAGCGGGGTGCTAGGGTGGCGGCTAATTCTTTGATGCGGGAAAGCATGAATTTAGTTGGGGAGTGCGGTACAAGTTGTAGTCAACTAGGTTAACGCATATGTTTGGGGGTGAACAGGGTTACAAGGGGCAAAAGTGCGATCGGGCTTTTAGATGGCAATGCTATTTCGTTTGTGAATAAGATTTTTTTTCCTCACCGCAGAGGGCGCAGAGGACGCAGAGAAAATAGAGAAAAGAGAGTTAGGTAGAAATGCGGAACAAAAGTCTATATTCTAGGTTCCAATGATGATTTTTAGTTGAAAATTTCTGGTTGTGATATCATCAAACAGTAAATTTACAGCCAATTCCATGTTTATCAACTACACCCCAGATAGAGCGCTCCCTCCCCCGTAGGGACACGGCAATGCCGTGTCCCTACTTCATAAACCTGGAATACCCTGTATTTAAATTATTTCCTATGATTAGCTTTGGCTTCTGGAATGTAATTATTATAATTACAATCGCTTTGTTCCTAAAATTTAATTGGCGATTAGATAGCGAAAAAATAGCATGGCAAGATTCTTTGTTTTTAAAACATCCTTCGATCCAAAGGTTGACTCAATTTTTTAGTCAACCTATCGTTAACTTTATTTTGCAAGCAGTTATTGTATTAGTTCTCACCCGATTTCTCAGTTATACCGGTTGGTTGGTTTACAATCTGACTAATCGGCCAGATCCGCCTTACTGGGATTTTAAGTGGTTTTATGTAGCGAGTAGATTAGCCCATCAGTATTTGAGCCCCTTTAATGTGGAGGTGTTTAACCTCGGTTTCTGTAGCATCACAAAAGTGTGTGGGTTTATTCCATCTTTTGTTTATCCACCTAATATCATTCCTCCGCTGTGGTTTTTGGGCTATTTCCCGATGAAGACTGCATTCACAATCTGGACTTGGCTGCATCTTATTGCCACAGGTTTTGTTTTATGGGGAGCGAATATCTTGTTGGTGTCGCACTCACGAGCTTTTAGGACTATTTGTAGTATATCAGTTGCATTCCTCTACGGTTTTGTCTTCGATCTGCAAGTTGGCAATGTGGCAACTTTTATTGCCGTTCTGCTGTTATGGATGTTTATTTATGCGAGAAATAATCAGGATGTAATTGCAGGGCTTTTATTAGGAATTGCCCTTTTTAAACCAACTTTAGTTATATTGTTTCTTCCTTATTTTTTAATGAAAAGACGGTTTCAGCTAGTTTTTATATCTATAGTCACGGCAACTTTTTTGGCATTTATAGGTCTAGCTGTAACGGGCAATTCTTTAACAGGATTTATACAGGATGCGACTCGTGGATTTCCACTCTGGCTCAACGATCCATCGAATAATGCTTATATTTCTATGAGTCGCCTTGATTTAAGGGTTATGGGGCCGAGATTTTTCCCCGATAGTCCCTTCGTGGCGAAGCTATTTTCTAACTTGATTACTCTGCTGCTAGTTGGTTTAGTGAGTTGGTATTTTTACAAAAAACAATCTCGCAATGCTTGGTCAAAAAAAGTTGACTTATCTGAAATGGTGCTAATTTCTACTTTGAGTATTGCTATCAACTATTCTCAGCCCACCAGTTCTGTGATGTTAGCACCGGCGGTGGTTCTTTTGCTGAATGATTTATGTTTTCAGATTAAAAATTGTGCCTTCTCTAGGCAAAGAATGTCGGTTTGGTTATTGGGCGTTGGCTGTGTCATGGTGCAAACCGCTGTGATTCATGGCGGGCTGTTGGTGTTTCTAGGAAAGCGGTGGAACTGGAAGGGGGGGGAATTGCCTTATTTGTTTAAAGTAACTATTTTTTCACTACCGAGTTATGCGATTTTAGGCCTTACGTTAAGTGTTTTAGTTTTAGCAATTACCTCTCTTGGTCAAAAACAGGTTGCTGAATTTGACCCTTTGGATCAGGTTTCTGGTTAGAGGAAAAACAAAACCGGATCAAAATATTTGTAGAAGAGTCAAAGAATATCTCTAAAAGGGAATGCCTAGTAGTCCACTCTCATCACTTTCGTCTGTAAGTCTAAGTCTTACAAAGGAATCAAAATCAAAATCTGCTGCAAACTCAGAGTATGGAACCCTATCTGAATTTAAAGTACAGATATATTGAAAGCCACATTTTCTAGATTCTCTATCGGCCAATTCAAGAGCAAATCTCACTTGTCTCTCATCAACACCATCAAAAATGGTACTGTCATGAATTAATATACGTGGTGAAGGATCGCGTTCAGACCAAAGCTGTGCCAGCATTAAGTCATAACAAAATATTTTCATGTTATCGATACCTTCGCTGCCATCACGGCTAATCTCTACATTGAACTGAAAACCATTGTCGCCTACATTAATAATTAACCTTCCTGGGGCACCGTAAAGAAACCGAGAGTTTGTATTGAATAGATCTCTAGCTTTTTCTGCTTGAACACGTCGTTCTTGATAGTCACGACGTGCGCGTTGTAGTAAGCGTTCTTTTTCAATCTTTAAAGCACTTTTTCCTTCTTCAAACTTATTTAATTCTTCTATGCGTTTATTAATTTCATTTAGATTAGATACAATTTCTAGATAAAGTTCTTGGAGTCTTGTGTACTCTTCTAAAGCACCATGTGTTTGTAGCACTTCCAATAAAGAAGCACGTTGTTCGGTTTTTTCACGTATGAGACGTTCTCTAGATGATACATCTCTCCTGAGACGCTCAATTTCAGTCGATAGAAAATCGCGACGATTTTCGATAAGTCTACGATGAAAGATTTCTACTTCTTCCAATCTTCTAACTACCAAACCCGGGAGTTCAATACCGACACTTTCGTATATATGAGTTACATCATCTGGGGAGGGTTCATTTTCTGCTTCCAGGCTAGATTGATAAAATTCTAATATTTTTTTATCGGCAATATTATTATTAGTGGCTTCATGAATTTCCGCAGTCAACCGATTAGCATTAGCCTCTAGTTCGTGGTATTGAGAAGCTACGCGAAAATTACTTAAGGTTTGTTTTCTCTCGCGTAACTGTGACTCGACTTGAACTTTTAAAGCTTCGAGTTCGCCTAGAGAACCAAATATGCCAATTGCAACTCCTGTATCTGTGTCTTTTTTGAGTTTTTTTATATCATCTAGTAATTTTTTTTGATCTTTTAAAAGTTGTAAATCTCTCGCATCTTCCCAAGCCAAACCTAGTAAAAAAGCATTATTAACTTGCTTGTCCCAATCAAGCTGCTTTCTGTGATGTTCAAATGGAGTAGAAAAGGCGTCTCGTCCACGGCGGATAAAATAAGAAATTAGACCTCTAAACGTAGGTTGGAATTTTTTATCTTCATTATCACTTGGCAAACCAAACAAAAGGTTTCCTAGTATTGCCTTCCAATGTATCAGGCTCAGAACTCTTTGCCCTTCTTTTTCTTCTGGCTGAATTGGCCAGGAAGTAGTATCTCCTTCAATTACTACCTTTGACTGATCAGCAGTATTTCTAGTTACTGTAATAACTTGATTAGAAAGTGTAAACTCTAGGCTAAATGCCCAACCTCGTAAATTTCTAGAATCCAGTCCTTTAGCTTTTTGTAATGTAGAGCCTAAGCAAAAGTGAATTATTTCAATTAGAGTTGATTTACCTAAACCATTACGAGAGTCTTTGCTCCCAGACTCTTCTGTACGATCGGCCAATACTACATTAAAGCCGGGCCTAAACTCGACAGTTTTAAATGAAGTATGATTACAACGAATAGCACGAATCATCGACGACTCCTACGAAGTATTCCTGCATCCATTTCAATTGCTCCAATAGCGTATAGGATATCCAGAGTCAAAACAAACCGTTCAAAGGTTGCGACTTCCGGTATTGTCGAAACAGCACTCCAAAGTGACGATACTGTACGTGGATATTGCAAGTGTTCTATTATTTTAGCACCTACCCCCAACAGCGATTTACCGGTAGAGATGTGTTTTGTCGGTAAAATCCTTGAGTAGTTATAGCTAGAATCTGTCTCTGTAGATAGAGTCATCTTTCAAACACCTCACACTTTTCAAAAAGATAGTAAAGAACTGCTAAGCCTGCTGCTTGTAGATCGTAGTCTGAGCTACGATTGCAAGAAAATGTATGTAAGGCATTCAATAGATCATTTCCCTCTAATCCTGTTGCTCGGAGTCTTTGATACTCCCTTACAAATCCTGCTTTTAGCCTTTCTGGAAAGTCAGGTATTACATTAACCATGTTCTCGACAAAACTGCTAACCATCCTGGCTTGGATTACCCCTGTCATGAGTCTTGATTGAGCATCTCTATTAAGTTGATTCTTCAACATTTTTTCTACTGGGGGAAGAACGAAGAAGTTAGGATCAGAAGGTATGGGCATACAAATAATCCCCTGTGTTACCACATCCAATTCTCTGAATGTAATATTTGTCATTGCGCTAACAAGAGAAGCTTGCTCTTGTGGACTTGGCTCTAGGGAAGATGATTCGTTTTCATGATCAGTAATCCTACTTTTTACTTCCTTGATTTCCTTTTTGAATTTTCTTTTTTGCTTGGGGTCTTCAGCCAAACGCAAATCCTCTTCTAATTCCTTCAGTAGTGTTAATTCCGCTTTTATATTTTCTTCTAAATCCTGCTTACGTTGATGGTGCGGTTCCACTATTTACCCTCCTATAAGCCGCGCCCTAAATTGTTTCAAAGCTTCTTTGAGATTTATCCCTGTACCTAGTTCTAATTCACCTTCATAGTCCAAGATAAAAGGAATAATAGGCACCGCAACCTTTAATCTATGCTTAAAATCCATTTGAGGTGCATTAATCACTTCGACGATCTCTTCCTGACTAACAGGTAGAGTAACGCCGCGTTGTTGTAATATAATTAAACCCTCCTGGATACTCGGTAAAATTTTCTGCATTTCTGCATCTGACACTTGGTTAGCTTCTATTGCATCTAACAAAGCAGAAATGGTAGTCACTTGAGATTCATTCAACTGATTTGTGATTGCAGAAATAATATTTTTTTCACCAGCCTCATAATGGGCTAGTAATCCTTGTCGCAGGTTGTTAATGTTTGCATAAATAGCTTTCTGCCCAGCAGATAATCGGTCTAATCCGTTGTTCATCTGTTGTAACTGGATAGCTACGCTCTGCATTTGTACAGTTGGTTCACCAGTTATCTGCTGATGCAGTTGATCGTATTCCTGCTGATAGCGATTCGCTGATTCCCTTAATTGCTCAATTGCTCGATTGTATTTACCCTTGCGACGTGGATCATCTTCATCACGTAAGGCATCTTCGTAGTCTTTGAGTAAAGCAAAATCTTTTTTAATATTGTCTTCCAAATCTTTCAGTCGCCGGGTAAGGTTGGATGGTTCCATTGGAGCAGCCTTTTGCTTTTACAAAAAAGATTTGTAAATAATGTAGCACTTAACGCACGTGTTGGGACCAGCGATCGCACCAATACCATGACGTACCGTGTTCTTTTGGCAACTCCTAGACTCAGACAAACACCTCATCCTCATCTTCTACGAAGACCCCACATCCCCCGCCGCCCAAGGTTTTAGCCCTACTTTCCTCGATGCCCTCACCCGCTTCGACGGTACAATCTGTCTCATCACCGACACACCTCATCCACCCCTGCAAACCTTCTCCCCCCATGACCCCGATTTACTTCAAACTGTCGTAAACTGCCTCAAACGACTTCATCTAGAGTCCTAACTTTTGACTGTCGGGAGTTATATCATGTCCGATCGATTAACCAGGATTAAACTTTTGCCTCCGGCCACCAATAGAAATGAGTCAAACCACTAATTAGCTGTTTGAGATTTAACAGTTTTTGACATCGCTCAAATAACACTGCTTCTAATTCATCTAAGCTCTTAAAACAGCGATTGGCTATCGGTTCATTTGTCAGTGGCCATAACCTTTCTGCTGGTTGCAGTTGGGGCGAGTGTGATGGCAGACAATACAAATGTATCCCGTCGGGAATTTTCACGCTTTCACTCAAGTGCCATCCGGCTCCATCTACTACTAAAATTACTCTTTTTTTCCGCCCTACTTTCCAATGTCGAGCAAAATCTTCTAACACTCGCTCAAAAAGCTGGCTATTGACAAATGGCAGTATCCACCAATATGTTTCTCCCGTACTCGGATGTACAAAGCCGTATAACCACAACCATTGAAACCGCCAGTTAACCACAGCAGTGGCATTACTAAACTCATCCACCCATTCTCGCCTCAAAACAGGTTTCAATCCGAGCCGATGTTCGTCCATTGACCAGACTTCTACGTCGCTTGAAGGGTTCTCTTTCTTGATTTTCAAGACGAACCGACGCAGATTTTTTTTTCCATTCCTCTTGTTCGAGGAGATCTGATTCCTGATGTTCCGGGCGAGGAACTCTCAATCTAAACTTCATTGACTTGAGATATTCCCATCCTCTTTGACGAGAGACTGTGTAACCTTTGAGTTCACTCATCCAGTCAGCCACTTTACGACCATTCCACAGTCCGCCATCTGGGGGTGGCTGCTGTAGGACTTGCCACAATTGAGCTTGTTCCACATCATTGAGCAAAGGGTCACGGTCGCGATTTTGGCAACGCTGATCTCCGAGGGATTCTGGTCCTAAATGGTTGTACCCCCAGACTAATTCATAAATCCAACCGCGACTATAACCTGTCACTGCCATTACTTCTGCGGTAGTTTTGCCACCAGCTAGCAGCCAAATAATTTGGTAATGATGGGCTTGGGTTGTTGTTTTAGCTTGACGGAAACGAGCTTGTAGCTCTTCTATACTCAGATGAGGCGCGATCGTAATTCGTTTTGGCATTCTTTATTTTATGGGGGTGGGGTTCCTACTGATTATATTTTGGTTAATCGACCGGACATGATATTACGGATCAAAACCAAAGAAACCGGGTTTTTCACTTTAGTTAAAGGTCGGGATGCAGTATTCTCGAAAAAAAACCCGGTTTCTGACCACCCGCAAACCAAAGAAACCGGGTTTTTTGCCGGTTCTGTCGCTGTAACGCAGTATTCTCGGAAAAAACCCGGTTTCTAGCCACCCGTGCGTCCAGCACTATTAAAGCCATCCTCAATCCAAACAATTGAGATAAAATATCGACAAGCCCTAAACATAACGAACAATGACTCTAGCCAACTATCAACTTTCCCTAAACTTTGAGCAAATTTTAGCCCTAGTCAAACAACTGCCCTATCCCGAAAAATTGCAGTTAAGTCAAGAGCTGGAAAAAGAAGTATTAAACAGTAAATTAACAGCTCTTTTGGAGTCATTTATAACCGATGAACTTCTTTAGAAACTATCACCCAAGAAGTAGAAGCAGTCCGAAGCGAAATTCAGGCCAGAAAAACCAGCCCTTAAAGTAATTAACTATGATTCCAAACAATATTCATTAATTGTCAGGCCGGAAGCGCAAGCAATTGAGCGATCGTACTCTCTGAATAGTTTCAAAATCGCGATCGTTATGAACTAGAATAAGTTGGTGTTCGATCGCCAGTTGGGCAATGCAGCAGTCGATACTACTTCTAACCGTTAATCCCTGTCGTTGCAAATCGTAATAAATCCGAGCAGCCGCTACCCAAGTATTAGGCGTAGACTCGATATAGTCTTGTTCTTGGAGATAAGTTTCTAATAGTGTCCACTCCCGTTCATCTCGACAACCTTGCAAAAGTTCCATCTGAGTAAATCGGTTCAGAAAAATACTTTCATCATTGATTATTGCTTCCAGGGATTGGCGTACTACACCTGTCCTGTCGCGGAAAACGCTGATCCAGACTGATGTATCAATCAGAAACATTTCGGTTTTCCCGCAAAGCTTTGTAGTCGTAGTCTGTCGAAAATTGAATTTGTCCGCTTAAATCGAGTAAATTCCGCTTTTTCCGGGTGCGAATTAATTCTTGCAAAGCAAAGTCAATCAATTCTTTTTCTGTTTTGAAATTGGTTAAGCGAAAGGCTTCTTTAACCAATTCTTCGTTAAGTTCAACGGTGGTTGTCATGGTTAAGGGTTGATTTCATTCTCTCATTCATTATGGCATAGCCACACCCAACCCTTAACCTAGCCCAACTTCCCCCAATCCTCGTTTCCCCAACTCACCGAAACCAACCTCAACCAAACTCTCCAACTCCTCTGCATCAACGACACCAAACTCGAACTACCCAGATTCCCGACTTCTTAAAGAAGTCAGGAATTTACAAATGGTTAAATTGTCAAGGTGTTTTATACGCTTATGACTTGGGCGTATAAGTCGATCGCACTTGCAACTCCTTCAACTGCTTCTCATCTACCCCAGCCGGCGCATTCGTCAGCAAACAACCCGCCTGCTGCGTCTTCGGAAACGCAATCACATCGCGAATCGATTCCTCGCCAGCCAACAGCATCACCAACCGATCCAAACCGTAAGCAATGCCTCCGTGGGGCGGAGTTCCATACTCAAACGCATCCAACAAAAAGCCAAACTTATTGTAAGCTTCCTCAGTCGATAAGCCGATCGCCTCAAACACCTTTTCCTGAACTTCCCGCTGGTAAATCCGCAGAGAACCGCCGCCGATTTCTGTACCGTTTAACACCAAATCGTAAGCTTGAGCTCTCGCAGTTTTCAAATCATTAATATCGTCAGGATGCGGCGCAGTAAACGGGTGGTGCAATGCTTCCAAACGCTTCTCGTCAGCGTTCCATTCAAACATCGGGAAATCTGTCACCCACAGCAGATTCATCTTGTCTTTGTCAATCAATCCCAATTCGTTACCGACAAACAAACGCAATCTATCCAAAGTCTTATTGACAGTTATCGCGTCAGCCGCTGCGAATAACAACAAATGACCTGGTTGCGCGCCGGTGCGATCGAGCAATTCCTGTTTTTGCGCTTCCGTCAGATTATCCTTAATAGCGCCGATCGTATCAATTTCGCCGTTATCCCGCACCCGGATGTAAGCCAATCCCTTCGCACCCGCTTCGCTGGCTTCCTTAAACAAATCGCCGCCCGGTTTAATCCGCACGTTAGAAATCGCATCATTCCCGCCGGGAATTGGCAAAACTTTCACAATTCCGCCCGCAGCAACCGCCCCGGAAAATACCTTAAATCCCGAATCTTTCATTAAATCGGAAACATCGACTAATTCCATACCGAAGCGAGTATCCGGTTTGTCGCTACCGTAGCGATCCATCGCTTCGGCGTAAGTCAAGCGCGGAAAAGGACGAGGCAATTCTACGCCTTTGACACTTTGGAAAATCTGGGAGACTAAACCTTCGTTTAATTCGAGAATTTCTTCTAAAGACATGAAACTCATTTCCATGTCTAATTGTGTGAATTCCGGCTGTCTGTCGGCGCGCAAATCTTCATCGCGGAAACAGCGCGCAATTTGATAATATCTGTCCAAACCCGAAACCATTAACAATTGTTTGAACAACTGCGGCGACTGCGGCAATGCGTACCAATCGCCCAAATTGACGCGGCTGGGCACTAAATAATCTCTCGCACCTTCAGGAGTCGATCGCGTTAAAATCGGTGTTTCAACTTCAATAAAACCTCCCACATCTTCCAGGTGGCGGCGCATAGCTTTGACAACTTGGTGGCGAAGCTGCAAATTGCGACTCATACGATCGCGCCGCAAGTCCAAATAGCGATATTTCAGCCGCAAATCTTCCCGCACGCTTTCAGTCTCCGCCGTCGCCACCTGAAACGGTAACTGTTTGCGAACCGCATTCAACAACTCAATTTCGTCAGCGTAAATTTCCACCTCACCCGTAGGCAATTTCGGGTTGAGGGAATCTTCGGGGCGGTTGGTGACTCGCCCGGTAATTTTAACCACGTATTCGCTGCGTAAAGCCTCAGCCCCGTGATAGGAATCGGGGGTGCGTTCAGGATCGCTGACAATTTGCACAATACCCGATCGATCGCGCACATCCAGAAAAATCACCCCGCCATGATCGCGGCGGCGATCCACCCAGCCGTAAAGGGTGACAGTCTCTCCGATGTGTTCGCTTCGCAGTTCGCCGCAGTAGTAACTTCTCATAATTGGGGGTTGTGGACTAAAAATAAAGCTTTTTAATTATGCAGTATGCCTGAAACTTCTGCTGAATGCAAATGCACCCACGATCGCCATTAGCTTTGGAATTAATTCCAAAGCTAGCTAGCCTAACAACCCGCTGGGAGTTCAAAACCCCCGGCTGACCCTTCTACGAATCCCCGCGATCGCCGTGATACTTCTCAAAAAACGCCGTCAGCGTGTTCCATGCAGACTTAGCCGCATCCGTCAAGCGAGTGCCGATCGACTCAATTTGCTTCACAATAACGTGCCAATTCTTTTCAGCTTCCGTGTGAATGTGGTCAACAGCTTGTTCGATGCGATCGCGTTCGATCAATTTATTTTGTTCCACCGCTTCTCGCGCTTGTCGCACTGCTTTCAAATAAGCTTCCCGACTGACTTCGCCGGCATCTTGCACCTGCGCTTGCGCCCGCGTTTTAATCGCATCTACCACCAGCCAATTTTTCTCAGCTTCTTTTTTAATCAGCCTGACTGCTTCTGTGACTCTCTCGTGGGCGAGATCCTTATTTTCTTCGATCGCCCCGGAGGCCTTATTCACAGCTTTTAAATAAGCTTCGCGGGTGAGTTCGCCCGCTGCTTGCACTTCGGCGGCGGCGCGTTTTTTAATTGCTTCAAACAGCGCCGCAGTTTCTGCGATCGCCTCATCAGTCGCGTCGGGCATCTCTTTTTTGACGATCGCCGTCGTTTCGAGAGTTGCCTCTAAAATTGGTTCTTCGGTTACTTTTGGATCTGTCATATCAATCTTCTCCTTTGGTAGTAAACATTTTGAAAAAAACTAACAGTCCCCGGACGCAGACTTTGTATGTGTAGCGCCCGAATTGCTTCTGGCATTTAATACAGACTTTTTACGTGTAGCGCCAGAATTACTTCTGGCATTTAATAAGAACTAGGCAATTCTTTTTCCAGCTTTATCAAATTTTTAATCCGCGCTTCCGTAGTTAATCAGCCTCGGTTCTATCTTACATTATATCTACCAAAGTAGAGAGCGTGTGTAGGATACCGCCAACTTGCAGGTACGGTTTAGCGCACTTAAATTTTTAATAAGTAGCTACACCTAAAAAAACACAACACCAACGAACTTCTTTTTTCAACACTATAAAAGTTTAAAATTTAATACTTTCAACTTTCCACCTGCAAATCTTCGACATCGCCCGTATATAACCAGTGGTGAGATCTGTGAGCGTGCAGCAGAGATTGAGGAAATTCGTATTGAGATAGGAGGATATCTTCCAGCGCGATTTTCATCTGATTTGCGCAGATATGTGGCGGCACTTTGCCCATTCCCGTACCCATTCCGGGAATAGCGATAGTTTCAATGATATGTTTGACTGGCGTTCCGTCTGGGACTGTGCCAAATCTTACGAGAGTTAAAATAGCCCGGGTTGCTAGATAGACATTTACTGTCTCTCTTAAAACTGTGGGAACGCGCCTTATGGGGGCAGCTATTAAATAGGGAATTTCAGCATGATCGGTGTCTACAACTTCTGCTACTCCTACTAATAGTTCCCCGTGATGGCGAGTCTGAATTAGTTTTTGCAGGCGTTCTTGAACGTGACCTCCAAAATATTCCGAAATTTCTAAATCTAAGCCGTCGTCCATGAAACCAAAACTATTCCCCGGACTAACAATAGCATCGCATTTCACATCGAATATTGAGCCGCGGTGTATCTTTACATTTTCTATATTGCCGCAAGTGCTTTCCCACGCTCTAACTAAATCATCCTCTACGGCGGCTAGCACAATTTGCATAAATACTCTCTACAGATTTTAATTAATAACAGCCAGAGCGATCGCCAATTTAATCATACAATACTTGACATGAGCGCACTAAATCTAAAATTCCTCTCAATTTCAACTCGCAAATCTCAAATCGCTGTATGCTGCAACACCCGAATCTCCGCCACCCGATCGCAATTAGTTTAGGTGCCGTTGCCGGCGCTTTGAGCAGATATTATATCACCTTGTGGTTTGCCAACCGTTTCGGTACCGCTTTTCCCTACGGAACTTTTTTTATTAACATCACTGGTTGCTTGGCTATGGGATTTTTTATCACCCTCGCTTTTGAACGGGTGGCGGCTATGCCGTCGGAAGTGCGGTTAATGGTAGCAACGGGCTTTTTGGGAGCTTATACTACTTTTTCAACTTACGGTTTAGAGACGAATGTCTTGTTGCGCGATCGATCTTACAGCATCGCCGCTTTTTACTGGGCAGGCAGTGCCGTACTCGGAGTAATTGCTGTTCAGTTAGGCATCATTTTAGCGCGATCGGGCAAGTAGATAAAATCGGTTTGTGCAAATAATAGCAGTTTAAAAAAATAATGCAACTTTAGGCAAACTCCCAACCCATACACCATCAGTCAGTCGATTTGAGAGCGGGCTTGCGGACAATACCGACGACATCTTTTTATCACACTCTTAACCTAATACAGGAAGGGCTTTTAACGGGGTTGCCACCCTGTCAGGTTGAGGTGTGATGATGTGTACTGAATGGTGTTTTCCGGCTGAGAGACTAAAGTCTTCAAGCTGTTTCCCTATCTTGTTCTCAATTTACTCTTTCTCAGTTAATCTCACGTTTAATAAATAATGCTTCTTGCGATCCGATATCGCTGTTCTCAAAAGAACCGTTAACGATTTAAACAGCCTTTGGTGCGTTTATGTTCGTACATGAGCTTGTCAGCCTTTGCTACCAATTGTTCTAATAAAAGTTCATTATTTAAATCTCCCGACTGCACACCCAGACTTATTGATATATAAGCTCGCTCGGATTGTTGATTAAAGCGATCTATGTTTTCTTGGAGCCGCATATAAAAATTATCAGATGAATTACCAGAAAAACTAGGAATAAATAAAGCAAATTCATCTCCTCCCAGTCGAGCCACAATATCCGCATCACGAAAGGTTTGCTTCAATATTTGAGCTGCGTCAACGATTACTCTGTCTCCCATTTCGTGTCCTAAAGTGTCATTAATCTTTTTCAAACCATCTAAGTCAGCGAACAAAATAAAATAAGATGTTTGCGTGCGTCGAGCAATTTTTAGTTGTTGCTCTGCTAGTAAAAAGAAGCCCCGCCGGTTATATAATCCAGTTAATTCATCGGTCACCGATAGCTGTCTTACTTCTGCTTCTGCCCTCAGACGTTCCTGGATTTCGTGTTCTAAACGTTGATTTTGTTCGATCAGTTGTTGGCGTTGCTGTTGGATGAGTAATTGATTTTTTACTCGCATCAGCACTTCCTGCTCTTGAAAGGGTTTAGTAATATAGTCTACACCACCCACTTCAAAGGCTCGTACCTTGTTTTCCAGTCCTTCGAGCGCACTGAGAAAAATAACCGGTATCTGAGCGCTCGCTTCAGATTCTTTTAACTTTTGGCAGACTTCGTACCCATTCATGTCCGGCATATTGATGTCAAGTAAAATCAGAGTCGGTGGGTCGCGATGAACACCTTGGAGTGCCATTCTGCCGTTGAGGGCTTTACGGACAATATAGCCCTGTGACTCTAGAATTTTGGCTAACAACCGCAGATTGTTTGGGGTATCGTCCACGATAAGAATATTCGTTTGGGCCGCAAGTTTAAATAGAGTTGTCATGGTCTTCTTCCTTATTCTGGGTGAGATTTGCGATCGCTTCAAGCTGAAAGTTATCGACCAGAGATGTCATCGCCTCGATGAAATCTTGTTTCTCTTTGGGAATTTGAGCGATTAGTTCATAAAGCTGATTATCATTAAGATCGAGTGCTGCTTCATGAACTTCTGCAATCCACTGGCTTGGCATGGCTTTCAAGTCGGGAGTGAATATCTTCGGTGGCGAAGCTGATGACTTTGGCGGAACTTTTTTGGCGTAGCAGTAGCGGGCACCCAAGTGATGAGCTATTTTGTCGAAAAGTGTGGCTTCAGTAAACGGCTTGGCCATGTAGTCATCGCAACCGACTTGCAGGCTGGCGGTGCGATCGTCTTCAAAAGCATAGGCAGTTAGGGCAATGATGCGTGTCATTGGCCTGTTGTCCTGTGACATTTGCTCTCTCGTGTCTGCTGATGGCCCATGACTAATGACTGATGACTGTTGCGATCGAATCTGTCTCGTCGCTTCATAACCATCCATTACAGGCATTTGAATGTCCATCAAAATCAGGTCAGGGTGCCATGTTTGCCAACGGGCGATCGCCTCGGCCCCATTCTCCACCGCACACACCTCAAACCCAACTGACTCCAGCAGTGTCACCAGCAGTTGCCGATTTTCTGGAACGTCTTCTGCTACTAGAATTCGGTAGATAGATTGCCCTGGTTGGAGCCCGATAATCCGATCGCTAGTTTCAGATTCCTCTAAATCAAGGGACTTTGGTAGTTCCAAAACGACTTTACAGGTAAAAGTCGAGCCTTGATCCAGGGTGCTCCGCACGGTGATATCGCCTCCCATCAGACGCGCAAACTGACGACTGATAGACAGCCCTAAACCTGTTCCTCGATCGTGACGGCCGCGATCCGTTTGCATGAAGGCGTCAAAAATTGATTCTAAATCTGAGGGAGAAATGCCAGATCCGGTATCCTCAACTTCGAGACACAGAGTAATAGTGGGTTGAATATCGAGTGGATTAGTGGCGCAATCGCAATTTGTACCGGATGCCATATCATTTGATGAAAAAGCTCGTGCGCGCAGCACTATGCTTCCTGTTGTTGTAAATTTGATCGCGTTCCCAAGCAGATTAATCAAGATTTGGCGAAGTTTTGCTTGATCGCCAAAGACATAACGGGGGACAGTAGCATCCCACTCGCTGCTCAGATATAACCCTTTCTCAGGCGCTTTGAGGGAGAACATCTCGTTAATAGAACCCAGCAGTCGATGCAGATTAAAACAGCTTCTACTCAGTAGCAATTGCCCTGCTTCAATCCTAGACATTTGCAAAACATCGTCGATCAATGTCAGCAGGTGTTCTCCACTACGGCTAATGATCCCTAAATGCTCTTGAAATTCTTCTGGGATATCGGGGCTGCGGTTCATAAGCTGGGTAAATCCCAGAATGGCGTTGAGTGGCGTTCTGAGCTCGTGGCTCATGTTCGCAAGGAACTGGCTTTTGGCACGGTTGGCTATTGCTGCCCTTTCTGCAGCGTGTTCTAGGGCAGCTTGGGAAAATTCTAACACCGCCAGCATGAGGATATGTCTCATTTCGGCGGCAGCTTCTAACTCTGCAATCTGCCACGGATAAGACATCTCCCGCACTGTCTCTTGCCACAGTTCAAAGGATTGGCGGGGACACAGGTGCATTTTTCCACTTTCGTCGATCGACACAGCATCCTGTGGATTACCTGCCCAGTTTATGGTTTGAATTTGTTCGGGTCGGAACCAAAGGATGTGGTATGACTTTTGTTTGCCGTAGCACAGGAAGATTGAGATTGCTAAAATACCGCTAGCTCGATCTTTGAATTGCTTCGCTTGGGGATACAACTGAGACAAAGAAGCTGTTGCAAACACTCGTTCTTTGTTCTGTTGCAGCAACCACTGCACGAGTTGGCCAACCTCAGCTTCAGATGGTGTTTTACCCACCAATTTCAGACGACCATCGAGCAGAATTGCAGCTCCCTGAGCATTAACTAAATCTAGCAATTGAGAAGCATTGTCGGTCAATACCTGTTCAATAAAATTAGACTCTCGCCGGAATGCCTGCTGAAGTTGATCCTGAATGCTTTTCGCCTGCGATCGGTAAACGTTCAATTCTCGCTCTTGCTGATGCACCAGTTCGATCGAGGCAAATTGTCCTAAAAATTCACAGGTTTTGCGAGTTTCGCAATCTAGCACTCGCGGGCTGTAATGGTGACAGGCAATTAATCCCCAGAGGCGCCGATCGTCAATTAACGAAATTGTCAGTGTCCCAGCAACTCCCATATTCTGCAAATATTCAATGTGGTAGGGAGATACTCCCCTTAACACACAAGCACTTAGATCCTGGGGTGTATCGGTTAGGGGATGGTTGGTGGGAATTAGGCGGGCCGGGGTGTAATTGATATTGGGAATTTGGCGCACCCAGTTGCGGTAAAACAATTTGCGGGCGGGTACGGGAATATCGATCGCCGGGTAATGCAATCCCAGGTAGCTTTCTAGATAGCTTTCTTTCTCTTCGGCAATCACTACCCCATGATCGTCGGCTTCAAAGCGATACACCATCACGCGATCGAACCCGGTCATGGCTTTGACTTCT
Organism: Microcoleus sp. FACHB-61; assembly: GCA_014695295.1. Lineage (GTDB taxonomy): Bacteria > Cyanobacteriota > Cyanobacteriia > Cyanobacteriales > Microcoleaceae > Microcoleus. Next base: position 14,944 of record JACJNY010000049.1, on the reverse strand, counting down.
CTAGCAATGGTTTGAGCTAAATCAGAAAGACCGATCGCACTGCGAAGGTTGAGGATAACTGTTTGCAGACGATGATAGAAATCGATTGAATGATTATTTTCAAGAGGCCATTGGGGTTCTAGCTCCAGAATTAACCCATCTGGTAGCTGATGCAGCGTGCTTCTAAATCTTTGATAATCGCCGTCTTTTAGAGGTATTTTTACATCGAAAGAATTAGAAATCTTTAGGGTTTCTTGAGTTAGATAGCTGACAATTCTTTGTACTTGATCGTGACCCAATAACCGCTGCAATGGCTGACCTAGCAATTGTTCTGCCGAAATGCCAAAAAACTGTTCTAAATTTTCACTGACCTGTAAAATATTGAGTTCGGTTCCTTGCAGCAATAAAACGATTCCGTGTGGCTGAATATGACCGGGAGCATACACTGATTCTTCGGTGCATTCCTCTAAACTTGTTAACTCAAAAGGAGTGAGTTGGGATATTTTGCTAACGTTATGAGGCATTTTATGTCAGTAATTATCAATAAAAATTAAGGAGATTTGTTCAAGAAGTACCAAAAATTAGATTTTCTTCTTGTTCGCTGTTCCTAATTTCCTAGTCCCAATCAAACGTTTAACTGCTGAACAGCTTATAAATCCAATGGAGGAATTCCACTTAGGAAATTACCTTGAATTAGATTAAGAATTTTTTCAAATTGATACTCGTTGGCGAGTTCCGTTAGATGAGTACCGAATTGAGTGAGTTCTGAGGAAAGTTGAGCTACCAGTTCAACGATCGCAACATCATCTCCACATAAAGCAGCATCTTCCAACTCAACCACCCATACTTTTGGTAATGTCGCCAGAAGGGTTGGATCGAGGGAATCTGAAACCCCAGAGGCAACAGAAGAGAGGTAAGAAGGAAAACTATTTGTTGCCCGTTCCCCGTTCTGTGTTTCCTCTTCCTGATATACATACTCTAAACCGAGGTATTCCGCCATCTTGAGAAATAAGGTCTGTTCCCGGAAGGGCTTGCTGATGTAGTCGTTGCAGCCAGCAGCGATGGCGAGGGCGCGATCGCTCTGGGAAGCCTGGGCCGTAAGTGCAACAATGATACTTTTCTGCCCGCCTTCCATTGCCCGAATTTGCTTAGTCGCTTCGTATCCATCTAACACTGGCATCCGAATGTCCATCCAACTTAGGTCGGGTTGCCATTCTTGCCAAATCTGCACCGCTTCCTGTCCGTTGGTAGCTTCTTTTACTTCTAATCCTAATTGTGTCAGTAATCTGACCATTAGCAAGCGATTTTCTTCTTGATCGTCAACCACCAAAATGCGATGATGCCGTTGACCGGGAGCCAGCCCAATCACGAGGCGATTATTCTCTTCAGGTGTAACATTAACTCCACTGATTGGGCTAACGGGAAGGGTAAAGGTGAAGGTACTCCCTTGTCTCAGAGTGCTGCTGACAGAAATTTCTCCGCCCATGAGTTCCAACAATTTGCGGCTAATGGTTAGACCTAGCCCAGTACCGCACGTCGATCGCTTCCCCGCTTGGGCTTGCACAAACGCATCGAAGATGGTATTGAGTTCGGTCGATGCAATCCCTAAACCTGTGTCAGCGACTACAAACTGGAGAATCGGTCGAGTTGTGGTTAATGCCCCTGTACCGGAAGCCTCAATGCTGAGGTGCAAAGTAATGCTTCCCCGATCGGTAAATTTGATGGCATTACTCAGCAGATTGAGCAAAACCTGGCGCAGTTTTTGAGCATCGGCAAGCATAAATTGGGGAACTTCTGGCGCAATCTCGAAACAAAGGTCAAGTCCTTTAGAACTTGCTCGTTCTGCCAACATATTTCGGAGGGAATGCAGCAGCGCAATTAAGTCAAACCCGCTCTCTTCAACTGTACAGTGTCCCGATTCAATTTTCGACAGATCCAACACATCGTTAATCAAACTCAATAGGTGATCGCCACTCCGTCGAATCGTTTGCAGGTCTTGTTTTTGGTTGGGAGTTAGGGAGGGGTCATGGGCCATCACCTGAGCAAATCCCAGAATCACGTTGAGTGGAGTGCGTAATTCGTGGCTCATATTGGCTAGAAAGATACTTTTCGCCAAGTTCGCTGCTTCTGCAGCTTCCATTGCGTGCTGCAGTGCGAGTTCTTTTTGTTTGCGATCGCTAATATCTTGCCCAATCCCCAAAAAATAGCCGCTGGAAAGCGGCACGTTTACCCAAGATGTCTCTAACTGCTGTCCGGTGGCCGTCAGTGTTGTCAAATCCTTCCACTTTCCGGTTGCCGATAGCATATGTTCTAAGACACTTTGGCAATAAACCGGGTCAGGATAACACTCAGCTAAGATATTTTTTTGCCGCCAATCTTCTAGCGACCAACCTAAAATTCTTTCTAATTCCGGGTTGATCAATTCAATTTGACCCTGCTCGTTAAACAAACTAATCATTACTGGAATATGATCGACGATTGTTTGAAACATCTCTTTCTGATAGCGCAGAGCTTCCTCTGCCTGTTGTCGAGCCGTAATATCTCGCAGAAAGGTAGTAAAAATAATTTCACCGTCGATCTCTATCTTGGAAATCGAAGCCTCTGCCGGAAACTCTGTGCCATCTTTGCGCCGTCCAAAAATGGCTCCTCGCTCTGCTATTGGCATTGCAGAGCCTGCATTGTGGGTATACTCGCTGATGTGATGATGGTGAGCATCGGCAAGGTGCGAGGGCATCAACATCGCCAGGGGTTTCCCTAAAACTTCCTCAGCCGCGTAACCAAAAATTCGTTCGGCTCCTTTGTTAAACAGAGTAATTTGCTGATTGGTATGGATAGAAATGATGGCATCGCTGGCAATCTCTAAAATCCCAGCAAATCGCGCTTGAGAGATTTGTAATTCGATTTCAGCTTGTTTGCGTTCGGTGATATTCCTGCAGATACAGAAGTGCATAATCTCACCTTCTAATTCCACCCGGCTCCAGCTAATTTCCACGTCATACTCCGAACCATCCTTACGCCGATGTCGCGTCTCAAACAGAGGAAGAGCTTGCCCTTTTTTGAACATAATTTGTAGTTCTTCCTTCGTCCATTGAGCATCCCAATCAAAGACATTAAGATTCAGAGTTTCCTCCAGGGTGTAACCCAGCATCCGCGCAAAACTGGGGCTAGCTTGGAGAACTTTTCCGAGCCGATCCATGACAACAACACCGTCCAGCGAAGTGTTGAAGAAGGTTTTACTCCGCAGGAGTTCCTGTTCTAGTGCAAGTTCGGCTTTTTTGCGATCGCTAATATCTTTCATGAAGCAGTAATGCCCCAAAAAATGATGCTGTTCGTCGTAAGTTGAAATCATCACAACTTGTTTGTAAAAAACCGAACCATCTTTACGAACCCCTTTCGTTTCAACTTCAGCTCTGCCCTCTTGCACCATCAGCCCATAGGCTGCAACCAGTTTTTCCAACTCATCGGGATCTACGGTCTTTTCCCAGGACATCCCCATCATTTCTTCTGGCTGATAGCCTGTCATGTCAGCATAAGCTTTATTCACATAGAGGTAACGCCCTTGTACATCCAGTTTGGAAATGCCGGACACCGCATTTTTCATCACCTCGCTCATTTCTCTAAGCTCTGCTTCTGCGTGTTTGCGATCGGTGATATCTTCTGACAAACAAAGTAGGTACTGGGACTCATGCTGCTGGTCGTAAATGGGAATCTTCACCGTATGCAGCCAACGTTTTTCCAGACTATGACTGTCAATGACTTCTTCCAGAATATGCTCACTCTTACCTTTCTCAAAAGCTTCTCTATCCTTTTGATCGAAAAAGATAGCCTGTTCTGTTGGGAAAAAATCATAGCAACTTTTGCCGATCGCTTGTTCGGCCCAGATGCCAAATAACCGTTCGCTGGTTTTATTCCAAAACTGAAATACGCCAAATCGTTTAGGCTCTGCGTCCTTAACAAAAACCGCCATCGGTAAATTATCCAGCAGTGCTTGTAAAAAAATGCGAGTTTTTTGGATTTCCAGCTCTACTTTTTGGAGCTGACTAATATCAATAAACGTAACTACAACTTGTTTGATCTGACCGTTTTTGTCGAACTCCGGGTAGGCATTAACTAATACCCAAACAACACTATCAAGTCCTTTTTTAATTCCTGAAACATAATTTTTGAGGGAACTTCCAGTGGATAAAACCTGATTCACGGGATATTCCTCTAGGGGCATAACGCTGCCATCTTCCCGCACAAAATGCCATGCCGGAGAGCACTGGGTTATTCCCAGCATTTGATCCATTGAAAGCCCTAGTAATTCACAAGCCGTTTGATTACATAATTCGATGCTGGTATCTGTCGCATGAATTACAAAACCCGCATTTAAGTTATCGATCAATTGCCGATATCTGGTTTCGCTTACCTGTAAAGCAACTTCAGCTTGCTTGCGCTCCGTAATGTCGGTGTGAGAGCCAGCCATCCGAATTACGTTACCTGCATCATCCCAAAGTGCCTGACCGCGAGCCAAGATCCATTTGTAGGAACCATCTTTGCAGCGAATGCGATGTTCTGTGATATAGAAAGGAGTTTTCTTGGCAAAATGGTCTTGAATGGCTTGCATCACCCATCCCAAATCATCGGGATGTACCAGATTAGCCCATGCGTCTACAATGTTTTGGATTTCGTGGTCTTCATAGCCCATGATTTCCTTCGAGCGACTAGACAAGAAGATGTCGTTGGTTTGAACATTCCAATCCCAAATGCCGTCATTATTCCCGCGTACAGACAGTTCCCAGCGTTCTTCACTTTCACGTAGTGCTGCTTCTGCTTGTTTGCGGTCAGCAATATTCCGGGCAATCTTTGAGGCTCCAATTATATTCCCTGTATCGTCTTTAATGGGGGACACACTCATCGACACATCGATTAATGTTCCATCTTTCCTCAGCCTCTTTGTATCGTAGTGTTCGATGCGTTCTCCTCGCTGGATTTTGGTGAGAACTTCGTTTTCCTCATCTTGATAGTCTGCGGGAATCAGTTTTGTCCCTGATTCCCCTACTATTTCGACTGCTGTATAGCCAAAAATTGTTTCTGCTCCTAGATTCCAACTTTTAACTACACCCTCTAAATCTGTGCTGATAATGGCATCTTCCGAAGATTCAACGATCGCAGCTAGTCGAGCGAGCGCAATTTCTGCCTGTTGTCGCTGGTAAATTTCCCATTGCAACTGGCGATTTGCTTTTTTAAATTGATGGATTTCGCGATAACTAACTTGTGCGAGATATACGACAAAAATAAGCAGCAAAACTAAAATCAAGGTCCCAATTAACACAACTATTGGTAAATCAAATTTCATTTTTTCTACTAAAGTTAAACTTGGACAAATATCTATTCGCTACTCTGCACTGTAGGCTGTCGCTACAACAGTTTTAGGGTGTAAATTTTGAGATAAAAGCTCTTGACAGCAGATCGAATTTGTGCCAGCATAGATAGCCACTTTGTACCCCTGGGGTCTTTTTTAAATACTGTCAAATAGAGTTTGACACTGAAAAACTCCGACAATAAACCCATCAAAGCGATTCCCTGCAAATAAAGGAAGACTTACTAGAAATCCTTGACCCCCTTGAACGAGTGAAATATGGCTACTTAAGATAGGTTAACGCAAATCACGAGCCATTTGCAAAGTGCTTTGGCGACGCAGTTGCCGATTAAAATATAGGTTTTGCTCTGCCTCATTCCCAGCCAGTGGCACAACCGATCGCACTTTAAATGATCGATCGACTTATTCAATCGCCTGATAACCGTAGGAATCCTTTACATAAGCATAAGCATCAGCATCGGCTTCCCAGCGATTCGCCATTTGCCGAAGTGTCAGCACCCGAATTGATAATCCTTCGCTCAGTTGTGACTGAATGGCATTGCCTTCCTGCTGAATTAACTGCTCGATGTGAATTTGTCCGTTGATGGTTAGCTGTTGCCACGTAAGTACAACAGCAAGAGAAGTCAGCACACCAAGCATAAGAGGTAGCCATCTTTTAAGTTGTGTTTGGCATAAGGTTTTAATCAAGTTGAGTCGAGTTATAGCCATAAATTAAGCAATCTATTAATAGAGCTATTTTCACTTTTTGGGGCTAGGACTTGGTAATTTAATGATGCAACAAAGCCAATTTTTGAGCGTGAAAACCCGTTATCACTAGGATAATCTCTAAATTTAATCGCCCCTAAATAGAAGTCTTAAATTCCAGCGATAAAGAATGTTGTGCCTTAAGCCCTAGCTCTCTAACTAAATTTATAGAGGGCGATGAGATACATTTGTTCAGATTGTAAATAGGCATTGTTTGCCAACATAGGCCACAAAAACAGTAGATTTGATGCTGGCGAAGGTGACGGATCATTTGATTCGAGCAGCAGGAGCAGTGTGTCATAAAAACCTATTTTTTAACTAACGGGTATTTCACTCTTGTTGCAAAGTGCTTTAAACACAGTTGAAGCACTAATAACACGGCCTTGGAGGTAAAAAATAAAGATTTGGTAAAAAATACAAAATGGTTAAAAAAAAGATACAACTTTAAACATTATGTAATAATATTAAGAGCGCAGAGAATTTTTATCCCACAATACACGCCTTGTTTCGAGCTCGGTTTGGCAAGAGCTTTTGCACCTGCTAATTTACCAACAAATTCCCGAAAAAAAAGCCGCATCGGAAATTGGATAAATTGGATATTTGTCAGCGGGTTTGCCGTCATTGTGCTTTGGGGAACTTGGGAGGCGTTGCTGCTGTTGCGGTTGCTGAGTTTGTCTGACTGGCAAAAAGTCATGGGAGGTGCATTTCTCACAGCTTTGCGAGTCATTGGCGGGCTATTTTTAGCGCTGTTGTGGACAGTACCGCTCGGAGTGGCGATCGGTCGAAATCCGCGTTGAGCTCGGATTTTGCAGCCATTAGTACAAATAGCCGCTTCTGTACCGGCAACGGCTTTATTTCCAGTATTGCTACTAGGTTTAATTCAAACTGGAGGTGGTTTAGAAATTGGTTCTGTGGCGCTGATGATGTTGGGTACAATGTGGTATTTGCTGTTTAATGTTATTGCCGGGGCCCAATCGATACCTTCGGAGTTGTTTGAAGCCGCGCAAGTTTACAAGCTTTCCCTGGTTCAGCGCTGGAAAACTTTAATTCTACCGGAATTTTTCCTTATTTAATTACAGGAATTATTACGGCAGTTGGCGGAGCTTGGAATGCCAGCATTGTCAGCGAATACGTGCATTTTAAAGGTGAAGTAATTACAACAAGCGGTTTGGGCCAGACGATTTCTCAAGCAACGGCATCAGGGAATTTTCCTTTGCTTTTAGCAGCTACTTCTGTGATGTCGCAGTTGGTTGTAGTGACTAACCGTTTAGTGTGGCGACCGTTTTATAGTTTGGCAGGATAAAAATATTTATTGTTGGTTTAAGTATATCAATATAAAAAACATCATACCAAAAACCCCGGTTTGGAGAATAGATCTTGGTTTGGGTGGTGAAGCATCCACGAAGAAACTGGGTTGCTAACCCCGCCCGTATAAATCGTATAACTGCAACCAGTGGCGTCAATAGGCTCTAAACTGGATTCAGGAAGGCGCGCAGCACAGGTTTAGGAGGGTCATCAGTGACAGAAACAAATTATCAATCGTCTTCTCTACCAACCTACGCGCGAAAGGAACTGCGGGAATTAGTTCGATCGCAGTTAAGGGCCCTGTTGGAAGAAGGAGACTTTAAAGGAGCAAAGGCGATTTTGCACCCGGTGCAGGAAGCAGACATAGCTGAAGCTATCGAAGGCCTGCCAGAAACCATGCAAGTAATAGCTTTCCGCTTGCTTTCCAAAGACGAAGCGATCGCAGTCTACGAATATCTCGACTCCAGCGTTCAGCAGTCGCTCTGCGAAAAATTCAAACGCCAAGAAGTCATTGACATTGTAGACAAAATGTCCCCGGACGATCGAGCTAAACTCTTTGACGAACTGCCGGCAATATTAGTCCGTCGCCTGTTGGGTGAATTGAGCCCGACGGAACGGGAAGCTACGGCTCAACTTTTGGGTTACGAAGCCAGTACCGCCGGTCGGATCATGACCCCGGAATATATTTCTCTCAAAGAAAGCTTTACCGTCGCCCAAGCTTTAGACCGAATTCGCTCTTTAGCTAGAACTACCGAAACAATTTATTCTCTTTACGTCACCGACGCCGGACGCAGCTTGACTGGCATTTTATCCTTGCGGGATTTAGTCACTGCGCCCCTCGACAAAACTGTCGGCGAAATTATGACCCGCGACGTAGTTTCTGTTCAAACAGGAACGGATCAAGAAGAAGTAGCTAGGCTGATCCAGCGTTACGATTTTTTAGCTGTGCCCGTTGTAGACCGCGAACAGCGTCTGGTCGGGATCATTACAGTTGACGATGCGATCGACATTTTAGAACAAGAAGCAGCCAAAGATATTTATACCTTGGGCGGCGTCCAGTCCGGCGGCGACAATTATTTTCAGACCGATTTAATCACTGTTGCCCGGAAAAGGGTCGTGTGGCTGTTTGTTCTGCTTTTAACTAATACTGTCACCGGCGCAATTATTAGAGCTCAAGAAGATATTTTGAACCAAGTAGTTGCCCTAGCAGCCTTTATTCCGCTGCTGACTGGCACTGGAGGCAATGTCGGAGCTCAGTCCTCAACTGTTGTAATTCGCGGTTTGAACACTGACGAAATTACAGCAATGGGCCCGTTTCAAGTAATTGTTCGCGAGGGGATGGCGGGAGCGCTGCTAGGAGCTATATTGGGGACTGTAGCGACGGGCTGGGCTTACACTCTGCAAGGGAGTTTAGCAGTGGCACTCGCGGTGGGGGTGAGTTTGTTTGCGATCGCAATTTTAGCTTCTATTGCCGGTTCAGCTCTGCCGTTTCTATTTCGTTCTTTGGGTTTAGACCCCGCTTTAATGTCTGCTCCTTTTATTACCACCGCAGTTGATGTCCTCGGGGTCTTGATTTATTTCACTTTAGCTCGGCTAATTTTGCAGCTTTAATATATTTAATTAGATGGCTGTCAATAAAAAACTTAATCTGTTTTTCATCACTGCTCAATTCTGGGTCTGCGTGCGATTGCCTACGGGATAGCTGCGCTCGCGCGTACTTTATTTTTACCAGCATACTGGCACCCGTTCAAAAAAAGAATGCAACTATAGGTTCGTGCTCCAAACTACAAGCTTCATCAGTCATTCCACATCTAAAATCTAAAATCTAAAATCTAAAATGGTATTAGCCTATGTCATCATCCAATTCACCAACCAAAATCCAAAATCCCAAGTCGAGCAATTTGTTAGAAACTGCCGAATTGGTTTTTCTTGCTGCCTCTGCTGTGGGATTGGCTGCTAGTTTGGTTTGGGGGCAGAGCGTTTATGCTCAAGTGCCTGTAGTGATTTCGTTGGTGTTGAATTTTGTGAACCGGCAGAAGTTGCACGGGCAAGTTAAAGCAAGTACGGCCGCAACGTTCGATCGGGTAAATCAACAAGCCGCTACTACCGATCGCGCGATCGAGGAATTGCAAATTGCTGTAAATGCTTTAGACGAAGCTCTTTCTCAAACATCTCGCGAAAATCTCAATGTTGGGCAGGGAGAAAATGCGCACTCTCTAATTTCAGCAATTGAGAACCTGCGCCAGCGACTAATAATTTTAGAAAAAACTATTAAAATGATTCAAAGCGAGATCGAACTCACCAGCCGCCAATTCAAACAGCGACCGGAGTTGCAACAAGTCGAAACTTTAACAACAATAATTCTGGACTTGCAGCAGTTTATCAACGAACTGCCGCAGTGGGGCAATTTGCAGCAGCGGCAGCTAACAGAACTTCAGCAAAAAGTAAACAATGCTTTGGCTGAGCTATCTGAAGAAATTGCTGTGATTCCCAACCGCGTGCAGGAGGCGGTAGCTAGTCGCGGCGGGGAAATTAACCCAGACTTGGGTTCTGGTTTGAATGTGGAGCGACCTAAAACCCAGAATGAGAAAATTCGCCAGAAATATCCCAGAGCTTATGTCAAGTGGAGTCAGGATGAAGACGAAAATTTGAAGAAAGAATATGCTAGCTGTCAACAAATTGGCGAATTAGCTCAGAGATTTCAGCGACAGCCTGGTGCCATTCGTTCGCGATTACAAAAATTAGGATTAATCGAATAATGGTAATTGGTAATTTGTAACCACAGAAAACAGACAACAGTCAACTGTCAACTGACAACTGACAAATAAAAAAGCGATCGCCCTTTTTTTCAAAAGAGCGATCGCTTTTTTTCTTTATTCAGTACCGGCTGCCAACAGCAGGCCACTAACATCACATCTCAAGGCTTTTTAGCCTTGATCTACCTCATTCTAAAAATCTTGGGGTAACAAAGAACTTAAACGCTCTAACAAAGGATCGGAATTCCGAGGAGGAGCAACCTCAGCATCTGACACTACATCATCCGCCACAGACTCAGACTCAATCGGGCCAGGCTCTACTACTTTTGAAACTGAGGCAAAAGAAACTTGAGCAAACTTACTGTTAACACTCCCCTGCAACTGAGCCAACTGCGCGCTGAGTTGACTCAGGTGATGTTCCAGTCCCTCCAAACGGCTTAATTCCTCTGCAGAAACATTGTGCTCAAACTCAGCAAATTTGACCGCAAGTTCAGCAATACGCTGTTCCAACCGTTGAAAGCTCTGTGTAGAGCTAGCAGACTCAGATACAGACAAAAACTGCCACAAAGCTTGCTTGCAGAGATTGCTGAAAGTCTGATACTTCGTGAAAGCCAACTCTTTTTCAATAGCGGCCAGCAAAGTTTGATCCGCAGCATCTTCAGTAAACGCCACCGAGAAATTCGCCTTATTTTTTGCCCACAGTGCCATAGGGTTCAAGCCTTAATGCGTTACTTTATCGTGGCTAGCTGAGCCTCAGCATAAATAAACTGTCCCAAAGCATTAGCTTTCCGAGAAGGCTGAGCCAAGTGAGCCTTAAGATTGGCGTCTTTAAGCAAAGGTTGCAGCACCTCCCAGAAAAACTCGCCGCCACCGCCAGTCAGAACCACATCCGTCACCCGTTCCGGCAGCCACTGCACCAAACGTTCGGACAGTTCGTTAGCGAAAGCCTCCCGCAAATCCTTAATAATCGGATCTAAATTAGTCGGCTTAGTCGCTCCTCTCGGACGGTAGAAACGCTGGCCTTCGGGTTTATTCACCGCTTCCAGTAAAGACAGAGATTGAGGGTCCGCTCCCGGAATCTTTGAGGCAACTTGTTCGTAGAACTTGTTCATTGCGAAGGAATCGCTCTTAGAAGCCGCCCGGGCGAACCGGAAACGATCGACCATTAACAAATCCGTAGTTTGGTGTCCGATATCGACAACAGCCACCGACAGTTCCGGCAACTCCGGCGTAAACTCCTTGTTGTCTTGAGCCTCGCACCAAATCAGGCTGCCGAAGCCTTCCGGCATCACCCAAACGTGACTGATATTAATATCCACACGCTCGCCCCGGTACACCACAACGTGGGGAGAGCGCAGTTGGCTGATAATCTCTTCCTTTTCCTTCTCAAACTGATCCTGCGAATAAAACGGCAAACCCAGCACAACAGCTATGTCGCCCTTCATCTGGAAATATCCAGCACAGGAAAAAACCTTAACCAAAGCATCTACTACTTTCGACTGATCGGCGCCGCCGAGATTAGCGCCAAAGTCCGCAGCCAGTTGGCCGATCGCGTACCCTTTGCCCTGGTACTCGAGCCACATATCCAACAGAGGGTCTGTTGCTTTCGACTCAAAGCTGCCGCCACGAACCTTTTCAACGGGCATAGCAGCCACGTTGGCAGGGATGAAAACAACGCTGCTGGGGTTGCGACTCACGCAGGCTTTAGTTGCCGTCCGACCCAAATCAGCACTAATAATCGATTTGTGAGAAGCGATCTTAGTCTGCTGCGTCAGCATAGCCGAATTAGGAACAAGCTGTCTAGTTGTCATTGAAATGTGTTACCTCACTGAGCCTCACCATTATCATGCCTTATCCCTTGACACTGCCACGCTTAAAGACAGTGGGTTTTGCGGCGCTTCTTCTAACTTTACCTAGATCGGTATCGAAATCAGCACCAAACATTATATTCGGGACGATCGCCCTTAAAGTAACTAACCTAACTTTTTCTGGAGCGATCGTGGTCGAAGCTCTGTTGCCTGAGAGTGCATTGTTAAGTTAAATTTAGTTAAGATTCTGAGTGTAAACTTTTGTCGCACTCCTCCGACACCGCGATCTTACCCGATCTGTCCCCAATTCAAGGCAACCGCATTTATGAAAATTTCTTGGCGAACTATACTACTTTGGACTTTACCCGCCTTAGTCATCGGCTTTTTCTTGTGGCAGGGGGCCTTTGCGCCATCCCCCGCAGAAATGAGCAAGAACACCGCCAGCACCCGCCTGAGCTACGGTCGATTCTTAGATTACTTAAACGCCGGTCGAGTGACCAGCGTTGACCTTTACGACGGAGGTCGGACGGCTATAGTCCTAGCAGTCGATCCCGAACTGGACAATCACGAGCAGCGGTGGCGGGTGGACTTGCCCTCAAATGCCCCGGAACTGGTTTCTAGGCTCAGAGACTCCAAAATCAGCTTCGACACCCACCCCCTGCGAAACGACGGCGCTGTCTGGGGACTTTTAGGCAATCTAGTATTTCCCCTCTTGTTAGTAGGAGGCCTGTTTTTCCTCTTCCGCCGCGGTGGCAACGTTCCCGGCGGCCCGGGCCAAGCCATGAATTTTGGCAAGTCCAAAGCTCGCTTTCAAATGGAAGCTAAAACAGGCGTACTGTTCGACGACGTAGCAGGCGTTGAGGAAGCCAAAGAAGAACTACAAGAAGTAGTGACATTCCTCAAAAAACCCGAACGCTTCACCGCAGTCGGGGCGAAGATTCCCAAAGGCGTGCTGCTAGTGGGCCCTCCCGGAACCGGTAAAACCCTGCTGGCAAAAGCGATCGCAGGCGAAGCCGGCGTGCCTTTCTTCAGCATCTCCGGTTCGGAATTTGTGGAAATGTTCGTCGGTGTCGGCGCTTCCCGCGTTCGGGACTTGTTCAAAAAAGCTAAAGAAAATGCTCCTTGCATCATCTTTATCGATGAAATCGATGCAGTGGGCCGCCAGCGCGGCGCCGGTATCGGCGGCGGTAACGACGAACGGGAACAAACCCTGAACCAGTTGCTGACCGAAATGGACGGTTTTGAGGGCAATACTGGCATTATCATCATTGCTGCCACGAACCGCCCCGACGTGCTCGACTCAGCGCTGCTGCGTCCGGGACGTTTTGACCGCCAAGTTAGCGTAGATACGCCGGATATCAAAGGCCGCTTGGAAATTTTGGAAGTTCACGCGCGCAACAAGAAGCTGTCTGCAGAGATTTCTTTGGACGCCATCGCCCGCCGCACTCCTGGTTTTACCGGCGCTGATTTGGCTAACTTGCTCAACGAAGCTGCTATTTTAACCGCCCGCCGCCGCAAAGAAGCGATTACGATGCTCGAAGTTGACGATGCAGTCGATCGCGTGGTAGCAGGTATGGAAGGCACTCCTTTGGTGGACAGCAAGAGCAAGCGCTTGATTGCTTACCACGAAATCGGCCACGCGATCGTCGGTACAATCATTCAAGCCCACGATCCCGTTCAAAAAGTTACCTTAGTTCCTCGCGGACAGGCCCGCGGCTTGACTTGGTTCATGCCCAGCGAAGACCAAGGTTTGATTTCTCGATCGCAAATTTTAGCCCGGATTAGCGGTGCTTTGGGTGGCCGCGCAGCCGAAGAAGTTGTTTTCGGCGATGCCGAAGTAACCACCGGTGCCGGCAACGACTTGCAGCAAGTAAGCGGCATGGCGCGCCAAATGGTGACTCGCTACGGGATGTCTACCTTGGGCCCGATCGCCCTGGAAGCTCAGCAAAGCGAAATTTTCCTCGGCCGCGACTACACAGCGCGATCGGAATATTCCGAAGAAATTGCCTCTCGGATTGACGGACAAGTCCGGGAAATTGTCGATAGCTGCTACAACGATGCGCGCCGCATTATTCGCGAAAATCGCACCGTAATCGATCGCTTAGTCGATTTGTTGATAGAAAAAGAAACCATCGACGGCGAAGAATTCCGGCAAATTGTCGCCGAATACACTTTTGTTCCTGAAAAAGAACAATACGTTCCTCAGCTTTAAGACTTGTTTAAAGATTAGAGACACGGCAATGCCGGGTCTTTAAAAAGTAGGGACGCTGCACTATCTCCACGTCCCTACTTTTTTATTAAACTCTCAATAGTATTAAACCTGCCCTAAACGCTAATTAACGCAGATGAATACTAAATTTGCCATACATACTAAGAATTCGTCATTTTTTTTAATAGCAACTTTTATTTTTGTTTGTATCAATACTTTGAGCGTCCGCGCCGAGAAATTAAGATGTTTTGTAGATATTTGCATCGACCCCAGCAGCGTTGAATTAAGTAAATCCGATATTCCCGGTGCTCCTTCTTATCCAGTCAGAACTATTTTAGGAACTCAGCAGTTTAGTAACGAGAAATTGTTGGCGCAAATGGAAGTTAACTGCCAGCAGCGACAGTTTAGAACTGTCAGAGTTAGCGAAGATGGCGAAAATTGGTCTAATTTCGATCCCAGATGGACTTTAGTCGATCGCAACTCATCTTTGTCTCGGCTGGTTGACTATACTTGTAAATTGGCGATCGCAGAACAATAGAATAAATAAGTATACCAAGAAAAAAACAGATCACCTATATCTTCAACCCTTGCCTTGCGGGTTTTGTCTGTGTGCCCGTAAAATCAGCGGTTTCAACCGCCGAGTGTTAATATTACACTCAATCTAAAATCTGTAGTTTAGACTAAAAAATGAGTTCAGCTAAAAGTAGCTGCCTTTTAAGATCAGGCAAGCTGTTGCTCAACAACTCAAGAAGGAGGAGATTAAACAGCTAATTTTGAAAAC
>JACJNY010000048.1 GCA_014695295.1 Microcoleus sp. FACHB-61 | reverse complement strand
AAATTGTACCCATACCAAGGGTGAAGATATCAAGGAGCGGAATGAAGCGAAAGTTTCACGTTCCGTTCTGAAGGAGAGGTAGGGGTAGAAATGCCCCTATCGACTCTAACAGTAAAGAGCAAAGTTTTTTGAATTAAAAAATGGGTAGCAAACCCCTTTTTGAGGCAGAAAATAAAAGCAAAAATTTAGAAAAAATTCAGCCTTCTACCTTCAGAGGGCGATCGCCTTTTTATTTTGAATTAGATTGAATTTATGGACTGGCAAGAAATTTCTGGTAACTGGGTATTAATTCCGTCTAAACCGATCGCGATCGTACATTTTCTCGGCGGTGCTTTTGTGGCGACAGCACCACACTTGACCTATCGCTGGCTGTTAGAGGCTTTGGGGAACCAAGGATATCTTGTCGTAGCAACGCCGTTTGTCAATACTTTGGATCATATTGCGATCGCCCGCGATGTCCTCAACAAATTTGAAAATGCCCTCGATCGCCTGCGCGCCACTAAATTGCTCAAATCTTCCTATCTCCCCGTTTACGGCATGGGGCACAGCATGGGATGCAAACTGCACTTGCTGATCGGTTCTGTGTTTGACATAGAAAGGGCAGGCAATATTCTGATCTCTTTCAACAATTATGCGGCATCCGAAGCAATCCCGATCGTCGAGCAAATTTCCCCCGTCTTTAAAGTCGAGTTTACCCCTTCCCCGCAAGACACCAATCGCCTCGTCCAAGATCGCTATCAAATCCGGCGCAATCTTTTAGTCAAATTTAACGGCGACAACATCGACCAAACCCTGCTTTTGACTGGTCTGCTAAAACAGAGATTTCCCGACATGATTACAGTTCAGACCCTGGCCGGCAACCATCAAACACCCTTAGGTCAAGATGTTAGCTGGCCGGTGGGCCAAATTTTTACACCCTTCGACGCGATCGGGCAATGGGTCAAACAAGAAGTGTATCGGGAATTAAATCAATTAAAACGGACAATTCTGCTGTGGCTTAACCCTTTGTCCCGCGTTTAAAAGCAGATGAATCCATTAATCATAAATTTCCTCTTACCGTTGCAAAATATCATCTTCATCGTTCGGCCTTAAGACAGGAGTATAATTTTTGACGATCGACAGACAGTTCCGGTCATTAGCCGTTCTCGTATAACTGAGACTGTCTGCGATGTCTTTCATCAACTTCAGGCCCCGCCCGCCTGAAGCTTCAGGATCGATTTTTTCCGACATATCTTTAATTTTTTGCTCTAAATCAAACGCAGCGCCCGAATCCCAAATTTTAATCTCTACAGATTCAGTAGACACTGCCACCTCAATGTCAACCGGCAAATCTGGACGTTTGCCCTCGTGGGCGTGACGCACCGCATTTGTAAAGCCCTCAGCCAAAGCCAACTGACAGCGTATCCACACACTTGTGGGAATTCGCTGCTCGTACAATTGTGCAAACCAGGACAATACTCGGTCTAAAGCACTCAGACCAGTATTGACTTGAAGATCCGCTTTCTTGAGGACTTGCAACTTTTCGGAACCTTTTAATTCAATCACGCTCTGCCACTGAAATTATAGTTCCATAAAATAGAGACAAATATTTTATTGCCTGTACTTTACGTTTTTAACTTTTTTTGCCCAAAGGCCGACAACTGCTAGCACCCACATCACCCATCGCAGTCATTCACCTGCAGCCTCATTTTCCACCTTCTCGATCGGCTCTTTTGCCATGTAAAACCGGGCAAAATTGAATGGGAGTGCGATCGTACTAGCTTTTGCTGCTAGGAAAATAAATGTCAAATCGACTAATTAGGTATTTACGATAACAGAAGTCCCGCCCAGATGTCAATTCGCCCCTGCTGGCAAAAAAAATCCATAAAAGTTTATATTCTGAGTATAAACTAGGGGTGAAGTTCGACAGAACCAAAATTTGCATCAAATTTAAAGGTAAATTGAACTCGATGGCTGGCCGGCAAAAGTATTTACCTGGAAAGCGATGTTATAGAAATATTCTGGGAGATTGAAAACCCTGTCCCGCTCAGGCCCCGATGACAAGCGACGGCTCGACGCTCGCTTCGCCGAACGTCTCTAGGGACGAAGACTCCCCGTGTTCTTTTTGATCCGTCTTATGCTGGGTGTGGTACGATCGTAATCGGTCTAAAATTGAGTATAACTAAACAACATAAAAACTTAACTGGATTGGTTGAGCGATCCGTCACACAAACACGGTGTTGCTGTTTAGGAAAGCTACTTTTGAACAAAACCTAACTATAAGTCAAGAACTAATTGAGTACGGTAGGGCATACCGGAATTTAGGCTTCAGGAGAGAGCGACCTCTACTTACGCAGGAGAAATCCTGTCGCAAGCGGTGTCAGCTCGTTGAATGAAGAATCCATCGTGTATGAAAGGCTTGAGAGTGTCAATAGACTATACTCAATCTCAGACAAGGGCGCTGACAGGATATATTTTTAATGACCCCCAGACCTTGAAAAACTTGTAGTACCTAAGTGCCCATGTTTCAAATTCTGGTTATTGACGATGATACGGCTGTTCAAGAACTGCTGAGAAGAACCCTGAAAAAACAGGGTTACGAAGTAACGGTAGCAAGCAATGGCGAAGACGGTGTAGCCCAGGCGCAAAAATTGCGTCCGGCCTTGATAATTTGCGATTGGATCATGCCGCGCTTGACGGGCATAGATGTCTGCCGTCGAGTTAAGGCAGATCCGGAGCTGTCAACTACACAATTCTTTTTGCTGACTTCTTTGGGTTCGATCGCCGATCGAGTCAAAGGACTCGACGCAGGTGCCGACGATTTTATCTCGAAGCCGATCGAACTCAACGAGTTGCAGGCGAGAGTACGCGCCGGATTGCGGCTGCACCAACTCAGCCGAGATTTAAAAATTGCCAAGCAAAGTCTGGAAGCAGAGTTAGCTGAGGCGGCGGAGTACGTGCAATCGCTGCTGCCAGATCCGATGACGGAACCTTTTAGCATTGAGGCAAAATTCATTCCCTCCCGGCAGTTGGGGGGAGATTGCTTCGACTACAACTGGCTAGATGCCGATTATTTGGCGATTTACTTGCTCGACGTAGCGGGTCACGGTTTGCGGGCGGCGCTGCCTTCTGTGGCCGTGCTGAATTTGCTGCGATCGCGCACGCTCCCCAACATTGACTATTACAAACCCAGCGACGTTTTGCGCGCCCTCAACACCACCTTCCAGATGAGCTACCAAAATGACAAGTATTTCACCATCTGGTATGGCGTTTACAACCGCATTTCTCGCCAGCTCGTTTATGCCAGCGCCGGCCATCCACCGGCCGTGTTGATTTCCCAGTCCCCTGCGAGCACCGCTAAAATCCAGCGATTAAAAACCCCCGGAATGCCGGTCGGGATGTTCCCCGACGCCCCCTATGTCGATAATTGCTGCGATGTCGAGGATTTGAGCACTCTCTACATCTTTAGCGACGGGGTATACGAGATCCACCAACCTGACGGCAATATCTGGGGGCTTGACCCTTTCATCGACTTGTTAGCAGCTTACAACGGTGCAAGTGCCGACCAGTTAGAGTTGGTTTTGAACTACATTCAAAAGTTGAACGCTAAAGCAGTTTTTGATGATGATTGGTCTTTACTCAAGGTAAACTTTGGCTAGCTGACTTCTCGCAGCGCATCTGCGACCAAATAGCAAGAAGGCAGCAGCCAAAAGATTTAGTTAGTTGAAGGAATTTTGCTATTAAAAGCATCGCGGGTCGGAAATATCTCGAAAACTCGATCCATGCTGGTGAGTTCAAATAAGATGCGGATTTGCTCGTTGATAGAACATACAACTAATTGACTCCCAGCGGCCCGGACTGTTTTGAGCGCCAAGACTAAAGCGCCCAAACCAGAACTATCCATAAATGTCACATCAGTGAAGTCTATCAATACCACATCGGCTCCCGCTTCCACTAGGTCGCTAATCTCTTGGCGGAATTGACTTGCCTTGGTGCCGTCTAAAATGCCAGAGGGCTGAATAATTTTAACTACAGGACTCATATTTTGCGGTGGGAATGTCAGAATTTCTAGCCAGACTAGGCTAGTATAGCTGCGAGATGGACTTCGATCCAAATAACAGAGGGGGAAAGTGCCAGAGCCTGTGAGCGGGAGAATTGTTTTGAGTGCAAGAGATGGTGATCGTTGCGGATCGCAACGCTGAGCCGAGCCGCAGCGCTTCGCCGGCAGTGAAGTTTGAGAGGGGGACAATCTTTGTTCTGCGGAATGCCTTCTGCTATTAATTAAACTGGGCTAACTTTGGCGCGGTAGAGGAGTTTGTCGCCTTGTGTGTAGCCTGTGTAGCGGACTTTGACGGGCTCTCCGGGCTGGGCTTTTCCTTCCAGAAGTTGGTGTTGTTGAGGGTTGTAGGGAATCTCTGCTCCCACTGGGGCGATCGACTCCACTCCCCAATGCTCCAATAACTGCTCGACGGGCCGCAGCAAGGGTAGTAGTTTCTGAGCCCGCAAGTTGTGATTTTCTTGAGCTTTGCTCGCAGCAGTCGGCCATTGCAACATCCAAGATTCTAAAATTTGCACGCTTGAAAGCTGGAATTCCTGCATCAAAGATTCTCGCTGCTGTTCGATCGAAGCTTGCAGGCGCTGATATTCTTGTTCTACGGCTGTCGGTGGTGCCTTTTCTAACTCTACATAATCTGGCGCCAAGGTTGCGAGCAGTTCGGTTAAGGAAATTTGCAAAGCTTGACTGATTTTGAGCAGGATGTCGGCTCGGGTTTGCAAAGCTAAGCCGCGACGCAGGCGACTTAGCTGGATCTCGGAAACTCCTGCTTTTTGGCTGAGTTCTCGATCGCCCGAAAGACCCGCCTGTTGCATCAGGCGTTGAAGTTGAGGAGCATAATCTGGAATATTGGGGGTCACGAGCAATTCATCCAAATTAATAAATGGACATATTCTCGATCGTAAACTGTTAGGAGCCTTAAGGAAATACATCTTTGGGGCGGGTTCGCGCGCCCACCCCACAAATGTTTTTGTGGCTATCTGACGCCTACTTTTTCCGGGGCTGTGGCTGTTGCTGTTCTCGCAGAACCTTGCAAATGCGCTTCTAGGAACCACAAACGCTTGTCAATTGTCCGGGAAATTTCGGTGTAGAGATCCGCTGTATCGGCGTCGCCGAGTTCCGCTGCTTTGTCGATGGCGACTCGCAGGTGTTGGGCGTAGGGTGCGTAGCGATCGGCTAAAGCCGTCACGTATTCTTTCCCGTCTACAATGTCGAAAGGAAATTCTGGCAGGATCGAATCGGCGGCGGCTGTGCGAGCTGTTCCTACAGCCAAACCGCCCAAAGCTGTGACTCGTTCGGCAACCAAATCAATGTATTCTTCGAGTTCTGTTGCCATTTCGTCAAACAGCAAGTGCAACTGGTAGAAGTCCATGCCTTTAACGTTCCAGTGAGCTTGCTTGACTTGAGTTTTTAAGTCGAGAGTCGTTGCTAGCGTGCCGTTGAGCAGCCCGACTACTTGAGAGCGGGTGGCGGCTGACATATCGATGCGGGTGGGGTAAAGATGTTGTTTGTGGTTGTTGGCAGTCATAGGTTTTTAGCTTGTTAGTAGTGATGGTCGATCGAATATATTAGAAAGCTTTGGGCGATTGAATGTTTGCCTGCGTGGTGAATTTCTCTTGAGAGGCTCAGGCTAGGTGCATCTGCAACACGGCACGGGGAGCTCGGCGTACTTTACAGCGGATAGTTTCTAAACCGAGACGCTGGCAAGCTTCGTAGCGGTGGCAGCCGGAAAATCCGTAATACTGTCCATCTACTTCTAGCACATCGATGGGTTCGTTTAAACCTACCTCGCGGATGGATTCCATGAGGGCGGCTACTTTGGTTTGGTCGTTGACTCGCGGCAGGGGGCGGCGAATCTGGTTGAGGGGTATTTCTTCGATCCTCATGGCGGCTGTCTGTTTTGCTTCTTGTTAAATCATACTCGTAATGACTTCGCTTTAGCAATAAAAATGTCAGGAAATTTTGAGATTGGCAGAACGGGGGCGTGCGATCGCCCGTTTGCTGTAGTGTCGGGGGATGGAGGGCGATCGGCTTAGGGTGGGAAAATCAGCATTAAAAATTCCTTCCCATCACCTGGGTAGCTCAATTCATTGTCGGTGTCTTGACGTTTGAATGCCCTAAAGTTATAAATTTATTAGGCAAAGCCTAGGGGTAGTCGTAACGACTGCCGCATCATAACCGCTGAAAAATAACCGCTGAAAAGGCGGTTTTAGCGTTTTTTTAGAGAGCGGATTTCATTGCCATGTAATGGTATGCCTTGAGAAATTTTTCAGCATTTTTTGAAGTCAAATAGAAGACTATTAATGATAGCTTCGTTGCTCCAACCCTACCATTTAATTAATGAAAATTATAAAGCAAATTGCACAGAATTTAAAGCAAGCCATCTCAGACAGAGAGCAAAAGCTAGCCTTAGACTTATTTCGAGCGGGATTACAACAAAGTGAGGCGGAATTTGTAGGTCAACTACGAAAAATTGGTGTACTTCGATGCTCAACCTATGATTTCCAATCTCAGATACTTAATTCTTTGATAAATGAAACTGGGAAAATAAACATCAGCCAGAATAGCCAAGTTTACTTTGAATCTATAAAATCGCTTCTTTCCATCTCAAGAAATATTCAAACCTTATTTAATGTTTTACTTAAAGAGGTTGATTATCTTGAGATTAAAAGTTACCTAGTTGCAGTTGATTCATTGTTCTGGCCACTTTATGATCATCAAGCAGTTGATTCATTGTTCTGGCCACTTGATGGTCTTCAACAAGACCACGCTAATCGCTACTCTGTATGTAAGGAAGAGCTAGCTTCAGCCTTTTCTTTATATCTTTATCATAGCCATGACAAAAAGGTTATAGATAACAATACTCCGGACAGTTTTTAAGCAGCCAAAGTACCATAAGACAAGACTGAAGGAAGATTAGGATGGTTTAAAATCAAATCCGGGTCTAAATCTAACTTGTCAATAAAGGTACAAAGTAGATGCTTATTGAATTCCAGACGTTTATAAGAGGCCATAGAAAACACAAACGACTTGGCAGATGAATGACAACTAGAGAGTTGATGTTTAGCTAAGTTTAAGGCAATTAGACTGGCATTAAAATGAAAATCAAGCCGTGGTAAATGACGAGCTTGACAATCAGACAATCCTGTAAATTGCTTGGCATCACGAAAAATAAATTCAATCTGGAAGCGAGCCTGATAATATTCAAGAATTTGCTCAGGTGGTAGGTGAATATCAGTGCTAAACAATAAAGCATTTTTGATTTTGCCGTTGGCTTGAACCTCAGAGATACAAACCAAACAAATTGGGCAATTTAAACAACAACTCCACACAATCAATGTATATAATGAAACTCCCGGCTTTACGTCTTTAACAAAATTAAGACGACTCAAATCATGGCAGTCAACCTTGCCATCATATTTACGTGGATCTCCCAGTTTCTTTTGTTCACCTGTATAGAGATAGCGTAGGTTAGCATCACTTCTTAACTTGCCAATAAAGTCTAAATTTAAGTCCCGCACAGCATCCCAGAATTTAGAGCGATAGTAATAGCCATCAGCCACCAAATAACGTACAGAAGTTGGGAAGTAACAACGAGTATTCTTTAGATGTTGTGCATAGTCATCAACTCTTGTGATGTCAGGCTTTGAACTTTGAGAGTCAGGTTTTTTGCGAGTTTTTCTTGACAGCAATTTTTCGGTTTGTGGGGCAGCTTTTTCGCAGGCTTTATTTGAGGGCGTGATGGAGTTTGTTGTACACTTAAACTATAAGATAAACGAGTCTCAATTTCGACAATAGAAATCACAGAAATTTCCAATCCCTCTTCCGATTTTCCCGCTACACCATTATAAAAATAAGCTTTACCGTCAGTTTTTTTGCCACTTTTTCTTAAGAAAGAACAATCAATAACAGCAATGACGGTGTGTTCAGGATTTAAGGCTTTTTCGAGGAAATCTTGATTGAATTGTGGAAATTTAAAGTTTTTGAGAAAGTGACGACGGTAGGTTTTTTCGCTCAAACAACTATAACGACTGAGATTAGTGAAGTTGACCTTGCCATAAACAAGCAAAATAGTTGAGAATAAAGTGATTAAAAACTTCTTTTGGGGTTGACTAATCCCGGGCATTTGTTGTAAGATGGATTCAATAATCTTCATAAGGCAATCTGTTAAGTTTGTGTGTTTTTATAGCTTAACCTAAAAGAGCGCCTTTTTTTCTGTTCATTTTGGGTTCAGATTGCACTCACTTTTTTCGCTTCTGTGATTTATTGCGTAAGCGTTGCTTGCCGTAGGCGTCGCATCCCTCTTTAAAAACTGTCCGGAGTATTGAGATAAATCAAATATTAATAAAGTCAATGAAAAACGCTTAAACGATGAATATTACCTTACCAAATTAGAGGATTTTAACAAATTATTTTTTTTAAAAGAGTCTGAAGTGCTTGTAGATAGTTTTGGTTATACAGTTACACAAAATGATGCAAAAATTATTATAAAAGCACCTGACCCAAAGTTTGAGATGACCCGTTGTCTCGGCTACATAAGACAATCAATGCAAGAGAGGGCTAACTCGTTTGAGTCTTTGTCAGAATTATCAGAAATAACAGAAAAATACCCCTCTATCTTGGAATTTTCAAAGACGTATTATCAAAATTTTCAAGACTCTATATTTAAGATTATAGACAGTCCTTTAAAACGAATTGTCCTGGAAATTCAATATCAAACCTTAAGTGAGTTTTTGGACACTAACAGTCTTTTTTTGGAAGAGGAGATGATTCTCAAACAACTTGAAAGTAATTTATTTATTGACTTTCAAAAAGTAAATAAAATCCCAGTTTCCCAAAGCTTATCATTATTCGACATCATTAAAGTACAACGGTTATTTGCATTTATGTTATTTGTTCTTACGGAGTATATAGACTCTAACAAGCTCTTTAAGTCTAAGTTATTTTGGCGATCTATGCCTGTTTTACAAGCCAATCAACTCAAAGATTTATTGGCTAGTTTTTTGGGAGAACAAAAGGCAAAAGAAATTTTTGAGTTATTTACTTGGAGATTAGAAAGCAAGAAGATATTTGATTTACAAACGTACCCATTTATTAATGTTGAAGATTGGATACTTTTACCTCTGGGAATTTTAACTAACTCTGATCTTTGTAGAAACGTTCTTCAATCCACTAAATTTAGATTTGATTCAGAATCAGTTGAAGATCCAATTGTTCTGGAGATGGAGAGATGCTTAAAGCCAGTATCATCAATATTTGAAACTAACTTAAAATATTCTTTTAAAGGCGTTAAAGGCGAGGTAGATGTCTTAGCTGTTGTAGATAACTGCCTATTTATATTTGAATGCAAAAACTCCTTGCATCCTTGTAATCTATTTGAATTGAGAACCACTTATGATTACATTCAGAAAGCCGCAGCTCAATTGACTCACTTCCAAGATTTATGGCAGCAAGAACCTTTCAGAACCTATTTAGCAACGAAGATTAAAACACAGTCTCCTTTGCCATCCCAATTATGTTCATGTATTGTCATGGGAAATCGAATGTTTTCAGGTTTACGTGAACAAGGGCATAGCGTCAGACCAATTCGGGAGCTTTGTTACATCATCTCTAAAGGAGAAATTCTACTTAATTCATATAATATTTATGACAAAGATGCAGGTAAGAAGAGCATTATCCAATTTAAACTATGGAAGGAAGACAAATTAAAGGCAGAAGATTTATTGGCTTATATTCAAGAAGATTCTCTTCATAAGTGCTATTTCAATTCTCTGAGCAGAATTGAGGAAACAATTAAACTGAAAAACAAATCTCTAGTTAAAGAGTCGTATGCTTTTAGTCCTGAGAGGTTTTTTCAGCAGTTAGTAGATAACTTTAGTTTTACAGAGAATCAGTAGGGCTTTCATAGGTATCCTCAGAGCATTACACCAAGCTGTTTTTAGCTTGTTTTGATCTCTAACCTCGCGCTAACTCGATCGTGAACACTAACATTTTCTATTGAGTTATGCAAAATTTGGTGATTAGCCTGACTTTCTTGCGTCTAACTCTGGAATTCGGGCAATAAGCAGCGCCCTAAAACAAGCTCGATCGCCCATTAACCAAAAATCGCAGCATCTGCTACAGAATCATCTCAACTCAATCCAGCAATAATATTGACGCTCATAGCCAGAATAGCGGTGTTAAAAAAGAACGACAGCACGCTGTGAAAAAGCACGAGATACCTCGTGGAACGAGAAGTAATCTGCACATCTGCAACGCCGGCAAGTCATGCCAAGGCCAAAGGAGAAATATAAAAAATCTTTGTAGTGAGGTTCGTCGTCGCCCGGAAAATCCCAACCCCCCGGCTGGAAGTAGCTGCCGTGCAGTTTGCTCCGCTTTCGGTAGTAGCTGCAGGCATACTGCATGGTGAAGATACTAAACTTATTGCATAAATCTTTGATCGATCGGGAAACCGCAGATGCAACGCGGATAATTTCAAGTCTTGAGAGCGAATGCTTGCAATTGGAGTCTAGTGTGTACCTGCATCCAAGACCCAATATAGGTTAGGCACAGTAAGGGTTAGAAAATCCCAACTACTGCTATCTTGGCAGGCCATCCCAAAAAGTAACTATGAATTGGCAACACGCAGCACAGGTAGGATTTTTCATGCCTTTCGATAGATCGATCGACCTCAACCTTCTAGGTACAGTGGGAGAAAATATAAATTGTGGCTTGAAATTATGGCATCCTCCCAACCCCTCAAAGGCATTGAATTGATCGACTGCGCCAAAGCTAACGCCCAACAAGGAATCGCCACAGCCGCGAAGCTTTGCGGCTACGGAGGCGACCTCAACACCTTCGAGCGGGAACTAAAAAAGGCTTGCCAAGACATCGGCGTCGAAGTCAAGGAGTTAAGCGACTTGATTACGGCTCAGCAGATGATGAAACAAGGAATGGGTATTGAAGTCGCTCCAGATACTCCCTCAGAACTCTAGGCTCAATCTCCACCGCACCAGTTTTAGGGCTAAGATTGCCCCGACACCAGTATTTTGAGTCTGCTAGCTGAGGCAGGCTAGAATGTTTTGCATGGGAGCTTCCGACTTTAGCCAGGAGTCGCGTTTTCTCCCGCGAAGAGGGTGCTTTCTGGAGGGTGCTGAGATTGTTAGGAGGACTGTCGTGTCAGATCAGCAAGACCGAATTATGCGTTTGTTTATAGAGGAGGCTAAGGAGCACCTCGATACTCTAGAAAATGGTTTAGTGGATTTAAAGTCCACGATGAAAGACCCCGAAAGCGTCCAAGAGATGTTTCGAGCCGCCCATTCCGTCAAAGGAGGGGCGGCTATGCTCGGCTTAGATAGTATTAAAACAACCGCTCACCGCTTGGAAGATTGTTTTAAGGTGCTCAAGGACGGGCCCGTCAAGCAGGTTGACCAAACGGCAGAATCCCTATTTTTAAAGGGAGTTGATACGCTTAAGGACTTGCTGGGGCGACTGGAGGGGCCTTTCGGTTTGAGGAATGAAGAGGGAGAAAAACTCGTGCAGCAGGTGATGCCTGTTTTTGCTCAACTGGAAACTCACCTCAATAAATTGGCGTCGGGCAAAGTGCAGGCGGTTGCTGCTGGGTCTGGTGCGCCCGCCGCTCCAACAGCGGGCGCTGTACCGGCGAATTTTGCTGTTGAAGTGATGAGTTTACTTAAAGAAATGTTGCAGGTGTTCAAGCAGAAAGAATCGGTTGCTAGTCGCGCCGAGTTGACCGCTGTTTGCGTTCGCCTCTATAAGTTGGGAGGTAAAATTGAGACTTGGCAAAATTTAGTTAAAACAGCTAGAGCCGCGATCGTTAATCCCAAAAACTCTTATAAAGTCTTAGCTCCGCTGATTATCAAAGAACTCAAGGAAGCTGGAGATTTGGTGCAAGGGGGAAAAGTTAAGGCGATCGTTCCGAGTAAAAATTTGCTACTTTTGGCAGCCAGCCCAAAACCAGCAGAGGCAAGCGCCCCAGCAGCCCCAGCAGCCCCAGCAGCCCCAGCAGCAGCGGCGAAGCAACTAGCACTTCCCGCCGAACCTAAGGCGGTAGTCAAGCTTTTGCTCAAAACTTTCAACAAAAAGCAACTCTCGGAAATCGCCAAGTTACTCGTTAACGCCCTCAGAGCACCCTCAAACTAGGACTTGCGGCAGTAGAAGATAGAGTCAAAGCAATATTTTTGAGGGGGATAATTTTCTGGTGGGTGCTGGCAGCCTGAGTTGAGCAGCAACTCGAAAAAAATTCACTCAGTCGAGATTTTTGCGCTCTACCTTCTACTGTTGGGCAACCCTGCGTTAGAATGAGTGGATATATAGGCGTGCAATATTGTACCTGAATTAAAAATCGAGCAGGCTTTATAAGGCGGTAGCTGTGAAACCAATTCGTTCATTAGAAGATGCTTTAAACCGCTGTCAGGCGATGGGAATGCGCTTGAGCCGCCAGCGTCGATTTATTCTAGAACTTTTGTGGGAGGCAAAAGAACACCTCTCGGCTCGCGAAATTTACGATCGCCTGAACAAACAAGCGCATTCGATCGGGCATACTTCGGTTTATCAAAATCTAGAAGCTTTGTCGAGAGAAGGGATTATTGAGTGCATAGAACGCTCCGAGGGACGCTTGTACGGCAATGTCAGCGATTCTCACTCTCACGTCAACTGTCTGGATACGACTCAAATTCTCGACGTTCATGTGGAACTGCCGATCGAATTGATCGAACAAATCCAGCAGCAAACTGGTGTCAGAATTGTAGACTACCGGATAGATTTTTACGGATATCGAAAGGCAGAGTCCGCCACGGAAGCATCGAGTGTCAGCGATACGCCAAAAGCTTCGTAACCGATAAAGCACCGGCTATTGGAACCAAAACCGATCTTTTTGCTCGGCCTGTCGGCCGTATAAAATGATTTAAGTATTTAGCTGCGCTCGATCGGGCTTTTTGCCGTAGCGCGCCGGAATTCGCCACAGTAGAAAAGAGTGAAACTCGATCGCCAAGTTTGGCGATCGGGAATAAAATTTACGACTAAACCTAAAAAATCAGTTCTACCCGCTACACGTAAGAGTTTAGACGGAATCCGGCTTTAGTACCCCCTTGATTTTTTAGTCCGCTTGGAGTGGACTAAATTTTGTTTTGTGTAGTTGCGCTTTCAACCGCTGAGTCTTAATAAAGGGAATTTCTGACCCAAATTTAGTATTAGACCTTACTTAACCCCCTCCAAATTTATTTGCAGAGTCAAATCTAAAATCTAAAATCTAAAATCTAAAATCTAAAATTAAGCGACTGAGGGGGGCTTTATAATGTTTTTTTTGCTAAACGACCCCGGGATCTGTGAATAAATGTTTGATAACTGGTATGATTTACGTGCTTCGAGAGCCGAAAATGCTCGGAAGCAACCAGTGGGGCCAGACACGAACCTCACTATAAAACGCCCTAGAGGGAAAGATTGCCAGTACCTTGAAGGAAGTTCTCGATCTCCTTAACAGGAGTCAGAAGCCGACATCACAATCTATGATTTGATGTGGGAGTGTCACGTGAAGAGTGCGCATTACAGGACAGGCTGAAGTAATGGCGAGACGACAATCTGACCAATTCCACACACCACCGCAATACAACCCATCTCCCAAAACCACGGCACAGTTCAGTGCAGAGGCGACAGGCGATGCGAGTTCCTCAGTAACGGCCGGGCCGGCCGAGGGAAAAAGAACTTTTTGGCAGTGGCAACTTATCTGGCTGAGTCTCCTGGTGGGATTTGGAGTAACGGGGGCCGCTGCATTTCTGTGGTTGCTGACGATGCCGCCGCCGCCAAATTGCCAGCAACTGTCGCCACTGGCGGCGGATGGAGAGCGACTTTACTGCGCTCAACAAGCAGCTAAGTCGGGCAAGCTAGAACAGCTAGAATCGGCAATGACACTGGTGCAGGCTTGGCCGAAAGAACATCCGCTATACTCGCAGGGTCAACATTTGATAGGAGAATGGTCGAAAGCCATTCTGGGATTTGCCAGGGCAAAAATTGAGGTGGGCGATTTGAAAGGCGCCCTGGAGATTGTGGCGAAAATTCCGAAAACCAGTCCGTCTTACCCAGAGGTACAGGAGGCTGTTACTGCTTGGGAAAAAAATTGGCAGGAGGGCCAAAAACTCTACGATACAGCCCTAGCAGCTTTGAAAAGTGAGGATTTAAGGAAGGCCTGGGATTATGCTCAAGCTTTGTTCAAGCTGGAAAATGTTTTCTGGAGTCAGAAGCGCTACAACGAGCTGATCCAGCAGATTTCTTTGGAAAGAAACGGCTGGCAGCGCTTGCAAGAGGCTAGAGATTTGGCGCAGGACGGAACTCCGCAAAAGTTCGCTGAGGCGATCGTCCTCGCTCGCAAAATAGACTCGCAGCTTTTTGCCCGCGCTAAAGCTGAGAAGGAAATTGAGGGCTGGAGCCGGACTTTGCTGGCAATGGCTACTAAGCGGTTGGGGGCGAAAGACCTGCCGGGGGCGATCGAGGCTGCTTCTGTGGTGCCGCAAGATTCGCCGCTGTTTGCGGAAGCTCAAGATTTAATGCAGTTGGGTAGGGCTCAGGCAGTGACGTGGAACCAGTCGATATCAACACCGCTGGGGCAACACATTTTTAGCTTGCTGGAAGGGCAGGGGGCTGCTAGCCAAATTGCTCCGGGTCGCCCTCTGTACAAGCAAGCTCAAGTTCAAATTGAAAATTTGCAGGTGCAGTTTCAAGATTTGCTGCGGCTGCAAGTGGCGAGTACGATCGCTAGTGTCGGTCAGATAGGAACGTTTGGACTCGCGATCGAGCAAGCGCAAACCATCGGACTCAAGCAGCCGCGGCGGATTCACGCTCAAACTTTGGTGGCTTCTTGGCGCCGGGAAATTCAGCGGATCGAAGACCAATCTTTCCTCACCCTGGCGAAGCAGTTGGCAGAAGCGCAAACGGTTGAAGGACTCAAGGGCGCCATCGCTCAGGTAGTTCTGGTTGCTCAAAAGCGCCCCCGCAGGATAGAAGCGCAAACTCTCTTGGCTCAGTGGACGAAACGCATAGAAGTTATTGAAGATCAGCCTTTTTTGGATGAAGCCATCGCCCTGGCGAAGCAAGGAAAACTTAGCGCTGCTATTGAAAAAGCTTCGGCAATTAAGAGCGGTAGGACTTTGTACGCGAAAGCTCAGGATAATGTTTATCAGTGGGTGAGCGAACTGCAAGTCGCTCAAGACCGACCGATTCTGGATCGAGCTTTGGAATTGGCATCTCAAGGAAGTCTAGGAGCGGCGATCGATACGGCTTCCCAAATCGGTTACGGTAGGGCCCTGTATTCAGAGGCGGCAGATGCCATCGGGCGCTGGAGTGCCGAACTTAGAGCCAACACTGCACCGCCGCCGGAGCCAGCTCGCGAGTACGCGCCAGCTCCAGCAGAGGAGTACGCGCCGGCTCCAGCACAGGAGTACGCTCCAGCTCCAGCAGAGGAGTACGCGCCAGCTCCAGCAGAAGAGTACGCGCCAGCTCCGGAGCCTTACTATCCGCCTGCGAGACAAGAGGCCCCTGCTCCCGAGCCGGAACCTTACTATCCGCCTGCTCCCGAGCCGGAACCTTACTATCCGCCTGCTCCCGAGCCGGAACCTTACTATCCGCCCGCGAGGGAGCCGGAACCTTACTATCCGCCCGCGAGAGAAGAGGCCCCGGCTCCGGAACCTCCTCCTCCGGCTCCGGAACCCGCGCCGCCCTCGATTCCTGAATCGGCTGGGCCTCCTGATGGTAATTTGATCCCCGAGTAATTGGGTTTTGCCGCGATCGCTTCCTAAAATCTCAAATCTAAAATCAAGTGAGTAATTTCCAAGTGCTGACGATCGATGGCGACCCCATTTTCCGGCTGGGGCTGCGAGTTGCTTGCGAGCAGTATCCAGACTTGGAAGTTGTCGCAGAGCTTTCAAGGGGAAGCGAGGCTTTGCGGATTCTAGAAGCTCGCTCGATCGGCTCTGGAGCAGCCAAGAAGCCCGCAGATTTGGGAATTTTGGCTGTTGAGACTTTAAATTTGCGATCTGGTCAAACAGAAGTGCTGGCATTTTGTCGCGAACTCAAAAGTTTGTACCCCAACCTGCCCCTGTTGCTGCTAGGCGGGCCGCTGACACCGGATATGTTGGCGGAGGTACAGGCTGCGGGCGCGAATGGCTATTGCCCTAAAGGTAGAGATATTTCCCTGACAATCGAGGCTATTCGCGCGGTGGCATCTGGTCGCACTTATTGGGCGACGGATGCGGCAGCTAACCCGGAAATAGAACTAAATGCAGCGGTGGTTCAAACAGTAGAAAACTCCGCAGCAATTGCAGAGAAAAATGCAGATGATCCGACAGTTGATACGCCCGTACACAAAAAAATGTTGGCTTATTTTTGTCTGTCTGGACTGCGGGAAATAGATGCAACTTTGGCGGTTGTCCAAGCTGATTTGGAAGAGATTAGAGCGGCAGCTCCGACAGATTTGCCCTCTATTTTAGATGGGGTTGTACTCAGCGGCCGCCGCCGAGAATTGCTGGCTGCTCGCTGGCTTGTCAGTCAGTTATTATTTGAAGGAAAAGGGGAGAAAACAGAAGGCAGAAAACAGAAGGCAGAAAGCAGAGGGCAGAAGGCAGAAGGCAGAAAGCAGAGGGCAGAAGGCAGAGGGGAGAAAGAAGAAATTAGAGGCAAGAATTTGTTAAATAATTCTCAATTGCAATTAGTGACTTCCCAAGTTTCGGCTGAATCTTTGGCGGTTGCAAATAATTGGCAAGGTAGCTTGTTTGACTCAGTGGCAGCTAAATTGCAGTTGGATTTGGTGAATTTGACTGGCTTGCCTTTGGAAATCGATATTTTGCGATCGGCCAAAAAGCGCGAATTGATGAGTTCCATCCTGCGGAAGTTAGAGGATTTGCTGGAGGAATTGCGCTTTTCGCAAGTGCAGCCAACTCAATTGTCGCAAAAAATGCCTGCTATTTTACGGGATTTGTGGCAGGCGACAATCATAGATTTTTTTGGCAGATACTATACATTGCAAACGGGAGAAACTCGGGTTTTTGATGGCAGTCAAACCAGCTTGAAACTGGCAGAAACTCAAGGGGGAAACGCTGCTGATATCTTGGCAGGCAGAGGTGTAGAAGTTGTGCCGACTCTACTAGCAGATGGTGATGTAGTTGCAGCCGAAATCCTTGACAAAGTACCGATGACAGTTGATTTGTTTGCACATTTGCTATTTGAAATTCCTCTAACAGTTGACAATATGTCTTGTGTTGCTGGCAGCCCGGAAGCGATGCAGCGAGCTGAAGCTTTGTTAGAAAATTTGGCAATTCAAGTTGCTAGCGGAGTGTTACAGCCTCTGCTAAATAATTTGGCGAATATTGAGGAAATCAAGCAAATCTTTTACGATGGTAATTTGATTTCGACACGAGAAATTGAGCGGTTTCGCAATAATTTGTCGTGGAGATATCGCTGGGATAGCTATTTTGTGGAACCGAAAGCTATTTTTGAAAGCCGGTTTTGGCTGTTTGTTTTGGGCGATTCGGGAATTAAGAGAATTTCTATTTATGCTCCGCGAAATCAGGAGTTAGCACAGCTTTCTGGGTGGCAGTTAGCCTTGACTTTGCTGCTGGAAACCAGGGATGCGATCGCACCTAGAGTTCGCGCGGTTATCTCGCTGTTGGGTGCTGGGGTTGTTTACGTTCTGACTCAGGTTATAGGGCGGGGAATTGGTTTGATCGGGCGGGGAATTATCCAGGGGATTGGTAATTCTTTGCAGGATAGCAAGTTTGGGAAAAATGGGTGATGGTTTGGCAACGAGTAGTAGACAAGATTGCATAAGTCTTTGCTGCTAGAGGGAAACCGCAGATTAACGGGGATTAATGCAGAGGCATTTCAAAATATTTTGCGAAGGTCTGCAAGAGTCCTGGTGTACGGGATTTAACAGATTTGATATAATTGGTGATTGGTGATTGGTGGTATTATAGATAAAACTTAATGCTATAAGGTTGAATTTTTATGAGTATTATGATAGCGATAGATGCCGATCGCATAAACAGTTTAGATTTGTCTCCGGTGCGCACTGTGATTGAAAAGTGGCTGGCAGAAGGAGCGATCGCCCAAAACGAACAACAGCTACAATTTGAAATTGAGTATCCGCGCGAAGAGTTAGATCCGCGAGAAATTTCGGAAATTCCCGAAGTGCGGCTGTGGTTTATTCGCTTGGATGCTTGTTATCCTTGGCTGCCATTTTTGCTGGATTGGAAAGCAGGAGAATTGGCGCGCTATGCGGCGATGTTGGTGCCCCACGAGTTTCACCGAACCCAAGGTATTCAGTACAATCCTGAAGCTTTGGAAATGTTCTTGATGAACAAAATTTTTGTGTTGACTGATTGGTTGAATCAACAGGGAATCCCCAGTAAATCGAAGTTGATGGCGATGTCGCAGATGTTTGGTTATGATTTGGAAGATGCTTTTTTTGATGTGATTGTGCCGCACAAATAAGCGAGCGCGCCTCTAATTAAAATCGTCCTAATTAGGTAGGCTACTCTATGCCTTAAGAGTTACCAACAAAGGTATAAACCCGGTTTCTTCCCTTGTGTGGCGGGCTTTCCAGTCCGCCTCCGCAGCTATAATTTCTCTCCACAACAGCTTGATTAAGCTTAACAGCAACCGTACTCAGACTTTAATACAATCCTTAAACCAGCGCGCCTCAAAAAATTGTTGCTGGACTTCAGAATTTTCTCAGAATTGATAGTTAGTTTAAATAGACAACGATCGCCCCATTCAATCGATCGAGGAAATTTACCATGACAACAGATTACCTCATCGTCGGCAGTGGTTTATCCGCGCTGGTTTTCGGAGCTTTGATGGCAAACTCTGGCAAAACCGTACACATCCTCGAAGCTCACGAGCATCCCGGAGGCTTTGGCCACACCTTTACGATGGCCAAAAAATACACCTTTAATGCCCAATTCCACTACGTTTGGGACTGCGGCGAAGGACATACAGTCAATCGAGTTCTCCAAAAACTCGCTCTCGATCGAGATGTCACCTTTGAACGGTACGATCCGAATGGCTACGACCACATGAGAATGCCTGGGTATGCGCTGGATATTCCCTCGGAACCAGAGGAACTGATCCGGCGATTGTCGGCGCTGTTTCCCGAAGCGGGCGAGAGAATTCGCCAATTCGTCAACGAAGTCGAGAAAACCGGCGCGGGACTCAGAAAACTCGCTCCTCCCGTCAAACCAATTGAATTGCTCAAAAATTTCGGTGACGTATTCTGTGCTGTCCAACACCTCAACAGTACACTTCAGGACGTTTTCGACAAGTTCCAACTCCCGCAAGCCGCCCAAACCCTATTAGCCCTGCAATGGCCGGATTTTTTGCTGCCCCCAAATCAGCTTTCTTTCTATGCTTGGATTGCCTTGTTTAGAGGCTATCAAGAAGGCGCATTTTACCCGACGCAGCATTTTGAAGATGTCATCAATTCTTTGGTTAAAGTCATTGAATCCAACGGGGGGAAGGTGCTGCTAAACCATGAAGTCACGAATTTTAGGGTAACAAACAGAACAGTAACTGGTGTTGAAGCGATGGATTTGACCACCCATCAAACCCATGAATTCACGGGCGACACGGTGATTTGCAACCTTGACCCGAAAAGAGCGGCCAAGATGATTGGAGAGGAACAGTTCTCTAAAACAGTGCGGCGGAAACTCAACTATGAGTATTCTGCATCTAACTACATGGTGTACTGCGTTGTCAAAGATATCGATCTCCGAGACTATGGATTTGGCAAGTGGAATACGTTTCATTCGGAACACCTGGATCTAAATGAAGCGTTTGCTCAAATGTATGACCAGAATGATTTTTCTCGTCCGAGCTTTGCAATTACAACGCCAACTTTACTGACGGAAGCGCGGCGGGATTGTCCAGAAGATTGTCAAATTGTCGAATTTCTGACTGTTGCTAATTACAGCTATTTTAAACAGCTTTGGGAGACCGATCGCAAAGCTTACAGAGAGAAGAAACAAGAGATTCTGGACTCGATTTTAGATGTCGTTGAAAAACACTATGTTCCGAATTTCCGCAAACACATGGTCTTTCATGTTACCGGAAGTCCGACGACTAACGAGCGCTTCTGTTGGTGTCCTAACGGTAATTCCTACGGTTCCAGCCTCACGCCGCGCAACATGGGGGTCGATCGACTAAATCATGAAACATCCCTTAACAATTTCTATTTCTGCAACGCCTCTTCGGGCTATCCAGGCTTTGCGCCGACATTTTGGACGGGGGCGCTGCTTTATCAACGTTTATCCGGCGATGCGATTTTAGGCTAAGGAAAATTGGCAATTGGTTATTTTCCTGTTTCTCTCGTTTCTTGGCAGAGCCAAGGAATGAATTTCACTCTTGCTCTGCCTCCTCTTAAAAATCTCTCATTTCTGCTCTCGTTATCTCGTTCCTTGGCTGTGCCAAGGAATGAATTTCTGGAAGCTCTACCTCCTCTTAAAAATGACGAGGCACGCAAGACTGAAATGCGTTTCCAGGTAGAACCTGGAAACGAGAATTTCTTCTTCTTCCTTCTTCCTTCTTCCTTCTTCCTTCTTCCTGACATCCGTTACATCCGTTACAAAATCCGTTGCCGAACTTCCTTCTATCAATTTAGGAGTTAACTATGAGAATTGCAATTGTTGGGGGCGGAGCGAGCGGTATGGCAGCAGCCTACTGGCTCGATAAACAGGGGCATCACGTCACTGTGTTGGAAAGGCAGCCGATTTTAGGCGGACACATTCGGACGCTCAACAAAAATGTTGCGCCAAATCAATCTGAGTGCAATGAAATATTAGAAAATGGGGTGCTGGAATTTCCCACAGTGTTTTACAATTTCGTGGCTTTTATGCAGGAGCTAGGTGTTGAATTAGAACCTGTGCAGATTGGTTCCGCGCTGTTTCTTAAAGATGGCGATCACTTTTTGTCTAAGGTCTCGATCCGGAAAAATTTTACCGGAATCCAACGCCTGATCGAGTATTTGCGGCTCGATAGTATCTACGCTCGTTCTGCTGCATTTATTTTAAAAATGCGGTTTGCTAAACAGCACGATTTCTACGATATGCCACTTTCTCAGAGTTTGAAAAGCTCGTGCATCCGCAATTATTGGCTGAAGTTGCTGACGATGTACAGCTACTCGATACCGTTTGAATCCCTCGACAATTTTCCGTCGGAATTGGCGCTGCCTGTTCTGCGCGACTATGCCTTGGTCAACTGGGTGAGGATTAAAGGTGGGGTGTATTCTTACATTGAAAAGATTCTGGAGCGGTTTAAGGGCGATATACGGCTGAATGTGGAGATTGCCCAGACTTTCAGAAGTGCTGATGCTGTAAAAATTGTGCTTTCTAATGGGGAGAGTCAGGAATTTGATAAGGTGGTTTTTGCGATGCCACCAGACCAAGTGATGAGGCTGTTGTCTGATCCGACGGATGCGGAAACGAAGCGGTTTTCGGCGTGGAAACCCAATTATGCAACGACTGTGCTGCATTCGGATACATCAATGTACGATCGCTACGGTATCCGCAAGTTATCAGAATTTGATTTTTTCGAGACGGACAAGGGATGGGGATATAATGCGAGCTTGAATCAGCTTTGCGGCATCTCCTCGCCACAAGAGTACAGTTTAGCTTTTCAACTGCAGGAGTCGATCGCCAAAAAGGACATTATTCACATTCAGAATCATCACACGCCGCTGTACACTGTCGAGTCTTTTCGATATCGAGATGAAGTTATCGAGACTAATGGCGAGAACAACACTTATCATGCGGGAGCTTATTTGGGCGATGGTTTGCACGAAGGAGCGATTACCTCTGCTTTGCGAGTCGCGAAATTAATCGGGTGATATCAATTGATGCTACAAACTCTCGCAAAGCAGAGGTAAATTTCTTGCCGGTGCAGCACTCTCACAAAAGTAATGATGTCTGCATCAAAAGTTAAACCAATGCGAGAGTTGCCGGCTCGGATGCGAGATTGATTGTTGCCGCTGGCTAAGCTGCGATACCGCCCCCCGCAGTTAAGTAGACATCATGGCTCACAGATGCGGGCATTGTTGATCCGCCTAACTGAGTACCTTCAAAGTTTGCTCCCATGAATGTTGCCCCGCTCAAGTCCGCTTCGCTCAAGTCTGCATAGCACAGCCTAGCCCAATCGAGGTTTGCCTGCACCAAAGAAACTCCCACCAGATTTGCCCTGGTTAAATCTGCTCCCATCAACTGGACGCCCCGCAACTGAGCCCCGCTGAGATTGGCGGCTAACAAGTTCGAGCCTTCCAAGTTTACCCCGTTCAGTTTGGCTTCGCTGAGGTTGACGCCATTGAGATCCGTCCTGCTCAGGTCGATGCCATTGATAAAAGCTTTGCTGAGATAGATGCCTGTTAGTTGAGCGCCAAAAAGCTTTGCACCGCTGAGTTTTGCCCCTCCGCAGTTTGCCCAGTTGAGGTTTGCTCCCGTGAGGTTCGCGCCCCGCAGGTTGATGAATTGCAGGTCGGCTGTACACAAATTGGCGTTCCAGAGGATGGCACTCCGCAGGTTGCTACCTATGAGTTGGGCGCCACTCAACTTTGCCCTGGGCAGTTTCGCTTTGACCAGGAAAGCTCCGCTGAGATTGGCTTTCGTAAGGTCTGCGTCCGCTAGTCTGGCTTGGCCCATTTTGGCAAAACTCAGATTTGCCCTGTAAAGGTTTGCGTCGTTGAGTTCTGCTTTGGTGAGATGCGCCCGACTCAGGTTAGCTCCCGACAGGTTAGCCATCGAAAAATTTACCCCGACCAAGATGGCTCCGCTGAGGTTTGCTCCGCTGAGGTTGGCGCCAGCAAAATCTCTGTTTCCATTTTCGTACTCTTTGAGCAGTTCGGTTACTTCCATACGGGTCACATTCCTAATAGCAGAAATTTATCTAGAAATAAACAGTCTTTATATATATTTTATCTCTAACCGAGGGGATGCGCTCCTACTTTGAAGGAAGCTGAAAATTAACTTTATATTTCTTAATATACTTTGTGCTTTTTCAATAGTCCAGACCGTTTTTAGGTCGTAGTCTGAAACCCTTGATTTTCCGTTGAAAGCTTTTGTGGCTCGCAAGCGTTGCTTGCTGTTATAGGAGCGCCCTGAAACGTTTATTCTAAGGTTGGCACTCAAAAACGATCGCAAGTGTTCCATTAACAACTTTATATATTCATTGGTAACTTTTGTATAATTACCTTTTTCACATCTGTCGCGCAGTGATTCTAGATGCTCAGAGTCTCCATGTGCACACAAATATGCTGCTCTGCTGTAGCTACCACCTAAATAATTACTACTTTATTCAGAATTTTTTCCATCATCCATAGTAAAACAATCTGCTTGTTGTCAACTGTGGCGAACAGCTTTTTTTAACTAAAACTGCAAATTTGTTCGTTGTGTTGGCGCCAGGTGTCACGAAAGCTGGCATAGTCGTAGCTCCATATTTTCTTGTACTTTTGAATTAAAATTTGATGTGGAACAACAGCTTAATAAGCGAGAATTATTCTCTGTTGTCTCGCAGCAGTTGTAAGATCGCGCTCTTCAATATTTCTTTGAGTCGATCGGGGTTAAAAGTAATTGCAAACAGTGTACTTCTGAGGGATTTATCGATATGCCTAACGGTAGATGCTATTTGTTCAAAACCTAGTGCATAATCTACTGGAGATTGTACAAAACTAAGAGCGAGTAATATCTGTATAGCATCACCTCGTCTACTTGCAGTTAGGCAGATGTGTCAATCTATGTTATTCTGAGTAAAAATTGAGGAATAATTATGTCAAAAGAAAGAAAAAGCAACAAAGAAGTCAAAAAGCCAAAGAAACAACCTGATGGTGTTGCTAAGCCGAAGGATGACAAAAAAAATTATGGTAGCACGGACGGCCGCAAGTAGAGATAGCTGCCACTCTTCGGATTGCGATTAATTTTGTTCAATTGTCCTTACTATCGATTTTTAACAGATCTAAGTATCCTATGTTGGGATTATCCGAAAACAGGTTTATTATATCTAGGGAATATGCAGTGCTAAACCCAAAGTATAATGAAATCTGTTTTTAGCCATGAATATGAAACCTTCCGTCGCTGTATGATTGCGGCTCGAAAAGAAGCGCAACTAACTCAAGAGTCTGTTGCTAAATCTCTTAAAAAGCCCCAGTCTTTCGTAGCAAAATATGAAAACGGTGAACGACGGTTAGATGTAATTGAGTTTCTGTTAGTTGCTCATGTAATTGGTGTAGATCCTTGCGATATTATTAGGAAAATTTCACAAAAAATATCTGAAGCATCTTGTGAGAGCGAGATATGAATACGCAAGATGTAATTAGACTTGCCTCCCAATATCTAGATCGCTTATCGGGTAACACTTTCGACGTTTTAGATGTATCTAAACCTGTTACCGTAGATGCAGCGGTGAACCTGTCTAAAGTTATCTCAAAGCTTTCGCCCTTAGTCGGAAATTTAATCGAATTTAACACCGTTGAATTCTTGAATCAACAAAATGAGTTCGCTGAATTTGGAAAGTGGCATAGGCAAGATCCGGGCTTTCCAGATACTATTTTCCTCGGCATAGTTCAACCAACGCCAGGATTAGAAATTAAAGCGTGGTTCCCACTAGCAACAGAGATAACAGCACGTTTCAAAGATAGTCAAAATCACTTTAGGTTCGATCAGACCTACGTTGCTATCCTGGCATGGCTACCAGATAAAATCATCT
This sequence comes from Microcoleus sp. FACHB-61, assembly GCA_014695295.1. Lineage (GTDB taxonomy): Bacteria > Cyanobacteriota > Cyanobacteriia > Cyanobacteriales > Microcoleaceae > Microcoleus. The sequence goes on along the minus strand of JACJNY010000048.1, from coordinate 39,858 downwards.
ATGGCAAGCCTCGCATTCTTGATGTGTGCGTTGTCTCTGGTTTATCGGTAGCTGTAGCGAGAGATACCCACTATCACAATCCGCCGGATTATCTTGTTTTAGAGCCGGAAGATACAACTCAAAGAACAGCAAATTTGCAACAAACAAACACCAGTGGATATAAATTCCAAGGCTCTGCTGAGGAGTTTTTAGAAGCTGAGAAAATAGTTGATTCATGGGGTACTCAAGGAAAAGTCTACAAACCAACTAGAGAGTATCAGCGCCTTCTGCGGGAGCTACGGATACGCTATGAATATAGACTAGATACAAATTTTGCAAAGATGGACAGAATTGTACATCCAGGCATTGAGGAATTTAAGCGACGTGTCTACAATACTGAAGTTTCCGGTATGACCGTTGGTCGGTGGAATAAGCTTTTATCAAGTCGCCTAGAAGACAGCATCAAGAAATCCCTACAAGATTATCTACAGATTAGAGAAGAGAGTATTGATGAAATTATTGATTAAATCTCTGTACACCATAGTAGAAATAGTCGGGATCTATCTCGCAAGAAAAGGCTTTTCGTTTGAGTTTACGTGCTGACAAAGCTGCACTGAAAAGTCCGCCAAAAGGTTCCCATATAACATCGTTTTCATCGCTAGATGCCTCAACAATAAGGTTCATCAGATCCAGAGGCTTTTGGTTTAGATGTAATGCTTTCCCAGAGAGAGTTTTAACTCTCTCATCGCCCCGTAAACCTTGACGCTCCCAAACGTTTGTAAAACCGTGAGGGCATCTAAACTTCGATCGCATCTTGCTCCATTCTTGTCCCGTTAAAGACTGATTGCCATCCAGCGAAAAGTAGGGTTTTCCTTGAGGACTACCATACTCATTTGCATAGTTCACTAGGCTTTCAAACATCTCGGCCGGAGGGAAATACCACAAATGCCCTTGATCGAAGTATTTTCTGGTTGCTGCATCCACTACCCCGCAAGCATTGTTGGCGCGTCGTAACGGCAACCCAGAGCGTTTCCACTCTCGCAATAACCACGCCTTTAAGGTAAGTTCATTAACTGTTACTTCTCTAACGTATTGAACGCAGACTTCTGTAACGACCGGGAACCGGCGAATTTTCTGTGTGTTAACATTCCCTGCGATATGACCTTTTCCCTTGTTCCAAATATTGGAATTGACATAGCGCCAACCATATTTTTCTAGAAGTGGATGCACAGCAGCCCAACCAATCTCTGAATTCCAAAACCAGAGTGTTGTACAGGGTAGGGCTGCTTTTGACCAGGCCTCGATATGAGGTTTATACCAATTAGGTAAATCAATGTGATCTGAGGTGTCTCCTTCAAACCCAAGAATACCGTAAGCTCCATCTGAAACGATGACAGTAGGTTGCTCCCAATTATCGTAGTGCTGGAGACTATCGCCGAGATATAAAGTAACGTATTCGTCACTCCATGCAGAAAAATTAAAGTTGGTATGGAGATTAGCTACTTTTCCACGACCAACAGTGCTGCTGGCTTTGCGTTTTAAGATGCTGGGAGAATTCGCTTCTGCGTTAGGACTCATTTGTTGACTTACGAGAGTGTAAAAATTAAGTAAAAAAATTTTATCCTATTTTAGGATAGTGAGGGTAAGTGATACCAAAGTTTACCTACCTACTTCCGCTTTGTTTACAAAAAAAAATAGTTCGATCGCCCAAATCTATCACAGCGATATCTCAGTAACCGCAATATTACCCCCAAAACACACGTCAACATCAGTCCCCGCAGCTCGATCGCGCGATCCATACTCTCCCGCATAATAAAAGTATTCTCCCTCCACCCGGTAAACCACCGGCAGCGGCTGCGTCGAAGGCCGGCAAAACACAATTTCCGGTTCCGCACTTCCCGGCGCTAAATGCGGCAAATTCACATTCCAGAAACATCCAGACTTGGGTTCCCGGTTGAGCAAATCCGCCAGCACCCGCGATGTCCAGCGAGTAGCGACATCCCAGTCTATTTCGAGCGGCCTTTTAATCCGGTGCGAAATTGCGATGCCTGGAATACCGTGCATGGCTGCTTCCCGCACAGCGGCAACCGTACCCGAAATGTACACGTCAACCCCCAAATTGCCACCCGCGTTAATACCCGAAAGCACCAAATCCGGCTTCGCACAAAGGTGATGAAGAGCAATGCGCACGCAATCGGCCGGTGTTCCCCCTACAGCATATTCAAATTCCGATCGCCGATCGACATGAATCGGACTGTGAGCCGTCACTTGATGCCCGCAGCCCGATAATTGCCCCTGCGGAGCCACCAGAATTGTTTTGCCGCTGACAGCCTGCAAAAGTGCCTGAATCCCTGGAGCGTCTATGCCGTCGTCGTTAGTTAAAATTATTTCCATTGAAAATTTGTCTGTTAGTAACGTTATTGTGTCACTGGCGGGCGAGTCGATGCAATCTCAAATGGTAGGAGGCGCGCGGCTCGCGTAGGTGTCCGTCGATTTTAGATTTTAGATTTTAGATTTTAGATTTTAGATTTTAGATTTACTCCACAGATGAATCTGGGAGATTGAACAAGAGTCTAAAATTTTTGGCCCTCCACCACATTAGTCGGGGGCTTGTATCCGTTTTTGGGCGGCGTCTGCATAACGTTAAGTGTAGTGGACTTACGCACTGAGACTAGGATCGACCGGTTTTTTTCAGCGGTACCCAGGCTCTCCACGCCGTATTTTAGTCTCTCTAACCCGGTTTCTGCGTCCGGGAATAGTTACCAATTCTATATTTACTTACTGTGCAACTATATTTTACTTTCGCGTTTATCTGGCGATCGGCAAACAGATTCTCAGTAATTGTATAAATTACAACTTGTTATTTAGTAATATTACGCAATTAGTTGTGACAGCCGATGATACCGAAAATTGCAATAACGGATAGTTAACCGTGGAATGCCTCAGCACAAGTCATCCTAGCGTTTGCGATACAACCGAGTTTACGAAAAGTTTAAGAATAAACCTCGAAGCATATTGTTTTGGTAAAGGTATCAAAAATGTATAGACAAACACTTTTACATCATAGATGATGTAAACAGGTACCGAAAGAAATCAATAAAGTCAATCCCCCCAACGATATAGAAAAGGTATTACTCTTATGAAAACCAACTTCGCCCAACCACTAACCGCCTGTATCGCTACCGCTGGTTTAGCAATTGCTTCTTCATTACTAACTGCAACGCAAGCCCAAGCATTCAGTTTATCCGTGGCTCCTGAGTACGGTACTACCAACGGCATTGGCACCGGCGCTACTGCAACATTGGACTTCAACTTTGTCCAAAGTGGAGCCGATTTGCTCCTGAATTTGGGCATCACCAATACCACTGGCACTAAGACTACAGCCGGTGGTGCAACAAACTCTTCTCTCGTTGCCGTGGCATTTGACGTATTGAGTGGCGTTAGTGCATCGGTTAAATCGACCGCAGCAGGCAGCACTTTTACAAAGTTTTGGCAAAACGTTGATATTAGCGGTTTGCACAACGGTTTCGACTATGGCATTAGCACTCCGCGCAATACCTTTAATGGTGGAAACGCTAATGGGGGCTTATATAAAAATCAGTCTACTTTAGTTAGCTTTTTGCTAACTGGCAGCAGTCTGAGTGCGGCTCAGGCAGAAAGTGCTTTCTTGACGGGATTCCAGAATGGTACGCTTAAGGCAGGGGTTCGCTTCCAGCAGGTAGATGGGTCTCGTGTTGGTACCAGTGACAAAGTTATGGCCGGAGTTTCCGCTGATGCTGAGCCAGTACCGGAACCAACCACTATTGCAGGTATGGTGATGGGGTTGGGAAGTTTAGTAGCAGCCCGTCGCAAGCAGGCAAAAAAAGCCACTGCGTGAATTTTCTCACGGGTGCGGGCCATCCATCAGAAGAAAAGGTCGCCGCATTTGTAGTGAATTAAGCTTAACTTCTAGTACCAACTCATAAGAGCCAGGGCAGCTATCGTGCTTCTGGCTCTTATTTTTGCTCTGGAATTACAAAATCTAGATTTTGTCAAGGCGCAGAACAAAAAATTTTATCGCCCGCATTTCCGCAAAAATTGACCTAAAATCCCAAATCCCCAGAAAATATCAACCCACTTGTGGTAATGTTTTGTGTCGGTTGCTATGTGGCAATCTTCTGCAAGTTCAGTTAAACGCGCTCTCAGCAATGTTTTTGCCAATTCTACCCTTAGCTCAAGCAATCCCGACACCTCCCACCCAACAAGTCATCATCGAGCGAGAATTCCGGCTACCGGAAAACGAACTGGATTTGCCAGCGCCTCCAACAACCGCCCCGCTGAACACTGTGACGGTGCCCCAGCAAGTGCGCGTTTTACCGGGGCAACTCGACAGCATCCCGGTTTTCAACAGCAACAGCCCCGAAGTTGTGCAAACCGAAGGCATTTTGCTCTCCACATTTGGCCCCGAAGGAAAACAAGTACCTTCTGCACACTTAAACTTTCCCTTCAAAGGCCGATTTGACATCTTTGCCCACCACATCGCCAAAGCTAAAAATCGCGCCGAAACCCGCACCTTATTTCAAGGAATAATTGTCCACAATCCCAACTCCGAACCTGTTACTTTAAATGTATTGCAAGGAGCGACCTATTTAACTCGGCCGGATGCCTTGTTTGTCGATTTGCCGTCGTATTTAGAAAATCGATTCGGCACTGTGTTTGCGGGGCCTGGAAGCCGCATCACGAGTGATGTGCTGCGGGGATACAGACAAGCCATTTTGCCGGCTGCGATCGAGATTCCGGCCAATCAGAGCCGAATGCTGATGAATTTGCCGATACCTGTGGGGAATGTCACGCCTTCTTCCAATGGTCGATCGACTTTAATGCGAATGTCGAGCAGCAATTCGGTTTATGTAGCTAGTTTAGCCATGTTTGCTCCTACAACTCAAGAAGGAGTCGAGAAATATCCCACATTAGAACAGTGGGAAAATATTTTAAATACCAAAGGTTTAGCAGGGCCGAGAGATTTAGCACCAACTCCGAAAGGCGAAAATCCTGAGCAAAAAATTTATGGTCGCGTTGCGGGAGTAGCTGAAGGTTCCCAGTGGCAAGCTAAAATTACTGACAATTCGAGAACCGATTATTTAACTATTCCCAAGCCCGGCGAGTCATTTTCTTATGCTCTGAGCACTACAGATACCGGTACTTTTGGCACCGGTCAAATTCAAAGCGCTAAAATGTTAGCTCGCTATCCCGATACTGCTTATTTAGCTCACGGTAATTACGGGATTCAATACAACTTAGCTTTTCCGCTTTACAACAAATCTCGTGAGTCCCAATCTGTTAGCATTAAAATGCAAACACCGATCAAAGCAAATACAGAATCGGGGGGACTGATGTTTTATGACCCTCCTGAAAATCGGATATTTTTCCGAGGTACGGTGCGGGTGATGTTTAATGATGATACGGGCAAGACTTTGACGCGCTACATTCACATCGTGCAGCGCAGGGGACAGCAGGGGGAACCTTTGGTGAATGTGAATATGAAGCCGGGGGAACGCCGTTTGGTGCAGGTGGATTTCTTGTATCCGCCGGATGCGACGCCGCCCCAAGTTTTGACTGTGCGATCGAGTAATTAGTTGGGGGTTAATGGTTGACTGTTAACGATTGACTGTTAACCTTTGGGTTTTTGTTTTAATGAGTTAAGATAGGCATTAAGTTTTGGTAAAAATTCATTTAATAACGGATGCAGTCGATCGCTCTGTTCTTGAGTCAAAAGATTGCGAGCGTAGGCAAGTCTCAACCAATGTCTTGTTTCGTTTAATGAAACTATGGCAATTTTAACAAAACGCTGATTATCTTGATAGCTATAGCGTCCATGTCCTTCTGCAAGATTAGCACCAAGGCTATCACCCGATCGCACTATTTGTTTTCCCGTCGTATCCTTCGCAAAGTCGTCCCACTTTTTAACAATAAACCATATTTCGTTTAATATTTTTTCAGCTAATTGATAAACTCTTAGCTATTAGAAGCTTTCCATATTAGCTCCTTTGAATAGTTGATGGCAAACGATTGACAGTCAACTGTCAACAGTCAATAGCCAACTGTCAACAGTTAACAGCCAACTGTCAACAGTTAACAGCCAACAGTCAACAGTCAACAGTTAACTAATTAAAGCGTCAAAGATTGAGGATTGGTCTCAATCAATTTCGCTAAATCTTGCAAGAAAGATGCAGCGTCAGCACCGTAAATAATCCGGTGGTCGCAAGTAATATTCACCTGCATTTGGCGCTTCACTCCCATCAAGCCTTCCTCGTTTGCTACTACTTGCGGCCGCGAAGAGCCGATCGCCAAAATCGAGCCTTGATTCGGCGGCAAAATCGCGTCAAACTTGTCTACTCCAAACATTCCCAAATTGGAAAGAGTAAAAGTTCCCGTGCTGTATTCATCCGGCTTCAACTGCTTGGTGCGGGCGCGATCGACTAAATCCTTCCAAGTGCGGGAGAGCGAATAAATATCGAGGCGATCGGCATTTTGCAACACCGGCGTAATCAAACCGCCGCCGTCCATCGCCACCGCTACCGCCACATTAATATCAGCGCGGTATTGAATTCCAGACTCCACATAAGAAGCATTCAGCAGAGAATGTTTTTGTAAAGTTACTGCTACTGCTTTCGCCAGCAGAGCCGTCATCGTGACACCTTTCGACTTAATTTGTTTGTAGAGTGTGTCCAGCTTGTCAGTAGTAATTGTATAACCGACGCGGAAAGACGGCACGCTCAAACTTGCTTCCATATTCCGCACCACCGCATTTTGCAGCGCATTCATCGGTACTCTTTGACCGGAAAGTGCCACCGCCGGGATTGGTGTGGGTGCGGGTTTGGCTGCTGCGGGTGCGGGGGCTGCAGGTGCCGGTGCCGGTGCCGGTGCTGCAGGGACCGTTACCGGTTGCTGAACCGGAGCGGGTTGGGCTTTTCCGGCTGCTGCTTCCACATCCTCTGCGACAATGCGGCCGTTGGGCCCGCTGCCTTTGATAGAATTCAAATCTACTTTAAACTCTTTGGCTAACTTGCGAGCGCGGGGAGAAACGACGCTGCGGCCGTTTTGGCGGCTGACATTTTGCTGCAAACCTGCTGATGCTGTAGGTGCGCTGACAGGAGCGGGGCTGGGTTCGGGGGCTGCTGCTGCGCTTGGGGCGCCGGCTCCTTGCTGCTGAGCGACGGCGATTTCCGCTTCTGTTTCTGCTACCAGGGCGATTGCCGCTCCCACCGGAGCAACTTCGCCTGCAGGTACGATAATGATTGCTAAATAACCTTCGTAGAAAGACTCCACGTCCATGTCGGCTTTGTCGGATTCAACCACCACCACCGTTTCGCCTTTTTCTACTTTGTCTCCGGCGGATTTGACCCAGGAAACAATTTTGCCCTCTGTCATGGTAGAACTCAGGGCTGGCATGAAAACTTCGCGAATCATCTGTAAAAAGTCCTTTTGATTTGGTAATAGGTAATCGGTATTTGGCAATTGATAATTGGCGATCGGCTATCGGCAATACTTATTATTATGCCAGTCTCTCGCATTCTTGATGTGTGACTGTTGACTCAAAATCACTTGCCAATTACCGATCGCCAATTACCACTTACCAATTTCTAAATATCACCTCGAATTTCTTCGACTATGCCGTCGCGGAGGAGAACTTCTACTTGCATTTTTTGAATCAAGTTTTCTCCCAGCCCGACAGTGAACGTGCCGTCAATTTGACCTTGACTCACTTCTTGTTCGAGGTCTAGCACCTGCACTTGCTGGAGCTGTTGCAGGTTTTGGTTTTTCTGTTCTAGCAGTTCGCTTTTTCTTTGATTCACCTGCACTTGAATGTTTTCTATTTGCTGCATTACTTGCGGGCCTGGGGGGTGCAGGTTTTGCTTTTGGATTTCTGAAACCATCCGCTGCCCTTGCATTTCTAGCTGTTGTAGCTGAGAATCTATTTGGTTGATTTGGGCTTGGAGTTGTTGTTGAGCTTCTTCTTTCCAGCGGGGAGTAACGACGACTTTAACGTTAATCGATCGCTTCAAGAGTAATAGTGGTTCCATAAAGTTGTTGATTGTCAGTTGGGAATTAGGCATTAGCCATTAGTCATTAGTTGGTAAATATTTCCTAATGGCTGAGGACTGAGGACTCGGACTCGGGACTCGGGTGTTGGGACAATTTTTTCTTCTCCATTCCCCAAGTCCTGCGAATATTTCAAAACATTCCGTCAATCATATCGCGGTAGTGTTCCGTCACAACCGGGCGCTTAATTTTCAGGGTCTGGGTCAACATTCCATTTTCGATCGAAAATTGTTCCAGAATCAACCGGAACGGGCCAATCCGATCGTCCGCGCGGTATCCAGGGCGATTTTGCACCTCTCGGTTCAATTCTTTGCGGAATAAGTCTTGAATTGTCTTGCTATTCCAGTCAATTTCGTGTAATGGGGGATTCTGAGTTTCTGCCCATTTTTCCACGGCTTCTTGATTGGGGACAATTAAGGCGCCGAGGGATCTCTGGTCTTGACCTACTAGCATAATTTGGTCGATGTAGGGGCTGCGGACGCAGGCGTCTTCTATGGGCTGGGGTTCGATGTTTTCGCCGTTGCTGAGGACGATCGTATCTTTGGCCCGCCCGGTCAAGATTAAGTCGTTTCCCGGTGTCAGCCAGCCCAAATCGCCGGTGTCGAACCAGCCTTCGGGGTCGATCGCCTTGGCAGTCGCTTGGGGATTGAGATAGTAGCCCTGCATAATTTGCGGCCCCCGCGCCAATACTAAACCGCGCTGGCCTTTTGACAGTTGCTGTCTGCTTTCTGGGTCTACTATTTTAATTTCCGTATGGGCTAGAGGCTGTCCAGCGGAACCTTTAAGATTGTGCCAAGGGCGGCGGACGGTTAAAACCGGGGACGTTTCGGTTAAACCATATCCCACTAATAAACCGATATTCGCTATTTCAAAGAAATTGTCTATATGCGCGGCCAAAGAACCGCCGCCGCTAATCGCCCATTTTAAGCGTCCCCCTGTAGCTTCCCTGACTTTTTGGTAAACCAGTTTTTCGGCGAGGGCGTGTACGGGCGACAACACAATGCTTTTGGTGCGGGCGATTAGTTTTTCGGAAGCAGAAGCCGGTTTCAAACTGAGAGTTAATCCTTGGCAAATGCGGCGGTTCTCGATGTATTGCTGGCTGGCAGATAACAGGAAATCCACCAATTTTTGTTTGTTAGGTGGCTGTTCCCGAAATTGCTTTTGTACTGCCTCATAAATCGATTCCCAGATGCGCGGAACGCTGACCATGTACTGGGGTTTGTAAGTTTTAAAGTCTTGTTTGAAATAGCGAATATTGGTGTAAATTTGCGTGCATCCTTGGGAAAGCAGGAAGTATTCGACGCTGCGTTCGTAGGCGTGCCAACTGGGCAGAATGCTGAGGGCGCCGTCGCCGGCTTCGGGCTGGAGAACTGTGCCCAAGGTGGTGAGTTGGTGCAGCAGGTTCCCGTGAGTCAGCATGACGCCTTTGGGTTTGCCGGTGGTGCCGCTGGTGTAGAGGAGGGTGGCGAGGGTTTGAGGCTTGTGGTTGGTGGGTTTGAGGGGGCGGTTTGCCCCTGTGGTCATGACTTGGGAAAATTTGACTGTGCTTAGGGTTTGGCTGGTTTCCGGTTCTTCGTCGGAGAGGAGGACGATGAGTTGGATGGGCAAATCCGGGAGGCGGTGTTGCAGTTTTTTGAGTAATGCCCGGTTTTCGACTACCAAGGCGGTGCTGCCGCTGTCTTGGATGATGTACAAAAGTTCTTCGGGGTCGGCGGTGGCGCCTCGAACGGCGTTGGCTGCCCCGGCCATCATGATACCTTGGTCGGCTATCAGCCAGCGGGGGCTGTTGTCGGCGAAGAGGGCGACGCGGGGAGGGATGGGTTCTCCTGGATTTGGTTCGATGCCGAGGGCTTGGAGGCCTGCGGCGAATTGCTGGATTTGCTGGTAGAGGTCGGTGTAGGTGAGTTTGATTTCGGGCTGGCTGTGGGGGTCGTGGAGGGCGACGGTTTGACCGAATTGTTGTTTGACGATCGCCCAAATTTCGGGTATCGATTGAATGGAACTGTAATCGATCAGGCGGCTGAGGTTAGCGCGATCGCGATCGGTCATTTGATAGGATGTGTTGTTCATCAGGATTTTTGCGATTTGTTGTGTGAGATTAAAGAGTTGTTTGTGAATCTATTATTAATTTATATCTGAAGGGGCGCGATCGAACCGGGACAGTTTGCCTACCTGTCTGTACCTGAGAGAGGCTATTTTTTGTTAGTTGTTGTTATCTTTTCATCGCTCGGGCTGAGGCAGAAACCGGCTTTTTTGCAAAAATGTTCGATCGCAGCCTTTAATATCGATCAAAAACCCGGTTTCTTTGGTATTTGATGCACAATTATCCATTTAGCAAACAAAGTTAAACAGAAATATATGAATTTACGAAAGTTGATAGTAGTTGCTTTGAGTGCGATCGTGGCATCATGTGGAAATGTACTTGGAGCCAAAGTTGCACAGACGCAACCAGAAAATAGTAGACGAACATTTGCTGATTGGTGTCGCCAAAAAGCTGATTTGAGTCCTGAAACCAAATATACCGTTGATGTGCTGTTGAAGGAAGCGGGGACTAATGATTGCGATGCGGCCGATCGGAAACTTTCTAGTCTCACGGAGCTCTACCTCAACAACCAGGGGATCGGCGATATCAAACCGCTAGCATCCTTGACTAACCTGACACAGCTCGCCCTCGCCTTCAATGAAATCGGCGACATCAAACCGCTAGTATCCTTGACTAACCTGACCAATCTCTACCTCAGCTACAATCAAATCAGCGACATCAAACCGCTAGCATCCTTGACTAACCTGACTTTGCTCCACCTTGATGGCAATAAAATCGGCGACATCAAACCGCTAGTATCCTTGACTAACCTGACTGTGCTCAACCTCACCTTCAATGAAATCAGCGACATCAAACCGCTAGCATCCTTGACTCACCTGACACAGCTCGTCCTCCAAGGAAATCAAATCGGCGACATCAAACCGCTAGCATCCTTGACTCACCTGACTGAACTCGACCTCATCAATAATCAGATCGGCGACATCAAACCGCTAGCATCCTTGACTAACCTGATGGATCTCAGGCTCATCAATAATCAGATCGGCGACATCAAACCGCTAGCATCTTTGACGAAACTGACTTTGCTGTGGCTCAGTGGCGATCGGATCGGCGAGATCAAACCGCTAGCATCCTTGACTAACCTGACGAAGCTCTGGCTCAAGGGAAATCAGAGCGGCGAGATCAAACCGCTAGTATCCTTGACTAACCTGACTGAACTCAGCCTCGAAGGAAATCAGAGCGGCGATATCAAACCGCTAGCATCATTGACTAACCTGACGAAGCTCATCCTCAGAGGCAATCAGATCGGCGATATCAAACCGCTAGCATCCTTGACTAACCTGACATATCTCGACCTCAGCAATAATCAAATCAGCGATATCAAACCGCTAGCATCCTTGACTAACCTGACATATCTCGACCTCAATGGCAATCCGATCGCTCCCAAAACCTGCCCTCTCAAACCAGAGTCTATCTGTAAGTGGGAACCATAACCCAAACCATAAAACTTGAAAATGATGCCCGATCGCACTTAAATGCTTTAGTCGCGATGGCTGTGGTGCTGGTAAAGTACGATCGCCAATTCTATTGGCACATCAGCTTCAGTCAGCGGGAGATTGTCGGGAAGGTCGATCGTAATTTGCATGATTTATACTACCTTTAAATTTGGATTGTCTCTGAAGTGCGATCGTTACATATTCATTAAACTTTGATTCATACGCTGGATTCTTCAAGATTAAAACGAGTAGATATGTCAGCACTTTAACAGGGCTGGGTGCTTATGACTCACCTTACCCCACAATAAAATTGAACTATGAGTTGAACAGGCAAGATGCCTGTTCATGAAACTTGTGCAATATCTCAGATTTAAGCGACACGGCGCGGTACATCAACCATCGGCGCAGTACCAAACAAATGTCTGAGGTAACTGCGACTGAGTTCGCGGTTCCAGCGCCGCAAACGCACCATCACTCGCGTGAATGTAAAAGTCAATTCCAACACCAAAGAAATCTGTTTGAGACTGAGTGAAGTATTAAACACATCGTTGCCGTGGGTGCGTTCAATCTGATGGTGTTTCAGCAAAGCAATCAAGTTTTTGGTAGAACCTTTCAGTTGATTGAAATAACTCTGGGAGAATGCCCAGCGGCTGAAACCCCAAAACTTAGCCAAATGATTGATCTCATCCTGTAAAGGCTGGGAAATAGCCTGTTGCAAGGCTCCTGTGGAGTGTACCATCAACCATAAATAAACAGAAGTAGCTCCCCACTCGGTACTCAGGCGACTAATCACGTGTTTGTAAGTATCTTGCCAAGCGTCACCTGTGGATTGACAACTATTCACAGAGTTGGGTTTAACTTGCAGTTTTTCCGCTGTAAGTTGCTGGTAAATTTTTCTAAATATCGGGCAATGTTGGCGTTCTTCTTTTTCCCAGACACCTATCTCTAAAATGTTGCCATTGGCATCAAAAATTCCTCCCATAAACCGCGCCATTTGCGGGTAAATATGCTGTAAGTAGCACCAACTTTCTCTACCGTAGCTGCGGATGGGAGCTTCAATTTCTGCGGCACTTGCCAAAATTTGTAAAAATATTTCTGGCTTGACACCAATAATTTGGCCGCGATTGATTCTTTGCCAATCTATGGGTTCCCAAGGGCGGGGATGCGGACTGTAAAATTGCTGGGGGAGATCGGAAAGTCGATCGCTCAAAACTTCCAATGACATATAATGGTCGATGAGAGAGTTAATCCTGGCCCGACTTTGCAAGTAGCGAGGGTTTTGATACTGATTCCCAGCTAAATCAATTGTATACACCTTACCAGTAGCTTTCATTGTTTCTGCCTGTTCGTAACTTTTACAGCTATTGTGCAAAAGGCATTTGGGAAGTCGCAATGAGTAACCTGCAGGCTGCTCAATTACTACGAGTTGGTTGGAGTTAGCCGAACTCAGGTGAAGCGGCATGAAGTAGCGTGAACTAAACAACACATGATAGCCGTAAGGTGCGCCAAATAATAGCCTCCCTCCCATCAATTATCTGCGTCCATCAGCGTTCATCTGCCTACATCGGCGGTTAAAAACCGACATAATTTTGCCGCCACCAAGCGCGCACAAACTTAATCTCCTCAAAGGTATAACGTTCTTCCAAAAACTCATAAATAGCTCTCAGTTTCTCATCCCCCATAACTTCAATTGCGTACACTATCGCCTGCTGGCGTTCCGGTTCCACCAACAAATTTATATCAACTTCCCTGCCCATTTCCATCAATTCTATCAGATGCCCCGAAATAGTATTAGGACTCATACCCCGCGCATTAGCTATTCCTTGAACAGTCAAACCTTGTCGGTATAATTCCCAGGTTTGCATCTGCGAATAAGACGCAACGTTGGAAAGATTGGGAAGATTAGCGACATCAGAAGATGCAGCACCAGTTGGCAAGTCTTGTTCTTGGCAAAAAGTGCGAATTGCCTCTAAGAAAACCTTACCGTATTTATCTCGCTTGTTGCTACCAACGCCGTAAACCTCCTCGAATTCGGTGAGATTCTGCGGGCGCTTTTCTGCCATGTCTCGCAAGCTTTTATCCGCAAAAACTACGTAAGGTGGCACAAATTGTTCGTCGGCAATTTGCTTTCTTAGCGTCCGCAGTATGGTAAATAAACTTTCTACTTCTACGGCCAAATACCGAACTTTTTCCTGTACTTCCCGCTGCGGTTCAATGGCGATTTCAACTGTGCGCTGACGTTTCATAATTTCCCAACTTTTTTCATTCAGTTTCAAAATGGGAAACCCGTCTGTTCTTTCGTCTAAGAAACCTTGATTTAACAGCGAGCGACTCAACTTTTTCCATTCCTCAGCACTTCTATCTTTGCCAATTCCGTAAGTAGAAAGTTGGTGGTGCTGGTATTGCAATACTTTTTGACTTTTGGAGCCGCGCAGCACGTCAATAATATGATTCATGCCGAATTTCTCTTGGCATCTCGCGACGCAAGAAAGAAATTTCATTGCCTCAATCGTCCAATCTTCGACGGGTTTTTGGCTGCAACAGTTATCGCAAGTACCGCAGTTTCCGGGGAATGAATCGCCAAAATAACTTAACTGAATTGTGCGGCGGCACTCGCTGGATTCTGCATAGTTGATTACTCGCCGCAACTGTTGGCGGGCAATTCGTTGTTCTTGCGGATCTGGTTTTTGCTCGATGATGTAGTCGATGGTTTTGACATCGCCGTACCCGAAAAATAAGCTGCAATGGGCGGGTTCGTTGTCTCGGCCTGCGCGGCCGGATTCTTGATAGTATCCTTCGAGATTCTTGGGCAAGTCGTAGTGAATTACAAACCGCACGTCGGGTTTGTTAATTCCCATGCCGAAGGCTACTGTTGCTACCATTACTTGCACGTCGTCGCGAATGAAGCGGGTTTGATTGGTTGCGCGATCGACATCGTTCATGCCGGCGTGGTATGGTAAGGCTTGGATGCCGCTTTGTTGCAATTTATAGGCAACTTCGTCAACTTTTTTGCGGCTGAGGCAATAGATAATTCCCGAACCGCCTTTTTTTTGGATGATTTGCAAAACTTCTGCAAAACTGTGCTTGGTTTTGGGGCGAACTTCGTAGTATAAATTGGGGCGGTTGAAGCTGGCGACGTGGATGTAGGGATTTCGCAGAGTTAGCTGCTGGATGATGTCTTGGCGGACGCGCTCGGTGGCGGTGGCGGTTAGTCCCATAATGGGAATGTCGGGATATCGATCGCGCACTCGTTGCATTTGCCTGTATTCTGGTCGAAAGTCGTGTCCCCATTCCGAAACGCAGTGGGCTTCGTCGATCGCAAATGCCGAAATTCCTAACTTATTTGCTACTATATCTAAAAACGGTAAAAACCTCTCACCGAGCAAGCGTTCGGGTGCAACGTAGAGCAATTTAATCTTACCTTCGAGAATCGCAGTTTCGCGCGATCGGGTTTCCTGACTGCTCAAAGTGCTGTTGAGAAAAGTCGCCCCTATTCCATTATCCTGCAAAGCTTCCACTTGGTCTTGCATCAGAGCAATTAACGGCGAAACAACCACCGTCAATCCCGGTTTCAACAGTGCCGGTAATTGAAAACACAAAGACTTGCCACCGCCCGTCGGCATGACAATCATCATATCCCGTTTTTGTAAAGCAGCTTCGACAATTTCCTGCTGCCCCGGGCGGAAAGAGTCATAGCCAAAAAAATGTTTGAGAGCTTGTTCCAGGGACAGCGGCACAGAAGATATTGGCGGATTCGACGCTGACATTTGCAGTAGTTGGTTGTTGGCTTCTAAACTATTTTATGCCTTTTGAGCACAAATACAGTTACAATAATTGAGAATCTCAATTTAAGCAGAGAAACTGATGCCGAAAGCAATTTGGAATGGTGCCGTTTTGGCCGAGAGCGACAAGTGCGAAATTGTAGACAATAACTATTATTTCCCCGCCGATGCCATCAACCGTGAGTATTTCAAGGACAGCAGCACTCACACTACTTGCGGTTGGAAAGGTGTTGCTAGTTACTACAGTGTCGAAGTCGGCGGACAAGTTAATAAAGATGCTGCTTGGTACTATCCAACTCCGAAAGATGCTGCTAAAAATATTGCAGGATATATTGCTTTTTGGAAGGGAGTTAAGGTAGAGGCTTAAAGCCATTTTGAGTTAAAAATTAGGGGCGGAGTTTTGGCGAATATTGCGCTTAACCCGCCCCTTAAAATTTTAATCTTTTTCCCAAACGGCGACAGCTTCGCATCCCAAACCGCGACGAACAACAATCGGTTCGCTTTCTGTCAAATCTAGAATGGTAGAAACTTGATATCCCGGATCGGAACCGTCATCAACAATGACATCTACTAACTTTGACAAACAGTCAAAAAGTTCAGCTTTGCCAAAGCTTTCTGCTTGTGCTGCAGGCACTGGTGCTGCACCTTCATCATCAGTGGTAATGTGAGCGGATGTTGAAATAATCGGATTTCCCAAAGCTTCCAACAGTGTAAAACAAAGCGGGTGGTCGGGAACTCGAATTCCCGTGGTTTTGCGTTTTGGGGTCATTACCAACCGTGGCACTAACTTTGTCGCTGGCAGCAGAAATGTGTAAGGCCCAGGTATTAACCGCTTGATAATTCTGTATGCTTCATCGCTGACGGCTGCATAGTCGGCGATATTTGACAGAGAGGAACACAAGAACGTTAAAGGCTTATCATTGGATAGTTGCTTGATCTTTCTGACTCGTTCTACACCAGACTTGGAGTTGATATCGCAGCCGATCGCGTAAACTGTATCTGTCGGATAAAGCATCACTGCCCCATCTTTCAGAGCTTTTTTAATTTTCTCGATCCGGTCTCTTTGGGGTGCAACTGGATGCACTTCGTAAATAGTTGCCATGTTAAGATATTGCAGGCTAAGTGGGCGATCGAAATATCGAGTGAAACAATCAATGCTAAAAATTAATTGTTAACAATGAATAAAATAGCTTATTTTGACTGTCCAACCGGCATTGCTGGCGATATGTGCATCGGAGCTCTCGTCCACGCCGGCGTTCCTTTAGAATACCTAATCGAAAAACTCAATTTGCTCGGCATTTCGACAGAGTACCAGTTGCGGACAGAATTAGTCCACCGGAATACTCAACAAGCAACTAAATTTTATGTTGATTTAGCTGCGGATTTGTCCTTAAAACCTGAAAATCCCGCTACCGAACTCGATCCCTCGGAAACGGAATCCCCGACTTTCGACGCCCGCCACCACCATCATCACGGGGAAGAACATTCTCACAGTCACGGCGAAGCAGATGCCGAAATTAGCCACACTCATCATCGCCACTTGCCCGAAATTGAGCAGATCATCGTTTCTGCAAAATTGCCTCCGCGCGTGGAAGCCTGGAGTTTGGCCGTATTTGGCAAATTAGCAGAGGCAGAAGCTGCCGTACACGGTATCCCCGCAAGCGAGGTTCACTTTCACGAGGTGGGGGCGACGGATGCAATTATTGATATTGTCGGTACTTGTTTGGGTTTGGATTGGTTGGATATTCAGGAGTTTTACTTTTCGGCGATGCCGACTGGTGCAGGTACGGTGAAGGCGGCCCACGGTAAGTTAGCGGTGCCGACGCCGGCGGTGATGCGGTTGTGGGAAACGCACCGAGTGCCGGTTTATAGCAACGGGATCGATCGCGAATTGTGTACTCCTACCGGAACTGCGATCGCCTGTACTCTCGCCTCCGGTTTCGGCCCGCCGCCACCGATGCAAATTCAGGCGATCGGTTTGGGTGCCGGTTCTCGAATGCTGGCAATTCCTAATATTTTGCGCCTCTGGATTGGGGAGAAGGAAGAAGGAAGTTCGGCAACGGATTCTGTAACGGATGTAACGGATGTAACGGATGTCAGAAAGAGGGAAGAAGGAAGAGGGAAGTTTGTAAACAATACTCAATTCCCAATTACGGATTCCCAATTACCGATTACCAATTCCATAGAAACTATTACGGTACTGGAAACGCAAATTGATGATTTGAGTCCGCAGGCGATCGGCTATGTTTTCGATGCTTTGTTTGCCGCCGGATCTCTGGATGTTTTTACGGCCCCTATTGTGATGAAAAAGTCGCGGCTGGGGGTTTTGTTAACTGCGATTTGTCATCCCGAATTTCAGGATGCTTGCGAAGCAGTTATCTTTCGCGAAACTACTACTTTGGGAATTAGGCGATCGACTCAACAGAGAACTATTTTACACCGAGCAATCGAGACTGTTCAAACAGAATACGGCGAAGTGCAAATAAAAGTTGCTAAGTCGGGCCAAACGATTACTAATGTGCAACCGGAATATGAGGATTGCGCGGAAATTGCCCGAATTAAAAATATTAGTTGGCGGGAAGTTCACCGTTTGGCGCTGCAAAGTTGGTACGCTCGAAGTTAGTAAATCACAGGAACTTACATCTTGCACCATTTTTAGGAACAGGCAAGATGCCTGTTCCACAAGAATTTAATTCAACCAATAACAAATAACAAATAACTAAAGCCTGCGGCTTTGTAAAATTTGTTGTTGCAATTCCTCGAAAGCGGGCATTTTTGAGCGATCGTCTTGATCAACGATCACCCTTATTTGCTCGATACAGGAAATGAAAGTTGCCAGTGCGATCGCTCACCTATATTTTTACGCGCTAACTGTAGTAGCTTGTCCTTTCGCTACAGTGGCTAAAATAGCTAAAACCTCTGGTACTAAGGGCTTCAAATCTGCCAAACGATTGGATGGTGCTTGCAAAACAATCACCGCAATGTCAAATTGTGGCAGGTTCTGTTGAAACGACAAGTTACGATCGACTGTGATAAAAACATCAAATTCTGCTTCTGCAAGAGCAAGAAGTTGACCATTCTTTACGCCTGCCCACCCCATCTGCGGAACAGTCTTTATTTCGTGGTCAACAAACTCTCTGGTAAGCTTGCGATCGATACACTCATCCACAAGAATTTTCATGCTATGCAACCATGCCCACAAGCTGTTTCCCTGCCTCTTCTAACAAGGTAATGACCTGTTCCCTAGTCACAGTCGGAAATCCATCTAAAAAATCGTCAATCGACTCTCCCGCTTTAAGATAGTCTAAGAGCGTCTGCACGGGCACCCTAGTACCAGTAAAGACTGGAGTGCCACCCATAATGTCAGGAGATGCGCTAATAATTAAGGAGTTTTTAAGCATAAGTCTTTGACCTCCATATTTTGTACCTATAGTTTACCAATTCTTATAGGCCAAAATCTCCGGGAGTGGTTCTAAATCAGGAAAATAGCGCGGTCTAACAATTCAAATGCAGCGTCCGGGCGCGAAATATTGGTGGAGTTACAGAAATGATCTGAGCATCAAACCTCAAACGAATGGTGTACTGGTACTTGAAATTAGCGTAGATTCTGATGCAGATGATCGTCCAGGGAACTTCGTCAAAGATTATGTTGCCCCAACGTGCCCGGCCTAAGTAAAGTCGAGTTAAAGGGATGATTAAAGCAGCCGACGCGCTTGTAAAATCTGTTGTTGCCACAGCTCAAAAGTCTTTACTTTTGAGCTACCATCTCTCTCCACGATCGCCCTTATTTGCTCCATCAGCTCGATCGCCAGCGGTACCCCAAGCTGCAATTGTTCCAAGACATCCCGCTGAGCAAAAACTGTTTCCGGTGTTCCTTCTAAAATCAATTTTCCTCGATCCATTACAAACACCCAATCTGCCCAGCGGTAGATGAAATCCAGGTCGTGACTTGCTAAAAGAATAGTGGTTCCGGCGTTGTGAATTTGTTGGAGTAAACCGATCAGTTGTCGGGTGTGACGCGGATCGAGATAGGCGGTAGGTTCATCTAACAGGAGCAGTTTGGGCTTGAGAACCATGATATCGGCGATGGAAACCCGCTTTTTCTGCCCCAAACTGAGATTGTGAATTGGTTCGCGGGCGAGTTCGCTTAGATCGAATTGCTCGATCGCCTGCTGTACCTGTTGAGCAATTTCGGATTCTGTCAAACCTAAATTGTACAATCCATAGGAAATATCTTCTTCTACCGTCGAAGCTACTAATTGATGTTCGGGATTTTGAAATACGAGTCCGATTTGTTGGCGCAGTTGCATCAAAGATTTGCGATCGTAGCGAAAGGGTTTACCTTCCCAGCTAATAATTCCCTGTTGCGGTTGGTACAAGCCATTTGCTAACAGGAAAAAGGTAGTTTTGCCGCAGCCGTTTTGACCGATCAGCCCGCAGCGTTTCCCGGCGGGGACTTTGAGGTTTAAATCATGAATTGCCGATCGCGAACCGCAGGGATAGGAGTAGGAAGTGCGATCGAATTCGAGAATCCATTGAGACATATTTGTTATTTGTTATTTGTTATTTGTTACAGCAGATTCCACGTTGATGAATGACACCCGCCTGTCGATCTATCCCCGCCGTAGGGACACGGCATTGCCGTGTCCCTACTTCATAAACCTGGAATACGCTGTATTTGTTATTTGTTATAGCCTTGTTCCCAGGCTCTGCCTGGGAATAAATACCCGGAGGCTGTGTCTCCAATTACCGATTACCGATTACCGAGACTAATTGCCATTGTATTTCTGTCAGCCTTCATCTGATTTTGACAACTGCCAAAGTTGCATTTCATAACAGAGATGTTGCTCAAAAAGTTGACCAGCCTCCAATCCTTCAATCACCAGCTTTTTGAACCAGCGACGAAATATCCAGCGCAGGAATTTGTGGACTGGCGGAACTGTGATCGCAATCAAATCTGCAACATAGATCATTGTATTTAGTCCATATCTGCGGAAAGTATCGACATACAAATCGATGGTCGGCAAAATATGGGCGGAAATATCCTCACTTTTTACTAAAGTGAATCCAGCCTGCTTTAATGCTGCATGAAGTTCCGTAACAACATGGCAATTAGAGAACATTCCCTCTTTATAATTAGCATCAGAGCGCAGCATATCCGCCAGCAACAGGTAGCCACCCTGATTGAGGATTTTGGCGGCACCGTTAGCAATATCAACAGCCGACATATACTGGCTACTCTCGCTAAAGAGAATAAGATCGTAGAAATGGGTTGCTTTGAAGTCTTCAAACCTCGTGAGGTGGAAGATTGCCCGATCGCCCGTACACTTAAGAAAGCGCTGTTGTTGGAACGGATCGGGTGCGAGCCCTTCCACTGCAAAACCTCGATCGAGCAAATAAGCCGCATTTCCGCCAATCCCGCAGCCCACATCCAGTATCGTATGAGTGCCTTTGGGGATAGCATCCAACAGTTTTACAGTATAAGCTTGCTGAGCGATGCGCAATCGCGCGATCGTTAGTTCGTCAGCGGGCACAGGTAGGGTTTCCCAATAGCCGTAGTGAAGGTAGGGCGAATCTGTCAGGCCCAAATAGTAATTAAGCGCTGCATTTTGGTAGCGAGTTACCTTGGAAATTTCGATTGATTTTGGCTGCGACATTCGGAAAATTTAGTAATTTTTAGGATTTCGGGCAGAGTTGAAATTCTTCCCAGCGCTTGCATACTTGTTCATAGCACTCAACAGGAGAAATTGCCAAGTTTTGCAACAAATTGATATCAATCTGACCGTTAGCGATCGACAAAAATATAATTGCTTCCTTGGGTTCGTAGCTAGCAATGATAGAGAGCAGATTTGAAACAGTGTTATCCTCTAGTTCTAGTTGTTGCAAATAAGCAGTTGCGTACAATTGGGAAATAAATTGCAGCTCGTACTTAATAGTATCTACGCTCCAATTCACAGAACCGTTAATGGGAGTATTAATTTTGCAAGCAACCAAGCCTCGTCCTCGATGCAAAAAGCCATTCCAAGCAGTATGTCCGATCGGCAAAATATTCTGGTGAATAAACAAGTTTTGCCAGTAGCCAAAACTACCCTGCCAAACACTATCTTCGATTCGCATTTCTTTTCCATTAAAATAATATACGCTTCAGAACACCGATCGAATTACATCAGCGTTCATCTGTGTTGATCTGCTGATATCTGCGGTTAAAAAAGCCCAATCCAATAATTAAAAAAATAATAAACTCACCATCATCCATACCTCGCAGATGAAAAACAACAGGTAAACAAATCGGCGGGCATCCTGACTCAGAGATGCAACGATCTCATTACAGTTGCGGGACAGCGCCGGATTCGCACCGAACTTTCCCCCTTGCGTCTGATGTGTGTTTTTCATCAGAGCCGATCGATATACGGGGATATTACCACTATTTGGGATATTTGACAAAAAAGCGATCGGACATCTGCAACAATCCTTGTGGGGAGTAGATGTTAGGCATCCTGCGGGCCCTTGACTGACTTTTCAATTCTATATTGTGATTCGGTGTGTCGCCAGTCATCAGAACCATCTCCCCATTGATAAATTCATGCCTATCCTGAGAATTGACTTTAGCTTCTAGATATTCTTCAGCCGTGTAGCTTTTGGTTTCAACCGACGCGATTATATACAACAATCTTCTTTAATCTACCCATTTCATTTTCTCTTAAGAATCATGTTAATTAAACATAAAATTCGATTTTAATCATGCTAAGAAACAGGCAAGATGCCTGTTCCACAAAGAGAGAATTTTCTTGTGGGGTGGGCATCCTGCCCGCCCCTGAAAGACTTATTGAGAATGTGCAAGATGTGAGTGCGATCGCACTTAACAAACTTACCGCAGCGGGACAAAGTTATAGCCAGTGCTTCCTCCTTGTTTAACTTGCACTAAAATCGGCTTACCATCCCGATCGCCCGTGGGCAAAAACTTCACATTTTCGCTCGATCCTGGTGTCGAAAAACTCGCATTTCTGAGTGCTTGTTGCAATCCTTCCCGCGTATTGCTTTGCCGCAAGCCAGCGATCACAGCTTGAGTCGCGTCAAAACTCGTTGCTGTTCGCCAATTCACAATGCCTCCCCAACGCTGGCGGGCATTTTCTGGGAAACGGCTACCGGGATTAGTGTCAGGATGCCAGGGAACGGGCAAAACAAGCCCGTCAACGTCTTTTTGTCCCTCTTTTAAAGTTTGAAAGGTGTAGAGCGTAGTGCTGCCGTAGAGTGGCAATTTGCCTCGATTGATGCGAGCCAGAGAGATGGCACGGTCTATGCGATCGATGTGGGGCGCTAGCATCAATCCTTGTGCACCTTTGCTGACAGCATCGGCGATCGCACTTTCGGGATTAAAAGAGGGTAATGAAAAGTCGCAAACAGTAGGAACTAATTTGCCTCCAGCAGCAGTAAGAGATGCCACAAATTCATCTTTAAATGATATGTTATCCGGTGCTTGGGAGTCATAACAAACGGCAATATTAGTTGTGCGTTCTGTTCTAACTACATATTCTGCTAAGGGAGCAGCCATTAAGCTAATATTGGGTACTGTCCGAAAGATGTAGCTGCCAAATCCTGATAAATTATTGGCAAAGCTCGTCGGTGTAACCATTACCAGTTTTTCTTGCTGATAGATCGGAGCAGCTTCGAGAGATGCGTTGCTAGCATTGTGTCCAATTACTGCTAATATACTCGGATCTTTTGTCAATGTCTTTGCAGCTTCTCGTACCACTTCTGGACTGTTGTCATCGTTGACAATTTCTACTTGCAGTTTGGCGCGGTTGATGCCACCGATATTATTGATTTCATCCTGAGCTTGGGCCACACCTCGGAGGATTTCTTGGGCGACATTTGGGTTGCTACCAATGGGGACGCTGACAGCAATTTTTAAGAAAGACCCATTGCTGGCTGTGGCATTATTCAAATAAATAATGGCATTATTTAAATAGATAATGGTTTCCGGATCGTTGCGATTTTGTTGCAGCGAATCCTGAAAATTTTGGACGGCGGCTTGGTAATCTCCCTTGGCAAAAGCTTGAACGCCTGCTTGTTTTGCGCCTGTTGTTTGGGATGTCAGCAATATCTGATTTCCTAAACTGATGCGATTGGCGATCCCTCCCGAGCCGCTCGTTGCCCATGTAGATGTAGATGTAGGTGTATTTAAATTTTTGCCCTTCAATAAACCGGGAAGGAACTTGTATGCGCCAAACCCAATTAAGCCGATGGTAATAATAAAAACAATGGGCGGCGGACTGTTTCTTTTGTTAGTATCTGGAGACATAATTTTTGTTCCTTATATAATTTCTACAGAAAAGCTGTTAACTACAATCATTATTCAAGAGCTTTCTGTTAAAGTCAATTCATTAAATTCACTAATTAAGTTCATAAAAGTCATATTTGTATGTTTAAAACGGGCAGGATGCCCACCCCACAAGAGTTCCATCAAAGTTGGCTGTTTTGCTCAACTGTAAATGTTCTGTTTCTCGATCGCGTTTATGGTGCGATCGCCCACAGTGTATTTCCCGATAATGCTAGGGCGATGAGCGCACTACAAGTAATTGCGATCGACTTTGGTAAATTCATGTGTGTTTGTCCAACTATAAGTGTCATCATCTTCTCTAATTTTCGGAACAGTAAAGTTTTATGGTTTAGGTTGTGGTTCCCAAATACAGATAGACTCTCGCTTGAGAGGGCAAGTTTTGGGAGCGATCGGATTTCCGCTGAGGTAGATTACCCCCAGTATCGTCAAGGATTGTAAGGGTTTGATGTCGCCCAGAAGATTGTTTTCGAGGTCGATCCCAATCAGATTAGTCAAAGATGCTAGCGGTTTGATATTGCTGATTTGATTGTTGCTGAGGAAGAGCACCATCAGTTTAGTCAAGGATTCTAGCGGTTTAATGTCGCTGATTTGATTGTTGCTGAGCTTGAGGCGGTTCAGGTTAGTCAAAGATGCTAGCGGTTTGATGTTGCTAATTTGATTGTTGTTGAGTTCGAGCCAAGTCAGGTTAGTCAAGAATTGTAACGGTTTGATGTCGCCCAGAAGATTGTTGTTGAGCGAGAGCGCCATCAATCTCCTCAAGGATGCTAGCGGTTTGATGTCGTTGATTTGATTGTTTTCGAGAACGAGCTGCATCAGTCTAGTCAAGGATGCTAGCGGTTTGATGTCGCTGATTTGATTGTTGTTGAGCCAGAGTGCCATCAGTTTAGTCAAGGATGCTAGCGGTTTGATGTCGCCGATCTGATTGTTTTCGAGGCTGAGCAAAGTCAGATTAGTCAAAGATTGCAACGGTTTGATGTCGTTAATTTTATTGTTTCCGAGGCCGAGCGAAGTCAGATTAGTCAAAGATTGCAACGGTTTGATGTCGCCGATCTGATTGTTTTCGACGCCGAGCGAAGTCAGATTAGTCAAGGATTGCAATGGTTGGATGTCGCTGATGTTATTGTTTTTGAGTTCCAGTTTTGTGAGACTGGAAAGTTTGCGATCGGCCGCATCGCACTCAGTAGTGCCTGCTTTCTTCAACAACACTTCAACAGTATGTTTAGTTTCTTGACTCAAAGCAGCTTTTTCGCGACACCACTCAGCAAATGTTTTGTTTGCCGATCGCGTTTCTGCCGCGAGCGCAGATGATCCATTTCCAGATAATGCTAGGGCGATAAGGACACTACAAGTAACTGCGATCGACTTTGGTAAATTCATTTGTATCTGTCCAACTATAAGTATCAGCACCTTCTACCTCTAATTGTCCAAAATGTCAAGTTTTAGCTTCAACAAAAAGGTTTCAGAGAGGACAACCGTCCTCTCTACAAACTGCACAAATCAACTCAAAAATCGTCCGGCAATTCACCAAATGCCAAATCAATATCAGTTTCAGCAACAGCCACAGACTGAGCAACTGGTGAATGATTAGGAGACTCCGGCGACCTCACCGACTGCACTTTTGCTACTGGTGATTCGGTCACAGGTTCCACAACGACAGACTATGATTTTTTGACATTAATTACAGGTGATTGTGCTCCATTTTCTCCATTTTTACTGGTTTCATTCCGCAGCAACATTGCCATCAAACCGTCCAACAAACCCCCACTACCGCCGTTACCATTGACTGCGACATCGGGAACAACGCGAACGCTACCATCCGAAACCGCTTGCATCAGTTGCAACAGCGTGTAACTCTGCGTACCCAAAGCGTTGACACCAACTTGATAAGCATCCGCTTTTGCTTGTCCCATCAGCCGAATCCCTTCTGCTTCACCACTTGCGTGTTCGATCGCGGCTGTTGCACTCAGTTGGGCAATTTTCACCCCTTGTTCTGCCGCCACCACCTGATTTTGAATATTGGCGATCGCAGTTGCGCGCACCAATTCTTGACGCTGCGACTCTGAAATGCGCTGTACTTCGTAGGTTTTCTCCTGTTCCTGAGCAATTTTGCGATCGGTCAGCGTTTGCATTAACTCTCCAGGCGGCGAAATCAAACCGATCAGCGTGTCCACAGCCTGCACGTCGTAGGCCCGCAGGGCTTGACGGACGTGTTCTGCCGCCTCTGCTTGGCGTTCGCTGCGCGCGATCAGAAAATCTAGTATTGTATATTCTTGAGAGGAATTGCGAAAATAATTGCCCACAATTGGACGCAGCACTTGGTCGATCAGATTCTGCATCGAACCTTGCCGCGAAATGACTCTCGGTGCATCCAAAGTACCGACATGAATGATCTGAAAAACTTCTAACTCAAACGTAAATCCGTCAAAAGAAAGCAATTTCAGAGCACTTAATTTGGAGTCGTAGCCGTGTTCTCCACTGAACCGCGATGTGAAGTTTAAAACTACATCCGTAGTGGGAACAAGTTCTACTTTCATCACTTTTGTATTGATCGGATGTTTGCCCGGATAAAGCGGTTCGACCCACACACCTTTATCGCCTTTATTGACGAGATTGCCGTGGGTAAAAGCGACGCCGCTTACATCTTGGTGCGATCGCCCGACATAGGAAATTACTACGCCTACATAGCCGATCGGCACTTCCGTCATTTTTACTTGTTCAACTTGCACAAACCAGGGATTGAGGTTCCAAGAACCCGATAAAATCACCTGTTCTTGCAAGCCCCGGCGCCCGCCACCCTTGATGAAAGATTGCGCTTTTTGGAAATTGTCGTGACCGGGAATTATTGGCCCAGCAATTTCACCTTCATCAATCGGAACGCCGTCTAGCACGTTCGCAATTCCCACGCGATCGGGAGCAAGTTTGTATAGTTGGAGTTGCGACGGCTGCATACCCTTTGCAGAGGCATTGGCAGAAGTAATCACCTCAAATACAGCCGTATTGATCCGATAAATACCAGTTGTGATTATGGCTAGTTGCCGTCCTTTTTCTCCACCGTCGGTGAGAAACTTTCGAGCATTTTGAAAATTGTCGCAATCGACGACTTTGCCTAAAATGCGATCGGGAGGAATGGTGGCTCCGTCATTGGCAATAATTAAACCAATTTCATCTTGAGGAACGACAACAACTGGTTCTTTGCGAATGCTATATTGCCAGGGAAAATAACCAAAATGCCAGCCGGGAGGAAGGGTATCTGCTTGCAAACCTCCTTCGCCATCGAGAGCAATCAATCTACTGGATGGCAAATTTTTGCGGGAGAATTTCTTAGTAACAATTCCCACTTCTCGTTCGCCGATCGCAATTAATCCCAAAGTCCAGCCAATCTTGGGTATAAAGATGAAAACTAGGAACATTGCTCCTACGGGATAGATCCAAATCGGAATGCTAAATCCTTCTGCTTGGGCTGGTTGAACTTCCTGGGCTTGCGGCGGCGGATTGCTTTGAGCGGAAGTTGGCGGGGCAAAAGCGCCTGCTGCTGCGATCGTGGTTGCGAAAGATACTGCTAAGGGTAAAAGTTTGCGAAGCCAACGTGATTTAGTCATAGTTTTTAACCTGTTTTAAGCTCAAATGTACTGAAAAGTTGTTAACTACAATCAGTATTTAATAAATTTCTGGGAAGGTCAATTCATTAAATTCATTAATTAAGTTCATAAAAGTCATATTGGGAATATGATTTGGCAGGAAGTGCGATCCACAGATTCAGTAAAAACCCGGTTTATGAAGGTTGTGATGCGTAACTCTCGTTGATATTTTCTGATTAGCCACATTGCATTCACTACTCCCTGCTTATTCCAAAAGGGCTTCCACAGTATGTCTAGCTTCTGGATTCAAAGAAGCATACTCGCGACACCAATCACCAAATGTTTTGTTTGTGGGTTGGGTTTCTGCTGCTAAAACTGAAAGTCCATTTCCCGATAATGCTACAGCGATGAGTACACTACAAGTAATTGCGATCAACTTTGGTAAATTCATGTATTTTTGTCCAACTATAAGTGTCATCATCTTGTACACCTAATTGTCTAGAATGTCAAGTTTTGGCATTAACGAAAAGCTTTAAGAGAGAACGATTGTCCTCTCTATAAATTGCACAGATTAACTCAAACATTGTCAGATGGTAATTCACCAAATGTCGAATCAATATCAGTGAGAAACTAGGGAATGGGGGTGAAATCATAGCCGTAGGTGGAACGAGTACCTTCGACCACTTTCACCAACTGCACAGGAGCATTACGATCGCCCGATGGCAGAAATGAGATCGTGCCAGAAGCTCCCGATGCAGTAAACAATGGACTGTGCAAGGTTACCGAAACACCTTCACGAGTGGGATTTTGTTGCAAAGCTGTGCCGAGAGCTTGAGTCGCATCATAGGCAGTTGCGGTGCGCCAGTTAACATCGCCGCCCCAGAGTTTGCGCGATCGTTTTGCGAAGTTCTCCGACCCCGCAGCCAGAATGTGCCAAGGCACTGCTATGACCATGCCGCGTCCTTGCTCGCGGGTCACATCTAGGGTTTTGGGGCTGTAAACATCATCCCCACCGAGCACAGGTAAGCGATTATTATTGGCCTGGACAACCTGGAAAGCGCGATCGAGCGAATCCGTATTGCTGGCTAGCATAATCACTTCTGCTCCGAGCTGTTTAGCTTCTTCTAAACTTTTGTTGAGGCTGAGGCTCGAATTGGACAGATCGTATTCGCCGACAACTTGGCCGCCTTGGAGGGCGATCGCAGTGCTAAATTCCCCCTTAAGAGATTTACTGTATTCACTTTGGGAATTGAAATAAACAACCGCTTTTTTCAGCTTCAATGTTTGCAGCATATAGTCAGTCAGCGCCCTAGCTGAAACATAGTCGCTTGGTACTGTCCGCAACACATAGGGGCTTTTATTTGACAGTTGAACCGCTGTACTAATTGGAGAAATTGCGACCAGCTTGCCCTGGTTATAGATATCGGCAGTGGCTAGCGTCACACTACTGGCATAGTGTCCAACAACACCAAGAATACTTGACTGATTGACTAATGATTCAGCAATTTTTTGTGCGGTTTTATTATCGTTGTTGTCATTGGCAATTTCAACCATAAGTAACCGATCATTGATACCGCCAGCCGCATTAATTTCCTGTTGAGCTTGAGCCACGCCTCTCAGAATTTCACGGGAGCCATTGATATCGGTACTCCCTGGAATAGAAACCGCAATTTTAAGTGGGTTGCGCGAGAATGCTTTGGCATTGTTGCTGTAAATCAAAGCTTCGGGATCGTTAGGCTTTTGTTGCAGCGATAGATCGAATAATGCTTGTGCACTTGCATAGTTGCCACTTGTAAACGCTTCTGCCGCTTGGAGTTTAGTAGGAGTGCCGTCTTTTGGAAAGAATAGAGTCTCCCCTTCGCTCATGGAATCTTTAACAGCATCAGTATTGATTTTGATCGAGTTGCTAGGCAATGAATTAAGGATTTTACCGCCCAAGCTAACTCCTCCAATTAAGAGTAGTGCTGCAATTATGTAGAAGATCGGGGGCGGGGAAAATTTTCCCTTGGTGGAATCAGATGTCATGAGTTGTTTCTCCTAGGGTTGAATAACAGCAAATTTCATGTGTTTGGCACACACACAATCGCGTGATATATATAGCTGAATTAGCAATACTTACTACGGTATTTAATAAACTTAGTATATGCTGTAGATTTCAATCTACTCTTGCCATATACAGAAAATTTATTTAGTACAACAAGTATTCAACAAATTTCTGTTAAAGTCAATTCATAAAAGTCATTCATTATGTTCATAAAAGTCATATATTCAGTTTTTGCCCCCCTTTTTGATTCGGCGGTTGAAACCGCTTCTACACAAACGAAGTCTGCCTCTGCAGACTAAGAGATAAAATTACTGGTTCCCAGGCTCTGCCTGGGAACCACTGGGGCTTCATGAATTTAGCTCTGAAATAACACACTTAACAAAGTTAAAACCGTGCAACCAAACAAAGCTTCAAATGTATATCTTCGCGAAGGTTTATAAGGGTAGGAATGCCAAACGCGCAGTTCTCCATTAAAGCCACGCGCGGCTAAACTCAGGGATACTTGACGGTAGTTTTCCAAAGTTCGCTGAAGCAATTGCCCGATTAAAATGCTTAAACTGCGCATTCCCAGTTTCCAAGTGCGGTAGCCACAGCGGGAGTTTTGGGCGATCCAAAGTTCATCGGCGATCGCCAATAAGCTAAAAATAAACCGATACATTAGTAATAGCAGTTCTGTGACTAACTCTGGACAGCGTAATTGTCTGAGAATTTGCAAGATTTCGGTAAATGGAACCGTCAAGAGGATGAAATACATACAGCTTGTCGATGCGAAGGCGCGGGCAAACAGCAAGCTCACTTGGTATAGTCCGGTGCGGCTCACATACAGATAAAAAGTGCCGATGCTAATGCCCCAACCTTGCCAAATATCCCACTGAATCGCGGGGAGACGATCGCCCGCAACCGCACCCAGCGCCAAAGCAGGCAAACTTGTCAGCAAAAACATCAACGGTAGCGACAGCAACCGCAAATACAGTTTCCCCGGAATACCCGCATAGATGACGATCCAGACGGCCAACCAAAGGGCGATCGACAATTGGACGATCGCCCCAGAAACGAGAGACAGAATTAAAAGGGCGATCGCAAATGATAACTTGTGAGCTGGCGGCAACCCGCGCAAGCGATTGGTATAAGCCAGACTATCAATCTGATGGTTCATTCCGACGATTTATTATCAGACTGCTGCCGAGATTGCGATCGGCCTTTATACAACCCAATGACGTACCCAACTACGCCAGCCCCGATCGCCGCTTGAGACGCAAACAATAGACTGGCAATTTCTCCGCTAGCCGGCTCAAACAAGTGATTGAACCAAGGTTTATAACCCGGTTGAATTTCAGTAATTGCTTTCTTAGCTTGGTCATCGGAACCACCATATTCACCCCGCACAAAAGCGAGAGGAAACGCTGCCAGAACAATCACAGCGCCAGCCAACAGCCAATTTTGCCGCGAAGTAGATTGGTGATTTTTTGTAGGTTTTTGATTCACGGCTTATGACTCCTGTCTCAATAATTTCAACGTTTCCAACTCCGGCTTCCCGTAAGAATGCAGCCAATTCCATACCAATAGAGTCAGCAATCCCTCACTGATAGCCAGGGGTACTTGAGTGATAGCAAAAATGCCAGCAAACTTGAGAAACGAAGCCATAAAACCGCCACTGGCTGCCGGAAAAGCTAACGCTAATTGAATCGAAGTAGTTACATAAGTCAGCAAATCTGCCAAAGCCGCCGCACAAAAAATTGCCGCCCGCTGGCTACCAGTTCGCAACAGCAATTGATAGATAAAATAGGCAGCGAAAGGGCCGACAATCGCCATCGAAAACATATTCGCTCCCAGCGTTGTCAAGCCACCATGCGCTAACAGTAACGTTTGAAAAAGCAGGACTAAAGCCCCCAGTACAGCCATCACCGAAGGGCCGAACAAAATTGCGCCCAAACCTGTACCCGTCGGGTGAGAACAACTGCCCGTTACCGAGGGAATTTTTAAAGCAGAAAGCACAAAAGTAAACGCACCCGCCAAAGCAAGCAATAGTTTAAGTTCCGGGTGTTCTTTTGTAATACGAGTAATTGAGCGCAAACCTACTACAAAAAAAGGCAACGCCACCATCCACCAAAATGCAGCCCATTGCACCGGCAAAAAACCTTCCGAAATGTGCATAGCTGCGGCGGGCGTTGCCGATCCCAGGACAATATAACAACTCAAGCCAGCCATCAATCCCAAGCTGACCAATTTTCGATTTCTGGTCTTCACGCTGAACCTCGCAGATGAGACTATGTAAATTAACACATCGGCGGGCATCCTGACTCAGAAAGCGACAAGACTCTCATTACAGTTGCGGGACAGCGCCGGACTTGCACCGGACTTTCCCCCTTTCCTCTAACGGCTGCTCCCCATTAGAACCGACTGGTTAGACATAGTTTAGTCGATCGCGTAAGTCTCAGCAAATCTTTTACAAAAATTCATTCTGATTAACTCAGTCGATATCACCTATCTTCTTCCTTCTATTCTTTCTCTTCCTTCGCGTCCTTCGCGCCTTCGCGGTTCGTTAAATAAATATTCTCTTAGTATTTATAAAGTCGTTTGTAGCCAGATAAACAACTATTGCCAAACAAGTAAACGCTATAATCTTAGTGAGTTTTGAGGAAAGCCGCCATGTTAGATTACAAATTCCCGAGGCACTGGCCCTCAGCCGATGAACTACCCGACTCTGATGAAACGCCTGTGGATAACGAACTGCAAGAATTAATACCAGGATTGCTAAAAGCAATATTGCTCATACTTTGGGCAGAACGCATGGACTGGTTTTTTGGCATAGATATGGGTATCTATTATCACCCCGACAAACCTGCCATTGTGCCAGATGCTTTCTTAAGTTTAGGTGTAGAAAGGTTTTATGATGAAGAATTGCGTCCCAGTTACGTGCTGTGGGATGAAAATGTTCTGCCGAGTTTTGTGCTGGAAGTAGTTTCTCCAACTTATCGGAAAGAATACACCGCAAAGTTGGAGGAATATCAAGCTTTAGGCGTACTTTATTACGTCATTTATTCTTCCCGCCGCCGCCGTAAACCCCGTTTGGAAGTACATAAGTTAGTCAATGGGAAGTATGAATTACAGCCAGGACATCCAGTTTGGATGCCAGAGATTGGTTTGGGGATTGGTTGCGAAAGGGGAAATTATTCTGGGGTGACAAGAGAGTGGTTGTATTGGTATGATGCCGATGGAAAACGTTATCTGACTCCTGAAGAAAAGGTGAAAGAATCAGCGCAACTCGCCCAACAGGAATCGCAGCGCGCCCAACAGGAATCGCAGCGCGCCCAACAGGAATCGCAGCGCGCCGATCGATTGGCTGAACGTTCCGATCGACTAGCTCAGCGATTGCGGGAGTTGGGGATAGATCCTGATAATCTGGGCTGATGGCAATCAAGAGCACAACACTGACGCACTCTTGACGCTCAGAAACCGGGTTTTTCAACCGAGATCGATCGTCCTCAACGCAGGATTTTATGGAAAAAACCCGGTTGCTGCATCCAGAAATGTGTGAATATTTATCGCAAAAATCAGGAAAGATGGGGCTAGACTTGAAACAAACAGAGAGTTTGACGGCAAACATTGAGCTCCAGCTCGAAAAGATGAAACTCAGGAGAGGTTATTAAATAATGGTCATGGATGTGCGTTCTTACGATGTCATCTGTTTTGGTGATGAAGTTCCAGGAGTTCTAGCTGTTGTCTCTGCCTCCAGAGAATATCTTCGCCGCACAAAGCGTTATCCGCGAATTCTGCTGATGTCTAAAGGAAGCTTGCAAGAAGGAATTGGCGGGCATTTGGTAAGAGGTGGCCTTGCTTATTTAGATAGAAGTCAGATTAGTGAACAACTTCAACAATCTTTAAAGTTAGGTACCTTTGGTTCACCGGCGACAATCTATAAAGAGTTCCTGCAAAAATCCGGTGTTAAGGCAATTGCACTTGACCCCCGCAAAGCCAGTGCAGCGCTGAAAGAAATGCTGGTACAAGCTGGGGCAGATCTCCTCAGCAAAGTAGAAATTAAATCAGTCAGTAAACAAGGTCAAAAAATTGCCAGTATAACCACCTCTCAAGGCGTAGTTTATGCCGGCAAGCAATTTATTGATGCCACTGTCAATGCCGAATTAGCTCAAGCTGCCGGTGTGAGAAAGCTGAAGGGATTTGAAACATTTGGTCTGCCTAATTCAGAACTTCCAGTCACCCTCGTTTTTGAAACCCAAGGACTCAGTGCAAGAGCACTGAAAGAATTCGATTATATTTATCTAAAACGCTTTACCAACCTGGCCGATGCAGAGAGTCAAAAATTTTTGCTGTACGCTGCCGACAAGGATGCCAAACTAGCAGAAGAACTCCGGCGGGAAATGAAAGACACTCAAGGCAATCTCAAAACTCTGTGGGCGGGTAACGATTACATCGATGTACGCTCGCCGGCTCTGTCTGTAGCTTACCACTCCTTTAGAGGAATAAAACTATCTTTTTCTGAAAGCGGCACAATTTTAGATGAGGGAAATATAGCCATACTTCCAAATGATAGACTTTCGTGGAATGCACTTTTATTTGCCGTCACCGCCAGCGAAGCGGAAGCCTTAGCTAGAAGCGGGAGCAAACCCACGGCTAATATGCAAAGAGAGATGTTATTTGTTACAACTTGGCTGAGGAGTTTGGGCGCTACTTCTGTTACTTATGCCTCAGAACTTTATATCAGACACGCCGGCAATGTGACGGGAGTTGTAGAACCTTTAACCGGCGCACAAATGCTGTTAGGTGGCGTACCTGCTAATGAAGCCCTGGCAACATTTAGCTATCATTTTGATGTACGGGGAGGCATCCCGGGTATTGGCGAGAAAGCAAATAGTCTAGGATGGTTTAAAAGTCTGAGTTTTAAACACCCTATCTTTAATGTTGGCATCCGCCACGCATTGATTAAAAACGTTCCTAACCTGGCAGTGGTCAGTCCCTGTTCTGGATTTGAAGGGTTTGCTTGTTCTGTCGGCAGAATTGTGGAATTCAACGCGGCAGTTGGTCAAGGTGTGGGTATCGCTGCGGTTAATGCCATTCTAAATAACAAAAATCTAGCCGATGTATCTAACCGAGAAGTGAGACAAGTTCTCGCCCAAACAGGTCAGTTACCTAAAATTTTTGGATCTCCAAATAGTGGTGATGCAATGCTATTGGCGCAATTCGAGACTCTTGCCAGTTCGGATGCTATTGCGTAATAACAATTTCAATAAACAATGGAGTAGTAGGTTTGGCCCGGGGAACGAAACTCAACACAAAAATTTTTAGCAAGAAATGAGGTAAATTGCTATTAATATTAGCTAGCCAACGGCAACAATCACGTTGGTTTGTAATGACGACTTTAATCCTGATAAAATTATGAGGATTTCCGTCGTCACTACAAACCTATAACGGTGATTTTACCGAAGAAAATTATATAAGACCTCGATCGCCTACACCGAATTATTATGCTGCGCCGCACTCATCTGTTAAACAACTTTTCAACTGGATACTTCGCTTGATTTTTCCAGCTTGGTTTCCCGCACAAACAAGAAAAGCGGGAAAGCACATGAAAACGAAACAAGCACACCCAGAAGTATGTACAGCCCTACAAAACTTATATCCAATCGTTTTGACTCAGCGTACATCCAAGTGCTTCCTGCTACAGTTGCGATAAACAAATCTAAACTTACCGATTTCGCAGCAAGATTAGCCGAACTCTCGTTTATA
Organism: Microcoleus sp. FACHB-61; assembly: GCA_014695295.1. Lineage (GTDB taxonomy): Bacteria > Cyanobacteriota > Cyanobacteriia > Cyanobacteriales > Microcoleaceae > Microcoleus. The sequence goes on along the minus strand of JACJNY010000048.1, from coordinate 4,770 downwards.
AAGTCGAGCAAGCCAGCATTGCTAAAAAACTGCAAGTTATAGTACCAAGGCAGCACAAGCCCCAGAATTGCTAGGATGAGATAAATGATTCGCTTAACGCTCATAATTACCCTACCTGTTCGTCATCAACTGTATTAGCCTACTCGTTAACAACCAATCCTTACTTCTTCTGCGGGCAGTTCGGATGAAGGCCCCCCTGCAAACAAATGTAAGCAATTTGACTTTTATCTAAATTCTTAGCCTCCGCAAAATCAACTCCTAGGAATCTACCCGATTTACTCCCGGTCGGACTTTGAATAAATTGCTCCGAAGCTGCCTTCCCCAGAAACACCGCCCCTTTAAAATTTACTCCCGCTAAATTCGCGCCCCTAAAATCAACCGAACTCACCTCCGCATTCCGCAAATTAGCATTTTGCAAGCGAGCATCTTTTAAATTCACGTTGGCGAGTTTAGTCGAACTCAAATCGGCATTTTGTAAGTTGGCGCCACTCAAATCAGCACCGGACAAATCAGCACCTTGCCATTCCGATTTTGACAAATTTGTCAAGGACAACTGAGCGCCTTGAGCCTTCACTTTGGCCAAACGCGCACCTGACAAATCGGCTCCCGACAAATTCGCGCTTCCTATATCTGCACCGGTAAAACTTGCATTTTTTAACTGCGCTTGCTGCAAATTTGCTCCTATTAAAATAGCACTGCTGAAATTAGCTGAGTTCAAATTGCCGCTTGACAAATTAGCTTTGTTCATGACAGCGCGCACAAAAGTAGTCCGGTTCATTACAGCACTGTTCAAAGACGCCCCGGTCAAATTTACTCCTTCCAAATTAGCGCCGCTCAAGTCAGAAACCCAGTCGTCAAATGTAGCCGGACGCCTGTCTTCGCCGGTGCCGTAAAAGCGAGCTCCCTGCAAGCTGGCATTGGTTAAATTGGCACTTCTGAGCTTAATTCCCGACAAGTCAACTTTGTTTAACACTAAAGTAAACTGAGCCGGGCCTGCGGGACTTTGAGCTAAATCCGTGCGGCTGAGATCGACACCGTTGAGCTGGCTGCTATACACTGTGAGAATTTTGCCGATCGCCCTTTGTACTGTTCGCTGGCGGGCGGCCGCTAACTCGCGTTCCGGGGCCTTGCCGCCAAAGCGCAGGGAATCGAGGTCGTTGCTGAGGGCTTGATTCAACCGCTGCAACTCAGGCAAAGCTTTCGGCCCGCTACTGACTAAAGCTTGCTGGATCGCGTCCAGCATGGCGCGGTTGTCTTCTTGAGCTAGCAAATCCGCTAGCAGAGGTACGGCGCGGGAGTCTTCCACCGCCCCCAAAGCCAAAATAGCCGATCGCCTGCCCGCTGCCCCGCTAGCCGATGTGGGAGACAATTTGCTGACTAAAGCCACAAATAATTCGTCGTTCCGCTGCCGCGAATCCCGCATATTTGCTTGACTTTGAGTGTAGATGAGAGTGCCGACAAACAAAGTTAAAATCAATCCCGCGCTGCCAATGATAACTATCACTAAAGTTGTGCCTGGGTGTTGGCGCATCCAATTCCACAAACTGGCACTTGCTTTCAGGCCGGTTTGCGGAGTCACAACCAAAGCCGCAATCTGCGCGTCTTCCTCAGTCCAATCTGGACTCTTGACAGGATTGTCCGACAGTTGATGCGATCGAGCATTGACCACCAAAGTATTCGCGAGGCGATCGTGTCCCGCTTGCCGTTTGTAGCGCCATGCAAAAGCGCCGTCTGCGAGCACTGCCAAGCCGCTCAGCCCCCCTAAAATCAGCAAATCAGGAAACGCACCCGTCAAGCGCCAAATGCCGTAAGCAACGCCCAGAGGCACTCCCCAGCGCCCTAAAGTTTCGCGAATTAGCACTTGCCCAAAACCCGGAGGAGTGCCCGACGCTGTGACAACTTTGACGCCAAACCAGCGTTTGGGGATGGTTTGACCGGTTCTGGCGAGCAAAAACAGTTGCCACCCCGCTAAAACTGCCGGTGCCAGCAGCGCCCCTGACCAGAATAGATTAGTTAGGGGTGCGACTCTAGGGTTGCGATCGCGCACCGGTATGCCCAAAGTACGGGCCACGGTTTCGGATGCTGCTGCTACGGAGGGATTGAGCGGCACGCTTTGAGATTCCTTGTTGACCAATGCCCCGATACTGAAGGGAACGAGGGCGCTGGCCGCAATTAACGAAATTTCCACGGCCCAAGCGCCGCACCTGCGAACCAGCAGTGGCATTTGCTTGGATTGTGTTTGCCAAGACGGATCGGGTTGATTAATACCACCGGGTGCGGTTGGGCTAGCCATATTTAAAATTTCCTATTTTTAGTCGTTAGTGTTTGAGGAATCAGGAGAAATTGCCAATTTATACGCTATGTAGATTAGCACTCCGAGAACCGAAAGAGTCATCAGCGCTGAAATTAGCTGTACGATGCTATTGAAGACTGTCAGGACAATTATCGATCCGACGGCAAAGACTGCCACCTGCCCCGGTTTGGGGAGTCTTTGAAACTTATCCAGAAATTGATTGTAGAAGGTTCCGACGGCTTGATAGCTGTCTGAATTTTGTTTGATGAGCGGCGATCGTTCTAGTTTAGCTTTTAGTTCTCCGAACGCTTGCTGCCAATTGAAGTTATTTTGAGGATTCATAAAAAAATTCGGGAGTTAGTTTAGATTAATGTGTTCGGAACCGCCATTATCCCCTACCGTCAAAGAACTAGAACTAAATGTCATTGTGTGAGGAAACATGAAGATCCATTATCCGGGCGATCGCGGCAAATTGTGGTTTACCCCGATCGTGACCCTAGCCTTGGCAATGATTTTAGCGGATGCCGGTGCTGTTCGGAGCCAACCGCTACAAATTGCTCCGGGATTTCCCGAACCGCTGGGAGTTTCTGGAGTTTCCGGCGGCGCGAACAATAGCGGCGACTGCGGTTTTGTATCCCAAGCACCGAACCACGTCATCGAAGTAACGCAGGATTTGCCTTACTGGCGGATTGCAATACAAACCACTGGAGCTCCGAGTTTGATGATTCAGGGGCCGAGGGGGCGTTTCTGCGTGCTGCCGGCGAATGCTGCTGCGGGGAATGTAGAATTTTCCGGTTATGGGGATAAGGGGACTTATGTTATTTTTGTGGGCGATCGATCTCAAGGTCAACACCCTTACTCTCTCTCTATTTCCCAAAAGCGAAATTAAAAATAGAACGGAATTAGGAGGCTTGCTGTCAGAAACTTGGCTTTTGTGCGATCGTAAATAAGCCGGATTTCTGACAGCAAGTGCGTGGACTAGGGATTTCATATTAATTTTGTATTTGGTCTTTAACCCACTTGCGAAACAATCTGAGAGTTTGACTCGTACCCGCTGTTTGGCTTTGTTCGCAATATTGAGAAATAGCTTCAATAATTGGCATATTGGGAAAGGTCGGACTAATTTCTGCTTCAACATATTTCCCATTTTGAAGCACATTAATCTGAAGCTTCTTATTTTCATAGCGCCATATTTCAGGTACTCCCAAAGCTTCGTAAGCATCGAGTTGAGTTTTGGAAGTTAGATCGACTTCAATTGCTAAGTCAGGCGGCGGATCGACAGTTAAGTCTATCCGCTTTTTGCCAATCATTAGAGCGTGATTCTGAATGTAAAAACATTCATCAGGTTCAATTCCTTGTAACATACTTTTTCGCTTGAAAGTGGTCGAACCAAATGGTTCAAATTTGATTTCTAGTTCCTCAAACAAAATTTTCACTAAATAGCCAATAATGATTTTAGCTTTCTCATGTTCTGGTTGGGGCCTCCTAATCTCCAAAGTTCCTTGACTGTAAGCTATTCTAGAGCCACGGTGTTCTCCCAACTCTTCTAAAATTGCTTCAAATTCCTGCCAGTTGACATCATTAAACAGCACTCTATGTCCTGGGGGTACACTGATTTGCCTTAATTGCAGCGTTACCATTTCAACCTCCGATTTATTTAGGTTATAGAGCTAAAAACCTGCTCAACAGTCTGATTAAGTTCGGGGAAGGCAGACGAAATAATCGTATCGCCCTCTCGGAACTGGCTAACCTGGTACTCTCTCTCAACCAACTGGTAAATGGAGACAGTAAGTTGTTTGGGATTGCCTGTGAACCGCCGGCCACCCAAGGCAGAATAGTCAACAACCCAGTATTTCGGGATATCCAATCTTTCATACTCAGCCACTTTTACCAGGTAATCATTTTGCCAGTTAGTGCTAACTACTTCGACAACAAGCTTAACAGAGCTACCTTGAGAAATAACTGATGATTTTTTTCATAGTGGCTCTGAAATTAAGGCTGGTTTGTCTAAGGCTATGAAATCAGGCTAGTAGCCCGTGGTCGTTTCTGGAGGCCTGACCAAATAAGTTGACGATCTTACATAAGGAAGATTTAAACGGTCAATTTCTACGTTTATTTGACGGAGAAGAAAACCCGTAACTTCCTCATGAGCGCCATTTTGGTTCCTCTCAACTATTACTCGCTTGCGTAGATCGAAACGTTTTTTTTCATCTGGATACATACCCAGGGTAAGAGCATCTCAATCAAGCTTGACAAAACGAGTTGAGAACAGTCATCATATAATCATTATTCATAGAAGCCTGTTTGATTTTTTGACGAAGACTACGCTGCAATGTTTTCTCCTGATTAAGAGCGTTAAGTGCCATCCGTCTCAGGATGGCAAAATTACGAGGACTATGACCTGAACGAATCCGACATTGATCCTCATGGAACGTGACATCTAAAGTCCAATGAACTTGGTTTTCAATCGTCCAATG
>JACJNY010000047.1 GCA_014695295.1 Microcoleus sp. FACHB-61 | reverse complement strand
ATCAGTCAAAGTCGGCACGGTGAAACTAGCAGTTGTTTGCCCCGCAAGAAAATTCAACATCCCCGTCACCGAAGTGTAATCTCCAGCAGTGCCTGAACTTGCCGAACCGTCAAGAGTCTGGTAGTTAATCGATGCAGCCGCCGTGCCACCGGTGCGAGTAACGTTAATCGTAGCCACGCCGCCTTCAGCCACGGTGTAATTCGGTTGGGCGAACTGGAAAAGACTTGGAGCTGTCGGCGTCGGCGTCGGCGTCGGCGTCGGCGTCGGAGTCGGCGTCACATCAATGCCTTGATATTGAATACTCCGCACTAGGTAGTCGGAACTATCGCTTTTGATGGAGGTGCTAGTGGCGTAGGCAGAGGTGGGGCTATCGTAGGGTTTGGCCTTGAACCGCAGTTCGTCAAAAGCAACGCTAGTGGAATTTGCTTGTATCTGGAATGTGAAATTGCCATCGTCACGATCGGCAATGAAAGTCACTCCATCTGAAGACACACCGATCGGTTTTTGACCGCTCGTCGGAGCGTTGACGCGAGAGATCGTAAAATTGCTGGCCGATACCTCCGCCCCATTATTCCAGAGTGTCAGCAAACCAACTTCATTACCTTGATCGTTCACTGTAGTAGAACTTGATTTGGGAAGTAATCCACTGAGGCCGATCGTGGCGCTAGTAATGTCTTTGTTATCTGCCCATTTCACCTTCAGCACCTGAGATTTATCGGTGTTGGGGTCATAGTTGATTTCCGCCCGAAGTTTATTGACATCGGTAAACCAACCAGGATAATCAGATGGGACACCAATACCACCGGGACCGCCGTAGCTCAACCAGCTTTTAGGGTTTTCGTTCGTTGCTAAGGTGAGGTTGCTGATGACCGTAGGGTTAGTGTAGTTGGTTTCCCCGCCATCAAAAGCTATCCCAGACAGTTGGATGCCTTGATTCTGGGCGGCAGTAGGCCATTGTGTAATTAGGTCACTGATGCTGCTGTAATTAGTGGTTGTACCCAAAGAACCAGTGAATGAAGTAGCCATAGCTTCTCCTTTGATGATGAGTGATTAAGGATTAGAAGTGACGGAAAACCAGAGGTGGGGCTTTGTTGTAGCGATGGGTCACTGCAAGAAAAATTTCCTCATACGTGCAGGTAAATCAAGTAAAAATGCTTGCCCCATAAGCATCTTAAGGCATTACTGCCCCCGAGCGAATGTTGAGTGTAAATAATTACACCTACTTACACATATTTACATAGATAGGTCTAACTTTCATCATCAATAAGTTTTATCCGGAAAAATTGCGATCTTTTTTTCAGCCCTATAAAAAGCGGGTTTTCCACATCTGTAGAGGAGAGCTTAAATCCCAGATTTCGCCCCCCAAGAGGCAGCGTTCACTGCTTCTGCGGGCAAAAGTGAATCAGCCGAGACAATTATGAGTAAAAATACTCAGGATTTTATATGTCTAAGCATAACAAGCATAAAGCATAACTCTGTTGGGAATTTATGAAAATTGGGGTTAGGGCGTAAGTTAAATCTGATTCCATTAAAAATGCGATCGGTAAAAAACCAAGTTTATTGGTGATCCGTAATGTGATTTACGATCGCTAAAAGATGTCAAATGGGTTCTATACTACTGCCAGAGTGAAAAAACAGGGTTAATCTGACTAAAGCAGGAATTATGCACTTACCCTCCTCTGATTTGTCAGCGGCAACTCTACAATAAACTCACTGCCTTCGCCAACTTGACTGACGCAACGGATCTTGCCCCCGTGAGCTTGAACAATTACCTGATAGCACACTGAAAGTCCCAAACCAGTGCCTTTCCCCACAGGTTTAGTAGTAAAAAACGGATCAAAAATCTTGTCTTGAATTTCCGCAGGAATGCCGGTTCCCGTGTCGCGGACAGATATTGTTACCCAGTCCGGCTCGCTTTGCCAACTGCGGATAATTAATTCCCCCGGTTTGCTCGTTGACTGGAGCGCATCTAAAGCATTGTCAATCAAATTATAAAATACTTGGTTGATTTGACTGCCATGACATTTGACGGGCGGCAAACTGCCGTATTGTTTGTCGATTTTGATATTTGTTTTTAGCTTATTTTGCAGCATCAAGAAACTGCTTTCTAAACCTTCATTCAAATCTACTGGTTGTAATTCAGCGTGGTCTAAACGAGAAAAATTGCGCAGTGTCATCACGATCGATCGAATCCGGCTGCTGCCTTCCCGCATTGAATTTAGCAGTTTACCAAAGTCTTCTCGAATGTAATCCAGTTCTAGTTCTTCATTGATTCTGACAATTGCATCCCCTGCTTCCGGGCAGGCATTACCGGCCAGTTCGAGAGCTTCGTTCAAGACTTTGAAATATTCTTGAGCGTGAAACAAGTTAGCGTGGATAAAATTGTTGGCGTTGTTAATTTCGTGAGCAATTCCCGCTACCATTTGCCCCAAACCCGACATTTTTTCGCTTTGAATCAATTGCTGCTGTGTCGATCGCAATTCTTGGAACGCTGCTTGCAATTGCTGGGTTTGAGCTTGAGATTTGACCGCAGCTTCTCGGACTTTACTGTAAAGTTCTGCTTGCTGAATGGCGATCGCCATTTGGTCGGCTAGCTGCGACAGCAACTCCATTTCTTGCCGCTGCCAATTGCGGGTATCCTTGCACTCGTGAGCGATCAGCAAACCCCAGAGTTTACCGGGAAATTTTAAATTAGAACTTCCGGCTGTAGGGAGTGAATTTTCTTCGTTTTTGGATGTAACAATCGGCACGATCAGATTAGCTCTTACCTGCAAACTATCTAAGAAATTAACGTGGCAAGGCTCTAAACCGGCATTAAAAATATCATTAATTGCTTTGACTCGCCCTTGCTGGTAAAGCTCGGCGTAATCTCCCCGGAAACACTTATCGGCCCCCATATCTCCTAAAATTGAAGGCCAAGGAACCGTCATGTTTTCAACAACAACTTTTCCCTGCCAGTTGTCTTGAAACTGGTAAATAATTACTCGATCGCACTGCAACAGTTGGCGAACTTCCCTCACCGCTGTTTCCAGGATAGTTCCCAGATCCAAGGTACTGCGAATTTGATTGCCGATCAGCCGCAGCAGCGATTCTCGTTCGGCTTGGCGCCTGGTTTTGCTGTAGAGTTTGGCTTGATTGATCGCGATCGCCAATTGCGATGCTACCCCTTCTAAAAGTTGCTGTTCCCAATCAGTCCATTCCCGTTCGCGATCGCACTGATGCAAACCAATTATGCCATTCACTTCACCTTGATAGCGAGTAGCTACTGCCAGCATTGACTTAATTTCCAAAGCTGCGGCAATTTTTCGGGTTTGTGGGTTCAATCCCGGAAAATCGAGGAACTTCGTCACTGCTAGCGACTCTTGCTGAGACACGACAGCAGCCAAATGCGGATTGTCAACCATCGGTACTTTCATTCCCAGTTGGATCGGATAGTCCCCTGCGTTGTACTCTCCGCGCGTAACTAAAGTTTTTTCTGTATTTGATTCTTTGACTAAAATGCTCACGCGACTGGCCTGTAGCGCTTGCCCCAGCAATCGGCAGGCCGATGTCAAAATTTCTTCTATGTCAAGTGTACTGCGAATTTCGTTATTAATTTGGTTCAGCAAGTTTGATAACTGAACTTGCTGCTGCATCTGCAAGATTAGGGCTTTTTGTTCGTCTACTTCCGGCAGCGAAAGACTTTCTTCCTGCCTCCACTTTTCAGGTTCAGGCAACCGCGAAGTTACTCTCTGCCAGGGGTTTTCGTGTTCTTGTATTTTTAAGGACATATTTACTCAGCACTTGTACAGTATTTTGATTGAACTTGGTTTTTTAGACCTGTGCTTACCCCGCCAAGAGCCCCATCGCAGCTACCAGGACTTTTGGAATATCTTAAGACATTATAAAGGATGCAGCCTGAGCATCGCAATTATTTGCTTTACAAATATTTATAAATATAAAGTATGCGCTCTGTAACCGACAATACTAATTGACGGGTGCCATTAAACTTGGTCTGATGTCAAATAGAGTTAGCCCTCCGCGTAACCGAAGAAAATTAATTTAAAATCTATCTTTAGTTCAATGTTTGCACGCGCCCTCGATCGATAAATATGGAAAACTCAGTTCCCGACAATTTTCGTTCGCCACCAAGCAGCGACAACCTTATATCTGGATTAACAGGTAAAAGCCAGATTAAAATAGCTTTGGCGATCGGCAATTCCCGGTTGCACTGGGGATTATTTGCGGGCAAAACTCTGGAGAAAACATGGGATACAGAGCATCTCAATGCTGATACTGTTTCCCCGCTCTCCGAGCAGGAAAAGGCAGAATATTTGGTGCAAACAGTAACGAGGTCGATCGAGGAAATATCTGCTCAAAATCTGCGGGGTCTTCCTGCTATTCCCGCTGTTTCTAGTCCTCACACACTTTCTTTAGTGCCACTACCTTTAGTTTTAGCCTCAGTTGTTCCCCAGCAAACAGCAATTTGGCAGAGTTATCCAGATGTCCGGATTATTACTTTAGACCAGTTACCGATCGGGGGAGTCTATCCTACCCTGGGAATTGACAGAGCTTTGGCTGTACTGGGTGCTGGCAACCAATTTGGTTGGCCAGTTTTACTTATAGATGCTGGTACAGCTTTAACATTTACTGGGGCTGATGTCAATAGGTATTTAGTTGGGGGCGCCATCTTACCGGGTTTGGGTTTGCAGTTATCGTCCCTAGGTAAAAAAACCGCTGCATTACCTTTAATAACCTTACCAGAAAATCTGCCGCACCGCTGGGCGAAAGATACTGCTGGGGCAATTCAAAGCGGAGTTGTGTATGCGACGGTGGCAGGAGTTAGGGATTTTATTGAAGATTGGCTGTGTTTGTTTCCTGATAGCAAAATTGCACTCACCGGGGGCGATCGAACTTTGCTATTGCAATATCTCGCCTCAGCTTTTCCCGATACAGCTTCCGCCGTAATTGACGCACCAGAGGCTATTTTTTGGGGAATTAGTCATGAGTTATGAGTCATTAGTTATTGGTCATTGGTAATGGGGAATTGGTAATGGGGAATTATTCTTCCTTCTTCCCTCTTCCCTCTTTCTTCTTCCTTACCAATTCCCAATTCACTTAGCAAACTCGCGAATATACTTAGCAACAATATCCGGGACTTCCTGCGGCAAATTGCTTTCCCCCGGAGTGACCAATTGCAGTTCGGCATTAGGAGCCAGAGCAGCATAGGATTGACAAAGAGACGAAGCTGCGGGGGTATCTTCAGAACCCTGCAACAGCAAAACACGCGCTTTCAGCAAAGGCAAATTCTCATCAACTAATTCCGCTGTAATTTCGGCCCGCCGCCGCCGGAACAGCAACTGCACGGCAACTGGTGACTGCATCAACTGCTGTCTGAACTTTAGCAGTTCGTCAATCTTGTTTTGGCGGCCCAGAAACTTAGCAATTGGATAGATCGATCGCAGGCACCAGACAGCCAGCGGTGGTTGGCCGATCAGCCATCTAGCCGTCTGCCACCGCGCCCGCCGATGACCAACCTTGACGCCTTCTGGGGCCAACAACACCAAACCCTGAACCCGATCGGGATATTTGATAGCGTAGCTAGCAGCCACCCAGCCACCCACAGAGTGACCGATTAAATAAACCTCTCGCAGCTTCAAAGTATCGAGGTATTGGGCGAGACATTCTACTTCCAGGTCGATCGAATAATGAATCTTCGGGCGTTCCGAGTCGCCAAACCCCAGCAAATCCGGTGCGAAGCATTGGTAGTAGGGGCTCAAATGTTCGATCGTCCTCAGCCACTGACTGCTGTCCTGCCAGGAACCGTGCAAAAATACTAAATTAGGGCCTTGGCCGACTTCGTGCCAAAAGATTTGCCCTACAGAGAGTTTGACCCGAGAATTGCGTGGCGGTGAGTACATCCGGTTAAATATTTAACAATAAAAAGATGATTAATTTAATGTTCAGACATTGTGAATAAAAGTAGGAAAACATTAAAAATTTATTCCACCTCAGACCAGGGAACTTTTGACGGCGAGGTAATTCCGGACTTTGCTGCACCAATTTAGATGCCCCGCCAGTTTACGCCAAAGTGGTCACGCCTTGAAAATAGTCCTGTAAGTGCTGGTCGTTATCGTGGCTGAGCGAGCCCTCCGGCAGCGATGAGGGCAAAAAAGCCTCAACCTCGCTAATTTCAAGCGTATCCTGAACTTGCATCTTTCCCTGTACCTCTGCTGCCACCACGATACAAATCGAGTGCAGGCGAGGGTCTCGATCGGCAGCCGAATAAACGCCCACCAAGCGACGGATTTTGACTAAATCGAGTCCTGTTTCCTCCGCTAATTCCCGCCGCACTGTCGTCGGAATATCCTCTCCCCAATCCACCATACCTCCGGGCAGTCCCCAGCGACCGTTGTCGCGACGGCGAATTAAGACAATTCGCCCGTCAGGCAAGACGGGAATCACCGCAGTACCAGTGACTGGATGTCGAAAAATCAGCCCCAGCACAGTTTGTAGAATTTGCCACAATCGACGCATAAACTTAAAAGCTTGTTTAGGAGAAAGTAAATTCAGACATCCTAGCTCGCAGCTCCGGAGTCTTAATTTTTAATTTTTCATTCAGGCCAGAGGTCTGGCAAATCTGCTAATATCTCCGCTGCGTGAGATTCTGGTTTGACTTTGCGGTAAACCTTTTCAATCCTACCATCAGGGTCGATCGCGAAGGTCGATCGAGTAATTCCCATAAATTCTTTTCCCATAAACTTTTTGAGTCCGTAACAGCCGTAGGCGGTAGCGACTTCGGCGTTTGAGTCGCACAGCAAGGGAAAAGGCAGTTGATATTTAGCTGCAAACTTGGCGTGGGGCCCTGCCCCATCTCTGCTGACGCCCAGGACTGCAATATTGCGCGACTCGTAGTCTGAATAAATGTCGCGAAAGCCACAAGCTTCTTTGGTACAGCCTGGGGTATTGTCCCGAGGGTAAAAGTAAAGTACAACTCGCCGCCCTCGAAAATCTGCAAGGCTGACGAAATTGCCTTGTGCGTCGGGCAGGCTGAAGACAGGAGCTACGTCACCGGGATTAAGGGCCATTTTTCGTATTTGTCAAGAGTTTAGAGAAATATCCTGGAAGATTGAAAATCTTGTCCCTTGATGGCCCGGATTCCAAGCGACTTGAATCCCCGTGTTCTTTTTTCGGGGTCTTGTGCTGGGTGTGTTATAATCGTCATCGGTCTAAAATTGAGTATAACTAGACAACGTAAAAACTTAACTGGATTAGTTGAGTGCGTAGTCACACCTAACGGTGTTGCGGTTTAGGAAAGCTAAATTTGAACAAAGCCTAACTACATAAAGAGAACTGATCGAGTACGGTAGGGCATACCGGAATTCACGCTTGGGGAGAAGAGACCTATAATGCGGCTGGAGGCATCTAGTCGCAAGCAAGTGACTTCGATGAACCAAGAATCTCAGTCACCAACAGTGAACAGAGTGTCAACCTTAAGAATCCCCGGGCTTTCACGCCCGGGGACTGTCAATGTTTATTAGTGAGGTCAGAATGGCTAAGCGCCGCAATCTCAAGAAAGAGAAGGCACAACGAAATCAAGCATACGCTCGCAAGTTTCGCAAGCGGAGAAATCAAGATATGTTCTCCAACAAGAGAAGGCGATTTGACGGTGGCAACGGCGGTGGCATGGGCGCCATGAGCGGTGGCGGCAGAGACAAAGACATGGCTGCTGCTGAAGATTAATTGAGTCAGGCTATCTGCCGAACTTAGAACCAGAGTGGACAACACGATCGTTTTAAGGAGAGATAGCCAGCCGGAATTTGTCCAATAATTCAACGATGTTTAGGCGATTCGATCGCGCGCAGCGATAAGTGATTTTTTCACTTGTTCAAACCCGGTACCCCCGTAACTATTGCGAGCCGCCACCACTTGCTGAGGTGCGATCGCGCTGTAAATGTCTGTATCAAAGGCTGGGTGCAAGTCTTTCCACTCCTCAAGTGTCAAATCTTTGAGGAGTTTGCCCCCCGAGAGGCAAGTTTTGACGACTTTGCCGACGAGGTTGTAAGCTTCCCGGAAGGGAACGCCTTTAGCTGCCAAGTAGTCTGCTACGTCTGTAGCGTTAGAAAAGTCTTCGGTAACGGCTGCGGCGAGGCGATCGCCATTAAACGCGATTCCTTCTCGCAGCAAAATCGTCATTGCTTCCAAGCAAGCTTGTACCGTTTTGACGGTATCAAACAAAGCTTCTTTATCTTCTTGCAAATCTTTGTTGTAGGCCAAAGGAAGTCCCTTCACTACTACCAACAAAGCTTGCAAGTTACCGAACACCCGCCCCGCTTTGCCCCGTACCAACTCCGGCACGTCGGGATTTTTTTTCTGGGGCATGATGCTAGAACCAGTAGCGCAGCTATCTTTGAGCGTAATAAATCCAAATTCGTGAGAAGACCACAAAATCATTTCTTCTGACAAGCGGCTCAGGTGTACCATAATCAAACTCGCGGCAGCGATAAATTCTATGGCAAAATCTCGATCGCTCACTCCATCTAAGCTGTTAGCATAAACCTTGTCAAATTGCAAGAGTTCTGCAGTATAATGTCGGTCGATCGGGAAAGTCGTCCCCGCCAGCGCGCCACAACCCAAAGGCGAAACATTCACCCGCTTGCAGATATCGCCGAGGCGTTCCCAATCGCGATCGGTCATTTCAAAATAAGCTAACAGGTAATGAGCCAAACTGATCGGCTGAGCGCGCTGCAAATGAGTGTAACCGGGGATTAAAGTTTCCACGTTACGATCGGCAATGTCGAGCAAAACCCCTTGAAATTCCCGCAATTGATCTCGAATTTCTGCGATGCGATCGCGCAAATACAACCGAGTATCAGTACCTGCTTGGTCGTTGCGCGATCGGGCAGTGTGCAGCTTTTTTCCAGCATCCCCCACGAGATCCGTCAGCCGTTTCTCTACAGCGAAGTGAACGTCTTCCGCCTCAACTCCCGGAACAAAAAGTCCTTGGCGGTATTCGCGGCGGATCTGTTCCAAACCATTGACTAACTGTTCACCTTCTGCTGCGGAAATAATCCCTGTTTTTGCCAGCATTTTCGCGTGAGCGATAGAACCCGTCAAGTCGTACTCAATCAATTCAATATCGAAGCCAATACTAGCATTGAATCGGGCGATCGCTGGGTGCAGCGCCGATTCAAATCTTTGACTCCAAGTTTTTTGTTGTGTTGTCATTGCTCAAGCTAAAACTAGATTATATAACTCTCTTGCAGAAGTCTATAAAAACCGATTTGTAGCAAAGACTTTAGTCCTTCCTCCGGTTTGTAGTCGGGACTTTAGTCGTCCATCCCAAATTATGTAAGAAAAAACTCACGTCCTGACTACAAAATTTTTATACATCTTTTGACCCGAAAAAACTGAAGTCTTGACTACAAAATTGTGAAACTTTTGCTGCATCAGAAAGAAGTGAAGTTTTGGCTACAAACCTTTTAAATCCGTTCCCGATACCTTCTTCGACAACAACTCTAACGAAAAATCCCTTTAAAGAACCAGCCAACAAAAATACCTATAAAAAAAGCTCCTATTTGACCCGTCGAAACAAAATTTTTCCAAGCTTTCTGGAAATTCGTAAAAATGTCGTAGCTTTGACCCAAAACCACCGTCGAACTCAAATGAGATTTCAAAACTAACACGTGAGCAGCATCGTTCCAATTAATCGAGTTGATTGATCCGGCAGTAATTTCCGGCATTAAATTAACTATCATGGTGATTCTCTCCTGCTAAAGGTGTTAGCCTAAGTACAACCAGTGTCATGTCATCTTCATTGCGATTGCCGATACCGATAAACTGGTGAACCCGATCGAACAAATAATCCAAAATTTCTTCAGAATGCTGATAATTTTGACAGGCCCACTGAAAAGCCGATGTCAAGTTATCCTCATCAAAGCGATCGCCCCTTTGATTAGCAGCATCGGTAAATCCGTCTGTGTAATAAATAATAGTATCTCCTGGCTGCAATTGAACTTGGGCTTCTTGGTAGTGAGAATCAGCATCCAGGCCAATTAACATTCCCTCCAAAGTATCGAGCTGAACAATCGAATTAGTTGCAGCTTGCCACAGCAAAGGCGGGTGGTGAGCAGCATTGCTATAAGACAAAACGCGAGTTTTCGGGTCATACTCCGAATAAAACAGAGTCACAAAACGGTGGGAATTTTCCAAATCCGCGTGCATTACCCGGTTTAAATGTTGCAAAATTCTCGCAGGCGAGTGGCGGTTCAAAACCTCCGCCCGCAGCATACCCCGTGTCATCGTCATCAACAGGCCAGCCGGCACTCCTTTGCCCATCACGTCGCCGATCACGATGCTCCAGCGGCCCTTGTCGATTTTGGACTTGAGATTTTTAATCAGGGATGGGGGGTGTTCCCCCTCATCTTCCTTGCCGATCGGGTCATAGTCAGCGGGAATAAAATCATAATAATCTCCGCCGACTCTGCTAGCAGTTTGGCAGCGGGCGGCCACGTCAAGGCCGGGAATTTTCGGACAACTGCGGGGTTGCAGCCGCAATTGAATTTCCGCCCCGATTTCTAACTCTCTGTCTAAGCGGTCTTTTTCAGCCAACTTAACAGTAAGTTCGTCTTTGCAAATCGCCACGGCGGTTTGATCCGCCACCAACCGAACTAATTTCTGTCTGCTGGGAGTCCAGAGATATTGCGGGTCACTGCTAAAAACATAAAGCCGTCCGCGTTCCACATTCTTGACTAAAATTGGCGCCCCAAACAAATGAACATCTGGGCCCAAATAACGGCCGACTTGCAGGTCGAGACTAGAGGTTTGGCCAGAGCTTTCCGAAAAAGATGCAGAAGTAGCGCCCGCACCTGCTGTAGCTTGCCTGGTGGCTATTTCCAGCGCTTTTCGCATATCTTGGCACTGCCGTCCTTCCTGACAGTGCAACTGCTGGAACCTGACTTGACCGTTGGGTTTGAACAGCACTAAAGCTCCCCCGTCGGCGTCAGTAACGCGAGTCGCCACCAAAGGCACCAACTCCAAAAATTGGTTGAGATTGTTAAAACTGCGCAGGGCAAATCCCAGCGAACCCAACATATCTTGAACGTTGTGCTGGTATCGGTGCAAACGCGCCACCAGTTCTTTGAGGGCAAATACTGGCGTCGCGTCGGTGGAATTGCGACCGGGAGGGCGGTCAGCAGGTTGAGGTGAGGGGCGAGGCAAAGGCACAGCAGTCATTTTAAATTTGTGATTTTCGATCTTAGAGGGAGGAGGAATGATTGAGGACTTATATCAATTCCGGTTGCACCGGAATTATTGTTGACTGTTGACTGTTGACTGTTAACTGTCAGTCGAAGAACTGAATGATAGTTGAGTATTGACTGTTGATTCGATTTTACAATTCCGATGCTAGCGGAGTTGATCTTACGGGCCACTTGAACAGAAACCCGTTTTTTTTCGAGCAAGCAGTTTGGTTTGAGGAAGTAAGTGGGGCACTAGGACATGGGTATCAACTTAAGTCTGAAATTCTTAAGAAATCTCGTTTATAGCTGAGTCTAGATACCTCATAAATCCACGCCGCTTGCTTTACTTGGGGGGCCCCAAGACCGCAGCGGCTCCCCTTAAGAAGAAGGGGGACTTTGACCATTTCCTACCCCCCCGACTATCAGGGGGGCGCCACGGGGATCGGGAAGACTGTGCAATCAGACAGCAGACTGATACTAAATTTGAGCTTAGTTTGACACCCTTGCTTTGGCTCGCGCTTTGATCCCAACCAAGCAATAACAGAACGAAGGTATTGTTTCTAGATATTTAGTTTTTACTCGCCACTGGGTGGCGATCGGCGCAAGTCCTGCGATGCTAGTTTGAGGTTAATAATTTGAGATTTTGAAGCTCTGTGTCCGCCTCCCAAAAATGGGAAAATCGGGGCGGCTGGCAGATACCTCATCAATCTAAAATCTAAAATCTAAAATCTAAAATCGAGTAGGGCTTCCACAAATTCGTAACTAGAAAACGGACGCAAGTCTTCGATGCTTTCCCCGACTCCAATAAAGCGGATTGGCAGACCAAGCTGCTGCACTACTGCTAGGGCAACACCACCTTTAGCAGAACCGTCGAGTTTTGTCAATACTACTCCGCTTAATTTTGCAGATTCTGCGAACACTTCTGCCTGTCGCAAACCATTTTGACCCAGTGTGGCATCCAAGACCAGTAGAGATTCTACGGTAGCGCCTGGGGCTTTCTTATCTACAATGCGACGGATTTTACTTAATTCGTCCATCAGATTTTTTTTGTTTTGCAGGCGGCCTGCGGTGTCTACGATCAGCAGTTCTGTGCCTCGGGCGCTGGCGGCGGCGATCGCATCAAACACGACAGCAGCCGGATCGGTATTTTTCCCTGGGTTAGCAATAATTTCGACCCCACTGCGGGAACCCCAAACTTTCACTTGTTCGACGGCGGCGGCGCGGAAAGTGTCGGCGGCAGCAATCAGGGTTTTGTAGCCGGATTTTTGGGCAATGTGGGCAAGTTTGCCGATCGTCGTAGTTTTGCCCGCACCGTTGACTCCTACGATTAACCAGATGTTGAAAGTGTCTTTTTCCGGGGCAAATGTCAGGCTGTAGGCTGGATTGCCGGCGGCGGTTTCGGCACAGGGAGCGTCGAGAATGTCGCGCAGAATGGTTTTGAGGTAGGCTAGAGCCTGTTCTGGCGGCAGCACTTCTTGTTTGAGTCTTTCTTGGAGGCGACTGATAATGATGTCGGTGGCTGCGACTCCGACATCGGCTTGTAGCAGCAAAGTCTCAATTTCCGCTACCGCGTCTTGATTGAGCGGGCCTTGACCGACGATCGCCTTTAGTCGATTAATTAAGCTGCGGCGAGTTCTTTCTAAGCCTTTCCGCAGTTTTTGCAGCCAAGTGATTTCTTCAACGGATACTTGGTCTGGCCGGCGGCCTTGACTGGCTAAGATTTCTGAAGACCACAGGAAGCCTTCGTCAAAGGCGAAACCGGGAATTTCTTCGATAATTGCCGCTCTCTCGGCGGCGGCTGCAATTACGTCTGGTTCTTCAATTGCGGTTTCTTTGAGGCGTTCGATGCGCTCCATCCGATCGGCCTGAGCTCTGGCCCAAAACGGCAGGGCTTCCCCTGCTTGGCCGTCGGATGCGAGTGATTCGGTTTCTACAACCTCAGTTGCAGGTTCGGCAATTTCTATATTTTCTGCTGTAACTTCTAATTGTTGAGCAATAGGTGCAATGTCGATCGCCCCGGCTGTTGGTTGCAGAGTTTCTGCAATTTCTGCGGGCTTGGCTGCATCGAGTTCGAGATCCTCCGTGGCTTCAAGTGCCGCTGGTGCTGCAACTTCTGGAACTTCTGCCACAGTTGGTGCTGTGGGTGCTGGTTCGAGTTCGAGATCCTCCGTTGCTTCCACAGTCGCCGGTTCTGCAACTTCTGCAACTGTCGCGATTTCTGTTTCGGCTGCTGGAACCTCGGGCGCTGCTGTCTCGGAAACTTCTGTTTCGGGTTTTTGCTGTTTTTGAATATTTTTGTAAGCAGCTTTTGCCCAATTGAGATAATCTTCGGCTACAGCGGGAGAGCTTTCCTCTGCTGCTGCATCTGTTTGAGGCTCAACCGGTGCGGATTTTGTTGGCTCATCTTGGGGCTGTTCGGGGGGTGTCTCTTTTTCAGAAGATTTGCTTTCGCTGTACTGGCGACGAAACCAATTAAAAACCATAGGAAATTGGGAATATAGTTATTAGTCCCTAGTTTAGAGCGGATTGCCGATTGCTGATTGGTGATTGCAGATTGCTAATGACTCTGGGCCGGGTGCGGCGAAGTGCACCGTACAGACTGCGGGGTAAGGTACCCCGAAGAGCACCCTACAGACTATTGACTGATGACTGAGGACTACTGACTAACAACTTTTGCGTTGATTTTATCGACTACTCGCCGGAGGACTCCGTTAATGAAGCGATGTCCTTCGTCGCCGCTGTAGCGTTTTGCGAGTTGGACGGCTTCGTTGACGCTGACTTGTTCGGGTAAGCCGAGATATAGGATTTCGGCGGTCGCGATTCTCATGATATCTCGATCGATCCGGGCCAACCGTTCTATTTGCCAGTCTACAAGGGCTTCCGAGAGCAATTCATCAATTTGAACACGGTTGGCGCTGACTTTCGTCAGGATTTGCAAAGCATAGGTGCGGACATCTTGCTGGTTGGCTAGCTGGATCAGTTCTGGAAACTCCATTGCTGAACCGAGACGGTTGATGGCGGTTTGGGTGAGTTCGACTGCTTCCCGCACCATTGCTGTAGCACTTTGTATATCGGCAGCGCGGATTTCGCTGGCAAGCAATTTGTCGCTACTCCGCTGCACTTCGGATGCTGCTGTTTCTAGGGCTTCTTGAACTTCTGTTGTCAGGGCGCGGATGGCGGCGAGGAGAACATCTTGCAGTTTCTTGGCTTCTAAGAGTTCTGGATTCGTCGGCAGTTGGCTGATGCCGAGGAGTGCGAGTTCGCGTGCTGTTTCTCGGGCTTTTTTCATAGTTTTTAGATAGGAATTGAGAATTTAGGAAGTTTTTCGATCGCGCGCGGACTTGAACTTTAGCAGAAAACTAAACTAAAAGCGGTACAAGACCAGCCCTCTGACTCGCCAGCGGCGGGTAGTTTACAGATACTTGGCTGTCAAACCCAAGATTTATGCTCGAAACCGGGTTTCTGAGTGTAGGCTTTCTCGGTTTGGGCTGGTTTTGTCCAAATATTCTCTGCTATGCGGAAAGTTTACACGGACTTACGGGCAACTAAAGATGTTGGTTTAGTCTTCTTCGACTGGGACAGCCTGGTATCTTGATTCGGATACCAAGGGTTCGAGTGTTTTGCCCTTGATGTTTTCGGGGGTTACTGGAACTGAGTTGCTGGGGTTGACGATGCCGCCGGAGATGATGACTTTAAAGGCATCTTCGATCGACATTGACAAATTGACTAAATCTGCTTCCGGCACTATAGCGTACCATCCGGTGGTGGGGTTGGGAGTGGTGGGGATGAAAATGCCGATCGGGGTTTCGCCGGACAGGTGAGGCGGGATATCGTTATTCTCGATCGTCCCGGTCACAAATGCTAAAGTCCAGATTCCCCGCCGGGGATATTCCACTAACACCACGCGGCGAAATTTGTCGTTTGATTTGAGGATGGTTCCCAGCAGTTGTTTGAGGGTTTTGTAAACCGAACCGGCTAGGGGAATTGCCTGCAACAGCCGTTCGCCAAAATCTAGCAGCCACTTGCCGAAAATGTTGCGGGCCATTAAACCGATGACTAAGATGCTCAGCAGGGGTACAGCCAAGCCTACTAAGAGATTTAGCAGATTCACCAAAATCGGGTTGAGTCCGTCAAAAGGGTTGATCTGCTTGGGAATTTTGGTAAGAAAGTTGATAACCCAACTGGCGATGGTAATTGTCAGCCAGATGGTGGTAGCTAAGGGTATGACTACCAGTAGACCTGCGATCAGGTCGTTTTTTAAGTCTTGTTTGATGCGTTGGAGCACGGCGGGTCAAATCTCCTCGTAACTGGTTGCCAATAACCTGAATAAACCTGAGACTAAAGCAACTGCACGGGCTTTACTGCAAGTCACCATAGACGATCGTCTTCAATTCTGCTAAGCCCTACCCTTTCTGACGGGGAAGGGTTAAGGATCGCCGATGCTGTACCTATATTTTAAAGAATTATTGCAAGTTGCCGCTTGCTTTTAATATATGCGGGCTGTGCAGCAGCGAACCGTATTGTATATTTTAAGACAGTTTGGCTCTAGATCGACCAATAAGCCGATCGCTCAGAGGCTGCCTGGGGTGCAACTCTAGCCAATCCAGAGGAAATTTTATCTGATGTGCGTAGGAAATTAATTGGTCGATCGAGCTTTCTCCGATTTTAGGCGGGGTGGCACTTCGCTGTAACGAATTCAGCGGAATCTATGCAGCTTGATTTTAGTGTCTGTGGAAAAATATATCTTGGGATAGATGCAGCGTGACCCCAAATTTTAATATATAGAGAGTGATTTGTGAGGGGCGAGGGCGATCGACAAGCCAAATGTTCGCCCGGTTTCAACGGTTGCATGGTAGGCAAATCCGGCAAAAAGTAAAGCAGACAGACCAGCAACTTTGACTTTTTTGGATGGGATCGATCAATATTCAGGAAATAAGGGCACAATTAAAGCGAATTTGAGATTGAGAGGAGCAGCAAAGCAATACAGAATTAACTCGCGGAGCACTACAAAAAAAAATAATCTGCCAAACGGGGTAGCAGTATTTAGCAGCAAGCGAGATAAATTACAAAAGAGTTAGTTGTTTCTAGCAGGAAGCCCTAGACTATTTTGTTCGGCAGGGTATGGTTAAAGTGCTGCAAAGAAGCAATTCCCCTGTAGTGCGGGTAGATTGGAAGCAGGCGGAAGTTAAGGAAAAGCAAGGGCATTAGCCAATCAAGTCAGAGCGGGGATTCACTTCGTGGCAAACAGCAAAAGACTTGATTAGAAGTTAAAATTAAGATGTGAATGCTCAACTTATGAAACCAATTAAATTTTACATTTTTTTATGCAATTCAAAACGCAAGACTTTTGGGGAGCGTACTAAACAAGTCGCTACCAAATGATTTTGTGTGTGTCAGAACTAATAATATTTAAGTAAAAGGAATTTTTGTGAAAAGGCTCAATATCCTCTTAGTAGAAGACAGTCCCCTAGATGCCGAACTGGTTGAGGCATATCTAACAGATGGCGGCCTCGAATTTTCTCTGATGTGTGTGGAAAGTCGGGAAGACTTTGCCAGCGCACTGGAAAAACACTCTTTTGACATTATTTTGGCAGATTATATGCTGCCTTGTTTTAACGGAGAAGTAGCGCTGGAAATCGCCCGCGCTACTTGTCCGGAAGTGCCGTTTATTTTTGTGTCGGCTACTTTGGGCGAAGAAGTGGCGATCGAAACTTTGAAAAGCGGCGCTACTGATTATGTTCTCAAACGCCGTTTGATACGCCTAGTGCCGTCGATTCAGCGGGCCCTGCGTGAAGTTCAAGAACGGAACGAGCGCAAGCAAGCCGAAGCACAGCAGCAGGAGAGCGAAGCTCGATTTCGGATTATGGCAGATACCGCGCCGGTGATGATTTGGATGTCGGACACTGACCAACTTGGCGATTACTTTAACAAAGTTTGGCTGGAGTTTACCGGTAGAACTTTGGCGCAAGAAAGGGGTACTGGTTGGATGGAAAGCTTGCACCCCGATGACTTGCCAGAATGTCGGGATATTTACCGGAGAGCTTTCGAGAATGGCATCGAGTACCGAATAGAATGCCGCCTGAGGCGCTATGACGGGGAATACCGCTGGGTTTTGGGTACGGGCGTACCCCGGTACAGGTCCGATCGCACTTTTGCAGGTTACATCGGTTCTTACATCGATATTAGCGATCGAAAACAGGCAGAACAAGAACGCGCTGCCGCTTTGTCGCGCGAACAAGCAGCTCGCAAGCAAGCAGAAGAAACAGCTAAAGCGCTGCAATCGGCAAACTATCGAATTACTAACATTCTCGAAAGCATTACCGACGCTTTTATCGCAGTAGATTTAAATTGGAACTATACCTATGTCAACCAGAAAGCTCAAGAGCTTTTAGGCAAGTCACAAGCTGAACTGATCGGTAAAAAGGTTTGGGAGATATTTCCCTGGGCTGTCGATTTACCGTGTTACAAAATGGCTGCCAAAGCATTAGCAGAAAAGGTAACGGTCGAGTATGAAGAATTCGTGCAGCTATGGAATAAGTGGTTGAAGGTGCGTTTTTATCCTTCCGATTCTGGTTTGTCGGCTTACATCCAAGACGTTAGCGATCGCAAGCAAGCAGAATCTGCATTCAAAGCTAGCGAAGAAAAGCTGAGAATGTTGGTCGAAGCTAACTTGATGGGCATTATGTTCGGGGATGTTAACGGCGGTATTATCGAGGCCAACGATGAATTTTTGCGGATAGTTGGTTACACGCGGGAACAGTTGCAGCACGGGGAATTAAACTCGATCGATCTCACGCCGCCGGAGTACCGGTCTCTCGACGAGAAGGGGATTGCAGAGGCACAAGAAACGGGGGTTTGCACTCCCTACGAAAAGGAATACTGGAGGAGAGACGGCAGCCGGATTCCGGTGTTGATCGGATATGTTTTGCTGGCACAACAGCGACAAGAATCTGTGGCTTTTATTCTCGATTTGACGGTTGGCAAGCAGTTGGAAAGAGAACTGCAAGATCGAGCCCAAGAATTGGCGCGGGCGAACCGGATTAAAGACGAGTTTCTGGGAACTTTGTCCCATGAATTGCGGACGCCGCTGAATGCGATGCTGGGATGGGCGCAACTGCTGCGCAACCGCAAGTTTGACGAAAAAACGACTGTTCGAGCTCTGGAAACGATCGACCGCAATACGCGCTCGCTGGCAACTCTGATCGAGGATTTGTTGGACGTGTCGCAGATTATTACCGGCAAACTGTCGCTGAATTTGCGGTGGGTGGATTTGATTTCTAATGTTGAGGCTGCGATAAAGACTCTCGCGCCCGCGATTGCGGCAAAAAATATTGAAATTGTGACGGATTTCGACAAAACTGCGGGGCGGATTTTTGGCGATTCCGGCCGCTTGCAACAGGTGGCGTGGAATTTGCTGTCGAATGCGATTAAGTTTACTCCCGATGGCGGACAGGTGAGGGTGGCGCTGCGGAAGCTAGAGGGGACTCCTGACCCTGAGCAATCCCCTTGCTGTAAAAATTTGCCGCTGGCTACTGTGGAATTTGAGGTCAGCGACACGGGACAAGGGATTACGGAAGAGTTTTTGCCCCACGTTTTTGAGCGGTTCAGCCAAGCTGACAGCTCTACAAAGCGATCGTACAACGGATTGGGTTTGGGTTTGGCCCTAGTGCGCCATTTTGTGGAAATGCACGGGGGGACGGTGCAAGCGGAATCTGCCGGGAAGGGACAAGGAGCGAGCTTTTTGGTGAGATTGCCAATTAAACAGCCAAAGGGGGACTGCGGATTGTCTGTTTCCGGGCCCGGGGAGTTTGCGATTCCTCAAACCAATGCGCCATCCCCTGTAAATAAGTCTTTTGTCAGCAGCAATCTTTCTGGAGTGCGAGTGTTGGTGGTCGATATCGACGCGGATTCCCTGGGTTTTGCGTGTACAGTGCTCGAAGATTGCGGGGCCCTGGTTGAGACCGCTCGCTCGGGGATCGAAGCCCTGGAGGCGATTGAAAGGCTGAATCCGGATGTGTTGGCGATCGATATCGAGATGCAGGCCCCTGATGGAGAGGCTTTGCTCCCGCAAGTGCGATCGCTCCTGGCGGACAGGGAAATTCCGGCGTTGGCGTTCACGGCGGCTGGTAGCGTAGAGGAACGGGTACGGGCGCTGCAGCAAGGTTTTCAAATTTATGTGCCCAAGCCGATCGAGCCTGCTGAGTTGGTCGCGGTGGTGGCAAGTTTGGCGGGGCGATCGAACGATTTTAGATTTTAGATTTTAGATTTTAGATTGACTCCGCGAGGACGGATGTCCTAACTACAAATCAATTTTATTGGATTCGACGATCCCAGAATGCTGCCGAAAAATGTTTTTTTCAAGTTAGTTTGTAGGGTGCGTCATGGCTCAAAATTGCTTACCCATTACCAATTACCAATCAAGTAGGTAAGCACAAAAAAACCGGAGGTATCTCAGTTTTGCATTTCTTGTCCCTGTGCAACCGTCCCGCTCGCATATATACATATAGGGAGGGGGACGGTCGCACTCCTAAAAAATGCTTGTTGTAAAAAGAGCCGGTTTTTGCCTCAGTCTGCTAACAGTAAGCAGGAGTATCAATTACAATTAAACCTAATTTGTCAAGCCCCAAAAGTAATAAATTTAATTTAGGTCAAAATTTTTAGCTGTCGATCGCAGGTGCAGGGACGATCGCCCTTAACAGTATCTCCTCAAATATCAAATTCAGTAACTAGGTGCTTAATTAAGCCTGAATATTACTCACAATCTCACCTAATTTGTCAAGCGCCAAAAGTTATAAATTTAATTTAGATCGCAAAATTTTTAGCTGTCGATTAGAGATGCAGGGACGATCGCCCTTAACAGTATCTCCTCAAATATCAAGTTCAGCAACTAGGTGCTTGCTTTGAAAAAAATTCTGCCGGGGTCAATGCTTCTAACACTCATCTATTTCCCGCCGTGCAAGGATTTTTTCGCTCTTTGATGTGGACTTGTCGCCCGGTTCCAGCTATCGACAGCTAGATACCAATTGCACCCGTCCGGCATCCATTTCATCCATTAATAACTCTAAAGCCTCATAATCAATATCCGAGATGTACCCCAAACGGGTGAGCTCGTAGTTGATTTCGTTTTCAATGTCAGGCGTCAATTGCTTAATGTAGAGGGCTTTTTCTACAAGTTGACGAATAGCATGAGTTACTTGCATAGTAAGTCGGAGAACTCCGTACAGTTTTATTCTCCTCTAAACTTTCGATCGAGCGCGTGATCTCAATCATAACTAACAAGTGATTTCAATTACATTGTTGTGTTTAGTCTAACAGCTAGGGCAGGGGCGATCGCACTTTTTACAGTTACCAAGACTAAATCTGCTGGGCTAAATAAAAAATAGTATAGTAGCTTACGTTTCCTTCGCAAATCTTGCGCAAAATTTTATAAAAAAGAGTCAATAAATAAAGATTCAGTAAAACTACTGAAAAAAACTGTTCGGTTTCCCTCAGAGCAAGTTAAACTCAGGGTAATCAAGTAGGTTTAGGCTTACATCCGTCCAGGACAGTAGTTGAAAATACGTAGTAACCATAGGTTTGACATATGCAGACAGTTCTTGCCCATAAACCAATTACGGTGATTCGACCCCTAGACCACCTGAATGCAGCCACCTCCGGAGAATTTGGACAACAACTAATGACAGCAATTTCAGCCCCCGGGGTTGCAGCGGTACTCGTAGATTTGGGCGCAGTAAAATTTATCGACAGTTCCGGTTTGATGGCATTGGTTTGGGGCCTCAAGCAGGCGAAAAAAATGGAGCGCAGGTTTAGTCTTTGCTCGGTATCCCCCGGGATTAGGATGATTCTGGAACTCAGCCAACTCGATCGAGTTTTTGATATATGTGAAAATGTCGAGAGCTTTGATGCCGAAAACTCCTGCGCAAAACAACACCAGTAGAGCCTTCTCATCGGCGAAAACAAGCAACAAAACACAGCAAATTCAGTTAAATGCGCCAAAAGACAGAGGACTGTCGTTGGCGTGTTGGCAGATTTTAAGGTAGGCTGCTTAAGAGTCGCAGATATTTAGCGAGTCGAGCCGTGGCAGTAAAAGTCGAAGAATTACTTACAGCAGAAATTAATCAGCCTGCTCGTTATCTGGGAAACGAATTGGGGGCTGCGCACAAGCCTTGGGACGCGGCGTCTGTGCGCTGGGTGCTCACTTACCCAGAAGTGTATGAAGTTGGTGCTTCCAATCTGGGGCACATCATCCTTTACAACATTTTGAATGCTTTGCCGAGGCAGTTGTGCGATCGAGCTTATTTGCCCGCAGCAGACTTGGCAGCAAAACTCCGATCGACTCAAACTCCCCTGTTTGCAGTAGAATCCAGACGATCGCTCACAGAATTTGATATTCTGGGCTTTAGCCTCAGCTACGAACTCGGAGCAACAAACATTCTGGAAATGCTGGATTTGGCCGGCATTCCCCTAACTTGGCAAGAAAGAGCGACAAATGACCAAAACGGTCAAATGCCGCTAATTTTTGCTGGCGGGCAAACAGCAACTTCCAATCCCGAACCCTACGCTGACTTTTTTGACTTCATCGCTTTGGGGGATGGAGAAGAATTGCTGCCAGAAATTGGCTTGATTTTGGCAGAAGGCAAAACTAATAATTTGAGCCGAGAAGCATTGCTGCTGGATTTAGCGCAAATTCCCGGTGTCTACGTCCCGCAATTCTACGATATGGCGGCCGACGGTTCTGTTCATCCCAACCGCCCGCAAGTTCCCGAGCGAATTCTGCG
This sequence comes from Microcoleus sp. FACHB-61, assembly GCA_014695295.1. GTDB lineage: Bacteria > Cyanobacteriota > Cyanobacteriia > Cyanobacteriales > Microcoleaceae > Microcoleus. Next base: position 42,072 of record JACJNY010000047.1, on the reverse strand, counting down.
CCGCGTGGCGACTCCCATACCAGCTTATTCGATCGGCCTGGTTCCCTACGTCCAGACAGTACACGACAGACTGACAGTAGAAATCCGCCGGGGATGCACCCGCGGCTGTCGCTTCTGTCAGCCGGGAATGCTGACTCGCCCCGCGCGCGATGTCGAACCGCAGCAAGTCGTAGAGGCGATCGAACAGGGGATGCAAGCCACCGGGCACAGCGAGTTTTCTCTGCTTTCCCTCAGTTGTTCCGACTATCTGGCACTCCCAGCAGTCGGCATGGAAATCAAAAATCGCCTGAAAGATAAAAATATTTCTCTGTCTCTACCCAGCCAGCGAGTTGACAGATTTGACGATAATATTGCCGACATTCTCGGCGGTACGCGACAAGGCGGTTTGACTTTTGCCCCGGAAGCTGGTACTCAGCGGATGCGCGACATCGTTAACAAAGGTTTGACGAATGAAGAATTGCTCCGGGGTGTCAAAACTGCGGTCGATCGCGGCTGGGATAAAATCAAGCTGTATTTTATGATCGGTTTGCCCGGAGAAACAGATTTTGATGTTCTGGGCATCGCCGAAACAGTCCGCTGGCTGCACAGAGAATGCAGGCTCGATGGCAGGCGGGGACTGAATTTTAACTTGACAATTTCTAATTTTACGCCTAAGCCTCACACTCCTTTTCAGTGGCATTCGGTTTCTACTGCTGAGTTTTCCCGCAAGCAAAAACTCCTGAAAGGAGAATTTCGGGGGATGCGGGGCGTCAAGGTGAATTACACTGATGTGCGGATTTCGGCAATGGAAGATTTTGTCGGACGGGGCGATCGACGTTTGGCTGCTGTAGTCCGCCGCGCTTGGGAACTGGGCGCGGGTATGGATGCGTGGTGGGAAAGTTTGGATCAGGCTTACAAAGCTTGGACTCAGGCGATCGATGAATCGGGCCTTACCTGGAAATACCGCAAAGTCGAAAGTGGCGAGTGGAATCTGTTTGAGAAGGAAGAGGAGAAGGAAGAAGGAAGAAGGAAGAAGGAAGAAGGAAGAGAAATCAAGGAAGATTTTCCCAATTCTCCGGATCTCCCCCTCTCCCCCTCCCCCTCTCTCCCCCTCTCTCTCGATCGGGCCCTGCCTTGGGATCACTTAGATACCGGAATCGACAAAAACTGGCTGAAAATTGACTTGCAAAAGGCTTTAGAAGCAGCGACGGTTCCCGACTGTTCCTTTGAAGGTTGTTCGCGCTGCGGGGTTTGCGGCACCGATTTCGGACACAATGTGGTTGTGGATGCGCTGCCAATTCCTGAGTTTGCCGGGGAGTTCGTGCCGAATACGGAGCGGAAACAGCGTGTGCGGGTTTGGTTCGGGAAGGTGGGCGATATGGCTTTGGTTGGTCATTTGGATTTGATCCGATTGTTCGATCGAGTAGTCCGCAGAGCCGATTTGCCGATTTCTTTTACGGGCGGGTTTCACCCGAACCCTCGAATTTCTCTGGCAAATGCTCTGCCTCTGGGCGTTACAAGCACTGGGGAAATTGCCGACTTTGAGCTAACTGAGTCGATCGATGTTGAGAGTTTTCGGGAAAAGTTGGCGGCTAAGCTGCCGGAAAATATTCCGATTTACAAGGTTGAGTCGATCGATCTCAAGGCTCCTTCTGCTAGTCAGTTGTTAGAAGCAGCGGAGTACGTGATTACTGTGGCTTCTGGAGGCTCGTTGGCCCTAAATGGGGAATTAGACCGGGAAAATTCTGCTCTTGTCTCCGTCGCGAATGATGCCAACTGGGAAGATTGGGTCAAGACGATCGTCCAAACAGAGGCTTTTTGGCGGGTACACACTACTAAGTCGGGAAAGACGCAGGATGTCAATTTGCGCGATCGGCTGCACAAACTAGAACTTGTAGAGCAGAAACCAAACAGCAGCACCTCTGCCTCTGGTGGTACATCCGAAGGTAGAGCCGTCTTGCGCTATACCGGGAGTTGTCGCAGCGACGGCAACTTGCTAAAGCCAGAACATATTGTGTTCATGCTCGAACAAGTCAGCCAGCAGGAAATTCAGCTTCTGCAGGTTGAGCGTAGTCAGCTAATCCTGGGTTATGGTTAAGATAGGGAAGCTAAGAGTGGAATATTTCACCTTGGGCTCTCGATCGGGATGTGTCCTTTCACGCTATAATCGCTTGTTATGGAAGCCGCGGCGGCTCGAGCGCTTTAGTCGCTCGCCGCCCTCGTCAACCAGCAACGCGGGCTGGGTGCAAATTGCTTCTGTTCAAGACTTAAAGCCTTTTTGTTGTACATTCACAGGCTAAATCTAGCGCCAAACCCGCAGGAGCGGGTCTGAACCAAATTTAGCGATTAATTTCGACCGATCGACTGGTTGTCGGCCGTCGGCTTACTCAAAAATCTCACGGTTCAAGCCGCAGAGCGGGTATTAAACAATAGATGTTTGTGACCCGTCAAAAAACGGAGATAAGCCCCCGACTTAAGTCGTGGAGAACCAAAAATTTTAGATTTTAGACTCTAGTTCAAGCTCCCAGATTTATCTGTGGAGTAAATCTAAAATCTAAAATCTAAAATCTAAAATCGACTGACCCGTCAAAAAACGGAGATAAGCCCCCGACTTAAGTCGTGGAGAACCAAAATTTTAGATTTTAGACTCTAGTTCAATCTCCCAGATTTATCTGTGGAGTAAATCTAAAATCTAAAATCTAAAATCTAAAATCGATTGACGAGGTTTTAGGGTTGGCAGGGGCGGAAGTCGCAGTCGAATGCCAAGCTGGGGTGTGTTGAGTGCGATCGCGCAAGAATTCAACAAAAGTCTAGGCGGTTTCACTCCTACCTACTTTCGCTCAAAACCAGGCCTCAACCACCACGCAAGCGGAGTTATCAGTTCGTAGTGTTAAGTTGTGTGTTAAGAAATTGGTACGGTGTCAATGAATTTATTCGCTGAGTTCAAAGGAAGAGTTGTAAGTGTTGAATTTTGAGTATTGATTTCGCAATTCTCAACTCAAAACTCAATATTGCTAACTCGATAAAAGCCTCCTTATTTCAATCTCTCAGATTTATCTGCTGAGCATAACTCATAACTCTGTATGGGCGGGTTTAACTACTTTATCTGTAACAGTTAACAGTGAATAGTCAACAGTTAACAGTGAACGGTCAACAGTTAAATTTCATTCCACCCTGCACCAACTCACAGCTAATAACTCTTCAAGCTACTACTAATTACAGTCAAAGTCAGAGGCACTATTGTGCGTAAGTGTCTCTAACTTGCTGCCAGTTTTGTGAGGAAATTGAATGACAAAGCAGATAGTTATAGCAGAGCAGCATCGGATTGCTGCCGTCTTTTCAGAAGATCAAATCCAAGAACTTGTGGTAGCCACAGGCAGCCACCAAGTCAGTGACATTTATTTGGGAATTGTTGAAAATGTACTCCCTGGGATAGATGCGGCATTCGTCAATATTGGCGACCCAGAACGTAACGGGTTCATGCACGTAACAGACCTCGGCCCGCTGCGCCTTAAACGCTCGGCAGGAGCAATTACAGAACTCCTGACCCCCCAGCAGAAAGTGGTGGTACAGGTAATGAAAGAACCGACGGGCAGCAAAGGCCCGCGGCTCACAGGCAACATTACCCTGCCGGGCCGCTATTTGGTACTGATGCCCTACGGCAGGGGAGTCAATCTCTCACGGCGGATCAAGTCGGAAGCCGAGCGCAACCGCCTCAGAGCCCTGGCTATTTTGGTGAAACCGGCCGGGATGGGGCTGCTGGTACGCACCGAAGCTGAAGGGATGACTGAAGAAGCCATCATGGAAGATTTGGAAGCCCTCCAAAAACAGTGGGAAGCCGTTCAACTCGAAGGCGGTACCTCGCGGGCGCCGGCACTGCTCAACCGCGATGACGATTTTATCCAGCGAGTGCTGCGAGATATGTTCAGCGGTGACGTGAATCGGATTGTGGTGGACTCGCAAAATGGAATTAAGCGGGTGAAGCAGCAGTTGATGAGCTGGAATGGCGGTAAACTTCCTGCGGGAGTTTTGATCGACCACCACCGAGAGCGCGCCTCGATTTTAGAATTTTTCCGCGTTAACGCTGCGATTCGAGAAGCCCTCAGACCGAGGGTGGATTTGCCTTCGGGCGGTTATGTGATTATCGAGCCGACTGAGGCGCTGACGGTGATCGATGTCAACTCTGGCTCGTTTACTCGATCGGCCACGGCTCGGGAAACTGTACTCTGGACAAATTGCGAAGCAGCAACGGAAATTGCTAGACAACTGCGGTTGCGCAATATTGCCGGGGTGATTATTGTTGACTTTATCGACATGGAATCCCGCCGCGATCAGTTGCAGGTGCTGGAACATTTCAATAAAGCTCTCAAAGCTGACAAAGCTCGGCCGCAAATCGCTCAACTGTCGGAATTGGGACTGGTAGAACTGACTCGCAAGCGCCAAGGTCAAAATATTTACGAGTTGTTCGGCCACAGTTGTCCTACTTGCAGCGGGTTGGGTCATCTGGTGCACTTGCCCGGGGAAGAAGACCTCGCCGCAGCGGTGCGGGAATCGGGCGATCGCACCGTTGCTACGTCGAACCGCGTTTTGTTGAATTTGCCAGAAGGATTGGAACGCCGCAGCTTGACGCCTGTGGCGGCTGCAACTCCTGCACCAGTGCGGGAAGAACGCCCCCCCGAACCTGCTCGGGCTGCTTGGGAACCTCAGAGTCAGAGCGAAAGTGTGGATTTTGAGACCGGCAGCAACGCCTCGCCTTTGGACTTGCTCAACCATCCAAGCTATCAGGATTTGGGGAACGGAACCAGACGGCGGCGCCGCCGCCGGATTGGTGAAGAGCCTTTTGCCGTCCCGGTGGAGGAGGAACCGGTGCGCAGCAAGTTGCGGCTGCCGAATACTCCAAGCGCGCCCGTCGCCGAGACGAGATCAGAGTATCTGGCACCCCCCGGCATCCGGGCAGCTTCGGAGGGCTTCGGGCTGGTGAATATGGCGACTGTTGGCAGGCGCGAGGATTTCGATCGCGTGCGTCCGGCTAAGTCTGAGTTGATGAAGCCGATGGTGGAGCCTCCGGAGGTGATTTCGGTGGAAATGACGCCGGAGGAGCAGGATGTTTATGCTCTGATGGGGGTTTCTCCTTTGGTGCTTACCGATCGCAGCGTGAAAAATCCTAAGAATGCGATCGTTTCGGTGACTCTCCCGGGAGCGGCCCCGAACAAGCCGCCTTTCGAGCAGCTCGAATTTGAATTTGAACCGACGGCGCCTGCACAGAATGCACAGGAACGGGATTATTATCCAGAAAGGTCGGTAGTTGAGCCTGTATTTTCTGAGGATGATGATGCCCAAATTTACGGCGAGAGTTCGATCGACCAAACTGATGATTTTGCTCATATCGAGGAAACCAGCGATGTGATGAGCGAATCGTATGAGCCGATCGAACTCAATGAGCCGATCGAATCCTATGAGCCGATCGAATCCTATGAGCCGATCGAATCCTATGAGCCGATCGAACTCAATGAGCCGATCGAACTCAATGAGCCGATCGTATCCAATGAGCCGATCGAACCCAGCCAACCCAGCGAACCGAGCGAACCCGAGGAGCCTGCTATCAACCGGCGGCGCCGGCGCCGCTCGTCAGCCGTTGTGGATGAGTGATATGAAGTTAGAGGGAAGAAGGAAGAAGTCAGAGGGAAGAGGGAAGAAGGAAGAAGTAGAAATTTTTACTCTCTTCCCATCTTTCCATCTTCCCCTTTCCCCCTCTCCCTCGAACACTCTGGTAATTGCAGGTGTGGATGAAGTCGGACGAGGGGCTTTGTTCGGGCCGGTGGTGGCTGCAGCCTGCATTTTACCCGAGGAAGTTCTCGATGAATTAGCGAGTTGCGGGGTGCGCGACAGCAAGCAGTTGAGTGCCGCAGCCCGGAGTCGGTTAGCTGTAAAAATCCGGGCTGTGGCGGTTGACTGTCAAATTGGTGCGGCTTCGGTGCGGGAAATTGACCGTTTGAATATTTTGCAGGCTTCTTTGTTGGCGATGAAGCGGGCGATTTTGAAGTTGAATGTGACGCCGGATTTGTGTTTGGTTGACGGGAATCAAAGGATTCCCAATTTGTCGATCGAGCAAGAGACGATGATCAAAGGTGATGCGCGATCGATTCAGATTGCTGCTGCTAGTATTGTGGCGAAAGTTTGGCGCGATGAATTAATCCTGCGTTTAGCTGTTAAGTATCCTGAATATGACTTGACAAACAACAAAGGATATGGTACAGCTAAACATAAATTGGGGTTGGAACGTTACGGGCGATCGGCTTTTCACCGACAATCTTTTAGTCCCTGTCGAAGATAGCTAGTTGTAGTCAATAATACAAGTCCGGTTAAATAGACATAATTCCGCTCAAAAAAAGCGACTGTTCAAGAGGGTGCAGATTACCATACCGTACAAAAAAAATTAACATTCTAAAAATCACCCAAAATGTTAAAAATTGAAGGCTACGAGATTCTAGATCGAATTTACGAAAGCCAAAATTCAACGGTTTATCGAGGCATTCGCGAACAGGACAATCAACTTGTTATCTTCAAAATGCTGGAGCAAGATTATCCCGATCCTGCTGAACTTACCCGCTACAAGCAGGAATACGAAATTACTTGCAATCTCCAAAATCGAGAAGGATTCGTCAAAGTTTATAGCCTACAGGAGTATCAAAGAACCCTAGTCATTATCTTTGAAGATTATGGCGGCACTTCTTTAGCAATGTTGAAGGATAACCCTGTAGAAACGCCAAATATTTCATCTTTACAGCACTTCCTCCGCATCGCTATTCAAACAGCAGAGATTTTGGCTCAAATTCATGGTGCCAAAATTATCCACAAAGACATTAACCCCGCCAATATCCTGCTCAATCCAGAAACCGGGCAAGTCAAAATTATCGATTTTGGCATTGCTACCGTCTTCACCCGTGAAAATCCTACCCTAAAAAACCCCAATATTTTAGAAGGTACATTAGCCTATATTTCTCCAGAACAAACTGGAAGGATGAACCGTTCTCTCGATTATCGAACCGACTTTTACTCTTTGGGCGTTACCTTCTACGAACTCCTTACCGGACAACTTCCATTTGCCGCTGACGATGCTTTGGAGTTGGTACATTGCCACATCGCCAAACAACCAGTACCGCCGCATCAGGTTAATCCAGAAATTCCCCAAATTCTTTCTGATATCGCACTCAAACTGATGGCAAAAACAGCCGAGGATCGATATCAAAGTGCCTGCGGAATCAAAGCAGATTTAGAAAAATGTTTGAACCAGTTACAGACAAAGGGCAAAATAGAATCGTTCCCCCTTGGCAGTCAAGATATTTGCGACAAGTTCCAAATTCCCCAGAAACTTTACGGACGCGAGGCAGAAGTTGCAGATTTACTAGCAGCCTTCGATCGAGTTAGCAAAACCGAAAATAATCAGCAATCCCGTAAAGAATTAATGCTGGTTGCTGGTTATTCTGGCATCGGCAAGTCAGCACTGGTATCCGAAGTTTATAAACCGATAACCAAGGCTAGAGGCTATTTTATCGCTGGAAAGTTCGACCAATTTCAGCGCAATATTCCTTACTCTGCTCTTGTCAGTGCTTTCTCGGGATTAGTGCGACAATTATTGACCGAAAGCGAAGAACAGCTTAATCAATGGCGAGAAAAATTATTAGATGCTTTTGGTGCTAACGGTCAAATCATTATTGATGTAATTCCTGAAGTTGGATTGATTGTGGGCAAACAGCCGGCATTGCCGGAATTAGGCGCAATTGAATCGCAAAATCGCTTTAATCTTATCTGTGGCAATTTCATTCGGGTATTTTGCTCAAAAAAGCATCCTTTAGTCATTTTTCTGGACGATTTGCAGTGGGCAGATACTGCCACCCTCAAATTAATCCAACTGATGATGGCGGATGCAGATACCCAATATCTATTTTTGATTGGAGCTTATCGAGACAACGAAGTCAATTCCACCCATCCCTTGATGGTGACTCTGGAAGCAATCCGCTCTGAACAAGTATCTGTCGTCAACCAGATTACCCTTGTACCTTTAGCGCAAAAACATATCAATGAATTGATTGCTGATACGTTACAATGCGAGAGTCTTTCGGTTCGATCTTTAGCAGAATTAATTCTGAAAAAAACCCGGGGCAATCCTTTTTTTGTGAGTGAATTGTTGAAAACGTTATATGCTGAAAACCTGCTAAGCTTCGATTTTATCGATCGCACTTGGCACTGGGATATTGTTCAGATTGAGGCGAGGGCAATTACTGACAATGTGGTAGAATTAATGATTGCCAAACTCAACAAATTGCCGTCAACCGCTCAGCAGGTATTGCGTTTTGCAGCTTGTATAGGTGCAGAGTTTGACTTAAGCACTCTATCAATTATTTGCGAGCGATCGCCCGCTGAAATTTTCTCCGCTCTGAAAGAGGCAATTCAGTCTGAGTTGATTTTTACTTTCTCAGAATTAGATACTCAACTGTTAATTCAAAACTATAAATTTGGACACGATCGCATCCAACAAGCCACTTATTCTTTGATTGACGAATCAGAAAAACAAGCCATCCATTTACAAATTGGTCGCCTGTTGCTAAAGAATAGTTCGCCCGAAACACGCTCAAAAAAAATATTTGAAATTGTCGATCATCTCAATCTTGGGGTAGGGGCGAGCACGGCAGTACAGCCCCTACTAACCCATCAACAAGAGCGAAACGAAATTGCCCAACTAAATTTGATAGCCGGCCAGAAAGCCAAAGCAGCGACGGCTTACACTGCGGCGGTTCAATATTTGAAGACAGGGTTAAGCCTCTTAACCGAAGAAAGTTGGCAAACGCAGTATGGCTTAACCATAAATCTCTATCAAGAAACTGTAGAGGCTCAATATTTAAACACCCAATTTCACGAGGCAGAAACATTAGCTGAAGTCATCTTGGAACGAGCAATAAATCAGCTAGACAGGGTAAAAGCTTACGAACTTAAAGTGCAAATTTATACCGCTCAAAATCAGCCACTTAAAGCAATAGAAACTGGTTTAGAAGCATTGAAATTACTGGAAATTTCTCTCTCTACAGGGGAAGATAGTAACGTAAAGCTGCCAACACTGATGGACTTAGAAAGCTTCCCGGAAATGACTGACGCTGCTCAACTAGCAGCCATGCGGATTTTAATGTCTATTTCTCCGTCAGCTTTATTTGCCAAACCCGGAGTTTTAGTGTTAATTATGTTGACAATGGTTAACCTGACTCTTCAAAAAGGTTATTCAGCCTTGGCTGCTTATGCTTATGTTGGGTATGCTGTTATCTGTTCGGGAAAAGGCAACATAGAAACTGGATATCACGCCGGGAAATTGGCACTGAAGCTAGTAAATATATATCATGCTACCGAACTAAAAGCCAAAGTTTATAACTTATTTTGTTCTTTCGTTAAACACTGGAAAGACCCCGAAAAAAGCAGTCTTTCTCTGCTCCTAGAGGGAAGTAAAAGCGGACTGGACACAGGAGATAATGAGTACGCCTGTTATTGTATAAAAGCTTATTGTATCACCCTATTCTTGACGGGAGAAGGACTAGAATCTGTCGCATCAAAAATGCAGCAATCCTGCGAACAATTATGGAAGCTTAAACAGGAATATGCTCTCTACCAGACTAATATCTGGCGGCAAGTTACCTTAAATCTTTTGGAAACAACTGCCACCCCATCTCGTTTGCTGGGCGACAGCTTTAACGAGGAGGAAATAATTCCCCGTTTGCTAGCCACGAATAACCGCACGCTGCTTTGTCTGGTTTACCTCGCCAAACTAAATCTTTCTTACTTATTCAAAGACTGTGCCGGGGCCGTAAAAAATGCGATCGCAGCCGCAGGATACATAGATTCTCTCATGGGATTTATGTATGTTGCTCTGCATAACTTCTACTATTCTCTTGCCCTGCTCGCTCAGTATTCTCCCCAATTCATGGAAAACTTGGAGCGAGTTGAATTAAACCAGGAGCAAATGAAGCAATGGGCAGAGCTTGCCCCGTTCAATTTCCAGCATAAATACGACCTAGTAGAAGCAGAAACAGCGCGAGTATTGGGAGATAATTGGCAAGCAGCAAAACTTTACGATCGAGCGATTAAAGGAGCAAGAGACAGCGGATATATTCAATATGAAGCTTTAGCCTATGAGCTAGCAGCAGAATTTTATCTGGCAAGCGGTATGGAGGAGATTGCCCAAACCTATCTCAAAGGAGCACACTACGCCTATACTCGCTGGCAAGCTAGGGCAAAAGTTGAGAATTTAGAAGCAAGATATCCACAATTACAGGCTAAATCTGCGGGGACTATTGCTAAAAACACAGGCACGAGCCTCGCCACTACTCACACTACTACAGGAGCGGGTACAGATTTAGATTTAGCGACAGTTATCAAAGCTTCTCAAGCCATTGCTGGTGAAATTGTGCTAGAAAAATTACTCCGAAACTTGATGAAAATTATGATTGAGAATGCTGGCGCACAGGTGGGATACTTGTTGTTGGAATCTCATGGTAAGCTACTGATTGAAGCATCCGGTGCAGTTGATTGCGACAGCATCAATTTATTGCAGTCAATCCCATTGGAAAGCAGTGATTTACTGTCACTATCAGTGATTAATTATGTAAGCCGCACTCACAAAGATGTTGTTTTAAATGATGCTACTCGTGAAGGTAAATTTACTAATGACACTTATATAAAGGCACATCAAACTAAATCAATCCTCTGCGTTCCTCTGCTCAAACAAAATCAGCTTGTTTCAATAATTTACTTAGAAAATAACTTGGTAACAGGTGCATTTACTCCCGACAGAGTAGCCCTGTTAAAGGTCTTGTCCTCGCAAGCTGCCATCTCGATCGAAAATGCCCAACTCTATACCAACTTAGAAGCAAAAGTAGAAGAACGCACTCAAGAATTATCACAAGCTTTAAGCAATCTCGAAGCCACCCAAGAAGGATTGATTCAATCAGAAAAAATGGCAGCTTTAGGACAACTTGTGGCCGGAGTGGCCCACGAAGTTAACACCCCCCTGGGTGCAATTCGCTCCTCGGCAGGAAATGTTTCTAAGTTCTTGAATCAAACTTTAGAACAGTTGCCCGCACTTTTTCAATCACTCTCCCCAGAAGAAGCACAGGATTTCTTGAGTTTACTTCAGCGTTCCCTCCAACAAGAAGCAAGCTTATCAACAAAAGAAGAACGCAAATTAAAGAGAGCTTTGAGAAGCAAACTGGAAGAATTAGAGATTGATAGTGCCGATACCGTAGCCGATCGCCTAGTGATCATGGGGGTTTATAATGAAATAGATGCCTTTGTCCCGTTGTTGCAAAGATCCGATAGTTTACATCTCTTAGAAATCGCCTACAAACTTTCCGAATTAAAAAGAGGCATCGCTACTATCAACACAGCCACAGACAGAGCATCAAAAGTTGTTTTTGCCTTAAAAACTTATGCCCGCTACGAACAGTCTGGCGAAAAAACAGCAGCCAGTATTACAGAAGGTATTGAAACAATCTTAACCCTGTATCAAAATCTCCTCAAACAGGGAGTGGAGGTCATCAAAAACTATGCCGAAATCCCGCCGATACTGTGTTATCCCGACGAACTTAATCAAGTTTGGACGAATTTAATTCACAATGCTTTGCAAGCAATGGATTATCGAGGCACGCTAACAATTGAGTTAACGGCTGAAGATGACCAGGCTAAGATTAGCATTAGCGACAGCGGTCACGGGATACCAGAAGAGATAAAAGCGAAAATATTTAACCCGTTTTTTACTACTAAATTGGCAGGAGAAGGCAGCGGATTGGGACTAGATATTGTCAAGAAGATTGTTGAGAAACATCAGGGAAAAATTGAAGTGGAATCAATTCCGGGCAAAACTACATTTAATGTTTTCCTGCCAATGAGCGCTGTATAAGCAGGCCAAGGAGCTCGCAAACGATATAAGGTAGTAAGTCGGTCGGATTTTGCTTGGTTCCGTCTAAGCTGTAATCTACCCCATTGATAGGATTTCAAAAGTTAAAGCGTTTTGAGGCCCATAACTCCGATCGAACCGGAAACGGATGTAAAACAGCAGTACGATGCGTTATGCTCAGCTAAGCTGCTACGCATATAAGTTTCTTGGTTTCGGTGACTGGGGGGAGGGGGAGAGGATGGGGCGATCCGTTGACTTGTGACCCCGCCCAAAAACGGATACAAGCCCCGACAGGGTTGGTGGAGAGGCAAAAATTTTAGGCTCTTGTTCAAGCTCCCAGATTCATCTGTGGAGTCAATCTCAAATCCTTCGACTGAGCGCTCACGCCGAAGTCTAAAATCTAAAATTTAAAATCGACTGACATCTTCAGATAAGATGGGGTCTACTAATATACTTGACTACTTTGACTACTTTGACTACTTTTGCTACTTTTGCTACTAATAACAATTAAAAAGGAGAAAAAATAGATGTCTAAACCAGTTATTTTGTGCGTTGACGATGAGAGAATGGTATTAGACAGTCTCAGGACGCAGCTAGCAGCAGAATTTGGGAATGCCTACACCTACGAAGGAGCCGAAGATGCTGAGGAGGCTTTAGATGTAATCAGCGAACTCTATGATGAAGAAAGCCACGTTATTGTGATTATTTCGGATTGGTTAATGCCCGGTATTAAGGGAGATGAGCTGCTAATTCGCATTCACAAGCAATACCCGCATATTATTAAAATTATGCTAACGGGTCAAGCTGATGAAGTAGCAATTGACCGAGCCAAAAAACAGGCTAATCTCCATTCTTGCTTATCTAAACCTTGGTTGGAATCCGATTTGCTAGAAACTATTAAATCTGGTTTATCTAAACTATGAGGCAACAGGTAATTATCTGTGTTGATGATGAGAAAACTGTACTCAGGAGCCTCAAAGCAGAACTGCAAGAGGCTGTTGGCAATGATTATATAATAGAAATTGCTGAAGGTGGGCAAGAGGCATTAGAGTTGATTGAAGAATTGCTAGAGGATGGGGATGAAATTCCTTTAATTATTTCCGATCACATTATGCCTGATATGAAGGGAGATGAGCTGTTGAAACAGGCTCATATAATTTCGCCTAAAACTATAAAAATTATGCTGACAGGACAAGCAGATATTGGGGCGATCGCCAATGCTATCAACTCTGCAAACTTATATCGTTATATTACCAAACCTTGGCAAGCTGAAGACTTGAAATTAACCGTTAGAGAAGCGCTAAATAGTTATCTTCAAGATAAACAACTGACCGAACAAAATGCCCAACTCCAGCAAATAAATCAGGAGTTGGCCGAGTTAAACAGCCAGCAAACCCTACTCATTGCTAAACTACACGAAAACGAAAATCGGTTGACACAGTTTTTGGAAGCAATGCCGATTGGTGTGGGTGTGCTGGATGCGGACGGCAAACCTTACTACATCAATCGGAAAGCAAAAGAGATATTTGGTAAAGGAGTTGTGCCGGATACGAGTTCCAAGCAATTGTCAGAGGTTTATCAACTCTATCAAGCAGGCACAAATCAAAATTATCCTGCGGAGAATTTGCCCAGCGTGCGCGCGTTGAAGGGGGAAAGTGCTACGGCTGACGATGCAGAAGTTCATCAAGGCGACAAGATTATTCCCCTAGAAATCTTCGCTACTCCAATCTACGATCAACAAGGAAATATTGTTTATGCTATCAACACTCTTCAAGATATCACGGAACGCCAAGAAGCTGAGGCAGAACGCAAAAAATTCATCGAGGATCTCTTTGAGGTCAATTGCAATTTGGAACTTTCACTGGATGCAGAATTAGAAATTGCGGAGGCGACAAGTCGCTTTGTACCCAATGAGTTTTTAGCTTTTTTGGGATGTGAGAGTATTGTTGATATTAAATTGGGAGAAGCGGTAGAGTTGGAAATGTCAGTTTTGTTTTCTGACATCCGCGATTTCACTACTCTTTCGGAACAGATGACACCGGAAGAAAATTTCAAATTTATCAATTCTTATCTGAGTCGAATGGAACCGCTGATTGTGGAAAATAAGGGGTTTATTGATAAATATATTGGCGATGCAATTATGGCTTTGTTTAGCGAGGGCGCGGATGATGCTGTGAAAGCGGGAATTGCGATGCTGCATACTCTTGCTGAATACAATCTAGAACGCGCTTCTGTGGGTTATGTGCCAGTTGAGATTGGGGTGGGAATCAATACTGGTTCTTTGATTCTGGGTATAGTGGGCGGCAAAAACCGGATGGACGGTACTGTGATTAGCGATGCGGTTAATTTGGCTTCTCGGATTGAAAGTTTGACGAAGAATTACGGGGTGTCGCTGTTAATTACTCAGCAGACTTTCGATCGCTTGACAAATCCTGCTGATTATGGAATTCGGGTAATTGATAAAGTTCAGGTTAAGGGTAAGTCTGAATGGGTGACTGTTTATGAAGTTTTTGATGCGGATGTGCCGGAAGTTAAAGCGGGAAAGTTAGCGACTCTGCAAATATTTACTGAGGCTTTGTGTTTGTACAATATGAATAGTTTTAGAGAAGCTGCGGGACTTTTTGCGGATTGTTTGCGACAAAATCCGGGGGATAAGGTGGCTCGAATTTATTTAGGAAGGTGTAATTAAGGAAGAAGGAAGAAGGAAGAAGTCCGATGGAAGTCGGAAGAAGGAAGCAGGAAGAAGCAATAAAAGCCTGGGTTTCAGCACTACATAACTTATACCAGTTTAAAAAAGTCTTGCTAGAATCATCTATAGCAACCGCCAAGGCGTTAAGCCATAAACTGGAAGTAGACCTCGATATTGCTCCGACTGTGCCGGAGGGAAACCAATGCCGAAACCCTATAGTTACGACCTCCGTCAAAAAGTTATCCCAGCCATCAAGCAAGATGGCATAAAGATTAGTGAAGCTTGCGTTATATTCAGCATTAATCGTAACACTATTCGATTATGGCTAAAGCGGCAAAGCGAGACAGGAGATTTTCAAGCTTTGCCTCATCAACCGCCTGGTAATGGGTATAAAATTACTGACGCTTGAAAATTTTGCTAAATTTGTTGAGGTTAATGGAGATAAAACTAAAGTAGAGATGGCCAAACTATGGCCGGAAGAAATTAGTGACCGCACGAGCTCGCGGGGATAGAAAACAAAGGGGTTCCCTCGTAAAAAAACTTATGGTTCTCAAGAACGGGATGAAGTTAAACGAGTTAAATTTAAAGAAGAGATAGCGCTGTATGTACCACAGGACATAGTGTATATAGATGAGTATGGAATGGATAATAAAGAAGATTATGGCTATGGTTGGAATGAAAAAGGGAATCGCTTTTACGCTCTAAAAAGTTGCAGAAGAAAAGGAAGGATTAATATGATAGCTGCTTTGTGTAAGGGGCAGTAATTGGCGCCTTTTACTGTGTCCGGTTTTTGTAATCCGAATGTGTTTGAAAGTTGGCTAGAAAATTGCTTAATACCGATGCTAAAACCTGGAAAAATAGTGATTGTAGACAAGGCCACATTCCATAAAGGTGGACAATTATTCAATTAATAGAAGGCCTAGGCTGTCAGTTAAAATACTTACCCCCTTATTCCCCCAGAGCTTAACAAAAGTGAGCGATGTTGGTCATGGTTAAAAAGTCGAGTTCGTAAACAGCTAACTCAATTCAACTGTCACCGCAGATGCAATGGAAGCTGTGCTTCGCAGGGCGATTTAACCGCCTTGGCGGTTGCTATAGAAAGTTTTGCTAGCGATCGCTCTGGCGACTCCCAGTAATTTTCATCAAACCGCGCTACCCTTCCGCGACAAATTCCGGCGGCTTTTGCTTGCCCTTGAGCCGCGGTGTCCAATCAAATATTCCACGCAATAGCTGAGCTTCAATTTCCATAGCCTTAGCTTTAGCAAATCTCAGCCCCTGTGAATGCGCTCCATATCCAGTGGTAATCTCATACGGTTTCGGTTTATCACCATAACCGCGCTTAGGTGGGAAAGTGGCTCGCAACTAAAACCTCTTCCCCTTGCATCTGATCTCAACTCGATCGAGGGAATCATTAATTTTCCCCAAATCTTCCCCAACATCTCCCATAAAATATACCAACTTATCTTATTTTGCTGGTTATATCTTAAGCAGGGAGATGCCAGAAATGTTGATTTTTCACGAAAAAACGGAGAGGGTGGGATTTGAACCCACGTTAGAGTCACCCCTAAAGTAGATTTCGAGTCTACCGCATTCAACCGCTCTGCCACCTCTCCAATTGATTTGAGATGTGAGCTAAAAGTATTTTACCGCACAGTGCGCCACATTTGTAAATATTTACAAAAAAGAAGTTTGATTTTCTTCAGATTCCAGAGTGGTCCTAAATCCCCCTGCTGGCGTCCACTGGAGGGCTCCGTCGCGCCCTGTCCAGAATATCTGGGTTTTGCTTTGGCGCAGTTGGACGGCGGTTTCTGGGTCGATTTCGTTAGCAGATGCGATCGCCACTTGCGGCCCAACTGCGCTCAATAACTCAGCCGTCAGGGTTTTTCCCGACCACCACAGCACTTGAGCCGGCTTGAAGGTTCCCATTGCTGCCAATTTTTTTTGCGCTTCCGGTGTCATTTCACCGACGAGCAACCAAGTTCGATTTCCCACCAGGAATTCTACCACCGGAATTTCCGCATTCACCAACTGCAACCGCGTCGAACCCAGATCAACTGTACTGTTAGTTTCTAAAGGAAAGTAAACGCCTTGGCGAGATTGCACAGCCGTTATAAATTCCTGATTGCTGCCACGGTGAATTGGTTTGGGAGAATTGTTATCATAAAATGTTTGAATTGGCAAGCGTTCTAGTAATTTTCCCCAACCACCGCTCAAGCCTAAATGACCGTGAGCGGCGATCGCAAAATTCACAGAATTAACTCCTTGCTGCTGCAAAAAAGGCAACACTGTAAACCTTACGGTATTTTCATCACCGCTATTAATTAGCGCCACTTTTCCGCGTTCTTGAATTACCAAAACAGGCTCGCCAGATGTCGCCAGCAAAGTAACTTGAAATAAAGATGCTTGAACGTGCCAAGCTGGCAAAACTATGATGCTAATTCCCGCCACAAGCGCCAGCGGTAAAATCCAAGCAGAAGAAAAAACTGGCAGCGTCATAACTCTGCTTATCCCCTTCTTCCCTCTCCCCTTTTCCTGGTTTTTCCCTCGGACTGCTTCCGGCTTCCGTCTTTTTTCTTCCTTCCTCCTTCCTGCTTCCTGCTTCGATCCCTCTGTTGAATTCGTTACAGAATCCGTTGCCGAATTTCCTTCTTCCTTCTTCTTTCTTCCCCCAATCCAAACCCAGCCAATTAAACTGTAAAGCGCGATTAGCTGAAACACCGATACTTGACCGACGGCTACCGAATTACCAGGTAATTGCGAGAAATATTGGGCGATCGCAATTAACCCTTTTGCCGGATAGTCCAGCAGTTGCGCTAACACACTTCCAGCAGGCGGAAAAATCAATCCAGCTAAAGCACTAATCATCCCCCCAATACTCAAAATCCACAGTAAAGGAGCCGCAATAATATTAACTAAAATGCTGTAAGGCGATACCACGCTAAAAACGTAAAGTAGCAGCGGCAGCACCCAAATTGAAGCCGCGATCGGAACCACAACAATCGAAGCGATCGCAGGAGGCATCCAGTCCAACTTTGCCATCAGTGGCGGCGTTGTCACGATTAACCCCAAAGTCGCCAAAAAACTTAGTTGAAAACCTAAATCCCAAATCCACAAAGGGTTAACCAGCAGTAAAATAGTAGCAGCGATTAACAGCAATCCCAGCGGCTTAACTTGGCGGTTCAACACCAAAGCAAATAGTGTTCCAAATCCCATCAAAGCGGCGCGGGATACTGAAGCTTCAAAGCCAGTTAACCCCACGAGCAAAAATAAAGCACCGACGCCAAAACTAAATTGCAATTGTTTGGAAAAACGCCTGGTTAAAGCTAGAACTAAAGCCAAAACCATCGAAACTTGAGTGCCGGAAGCTGCGATCGCGTGGGCCAATCCAGCCTGCACAAAATAGTCGCGGATGTTGTAAGGTAAATCTACCGCTTGTTTGCCGAGGGCGATCGCACTGATCAAGGGCCCTTCGGGAACATTTAACTGCGATAGTTGCGATCGCACAATCCGCTGCCGCATCGCTTGAATTTTCGATGGCCGCATCCCGCTTGGCTCCCAGAAAGCATCCGCTTGGTTGTTAACTCGATTTACATCCGCGATCGCATTTTCTCTCCTCCAGTCAATTTGACGCCCTTTGAGCCCTGCAAAAGCTCCTTCTCTGGCTAAATATGCTTGAAAATCAAAAGCCCCCGGATTCGACGGCGGCTGCGGTTTGTACAAGGAGCCCACAACTGCGATCGTATTGTCGGCGTACAAACTTGTTGCTTGGAGCAGAGGCACTGTAACGTAGAGTTTGCCGGATACTGGGCGGTTTACGACTACTCCTCCCTCGCCGCCGTTGATTTCGCTAACTAAATCTGTTTCTAGCCAAAATTGCGATCGACCCGATCGAGTCAATCGAGGCGTACTGACAACTCTACCGCGAACTGTCACTGCCACTTCTTGAGTGTTGCCGCCAGCCGGAATCAGTTTGCTGATGTCATTAATTGCCGGTTGGGGCGATCGAACTGCAAAATAAACGCTAGCTAGAAATGCCACTAAACCCGCAACTGCCCATACCCATTTCGCTCTTGGCAGCCTCTCCAACAAACTCAATTCTTCCCTAGCATCTAAGGGTTCTTCAAGAGCATTTTCTTTTTGTCTGCTGCGTCTTTTCTTAGTAACTTTGACAGAATTTTTAGTAAATTTTCGCAACAATTTCGGCAGGGCGATCGCCACAGCTATGCCCAAAGCAAGTATCCCGTATCTACCCCAAGGAACCGCTGTAGAAATCAATCCCAAAATGTAGGCAAGACAGAAAATGACACCCGTTGCTTGATTCATTAATTAGTAATTCAGAGGGGGAATTTTTCAGGGAAACCGATGCGGGACTTATGCACTCCTGACTAAAGAAACCGGGTTCTTTTACCCCGGTAAAGGGCTAAACGCCGTGTATTTGGATAAAAAACCCGGTTTCTAGCTACCCGTGCCTAAGTTATAGCAAAATTTCTTTACTTACATTCTTTCCCTTCTCCTTCCCCTTCCTCTTCCTCTTCTAAATAGACAGCCCCAATTTTAAACCGAAAGCCGCGTGCAGTACCATAAGTGCAAGAGCCGTCGTGCCTAAATAAGCGTGAACCGCGCGCAGTGACAGCTTATTGCCCCCAAAACCCGTTAGCGAAATCAAGCTGCCAACAGCCAGTAAAACCAGCACTGCCGAACCCGTCCAAAAATGCGGACTTTCCATGACTGGCTGGTGCTGCATCACCAGCGACAGCAAGCCGCCTGTATAGCCCAAAGCTAGAAACAGAAACATCCACGGTGCAAGCTTGCGGTGAGCCGAGCGACTTTTGAGTGCGACATCTTTATCGGTGGCCAAACGTCCCTGCCATCCCGTATACCCGACAAAACTGCCCATCGCCACCACCACGATCCCCATCATTACAGGGTGTCCCCAATGGGTAATTGGTTCGGGAATTCCTAGAGTGCGAAATTGACTGGCGATGGGTTCTAGAAGTTCGCTTAAATTTACCATTTGATGCTGACTCCAAACTTGGCGATAAATATTTTTGGACTAATCATTAAAATATTATAAAATATTAGTGTAGCAAGTGCGATCGCGCACTTCAAAGAGCCGTTTAACCTGGTGGTCAAACATTGCCCAGAAGCCTAGATATACGCAAAACTTAGCCGGCTAAAGCCGGATGTGAGATTTTTACACCAGTGATGCTGTTTCAAGTTAATTGTTAGCCTTCTCGGCTAAATCCCAGGGCAAAATCAACGCAAATCACCTCTAGGCCAAACCCTGGGGTTGCCATTTGCCCCATCTTAACAGCCCCATCCTGACTCTGGATGTTTAATTTTACTCCCCTACTCAAAGTTAATTTCAAGTCTGTTGACTTGTGAATACCTTTAACAGCAATTTACGTTATTGGCCCGACTCTCGTAGTTCCACATTTGGGCAGCTACTCTCAAGAGAGAGTCATGGGAAGGTAGAAAGTAGAAGGTAGAGTTTAAACGGTTCTGTAAAACTTGACGAGAACTTGAGGAGTTGTAAGCTGATGTTCCCGAACTGCTTCACTCTGGGGAGTCGGCTCCTACCAGTCCACAGGCTTAACATCAGGAGTAAAGTGCGTAATAGTGGCTATCACGCACCATTGCGATCGGACTCACACAGGATCGGGGAGTGTCAATTAGGCAACAGTTTTTAATCACTGTTTCCAGCCAGAAGTCTGTATAAAATAAAAGAGCCGGACACAGGAGAAGTGTATTGCCTAGCCTCAGCAGGGGAGGTACAATTTCAGTTAATTTGAGCTGAGCAGTATCCAGTTTTTTGTCCCCACACCAGTAAGAGGATGCTATTGCAGGCGGCGCTATGATTAAGCCTTACCGATTTTTGCAGCGAATTGCTCAACTTCTCGCCTACGGCTACTCAGCACTGATTCTCGGCTATCTGATTCTGAGACTGATCTTTTGGGACAGGCTGTGGCCGGTTGCCTTGATGGGGGATTTTGTTCCTTGGATTTTCTTGCCAATCTTCCTGCTGCCAATTCTAGGGTTTTTTCTCATAAAGAAACGCTGGTTCGCGATTGTTTCATCTGTGGCTTGCCTCTGCCTGCTAGGTTGGCTACACGTCACCTACTTTTCTCCCCAGCCGGCGAACATCAGTGACTCCCAGCCAACCCTCAAGGTTTTTTCTCTCAACCTCGGCTGGCATCACAAATCCCCACAAGCTTTGGTTAACCTAATTCAGGAAGAAAAACCAGACCTCATTTGTTTGCAAGAAATTAAGGAGGATTACGCCAAAGAAGTATTCTCTGAGTTGGCCGCATTATACCCGCACCACCTGGGGCGCGGATACCATGTGATTCTCAGCAGATATCCCATTCGGTCTTTCCAAAAGTTACGGCTAGCCGGTGGGAACGAACCACAGGAACGAGCTATTATCGAAATGAACCAGCAAGATGTAGTTCTTTATAACATTTCAACAACCCCACCGTGGTTTCGCCAGCATAAAATTTTGCCTTTCCTCAAAATCCCAGTTTACGAGTACGGCGACCGACCGGCACAAATTCAAGATTTAGTGCGGCGACTCCAGAAAGAAACGCTGCCGACTATTGCCGCCGGGGACTTTAATCTGACTGACCAGTCTCAAGACTACTATTATTTGAAAGCGGTTATGCAAGATGCTTTCCGAACAGCAGGAGTGGGTTTTGGCTTTACTTTTCCTCACGGGTGGGATCTGAGTTTACTGGTTAAACAGTTAAACTGGAAATTAACTTTTCCCTTGGTGAGGCTTGACTATGTTTGGTATTCTCAGCACTGGGGGGCGAAATCAGCGAAGGTTTTACCGGCAATCGGTTCAGAGCATCTGCCGGTGTGGGCCCAACTGCGGATGCAACCGGAATTGGGACGAGTGTAGGGGGTGCGCAACATTTTGGTGGGGCTACCACAAGGGCATTGGTGTCAATTTAAGCTCCCGGCGAAAGTCATGATGCTGTTGGCGAATCCGTGAAGGGTGACACCTCACATTTGCTCCCGTCGCACCCCTCTTAGATCGTGTCCGGATAATTGCCCGCAATCAATTTTTCTATCCTTCTTCCTCTTTCTTCTTCCTTTTTGGCGTACTTGGCGTTTTGGCGGTTCATTATTAAACCCCCCAAATAAACAAAGTATTGATTCGCCAACAGTCTCATGGAATTCGCGACTATACAAACAGGGAATTTTAGACAAATGAAGATGTTTTCAACCAAGCACAGACTAATGGCTCGAATTAAGCCTTACCGACTTTGCAGTTGACTGCTGAATCGCCCGTATGCCATAGCCCTCGGTCTGCGCTTCACCCAATCTTCACAGCCTCATCCTCACTCGGGATGTTAAATTTTACCTGCCTGCTCAAAGTTAATTTCAATTCCTTGACTTTTGAATAATGCCAAAGGGAGAAATTAACATCGCAGCCGACGAGCAGTCGCACTTCTACATTTTGCTAATCGCTCTCAAGGGAGAATCTACTGCTGAAAAAAAACTAGAGGTTCCAAGTTTGAGACTTCTTGCATAAAGTATGCCGTCTGCCCGGGATCACTTCGATCGACTGAGCGCTAAACAGTCTCAAGGCACCCTGATAGCACCATTGTCTGTTGAGCAGCCATCGCTGTGCAACACGTGAACCCTCTCAACTAACTCGCTGGGGATTCGGTTGTAGCAGACAAGCACCCACTTTCGCTGTCGCCTTCCTCGGAACCGTGCAATCGCTAAAATCACTGCGCCGTCGCTAAAGTAGCTTCCGAAGGTTGGATTTGATACTTTACGAGATTTGCCAGTTCTTGTAACTGATTAATAGCTTCAGCACCTTCTAGTTTCATGAGTTCGCGGTCGTCCCGCATCTCAGTCCAAGTGATACCGTAATCTGACACTAAAAATCGAATCAGATGGTTGTCCGTCAAACTGACCATAAATGAGGCACTGTTCATCTGACCCCCGCAAGTGTAGCAGGATGCCAGATAACCCCGATGCTCTAGCACGATCGCTAAAGCTTGGAGGTTCATTACCAAATCTTGAACGAATTTACGGTGTTGTTCTGCAAGTCTCAGAAACACAGTTGTCCTCCTATCACCACACCGTGTATTTTACATCCCATTTAATAATTTCTTAATAAGTGGGTATTTAGGTGCTGGTTCAGTATACGTTTAGTATGCTCAAAAATAATCGGATTAGCGACCTCTTCAGCCTACCTATACTAGATTAACCGAGTTGTGCTCGAAACGAAGTATCAGCAGCGACATTCAGCCAAAACACGCTCTCGCCGGGGACTCCAGCCTGAAAATTCGCCTGCTGTCACGGGTGATTCAGCCGTCGGACAGCCCAAAGATACAAATAACTAATGATAGTAATGAAATTAGTTAAGTATAAGAGTTCAATCCCCCTGGGGATACTCGTCCCAAAGCGTCGTCGTCTGCCGCAAGCTCCGAAAATCGCCATTCCCCAAAATCAAGTGATCCAGTAGCGGAATCGACAAAAACTGCGCTCCCGCCAGCAACTGCCGCGTCAAAGCAATATCCTCCGGGCTCGGCTCCACAATACCCGAGGGGTGATTGTGCGAGATAATCGCCCGCGTCGCCCCTTGGCGGATCACCTCGCGAAAAATATCCCGTGGGTGAGCCAAAGTTTCCGTAGCTGTGCCGATCGTAATTACCTGAGTACCCAGCAGCCGATTTTTCACATCCAGCAGCACCACAGCAAAACGTTCCTGAGACTGCCACATCAAATCCTGACTCAGGGCATCCGCCGCCGCTTGCGGAGAGTCAACCACAGCCATTTCCGGCGGCCGCGACTGAAATACCCGCTTCCCCAACTCCACCGCAGCCAAAATCGAAGTCGCCTTAGCAGGGCCAATCCCGTGAATCTGCGTCAACTCCTGAACGCTAATACTGCGCAGCACAGCCAGAGGATCGCGCTGGTGCAAACTCAACTGATTTAAAATATACTGTCCGAGCCCGACGGCCGAAAGTTTGCCTTGTCCCTGACCAGTACCCAGGAGAATCGCAATCAATTCCGCAGTCGCCAAACTTTTCGGCCCACCCGCCATCAGCCGTTCCCGTGGCCGTTCACTCGTTGGCAAATCGACAATTCTCAAGCTGTAAGTCATAGCTGCACCCGCACCGCAAGCTCAACAATTACACAATTTTAGCCGATTGATTTGCGTTCTTCAATTGGTACAATCACCGAAAAAAGCCTTCATCATTAACCGAGGCTGTTGGCAGATCAAATCTAAGGCAGCGTTTCGCAAGCGATCGAGTCTCGATCTCGATCGAGCTTAAACGGATCGCCCGGATATGCCTCTAACACTCGCTGCGCTTCGGCTTGAGTCGCAAAGTCAGAACAGTTGCAATCCGAGTTAACGCAACTCGGAAAATCGGCACTTTTAACCTTCGGTTTAGAAGACTCGTCAATAACTTTCTTGGTATCTTCCTTTGGCTGCTGTGCATCAAGAGCAATCTCTGCGGTTCGTTCAACAGATTTGACTGAAGATGGCAATTTGCGATCGGGCTTTGGTTTGGCAAGTGCAGGTGCGGGAGCAGAAATTGCAGGTTTCGGTGTTGATAATAGCGTTTTCACAGTATCCGGCTTGGGTGTCGGCACTGCAGAAAGCAGTGACGGCTTAGCGGTTTGAGAGGATACTAGCGGAGCGGTTGGGGCCGGAGGCGTCACCGAAACTTCGCTTAGCGGATTGGGTGCGGTTACGCCAACAAGTACAAACGAAGCCACCATCAACCCGCCGTACATCGCGGCCGATCGCTTGCGGGTTGGTGCGGCCACCCATTTCGGATTAACCATGCCCAGAAAGAAGGCAGGGATCGACAATAGAAAGCTTAAGAGGAAAAAATTAAACATAGCGACTTTTACCAGTAAAAAAGAGAAGTAATCCAGGACGCAGAAACCGGGTTTCTTTTACCAAAATACGAGGTGAAGCACGAAGGATATCTATTTAAACAACCCGATTTCTTTAATCCCTGTGCGTAAGTCCTGAGAAGCTAACTTCCTTATTTATCGGCAGGCAAACTCACAAATCCGTAGGATTTACGAAGTAAATAGAACCCTAGACACTGCACGCTGGTGAAACTAGGTTTGTGAGTGTATTTGTCCTTACTAAACCCACGATCTTTTCCTACAGTTCGCGAGCGCAATCCGACGCCTATAAACCGGGGTTTTTAATTGCAGTAAATGAGTAGAACCAAGTAGTTTTCTTAAAAAACTACGTTTCTCGCCCCAACCGGGCGTAAGTCCTGGTAAAATTTCTCGTAATGCTGCCAGAAAAGTGAGAAGCATACCCAGCTACGTTCAGCGCAAAGGTGCACTTACCCTAAATTCTGGCCATTCAGTTGAGGCCAGCAGTCCCGAGGAAACTGGTTGCGGTGGCTTAGGTGCTGTAAACCCAAGCACAACGAACGAAACTGCCATCAAGCCGCCGTACAAGGCAGCCGATCGCTTGCGATTTCCCTGTCCCACCCATTGAGGATTTAGCAGACCCAGACAAAAAGCCGGCGTTGAAAACATGAAAGTTAATACAAACAAGCTGGACATCAGGCACCTCCGAGTCGCGAACTGCAGCGATCAATTACTTGTCTCTCCTATTAACATCTCAAAAAATCCGCTTAAAAAAGTTATAATTTAGGATTTATGACTTAGGACTTATTGCCTCTTATCAAGCAATAATAAAGCTGGTTAAATCTCTTACTTTAGGTAGTTGAAAAAAATAAGAGCTTTTTACCAAACCAGAAAATTCAGCTTAAAATAGACACTACATTCCTCATTCAAAAATAGACACTAAATTCCTCGCTCAAAATATGAAAGTCCGCTTTAACGTAGTCCGCCAAAATCAAAACGAGGCTCCCCGGGTTCACACTTACACCCTAGACGTGGAAGAGAGCAATACCATCCTCGACTGCCTCAACAGCATCAAGTGGGAACACGACGGCACTTTAGCTTTCCGCAAAAATTGTCGCAATACAATTTGTGGCAGTTGTTCTATGCGAATTAACGGTCGCTCGGCATTAGCTTGTAAAGAAAATGTGGCCAGCGAACTCGCAAGACTGCAAACAATAGCCCATTCCAGCTCAGCAGAAAAGCCTGCCGATTTCATCCCAGAAATCACCGTCGCCCCAATGGGAAATATGCCGGTAATTAAAGATTTAGTTGTTGACATGACCAGTTTTTGGGACAACCTGGAAGCAGTTGAACCCTATGTCAGCACAGCCTCGCGAGCAATTCCAGAACGCGAATTTCTGCAAACTCCAGAAGAGCGATCGAAACTCGACCAAACAGGCAACTGCATCCTCTGCGGCGCTTGCTATTCGGAGTGCAACGCCCGCGAAGTCAACCCGGAATTTGTCGGCCCCCACGCCCTCGCCAAAGCTTACCGCACGATCGCCGACTCCCGCGACAACGAAACCGAAAATCGACTGGAAAAATACAACGAAGGCACCGCAGGCGTCTGGGGATGCACGCGCTGTTACTACTGCAACTCGGTTTGCCCGATGGAAGTCGCCCCGATGGATCAGATTGGTAAGATTAAACAAGAGATTCTCGATCGCAAAGACGACCAAGCGAGTCGATCTATCCGCCACCGCAAAGTTTTAATCGATCTCGTCAAAGAAGGCGGCTGGATAGACGAGCGCAAATTTGGCATCGAAGTAGTAGGAAACTACTTCCGCGACGTTAAAGGTTTGCTGAGTCTGGGCCCGTTGGGTTTGAGAATGATCGCTCGCGGCAAGTTCCCGCTGTTTTTTGAGCCTTCTGAAGGTACTGAAACCGTGCGAAATCTGATCGAATCGGTTCAAAGTTTAGAAAAGTCAGCAGATTAGCGATCGGCTGTCATTTTCCTGGTAAATTACAAGTTGTGCGATCGCAAAGCTTCCCAAAAGTCATCACTCAAAACACGAAACTCAAAACTTTTAAATGACTGCTAAAACTCCTCCATCCCCAAAACCGACAACCCCAAATACCCCAAAACAAGCAGAACCAGCGTTTGGGTGGAATGCCTATGCAGAACAAATCAACGGCCGATTTGCGATGGTGGGATTCGTGGGACTTTTGCTGCTAGAATTCTTCACCCGCCAGGATTTTTTCACCTGGCTAGGCCTGCGTTAAATTAATCAAAATTAATTAAAAATGGAAGCTGAAAAAATATAGAGATTTTTTCAGCTTCCATTCTACTTTTAACAGCTCTATAGCAATCCTAAATCATTTGTGTAATTCTTGTAGGGGCAAACCCCCCGTGGTTGCCCTTTGGCCGGGGTAGGCACGGGGACACTACCCCTACATCTTTTTACAACTCATTTAGGATTGCTCTATAAAATGAAGTACAAGATTATGAGACTTATAGTTGCAGAAAAACACATAAATTTACCAAAACGGTATCGCAAACAGGGTGTTGTAGAAGTACAAAGGTCGATCGCAGTTACTTGTAGCGCGATCGACCTAGCATTATAGGGACACGGCATTGCCGTGTCCTTAGTGCTAAGTTTCGTTCAAACTAATTTCCAATTGTTTCGCGGACGGTCAAACTGTACTTGCCTCTACCTTTTGGAGGCGGATCGTAAGCATTGACAATGACGCGGTAGCGACCGCTCGCAGACAAGGTAACAGTAAGCTCAGAATTGGAATTTTGCTGCGTGACATCATCATTTTCTGCAACTATCTCGCCCTGGGAGTTGAAAATAGCGAGGTAAGTATCAAAATCGGTACTTTCTACGGTAATAACCACTTTCTGACCCTGAGTACCTTCAAAGGTATACTCGTCGTACAAACTGCTGTCCGAGGGCAGTACAGAAGACTTAGCAGGGGTGAGTTCTCCGTTTTGCTCTAAAATGACCTTAGATGAACCCGCATCAGGACTCGACCGAGGTTCTACAGTTGGGTTCTGAGTTGGCGAACTCTGTGGTGATGGCGACGGGTTGGGGCTTGCTTGAGCTACAACAGCCTTGGCAGCAGGGTTCGCATCAGTTAAATTTTGAGGGAATTCTGCTGAAATGAGGGTGGAACTGCTGTTAGCAACTCCACTTAAATTTGAAACTGGTAGGGAGAGAGCCGGCTTACCAGAAAAAGTA
This sequence comes from Microcoleus sp. FACHB-61, assembly GCA_014695295.1. Lineage (GTDB taxonomy): Bacteria > Cyanobacteriota > Cyanobacteriia > Cyanobacteriales > Microcoleaceae > Microcoleus. The sequence continues at coordinate 14,381 of JACJNY010000047.1, read as the reverse complement.
GCTAGTAGAGCAATTGGCGCGATCGCCCAAAATCTAACTTGACGCATGAATTACCTCGATTTGCAAAGAAGAAAGCAGGAAGAAGGAAAAAGAAAGGAAGGAAGAAAAAAGAAGAAAAAGGAAGAAAAATAATTCAACCAATTCCCAATTCCCAATTACCAATTCCCAATTACCCATTACCCATTTTCAACGGACAGTTAGAGTGTAACGACCCCGGCCCGAAGCATCGTAAGCATTGACAATTACGCGGTAGCGACCCGTAGCGGGCAAAGTAACGCTCAGAAACGCATTTTTAGTCGAATCGCTCGCATCGTCATTTTCTGCCACTAATCGGCCGTTAGGGCCAAAGATAGCCACATAGGGATCGAAATCTGTACTTTCGAGGGAAATGGCTACAGACTGACCCGATCGACCTTCAAAAGTATACTCGCGATACAGACTCTTGTCAGACGGCAATACCGGGCCGCCTGCGACTAAAGCGTCTTCTTCTTGCAAAATCGCCCGAGAAGGCGCGGTAGCACCACTCGCTTTCAGTTCTAACGTATAAGCCCCCGACTGCCTAGCTTCGTAGGAATTAGCCACTAACGTGTAAGTGCCGTCTGCTGGCAGCCTGACTGTAATTCGGGCGTCTTTACTGCCGGCTCCGTCATCATCTTGAGCGATTTCGCGCTGGTTGGGCCCGAGCAATATTAAATAAGGGTCTATCTCTTGACTTTTCATTTCTATTGTGATTTGCTGGCCCGCTTTTCCCTCAAAGGAGTAGAGGTCAAAAAAGCTGTTGTCGGTGGGCAGAACGCTAGACTCGTTGGTAAGTTTTCCGCTGACGGCGGGCCCGTTTAACGCAACTTTTTGAGGTGATTTGTTGCCAAAGGGCGATCGGGTTTGAGCCACGCGGGGAGCTCGCCCTTCTCGTACCGCTGTCAGGAAAGCGGGTACTTTGTCTGCTGAAATTGCAAAACCGATACCGATACTGCCACCGCCCCGACCGCGAGTAAAAATAGAAGTATTGACGCCGATTAATTCTCCTGAACTGTTGAGCAGCGGCCCTCCAGAATTGCCAGGATTGATGGCGGCGTCGGTTTGAATTAAGCCCCGTTGCTGGTCGATGCGGCTGACGATTCCGACTGTAAAAGTACCTTGAAATTGACCGAATGGATTGCCGATCGCAAATGCTTGTTGCCCGACTTTCACAGAACCGGGACGGGCTAAAGGAATGGTGGGCAAGTTGTTTTGACCGCGAATCTTAACCACGGCTAAGTCTAGACCGTCTTCGCCGAATCCGACGACATCGGCCACAAGTTTTCTGCCGTCTGAAAGAACTATATTCACGGTACCGCCTGCCGAAACAACGTGGGCGTTCGTTAAGACCATGCCGTCAGGGCTGATAATTGTGCCGCTACCGTTAGATTTACCGGTATCGACGCTAACAACCGCAGGGCTGGCTGTTTCGTAGACCCGAATATTTGTTTGTTCTGCGACATTTTGGGCGATCGCACCCTGGGAATGCACCGACTTAAATTCAGTTAAATCTGTTGATTGCCGCACAGGAGAGGTCGTAACAACCGCACTGGCGCTGGTTGTTACCCCAACCGTTAAAATTCCCGATACTGCTAAACTTAGAAGTTTTAAATTCATGGCGATCGATTTTAGTATTTAGCGATCTGTAGCTAGGAATTAGGTTTTGTGGCTAACCGCTAACTACCTTCTGTAATTATTTTAGGACTTGCACCACGGTAGTGACCTTCCTCACGCCGGTTCTCCAATTCGGGAATCTGAATCAGCAGCTAAATACTTAAAATTAGCTTTCCGCACCTCTGCATCATCATTGCCGTAGAAAAAAGACAGCAAAGCAAAACGCTGGCCGCTAATCACCGGCGTCGCTTCATGCAGCAAAGAACACGAAAAAATAATCGCCGTGCCAGAATCCCCTTTATAACCGTGCGGCGCGTACTCTGGAAACCGTAAAAATCCCCCCGTGTACTCTCCCACATTCAAGTTTAGCGTCATCGCAAACCTGCGGTGCAGCGTAGCTTTGCTAGTGTTGTCGCGGTGCGGCCGAAAATAACCGCCGCTCTGGGCATCGTAACAACCTATCAAATACCGTTCAAACCTGGTAATTGTAAACTGAAAAGCTTTTTCAATTTCCGGCCGCACCCGGCGCAGAATAATCGTATTCAACTGTCGCTGGAAATCCTCGTCTTCAATAAAGAAATCTCGGCGCTTCTTGAAAGTGTCGTCGTGAATGCCAACTGTTTTTCCCTCTACTTGCCTCATAAAGCCCGAGGGACTGCCACCATGAGCTTTGTACATATCGATCAAACTACGGCAAGATGCTTTGTTTAAAACGTTAGGAATTACCAACACGGGGGCGTGGGCAGTAATGGGTCGAGGTTCCTCAATTGGGGGCAAAATTTTGAGAAAATCTAATACTTGCTGGGCGTGTTGGTGCGGTTCGCCCATCGGCAAAATGTTAATTACCTGAAGGTTTTCGTTGAGAACAAAAGTTTGGGGTGCATAGTGAACTCCGGCAACTCCATTTTGTTCGACATCTTGGGAAACACCGTACTGCTGGCTGACTGTTTTATCCAAATCCCAGAAAAAGAGGAATGACGGAGCAATTGTTGTCGGTCTGTTTTGTTCTTTGTCTGCTGGGTCAACGCTCACTCCGAACCGCAGTATTTGCAAGCTTTGGAATTCCTCTGATAGCTCTTGAAAGCTTTTGAGGATAACTTGGATTTGTGCAAAAGCTGCGCTGCCAAAGAAAAACAGCACGACTCGCCGGCCGCCAACCGTCGAGAAATGAAATAAGGGGTTATTTGTAGAAGGAAGGGAAAACCCAGGAGCCGGATCTCCTATTTCGAGTAATGGCATCTTGCTGATTTAACATTTGGGATTTTATATTTAGATTATTATGCTGTCGATTAGTTCCAGTGGTTCGGTAGGGAAATTTTTTTTTTACAAAAAATTAGCTTTTATCTGTGTAGAGCTGCGTTTGTCTGCGGTTTCACACTCGCAATTTACAGTCTTTTTAATAACTCTAATATCTGATAATAAGTAGATGGGTATCAATAAACGCAACTTAGAGTTCTGCGGTGTCGCAAGCCGGAGCTGCGGGATAAATGTTTAGTTTCACCCACCTACTTATGTTTGGCTATTTGTCGAAACTGGGGGAATTATCCGGTTGGTCTTCCGGGTATTCTACAGGTCGATACTCCACGTAGTCTGACGGCGGTGCTTCCACGTCGCGGTTGCTGGGGCGAGACCTCGATGCTTCTGTCGGACGGGTTTTTTTCGTTCTCGGCGGCGTATCGGAGCTGCGGTTTTCCGAAGCTGGGGGGCGACTGCTACGGCTGCGGGTCGGTCTTTCTTCGGGGTTCTCTGGAACGTCCCAGTTGTCAGACCGATCGGCGGGCGGGACTTCCGGGCGTCCGGGACGTTTGCGCGATGACGATCGATCGGGCGACTCGGGCTTGGAGGTGTTAACGCTGCCGTTGCGATTCGAGGGACGGCGGCGGGGCTCGTCGTCGTAGGCTTCCCGGGAGGAACGGTAGTCTTGGCTGCCTCTGATCCGGGGACGCTGCGGGTAGTCTTCCTCTGGTTCTAGCTGCTCCATTTCGGCATCGTAGCCGTCGTAACCGTAGGCGTTGCTGACGGGCCGCTCTTCATCTACGTATTGGGCGCGAGTTTTGGCTTGGGCTGTGGTCGCTCCTCGCAGCTTAATGCTTTCTGCTGCAAAAAATATGGCGGTACCGCTGAGCAGAAATTGACCGAATGCCAGGATTGGGTCAAGCCGCCACCCTTGAAATAACAGAATACCACCGCACAGCAAGCCGACTGCTGCAAAAAAAATATCGTGGTCTCGGGCTAGTTTGGGACGCCACGATCGCAGAAAATACAGTCCTGCCCCTGCAACTGCTAGGATGATCCCTAGCAGGCTGCTCCAGTTCAATCCTAAATTGACCATTAGCCTATCTCCTATGTCTTTCCTATGTTAGCGAGTTAGATTTTACATCTATTATTAAGTCCGCCAGCCCGACTGTGCTTTCTGGGGCAGCGTGCGGTCAGGGTTTCAGCTTGGGAAGTGAACCATATAATAATGAGTTTAACGGGAAAAAACCTCAGCTTGGCAGTCAACCGAAGGTTTTGCCTTCACAGTTGCTGGTAGCCGAGGTTTCTCGGATCGGGGAAATGCCCGACGTGTAGCCGAAAATTGGCTTTCACGCCGGACTTTGAAACCCGCAGACTTTTTAGGTGCGCTTGATTTTGTCTTTTTGGCTGATGAAGATCAGGGCGATCGTTGCTGGAATCACTACAACCACCACGCCCACCAGCAGGCTGTACAAAAAGTTCGCGAGAGAAGGAGTCATAGATTCAAAGCCTTTGTTACAACAATTTGATTTTTATTAATTTTATACTTTCGATCGCACCTGTGAAACGGTTAAAATTATGAATGCCCGACTTAACAAAACTTAAGATTTCGAGATAAGAACCATGACTGGTATTACCGTTGCAAGTTGGATTCTGGGCTCTGTCCTAGTCGTGATGACCTTGCTGTTTATTTTTCGGATCGTCCTGACTTGGTATCCCGAGGTGAACCTGAGCAAGTTGCCGTTGAGTCTGATTGCTTGGCCCACGGAACCTTTTTTAGCGGTAACTAGAAAGATTGTACCGCCGATCGGCGGGGTGGACATTACGCCGATTATTTGGGTGGGTATCTGTAGCTTGCTGCGAGAAATGATTCTCGGCCAGCAAGGGCTGCTGACAATGATGATGTAGAAGTTGGCGGTTGACTGTTGACTGTTGACTGTTGACTGTTGACTGAAAGCAGGCTTGGTAAAAACCCCCGGATTGCTCCGTGGGGTCGCTTTCTTCAATTGTTCAATCCTAAATCCCAAATCCCAAATCCAAAACCGATTGACTAATGACTGTTTTGGTTCAAGAACTGTTCGACGAAATTGGTGTAAACTTCGCCGCTGAGAAACTCGGGGGAATCGAGGATTTTTTGGTGGAAGCCCAGGGTGGTGGGGACGCCGGTGATGGCGCATTCTCGCAATGCCCGTTTCATCCTGCGGATGGCTGTCGGTCGATCGCGCCCCCATACAATTACTTTACCGATTAAAGAATCGTAGTAAGCGGGTATTTCGTAATCGGTGTAGACGTGAGAGTCCATCCGCACGCCGGGGCCACCGGGAGGCAAATAACCGCTGATTCTGCCGGGGTGAGGGCGAAAGTTGCGATCGGGGTCTTCAGCATTGATGCGGCACTCGATCGCGTGGCCGTTGAGAATTACTTGGTTTTGCTTGATTTGCAGTTTTTCTCCTTGGGCGATGCGGATTTGTTCGGCTATCAAGTCGAGGCCTGTAATCATCTCGGTGACGGGATGTTCTACTTGGATGCGAGTGTTCATTTCCATGAAGTAGAACTTGCCCGATTTGTCAAGCAGAAATTCGACTGTGCCGGCACCTGTGTAGTTGATGGATTTGGCGGCGGCGACGGCGGCGTGACCCATTTGATCTCGCAGTTTCTGGGTGAGGGCGGGACTGGGGGCTTCTTCGAGGAGTTTTTGGTGCCGCCGCTGAATCGAACAATCTCTCTCGCCGAGGTGGATGACGTTACCGTAGTTGTCGGCGAGGATTTGGATTTCGATGTGCCGGGGTCTTTCGATGAATTTTTCCAGGTAAAGTCCGGGATTGCCGAAGGCTGCATCGGCTTCGCCTTGGGCGGCTGAGAATAGTTTGGGGAGTTCGGATGCTTCTCTGACTAGCCTCATGCCGCGGCCTCCACCGCCGGCGGTGGCTTTGATCATCACAGGATAGCCGATGTCGCGGGCGATCGCCAAAGCTTCGCGATCGTCCGCCAGCAATCCGTCGCTACCGGGAACTGTGGGGACTTTCACCCGCTGCATGGTTTCTTTGGCGGTGGATTTGTCGCCCATCGCCCGCATTGCTGCCGGAGACGGCCCGATGAAGGTAATTTGATGGTCGGCGCAGATTTCGGCAAATCGGGCGTTTTCGGCGAGGAAGCCGTAACCGGGGTGAATGGCTGCGGCGTTGCGCGTCAGGGCTGCCGCGATGATGTTGGGGATGTTTAAATAGCTTTTGCTGCTGGTGGGGGGGCCGATGCAAACGGCTTCGTCTGCCAACTGGACGTGCAGGGCGTGCTTGTCTACGGTGGAGTGAACGGCGACCGTGGCAATCCCCATTTCCTCGCAGGTGCGCAGTATGCGGAGAGCTATTTCTCCCCGATTAGCGATTAAAATTTTCGAGAACCCCATCTTCGCTGCTTAATTCACTCAATATTCTGTACAATAATGCCTTTCGGTATGTTCTGGATAATCGTTTTCCAGAAATTGTTCATAAAAATTTATTTTACATTTTGCTGGTAGTGGTGCTATGATTGTAAATCGGCGGTCTAAAAGGGCAAGTCACAAGTTAAATGTCAGGAACCTCAACCTGTGAATCTTTAACTCGTAACGCAAAAATCCCAGAGAGTGCTAGAAAGAGCGGATGTGGCGGAATTGGTATACGCGCACGCTTGAGGTGCGTGTGGCATTATGTCCTTGCGAGTTCGAGTCTCGCCATCCGCATTGAATATATAAAACAACTGTTGACAGTTTTTGCTGTTGGCAGTTGTTTTGTATTTGATGGGTGGGTGGGCAGAAACCGGGTTTTTGCGAGAATATTTGGTTACAGGCGAAGATTTGGTGAAAAACCCGGTTTCTTTGATTTGTGGGTGAGTGGCGAGAAACCGGGTTTTTGCGATCGGACTTCGTTACAGCCCACAGAATCGGGAAAAAACCCGGTTTATGAAAGTCCTAGTGCGTAAGTCGAGATTAATTGAGGTAAAAAGTCGATCGCCCTTTGGTGTTTTTAGGGAAAGGGCGATCGGCTTTTTTATCAGTAGGTATGGACTCTGAATAATCACCGAACATCCCCTAGAGAGATTGCGCTAAGATAGAAGCTAAAGTTTTTCCAAGATTTTAAGAATTGAGAAAATCTCAAACTAAACTACCGCCCATCTGCAATTCTATTAGCAAACGGAAGTTATATCAATGACATCCTACGCCTTAAACTTACCCGTTCAGTTACAGCAAGAAGCTGAAAAATTGGCAACACTCCAAGGCATTTCGTTCGATCAGTTTATCCTCTGGGCTGTAGCCGAAAAAGTCGCTACCCTCAACCAGCGGAATGACGATCCGGCTTTTCCTGAAATCACCTATGTGCGCGGCGCTAGCAGCGAACTCGTTCCCGTTTTGCGCGGCACTCGGTTGCGGGTGCAAACAGTAGTCATCGCAGCGCAGAAATGGGGTTTTTCTCCAAACCAAATTGCCACTGAGTATGACTTAAGTGAAGATCAAGTGAACGATGTTCTCGCTTTTTATGCGGCTCACCATCAAGAAATAGACGCATCTATTGCCGCTGAGCAAATTATCGAAGCTGCTAATGTCTAAACCGCTATTGCATCTAGATGCCGATACCTCTATTAAGGCTTTGCAAGCCGCCCTTTTATCTCGCAGTCACGATGTCACTCGGACGCCCACTGAGTGGATGGCTTTAGATGCTAGCGATGAGGCTCAATTGCTAGAAGCAACAGCGCGAGGGCGGTGTATTTTTACGTTTAATATCCGGGATTTTCAGGTTTTAGCTCAGCGTTATCCCGAACATGGTGGCATCATTTTGGCTGCTCAAAACAGTTGGACATTATCTAGTCTAATTGCTTCGCTCGATCGCCTGCTTTCAGAAACACAAGCTGCTGACTGGAAAGGGCAAGTCCGCTGGCTTAATCAGTGGCGAATCTAATCAGGACTTACGCAAGCACACTATATACATTTATCCACCCAAACGCGAAATAGTTCGACAATAATGCGCCACTTGCCATCAATTTCCCAAACTACATCGTGGCGTATCAAAGAGTTAAGTGCTTGCTGTAAATTTGTCTCGTTCATGCCAGTAATTTCAGCTAGCGTGTTGATATCTAGTCCTTCTTGGTGAGGTGCGATCGCTCTTAATATCTCTTGTTGTCCGGGAGCACCCCGCGCCGCCTGACCCCAAACGCCATCGAAGTAGTAGCTTCCCCGCTGAAAGAATTCAGGGTTATTAATGACTGCCCTCACATCTTCTACTGTAAAGACCGGATCGCGAGAATTTCCCATGTCAAAAACTTGCTCATTGTAGCGGCGAACTAGCTGAAATCCCACTAGCTGAACTAAATAAGGCTGTCCAGTAGTCAAACCATAGATTGAAGATAACGCTTCTGGCGCGTAGTCAAGAAGGAAATCTTCATGGGGATTAGCAAGAATCTGGCGGGTAGCTGCACTGTCCATGAAGCTAACCTTGATATTAATAATAAAACTAGCAAAGAAAGGGTGATAGTAATCCCCAGTCATCTCGTCTAAAGTATGCAAACCAGCCAAGGCAAAAGCTATTTTAGGACTCATTTGTACCATCCCGCGCAGAACCTCCATAAAGTCACTGTCAATCTTTCCCTTCTCAATCAGTTTTTCAATCTTCTCAAACTCATCTAAAGCAATAATCAAACCCGTTTCACTCAGATTGGCCTCTACTTGTTTCAAATAGCGCTCAAAAGTACGGTAGGGAAGATTCAGCAAATCCGCATCGGCAGGAGGTGGAATGTTGACAGCATCAGAAATTTCATCGCTAATTGCCATCAGCACCTCTCCAACTCCTTGACGAATGTTTCCCAATCGCAATAGATTGACATAGGCTACTTTTACCTGTGACCCTAGGGACTTAGCAGCGTTAAGCAGAATAGAAGTTTTGCCCATGCGTCGATGACCGTAGATAACCACAGACTGAAGTTGGTGACTCAATATCCACAGTTCTTTGAGCTGCTTGAGTATATCCTCTCGTCCAACAAACAGGTTGCCCTCAACAGGGTCGCCAACCACGTAGGGATTACGCACTCGCTCAGTAATAGAAACGTTCCCAACCTCACTAGCTACATCTAATATCGCTTGCGACCAATTCCAGGCAATTTTTCTAACTCTTTCTCGTTCGGGTGGAGGTACATCATCAACTCGATCCCGCAAATTTTTGAGTTCTCCTAAAGCATGGCTAACAGCGAAGGCTCTGGCAGAACGAGACGAACTATTCTGAATTATTTGGATATCCCTTATAATCTCATAGAAACTAGCCAGCGCTCTCCAAGTATCGCAACGCAGCCAAGGTTTTTTAGGAAAAAGATTATATATCGATAGCCCAGCAATATCATTCAAACTTTTAGCCTTCTGACAGATATACATAATTACACTTATCATAAACATTTCTTCTCCATAAGGTAGAGACAGCACCGAATGAAATGCTTGCATTGCAGCGCTGGACTGTTCATGTAAATGCAAGAAACCACTGGCAACAGCACGAACCCGAGGCTCAAAGTGAATATATTTTGTATCAGCCATAGAACCTGAAATCAAACGCACCAATTCCCATTTGTAAGGGTGATCTGTTAAATGCGCTATACGAGCGACAACTTGTTCTGGTTCCTCAGCAAGAACTTGGTTTAAAGCTTGAATTACAGGAAGGAACTGGAGAGTATAAGTATAAACTTCATAAGCATTATGTATTCCTGTCTCCCAATCTTGTCGCAGCCATGCTTTTAATTGCTCTGTGAGATAGGGATTAGGCAGGATAGTTACACGAGGAAACAGCAACTCTAGATTATTTCTACAGGATTTACGAATTTCAAATACCGAACCCGATGGCAACTCTTGAGATAGGGGAAGATGGGGAGAGGAAGAAATCAGAAAATCAGAATATCGCGAACCAAACTCATTACTGAAAACCCTTGGGTTGCTATTTTCGTTAACTCTTTGCGTAACTCCTATTTTAAATAATGTTTGGGTTATAGGTGATATGAAAAACCAGGTATCTACTCGCAGCCATCCTATACACGAACCAATTACACAACTAAGAAAGAAAACTGCGCGAACTAAAAAGCTTTTTAAGATAACAAAAAAATTAGTATTTTTAAGCTCAATTGGCAGACTCAAGCAAAGTATTAATGACATGAATAACACTCCACCAATAACTAATCCAATAATAGCTAATGCGTCCACATCTAAAATGGCTAGTGTCGCAATACCTCCTACACCCAACCATATACCTGCTAATATACCTAACATTAAGATAACTCCAAGGTTAGTATATCCTTCTGTTATAGCACTAACTGTGAAAATTGCCAGATTAAAATTTAAGCTTAAAAAAATGATCATAGCTAGATACTTGGCTGTTTGCGACTGAAATTTTGATAAAAATATATCTTTTTCAAAGAGTACCAAGCCCAAGGTCATGCCACACAAAATAATAGTAAATAAAATGCTGGATGATATATATTCCGCATCTACTACACAATTAATCGAGTTAAGAATTACTATCCAAGTCAATAGTGTAATGAATATGACTACCATTACTTGTATAAGTAACCCAGCTATTATGGGATTAAGGAATAATCCTGAATCTTTTTTAGAATTTTTATAGCGCTCTGAAATAGATACTCTATTGTAGACATACCAGCGCAAGGCTTGGGGAAAGAAAAACACCCAGTATAATAACCGCAAGTAATCGATGGGCTTTGATAGTGAAAGAGATCGCTTTAATTTAGGAGCTAAGTTTAAACGGGGAACGTCGGTGTTGCGATCGCTCATTTTACATCCTCCATATATCGCGCATAATTTTGATAGCACAACTGCATCAGCCGTCGTGGATGACCGCCACTTTCTTGTACTAACTGGCTTATTTCCTCTTCAGCAAAACACACCGAAGTCATCGCAAGACGAGCTTGAATAAAAGCACGGGCAGTTGCTTCATTCCAAGGTTTAATATAAAGGTCTTGAAAAATATTCTCAGGGGGAGAATTTGTTATGTCATCCTGACAGTCATTAAAGAGTCGCTTGAGGGGCTCGCTAGCAGCTACTATCATTTTAACAGACGCGTTTGACCCCTCAGCTAAAAATCGCAAGTGTTCTCTCAATTCAAGGCTAAAACCTTCCCTAGCCATCTTTCCGTAATTATCTATAGCCAGCAGCACTCTATGGTTTTTCAAAGCACGATTCAGCATAGTTGGAGAGCTTTCAAAGATGCCAACTTCTTCGCACAAAGCTGTATAGAATTCATCTTCATCTCGAATTCCATTGAGGTCTAAGTAAATTGGCTGCCGTGGCGATAATAGGAAATTTTCAGCCTGTTGACAAATAGCCCATAGCAGAGAAGACTTCCCGATGCCTTCTTCTCCTATTAAAGCTACACTGACTTTGTTGTTAAGAACCTCGAAAACATCCCTAATTTCCCCTTTTCTGCCGAAAAACAGTTGCGGGTCGTCAACTTTACCAGTTTGAGGAATAAAAGGGTTAGAGGAAATAACAGGGGTGCGATCGCCTGTACTGAATGCACTCCTTTGATTTGGCTGCCATTTTTCATGTGATTTCAGCCACTTCAGAAATGCAGCATCTTTCTCCTCACTACCCCTGTCGTTATAACCCGAAAAACCTTCGCGCTTTCCTTTTGGACAAAAACGCTCGTTGTATATCCTCCACATTTGCTTTTGAACAGTCTCAGGGTTGATCGGAATGTCATTATTTTCTTCTGCGAGCGCTTCCTCTGCAACCTCTTTGTTACTCTTGACTGTGTTTTCATCGGGAAACTTAGCCAGAAGAATAGCTGCCTCTGTCGGGCTCAAACGATAATCAGTAACTATTTCTAATCTTAAAAAGCTTTGCCATAAGTTCACAGTCCCAGTCACCCCAACTTCTCTCATAGCTTGGCGTCTCTCTTGCTGAGTTTACCATAACTAGCGCGTAGCTAGAATCTTTTTCCGGTTTCTCAAAACATAGGAAAAAATTTTCCGGTTATTTTTATGATACCGGAAATAATTTTCTGGGACTTTTTTGATAGTAGCTTATAAGCTGTTATTTAGTGGTAAGCATTCCACCGCAAACGTTGAAAAACTCACGAGATAGATATGACACAACTAATTGAGTACATCCAGACAGCTAAAGAATTTGCTGATGCTTATGGCATAGCACATCTAGATCGCTTGCTGGCATTAGCTGAAACTGTCCCCACTTCTCCGAAAGCTCAACCATCAACTTTTACAGTTATGTCTAATACCATTTTGGAGCAAGTGGAAATGGCTGGATTTCATCTTAACCCTTGGCTAAAGACTTTGATTCTAAGTAACAATGTTGAAGTAGTTCGAGATGCGATCGCTGTAGTTGAGGAAAATCGCCGCCGGGGAATAGTGCGGAACGGCGAAGGGCTGTTAGTACAAGCTATCCGCAACCAATGGAAACCCCATATTTCCGCTTAAATAGTTGAATAGTAGTCTCAATTACTCCTCAACGGAAGAAGCAAGCTTGAAACTTGGGGGCGATCGGTATAAAGATTTGTGCGAAAAAACAACGGCTATTGATTTTGAACCGCAGATGTCGGCGGATGTATGCGGATGGACGCAGATGAAAACCGGGTTTCTTCTAATTTTGCGCTAATTCTGGCGGCCGGCCCATTAAACCGGTCATCAAGCGCAACGCTAAAAACCTCACTGGGGGAATTGTCCGCAAACACCACAATCCGAAGCGGCGAAATGCTACAATTGGCAGCCAAGTATTAGAAAATAATCTGTCTAGAAAATCGGTAAATCCTAACACGATTAAATTCTCTTTTTTGCGCCACTTGTGATACCGTTTCAATACTCGCAAATCGCCGATGTCTTCGCCTTTTTGGTGCGCTTGCTGCAAGATTTGGGCGATCGCCCCTGCGTCTCGAATGCCCATATTCAATCCCTGGCCGCCCACGGGATGGCAGCAGTGGGCCGCGTCGCCAATTAGTGCTAATCTGGGCAAAACGTAGCGATCGCTCTGCATTAACTGCACGGGAAACAAAAAGCGATCGCTCTCCAATTCCAAACGCCCCAAAAGCCCGCCCGTGCGCTGTTCCAACAAAGTCAAAAACTCTTTTTCATCCATTTGTTGCAAAGCTTTTGCTTCCGCGTGGGGTGCTGTCCAAACTACTTGACAGCGGTTGCCAGGTAATGGTAAGACTCCCATCGGGCCGCTCGGCCAAAAGCGCTCAAAAGCGATATCATTGTGCGGTTTTTCTGCTTTAATAGTGATAGCAACGCAGGATTGCCAGTATTTCCAGCCGCGAGTGCTGATGTTGGCTTCGGTGCGGATGCGCGATCGCGAACCGTCGGCCGCGACTAATAATTTGGTGCGAATTGTCCGAGTTTCGCCGTTTTGTTTGACTTCTATTTCGGCGCAATCGGTTAAATATTTTACCTCGACAACTTCCGCCGGACAAACCCAACTAAAATTCGGGTTTTTTGCCAAAGATTCTTGCAAAGCTGACAGCATGACTCCGTGCTCGCCAACGTAACCTAAAGCTGCTTTTGGTACGGGCAATTTGCCAGTATTTCCCAAATCGGGGCGGTGGAATTCGACCACACCGGGATAGTCGCCGTCGCAGAGGCTAATTTGCTCGAAGGTGGTGATTTGCGGCAAGATTTGCTGCCACACGCCGATACCTTCTAAGATCATTCCTGATAGCAGCGTGATTGCATAGGCTTGTTTTTTGGCGGCGGCGGCGGCGGGGAGTTGGGTTTCAATTATTGCGATTTTTAATCCAGAATCTTTTAACGCGCTGGCTAAGGTGGCCCCGACTATGCCCCCTCCGACGATGGCTATGTCAAAGTCGAGTGTCGGTGTTTGCGTCGAGGCTGTGGTTGGAGAAAGTAGGTTTACAGGCATTTTCAAGGGATTTTGTCAAAGTTAATTGGATTGTTACTTTGTTATTGTAAAGAATTATTTCGATTTAGGGCGATCGAGAAGAGGAGACTATCGGCATTCGTGAAAATCAAGGGTTTCATATCGTTTCCGGTAGCATCCGAATTATTAGCCAAAATTAGGACACGGCAGTGCCGTGTCCCTACAATATTATTTTCGGTAGGGATACGGCATTGCCGTGTCCTCTATATCATAAGGAGTGCAACCGGAATTGATATCAGACTACGAGATCCAAATGCAAGTCCTGGATGCACTCGCTACCTCAGAAACCCGGTTTCTTCCTATATTTCTCGTCACTAAACGCAAAACTCGTAGAAACCGGGTTTCTAGCCCCCCCGATGGGTGAGCCCTGAAACTAATGACTAATGACTCATGACTAATGACTCATGAATGCTGACCATTTCCTTTGTGTTTTCGGCAGCCAGCGCTGATACTTTCTGGCAAAGGGGAATCTCGATGACAAACTCTGCACCGGGAGCATCCCAGTTTTGCAGTAAGTATAAATGCTGAGGAAAATTACCAGCAAATTGATGAGAGAATAGAAATCAGAGACAATACGATAAACCGAGTAGATATGACCCCAGAA
>JACJNY010000046.1 GCA_014695295.1 Microcoleus sp. FACHB-61 | reverse complement strand
ATTCATAGCGCAATTTTTGTACTCTTTCTGTACCTTGCTCACTCGCTACTAAAGTTTTTTTTTACGCCTGAGTTTTAAGCGGTTAAGAGTGCGGGACAAACTTGATATACTTACTTCTATGCCTTGGCGCTCTTTTATTGTCTCTTTAATCTCTCGCAAATATATATCGATTTTCTCTGTCACTATTATCTTTAACAATTCTTGCTCTTTACCTTTAAGCTTCGAGCGACGATCCCCTCAAGAGAGTCCTGGCAGCTATCTGGCCCGTCTCTCGATACCGACGCAAAAAGTCACGTATAAACGATAAACTGACTTTAAATCGTTTTGCTAACTCTCTTTGTGTGCCTTCTTTGTTTTGCCACGCACTTAGTATCTTCTTTCGTAAGTCAATAGAATATGCTGCCATCTCTAAATAATCTCCTTTTTTTACATCTTTAAAGTTTACCATTTTTGTGGCTGGTTTGATATCAAATTGCTGTAAATATCGGAGAAAATTACAGCAGTTATTAATCATTGGTCAAATTTTTATCCTGCAGAATAGTTATTTTTTGCTAGTTCTTTGTATTGGCGGTAGTTGATTTGAAAAAAAAGCGATCGCTTCTTTCTTAAGAGAAAATCACGACTGCAACCACTTCATAAACTTATCAGTCGCAGTGCCGATAGACTGTCCCACCTGTTTCTTCAAACGCCACCGCTGGAACGCTTGTTCGTAATCTTCTCCTTCAGTTTGATAAACATTCCAAGCATTCAGCGACAATCCCAATCCCCACGTTAGTAAAATGAAAAGCGACCAAGAAAGCTCGTGCGCTCCTGCTAGATTAAACAAAACTAAAAAAGTATTGATAATGCCGTACTTTGTCACATTTTTCTGCAATTTGCGACGACGGTAAGTATTAAAAACCAGCTTTTCTTGAAATTCTCCTCTAGTTGCTAACCATTGCTGTTCCGCCGCCACAATATCCTGTTCGGAAATGCCCAATTCCGCCGCTATCTCGAAAAGCTGGACTCTGGATAATTCCCCTTCATCCTGTCGTCGCGCGATCGCAAGCTGTAAAATACCTTGAGCATCCTCTGAGCCGTAAATTTGATTTATTTGACTTTCATTTGTCGCCATAACAAGTTTCCTATAATTCCTGACATCCTTTCTATGATAGATATAAGCGCGGTTAAACGGCAGGTAGTGGCATTGGCGGATTTCAACACCCGGAAAATGAGGATGCGCTCGCACTTACGACAATCGCCAAGCCTATAGGTAGTTCACCCCAAAGTATACATCCAGCCATCCCTCGCGCAAATCCTCACAATTCCGTCCCAAACTACAGGCGTCGCCTCAAATGACAAACCCGGTTTAAATCTCCCCGATTCTATTACTTTCAAACGGTAAAACTCGCCTTTAGCATTTCTCAAAGCATTCTCATCCCCAGACTTCGCTCGTTCCCAATTCAAATTGAACAAATAAACACCGTTGTATCCCGCACTGATTAGTTTATTGCCATCTGTAAAAATCGGAGTCGAAATTGAAGAACCAATCGCTTTTTTAAACACTATTACAGGAGTATCGTAAGACTGCTTTCGCCAAGGTACAGGAGTTTTTTTACCTGTAATCATATCTTGGGAACCGATGTACAAATTGCCGTCGAGCGCATTTGTGGCAAACAGCGCCGGAAACTCCCCTGAATTGTACTCGTCATTCAACGCCACCGAGCCAATTATCCCGCCTTCCCAGCTAGAAAGTCGGCGATTTCCGGTAGGCAAAAACCATTCGACGCTGGCATTCGGTTCCTTGTTTGGATTCAGCTTCAGCACTCCGCCGTTGCCCTGAATGTATTGTTTTTCAATGGCACAAAACAGTTTACCAGATTTAGAAATAACAGCACTTCCATCCAAATCTGAACCAGTATAAAAATCCCAAACTATCTTTTTAGTTTCAATACTAATACCGTAAATATGACCGGAACCAGCAGCTATAAATATTTTATCTTTGAGCCGGGACGGCGATGATTCCGCTACCAAGTTGCCGCCGTGTTTGCTGATATCTCCTGCTTCATAAAGCTGTACTTCTGACAATATATCTGGCTGTTTAATTCCTTGTTTGAGCTGGGCCTGGCTTGTCGAACTATCGAGAAAATAGCCGATCGCATTTTCCCCCGCATTGAACAAAACGCCGCCGCCCAGATATAAAGCGCTGCTGTCATTATCCCGGCTGTAGCTGGGCGTTCTCCTGATGTCCAACTTCCAAAGTTCCTTACCCGTTCTAAAAGATATTGCCCTAAAACTCGGCACGACATTTTTGCCACCACCGCCACTGCGGCTTCCCTGCAAAATCACAATTCTGTTTTCGGGGCTGGCTTTTTCATCAATATAAATTGTTGATGAGCCTTTGATTATATCATCAAACTTATAGCGCCAAACTTCTTTATTGGTAGCAATATCTATTTTGCGCAAATTGTGGTCATAAGCACCTATAATTAAATAAGTTTTTCCCCCGTCTCTGGTAATTGTCGGCTGTCCTGTCCAACCGGCACCGCTCCAAACTACAGACCGCTTTCCCAGAAAAGTCCGACCGCTGCCGAGTGGAAATTTGTCGATTAACTTCAAACTTTTCGGAACCCCTCTGCCGTAGAACCGACGCTTGTCGTTACCTAAAAATGTGGGGACTAATAATTCTATTTCTGGGTCTGCTTTCGCCAGAAAATTGTTAAGATTAGTGTCTAATAAAGCTTGATCCGAGGCTTCAGTTGGGTACAGTTTTAGAACAGCAGGAGGAACGGCCGCGCTCAGCAAAAATTGTCCGAGCCGTAGATTGAAGGTTCTCCGAGATGATAAACTCATGTTAGATCGACATACTCAGCCATAATATTAAAACATGATTATCGGCAACAACTCAACAAAAACATCTCGCGCTACACTACGAGAGAAATAACAAGCTTACTGAGTACGAGTTAAAGTATATTTGATTATGGTCAACCGTCTTGCTCAATCCCAAAGCCTTTACCTGCGGAAACACGCCGAAAATCCGATCGACTGGTGGCCCTGGTGCGATGAAGCCTTAGAAACGGCCCGGCGCGAAAATAAACCGATTTTCCTGTCAATTGGCTACTCTAGCTGCCACTGGTGTACGGTGATGGAAGGGGAAGCATTTTCCGATCGCGCGATCGCCGAATACATGAATTCGCATTTTATACCGGTAAAAGTCGATCGCGAAGAACGCCCGGATATCGACAGCATTTATATGCAAACCTTGCAAATGATGACCGGTCAAGGCGGTTGGCCGCTCAACGTTTTTCTCACTCCCGACGAGCGAGTTCCCTTCTACGGAGGCACTTATTTCCCCGTAGAACCGCGCTACGGACGCCCGGGATTTTTAGAAGTTTTGCAAGCAATTCGCCGCTTTTACGACACAGAAAAAGGCAAAGTAGAAGCCTTCAAAGCAGAGATTTTAGGCAACCTTCAACAGTCGGCAGCGCTCTCAGGAGTAACCGCCGAATTAAATCGCGAAATTTTTCAAAAAGGCTTAGAAATCACCACCGGAATTATTGCCGGCAGCAACCCAGGACCCAGTTTTCCGATGATACCTTATGCTGAGCTAGCACTGCGGGGAACGCGCTTTAATTTTGAATCAAAATACGACAGCAAACAAGTCTGCACTCAGCGCGGATTAGACTTAGCATTGGGCGGCATTTACGACCACGTAGGAGGCGGATTTCACCGCTACACGGTTGATGCAACTTGGACTGTGCCACACTTTGAAAAAATGCTCTACGACAACGGTCAAATTGTTGAGTATTTAGCAAATTTGTGGAGCGCGGGAATACAAGAACCGGCTTTTGAAACTGCGATTGCGGGGACAGTAGAATGGTTGAAGCGAGAAATGACCGCGCCGACAGGCTATTTTTATGCTGCACAGGATGCTGATAGTTTTAACACTTCAGAGGAAGTTGAACCGGAAGAAGGAGCATTTTATGTCTGGACTTATGCCGAACTCGAAGCACTCTTAACTCCTGAGGAATTGGCGGAAATTAAAGCACAATTTACTGTTAGCCGTAGCGGCAATTTTGAAGGAAAGAATGTATTGCAGCGCCGCCATCCGGGAAAACTGAGCGACACGGTAGAAACGGCTTTGGGTAAACTCTTTCAAGTTCGCTACGGCGGCAATCCCGATACTGTAAAAACCTTTCCGCCAGCCCGCAACAATCAAGAAGCTAAAAACGACAGTTGGCCGGGTAGAATTCCCGCAGTTACTGACACGAAAATGATTGCTGCTTGGAATAGCTTAATGATTTCGGGTTTAGCCCGCGCTGCGGCTGTTTTTGGGGATTTGGAATATCTGGAATTAGCTGTGAAAGCTGCTAATTTTATTTTAGACAATCAGTGGACGGATGGGCGGTTTCAGCGATTGAATTATGATGGACAATCTGCTGTAACCGCGCAGTCGGAAGATTATGCTTTGTTTGTGAAAGCTTTGTTGGATTTGCACCAAGCGAGTTTGACTTTAGGAAATGGAGAAAAGGCAAAACAGTTGCCGAATTCTCAGTTTTGGTTGGAGAAAGCTGTGCAGGTGCAAGAAGAGTTTGATGAGTTTTTGTGGAGCGTGGAATTGGGAGGATATTACAATACTGCTAAGGATGCTAGCGGAGATTTGTTGGTGCGGGAACGCAGCTATATAGACAATGCAACTCCGGCGGCTAATGGAATTGCGATCGCCTCTTTGGTTCGCCTCGCACTGCTGGGGCCGAATTTAGAATATCTCGATCGCGCCCAACAAGGTTTGCAAGCTTTCAGCAGTATTGTACAAGAGGCTCCGCAAGCTTGTCCGAGTCTACTTTCGGCGATCGACTGGTATCAGCATTCTACCCTGATTCGCACGTCACCCGACCAGATTTCCGGGTTGATTTCGCAGTATTATCCGACTGCTGTCTGTCAGATTGAGGCTGATTTGCCTGAAGGTGTTATCGGGTTAGTTTGCGAGTGTTTGACTTGCAAAGAACCGGCCAAAAGTCAAGAGCGGCTCTTGGCAGAAATTCAGCAAAGTCAAACGCGAGTTTAGCACCAATACTGTCTATATTATTGAACCGCGAACAGGCGAAGGAAGAAAGAGGAAGCAGAAGGAAAAAGTAGATTATCTTCTACCGGGAAGGGATCGCATCTTCACTCCGCCCCTCAATCTTCCAAAATCTCAACTAAATCTTCCATCGTCACGTCTAAGGCGCGGGCTATTTTGTAGACAGCAGACAGATCGACTGTGTTCAAAGCATCCCGCCTCCCGTAGCTTTTTACCGTGTTGTAGTTGACTCCCGAGCGATCGGCAACTTCTTTGAACGTCCAACCTCTTTGCTCAGCTAGTTCTCGAATCCGCAGTCTAACGTAGCCCATATTTGGCTAGACATCGGTGCATATATACCCGACAATAGCTCTGTACACTGAAAACGATCGCCCTCTTAGCCTCGAAAACTTAAGGGCGATCGCTTTTTCTACCACACCCCGCAAACGCGGGCAAGGATTACCCTATGATACCAACATCAAAGCCTAAATTAAACACTCATCCCTGGTGTATCGTGCGGCAATTGCCGAATATGTAGCGATTGGTTGTGCCTCGCTTCCACCGCCGAGGCGATGCAGAGGGATATCTCCAGATTTTACGGCGGTTGTTGCCACCGGCTCAACGGGCGATCGTTTTTGATACGAGTGGGGCCGCTAAATTGGGAGATGCCCGAACATCTGAGATAGAGCGAATGGTGTCATAGATGGGAGCGAGATCCTTTTTTGTTTTAACTGGAAAACCGATAAATAGAAAAGGGATCTCGCCCTTTCCTGACAAAAAGTAAGTAGGTCGCTCTAATTAAACGTCAAACGTTCTTCTGTTAGATACGCGACTTCTTTAAGAAGTCGCGTATCTGAGTATTCTATGTTTTTATGTGGGCTTATTTACCTTTAAATGCTTAAGAATCCCCATGCAGCTAACAACTAGCCATTAGCAACTAACAACATAAGCTTTTTTTATATTGACGGCGCACAATTTATTAACTATAATTACCAGGTCAAAAATAACAAAAATCTTACGCCTAACAGTTTTTCTCAAATAACCGTTAAACTATTCTAACGTTTGCGCGTACCCAACGCCGCAGGCACAACCTATATCTGTTAAGGATTCGTCCTAATTCTTAGGAGCGGGATTTTAAAATATGCATCTCAGCGAACTGACTCATCCAAACCAATTACACGGCCTCTCGATTCATCAACTCGAACAAATTGCCCGACAAATTCGAGAAAAGCATTTAGAAACAGTAGCCGCTAGCGGCGGCCACCTCGGTCCCGGATTGGGTGTAGTCGAACTGACCTTAGCACTCTACCAAACACTCGACCTCGATCGCGACAAAGTTACCTGGGATGTCGGCCACCAAGCTTATCCTCACAAATTGATAACCGGCCGCTACAACGAATTCCACACCCTGCGCCAAAAAGACGGCGTTGCAGGCTATCTCAAGCGCTGCGAAAGCAAATTTGACCATTTTGGTGCCGGTCACGCTTCCACGAGCATCTCAGCAGCTTTAGGGATGGCGATGGCGCGCGACCTCAAAGGTGAAAATTTCAAAGTTGCGGCGATCATTGGCGACGGCGCATTGACTGGTGGCATGGCACTCGAAGCGATCAACCACGCGGGCCATATGCCGAAAACCAATGTGTTAGTTGTGCTCAACGACAACGAGATGTCAATCTCGCCCAACGTCGGCGCAATTACCCGCTATTTGAACAAAATGCGACTGTCGCCACCGGTGCAGTTTCTCAAAGATAACTTAGAGGAACAGTTCAAGCACATTCCCTTTGTCGGCGAAACTTTTACCCCAGAAATGGAACGCCTCAAAGAAGGGATGAAACGCTTGGCCGTGCCAAAAGTTGGAGCCGTAATTGAAGAATTGGGCTTTACTTACATGGGCCCGGTAGACGGACACAATTTGCAAGAATTAATTACCACTTTCAAACAAGCTCATACGATTCAAGGGCCGGTGTTGGTTCACGTGGTGACGGTGAAGGGCAAAGGATATGCGATTGCCGAAAAAGACCAAGTAGGATATCACGCCCAAAATCCTTTTAACTTAGCCACGGGCAAAGGCATTCCCTCCACCAAACCCAAGCCCCCAGCTTACTCGAAAGTTTTTGCCCACGCCCTGGTAAAGCTAGCAGAAGATAATCCGAAAATTGTCGGCATTACCGCTGCGATGGCAACCGGAACAGGTCTGGATAAACTTCAGGAAAAACTGCCGAAACAGTACATTGATGTAGGCATTGCCGAACAGCACGCCGTGACTTTATCCGCAGGTTTAGCCTGCGAAGGAATGCGCCCGGTTGTGGCAATTTACTCGACATTTGTGCAGCGGGGATACGACCAAATCATTCACGATGTTTGCATCCAAAATTTGCCGGTTTTCTTCTGTTTGGATCGCGCCGGCATTGTCGGTGCTGACGGCCCAACTCACCAAGGGATGTACGACATTGCCTTCTTGCGGTGCCTGCCAAATATGGTAGTTATGGCACCAAAAGATGAGGCAGAATTGCAGCGGATGGTAGTCACGGGAATCAACCACACAAGCGGCCCGATCACCATGCGTTACCCGCGCGGCAACGGTTACGGCGTGCCCCTGATGGAAGAAGGTTGGGAAGAGTTGCCGATCGGCAAAGCCGAAATTCTCCGCAACGGCGACGACTTGCTAATACTAGGTTACGGTTCAATGGTTTATCCGGCAATGCAAACCGCCGAGATTTTGAGCGAACACGGCATTGAAGCAACTGTCATCAATGCACGTTTTGTAAAGCCTTTGGACACTGAGTTAATCTTGCCTTTAGCACAGCGAATCGGGCGAGTTGTCACTTTAGAAGAAGGCTGTTTGATGGGCGGTTTCGGTTCAGCAGTAGCCGAATCTTTGCTCGACAATAATGTTCTCGTCCCAGTGATGCGGCTGGGCGTACCGGATACATTAGTAGATCATGCAACGCCAGAGCAATCATTTGCCAGTTTAGGGTTAACTCCACCGCAAATGGTCGATCGCATCTTAGCAACATTCAGCCGCAAACAGTCACCCGTTAGCGTGTAAATAGCTAAAAAAGTAGGGTGCGCCATTCGCACCTTACTTTATAGCATCCCCAAAAAAGGAGAATCAACAATGAGTTATCTCAACCCAACTCGCAGAGTACCCCGGAAAAGATTGAACCCAAAACGCACGCTTTCTCCAGAAGAAATAAGCCAATGGTACGCTGAAATATCTGCATTTCGCCAGCGGTGTCAACCTATATTCGATCGCCTCAAACCAAAATTGATTAAAACCCATTACAACTGGTACATGGCGGTTGAACCCGACAGCGGCAAACATTTTATCGAAAAAGATTCGTTAGCTGCTGGAAAAATGTATCGTCAGAAACATCCAAATGCTATCCCGCAAGTCTTTCGGATCAATGAAACCGGAGTTTGTGGCGCCATATGATAGAGGGAAGATTGGGTGATGAGAATTACCTATTTTTTGAAATTGAATTTATTACTGATAACGGCGTATAATTACTTGTTGATGCTCTGCTATATCCAGGTTGTTATGGCTGGCTAGCAATGGACAGTCAATCGATTTGATATTTGAGATTTGAGATTGAAGAATTGAAGAAAGCGACTTCCCGGATGAATCCGGGGGCTTGTACCCCGGTGGGTGCGGGAGTACCGGAAGTTTTAATGGGCCGCCCGCGGCTGAAAACTAAATGCTTGGTAGTTGATACGTCTGCAGGTATTTTTGACATTGGAAGCGAGTTAAAAGCAAAATGAATTTAAAAAGTTTTGACATAGTAATAGTAGGAGCAGGCCCGGCAGGCGGTCACTGCGCGAGAATTTTAGCCAAATCAGGCCACAAGGTCTTGCTGGCAGAGCAAAACGACAATTTTAATAAAAATGACTTTTCCAGCGCCGCCACGCCTCTAGAAACCCTCTCTCAATTCGATTTACCCGAATCCGTTATCGGCAGTTTTTGGCATAAACTTACTATTGAAACTAGCAAAGTCAGTCAAACTTGGGAGTCTGCTGAAAGCTTGGGAGTTGTTCTCAACTTTGCTAAATTTAGAGCATTTTTGGCCAGCGAAGTTGAGCGATTGGGCGGTGAGGTTTGGCTGGGTTATCGCTACACCGAACATTCACAAGCCAAGGGCGAAACAACAGTAGAATTTAAACAGTTATCCGACGGTAAACTTATCAAAGTTAGCACGAAAGTATTGGTTGATGCTACTGGCTTTGCTAGGGCGGTTATGTACGAAAAAGAGAATGATAAGCCAGATTTTTTGTCGGGAACCGGAATCGAATATTTAATTGAAGTAGAGCCGGAAGTTTACAATAAATACAGGGGTGATTTAATCTTCTTTTTGGGCGATAAATGGATGCCGAAGGGTTATTCCTGGATATTCCCAATGGAACCAAACAGGCTGAAAGTTGGTGCGGGGCGCATTTTTTTAGATCCGAAAACGGTGAGGCATTTGTCACCGCTGAAAAAATATATTGATTTACTGATTGATGAATATCTGAAGTCTAAAAATTATAAAATTATTGACAAACACGGTTCCACGCTGAAGTACAGCCCTGGTTTGAAGGATATTTATTGCAAGCATAATAATATAATTGCGATCGGCGATACTGTCTCGACAGTGAATTTTTTGGGTGGCGAAGGAATTAGACACGGGATGGATGGTGCGGAAATCGCCGGGAAATATATTCAAAGGTATTTGGAGGGGAAAATCTCAGATTTTCGGGATTATGAGACGGAAATGCACCGCAAGTTTGATAAGAAATGGAATATTTCGGAAAGGTTGGCGGTGAGAAAATATATCGATGATGTTAATGATGAACTGACAGATAAAATGATTTCTTATTTAAAGTATATGAAAACTGAAGATGTTATGGATATTTTATTTTATTATAAGTTTGAGAAGATTTCCAGAGGGCTAGGCGGTTATTTGCAGCGGAAAATAAAGGGATTGATGAAGCGATTTCACTTGTAAGGTGCGTTTGTTGAGAGATTTTGAGTAGAGGGAAAAGTCTCGCTGGCTGACTCACCCTACAAACCTAATTGCCATAAAAAATTTTCTGCTGTAACTTTAATGCGCGGCAGCGACAGTAAAGCATCGTCAAAACTGCTAAAATTTGACCTATATGAGACACCAAAAATATACCCACTCGCTCCAATTAAATGCGCTACGATGGGATCGACATCCCCGTAAGGATAGGCAAAAGATTTAACAGATTTCTCTAATCCCCGTTCCAAGATAGCACGGGATTTCGCCCCCTCCCGCACAATTTCTGCCGGCGACAATGCAGTCAGAGGTTGATGAGTAGCAGACATCGAACCGAATTCAATCCCTGCATCCCGCAGTTGCCGAATTTCCGGCCATCCCATTAACTGCACTTCTTCAAATTCGGCTTTTTCCCAACTATTTGTCTTTCCTATCGACTCCGCTACAAGAAAAACAGTCGCTGTAAAATCAAAGCGTTTTAGCAGAGGCCAAGCATATTGGAAAAAGTCGAGATAGCCACCGTCAAAAGTCATCAATACAGCTTTACCGGGTAAAGGAGTTTTATCCCGTTTCGCACTTTGCCAAGTTTCCCAACTCGCACTATAATAACCGCGATCTTTGAGATACTGCAACTGTTGTTCCAAAACCTGCGGAGTAACTGCGTCTAAACCGTCAGGAGAAATGCGGCGGTAGGCGAGAATCGGCAGCCTTTGTGTAACGCCATGATTGTCAAAAACTTGAGGTTTCACCCAGTGAGAAACTTCTCTATACGGCGATTTTGGCCCAATGATTTCCGGCGCGTAAAATACTTGCTTTGGAAACTCGTTTTCTGGGGCAATTTCCATTGTCGTTTCCCCCGCAATTGCCGCCGCTGACGCGATTTCCCGCAGCGCCGCCGCCGGGAGTGCGGCCCGGCGACTGACACTCGTCCCAGTCGCACCCGATCGCCTACCGAAGATCGCTGCATTTGGCGGGTAAATGCCCCCAGCACCCGGTGCATTCAAACTGTCGGGCAAATCCGACCTTTGTTGAGCAGAAGAGGCTAGGCGCGATCGCAGCGATTGCTTGCCGTTGAGCGGTTTTCCCAGCAAAGCCTCTCGCACGGTGGCGACGCACAACTCAAAACCGCTATTTCGAGTAATTGTCGAGCGCAATTTTTGAGCAGAAACAAAATTATTTTCCACCGCAACAGTGACAATCCCGACAGCAACGCCGCCTACTTTCACCAGCACGTCAATTTCAGAAAGCTCAACTTTTATATTAGCAAATTCCTCGCTCACTTCTAAGGCAATAAAATCTTTTTCGAGCGTAATTGTTGGGACTTCTTCTGCAATTTCTGGCTTGTAGAAATCCTCCCAATGCCAATGCGGACGCCCCCATAATTCTTGCAAAAATAGCGTCCAGTCATTTTTATTGTGCAATGGTTCCAGCAAAGTTTCCCACAATCTATTGCCTCTTTCGCAGCGATTGCGTTGAAAGAAGCGAGCGAGAATTTGCCAAGCAAACTGGGCTGCAACCGCATCAGCCAACACCGAAGCGGCAACCATTCCATCGCAGACTGGCAATTCAACAATACCGAGTTTAATTCCTTCTAGTTCGATCGTACAGCACAGGCGATCGCATATTTGCAAGGCGTAAATATCCGAAATTGGTTCGCTCACTTCCACCGCAACTTTCCAGGCAATTTCACCCTTGACTCGCTTAATCTTATCTAAAATATATCTGATTTCATTGCTTTTAAAAATTTTATGATATTTGTGAACCTTATTACTTTTAACCTCTCTTTCTATCCCTTGGTGCCAAGGTAAATTTAAACTGAGATGAGCAGCTTTTTCTTTATAAAATTCCAGCATTCTATCATCATATTCAATTCCCATAAAATGACAAATTTCTTCTAATTTTTTGATTTTATTATCTATAATTTCCTCATACTTGACTAATATATGATTAGATTTTTTAGCATATTTGTGACTAATTAACATCGCCTCCTTCCAGCGATGAATACAGTGGTTTAAATCCCAACCAGGCCCCCACAAATCATGAGAATTCCTAGTAGCCTCATGCAGAGAAGCTATTGTATCCATACTGTTTCGCAAAATATGTATAAATTTAGCATCCGGCAACAAGCGCTGTATATCCTCAATAAAATATATGTGTTCCGGCGTTTTTTCCAACCAAATACTTTTGTTTTGTTCCGCCGCCAAACCATCCAAAACTCCGACAAACCAACTAACTTTAGCTGCCACAGTTTGACTATCATCAAAACCTTGCAAAAGTTCAGGGCGATTAATCTCATCCTTAAAAAAAGTTTCCATCCTACCAGCAAACTTTCGCGAAAATTTCTTGTACAGTAAATAGTGAAAAAACTTAGATTCAGGAAAAGAAATAACTTCAGGATGAGCGGCTAATAAACTTTGAAGCATGGTTGTGCCGCTTCTCGGAGAGCCTACTAAAAATATCCGTTGCATTTTTATACCTGATAAATGGTTTGTCAATTAGATTTATTTTAAAACGAAATGCAGAGAGCGCTGAACCCACAGAGGAAGACAAGAAACAGGTATGATTAATCTATGATTATAAATTATTTTTAAACATCCCTCTTTCTTCTTGCTCTTTGCGGGTAAAAATAATTTTCCTAAGTCCAATTAAAATTCTCTTTCAATAAATCCGAAAGTTCCTGATTGTAAGGTTTGAAATAATTGGTCAATTCTTGTTCGATTTCTGGCGACATTTTGCTGTATTGATCGACATGATGACTTTCTGATTCTTTAATGGCACTCCCATTGATATCCAAGAAACTCAACACTTCCGAAAAAACTTTGCCTGTATTTGCTTCAAAATCTTCGCTCTTGAGAATTAGCAACTGTTCCCTAGGAAAATAGTCTAGCCAATTTTTGATTTGTTCTACATAAATTCCGCGCGACAAATAGGAATAATGCTGGTGATTAAAACTGTAATAATCTTCATCGGCTTTGATTCTTTCAACCTCACCTTTCAGTCTGTCAGGTTCAGAAGCGATCGCCTTTTCAAAATCCAACTTTTCGCAGCCGCTCGCCACTTCTAAATGATAGTGCATCCATGCCCGTTCTACCGGGTTTCGCAGCATCACAATCAGCTTAACATCCGGGAAACACTTGTAAACTCGCTCCGCCACCAAAGGATGATAAATATAGTAAGCACTCATCTCCCACAGCAGCACCTTCTCACCCGCTAAACTCCGCGTCAACTGCTTGCTGTACCACTCAACACCACGCTCAAAATTCAAATCAAAAAAGTTAATTTCGCGAGAACCTTCTTTAATAATTTGTAAGTGATTTGCGAGATAGCCGTATAGAGATTCCGTGCCGCAGTTTTGAGCGCCAACAATTAAAAAGTCAGGTTTTTGCTTATTTCCCAACTGATTTGCAATATTGGCGTAGCCGGGATTATTTTTATCCAAATTGTACATCGGAGCGGCTGGTTCGGGTAAATCCCGAAGCGGCATTTTGCCCTCAAATTCCCAGCGGAAGGGCGGACAAAGAATCGTTTTTTGGTTTACAGTCGATCGCACGTACAGCGGATAAACCTGCCAATGATAATCGTAGGCGTAAGCCAAAGTTTCTTCGTAAACCCCAGCATTCACGTAATACTGACCGTTTCCTAAATCCAGCCTATCTATTTGCAGCCGGATTTTGCCTTTCCCTTTCACCAGCGGCAGCAGTCTGCCCATTTGATTAGTATTAGTCTCAAAACAACTTTGACCATCTTCTCGGCTGATTGTCACTGCAAAAATCGCAGCAGAAATTTCCTGCGCCACCGAATAATGAATTTCAATGCTAATAGCATCACCGCTATCTATTTCCGTATTTGGCGACACTTTGACATCGGTAATTTCTACTTCCATAGAACCGAAGCGATTCTGATTACCTCCCAGTGGCGAGCCGCTACTTGTAGCTTCAGCAGCACGCAGGGGAGTGCGATTTTCTGTGGACGATCGCATTTCTGACAAATACTGACCGACTACCACTTCCGGTTCCCCATAAGCCACGACTTCACCTGATTTCAGCCACAAAGCCCGATCGCACATTTTCTGAATTTGCGATGCGGTGTGAGAAATCAAAACAATCGCACATCCTTGATTCTTAAACTCAGTTATCTTATTCAAACATTTAGTTTGAAAAGCCACATCACCAACCGACAGATGTTCATCAACTAAAAGCACTTCGGGATCGGTATGCACCGCCACCGAAAAAGCCAGCCGCATTTTCATCCCCGTACTGTAAGTCCGCGTCGGGCTGTCAATAAACTGTTTTAACTCTGCAAATTCCACAATATCGTCAAACCTGCGCGCCACTTCCCGGCGAGTCAAACCGGCCACCACCGCACCCACAAACACGTTTTCTCTGCCCGTTAGATCCGTGTGAAAACTCGCACCCAAATCCAACAAGCCGCCAATTCTGCCGTTAACTTTAATAGATCCTTCCTCAGCCCGGCAAATACCGCCGACAAGTTGCAGCAGCGTTGATTTTCCCGCGCCATTCTTGCCAAGAATTCCCAGCATTTCGCCCGGAGAAACAGTAAAATTTATATTCCGCAGCGCCCAAAAACTCGCCTCCGGCTTCAGCTTCCACCAACCGGACAAAGCGGCTTCCATAATCGTATGAGGTTTCGCGGTAGAGTAGCGGTTAAAACGCTTACCCAAACCTTTGACAATAATTGCTTCACGCATTTACACTTCCTCCACAAAATGAGCGCTTTGCCGTCTAAAAATTCCCAGTCCGATGGGTAAAAGAGCCGCCACAGCCAAGCTCAAAATTAACAGAGCAGACCAATCCGGCTGCATACCTTTAAGAAGTATGGCGCGGTAAGCTTCAATCAGCGGCACCATTGGATTTAAGTAATAAAAAATCTTAAATTTTTCCGGGACGCTGCTGATGTCGTAGAAAATCGGAGTCAGGTAAAACAGCATCTGCAAAACTACTCCCAAAGTGTGCTGAGTGTCGCGGAAAGTGACATTCAAAGCGGCAAGGGGATAAGCAAAACTAACTGTCAGGAAAAACTGAATAATCATCAGCAGCGGCAACAACAAGAGCACTGCATTCAGAGGAGCGCCATCAATTGCCAGAAAGATAAGTAACACCGGCAATGCTAAGAAAAAGTGAATGAGCCCCGTCGTCGTCGTGACTACCGGCAAAATTGCCGGGGGGAAATTTGGCTGCCTGATTAGTGGCTTATGATTGGTAATTAATGCCGTGGATTTAAATAATACCGTTTGAGACCAATTCCAGATTAACAAGCCGCTGAAAGCAAAGGAAGAAAATTTTGGAATATTAAGGGGTACGACAGAGCGAAACAAAAAGGAAAATACAGCCAACTGTAACAGCGGACTGATTAAAGTCCAAGCAATCCCCAAGGTCGATCGCTTGTAAAGTAATTTCATATCGCGATCGACCAACACCCGCAGCAAATCGAACCAATGAGCCATTTTGCGCCGATAAACCAGCGTTCCCGCATTTCTCACCGCACACCTCCGGCAGCTACCAGCGGTTCAACCTCAAAAATAGCAGCCAAACGCTGGGCTTGCAAGTACCCTTCCCTGTAAGCAAAAGGACTTTGCAGAGATCCTAGCAACTCTCTCACTACCAACTTGCAGGCCAACCGGCCAGGGAGCATCAAGCAGCGCAGCAGCAACCTGTTCAGCCACCGAGAGCAAGCAAAATGCAAAATTTCCAGGCGCGGCACAGTGCGGTTGCGATCGCACGTCAGTAAATAAGACCCAAAGCTGCGCCCGTTATCCTGCAACTGCCGGCTAAAAGCCTTGTCCCTGCGTCGGTGTAAGTGCCACACAAAAGCGATCGCATCGTAAAAAGTCGAGTATCCCTTCGCCAAAATCCGGTGAAACATTTCCATATTCCCAGCACCGCGAGTTGTAGATCCCACATTGAGAGCAACGTCAAAATTGCCCACAGCCTGGGAAACTTGGCGGCGGAAAGCCAGATTCACAATGCAAACTCCTTTGTATTTTTCTAGTTTCCGAATCGGATTAATCTGTTCGCCAAACTCAATTTCCATCGCTTTTATTGCCATAAGTTGCTCCTGAAAATAGTGCAGCGGGAACTAGAGAGAAAAGTTCTGAGTTTTGAGTTGGGAGTTTTGAGTGGCAATTTCCCAATTTTCTAATTTCCCAACTTTTGAGATTGGACTTTTGAGTTTAAAGTCCCCGACATACTTATTAATTGCTAATTCGTAATTTTTAAAAGCAACTAAAGGCTTTTCTTCGATCGTTTCAGCCTTGCGGGGCATACCGTTAATTGCCATCGCCCGACCCAGGGGTTCGGCAAAGTGAAGCGCCAGAATCGATCGCAAGTGAGCGCCCCGCAGCGGTTCCGCACCCGCTTGCGGAAAAATGTGACCGACTGTCAGTTGACCGTAATACAGGTAAACCCCAGTCGGTCGTTCCGCGTCGAGCAGGCTTTCAGCAGCTTCCCAACCTTGCTGCAAATCGATGTTAATTTCATGTCCGCCCAAATCAGCACCGGCCCGGCCTCCTTGTATAAAACTAGAAATTGCCGATTGACTTTTCAACTCATCGATGATACCCCGCAAATACCAATAAGCGCGCAATTTGGCCCGCAACCACCGCCAAGTTCCCCGCATCCGCAAGCTTTCGAGTAAATCAAGGGATTTCCTCAGTCCCAGAGCCAGCAAATCCATAGCAGCCGGCCAGAAAAACGTGACCGCCACCAGAATTTTATCTACCAGCGAGCAAGCTGTTTCGTAGGCTGCTACCTGCAGAATCGGTCTAAGTTCCGGGTGTCGATGACCGATCAAAACATCCGATCGCCCTTCCTGACGAAATCTGCCGAAAGAGCGATCGAGATTGTTGGTTTCGTGTTCGTAATGATAGCCCACTGCTTCAGCAGCCACAACAAAAGGTACATCAGCTTTCAGCAAACGCACCCCAAACTCGTAATCTTCCCCGCCGCAGTTCCCGAAAGCCGAATCAAAGCCATCGAGACGAGCAAACAGTTCTGCATCCAAAGAAAGGTTGCCGCTGAGCAAATCTTTATAAGTAAATCGGTGACCAGGCTGGCTCATCTGATAAAACTTGTCTTCCCACCACGATCGCACTTCCACGTCAAAAAGTCTAGTTCCTCCGTGCAACTTAGGCGGATATGGGCCCATGACAGCCGATCCCGGACGCTCTTGGTGAGCGCGCACGTGGCTTTCAACCAAAGGCGGCAGCGCTTCGATATCGTCGTCGAGAAACAGCAGCAATTGCCCCGTAGCCGAAGCCGCTCCCGTATTGCGGGCGATGGCAGCACTCCGGCAATTTACCTCGATCGCGTGCAGTTTAAACGGAGCTTTGTACTCTTGTAACATTGCCCAAGTATCGTCAATGCAGCTATCTGCCACTACAATAACTTCGATCAAGTCGATCGGATAAGTCTGCGAGTGCAAAGCATCCAAAGCCCGCCGCAGCGAAGAGCTTCGATTGTGAGTGGGAATAATTACGCTAACCATCAAATTTTCCATATTTACATTACCCAAATTAATTTCATCTGCATTTCATCTACATTTCATCTGCCTTCAGTTGCGGTTAAAAATAATCTAAAACTCCCTATTCAGTGTTCCCCTTAATTTCTTGCAACCACTTCCGAGAAGCAAAATAAGCCATCGGGCCATTGACACAACCCCGCAGTTGAGCCAACAGCAAATCGCTCGGAATCGACTCGGGTTGCTTCCGCAAAGAAGCAAATAATTCAGGAATTTGCTTGGAATGCAGCCATCCCCAAGCTAACCGCAGCACACTGAATTCTTTGTTGATTACAAACATCCGCGTCCAGAAAGCATAGACTCCGATGCCGTAGCCTTGGAGCGTTTTTTGCAATTCTTCCCAAGTGCGGCGGTGGCGGTGCCAGCTCAAAGCTCTCGGCTCGTATACGATGCAGTAGCCCGCGCGCAAAATGCGCGCAAAGAGTTCACAGTCTTCGCCGCCGACAGTGGGCGTTCCCGCCCCCAAAGCTTCGTCAAACAGGCCAATGCAGTCGATCGAACTTTTGCGCAAAGCCATGCTCGCCGAAACCCCCACAGGAGCGACAACCAGAGGGTTGCACTGCGCCCCGTCAAAAATTCGGCGCTCGAAGCCCCGCCCGTGGGGGCTATAGCGCTCGAACCATTCTTGGGCTTCGGTTTCCAGTTCCAAGGGCATCACCAGCCCCGTGACGCACATCACTCGCGGATCGCTAAAATTCCACAAG
The DNA here is from genome assembly GCA_014695295.1 of Microcoleus sp. FACHB-61. Taxonomy (GTDB): domain Bacteria; phylum Cyanobacteriota; class Cyanobacteriia; order Cyanobacteriales; family Microcoleaceae; genus Microcoleus. The sequence continues at coordinate 88,243 of JACJNY010000046.1, read as the reverse complement.
AGCGATCGCAGCCAGTTCGCATCGGGGGCCGCGTCGTCATCTGTAAAGGCTACGAATTCGTGTTTAGCTTCGCGTAAAGCTCGGTTGCGGGCAGCGCTGGAACCCGGTAATTCTTCGCGAACATAGCGGACTTTTGGGTAATTTTTGACAAGTTCCTTGGTAGCGTCCGTGGCGGGACAATTGTCAATTACTAAGTATTCCTGACCGTCGTCGGGGAGCCGCATAAACGCTTCTAGACATCGCCGCAAATCTTCCGGGCGATCGCGCGTGCAAACCGCTACTGTGGCGATCGGCATTGCCTGCACGGGCCCGCGTTCGTCCCATGCCAGGGCATCGTAGAGCCAATTTTTCCAAAGGTTCTCCCCCACAGCATTCATCAGTGTTTCCCCCAATTGGCAGCCGTCTATGCGACCTCCGACTAGCGATAATAGAGCTTGGCCGATGGGTTTTCCGTGCAGTCGAATTAAAACCAAGGCTTTGTTGTAACGCTCCTCAACCGTAATTTCGGGCGGGAGTTTGGAGATTTCCAGGTCAAGGATAGCTGTTGCCATGAGTTATGCCATCTTAGATTTTTGATTTTTGATTTTTGATTTTTGATTTTGAAAAACTCATAAATACTCCGTATCTTCCCGGATGTATTTTAGCCTAAATTGTTTTAGAGGATAGCAATTTATTAATGCCATACTTGCTGCTCCCCGCTTGCCAATCAAACATAAAGCCTCATTTTTGTTACGGCTGTTATTTGTATTTTAACTTTCGATAGCCCGCTGATGTCAAGTTTTTTTGCTAAATAATATTTGTCGTTAAAAACGAGCGCTCGTCGAGGCTGGTTCAATTGCAGGTGTTATTGGCAGTCGTCGCGCTACCCAGTCTCGTCATTAATAATGCCAAATCTAAAAACCCGATTTTTTGAGAAAACCGGGTTTTTGCGATCGATCCTCATTTCAGCTTTAATTGAGATCGGGTACTCTTTTCGACAACATACCAAACAATTAAACACTCTCGCAATTCAAACTTTCGCTATTAGTAGTTCTATAGCAATCCCAAGCCAGTTGTGAGAATATACAGGCAGCCCATGAAATACTCTTTTGTGACGAAAAAGCCAAATGCTAAGTATAACGGCACAAAAAACAATATCTTGCCGGGTATAGTAGGGGCGCGTTTAGCTAAAAATCACTCCTATACAAGCCACTTTATGAGTGCCAAAACTGCCTGACCACATTATGTTTATTTGTATCTACTTACTTGACCTACCTCAATGAGTTGAGCGAGTCCAATCAAGACCCACGTAAATTGAAGCGACCTTCTTCAGTTAAAATATTTATCAAATACTATACACACCGAGATATTTAGGAGGTTATAGAAATCTGTTCCGGGTTATTGACCAAGAAATTAAACTTTATAAACTACTGGTATATCTAGGTTAAAAGTTGCAGATTGACGAGGATTCAGTCGATTATCTATAATCTGCGCAAAGCGCAGCAGTCATTGGCTGGTAGCCGTCAAAAAACTGTAATCTCGCAGAACTGCAAGGATACATATTCGAGAACTACGATGTAGTGTTTGACTCTAAACAAACCTATTACACACTGTTTGAGGAGGCACGGATTAGCTAAAAAAAAACCTCAAAAACGCAACCCTAAATAAGACCCAGGAATGATAAAAAAACCAGGAGATTGCAGGCTGGTTCGAGACTCATCGAGCTGAGATTACTTCTGGCAAGTTAGCGGTATTTTTACAGGATTAATATCTATTGTCGAGGGATTGATGTGGGTATGTTTGGGGGTAAAACAAACGAACGCATCATTTTCTCTCTTAGTCAATGAGGGGAGTAAACAAACCTATTATGGGGCAGTCAGTCGATTTGATATTTGAGATTTGAGACTTCGGCGAGCCGTCGAGTCGCGCTCTGTCGAGTCGCGCTCAGGCGTTCGGCTAGCACTGAGTCGAGTCGCGCTGAGTCGAACGATTTGAGATTTAGTCCACAGATGAATCTGGGAGCTTGAACAAGAGTCTAAAACTTTGGACTGCTGGCGACTCCTGTAGGAAACTTGTATCCGTTTTTAGGCGGCGTCAAAAAACCATTTAAACTATCTTCTGGATAGCCACAAGGTTTGCTTAGAAGAATGTATCAAACTTTTACAAAAAAACCGCTCAAACTCATAAAGTCTCTTTATGCCCTGACACGAGCAGTTAGCTAGCACGATTCTGGTTCTCCAAGTTTTTCAGATTGGACTATACACCGCCCTCAATACCTTAAAAATGAAGATTTGTAAAGTTTTATCAAGATGTTTGGGTCTATGAATTAAAATCTTCTCATAAAAAAGATTCGCTTTAGCAGGCGCAAATTGTGGAAAAAGGTTTAAAACTCAGAATATGAGATCGAGTTCGCTGGCCTTACATGATGCAATAAAATGTAACTTTTGATGCCAGAACCAGTAGCATGAACTTTGTCGAAGGCCGAATGCCCGTCAGGCCAATGCCTTCGGAAAATCGCTTTCTTGGCGCTGCATCAAATCTTAAGTGCAATTACTTTCCTTGCACGGGAGCCGGAGCCTTCGAGCAAACATTTAGCTCCAAGGCTGACGCACCACTACTTTGATAAACCGGGTTTTTTTACCGGGAGCGAGGGCGACAACAAAGTGTTTTCGTCCATCAAACCCGGTTTATGCGTCAGGGACTGAACTCGATCGAATGAATGCAGTCGCAACCGATGTTTGAATGTGGCGATACTGCAAGTTGCGTGCAAAGCAGGGAGCTAACCGCAGTGATGGATCTCGATTGTTTACCTTACGGCGCAGGCCACGCACAGGAAGGGGTCTGTCTGCTAGTCCGAATGGGGCCGCACCGCATTTTACTAGACTGCGGTGTAGAGGATATTGCACCCCTGTCAGCGACACTAAATCGATCGCTGCCAGCCGATTTTGTGGTGTGCAGCCACGCCCACTCCGACCACGCCAGAGGTTTGCTAGCACTTCATCAATCTTTCCCCCACTTGCCAATTTACGCCAGCGAAGTGACAGCGCGACTGCTACCGCTCAACTGGCCGTCCCGGTCTCAGCAGCCAGATCCCCGGTTCTGTCAGGCACTGCCCTGGCAGTCGCCGATCGAACTGCGCCCCGGACTGAGCGTGCAGTTGTTCCCGTCGGGCCATTTGCCCGGAGCGGCGAGTGTGCTGCTGACTTATGCCGCCCCCCACCGCACCTACACCCTGGTTTACACCGGCGACTTTTTCCTGTCCAATTCTCGTTTGGTGGAAGGTTTGCCACTGGGAGAACTCCGGGGCATGAAGCCGGATGTGTTAATTTTGGAAGGCAGTTACGGCACGGCGCGCCACCCTCACCGCCGACAACTGGAAAATCAGTTAGCCGATCGCATCCACCGCGCCATCGCGGACGGGTACTCGGTACTGCTGCCCGCCCCGGCGCTGGGTTTGGGTCAAGAACTGCTGATGCTGCTCCGCAGTCACCACTACTTTACTGGCCGCGACTTAGATATTTGGGTGGACGGCACTGTCGCCGACGGGTGCGACGCTTATCTGGAACTGTTGCCCCAATTCCCCACCGCCGTCCAAAATTTTGCTCTGCACCAACCTTTGTTTTGGGACGAAAGGGTGAAACCCCGCGTCCGCAGGCTTTCTGCCGAACAGCGCCCCGGATTGGGTTCCACGCCGTGTATTGTGATTACTGACCAAATTGCTGATTTGGCTTTGTATGTTGCCGATCGCACACATCCTTGGGTTTTGCTCGCACCTCAAAAACCCGGATATCCCGTCAGCAACTGGCCCGAATCTGGAGTCAGAAGCGTAGAAACTTATCTGCTAGCCGAACACTCCGACGGCCCGGGGACTACCCAGCTCATCCACAATTTGCGTCCCCAGCACGTAATTTTGCTCCACGGTTCCCCTGCATATTTGGCTGACTTGGCTAACTTGGACGAGCTGCGAAACCGCTACCAGTTGCACACTCCGGCGGTCGGAACACTTGTCGAACTGCCGATCGGGGAAATGTTTTTGCAGCCCGCTATCCCGGAAACTAACTATGAAGGAGAACTCAGCGAATTGGGGACAGAGGTAGCAATTAGCTTGCCGAGTCCGATTACAGCCGATCCTCGGTGGGCCAATTTTGCCGATACCGGTTTGGTAGAAGCCCGCTGGCAAGGCGAAGAACTGGTACTGCGCGGCATCTCCCAGCGGGAACTGCTTTTTCAAGGCAGCGCCGTTCAGGCCAACCTCGAATGCTGTGGCAATTGCCAGCACTACCGCGGCCAGCGGTGTTGGAACCAGTTATCTGCTTTGTTTGGCTTTAAAGTTACCCCCGACGGTTTCTGTCCGGTGTTTAAAGCGATACCGGAGTCCGAACTTTTCCTAGATGGGGAAACAGACGGCGAATAAGCTGTCGGGCACCTCGAAACCAGCCAGCAGGCAAAGAAAACAAAAGAACAGTCCTGGACGGACCCAGACAAAAAACCCCGTTTAAGCAGGGGTAAGCTATCGCGCATTGAATTTTTCAATTACTGTGTACTTAAGCTCTTGTGGGGTGGGCAGGAGAGCCCGCCATAAAGCTTAAATTTAAAGGCAAAATAGCTTATTTGGCCACAAGCCAGAAGATTTTTGGCCTAAACCGAGTTTTTTTGCGTAATTCCTCCAGAAAAAAGGGAGAAAAGTCGTTTTCTTTTCTCTCAAGTTTTCCTTGTGCCTCAAGCGCGAGCTCAAAACTATTCCAAATTCGAGTCCGGGTAGTGATTGCGAATTTGTTCGGCTTCGGGACAATCGTCAGAAACTAGGGGTTCGCAGTTAGTTCTGGACACCGAAGCCAACTTCTGGGACACAGCTCCAATACTTTCGAGACGCACCATTTCTTCCCAGGAGCTGATTTCGTCTTCTTCGTCGGTTTCGTAGCGCAGCGTGACTAGATCCCCTTCAATATCTAGGATACGAGCGCGCTCTATCCAACGTTGCTGATCTCGAAGAAAAATAGAAACCTCACGACCATCACAACAGAGTTGATAGATTTTGCGCTGTAGCATTTGTCAGTTCTCCTGCGCAGTGTATTTATTCAAAAAGATTGCCTGTTTACCGTAACGTACTTTGGGTTTTACATCGGAAGGCACAGCCGTATGGACTGGCCAGTTTCACGTTTTCCGATACTTTGATACCGATGGGGGTTACCAAATTTCATTTTACCACCAAATCTATCTAGTACGCCATTTATCCAATTACAGGTTGTGCAGCCAGTGGCATCCCTCGCGAGAGGCATTTGCCAGCATAGATCGGAGCATTACAACTTGGCTCCCCCGATCGCTCAAACAGCGACAATAAAAACAGACTCTGCCTCTGAAATCTCCCTCTCTTGTGCCTCAAGTCCCCCAGAAACCTCGTGTTTCGACGTTTGTTCGATCGCCCGCTAACGCCTCTTGAATCAATCTCAAATCTCAAATCTCAAAGCTCCAAAGCTACACTCAAACAGCGACAATAAAAACAGACTCTGCCTCTGAAATCTCCCTCTCTTGTGCCTCAAGTCCCCCAGAAACCTCTTGTTTCGACGTTTGTTCGATCGCCGACTAACGCCTCTTGACTCAATCTCAAATCTCAAATCTCAAAGCCAAAGCTCCAAAGCGACACTCAAACAGCGACAATAAAAACAGACTCTGCCTCTGAAATCTCCCTCTCTTGTGCCTCAAGTCCCCCAGAAACCTCTTGTTTGGAGGTTATTTCTAGCCCCTTGTACCCCCTCTGAACTCAATCTAAAATCTAAAATCTAAAATTTAAAATCGATTGACCGGAGTGTGATAAAAATCACTGACAGCAGGCAGCCCCAAAATGTAGAAAATGGTGGCGGCCAAGAACTAGCTTCAAAACGGGAAGCGGAACCTGTAGCGGTTAAGCTAAAAGAATTGCGGTTCCGTTCAAAACAAATTGGAGTCATCGCTCGTGCGTATTAAGGAGGCTAATTGATGGTGTACGCAGAAAATTGGTCGCAGCCGTCTATCTTGGAGCTAGCGCGATCGGGCAACTTTCAAGCCCTGAATTACTGGATTGACAGCTTGCTGCGACCCGAAGGGATTTATGCCCGCGTCGAACAGGCTCAGGCCGGCTGCGTCCAAATCCTCGTAGAATTTCAACGCGAATTTGCGGCTGATACTACATTACTGGGGAGCACTCTCCGGGAAGGCTTAGTCAAATTTATTTGCCACCAACTCTGGAGACTCAACTCGCCAGCAGTACAAGGGGTGCGAATTCACGCGCGCTTGGCTGGGGAACCAGACCTTCTCTGGAAACAGTCAGTGCGAATTGTCACTCCGGCAAACCGCCAGCGGCGGCGTTACCGTTCGCTACTGGTCGTCGATTGGGTTAAATTTAAAACGTATCGTTCTCTGCTGCTAGTGGGATCGGCACTTGCCTCATTTGTTTTAGGGTGTTGGGTAAGCTACCACGAGGCTCTGGCCCTGCAGTCAGTATCCTCAGTATCCGGATACCAGCAAGCAGCAGTAATGTCGGGGCCGCCTCCAAAACGTCCGGATACGGTGCAAGCTGCCTTAGAAGTGGTACCAGTAGTACAGCAAAAGCAAGTTGCTAATCCTTACGACCCAACCGTAACGCTGATGTTCGGAGGAAATGTCAATCTATCGGATGCGCTCGGAGCATCTGCGGGCAAAGATTACGATCGGGCTTTCGCCCATATGGACGAGTACCGGCAAGCAGATGTGGCAATGCTTAACCTAGAAAACTCCCTGACTCGTTCTACATTGGACTCTGGTAAAAAACAATTAAATTTTAAAGCCGATCCTGAATCGGTGAAAGTATTAACAGCAGGAGGAGTGGATATTGTCAATCTGGCAAATAGCCACGCTATGGATTACGAGGAGCCGGGGCTGGTGGAGACTATAAATACTTTAGATAATAGTCGGCTTCAACACCTGGGAGCCGGCAGAGATATTAAAGAAGCGAGGCGTCCAGATATTATTGAGGTTAAGGGTCAGCGCATCGCCTACCTCGGTTATTACGATGCCGACCTTCACGCCGCTGACCAAGGGAAAGCGGGCACTAACCCCCGCCGCAACAATCGCGTGGCAGAGGATATTCGAGCTCTCAGGGGTCAGGTAGACTGGATTATTGTTAATTACCACTGGGGAGTCGAATTGGCAGATTATCCGGGGGACTGGCAGATTGATTTGGCTCGGTTCACGATCGACCAAGGAGCTGATTTGGTAGTGGGGCATCACCCCCAGGTTTTGCAAGGTGCAGAAATTTACAAGGGCCGCCCGATAGTTTACTCGCTGGGTAATTTTATATTCGGCGGGAATGCTCGCAGGGATTACGATACCGCAGTCCTGAAAGTATCGCTCAAAGACAGGAATATGAAGGTAGAGTTTCTGCCTGTGGAGGTAAAAAAGTTTCAGCCGAAGGTGGTGAAGGGAGCTGCCGCCGATCGCATCCTCAAACACGTCGAGCAAATTTCTAGTATTTTCGATCGGCCGATGCGATCTTCTGTAGTTCTCGAAGCCCCAATCAACCTAGGAGCGGGACCAAAAACTCCAAACTCTCCGCCAGGAGCAGCAAAGAGCGGTACCTACGGGCCCGGGCGGGGTTCCGGGGGAACCTCCGGTGAAAGCACTCTGCAAGGCCCCGGACAGCCCAAACCAAATTTGATTTTGCCGGCTTTGCCGGCGGCGCCCAAACAGCCGGACAACTCCTCATTTTTCCCGAACGGGACGGGGCCTGCAATCGAGTCAAACCCGCCCCCGAATTTAAATTTGCCGCCGCGCATCTACCGCACTCAACCTCAAAATCCCAGCCGGGAAGAAGATCCGTTTACGAAAGAGCCATTCATCAAAGAACCGTTTATTTCGCCTCCATCTCCGAGTCAAGGAGCAGTGCCGAGTCCCCAAAGCTATCTTCCCCCTACTCGGGCTGTATCTTTTGAAGTCGCACTCAAAGAGCAGCCGACCTCCGAGATCGTTCCAGATACAAGCAGCGACCGCTCCAGGCAGCGGCTCGCCCTGCCTCCTATAGCTCGGAGCATTGGTTAGCCGGTGGGGGTCGCAGCGAGGATGCAGGGAGAGGATAGGGGCGGTAATGGGTGAACATCAGCATACCAGCGACTAATTATTAACGACCGATTTACTGACAACCAATGATCGATGACCTACTACCGATGACAAATGTGTTTGCGATCGCGCTCAAGCAAAAGCAGTACAAAACCTATATCCTCTCCGACGAAACCGCTAACTCTACTCTAGAAGTTGTGCCGGAACGGGGCGGTATTGCCACTAGCTGGCTGGTTGAAGGCAAAGAAATCTTATACTTGGACGCGGAACGGTTCGCCAATCCCGATCTGACTGTACGCGGCGGGATTCCCATCCTGTTTCCCATCTGCGGCAATCTCCCCGACAATACTTATACCCACAAAGGAGCGCAGCGCAAGCTCAAACAGCACGGCTTTGCCCGAGACTTGCCTTGGAGAATAGCCGAACAAGTTACCGAAGGTTGTGCCGCTCTTACCCTGATTCTCGACAGCAGCGAGAAGACGCTGGCTGTTTATCCCTTTGATTTCCAACTAGCCTTCACTTATCAGATTAAAGGGAATTCTTTGGAAATTTTTCAGCGATACACCAATCTGTCTACCGAACCCATGCCGTTTTCTAGTGGTTTGCACCCCTACTTTTTGGCGACGGACAAATCTAAGCTCCGCTTTGAGATTCCGGGGATGCAGTATAGAGATCAGAACACCCAGAAAAAGGGTTATTTCACGGGGGTTTTTGACGAGACGCTGGATGAAATTGATATTTCCTTTGACGAACTCACTGGCCTTGCTGCTACTGTCACTGACGCGGCCCAGGGCTTGCGGCTCACCCTCAGTTACAACTCCAGCTATGGGAAGTTGGTTTTCTGGATGGTGAAGGGCAAGGATTTTTACTGTTTGGAACCTTGGACTGCTCCTAGAAATGCCCTCAACACTGGCGAACACTTGATTTATTTGCAGCCGGGAGCGACTTGCCAGATGCTGGTTCGCATGACTGCAAATTTTTTTTAAAAAACACTTGCTATTTTAAATGAGGGGTGCTACTGTTAGAAATTGTGTGCGGTAACAATGTTTTCGCGGGTCGCTAGCTCAGCGGTAGAGCATTCGGCTTTTAACCGATTGGTCTCGGGTTCAAATCCCGGGCGACCCATAAAAAATTTGTGAGTTAAGAATTTTGAGTTTTGAGTTGAATGCTCGGAACTCAAAATTTTGTTTTTTGAACTTTTAAGTAAATCTGGAAAGATAGTGCGCGATCGGTGGCAAATTGTCTTAATATTATCGTAAGAATTGAGCTTGTCCAAAATTCACTGCCCAAAAATCACAAATAATTAGGAGGAATATCTATGGCGCTTGTACCTATGCGATTGCTGCTCGACCACGCGGCTGAAAATGGTTACGGCCTACCGGCTTACAACGTCAACAACATGGAGCAAATCCAAGCGATCATGCGCGCTGCTGACGAAACCAACAGCCCCGTGATTCTGCAAGCTTCTCGCGGCGCTCGCTCCTACGCTGGCGAAAATTTCCTGCGCCACTTGATTTTGGCAGCAGTTGAAACCTATCCTCACATTCCCATTTCCATGCACCAAGACCACGGCAATGCCCCCGGCACTTGCTATTCTGCCATGCGCCAAGGTTTCACCAGCGTGATGATGGACGGTTCTCTGGAAGCGGATGCTAAGACTCCCGCCAGCTACGAGTACAATGTTCAAGTTACTCGCGATGTGGTGAATGTTGCTCATTCGATCGGCGTTAGCGTTGAAGGCGAACTGGGTTGCTTGGGTTCTCTGGAAACAGGAATGGGCGAAGCAGAAGATGGCCACGGCTTTGAAGGTGCGCTTTCTCACGATCAGTTGCTGACAGATCCAGAACAAGCTGTGGATTTCGTCGAGCAAACCGGCGTTGATGCTTTAGCAGTCGCGATCGGCACTTCTCACGGCGCTTACAAGTTCACTCGCAAGCCGACTGGCGAAATTTTGGCAATCAGCCGCATTGAAGAAATTCACCGCCGCTTGCCGAATACTCACTTGGTAATGCACGGTTCTTCTTCTGTGCCCCAAGAATTGCTGGAAATCATCAACAGCAACGGCGGCAAAATCCGCGAAACCTACGGCGTACCTGTGGAAGAAATCCAAAAGGGCATCAAGTGCGGCGTTCGCAAGATCAACATCGATACTGACAACCGTTTGGCGATTACCGCTGCGGTGCGCGAAGCTTTGTTTGCGAAGCCCGACGAGTTTGACCCTCGCCATTTCTTGAAGCCGTCGATCAAGTATATGCAGAAGGTTTGTAGCGATCGCTACAACTCTTTCGGTTGCGCTGGTCAAGGTACACAAATTAAGCAAATGTCTTTGGACGATTTTGCAGCTAAGTATGCTAAGGGCGAATTGAGCTCTTCTGCTAAGAAGACTGTTGCTGTTTAAGAATTTTAGGTTTTAGATTTTAGATTTATCTGAAGTCTAAAGTTAGGATTGCCGGGTAGCTTTTAAGTTGCCCGGTTTTTGTTTGTGCGAGTTTATGTATTTAGGCGTTGCTGAATAAAGGTATGATTTGTGCGATCGCAGGGATGTATTAGCTACTCGATTTGCCTCGCTCGAACGGGATTGAAATGATGCCCTGGATCGGGAACCGGAACCTCCCAAAACTTAAGATAATGAATTAGTAAGCGAATTGAATTTTTGAGCATCTCTCTCGACTTAGAATAGCAAAGTGTCTTGCGATGAAGTCGTGCCAAATAATGTCGTAGCCGCGTATTTTCGCCCTCGACTCTGGTCATGTAAGTTTTACAGACAATTTGGTCTCCATCTGGAATAAACATGGGATAAACTGGCCATCCATCTGTTACATAAAAATAACATTTCCAGTTACCGACTAATTCCCACAATGGTCGAAAAGTTGCTGCACTATGGTCGCCCAGCACCCATCCTAAAATCCCTGGCTGAAAGTGATTAACCGCTGTCCAGAGCCAAATTTTATTTTTTTTGACCAATAAATGTTTCGAGTTCATCAAGTTCTCCAACTTCGGGAATTGTCTCTGGCTCATAAGCATCAGGCAGCAATTCTCCTACTTGCTTGACCCAATTTATGATGGTGGTGTGATGCACCCCTTTAATCCTCTCTATTGCTCGAAAACCCAGTCCATTGACATACATTTTGAGGCATTCACGTTTCACCTCGCAAGAGTAACCTTTATGAGGTTGATAACTATCTATAAATTGTCTGCCACAATCGACACAAATATAATTCTGTTTACCTTTTTTATGACCATTTTTATTAACCTGAGTTGACTGACATTCAGGACATTGCATAAGTTCTGCGTTTTTTGAAGTGTTATTGTTGGCGATCGCACGCCTTATTTATCATACCCTAATTCAGCAATGCCTGTATTTAGTTACTGGGCGATTGAAATCGCTACCATACAAACTAAGTCTGCCTCCGCAGACTAAGAGATATCAATTACATTGCATAGGCGATCGCATATTGCCTCAGTACAGGTGAAATCGTGTAGAAATTTGCTTGTTGTTCAATCAAGCAGCGCCGCGATAGAGATTGCAAGACATTTAGCAAATCTGAAGCCGGAATTATGTCATTTTCTAGTAATTTTGCCCGATCGATCGGCTGGCTTTCTTTCGCCAACAAGGAGATTACTTGTTTTTCTAGTTCCGATAGGCGATCGAACTGTTGGTGTAAAACATCTTTCAAATCTTCCGGCAACAATACAGTATCCTTTGGTAATAACTGATTCACGCCTCCTCCCAAGTCTTGAATCAGATTCGCCACGCTTTTTAACCATAGGGGGTTGCCTTGGTAGCGATGAATGAGTGCTTCACTGTTGTCGCTTTCTTCTAACCCATAATCTCTGAGTATTTCCCGTCCGGCGGCGATGCCTAAACCTTGGAGTTGTAAGGTGCGAATAGAAGTATTTTGGTTTTTAACTTGAGTCACTTCTCTCGGTTGTTCCCAACCGATTAACATCAAGCAGCTTTGATGGGATAATTTTTCTATTTGTTTGAATAAAGAGCGATATTCTTCGGATTCTGGTTTATATTTTCCTGCCAATTGGCTGCTACAGAAAAGGTTGTGAACGTCATCTAAGACGATTAAACAGCGATGGTTTTGTAAATACTTAATCAGCGGTAAGCGTTTTTGGTTGGTTGGGGATGAATCTTCTTTTTCGGAATGGGAAAAAAGCTGTATTAGGTTTGATTGAAATTTTTCTAGGGTGGGGAATTCGTCTAGTGTGTACCAAACTGCGTACTCAAACTCGTGTTTGATTTGTTGTACGAGTTGCACTGCTAGGGTGGTTTTGCCGATACCGCTGATGCCGGTGAGGGTGATGAGGCGACAGCGTTGTTGTAGAATCCAGGTGGTGATGGTGTTGAGTTCGGGCGTGCGATCGAAGAAATCACCCAACTCTGGCATTTCGCTTAAATCTTGATGTAGAGTTTTAATTTGTTTTGAGTTAGATATTTCCTGATTTTGTGGGTTTGAGTTTGGTAGATTTGGCGGGTATCTAGCTTCTCCACAGATGTTAACGCTGTTAATTTGCATCGATTCTTCTTGTGCAACGTTTGAATATATTGAAACTTCCAACCTCTCCATTGCAGATCTAAAATTTGTTTTATTAACATCTTCTCCCAACTCTTCTGAAAGTATCTGCCATAATTCCGATCCGATTTCCCTGATGCGACTTTCAGAACAGTCAAAATCTTTCGCTATTTCTTTGTATTTCTCGCGTTGTAGAGTTCCCCGCAGTACCGCTGCTTGTAAATCGTCAAGGTGCTGACCTGTTTTCTCGAAAACTATGCGATCGGCGACATTTAACATTTCTTTAAGATTCATCTGGCAGGGAGATGCGAGAGTTTTGTGTATTGTAGCTCACAACTGCCAACATTTTCGTATATTTTTGTACATTTTTGTACAAAATTAGATTAAAGTTAGAGTGAAAGCGAGAGAGAATTGGCGGCATAATAGAACATTATTTGGCTAGACAAACCTTTAATCTATTAAGGATAATTGGACAAGTATTAAAAGGATGAATTGATTTATGAATTGGGAAGATTTTGCCAGTCAAGCCGGTGACGAAGTTGTAGAAAATGTTGTTGAAAAAACTATGGGCATTGATGGAAATACAGTCAAAACAGCCAAAGCGGTTGTAGAAACTGGTGCTGCGCTAGGCGCGGCTGCTAGTGCTGCTACAGGGTTGAGTGTTGCAGCAACTTCAGGAGCAGGAATTACTTCTGGTCTAGCTGCAGCAGGTGGTGTGGTTGGTGGTGGTATGGCGGCGGCTCCTGCGGTATTAGCAGCAGGCCCAGCTTATCTTGGGGCAAAAATAATGAATGAAACTTTGTTCAAAGAGCAATCGAACTTGTCTGAGGAAGAGAATGATGCTCGTGCAGCGGCAAGAACAGCTACAAACATTGGGGCTGCTGCTGGTCTAGTTGGCGCTGGTGCTGTAACGGTAGCTGGCGGTGCCTCTGGTGCTGCAATTATGGGCACCCTTGCTGGTATCGGTGGCGTTGTCGGGGGAGGCGCAATTGCTGGTACTGCCATAGTTGCGGCTGCACCTGTTGCTGCGGCGGCTGCTGTTGGATACGGAATATATAAACTGTTTGGAGGTAAAGGCTAAAGATAGTTAGTTCAGTTTGACTTTGAAGGTCTAATTAATCTGAAGTTTAGCGGAGCACTTAATTATTATGGATGAGATAGTCAATAAGTTAGCTGGTCTAGGAGTTGCTGGTTTAGTCTTAGTTGGGCTTGTTGCAACCTCTTCTTATGCAGGAGCCGTAGCAATTACAACTTCGTTAGCTTTTTTAGGTGGTCCTTTTGGCATGATTGGTGGCGCACTTGCTCTCACCTTGATTGCAGGCGTTTCAAGCATGATTGCAAAGGTTGGGGTTGAGACTTTAGCAAAGGCTGTAGTTCAGGAGCTTAAGAAGAGTGGCCGATCTGAGAATTCTATCATTCAAGAAATCAATAATTTTCCAATGATTACTCAAGGTCTACGTTCCCAACTACGTGAATATGTCCGCCTAGTATAAAAGGAATAAGTGTGATTGCTGCTCTCCATTAGTGCGAGCGCCTTTTTTTGTAGGTTGGGTTGACGCTGGTGTCACCCAACCTCTTTTTTCACTCACAATCTTATCCATTTCCACCATTTCAAAGTGCGCTGATTGCACGGAGAGCGATCGCGTCACCAATCATAAAGATCGATCGCACTATGGGCAAAGATTTCTGCTAAAGTATAGCGCGTACTTGAATCAAACAGCCTACATTTGTGGAAAGAATTCCAAACGAGGCCTTAGTCGTTCGTGGCGGTCGTAATCGCCCAGAAGATATTAAACGCAGCACGGCAACTCACCCCAGCGGCATCACGGGAATTTCTGTAGAATGTGCAGTAGGATTATCTGTAGCAGAGTTAGCAGTGACAATCCCTCATGGACAAGTTGGTGTGACGACAGTGGGTGAGGTTCGATCGTCCGATGGAGATGTCATCCGTACTTCTGGCCGAAGCCCAAATCATGCAACATTAACTGGCTTAACACCAGAAAAAGCAAGTCTGCTGCTGACACCAACGATTCCTAATCCATCACAACAATCATCCTGAGTTGAGCAAAAATATGAAATCTCCCAGAATCTTTGCAGACTTTCATAATGCGGATGAACAAGGTCGCCTTCGCCTAAATTGCGTTGGTACGATTGAAGATTTGAGTCGCCAAAATATTAAGTTGGAAGATGGCAAATTTTTAGCATTGTATGACGAAGAGTTAGAAGTCGATGGCGTAGTGCAATATTCAGAAGAGGAAAGTCTTTGGGTTGCAGTAATTGATTGGAAGCAAATTAGGCAGGTAGAGGATATGCTTGTTCAAGCAACGGTCTAGTGCGATCGCTGGCTAAATGCGGGTATCGAGTAAAAGTTTCATTCTAAAACTTCCTATAGTTCGGCGACAGGAGCAATTAAATCTCCTAATATTTCACCGCTGCCTTTCATTTTGCCAAACACGGGGCGTGGGGTTTGGGTAGTGGCAGGATAGATAATCACTAATGGTTTCCCTTCATGGATGATGGTGAGGGGGGTTTTGGTACGTTCGACCTCTATAAGTAGAGTCTGGAGGGTTTGAGGTAATTCAGTCGTGGTAATTTGTGCCATTTGTTCACCTTTCACAATCTTATTCTATTTCTACTATGATAATGCGAGGATTAGACGGAAAGCGATGCTTGAGTTAAACAAAAGATAGATCGCCCCTCACACCAAATACCAAACACTGCGATGATTGTACAGAATGCGATCGCACATAATCATCATCCCTAATTTGCGCTCGACCTCCGGCATCAATTCTCCACAAACCATGGGGCTGAGGTTCCTTATCTGCGCCCAAGCACACAGTAGCATTCTCGCCCAATTCCACCCCAGCCAACGTATAATTTGATTGTGTGGTTCGCCGTGACTTCTGAATCTTACCGATAATGCCACATAAAATATTTTTTCAATCTATTCAGTTGGTGAGGAAAAATTTAAGCAAACATCACATCGCAAGGGCCAGTTTCGTAGGAGTAAACTCCATTCCGATCTAGGTTTTAACAAAAGCCGCCCCTTGTATTTTCTTCTCCTTCTTCCTTGGCGACAAAAGTGCTTACGAACCGCTTCGCTAACGCACCTCAAAGCGGTTCGTTTCTAACGCAAATACTCAATCCAAGCTGGCAAAACCTCCGGCGAACCGTACCACTTCCCCGGAGAACGAGGCGAATGCCAAACCCCCTCCAACACCAGATTTTCGGCCCCGTCCAAAACAGCAGCTTCCACCGGCGTAATTCCATCTCCCCAAGTTTCGCCCTTCCCCACAGTCAACTCGTAACTTTTATAAGCCAGCCAATTCCCTAAACCGCGCTTGCCAAAAACAGCCTTCCCAGCAGCACACACGTAGCGCACCTGCGGGTGAAAAGCCCCCGGATAGTGAATTTTGACAAAATCTAGATTTTTGCGCGTCCAGCGCTCTTGAGAGACGTGTGGCGTGCCTAAAGTGATTAAAGTATTCACATAAGGGTGAGCTTCCCACAAACCTGCGTCCTCAAGCACGTCGCCGTGAATCGTGTAAGGCTTTTCGCCCAAATAGATGCGAGAAATCCAGCCGCCGGCGGAATGACCGACGAGATTGATCTGGGGAACGGCGTATTGCTGTAACATTTGTTTGACCGTGCGATCGAGCTGTCGCAAAATTGGCACCATCGACCGCCCACCAAAAGTCGGCAACCAATCTCTTTTGCCCAGAGGCACTGTTACTGTTGGGAAACCTCGATCGACCAGAGATTTTTCTAATTCGCGATAGTCGGAAGCAGCAGCAAAATATCCGGGTAAAATCACGGTTGGTAATGGCATTGTCAATTTTAGATTTTAGATTTTAGATTTTAGATTTTGCGGCCGGAGTGCTACGATCTGTTTTTCAAGTTCAAAGACGCTTGCCAAAGCATCCTTTGGATTGCTAACATCTACCGCTCGTTAAACCTTTTGCTTAGGGAATATCTACTTCTATGGCTCGCGAGCCGATTCAAACATGGTATTTTACCCTAGTTGTCGTTCACTTAGAAGACCGTTTTCTACTGGTACAAGAGCGCAAGTACGAGCAGCAGTGGTATCTCCCAGCAGGGCGAGTGGAAAAAGGGGAGACTTTGCTCGAAGCTGCTATGCGGAATACCATCGAGGAAGCGGGCATTCCCGTCATCGTTGAGGGAATTCTCAGGGTAGAGCACACAGTGATGCCTAGGGGCAATGTGCGCCTCCGAGTCATTTTTGTGGCTCGTCCAGAAGATAAGACGCCGCCCAAGAGCAAACCGGATGAGCATACTTTGTGCGCTGGCTGGTATTCTCTCAAGGAATTAGACCAGTTGTCTCTACGGGGAGAGGAAGTTCGGGAAATGTTTCAATATATGGCAAGCGGCGCTCCAATTTATCCCATCGACTTGCTCACTATCGAGGGAGCTCCTTTTAAAAATTACCGCTATCGCTGGTGAATCAACGGAGTTTTGAGATTGCTGCCACAGCCGGCGCGTACAGCGCGCAGCCACTCGATGGGTTTTGAGTTTTTTGATGCTGTAACCGAATTGGAAACGCCGATCGATCCGTTCGATCGATCGTGTGTAATAAATTAGTTGGGCCCCAGATCCCGGAAAAAGACGCTATGGCAGCGCCGCAGTCTGTTTTTTCGATCGCCTCAGTCCGGCCCGCTTGACGCCCCCAGCACCATTCTCAACAATACCTGAGAAACCGGGTTTAACAGAGGGCATTCGGGAAAAGGCAAAAGGCTTGCGGCAAGAAAAACAATGCTTTGAGCAATTAAGAACGTCCTAACCGTATTGGCGGTTGCTACAACAGCAACGAAAAATCTCGGTTCTCAGGTTGAATCCGTCAAGAAATCCGGTTTCTACGCTTGAATGCTTGAGTTGAGGGTCGCGAAATCTAAATAAAAGTCGATCGGGCAATTTCGATACCGGCCGTGCTAAAATTATACCTTTGAATTCCCAACTGCAACTTTTTAAATCGCTCAGAATAAAAAAATATTAATTAATAACTATTAACTTTCAATTCCCAATTCCCAATTAGCAATTACCAATTACCAATTCCCCATTCCCCATAGTCATGACTGACTCTTCCTCCCTAGCCAACACCCTTTCCGAACCGCTGCGCCAGCCTTATTGGTGGGCAGCGTTAGCTTCTGTCGGCCTTCACGGAGTGTTCGGAGCAACCGCCCCGACGCTCTCAAGCATACTTTATGGTGGAAATTCCTCAAAAAATATCCCCGGTTCCGTCGGCTTGGTAGAACTAACTCCCGCAGAGGCCGGCCGCCTGCCACAAGCCATACCCCCGCGCCCGTCCAACAAGCCGTTTTTGATCGCACCAGTTCCCCTTCGGCCCTCGCCCAAGTTAGCCCCTCCCTTGCCCCCCGCACCTCCTCCAGCTATCAACTTGCCCGCCCTACCGCCAGGAATGCCCCCTCCTGGATTCTTTTCCCCTCTCCCTTATTCCCCTCTCCCTTATTCCCCTCTCCCGCCCTCTCCGGCCCCAACAGCCCCGCCACCTCCCAAAAATCCATCCCCAACAGCGATAAACCCCCCGCTGAACATACCCGATCGCATCGAGCAACAGCCCCCAAGCAATTTGATTTTCCCGCCCTTGCCGGGTAATTTCGATCGCAATATCCCGCCGCCGCCGCCATCGCTGCCAGAAGCGCCCCAGCTTCCCGGCGCCGGCTCGGAAGATGAAGCAGAGGCGCTCAAAAAGATCATCGCCAGTAGAGGCGGACTCCCACTATTTCCAGACGGAGCTCCTGTCTTTACCCCGGAATTCCCCATTGCCCGCAGGAATGTGGGACCCGATGGAGTACCAAAATTGACTCAAAAAGATCCCAATAAAAGGAATCTCATCGCAGAAACTCCCGAAGAAAGAATCAGGAGACAACAATTTGAAGAGGGACAGCGACAGCTAGCACAGTCCGAACAACCGGGTTCAAACTTACCCACCGACAGAGAGACACTACTTGCGGCTGCCAATACCTATGTTGCTTTGTTTGAAAAATTCAAAAAGGCTTATCCTGACTTGGAAATGACGGGGCCGACTCCTGTGAATGTCGCTTATCCCGCAGCAGCTTGCTCGCAAAAACTTGAAGGAACAGCAGTTTTTGGAGCTGTTGTCAGCCCTCAAGGCTTGCTTAAGGCCGAGCCTCAGCCGATCGTCGCGACGGGTTACGGTATTCTCGATAATGCGGCTAAAACCGCGATTATTAACCCTTCTCTAACATTTTCTGCAGCCAGCACGCACAAGCTTTACCAGGTGGCTGTCGCGTTTAAGTACGACGAAAAAGTTTGCAGCGGCATTCCTGTCACCCCATCTACCGCCCCAACCAGGCCCAACCCAGCAGGCCAGCCGCAGCCCGCGCCCGCCCAGACAGGGCCCAGCAGACCAACAGGCCAGCCGCCCTCCCCAGCGCCTACTGAAGTGAAACCGCAGTTTGAGAAGCCACCGGCCCCCTCAAACAAACCACAGCCAGGGGCCCAACCGTCGCCGCCCGCACAAAAGCCTGCGGCCCAACCGTCGCCCTCACCTCAACCGAAACCAGCCGCCGAACAGTCGCCTTCTCGTCAACCGCAGCCCGCCGAAGCACCCCCGCAGCCCGAAGCTGCGCCATCTCCTGCCCCTGCCGAAGTGTCGCCTGAACTTGAAGCTGCGCCATCTCCTGCCGCCGAAGAGTCCCCGCAGCCGGAAGCTGCGCCATCTCCTGCCGCCGAAGAGTCCCCGCAGCCGGAAGCTGCGCCATCTCCTGCCGCCGAAGAGTCGCCGTCGCCTGCGCCATCTCCTGCTGTCGAAGAGTCGCCATCGCCTGCGCCATCTCCTGCTGCTACTAGCGAAAATTAATTGCTAATGGATAATGGCTAATGGGGAATCGGGAATTGCTAATATCAAATCTGCTTGCTTCGGTCTTGTGAGTATCTTCTCATTGTTCGCTGTCGCAATCGCAGGGTTTTTAAATGGCTAGAAGTATCAACACTTCGGACAGTTTCAGGTCTTGCGCATGGGGGCTAGAAGCCCGGTTTCTACGAGTTTTGGGAACAGGAACGAGAAATATATGAAGAAACCGGGTTTCATCACTCAGGGTGCGATGCGAACTTGCACTTTTATATCGTAGTCTGAAACCCTTGATTTTCTGTGGCCAGATCCTGTTCCTCGTAAGCGTTGCTTGCTTTTATAGGATAGCCCTGAAGCCCCTTACCAATTACCAATTACCTCTCAATTGTATTGAACTTTATACATTTGAAATAAGTCGCCGCTTTGCTTTTTTACTACCTTAGCGCCAGCAGCTTTTATCATTTTTTCCCAATCTTCTATTGTCTCTAAAAATACTTCCCCGGCTCGATAAGTTTCCAAAATTGCCCAATCTTCTGCTAGAGGAGCATTGGGGTTGAGGACATCAAAAACAAAATGACCGCCCGGTTTTAGTACCCGCTTTACTTCTCCCATGACAATACTCCAATAGTCTATGGGATAGTAACAACTAAAGCCTGTAGCGAGGCATAAATCGAACTGAGCCTCTTCGTAATTTAACTGGTGAGCGGGAGCCCATTCTACGCCTTTGAACAGCTTAGAATTGAGCTGAGGGCCGCGAGCGTTTAAGGCGTCTCGCGCTGCGCTGCTGATTTCTTGACCGTAAAAATATGCTTCCCAATCCCGCCAAGGGTAGACGAGAAAGCTGACTCCGCAGCCAATGTCTAAACAGCGCTGATTTTTTTGAGGTTTGGCAATTTTCCAGAAGGGAGAAACTGTTTTTGCTTGGAGAGTTCCTGCGACTGATTCCAGGAAAATCGGCATTGCTTCGACTTCTTCGGGTAAAGCGAAAGCTTCTCCTCGGTATTCGCGATCGAACCGAGAAGCGACTTGCGACAGTAAAACTTGCCAGCTATCTGATTTTCCTTTAGCAAACCAAGTCTGCTCCTGGCCCGCGACTGGGCGATCGGACTTTTTAGACATTCTTGAATTACCTTTTAGAGGCTTTGAGAGCTTTTGTAAAGTTTTGGCGGTAAGGCTTATTAAAAATTAACGCGGGCCAGAGCAGCGACAGCTTCAGGCGATTTGTAAAACTTCTGTCGAAGTTAGTGCGGTGGAAACCATTCCAAAATTTCCAAATACCGCCACCGTAAGCGATCAGCAATGCCAAGCTAATTAACGTACTCATTTAAAAAACCCCTAAGCAATGGATAGGATTTTGGGTCAGCTAGTCAAAGCGCTACCCTTAATCTATCATTTATCAGATGGCAAAGCGCACCGATACCCGTAATAATTCCACCTTCAGAAAGAGACTTCAAAATCCCCGCTGGCCACAAACTTAAAAATAACACCCCTGAAATAGCTTTCACGGAGCAAGCAAGAAGGGGCTTGTGCCAAAAGTCGATGGTTCTGAGGACTTATACCATTTTAGATTGAAGAATTGAAGAATTAAAGAGCGGGGAATGGCTGATGAGATAAGGGTTTGGAGCTTGCCTGCAGTTGCATTCTTTTTTTAAACTGGTATTACCCAACATCGCCTACAAATCCGAGATCGACCGGGGGATTGGTGCGACGCAGCAAGTTCTAATTCGGTTGAAATCGGTTGCTGCTGAGGGATTACCTGGCCGAACGGGATTTCCCAGACGTGTAACTACTCGATGATATTTAACTAAGTGATAGCTGGCGGCCCACGAATTACAGCAGGCAAACTTTTTCTAGCGGACAATGACGGTAGAGAGTTTTCTAAGCAAGGAGGATTTTATGCGTGCAGTGCTGATGGCTGGGGGGTCGGGAACGAGGCTCAGACCCCTGACGTGCGATTTGCCTAAACCTATGGTGCCGATTCTCAATCGCCCGATCGCAGAACACATTATCAATTTGCTAAAAAGGCATCAGATTACGGAAATTATTGCTACGCTGCACTACCTTCCCGATGTCATGCGCGAATATTTTACTGACGGGGCAGAGTTTGGCGTTCAAATGACTTACGCTGTGGAGGAAGACCAACCGCTGGGTACGGCTGGTTGCGTCAAAAATATTGCTGAATTGCTCGATCGAACTTTTCTGGTCATCAGCGGCGACAGCATCACAGACTTCGACTTGACGGAAGCTCTGAAATTTCACCGCCGCAACCAATCCAAAGCCACATTAATTTTAACTCGCGTTCCCAACCCGATGGAATTCGGGGTCGTGATTACCGAGGAAGATAACCGCATCAGCCGCTTTCTGGAAAAGCCTTCTAGCAGCGAAATTTTTTCCGATACCGTCAATACCGGCACCTACATTTTAGAACCGGAAGTATTGGACTACCTGCCTGCAGATAAAGAGTGCGACTTCTCGAAAGACTTGTTTCCCTTGCTGCTGGAAAAAAACGAGCCGATGTACGGTTACATCGCCGAGGGTTACTGGTGCGATGTCGGCCAGCTAGATGTTTACCGGGAAGCTCAGTACGACGCGCTGCGGGGAAAAGTCAACCTGGATTTGAGCTACTACAACCAAGTTCGATCGGGAGTTTGGGTAGGTCAGAATACTTTTATTGACGATAGCGCCATCATCGAAGTACCGGCCATGATCGGCAACAATTGTCGGATTGGAGCCCGAGTTAAAATCGATGCCGGTACGGTGATCGGAGATAACGTGACAGTCGGGGCCGATGCCAACCTCAAACGTCCCATCGTCTGGAACGGAGCAATTATCGGCGAAGACGCTCACCTTAGGGCCTGCGTGATTTGCCGGAGTACCCGCGTAGACAGGCGCGCTCATGTATTGGAAGGTGCTATCGTCGGTTCCATGTCGATTGTGGGAGAAGAAGCGCAAGTCGGGCCAAGCGTGCGCGTCTGGCCGAGCAAAAATATTGAATCCGGCGCTCTGTTAAATCAAAATTTAATTTGGGGAGAACAAGCTAAGCGGAATTTGTTCGGTCAGCGTGGCGTTCAAGGACTGGCAAATGTGGATGTTACCCCGGAATTTGCGGTGAAATTAGGGGCGGCTTACGGCTCGACTTTGAAACCCGGGACTTCAGTATCGGTTTCTCGCGACCAGCGGAGCATTTCGCGGATGGTTTCGAGGTCTTTGATTGCGGGTTTGATGTCGGTGGGAATTAATGTGGTCAATTTGGAATCGACGGCAATTCCGATCGCGCGCACGGTTTCGTCTACGATATCAATTGCTGGCGGCATTCACGTTCGCATTTCGCCCGATCGCTCGGACCACATTTTAATTGAATTCTTCGATATCAAAGGCATCAATATTACTAAAGCTGCTGAGAAAAAAATCGAGGGCGCTTATTTTAAGGAAGATTTGCGACGAGCTCTAATTCCGGAAATTGGAGAGATGTCGTACTTTAACCAAGCTCTGGACGTTTACAACCGCATTTTTGAGCGGCAGATGAATGTTGAGGCAATACGCTACAGCAATACTAAGGTGGTAATCGATTACGTTTACGCAGTTTCCGGAGCAATTCTGCCGCAAATGCTCGCCAAGTTCGGCTGCGATGCGGTGGTGCTCAATGCCAGTCTCAAGCAGACTTCTCTAAGCAACGGGGAACGGGAATATTTGCTCGACCAACTCGGCCGGGTGGTGAAAGCACTCAGCGCTAATTTTGGAGTGCAGGTGTCGGCTAACGGCGAACAGCTCATTTTGGTAGATGAGTCTGGGATAGCGATTCGCGGGGAAATGCTGACGGCGTTGATGGTAAATTTGATGCTGACTTCTAATCCCAAAGGTACAGTAGTAGTGCCGGTGCATGCGTCTTCTGCGGTGGAGGCGATCGCCCGCCGCTATCAAAGCAAGGTAATCCGCACGAAGGCGAACCCAACTGCTTTGATGGAAGCCGCTAACAGGAACCCGAATGTGGTTTTGGGCGGCAGCGGCCTTATGGGTTTTATTTTCCCGCAATTGCATCCCGGATTTGACGGAATGTTCTGCATTGCTAAAGTGATAGAAATGATGACGATTCAGGAGCGATCGCTCGGACAGATCAAAGCCGAACTTCCCCGCGTCTCCCACCGCAGTTACAGCGTCCGCTGTCCTTGGACTATCAAGGGTTCGCTGATGCGACATTTAGTAGAAACTCATTCGCCCGATCGTTTAGAATTAATAGATGGAGTGAAGATTTTTAACTACAGCGACGACAATTGGGTATTAGTTTTGCCCGATGCGAGCGAACCGACCGTTCATATCTTCGCCAACAGCGAGGATCGAGATTGGGTATCAGAAACTTTGAAGGAGTACCGCACCCTCGTGCACGATTTTGTCAGCCAAGCTGAGGCGGCGGTTCGCCAAGATAAATTTGGTAATGCGTAATTGGTAATGGGTAATCGGTAATCGGTAATCGGTGAAAACTAATAGCGAATAGCGCAGAAAAATCAATAATTCCCAATTCCCAATTCCCAATTCCCAATTCCCAATTCCCAATTTCCAATAGCAAGACACGCTTGACGGGTACACGGATAGCTGTTTTTTTCCGTCTTTCGTCTTTCTTCTTCCTCCAATTCCCAATTACTCACAAATAACAGATGAATAGCTGCATTTTGATGGCGGAAATAATTCAACAACCGCAACTCCGTTATACTCCTGACAATCAACTTCAAATCGCTGAGATGCTGGTGCAGTTTCCCGGCCCAAAACCTGAAGATCCGCCCGAACATTTGAAAGTGATAGGATGGGGAAATTTTGCTCAAGAAATTCACGAGAAATATCACGAGGGCGATCGCGTGATTATTGAGGGGCGGCTGAGCATGAATACGATCGAAAGAGATGGTATTAAAGAAAAGCGCGCTGAACTGACAGCTCAAAGGATTTACAGTGTCGGCGCCGATGCAATGAGTTCGGCTCCCGTAGCTAGAACCGCCCCCGAACCGGCTCAAATTCGCGACAGCGCGCCGGCTAATGTGCCGAGCAACGTGGTTCCTATGAGTTCGCGAGGCCGCAGTCCTAACAGCGCTCCAGGTGGCGCTAACCGCACGTCTAGTTCGGATTGGAACTCGCATCAGTCGTCAAATTCTGAGTCCGATCGCCAGTCGGGTTCGTCTAACGAAGCTGACAATCCCGATTACGATCCGATTCCATTTTAAAAATTAGGGTGCATCACTTTACAACTGGACTGTTGGATCGAAAGTGACGCACCTTAATTTAAGAGCGATCGCACTTCAGGAAAAAAAGGGCGATCCTCTTCGAGGGCTGCGCTAACGAATTTGGCTGAACTACGAGCTAAATTGCAAATTTTACAGCTTGATCGTCACAACTTTTTTCTTGCTTTTTTCGTCGCGCAGCACGACTGTATTGTAGGGTGATGTATCCGTCCCCAGCGGAATGGGCAGCTTAAAGCTGCTGCTCTTATGCTTAACTTCGCCTAAATCAATGCCTTTCGTTATATTGCCATCTGTTGCCAGATAAGCGGTAAGTTCGCCTTTATAATCTTCAATCAAAAAGTCTCTGAAGAAAAGGACTTCCCCAGGACCCTCGACATCGATAGCAAGGATGACCGTACCGCTAAACGTTGCGCCTTTTTCTTCTTCATCAACCGTCGCCATTTTAATTTCCGAGGGGTCTTGACCGGACATATCTGGCATAAATTTTTTCTCCTGAGCGCAGCGCAATAATTAACAAGAATCTTACCTGACGCTAGGGGCGATCGCAAAACTCTTAGGACGTATTTCTGCATCGGTCTTGCTTCTCTCTAAGGTTAGAGAAGCCTGCAACCGCGAATTATACCACCACTTGTCTCAATTATTGAGTCCGTAAGTACAGACCGTTAAAATTATCTCTATAATACCCCCAAGTCTCGCAAACACCGCCGCGTTAATTCGATTCGATATTTAGCATTTTTAGTCTGGAGTTTTTAAGTGATTGGGTGGAGAATTAAGCCTGATGTTTTTGATAATTTAAGAGCGATCGCACTTCACTCAAGAAAAGGCGATCGCCCTGAAAATTTATTATTTCCAGTAAGGGGTTAAAATCCGCATTACTTCACCTGCGATCGGGGGACGCACCCTACACATTCGATCGCACAATTTCCACTGCAAAAACGCGAGCAAACTCAGCGACAAGGATCGATCGCACTCGATCGACCTCAATTCCCGGGATAAACTGCTCTAAACTCCCAACAGGTCGATCGGGAATCCCGCAAGGTACAATTTGCCCAAAACCGGCGAGATCCGGACAAACATTTAAAGCAAAACCGTGCATCGTAATCCAGCGGCTGACTTTAATGCCGATCGCACCTACTTTGCACCCCTCTACCCAAACTCCAGTCATACCGGGAACCCGCGAACCCTTCAACCCGCAAACTTCCAGCACCCTCAGCAGCACTTCCTCCAACTGCCGCAAATACCAGTGCAAATCTTGTTGGTGACGGCGCAAATTTAAAATCGGATAGCCCACCAATTGGCCCGGACAGTGGTAAGTCACCTCGCCGCCCCGCTCAACTCGGTGCAGTTCCGGCCCAGTTTGACTTGGGTCAAATTTCAGAAATTCCAGCTTTGCTCCCAGTCCCAAAGTGTAAACCGGCGGATGTTCCAGCAAAATCAGGACATCTGGCAAATCTGGTTTGTCGCGGCGTTCTTGCACGAGTTTTTGCTGGATTTCCCAAGCTTGGGAGTAGGGAACAAGTCCCCAATCGAGGAGCAAGCAGGGTTGTGGATTTAGCTGTTGAGGGGTGAGAGGGGAAATCATGCAAAAAATCAATAGTGTTTTGACGGAATATTGGCGCAGTTTAAATCAAGAATTGTCAACATATAATAAAAGATTTGGAAGATAAGTGTTTTCTAGAATACATAGTGCTAGTGTATAAACTAGACCCACGTTACAGAAGGGAGGGAGCTCTATGAAGCTTGTTATCCAGGGTAAGAATATAGAAATCACCGATGCGATTCGCGAGTACGTCAATCAAAAGGTTGAAAAGGCAGTTAGCCATTTTCAAAATTTGACGATGGAAGTGGACATACATTTATCGGTGGCTCGTAACCCCAGGATCAATCCTAAGCACACTGCTGAGGTAACAATTTATGCTAACGGCAGCGTGATTCGGGCTGAGGAAAGCACGGAAAGCCTGTATGCCAGCATCGATTTGGTTGCCGACAAGATAGCTCGTCAACTGCGGAAATTTAAGGAAAAACGCCACGACAATAAGACCCAGAATAGTGCCAAAACGGTTACGGTAGTTGAGGAACATCCTGTAGCAGCAGATCTGATTGGCGATCGAACTCCCGAACTTCCTGCTGAGGTGGTGCGGACTAAGTATTTTGCTATGCCTCCAATGACTGTGCAACAAGCTTTGGAACAATTGCAGATTATCGATCACGATTTCTATATGTTTCGTAATGCCGAAACAGGCGAAATTAACGTACTCTACGAACGAAAGACTCACGGTGGCTATGGAGTTATCCAACCCCGCCACAGCAACGGTAACGGTAATAGCAAAAATGGCAAAACTGCCGAAAGCGCTGCATCTGAAAAATCGAGTGTTGCGAAAAGCTAGATAATTGCTGACTGCTAATAGTTAATGGCTGCAAGCCGTTAGCAAAAAAGGACTAAAGTCCTTACTACGAACCACGAGTTTTTAGTATGGACTTTAGTCCTTTCTTGGTTTTTTAGAGAATCAGGACTGAGGTGTTCACTACGAACAAGTGGTAAAATCTGTCTTTACCAGCTAGCTGTATCTCGCGACTAAATCTTTCGCTGCTTGTCGGTGTTTTTCTACCAAACTCGGCGGGGAAAGCACTTGGGGGCTATCCATATATCTTTGCACCCACACACTGAATTTGTTCAGAGAGCGATGGGGCAAATTTATCTGATAATTAACATACAGCAGCTTGCCAAAACTGTCCCTCGGCCCTTCCTTAATTTTTTGTCGCGGGTGTCGCCGATCTCCCTCTAGACTCCTTGCGCTGTCTGGGGTGTAGAATGGAGGTGAAACTAATTGAATGGAATGTATGCGGAAGTTAGTTTTCTCAGATACAGAAATGTTTTATCGTGAGCTAAAGACAGCCTTGGAGCAAAGTGAGCAAGTTGAAGTTATTACAGACTACGAGCGATATTCAGACCTTCCAGAGAAGTTAAAAACCATTTTTGAGTTACACAAGAACAAATCGGGAGAGTGGGTACATATAACTACAGGCGCATTCATCCCTTATTCTGCTGGGGTTACTACAATTAACTACTCTGCCCTCTATATTTTTGCTGGTGCTGGTGCAGGTGCTATTCTTGGATTTATAGTTGGTGGTCCTGTTGGAGCAGCAGTTGGCGGTGGTATCGGAGCCATAGTTGGAACTGTTGCTGTTGCGACATCAAGCCGAAGGCATCATGTAGATATAGAAATTGATGCGAATGGTAAACTCCGGCTTAAGATTAGCCCAATCCATTGAACAACGCGACACTCCCCACTCGCTGGGAAAACTAATTGAAAGGATTTTCGTAAAAAAACCCGGTTTCTGACTTCCCCTGCATCCTGGACTAAACTAATTGAACAGACACTCCCTACAAAAGCAAATCCAACAGCAATACAAACCCTGTCAATATATACTTTTTTTTGACTTTTGCTACAAACATTAACCTAACTCCTGGCCGGGCACGGCAATGCCGTTTCCCTACGGATGAGAACCTCTAATTTCTATGTATCAATATTTTTCATAAGTAGTATAATATTTTCTCCTGTCAATCAAGCATCCCCGTCTCAGTCCAATATTCTTCAATAGACTTGAGCTAAAAAAGGGCGATTTATCAAACCATGTAAACAATAGATTGCGATTTTCGCGCCAATATCGCAGAAACCGGGTTTTTTAGCTAATCTGCTAGATACAGCAAATCATTTTCGTAAAAAAACCCGGTTTCTCGCCACCCGCGCGCCATCTAACTTTTGATAGCTTCTAACGTTTTGAGTGCTTCTGCAACGTGGGCTTTGAAGTCTAACATCGAGTCAAAAATATGCTTGACAACACCTTCTTTGTCAATGACATAAGTTACTCTACCGGGCATAATCCACAGAGTAGCTGGAACTCCGTATAATTGCCGAACTTTGTTGCCAGTATCACTCAGCAGTGTAAAGGGTAGCTGATATTTGGTGGCAAATTGCTGGTGCGATTGTTGGGTATCTTCGCTAATTCCTATGACTTCTGCACCTGCGTCTTTGAAGACTTCGTAACTATCTCGAAAAGCGCAAGCTTGGGTTGTGCATCCGGGTGTGTCGTCTTTGGGGTAAAAGTAGACTATGACATTTTTTTTACCTTTAAAATCTTTGAGGCTGACTGATGTCCCAGTTTGAGATGGTAAGGTAAAATCGGGTGCGGTGTCTCCTACTCTGACGGTCATGTTTTTTTAACTTAGTAGATCTGTTTGCGTGAAAATTTAACTTTTGTTATTGTACAGTTTTTTGTGAGCAATAGTTCGCAGTTGCGATCGCCCGCTGCGACAGCCTCCCATTTTTGCTTTCTCGCACTCAAACAAAAAAACCCTCTTTAGTCTCCAGAGGGATGCTGCCGGCGATTCGCAGTTAGGCGGATTAATTGGAGAGGCTTTTTTGAACTGCAGATGCACGGGGATTAACGCAGATGGTAATTCGATTGTAGATTTTAGATTTTAGATTTTAGATTTACTCCATAGATGAATCTGCGTCATTAAGCTAATCCGCATTTAAATTGCATGGTAAAAGAAATTTTCACTCTTGTGGGGTGGCATCCTGCCCGCCCTCAACGTACAATTTAAATGCACAACAGCTTAAAAATTCCAGGAGTGGCGCTGAAGCGTTACTACAAACTTAATTGCTATCGGCCTTTGGTTAAGTTTTTTAATTCCCGCCATATTGGAGGAATTTGACCGGAGTGTGTGCGTGGCTGGGTGAGGATTCCTTGAGTAGGACTGAACAGCAATGATAGCACAAATAACCCCGATGCAACTAAAACTATTGCGGGGCCGGATGGCAAGTTATAGAAGTAGCTGAGATACATTCCGCTAATGCTGGAAATAACTCCGATTATTGCGCCTAAAATCATTACTTGGTGCAGGCGAGTGACTAGGAGATAGGCGGTACTTGCGGGTGTAATTAATAGGGACAAGACTAGCACTACGCCAACGGCTTTGAGGCTGGCAACTATTGTAAGGGCGATGAGTACCATCAGTCCGAAGTTGAGCAGGTTTACTGGCAAACCTGTTGCTTGCGCTCCTAATGGATCGAATGTGTAAAATAGCAGTTCTTTGTAAAAGAATACTACCACTAATAAGACTAGGGCGACAATCAAGGCTGTGTCGATCGCATCTTGGGGGGTAACGCCGAGGATGTTGCCGAAAAGAAAGTGGTTGAGGTCGATTTTGTTGTCTTTTTGGACGATCGTAATTAGGGTGATCCCGAGGGCGAAGAATGCCGAAAATACGATGCCCATTGCGGCGTCTTCTTTGATTGTCGATCGAGCTTTAATCCAAGCTATGATTACTGTACTCAACACTCCGGCAATAAAGGCGCCGATAAAGATGTTTGCTCCGACGATAAATGCGATCGCCAATCCGGGCAAAACCGAGTGGCTGATGGCGTCTCCGAGCAAGGCCAGCCGCTGTACCATTAGGTAGCTGCCGACGATCGCGCAGACGATGCCGACGAGAATGGCAATTACGAGCGATCGCTGCATGAATCCGTACTGCAACGGCTCAATTAAGGTTTGTAGCATAAAACGATAAAATAACAACTAACTAATGACTAACACCCAAAGCAACCGGGTTTTTTGCGAGATTTATCGTTGCCAAACCCAATATTACCCAAGAAACCGGGATAGAGAGCGTAACTCCTAGATTAATGACTGCTGCCTAATTAAGCTGCTTGTCCGGCAAAGAACATTACTTGTCCGCCGTAGGCGCGGTAAAGGTTTTCTTTTGTTAGCACTTCTTGGCGTGAACCAGCGGCAATTAATTCTGTATTTAGCAAAATTAAATCGTCAAAATTGGTAATTGATTCGCCTAAGTCGTGGTTGACTACTAAGACTATTTTTCCGGCATTTGCTAGCTGGTGGAAGATGTCAAAAATAATATTTTGAGTTTTTTGGTCAACGCCGACAAACGGCTCATCAAAGCAGAAAATAGCGGCTTCTTGGGCTAATGCTCTAGCTAGAAATACTCGCTGTTGCTGTCCGCCGGAAAGTTGTCCGATCGGTCTGTCTTTGTAAGCACTCATGCCTACTCTTTCTAAGGCATCGGCAGCGGTGCGGCGGCTAGCTGCCGAGAAGCGGCGAAACCATCCGGCTTTTCTGACTCTTCCCATCATCACGACATCCCAAACGGTGGCGGGATAGTTCCAGTCAATTTGCGATCGCTGGGGCACGTAGGCTACTGTTTCGAGTCGATCGGCGATCGCTTCTTGGCCCCAGGTAACAGTGCCGCGATCTGCGGGAATTAAGCCCAACATTGCTTTAATTAGGGTGCTTTTGCCGGCACCGTTGGGGCCAATAATACCCGTCAGCTTTCCCGGTTTCACGGAAAGACTGATATCTCTGAGTGCCTCTACCGTGCGGTAGTTTACTGCTAAGTGCTTAACAGCGATAATTTCAGTGTCGGTAGCGCTGTCTTTGATGTGGCAAACCATTTGAGACCAAGGATTCTCGTTGGGCAAGGCGGCGGTATTCATGGGGCTGACTATATCTCCTTTTTATTAAGTTTACTGTAAAAATGAAAAGAATATGAAATCATCGGTAAATAGGAATAATCTGGAACGCAGGAGAGGTAGATAATGCGACAGTGCAAGCTCGAAACCCCTCAAACCATAGGTTTGGCGGCGAAAATCTCAAGTCGGTTAAAACTTCTTATATCTTCCACCATTCTCAATGATCGCGATCGGGGCGGGCTATTGACCCACCCCACAAGAATATTGAATAATTGTGAAACAGGCATCTTGCCTCTGGTGGAGAAGAGTGCAAGATGTGAGTTAAAACCGACGGCAATTGTGAAGCAATCCTATAAAGGGGAGTTTAGCGGTGAGTCGGGGATGGAAACCGCCGCCCGTGGATTGGACAAGTCCAAGGTATTTTTGATCAGAACTATTGCCTGCGGCATTTTGACTTTGGGTTTATTTAGTTGCGCTCAAACCCAGACCAATCGCCTCTCTCCAGAGGCAGATGCTAAACCCAAGGTAGTCGCTACCAGCACAATTATTGAGGATTTGACCGATCGACTAGCGGGGGGCGAAGTTCAGCTAACAGGAATTTTGCAGCCGGGAACCGATCCTCACGTTTACGAACCGGTGCCAAAAGATTCTCAAGCTTTAGAACAAGCTAACTTAATTTTGTATAACGGTTACAATTTGGAACCGGGATTAATTAGGATGATGAATGCCGCCGGAATTAAGGCGCGGAAGTTAGCAGTGGGGGAAGTTGTCAAGCCTTTGCTACTGAATAAAGAAGGCAATACCGTACCCGATCCGCACGTTTGGGGAAATGTGGAAAATGTAGTTCAAATGGTGGAAGCAATTCGGGATGCGCTAATCGAACTGTCGCCGGAAGATCGGGAGAAGTTTACGCAGAATGCTGTGAAACTTACTGAAGATTTAAAACGTTTGGATAGTTGGATCGAACAAGAGATTAAAACTATCCCCGAAAATCAGCGCAAATTAGTCACAAGTCACGATGCTTTTCAATATTACAGCCGCGCCTACGGATTGGGAGATGCTAACAGTTTGATCGGGATTAGTACGGAGGAACAGCCGAGCGCTCAAACGGTGCAAAAATTAGTAGAATCGGTGAAAAGTGCGGGAGTTCCTGCTATTTTTGCGGAGACTACTATTAACCCGCAACTGATTAAAACAGTGGCGGAGGAAGCGGGGGTGAAATTGGCGGCGCAGCAACTTTATTCGGATTCGATTGGGGCAGCCGGAAGCGAGGGCGATTCTTATGTGAAAATGATGTCGGCTAATACTCGCGCCATCGTCGAAGCTTTAGGGGGGAAATACACGCCGTTTGAAGTTAGCAAGTAGCAAGTATGGTGCGTCAGAAGAGTTTTATTTTCGGTGCAGATATGGTGACAGCTAACTGATAGCAGTTTGAAACAAGAATGCAACTGTAGGTAAACTCCAAACCCCAATAGTCATCATTCATTCCCAATCTAAAATCTAAAATCTAAAATCTAAAATTGTATGACGCACCCTACAAGTTTCAGTTTACCTGCTTGGACAGAATTAAATTAAGCACGTTCAATTCGTTGGAACTTAAAAGATATTTATCTGTAAAAATCTTTTCTCTACTTTGCTCTAAACTGTAGCTTCTAAACACAATAAATGGAAAGTCTTGATACTTGTGCCCGATCGGCATTACACTATCTACAGGGTAGATCGATCGCACATAAGCCGACAAAATATCCCGAAACCGCCTGTCTTCCGGTTCTTCCAGCTTATTGTCAGCAAAATACTCCTGCATTTGCTCCCCGCTGACAAAAGCAAACAGCGGTATGGCATAATAGCGATCGAACTGCTGACTCTGCTCTTCAAAATACTGAGTTTTCTCCACATCGCTGTTGAGAAATTGCAATAACTCGATCGCACCTCCTCTAATTGCCGATCGTACATTCTCCGGGTACGACTCGCTATCCCTAATTCGATACATTTTTTTCAGCAAGTCATTATCTACACACTTCTGAATTTGTTCGCGTAGCCGCATCTGGTATTTTTCCAGCAAATTTTGCTTAGCTAGAGGCACTACCAACAAACTACCACAAATATGACCACTCTCTAAATTATCATAACTCAGCAAACCCTCTAACGGATTGCACTTCTCCAAAAACTTCTTGTTAAAATCATCCCGCATTTCCAGGTAGGAATTGCCCTTGTAACGAGAGTTATCAGAATTTGTCAAAACAAACTCCCCACGACCCAAAAGCTCTTCTAAACTCGTATAAACCTCCTTTAGCAACCTATTTCCTCGGATGCTTTCGCTCTTGAGCGTTTTAATTAGAGAAGCCATCTTGTTACTAAAAGTATCCCCCACCGCAGAAACCGACTTACCACCAATCGGAATCATCAAAAACTTTTCCCTACCTAAATTCCCGTAGCCGACAATTCGCGTCATCACCGCAGTCTTCAGAATTAGCAGTAAATTCAACAAACTCAACTTACTTTCTTGTAGGGAAAGTTCCGCATCATCAGCGTAATAAACTGCGGTATCAGACACGTAAAAAACCAACTGCTTGTCTTCACCGTCAAGGGTTTTACCATGTTTATCTTCGCCGCGCCCCCGATAAATCACCTGTATCACTTCCATCAGATTTTTCTCAATCTGGAAGCGCGGAATATCAACTAAAATGTGCTTGGTTTTCGGGAAAGATAACCCGCGACTTCCCGATGCAGTCATAAAGATTACCTTAGCTGTATCTTTGCACTTCTGTATTTTGGCTTTCTCCTCTTCCGAGATATTCGCATGAATTTCTAGATAATCTTCAAACTGATTAAATTCTCGTTCTTTTTGAATTTTATCAATCAATTCTGCCAATCTTCGCTTATTTTGAATATAGACTATAATTTGTTCGACACCAGGTTCCACCAATCGCTGATTGATATCCTGAATTATTTCAGACTGTACCCGTTTTACTAAATCATTATCCTCCTTTAAAGACGCATTTTCATTGTATTTAACAGTTTCCACAAATACCTTGTAAGTTATTTCTAAACTGCGGGCGGGGTAGGAATTGGCATTGATTATCGTTGCAGGTAGCCGTTTAAATTCAAAAGGAGTGACTTGTAAAGGTTCAATGACATCCGAATTCTTAGCTACTTTTTTGAAATATATTTTATCCGGTTCGGGAGATGTGTTTTCAAGGTGTTGTTTAATCACATCCGAGTCAATAATCGAAGCATCTGCCACAATAATTTTAGTATTAAAACCGTGCTGTGACTTGTGCAATTCATGATTTTTAACCATGTTGGCAATTCCGGCTAAAAACTGAACACCGCCGTCATCTCCTGTAATTTCATCTATCATAATGAAGATATGTTTGATGCGGCTGGATATTTCTTGCATCTTGGTGGAGATGACTTGTTTATTCCGTTTGTTATAAGTATCTTGAAATATCTGTTCTAAATAATCTAGGGTACTTTGTCGATTTTCTTTCATTCTCAAAGATTGGATGGAAACCGTAGCTACAATATTATTAGAAGTTTTACAGTTAATCAGGCTATAAATCCCATTACAAATGCTATTTAGCACTCCCATAGTTTTGAGGCTAGCTGGTTCAATTACGGTTTCATTTTTTCTGGCAATTTGTCGCTGGTGGTATTCTTTTGCCTGATTTTCTGGATTGTTTTTGAGAAAATGAACCGTTTTTTGTGTGAAGTTTTCGCTACGGCTATTCGAGCTATACTTGACTGTACGCTTTCCCGAATAGCTGGCGATAACATCGGAGTTTGTGTTAATACAGAATAGCCGATCGTCGCACAGCAAACCAGTATTTTTATCTTTGAATTTTTCGATAATATCCAAGTTTACTTGCTTGCGGGGACTAACGTATAAGAATAAGAAACCGTCATTAATATGGGTTTTCAGAAAATTGGCGATCGCAGTTGTTTTACCTATTCCCGGATTCCCAGTCAAAAAGATATAAGTTTTATCAGACTGAAGCGCTTTCACAATCAATTCAGCGTGAGCATTTCTCAAATGCAAACCGCGATCAATTTGCAATTCATCTGCCAGTTTATCTGATATAAGATCGATTGAATTAACAAAATTCTCGATTTTCTCTGTATGACATACAGGTTCAGTGGCATTTTTCCCAATTCCTAACAGAGAATCGACAAATTTTCTGCCTTCTTTGAAACTGCGAGCCGCGTTGAGTTGAATTACATCCAAAACTTCGCTGCGAGCATCGCTGATTTCTTGCTTCCTAGATTCATTTTTGTAAATTTCAGCACAAGTTGCTAACAGCTTAAGTTTGTCCTTGCGTAGGGAAATTGTGCTAATATTGCGATCGCCATAACCAACCACATTAAACAAAACCTCAGCATCTTGTCCCAGAATACCTGTTTGTTGCAGAAATCCATAGAAGCTGTGAGCATAGCTACCAGCCTGAATTAACTTAGTGCTTTCCTTATCCTTATACTTAAAAGCTGTAAAAAAGCGTTTTAAATCCTCTGAGAAATCAACACCTAAAGTGCTGGTATCCATCCGCAGATTAGAAAACACACTTTTCGATCGCAAATAGCTAATTTCTCTCAGCAAATATTTCCGAATCACCTCTATTTCATTGATATCCTCCGGTTTGGGAGCTAGCGTCGGAGAAAACACAGACAAATCAACGCAGAGAATTCTAAAATCATTCCCCTGCTGTAACAGCATCAGCGTATCAGCCTGCAAAAACTCGCCTTTGCTCTTGTAACGGCGGATGTAGGAGTTAATGTCATCATCTGACCAACTAATTCTGGCAGTTGTCAACTGAGATAATAGCTGTTTAAACGCTTCTTTATCACCCTTGTTATAGGTTCTGATACTGTTAGCATCACTAAAACTGCACTGACAATACACAATTTCCAACCGCTGCAAATTCCAGCCAGTAGCT
Source organism: Microcoleus sp. FACHB-61 (assembly GCA_014695295.1). Classification (GTDB taxonomy): domain Bacteria; phylum Cyanobacteriota; class Cyanobacteriia; order Cyanobacteriales; family Microcoleaceae; genus Microcoleus. Next base: position 52,171 of record JACJNY010000046.1, on the reverse strand, counting down.
TTGACGTACTCCCGGAAAAAATTCAACCCACCCAAAAAGCCTTTTTGGACAAAGAACAAACTCCATTTTTCAACAATTTCAGCATCTAAACTAGCCAGCAGATTGGCTTCCCTAACGATTTCCGCCGTCATCTTTGGCAATTTGAGCCTCTGCAAATCTAGACGGTAGGAATCGCCAAAATTGTGACTTAAATTTTCCCGCTGAATATATGCCAGAATCCCGATATTGAATCCCACTTCAAACAGCCGTCCAAAATCTTCAGCGATCATTATTTTGTACCTCTATCACCGACATTTAATACTTCTCTTACTTTATTCAAAAAAGCCAGCGAGTTAAAATCTGCACTCTCGCCTCCATGACTAAATACAGATAAAGTACCAACTGAATCATCGCCGATAATATGAGCGTAGGGATCGAGTTTCAAACTAATGTGTTGACGGGCTTCATATCTAGAAAAGTGGAAGATGGTTAAATAGTGCAGTAAAGTATCTTTAATTTCACCATCGTACATCAAACCTTGGCGAATATCTTGGTCATCCAGAATGCCTTCATATATATTCAACAGTGTCGAGTAAGAAATCACACCGTTGTAAAAGTTTTTTTCCCCTTGCTCTACTTTGATACCATTAAAGAGATTAAAAAACATCACAGCTTGTTGACTGGGATCTTTTGATAAACTTTCCAGTTCCGTTGTATCCTGAATGTAGAAAGATTCTCCCTTGTGCCCTAAAGGACTTCGCACGTAATATTTATCAAAAAATACCGGATAAATCTTGATATCTTGCCGATCTCCTTTCAAAGTTTGGATGAGCTTTTTAGACATAAAAAACAATTGATCGTCTTCATCAGTCTGGGTAATGTGCAGCGTGCTCGTATAAGGTGCTTGTGCAATATACAGAAAATTGCGATAGCCATGCTTGTAAAGCTGGCTGACAGTATCTTCAAGAATTGATGGCTGACTGTAAAGGTGTTGAACGCTGTAGTTTTCTGACAAAGTTTTCAGCATTCCGACTTGAATTGTATCCTCTGATAGGCGTTTAATTCCCGCCACTTCGCCTAACAAACAAGTTTTTCTCTGAAAGCGATCGCTATTACCTTTTCTTGCATCGCTTTCGCAACTGGAGACGACAATAATTGCTAAATTGTCCAACTCTGGAGATAGTGGAACATTCCGAAATTTAAACTTTTTAGGAAGGATTGAATAGAGGGAACTTAAACCATTGCGGATACTGTAGCCATTTGGTTTTCCCTTGATGCGAAACCCTTGAGAAGTCGAGCGGTATTTTTCACTAAAAAGATGAGACAATGTTTTGGAAATGTTAGCCATAAACTTTTCCGACGGCGAAGGGTTATTGTGGTCGCCTTCGTGAAGTCTCACCATCGGAATAAACAAATTCTTTTTCTGATTGTGTAATAAGATTTGCAGGCAAATATAAGACAGCAGTGAAACAGAAAATTTGTAAACAAATGCTGCATCCGATTTCAAACCGTCTTTGCTATCTAAACGTTTATTATTATAACGAAACAACAGCAATTTATACTCCTGGGAAAAACTGCTGTTATATACATTCATCAGACTTTCGGGAACCCAAAGTACAGGCAAAGTATCGATGTCCTTAATGTTGTATTCCATGCTAAAATTTTGGAATTTATCAGTAGGGAAATAGCGGACATCTTCGATTGTGATAGTGACTGGTAGTTGACAGATAGCTGTTTCGTTGATGCTAGATTGTTCGACGGCGATATACTGGAGTGATTGTTTGGGGTTTCGTTCCAAAACATCATTAAAAAATTTACCCCTTAAAGCGTTATCGATGTCTTCTAGGAGGCCTCTTTTGACGCTTAGATGTCGCGGTTCTGTTCGAGTTGGCAAAATTGTTTGCCTGTCTAGAAAATTTTTTAAGAGTTGCTTGAGACGGTCTATTTTAACTTCAACATTATAGGCATTCAACCCTTTTTTTATACCTCGAAATATCCGCTTTTTCGCCTGTTCATCCGAACCCTGCAATACAGGTATTACTGCCGATTCAAAGCTTGGTCTCGGATCGTAAGTTAGTTCTGAGTCAGGATTGTAATCCGGTGCTAAAGGATTGCTCAGAGAAGCAAATACAAAATAGTACAATAATGCTATTTTTAATACCTTGCGGAGGAAGGTTTCGCTAGTGTAAATATCGGCTAATTCTGCTTGGTGTTCCTCACTTTCAGGAGTGAGCCAATTCAGGTTATAATCAAATACAGGTTCACCGCCGCGGGCTTGAACTTCGTTGCCAAATTTCAGTTTTAAACCAAAAATATATTTACGTTCATTCAAATGACTGTCTGTGGTTTCTCCTAAATAACCTGCTACAATCGGAATTATGGGAAGTGCATCTAAGACTTCCGCCCTGGAAAACATATCTCTGTAGTTAACTGTGATGCCAGCATAATTGACATTATAATAGCCATCTTCTTTAGTGGGATCGCCAATGTATGCTTCTAGCAACCTAATCCGCCGGAGCAAGTCTTCTAAGTAGACGATTCCAACACTATCTGTGCTGCTATTGCGAATATTTTCTAGCAGATACTCCAAGTAGGTAATCTTAGCTTCTTTATTCAGCTTGCCGAGAGTTTCTTTGTCTACCAGTTTGAGCAATGTGTGAAAATCCGAATTTTCATTTTGCACCATCTCATCAAGACGATGATGCAGTTCTTGCTTATCGCTTTCAGTGTCAGCATTTTCATCAATGTAATTCTCTACACCCTCCTTCAGTTGTTGTTGAAAGATGTCGGAATCTCGCACAGTAATCGTCAATTTATGCAGCTTCAAAATTGCCTGTGTCCCAACAGTATTTGGGCGCTGCAAAGTTAGCTTCTTTTTTGCTAAGGTAGGAGAAGATTTGGCAAAATCGTATTTAAAACCTAATTCTTGACCGTTTCCCTGAAAACACTGTGATTCTAATGGCTCAATTAAGCTAGATACGAAATTTTCAATAGCATCATTCCCTCCCACAACAGATGCTAAATGTTGTCGCAAATATTGTCGGATTTGTCTAATTTGATTGCCAAAGTTAGTTTCAACTTCCGCCGGGAAATTAACAGTAGCAGAACGTGCGAGGTGTTCAAAACCACCCAAAGTAGGTCGCACGTTCATACTCGATATTTGAGCGGCTACCGCGTCAATATCTATTAACAAACGACGCCGATCGCCCGAAACGCTAAAGGGATTGTTTCCCTGCAAAACTTCTAAAATCTTGGCCAGCAAATCGCCATAGTCAATTGGAACTAAATCGCTGTTACCCAATGTTAAGCTGTTCACCCTGTTAACTCCTTCAAAAAGCTTGAATCCACTCTTTCACGTCGTACTCAGTCCAAACCCCATTTACCCAATAAGGATCGGCTTCCACCAATTGTCGCACGGCCGCCTCATCTTCCGCTTCGTAAATTGCAAAAACTTTTGTTAAATCTTTGGTTGGCCCGATCGTACTTAACACACCCGATTCCTTCTGCTTAGCCAATCCGGCTAAATGAGCGTCTCGAAACGGAGCGCGTTTTTCGAGAACGTCTTCGCAGTAACTTCCCCACATCACATATTTGGTCACGGTTTTGAGCCTTAGATGAATTTGTTTAAAAGTTATTGTACAATAGGAGTAAGAGGATTTAACTAAAATGTTAACGATTAAGATTAATGAACCGCAGAGGGCGCAGAGGGCGCAGAGGAAGAGGGGAAAGAGAGAGGTTTGTTGGATAGGAGGAGAAATTTATGACTTTAATGGTTGGGGAGATGTGGCGGCCATTGGTGTTAATTTAACGCTTTTTCCCTGAGTCCGGCAGGGGTTGAAACCCCCGCCTCAAAGCTGAAGTCCTCTCAAGAGGACTGAATAGTTCATTAGTTAGCAACTATGCACTTTAGACGGTTTTATTGCAAAAATTTGAGATTCTTCGCTTTGCTCAAAATGGCAAATTTACCTTGTAATCCGTAAATCTTATTAGTCCTCTTGAGAGGACTTTAGCTTTGAGCCAGGGAATGAATTCCCTGGCGGCCTCCATTGGTTAGTAGCGGCCTCTTTAGCTTCTCAAACTAACGCCGAATTTCTCAACTAGGATATCGCGAACTTTTTGTTGGGCGGGCTCGACATCGCTTTCGCTTAATGTTCGATCGCCCGCGCGGTAAACTAACCGAAAAGCCAAACTCCGCTGTCCCGCCGGCACGTTGTCGCCTCGATATTCGTCGAACAGTTCCACCGAATCCAGCAAACTACCCGCCGCCTTTTTCATCGCACTTTGCATCTCAACAACCGCAACCTCTACAGGCGCGAAAAATGCAATGTCTCTGTCTGAAGCGGGGAAACTCGAATAACCCGCGAATTTGCGAGTTAAGTTGTTCGATCGCTCCAACGCTGCCAACAGCACCGCCAAATCTAATTGAAACACGTAAACCTGCTCCGGCAAATCCTTTTGTTGCTGCAATTGCGGGTGCAACTGTCCAAAAACCCCTAAATGTTTCCCGTTTAACGATAACGCCGCCGTGCGGCCCGGATGCAAGCGCGAATTAGAGGAATCACTTTGATATTCCACCGACAAACCCAACTCCTGAAACACGCTTTCCAAAACCCCCTTGGCCTCAAACCAAGTCAAAGGTCGATCGCGCCCTCCCTGCTGCCATTTCCACACAGTCGGATCGCCGCCGATAATCCCCGCAACTGCATCGGCTTCCTTCATTGCATCCCCATCTTTCCAGAAAATGCGGCCGACTTCAAAACCGTTTAGTGCCCCATTTCCCTGTTCCAAATTGTACCCGAAAGCATCAATCAAACCCGACAGCATTTCTGTCCGCAAAGCCGAATACTCCACAAACAGCGGATTCGCCAGTACAACCTGATTGTCTCCCTCAGTTTTCACCAAAGAATAGTGCATCAGTTCCGTCAAACCGGCCGCCCGAAAAGCCGATCGCACATTCCGAATTGCCGCGTATTCCGGCGACAGATAACCGGGTTCCGTTTTGCTGGGCAAAGTATCGCAGAAATTGTCATAACCGTGGAGTCTGGCAACTTCTTCAATTAAATCAATTTCCCTTTCTAAATCGCGGTAGCGGTAAGGAGGAACAGTTATCGCAAACACCCGTTCTTTTTCCGTCGAAACAACTTCGCATCCCAAAGCTGTGAGAATGTTTTTCACCTCTTCCGGTTCCAGATATTTAGAACCGCCCGTTTCTCCTCTTTTCAACTGTCCCAAAACCAGATTTACTCGGTCGAGACGCAATTCGAGCGATCGCGAAAAACTCAAATCATCGCCGGAACTCGCCGTTTTCTGCACCGTCGCAGTGCCTCCAGCCAACTCCAAAATTAGGGCTACAGCGCGGTTGCAAGCCGTCGCCAAGGCCGCCTGATTCACCCCCCGTTCGTAGCGGATCGATGCCTCGCTGCGCAGGCCTTGAGCGCGCGCAGAACGGCGAATCGTTGCCTGGTCAAAAATCGCTGCTTCCAAAACTAAATTTTGCGTGCCTTCGTGAACTTCCGTATCTTCGCCGCCCATTACCCCAGCTAAGGCAACGGGTTTGTCGCTAGCAGTAATTAACAGATTTTGTGCTTGCAAATTGCGGTTTTGTCCGTCCAAAGTTTTGAAGGATTCCCCTGATGAAGCAAAGCGGACGCCGATGCTGATATCTTGAGTACCGGTGAAAGATTGCAGGCGTGAGCGATCGAAAGCGTGCAGCGGTTGTCCCCACTCCAATAAAATGTAATTAGTTACGTCCACCACATTATTAATCGGCCGCACTCCCGCCGCCTGCAACCGCTGCTGCAACCAAGCTGGAGAAGCAGCAATTTTCACACCTTCAATTGCCGTGCCGATGTAAATCGGGCATCCTTGCGGTTCCGATATTTCTACTGCCAAACCAGGACTTTCTTTGCCCTCAATCGCAACACCATTCGCTTCGGGAATTCTCAAACTCGCCCCAGTCAGCGCCGCCACTTCCCGCGCTACACCCACCATGCTCAAAGCGTCAGCACGGTTTGCAGTTGCTGTCAAGTCTAAAATCACGTCGTCTAAACCCAAAAGTGGGCGAATATCGCTGCCCAATTCGGGATTTTCTAACTCGAAAATGTGAATCCCGGCTGACTCTTTAGCCAGTCCCAATTCTGCCAGAGAGCAAATCATTCCTTCGGAAGGAACGCCCCGCAATTTAGCAGGTTTAATCTTTAAATCAATAGTCGGCAGAAAAGTTCCGACAACAGCGACAGGCACGTAAATGTCTGCCCTAGCGTTCGGTGCGCCGCAAACAATATTCAAAGCTTCTGAAGAGCCGACATCCACTTGACAAACTCTCAATTTGTCTGCATTCGGATGCTGTTCGCAGGCGATGATTTTGCCCAAAACGACACCGCTTGCCCAAGGGCGGCGGTCTTCGATATCTTCGACTTCAAACCCGGCCATTGTCAGGGTTTCGGCTAATTCTTCCGGGGATATCGCCACATCCACTAATTCCCGGAGCCAGTTTAGAGAAATACGCATAATTTAGTCAGTAGTTAGTTGTCAGCGAGCGGTAGTTATTAGTCATTAGTCTGCGTCGGCCGGCTTCGACTCTGCAGTCCCAGAATTTATTCAGGAAAGCTTTTATTAGCATACTAATTCAAAATTGTCAATACTTTTATGGTAGACATAAGCAAAAACGAGTTATCTGCCCAAAGGTCGATGGCTGCTGGGGCATGAGTAACATTCTCATTCAGAGAATGAGGTATGCTAGAGACATCTAACAATGCAAAAAGCACCTAAGTTTAGGAAGACTGTACACAAAAAAGGACAACTTTAGCAAGTCTTTAAACTATCTTCAAGGATAATCAACGGAAAAAACTCACAGCAGCGAGATAATCAAAATAGGGAAAAGATATCTGCCTAAAAGACTTAGGTTCAATTCCAATTCGCAACCGGACGCACCGCCCCCGGCAACTGATAGATCAGTATTTCTACCAGAAGCAGGAACAGGCAATTTGTGCAGTCGAGCGACGCTGGCAAAATCAGAAAAACATAGGCAAACTCAATCAACATGAGCTACTGCGTAAATCCGGGCTGTCCACATCCTCAAAACCCTGCTGACTCTATTCTCCAGTGTCAGACGTGCGGTGCGCGGTTATTGCTGCGCGCTCGCTACCGCGTCATTGAACCGTTAGGACAAGGAGGTTTTGGAGCTACATTTCTGGCAAAAGACATCTCATTGCCCGGTCAACCCAGTTGCGTGGTCAAGCAACTGCGACCCAGTAGTTCGTCGCCGCGAGTTTTAGAAATGGCGCGGGAATTATTCAAGCGAGAGGCGAAAACCCTCGGCCAACTGGGCGACCACCCGCAAGTACCGAGGCTGCTAGACTATTTTGAAACGGAACAGCAATTTTACTTAGTTCAAGAGTATGTTAAAGGCTCGACTTTGAAACAAGAAGTCAAGCACTCAGGCCGTTTCAACGAATCAGACGTTAAAAATTTTCTATTAGAAATTCTGCCAGTAGTGCAATATATCCACAGCCAAGGAGTAATTCACCGAGACATCAAACCGGCAAATATTATTCGCCGAGTTCAAGACAGCCACTTAGTTTTGATTGATTTCGGAGCGGTAAAAGACCAAGTTAGCCAAACAATATTATTAGACCCCGCCGACCAAAGCGCCAACACGAAATTTTCTGTCGGCACATTTAGTTTTGCTCCCCCGGAACAAATGGCGCTGCGGCCGATATTTGCCAGCGACATCTACGCCGTGGGCATGACTTGCTTGTACTTGCTCACAGGAAAGTCGCCCAAGGATTTAGATTTTGATGGAGTAACCGGCGAAATTGTTTGGCAGCCCCACGTTCAGGTGAGCGCATATTTTGCGCGGATTCTCGAAAAAATGCTCAAGCCGATGGTTGGCCACCGCTTCCAATCGGCAGCAGATGTCCTCAGAGCTCTCTCCGGCGAATTTGAAGACCCAACTCTTGCCGAGGGCTTGGCAACTCAATTCAACGGCTCTTCTCGTACTGTTGAAGAACCGACCATATTTAATGACGAGGGTTCTTCGTGGTCACCGCCTCAGAGCAAAATCAATCCAGATTTACGATCGAACCAAAGCCGCACTGGTAGAAGTTCCTTCACCCAATCCGGGAACACGGGGATGCAGCCGAGAGTTTCCCGAACTCTGGCTGAGTCCGGCAGAACTTTCGGAACGCTTGGACCTTCCAGCGGCAATTTAGCAGCGCCAAAGGTAACAAAAGCTGTTGTTAAGTGGGACACCAACAGCTTGCGAGCGGCATATTTTAAAGGCAAGCGCGATTTTGCTGACTGCGAACTGTCTGGCCTGCAACTGCAAAAATTGCAGTTAGCGGGGGGGAATTTTTATCAGGCTAGGTTGGTGAAAACAAATTTGCAAGCAGCGGATTTGTCGGGGGCGAATTTGGGTCACGCGAGGCTAATTAAGGCGAATTTGCGAGATGCTAACTTGACTGATGCTTATTGCAGCACTGCCAATTTTGAAGGAGCGGATTTCCGAGGTGCTGACTTGACGGGGGCTTATTTGATTAAGGCGAATTTGCGGGGAGCAAATTTGTGCGGGGCGAATCTTACCAACGCTACAGTTTCTGAGGAACAACTGGCAATGGCAAAGACCAATTGGCTTACTGTTAAGCCGGATGGCAAGCGGAGTTTTGGATTTTAGGAAGTCATCAGTCATCAGTCTCAAGAGGGAAGATGAAAAATGCCCCAATCTTCCCTTGTCCTGCCACTAGCCAATAATATCAACTCAGGTTGCATCGAAATAATTAATATTACCCACAGCCACGACACGGCAATGCCTAAGTCCCTATAATTAATCGGGGTAGGGACACGGGGCACTCGCGGTGTCCTCGGTATCATAAGAAGTGCAACCGGAAACGATATATAGCAATCCTTGCAGGAGTGGTAAATTTTTTACCCCACCCCAACCCTCCCCGAAGCCGCTCGCTCGGGAGTAAGAAATTCACCAATGATGCGAGGATTGCTATATATCGATCGCTCCTGTTATTGAGAAAGCGATCGATTATTCAGCAAGCCCTAACTAGAGGCTGCCAGAAAGTGATTTTTACCAGCCTAGAATGGTTCAAAAAACCAAGGGAAAAAACTCCGACAAAAACCGACATACCCACGCAGTGGCGCACTCAATTCCATTCTCCTTGCAGCCCAAAAGCAGCCCAATAATAAGGAGATTGCCATTCTGGAAGCTGTAGCACTTCGATTTGCGCCGCTCGCAGTGCCGCAGCAGGCGCCAATTTATCCTGGAGCATTTTTTTGTAAAATCGTGTCATCAGCTCAGAAGTTACTTGATCCTCAACACTCCACAGAGAAACCACCACGCGCGGCGCGCCCGCATACATAAACCCTCTCGTCAAACCCACCAACCCTTCTCCTTTAATGTCTTTTCCCAAACCCGTCTGACACGCACTCAGCACCACCAATTCGGCCGGTAAATTGAGATTGAAAATATCATTCAGTCGCAAGTAGCCATTTTGGAAAGTGCCTTTCTCATCAACTAAAGAAAGTACCAATCCCGATAATTCTGGATGTTTACTATTAGCAAATCCGTGCGTAGCGAAATGAACAATGCGATATTGAGATAAATCGGGATTGGTTGCGGTCGTGCGATTAGCCGTAAAGTCAAACGCTTGTTTTTCCAAATCATCGGGTACCAAAGCCAAAATTTGCTCAGCTTCTGTTCGCGTGAAAGGTAGGCGAGTCCAATAAATTTCGGCATCCGATGCCGCTCTCTGTAATTGTTGCGCTTCTAGGGGCAGATTTTCAACAGTTTGATTCTTCGTTACAGGCGATGTACTCGTGCCTTTGAGCCGTTCATCGTTAGTGCTAAAAACTGGATCTGCAAACAAGGCGATCGTCTTTGGAGCCGGTTGACGAGTCGCCATATCCCGCCGCAGAATAGCCAGAGTTGAGGCAGAAGGCAGATTAACAACTTCATGCTTAACTATTAGCGGCGCTTCAGATTTTTCCAGAGTAAGTGCGCCAAAAGGGATGTATTGCAAGGCACCATCCGCAACAATTAGCAAGCGCTTGTTGCCCAACTCAGAAGCAACCGGAGCGAGGATCATTTGGCTTAGAAGTGCAGCAGATTCGGCAACCATTTGAGGAGAGGTTCTCGTGGTGGGTTTGGTTAAAGTATCGCGGAAATTCTTAGCCGTGGCTTCAATCTCGGTACGAGAAGGAAGTTCGTAACTGGTGAAAGAAGTTTTCGTCACCGCCCACAAATAACTGCGCTCCTCACCCAAAGAATATTCTAAAAGTAGCGTATTGTCATCGATTACCTGTTGTTGAATTTGTTGCAAGTTGAGAGGTTCGGGATATTTGAGAGCAGCGTAACGAGGACTGCTGGCGCGAATTTTAGCTTCTATTTGAGCGAGTTCCTTGAGAACTGTGTCGATTTTTTGTTGAATTTCATCCACAGCTTCTTGGGTAGATTTAGCGCTGACAATTTGGTATTTGCGAGTCTGAAACTCACTGAGTTGTTGTTGCAAATTTTGTTCTTGTGCTAGCAGTTGCGGGTCAACACCTTGGCGAATATTTGCGCTGGCTTCGCTGAGGAGTTCAAGCAGACTGCGGGCACGGGCACGTTCGCTAGCATGAAAGGCTTGTGCGTCGTAACCTTTATCTGGATTTTTCTGGTGCAGTTGCATCAACAAATCGATGTAAAACTGGTAATAATCTTGGTTGCGGGCAAAGTAAGACTGCCGCAGTTCTTGGCTAGCGATTTGAGTGCGGAGGTTTTCAATAATATTAATGGCGGTTTCGATTGGTGTTTTAGCGGCGGCGAGGTTATTTTGTTGGCGGTTTAAGATGGCTTGATTGTAGAGGATGTGCGCTTCTTCTGTTTTGTAACCGAGTTGTTGGGATAGAGATAAAGCTTGGTTATAGTTTTCAAGTGCGGTAGAATTCTGACCTAAAGCAGCTTGTATTTTCCCCATTTGATTGAGGACTGTGGTTTCTTTTACTTTGTCGTTTAAGTGTCGGGAGATGTTTAGGGCTTGGTTGTAGGCATTTAGGGCCGTTGACCATTCTTTTGAAGCGATGTAGGTGCTACCAATGCCAGTTAAGGCAGTAGCTTCTGCTGCTAAATTACCTGCGGGTCTGGAGATGACTAGGGCTTTGTTGTAGGAGTCTAGGGCATTTTTCCAGTTTCCTGTAGCAGCGTAAATATCACCAATGTTGTTGAGGGTGTTGGCGACTGTCGCTTGGTCATTTAATTGATAAAATAGGGGTAATGCTTGGTTATAGTAATCCAGGGCGCTTTTGGGGTCAGCTAAATCGGTGTAAAGTTGACCAAAACTGTTGATAATAGTAGCTTCTTCGGCTTTGGCACCAGCTTGTTGTGATAAAGGTAATGCTTGATTGTAGGAGTCTAGGGCAGATTGAAATTGTCCGAAGTTGGCGTAAATTTTACCCATTGATAAAAGAGTGAGTGCAGCTTGGGCGTAGTTTCGATCCGCGCGATAGAGTGCGAGGGCTTCTTCTAACTTTTGAAGTGCGAGTTGTCTAGATTCGATGGTTCCTTGGCTGGAAAGTTGATTCCCATTGATAAATGCTACTTCAGCAGCAGAAACTTTTATTCCAACTGATAAGTTCCACAGGCGAGCAGTTCTATCGTCACTAGCAGTGAGAATTTGGCTACCATCGGGGCTAAATATTGCACTGTTGACCCCTTCCTCATGTCCCCGGAATATGGCTAAAAGATTACCTTTGGTATCCCACAGACGGACGGTTTTATCAACACCAGAAGTAATGATTTGCCGGCCATCGGGACTAAATACGGTACTGTTGACTCTAAAATTATGCCGCTGGAATTCGGCTTTGAGATTACCTTTGGTATCCCACAGGCGAGCGGTTCCATCCCCACCGGCAGTGAGGATTTGACTACCATCGGGGCTAAATACGGCCCTGTAGTCCGGACTCCAGCCTATATCTACATTCTCCCTACCCCGGAACTCGGCCAAGAGATTGCCTTTAGTATCCCACAAACGAGCAGTTGCATAAGGATACCTACTATCAGTCAGAATTTGGCGACCATTGGGACTAAATTTGGCACTCTCGATAAATCCCTCATGCCCCCGGAACACAGCCAGGAGATTGCCTTTGGTATCCCATAGACGGGCGGTTTTATCTAAACTGGCGGTGAGGATTTGGCGACCATCGGGACTAAATACTGCACTGTTGACCTTTCTTTCATGTCCTTGGAATATAGCCAGGAGATTGCCTTTTGTATCCCACAACCGAGCGGTTTTATCTATACTAGCGGTGAGAATTTGACGACCATCCGGGCTAAATACTGCACTGTCGATTCTATGCTCACGCCCCTGAAACTCGGTTAGGAGATTGCCTTTGTTATCCCACAGGCGAACGGTTTCATCGGTAGCGGTGAGGATTTGGCGACCATCGGGACTAAATTCTGCACTCTCGACCGCATTCTCATCCCCTGGCAACTCAGCTAAGAGATTGCCTTTGGTATGCCAGAGGCGGACGGTTGTACCGGTGGTGGTGAGAATTTGGCGACCATCCGGGCTAAATACGGCACGCTTGACTCCATACTTATCGTCCCGTAACTCTGCCAGTTGAGCGTTATTTTTAGACACGCTTTCCTGAAAGGTTTCTCTGGCAGCTATTTGCTCGGCTTGGGCAGCAATTGCTACTGACAAATCCCACAGACGGGCGGTGCCATCAGAACTAGCGGTGAGAATTTGACGACCATCGGGGCTAAATACGGCACTTCGGACACCTCTTTCTATGTCATGCCCTCGCAACGCAGCCAGGAGATTGCCTTTGGTATCCCAAACTCGCGCAGTTCCATCATAGCTAGCGGTGAGGATTTGACTAGCATCGGGACTAAATACGGCACTGGTAACTCCTTTCTCATGCCCCCGAAACTCTGCCAATAGATTGCCTTTGATATCCCACAGGCGGACGTTGTTTATATCTCTAGTGAGGATTTGGCTCCCGTCGGGACTAAATATGGCTCTTTCGATCCGCTCCTTATGCCCCCGGAACTCGACTAGGACATTGCCTTTGATATCCCACAGGCGGGCTGTTTCATCACTACTGGCAGTAAGGATTTGGCGACCATCGGGGCTAAATATGGCTCTTCTGAGCGAACTCCCTTGGAACTCGACTAGGACATTGCCTTTGATATCCCACAGGCGGGCGGTTCCATCTAAGCTGACGGTGAGGATTTGGCTGCCATCCGGACTGAATACCGCACTATAGACTATCCACCCCATTCCCATTTCCTTAGGCCCCCAGAACTTAACGAGGAGGTTGCCTTTGGTATCCCACAGGCTGATGGGATAAGCTGAATCGGTGGGGAGGATTTGGCTACCATCGGGGCTAAATACGGCGCTGGTGACAGCCTCACCAACCCCCCGCAACACAGCGAGCGCATTGCCTTTGGTATCCCACAAACGGGTGGTTCCATCATAAGCAGTGGTGAGGATTTGGCGACCATCGGGGCTAAATATTGCTGTGCTAACACCATCCTCATGCCCCTGGAACTCGGTTAAGAGATTGCCTTTGGTATCCCACAGACGGGCTTTTTTATCTAAACTAGCGGTGAGGATTTGCCTCCCATCGGGACTAAATGCGGCACTGGTGACAGAACTATTGTGTCCTCCAAATATTGCCAGTTGAGCGTTATTTTTGGACACGCCTTCCTGAAAGGTTTCCCTGGCAGCTATTTGCTCGGATTGGGCAGCAATCGCGGCTGAAACGTCCCACAGGCGGGCGATTTTATCCCAACTGCGGGTGAGGATTTGCCTGCCATCGGGACTAAATACTGCCCCCACGCTATTGTTATGCCCCCGCAACTGTGCCAGCAGCTTGCCTTTGGTATCCCAAATTTGAGCGCTGCCATCCCTACTACTGGTAAGGATTTGGCGACCATCGGGGCTAAATCCTGCTACACTCTCGACAGAACTCCAGTCGGAATCTCCATGCTGCCCAAACACAGTCAGGAGATTACCTTTGGTATCCCAAATGCGGGCGGTTCCATCTATACTAGCAGTGAGGATTTGGCGACCATCGGGGCTAAATATTGCACTTTCGACATGATTTTCATGCCCCTGGAACTCGGTTAGGAGATTACCGTTGGTATCCCACAGGCGGGCAGTTTTATCCTGGCTGGCAGTCAGAAATTGCCGGCCATCGGGACTAAATACTCCACTGAGGATAGGCTCCCTATGCCCCTGGAATTCTTTGAGAAGATTGCCTTGGATATCCCACAACCGGGCGGTTCCATCATAACCAGTGGTGAGGATTTGGCGACCATCGGGGCTAAATACGGCTTTTAGAAAGCCTCCTGATCCGCCACTTCTGATCTGGAACTCTGCTTTGAGATTGCCCTTGGTATCCCACAAACCGAGTTTATCCCAAATACCGGCTTTATCCGCAAACATACTAACGGTGAGGATTTGGCTACCATCCGGGCTAAATACGGCACTTCTAATACCAGGCTGATCCTCAGACCCCCGGAACTCGGTTAGGAGATTGCCTTGGATATCCCACAGGCGGGCGGTTTTATCCCCACTGGTGGTGAGAATTTGGCTGCCATCGGGACTAAATACTGGAGCGAAGACTAATTTCTCATGCCCCCGGAACACAGTCAGGAGATTACCTTTGATATCCCACAAGCGGGCGGTTTTATCTGTACTAGCGGTGAGGATTTTCCGACCATCGGGGCTAAATACGGCACTGGTGAGCCTATCCTCATGCCCCAGAAACATGGCGATTTGCCCGCCAAATGCTTGCACGGGTTGCTGCGTTCCTGATGGGTTGGGTTTTTCTGTTGTTGGTGACTGGGATAGTGTGGGAATCCTGGGTTGGCCGCTGATGGGGATGCTGTAGGTGGTAGCGAATACAACTCCCATCACCAGAGGGAGACAGCGATGCACTTTTTGGTATTTATCTGGCAGCATAATTGTTTTTTGGGAGAGTTAAGAATTGGGAGAGGGGGGTCAACTAAACCTGTCTCTAGCGACTCCCTAAAAGCCAAAAGCTATAGTTAGTTTTTTGGATAGGCAAATCTGCTTAGCGTTGGCTCTTTTTTTTACAGAGGTCATCAAAATTAAGATGGGCTGGGGGCTAGTTGTCAGAAAAAATTATTTATGTTAAGGACAAACTCTATCATTTTTCATAATCTTTGTCTGTCCTTGGCTCGATCGTTATTATTGTTTGACGGGCTGACTGTGGCTTGTAAAGCGAGCAGATTTTTCTCAAGGGTTAGCTACCTGCGTCTAAGCCCACGCACTGTCTGATTTCTGGCGTGGCCATGCGAGGATTAATCCCACTGCACCAATCAGAACCCCTGTTTTTGTCCATCCATCACTCATAGATTTTGGCTCGAAAGTGAATAGTGAACAGCGATAGGTTCTAATGTGGCGATCGCACAAACTTCTCTGTTAGAGAAGAGAGCTGAGATAATTATGGAAGGGCGAGCATCTCACTTTTGCCCGGATACCGAAGAAACCTCTCCCCCCCACTCTCCCCACTCTCCCACTCCCCCAGTCAGGTGAGTCGTCAGGAGGAAGTTCGATCGCCCCAATGCCGCCTAAATTAAAAACTAGGAATGGAGGATTCGATCGCACAAAAAATGAAACTGCTCAACCACCGCACTCGACCGCTTCTGCACGCCGGTATCCTGGCTCTGACATACTTTGTTACCGGAAAACTCGCAGCGTCGATGCTGGGACTGGTGAAAGCCGAAGCCTCCCCCGTGTGGCCGCCCGCCGGTATTGCTCTAGCGGCACTGCTACTGCAAGGGCGGCGGATGTGGCCGGGAATTGCCCTCGGTTCGGTGCTGTTAAACTCTACAGCCGGTATACCGTCCGCCGTCATTGTCACATCGGCCTTTAGCGTCACCTTGCAAGCGCTGGTTGGGGAGGCTTTGCTGAGGGAGAGCGGATTTTCTACCAAACTCGATCGATTGCGAGATGTTGTGGGTTTGGTGGCGGGCGCTGTCATCGGGTCTACTTTTGTGGGTTCTCTCCTCGGCAACTTGGGTACGTGCATTTTTGGTTGGGATCAGTGGAGCAATTTTTCTCGCAACTGGTGGACTACGTGGCTCGGAGACGGGATGGGAATTTTGATCGTGACGCCGGTGCTGCTGACTTTGAACCACGCTGTTAACAGTTTTAAATTTCAAATAAAACTCCGCATTATTTCAATTTTTATAGCACTTTTTAGCAGGCAGAAGTACCAATTATCAAATACTAATTACCCATTACCCATTACTAATTACCCACGCACATTTCAGGTAACTAAAAACCGCTATAATGTGCGATCTTTAATTGTTAAATATTCAGAAATAGCGCTCTGGCTGACTCTATTGCTGAGCGTTAGCTGGCTGGTTTTTTGCTCGAAAACAAAGGCGGCGAGCGCTCTCTATCCGTTGGAGTATCTGCCTTTTCCTCTGATAGTTTGGGCGGCCCTGCGGTTTCAACCGCCGGGAGCGATTTTTGCTTATTCGATCGTGTCTTACATCGCGATTTTGGGAGCAGTCCAGGGAGGCGGCCCGTTTTTCGCCAAAAGCGATAATCTCAAACAAGCGGTGTTATTTTTACAAGCTTTTACCGGTACGATCGCCCTTGTGGCTCTGATGTTGGCGGCCGCCGTAGCAGAACGCCAGCAAGCGCTTTTTGAGGTGCGCCGCAC
This sequence comes from Microcoleus sp. FACHB-61, assembly GCA_014695295.1. Taxonomy (GTDB): domain Bacteria; phylum Cyanobacteriota; class Cyanobacteriia; order Cyanobacteriales; family Microcoleaceae; genus Microcoleus. Next base: position 35,500 of record JACJNY010000046.1, on the reverse strand, counting down.
GGCGGCGGCACTGCGAGCGCGCGAAGCTAGTCTGGCGAACGCTCAGCGCATCGCTCAGTTGGGCAATTGGGATTTAAATTGCACCGCCGTCGCAGCAACTGAGAACTTTCAGGAATCGTCGGAACACGGTACACCCAACAGCGAGTTGCGGTGGTCGGACGAACTTTACCGCCTCTTGGGTTTTGCTCCGGGAACTGTCAAACCTACACCAGAAGTTTTTTTGCAGGCCGTACATCCAGAAGACCGAGAATTGGTGGCGCGAGCGCAGCGCCAAGCTATCTTTGATCGCAAACCCTATTGCATTAACTACCGAATTGTGCTGGCAGACGGCTCCGAACGCACTGTCTGCGAACAGTCGGTCATTCAGTCAGGGGCGATCGCCGCCACAGTCCAAGACGTTACCGAACGCCACCGCGCGGAAGCGGCTTTGCGGGCGTCCTCCGAGCGCGAGCGCCTGCTCTGTGAAATCGCCCTGCGAATTCGCAACTCCCTCGACCTCGAAGAAATTCTCAACACTACTGTTGCCGAAGTCCGACAATTTTTCAAGGCAGACCGCGCTTTCATCGGTATTGTGGACGCTCTGGGCGCAAATCTTGCTAGCCCGGTGTACGGTAAGGTTGTGGCTGAGTCTGTGGGAGGTCAATGCCGTTCTATTCTCGGGTGGGTGCTCGCTGATGAGAATCACCTCGAAAACTTGAGAACGTTTTATGCCACCAACCGTGTGCGATCTATCTCCGATACTGCTAGCGTGCAGGTCAGCGATAGAGTTGCCCAATTCTACAGCGACTATCAAATTCGCGCGACGTTAAATGTGCCGATCGTCCTGGGGGATGAATTGTTCGGGATCTTGGCCGTCAACCAGTGCTCCGGGTCCCGCCACTGGCAGGAATTTGAAATTGATTTGTTAGAAAAACTCGCTACCCAAGTGGCGATAGCTCTCCAGCAAGCCCAACTTTTGCAGCAGGTAAAAGCTCTCAATGCCAACTTGGAATATCAAGTGGAGGAACGCACCCGCCAACTACAGCAAAAAATGCACGAACTGCAAGAAAGCAACCGCCTGAAAGACCTATTTTTGCACGCAGTTTCTCACAATCTCCGCACTCCAGTTATGGGAATGTTAATACTGCTGAAAAATTTGCTCAACAAATCGCCCTCTGACTCTCTACAGGATGTTCCGGTTTCTCGCTCGATTTTGGAGCGGATAGTTCAGGCCAGCGAACACCAATTGACTATGGTTAATGCCCTGCTCGACGCTCACGCTAGCGAGGTCAAAGGTATTGTTCTCAATACTGTACCGCTGCACTTTCCGTCTTTAACTTCAGCAATTGTTGCTGATTTAGAACCGATGCTGGCAAAAAACCAAGCAACTTTGACTCAGGAAATCCCGGCGGATTTGCCACAAGTCAATGCCGACAGCAAACCCTTGCAGCGGGTGCTGGAAAATCTGTTGACTAATGCTATTAAACACAATCCCCCGGGAGTCAATATAACTTTTAAAGCTGAGGTAATTGAAGTTGAAAAAAGGCTAAGTTATGAAGAAAATTCACAGGCTTTAACATCCCCAAATAATCCGATCGCCCGCTATATCGCTAACCTCGCCTCTCCTGCGGGCGATCGTCCTAGGATGTGCGAGACCACCCAGAAAAATCAGGAAACCCTGGCCAAATTTTACCTCGACGGCAGTTGCAAAATGCCCCGCTATCAGGGCCAAATTGGCAATATCGGCAGCAAATTTCCCGGAGTCACCGTAAAAATGGTTCGCTGTACTGTAACAGATAATGGAGTGGGAATCAGCGCCAAACAGCGGGAATCTCTGTTTGAACTTTACGTTCAAGACCCTAATAGCCGACAATTAACAGGGCTGGGTTTGGGACTGTACCTGTCCAAGCAAATTATCAAAGCTCACGGCGGCGAAATCGGCGTCGAAAGCACTCCCGGAGGTGGCTCGACTTTCTGGTTTTCGCTACCTGCTGTCAACTCGGACGATGGATCTTTCTCAATCTAAAACCTAAAATCTAAAATCTAAAATGGTATGAGCTATTTGGGCAATGCAAAATCAGTTCAGGCGTTAACCATTTACGAGGTGTGGCGCGATCGCTTCCTCCGAGATCGGCTGCGCCCTGCTGTGGCAATTGCCATCTTTTTTGCCTTCACAATAACTGTCTATTTTCTGGGCGAAGCATTCTTCGCTCGCCAGGAGTTTAAAAGTGTTTATTTGTACACGAGCGCTGCTGTAGAATTGGGTTTGCTGACCTGTTTTGTGTTGCAAACAACCTCCTTCGGAAAGCGCTATCCCGGTTTGCTATTTTTGGGTTTTTCGTGGTCGCTGACGGTCGTTGTACAGCTTGGGTTAGCCGTCGCACAAGCCGGGGACTTACCGATTTTTACCTGGAGTTTAGCGTTTCTGATCCAAGCTACGCTGATGCCCGTCCGCTGGCGCCTCCACCTGATTTCTCAACTCGGCGTTTTGTGCTGCCACGTCGGGATAAATTTGGTTTTAAATCTAAGTTTTGCTAAGTATACTGCTTTTAAGTTGACCGGGTTTTACTTATATTTGTTTTGGTTTTGTTTGATTTGCGATTTGTCGGTTTATTGGTACGAATGTCTGCAACGGAAAGAGTTTAGTACCAGGCGCGAGTTGGAATCTGCTTACCAGCAGTTGGAAGAGGCGGAGGCGAAGTACCGCAGCATTTTTGAGAATGCCGGCGAGGGAATTTTTCAAAGCACTCCCGACGGCCGCTACATTACTGCAAATCCAGCTTTGGCGCGGATTTACGGCTGCGATTCCCCGGAAGAAGTGACGGCAAAGTTTACTGATATTGAGCGGCAGTTGTACGTCGATCCGGCTCGCAGAAATGAGTTTTTGCGATCGATCGAGGAAAGCGGCACAGTATCGGATTTTGAATCTCAAATTTACCGCTCAGATGGCAGTATTGTCTGGATTTCCGAGAAGGCGCGGGCGGTACGGGATCGCAGCGGCTCCGTGCTTTATTATGAGGGTTTAATTGAGGATATCACGCAGCGCAAACAGGCACAAGAATCGCTGCGGCTGTTTATCCACGCTCTTTCCCACGACTTGCGAAACCCGGTGGCGGGAATGTTAATGGTGCTGAAAAATTTGCAGAGGAAAACTGGGGATTCGATCGCGATTCCCCGTTCTGTTTTGGAGCGGATGATTCAAGGTAGCGAACAGCAGTTGCGGTTGATCAATTCGCTTTTGGAAGTTCACGCCGGGGAATTGCGCGGTTTTGTTTTGCACTGCGATCGGGTTGATTTGAGGGCGGTAGTTGAAGCGGCGGCGGCAGATTTGGAGCCTTTAATAAATGAGGCTCAAGCTACTTTTAAAAATTTGGTGCCGGATGGTTTGCCCGCCGTTAATGCTGACAATACTCAGTTAAGGCGCGTGTTTTCTAATTTAATTGCTAATGCTTTAAAGCACAATCTGCCCGGACTGAATTTAACGGTTTCCGCTCAAGTAATAAAGACGGGTAAATTAATTCTAAATCACCAAGAAGCAAAACAAAACCTCGAAAAATTACCGATTACAAATTATCAATCCCCAATTACCAATTTCCACTCCCCAATCCCCAATTCCCCAAGTAGCATGATTTACTGTACCGTTGAAGATGACGGGGTGGGAATATTGCCGGAACAGTGCGAGCATCTTTTTGACCTTTACGTTAGGGGTTATCAATCCCGACACTCCGTCGGTTTGGGTTTGGGTTTATATCTGTGTCGGCAAATTATTGGCGCTCACGGCGGGGAAATTGGGGTAATTAGCAGTCCCGGTGCTGGGGCAACTTTTTGGTTTACTTTGCCGCTGGCTGAGAATTCCCGGTGATTTTTTTGTATGTTTAATTACATTTTATCTAGCAACCTCGCCAGACATTTAGGAGGTTATTAATTACACAAACCCTTGCGAAATATTGCTTCTTTCTTCTTCCTTCTTCTTCCTTCTTCCTTATGCTCTACTTTGGTTGTACCGTCGCAGGTGGCTTTTTGAGTGGCAGGGGCCAAATTAGTCGATCTAACTATTGATATTAATTTAAAACCGTGCTATAGTGACCGGAATGTTTTTAAAGAAAAAATAAGTTTCCGATGTTCAAATTTTCTTTATAAACCTCCTTGAATCTAGAAAAGCTCTAAAACAAAATAAAAAATCTGCAATTTATGTTTGTCGAGAAAAGCTCAGAAAATACAGCTAAAGACGATGCAGCTAAGTACGACTCAGCTAAGTACGACTCAGCTAAATATAACGAGCGGTCGTTCTCAACTTTAATTCGCGCGCTGCGTCTTTCCCAAGGTTACTTTTCTTTCATTTTAGTCAACTGCAACTCGCTGGTTTTGCGACAGCAAATAGTCGATCGGCTGCAAGCAACTTGTGCCGTCAAACCGCGACAACTGTTTTTGCCCGAATCGGCGACAACTCTCTACAGGACAATCGCTGCAGAAATAGACGGGGAACAGCCTCCAGCTTTAATGCTCCTCGGCTTGGAATCAGTGCAGGCGATCGATCGATTGCTCGTTTCTACCAACCTGCTATGCAGCGAATTCAGCAAAACATTTTCCTTTCCCCTCGTCTTTTGGGTGACGGATGAACTTTTGAGAAAAATCATTCGCATCGCCCCGGATTTATACAATCGGATGACGACAATTAGATTCATCAGTCCTTAGTAATCAGTCGATCGATTTTAGATTTTAGATTTTAGATTTTAGATTTTTAACAGTCAACAGTCAACAGTCAACAGCCAACTATCACGGACGGTGCAACCGGAAGTGATATCAACTGTTAAATTCCGCTTCCCAAATCCCGACTAATTCCCGCGCCGCCGCAGTTCCCTCAGCAGGAAAACCTGCCAAAAAGTCTTTATCTGCAGCCACCTCATAAGGCCCTTCCTTGAACTCCAAAATCACAGTATCCGGTACCAAAGCTACTAACGTGTGAATAGTGCCCTCTGGAAGTTCGACAGCGCGAGTCGGGCCCGCAGCGCTGACTCGCAACGAGCGCAGGATTTGACCGTTTTCGTTCAAAATAACAATACCCACTTCTCCTTGAATCACTACGAAAAACTCAAAACCGTTAACAGCAGGCGGGCGCAGGTGTTGGTGAGGGCGGACGTAAGTGCCCGGTTGCAGCACGTTGACAAATCGCTGCACTTTTTCAGACAAATCGTGGAAATTGTAGTTTTGTCGCTGGCGGGGACTGCGGCGGGAGGAAGCGGCAACTTCGTCTAGCAATTCTTGCGTCAGCAATTTGATAGGAGGGGACTGCACAACAGATATCCTGTATTTAAGAGTTTGTGAACAAATGGGCTAGTCTGGGATCATCCTTATCAGCATCTCTTGACACATGGAAATCGCAAATCAGGTGCTTATCACTAAGGCAATGCGTTTGTCAAGTATTTTTAGAACAAGTATTAGCCCGATCGCCCTTTTGACTATTCTAGTCTGCGCCAGTACCGTTTCTGCGTCTGAACCGAGGGCCGCACTGTTAATTCAGCAGCAATTCCCACAGCAGCAGCTTAAAGAAGAAATTCGCGATCGAGTTCAAGAAGAAGTTGACATTGCTTTCGGGCGCACGGCGGTACTGCTGAACGGGCTCGTAATTGCCTTAACTTTATTTCCCACAGCAGCCGGAGTCGGGGTTTGGTTTCTGTTGAGCAAATTGTCCAAGCAGACAACAATTGCTCGCCAAGAAATTGAAAGTCTCCATTACGATACAATCTCTCAATTAAAACTATTAATTTCCGACGCTGAAAGTATCTTAGGCGAAATTCAACACCCAAGTCACTCGGCAGAGGCAGAAACAGACCTTTTATTCCCCGACGCCCAAATTCAAGAATTTGCTCCGGTTAATTATGGCAATTACCAACAGCTATTGACGGCCGCCGACTATGCTAAACAGGGAGATGCTTGTTTCTTTGAAAACCGTTATCAAGATGCGATCGCAGCTTACGATCGGGCCCTGCAAATTCAGCCGGATTTAGCCGATACTTGGAATAACCGAGGAGTAGTGCTCACGAGAATGCAGCGGTATCCAGAGGCGATCGCCTCTTACGAACAAGCTACTACAATTCGCCCGAATTATCCCGACGCTTGGAACAATCGAGGCGTGGTATTGTTGGAGTTGCAGAAGTACCAGGAGGCGATCGGCTGTTACGAACAAGCAATTCAAGCCAAACCCGATTATGCCGATGCTTGGAACAACCGAGGCGTTGCTTTTTCCAAAATGCAGGAGTACGAACAAGCAGTAATTTCTTACAATCAAGCCCTACAAGTTAAAAATGATTATACTGACGCTTGGAACAATCGAGGCGTTGCACTCTCAAAATTGCAAAAATACGAAGCGGCGATCGCTTCCTACGACAATGCTGCTAAAATTAGACCTGACTTTTACAGAATTTGGTACAACAAAGCCCGATGTTATGCCCTACAAGGTAAAATTGAATTAGCCATTGAAAATTTAAAGCGCGCCCTCAATCTCAATCCGAATGTGTGTAAAGAGTTGGCAAAAAGTGAAGCTGATTTGGAGAATATTCGCGAACACGACGCATTCAAGCAGTTGATAAGTTAATCCTTCAGAAATAATCGTCAACTATAGGATAACGAATAGGTCGTAAGATTAAATGAACCGCGAAGACGCTAAGGACGCGAAGGAAGAGATGCAGTTTTTCCTTCGCGCTCTTTGCGTCTTCGCGGTGCGTTTTACAAATACTTTTTCAATAGCAAACCCATTTTCTCCTTAGTTGCGGCCGGCACTTGATCCAACCGAGTCAGAATTGCATATTTCAAAGCTGAATGCGACTCGGAAACGGGGGGATTTTCTGTTAGTCTACGGACTGTTTCTTGAATGACTTTTTGAGCATTCTCTGCATTGCGGTGCAAATTTGCTATTACCATTTCTACTGTTACGCTGTCGTGATCTTCGTGCCAGCAGTCATAATCGGTGACTAATGCTAAAGTTGCATAGGCAATTTCTGCTTCTCTGGCTAATTTTGCTTCCGGCAAATTTGTCATTCCGATGACAGTCGCCCCCCAACTGCGGTAAAGGTGGGATTCTGCTTTTGTGGAAAATGCGGGGCCTTCCATGCAGACGTAGGTGCCGCCCCGGTGGAGGGTAACGTCGGTGAGGTTCAAGGATTCGATCGCACTTGCCAATACTTTAGCCAATTCGCCGCAAACCGGATCGCCGAATGTGATGTGAGCAACAATTCCTTCTCCAAAAAAGGTAGAAACTCTATTTTTTGTACGATCGATAAACTGATCCGGCACTACCATATCTAAAGGTTTCGCCTCTGCTTTCAGGGAACCAACCGCCGACGCTGAGATTAAATACTCAACTCCCAAACTCTTCATGGCATAAATATTTGCTCGGTAAGGCACTTCTGAGGGCAAAAAAGTGTGGTTGCGGCCGTGTCTAGCCAGAAATGCTACCGGCGTACCGTCCAATGTTCCCACAATTGCGGAATCCGATGGCGCTCCAAAAGGTGTATCAATTTTCACTTCTTCAATATCCTTGAGGGCCTCCATTTTATACAAACCGCTGCCGCCGATAATTCCGATTTTTGCTTGTGCCATTTTTACCCTCTGCTTGAGTTTTACCACAGTGATTCTATCGGGCCATCGTTAAGTTGGCGTAAAGATAATTGAAGATTTCGTGACAAAAGTCACCCAACATACACTATATTGTCACAAAATATATGTGATCCTAATCACAAAATACCTTCACAAAATCTTTAAAAATAAAGATACACAGTTCTGTTATCAACTTTTAGCGTGTTAAGACCGTCAGGAACCTCAGCCTAAAGGCATGAGGCTTGAAAGAGAAATCTCACAAGCCGTCCTGACCAGCCAAGCGTCTTAACTGACTACGTTTTTTGAGTCACGACACCGGGCGGATGCGAAGCTAGTCCCCTGCTCTGTCGCTAGTCGTTAAACAACTTTAAGGTCACTGAAGTAGTGCTGCTAGCCTAACAAGCTCAGAAAACCTTGGCGAAGCTAACTTTACCCCAGAAATGGGAGTTTGAGGCAACCATACCTCATCGGAGGGGCAACCATACCCCTCCACCCCGCGAGGGGATTTAAGTTAATGTAAAGCCGTGCTCAAAGCACGGGGTTTCTACCCATTTTTATGATGACAGTCAGCTCTGCTAACCTCCCCAAAATCTCGATCGAGGCGATCGTGCAGCGCATCTTTGCTTTTCGCCAAATTACCCCCCTTGACAGACGGCTGCTGAAGTCAGCAGTCCTCGACGGGCTCGACCAAAAGGATCATGTTCACATCAACCGAGTGTGTCAGGGCATCCAAAACGGATTGATTTTAGTTGTAGAATAAATTGGCAGCACTATATCTTGCTAGCTCAAGAAGCTGTTTTAAAAGTTGTGTTTGAGTTTGTATCTCCTGGAACTAAGTTCGGGCGGTATTTTACTATATTTCGGCGCGAGATCGATCGGCATTACAAATAATATTATTTACATCTTATCGATCAAAATTCAACAGCCAAAAGCCTGTATAAGTCATGCCACTATCATCGGGCTGCACTAATAAAAAATGCAATCCTTGACTTAATTGCTTGCGCTGTTGGTAAATTTGGGCCGCCGCTTTCACCTCGCTATCTTCAAAAGTAGCCACAACCCACCTATCTACTAACCCAGCTTCCAATATCAATCCGTCGGGCTCTCCAGCGATATAATTCAAAGCAAAAGGTTTGGCGTCCTGAAGCCATCTAGCCAACCGCATAGACTGGCGCCCGCCGTCAATCACAACCCCCGGTACGGGTACTGTTGAGGCCAAGCCCAAATTCAGCGGTAACAGCAATTCTGGCATTTCCAAAATTGGCAGGGGACGCCCTTGGAAAGCCTCTTCAATGTCGCCGGCGGGTAGGGAAGCAAAACGCCAACCATCGCCCCAGAGGTTTTCGGGTAAGGGTACAGGCGGGGGCGAGTCAAGGGCGATCGCACTGTAAGTTTCACCTGTATAATTAGGCATACTCGAATATTCTTTTGCGCGTTGTTGCAGCAGCAATTTCAGAGCCGCAGTGCGCCGCGTCGCCTCCACCTTTACACCCAAAACTTTGCCCGCAGCTTCGATTAAGCTCAGAGACTGAGGTCTAAATACTTGAATTAAGTCCGGCAAATTTTGGGTTTGAGCTTGCTGCTGCAACTGCGAGGCTACCCAATTAGAATTTGCGGCCCCCTGGCGGCAAACAGCGCTAAATTGAAAACTGCCTTCAGAGTCGCAAATTAAGAGTTCCCAAAGTGGTTTGCCAGTTTCGTCTTGGAGAGGGCGGCGGTAGAAATCTGCTTGCCAAATACGCATAAATAATTAAAATTTAAAATCTACAGCTCGATCATTTTAATATAGCTTGGGGGCACTGCGATAGAATACCGCTCTCCTGAGAAAAAACTTCGAGCGATATATTCTCAGTTCATAGTTGAGTTTTATTTCAATATCTAACACCAGTTAAAAAAACTGCAACTGTAGGCAGGCGATCCAAACCGTGCTAATAATCAGTCATTCCCAAATCTAAAATCTAAAATCTAAAATCTAAAATCTAAAATCTAAAATAGAATAACGGCTCGCTTAGCCATCCTCCCTTAGCAATTAGCCATTCCCAAATTTATTTAAGATGGTGAACCAAATACATATCCAACTCGCCTTTATTTTTAGCATAAATTTTTCCTCGGTATTCGCATTCAAAAAAATCTCTAACTAATTCAAACGTTTCGTGAGAGATATTGATATTTCCAGGTACGCCGGAAGATTCCATCCGAGATGCAGTATTAACTGTATCCCCCCAGACATCATAGGAAAACTTTTTATTGCCAATTACCCCAGCAAGTATTGGGCCTGAATGAATGCCAATGCGGATATCCCAATAAGGAATATTTTGTTGAGCTTTTTGCAATTTTCGCAAATCCATGAACTGTCGGATTTCTAGGGCAGCAAGTACAGCGTCAAAGGCGTGTGTTGCGCGAGGCGTAGGAATTCCCGCCGCACACATATAGCTGTCGCCAATAGTCTTCAGTTTTTCCATAGAGTATTTATCCATCACGCGATCGAAATAAGAAAAACAATAGTCTAGTTCGTCAACCAACTCTCGCGGCGTCATGTTTTCAGATAACTGAGTAAAGCTTTGAAAGTCAGTAAATAAAACCGATACGCAATCATAATAAAGTGGTTCCACTTTGCCGTTATTTTTGAGTTCCTCGGCAATTTCAACCGGGAGCACGTTCAACAGTAGCTGGTCAGATTTGTGCTTTTCGGCATCGAGCTCGGAATACAGGCTATTTATCTCTTTAAAGCGTTCAGCATTGCGGATGGCTGAGGATAGTTGCAAAGCCAAAAGATAGCCAATCCGCAAGTCTTCTTGAGTGTAAGCCCCCGGCTTGGTTGTGGCAAAATTAATGGTTCCTAAAACCTTACCTTCACTTTCCAAGGGAAGGATAATCTGCGAAGCGTAGGGGGATAAAATAGCAGTAGCATCCGCTTTTTGAATTAATTGAGGTTGACGTGTTGTGAAAGCTTTCTTAATCGGGCCGCCCTCTGTCAGGGCTGAAATATCTACAGGGATATGCGGGCCAAATAAGGTCATGCAAGCGTTATTGCTGTGCAGGCAAACGCTACAGTGTTCAAAGTCCAGCAGCCATTTGGCCTGCTTACCTACTACCCGCAAAATCTGGGTGAGATCGAGGGTGCGGTTAATCGCAGTGGCAATTTCGTTAACGGCGGAAATGCGGATGGAAAGCGCTTGAGCTTCTGCTAACAAACGGCGGGCTGTCAACAGAAGCTCTTTTCGATCTTGATCTTCTAGCCGATCGCCCATAATATGGGTATACAATATAGATTACAAAGCATCTATTTCGAGGGCAATGGAATCAGTATATCTGTTGACAAAGCTAAACAAGTCTGCTGTCGCAATAATCTCAAATATTTCAGAATCATCAAGTCCTAAATCCCGCAGGTTTTGGTAATCAGTTTCTGTCATTTCCAGGGGCTTTGTAGCAGCCAGCAAGCCAAAGGTAATTACGGCTTTATCACGTTTTGGCAATGGGCAGTTGGCAAAATCAGAAACTAGGGTTCGCAGGATTTCTTCGCTCATCCCCAACGCTGACAATCCGTGCAGGTGAACTTGCAGAGCGTACTCGCTATTATTGGATTGGGAAATAGCGACGCCGACCATTTCTTTAAGCGTGCGTGGTAAGTCTCCTTGCAGGATGGTTCCCCGGAATTTTTTCCAATTTGCTTCTAATAAGTCAGGGTTGATTGCCATTGACTTGAACAGGTTGGGGACAATGCCAAACCCCAAGTCTGTCAAGATTTCTTCGTACACTGCTTTGGCTTTAGGATCTGTAAGTTGCTCGTATTCTGTAAGTGGGAAGTGTGTCATTGTTGTGTTAAATTTTACGGCCGTTAATTGGGGTTGGGATTTACGTATTTGTTATGTAACGCCACTCCAAGGGCGAGGTTACCAGCTATCTGGGCTTTAGTCGGATTGATGATGAAATGCACCGCTGTCAGCAAACCGCGAATCATGAAGATGAGCTAGCAACAAATCTGATTCTTGAGGCTGGACTAAACCTGCAATTATAGCAGTAACCGGAGCCAATAATATTCTGTTGCGATCGGGTTCTAGCGCAAATTTTAGATTCTCCCAATGGTTGCTGTCAAGTATCGGCAATTCATGTGGCGCGGCGGCGTGAAATCTTACCACAACTCTTGAATTAGATAGTGTTGCCCCGTTCGCTAATTTTCAGGCAAAAAACACTGTTCGATCGATCGATATGACTCCACAAATGCCGAGAATCTTATTCTCCGCCGCGTGTACAGGGGCAAAAAGAAAATGCTGTTCGATCGAATTTATTGAATTAGTCAGACGCTCGATCGACAACCCAGACCCCAGATAAGCTAGGCTAACGCCTGCGACTGGAGTTATTATGGGTAAACTGTAAACTTCTATCATTGTCGCTGCATTTGCTATGAACCCTGCCCTGACTCAATTTGGCGCTCAGATGTCCCACCTCACGGGAGTTCGGGCAATTATGAAAGATATTATTGAAACTCTCAGAGCCGGCAGCGGGCAGGAGTTTATCAATTTGAGCGCCGGAAATCCGGTGATTTTGCCGGAAGTCGAGCAGTTGTGGCGCGACTGCACTGCGGAACTTTTGGCGGGCCCGGAATACGGCGAGGTGGTTTGTCGCTACGGTTCGAGTCAAGGCTATCAGCCGTTGATTGATGCGGTGCGGACGGATTTTAACCAGCGTTACGGACTTAGTTTGACCGATCGCAATATCCTAATTACTCCGGGAAGTCAATCGATCTATTTCTACGCAGCCAACGCTTTCGGCGGCTACACTACCAGCAAACAGCTTAAAAATATTGTTTTACCGCTGAGCCCAGACTACACCGGTTACGGCGGCGTCAGCTTAATTCCCGAAGCGGTAGTCGCCTGCAAACCTACCCTCGATATTGATGCAGCCGCGCACAGGTTCAAATACCGCCCGGATTTCAGCCAATTGTCGATCGACCAAACCACCGGTTGCGTCATTTTTTCCCGTCCTTGCAACCCCACCGGCAACGTTCTCACCGACGACGAAGTTAAGAAAATTGCCGATTTAGCGGCCGCTTTTGACGTGCCGGTGTTGGTTGATTCCGCCTACGGCCCTCCCTTCCCGTCCTTGAATTTTACCGAGATGACGCCGATTTTTGGCGGCAATATCGTCCACTGTATGAGTCTGTCGAAAGCCGGATTGCCGGGAGAAAGAATCGGAATTGCGATCGGCGATGAAAAAATCATTCAAATATTAGAATGTTTTCAGACCAATATGTGCATTCATTCGCCAAGATACGGACAGGCGATCGCAACTCGGGCGATTGCTTCCGGCGCTCTTGCCGACATTTCCATCAACGTAATCCGGCCGTACTATCAAAGCAAATTTGCGATCGTAGAAAGCACCCTAGAACAAGCAATGCCGAAGGATTTGCCGTGGTTTTTGCACCGGGGCGAAGGAGCAATTTTCGCGTGGTTGTGGCTGAAAGATTTGCCAATGACTGATTGGGAACTGTATCAAGAGTTGAAGAAAGTCGGCGTAATTGTCGTGCCAGGAAGTTCTTTCTTTCCAGGTTTACGGGAAGATTGGCAGCACAAGCACGAGTGTTTGCGCATCAGTTTGACTGCGACCAATGATGAGATTGAAACTGCTATGAAACGCTTGGCTCAAATGGTAGAAAAGGTTTATCAATCTGTTGACGGTTGACTGTTGACAGTTGACTGTTTGCTGTACGACGGTTGACTGTTGACATTACCAACTACTCATGACCATAACTTCTTTGGCATATCGACTACAATTGAAATAACAATTAGTAGCGCGGTGGGTTATGGCAGTGCAATTACTCAAAAGGTTGTTGACCGTAGAAGAATATCATTTAATGGGCAAAGCTGGTATTCTTTCCGAGGGCGATCGGGTAGAACTGATAGAAGGAGAACTAATCCAAAGGGCCGCAATTGGAAGTCATCATGCTTCCTGTGTGAGACGATTCATCGGACTGTTCAGCGAAATTCCCAGTAACCGGGCTTTTCTAGATGTGCAAAACCCCATCCAGTTGAGCGATCGCACCGAACCTCAACCTGATGTAGTATTGCTGAAACCCCGGCCTGATTACTATTCAACAGCACATCCAGTACCGTCAGAAGTTTTGCTGTTGGTAGAAGTATCCGATAGCACGGTTGATTACGATCGAGATGTGAAAGTTCTTATTTACGCTCGATCGCTCATTCAAGAAGTCTGGCTAGTAGATATAGAGGCACAATGTTTAGAGGTTTACCGCCAGCCAACTCCTAATGGTTACAGTTTAATCCAAAAATTTTGGCGAGGTCAACAAGTTGCGTCGCTCGCCTTTCCTGATTTGGAAGTGAATATCGATTTCGTACTGGGATAGATTCAGATTATAGGTTATAGAAAACATTCCCAAGTCCCCATTTTTCAATTAAACCACCCGATAAACAAAACTCAGAGTTGCCCAAACATTCACATCCAAAGCTAAATCATCCGTCGATATCCCCACTTTCTGTACCCCCGGAATGCTAGCCGCGTGCAAATCTTCGAGCACCGCCCGCGCCACATTTAAAGGATTCAACAGCACTCCAATTGGCAGGGCCTCCCTAGTTTGCTGCATTTCCATTGCAGCCAGAGTTCGATCGAAGTTGTTCTCACTAAATATAATGATTGTTTCCGCAAGTCCGATCGGCGGGGATACCGGCCACCCGCTCGCCCCAGCCGCCGGCACGCTCAAATTCTCCCCCGGAGCGATCGCCCGCGACATCCCCCCCACAGCGTCTTTGCTCTCAGCGCCGAGCACAGACAGCCGTCCCGCGCAGTCCGAGCAAAACACGACAAAGTAAACCGGGCGCTCGCTGTCGTTATACAATGTGTAGCGAACTAGGCTGCCCTCTGGCAAACTTAGTATATGAGCGCTTGCCGATTTCTCACTTTCCCCGCTCAGCGGTTGCAGCCGATAATCACCGCCGGCCCGCACCGGCTCTCGCTGCGCCACGGCCCGCGCTTGCGGTGCGAGAGTTGCCAGCTCCGCCCGCACCTTCAGGCGCGAAGAGCCCTCATTGATAGTCAGCCGCAGCAACTTCCCCGCCTGCTGCGCTTTCAACTGCGGAGTCAAGCGCTGCACCGCCACCTTGACTGCTTCTCCCCCGTCGCCCTGAGTATCGGGAATCAGCATTTGAGCCAAAGAAAACAAACCGTAACGGCTTTGAGACAAAGCAGGCTCGTGAGCCGAGGCTGTTTCGGCTAAAGTCGTTTCCGGGACTCTGCCGAACCGACAGTCAGCCGGTTGCTCGCTCCCTACCGCTGCAACTTGCGGCACAGTCGCGAAAGCACTGGTAGCGTCCACCCGCTCGATGCGTTCCAAACCAGAGTCCAAAGCTACTGTCAAACCGATGTTTCGCGGTAATACCCGAATTTCTTCCTTCACCAATTTGCCGGCTGTTAATGGGCTGTTTGTTCGATCGGTCTTGTCTAAAACTTGGGCTTTAGCAGAGAGGCCCGTGCGTCCCCGCAGCAAAAGCCTCGCGCCCTCGGAGGAATCCACTGCAAACACAGAACCCCCGCAGCACTCCAAAACCCCGGGCGACAACCCGCCCAGCCACAAATGCACAGTTTTGCCGCCCTCTTCCACCGCCGTCACAGCGCCGTCAGCAGCAGGGGAATTCAAGATTAAATTTGAAAAATTCACCGCCGGCGCGGCTGTTAAATCGTGATGGCGAATTTGCGGTTGCTGCGATAACCCAGCCAGCTTGCTGTAAACATTACCCGCAGCGCGGCTGAAACTGACGCTGAAGCTGCTAGCGGGAGTTGCCCACCACAAAGTTTGGGTGAGGGCGTAGGTAAACAAACCTGCGGTAAATCCGTTCCACTCTTGTTCGGCGGCGAGTTGGGAATTCGCGCCTGCAGCAAGTACGGCGGCCTCCGGACGGAGATTTGGGCGGGATCTGAGGTCTTCGGCAAACGTTAATTCTGCGAGGCTCGGCTGCCCGACGGTGGGGCGGGGGCGGGAGCGGATGCGAAAGTTGCCGTTTTTGGGGAAACCCGGATAGGTGTAGCTGGTGTCGAGGATGGCGATCGCATTTTCTGTCGCGAGCGATCGAACCAACAGCAGCAGCGTTTCCTCTAAAATATCGTTCACCGCCCGGTTTGCTAACAGCGGCAAAACATCATCCGCTGGCACCAAACTGTTTTGCATTATTCCGGGAGACTCGCCCAAACTGACTCGGCTACCGCAGCCACTAAAGTGAAAAACTACCACGTCACCGGGTTTTGCTTGTTCCCTCAAGTGAGTCACAAAAGCCGTCTCGATATTTTCCCTCGTAGCTTGAGCGTCAGTCAAAGTCAAAATGTCAGACGGCACAAACCCAAACCGATATATCAGCAGTTCCCGCTGCATTTCCACATCCGTGACGCAGCCGTGCAGGGGCGAGTCTGGATATTTGTCAACGCCCACCAACAAAGCCAATTTGCGGGCTGTCGGCTGGGCTAAGGCTTGGAGGTAGCGATCGCCCAACGGCAGCCACAGGGCCTCGCTGATTCCGATGGCGGCCAGCACCCGGCCAGCTTGCTGCAAAAATTCCCGCCGCTTGAGTCCCATTTTTAAATAGCTTTGAATTTTTTGTTTTGAAGTTTTAGTTAAATTCCCCTCAATAATTTTAGGGGATTTAATTAGGTTGTGACTGTTTAGTATTAAGATAATTTTTAAGTTTTAACTTTTGAGCTTTAAGTTTAAAATTTCCCATTTTCAACTCAAAACTCAAAATTCAAAACTCTTCAGAATGTCGCCCAGACCAAAGTTCAAGATTTAAATCTCGTAATTGAAAATATTCATTGCCTTGGCTAATTCTGCAGCGACTTCCGGCCGCGAAAACTGAGGCGGCGGCAATTTTCCAGCGCGCAGCATTTCCCGCACTTTGGTTCCCGACAAATGCACCCGCTGTTCGGGAGTGCTGGGACTGGTTTTAGTTGTAGCCATTTGTTCCGTCAGCGTGCAATAGAAAGCGTGCTCGAATTTCATCGGCACAATTCCCAATTCTCCCGGCTCAAATTCGTCAAAAATGTATTGGGCATCGTAAGTGCCGTAATAATCGCCAACTCCAGCGTGATCGCGCCCCACGATAAAGTGAGTGCAGCCGTAGTTTTTGCGGATTAAAGCATGAAAAATTGCTTCTCGCGGCCCGGCGTAGCGCATCGCCGCCGGATTAATTGCCAAAATTACGCGATCTTTTGGATAGTATTTTTCTAGCAGAATTTCGTAGCAGCGCATCCGCACATCAGCCGGGATGTCGTCTTCTTTTGTCGTCCCGACTAGCGGGTGCAGAAACAAGCCGTCTACTGTTTCTAAGGCGCATTTTTGGATGTATTCGTGTGCGCGGTGGATGGGGTTTCGGGTTTGGAAACCGACTATGGTTTTCCATCCTTTTTCTGTGAACAGCATTCTCGATTTCGCCGGGTCAATTTGGTATTGGGGAAACCGGGCGTCTAGTTCGCGTTCCAGCAGCCAAACGTCGCCTGCGAGGTTAACGGGCCCGGATTTGTCTACTACCTGGACACCCGGATGTTTGAGATCGTCGGTGCGGTAGACGTTGAGGGCTTCTTCTTCTTTACTGTAGTGGTATTTTTCTGCAAGTTCCAAGAGTCCGACAAATTCGCCCGCCGGCGAGTCGAGGCGCACTAAAGTGCCTTCTTTGAGGGAGTCGGCGACTTCTTGGGAGACCGAGAGGGTGATGGGAACCGACCACGGCAGGCCGTTGGAGAGGCGCATTTGTTTAACGACCGATCGATAATCAGCTTCGTTCATGAACCCTTTGAGGGGACTCAGGGCGCCGATGGCGATCATTTGCAGGTCGGAGATCGATCGATCCGAAAGCTGGACTCGCGGCAAGACTTCTGCTTTGTCGAAAAATTCTTGTCTTTGGTCTAGTGTGGCAATGCGGTTGACCAGGATGCCGCCGTGAGGGGCTATACGGTCTGAATGCTGGCTCATGTCGATTTGAAGTTGTGGGTTTTAGCTGCCAGAGTACATAGTATCAAGCGGTGGCTGTAAATCTACATTTTTTAATTGTTCTGGACTTATCCAGAACGCTGCTTTCGTGGCGCTGTAATTCTTTAACTGTCAACTCGCGTACTCACAACTCTAAACTTTCCCGTCAAGTTTGCACTTGAAATTCTTCGGGATCTATTCCCCAATTTACCCAGCTAATCGCTTCTTTAGCCGATCGCACTTTCGGCGGCACTCGCAAAGCGTGAAGGTGTCCGGTACTCGGACAAGTCATCTTTAACAAATAAATTGGCTCTATGTCAATATTATTTTCAATTCTCAACAAAGTATATTCTTGGCAAGTATCCAATTCGATTGCTTGCAATTCTTGACAAATTCTCCGATAGCCGATCGCCTCAATCAAAACTCGTCGCACTTCGGCATTATGTTCTGTTAACAGCCATGAAGCTTGCCAAGACTCTGGCGGAACTTGACCGATTGTTGGCGGCAGCCGGACGGCGCGATAAGAGTATACGCTGAACTTGTCAGCAAATTCAACGGCTGGTTGACCTTCTGCGTGGAGCAAATATTCGCTGTCAAAATGAAGTTGTCGCGGGCGATCGCACACAAAGCACTTTTTCTCAAACGGGTAAATCCAGCCGCAGTTTTCCACCAAGGATTGAAAAGCTGAATATAAAGGGCGATCGTACTCCAAATTTAACACGCCAATACAAAAATCCACCCAACTTCCGTGACAGGCTGAGAGTTCGGAAACTATGCTGTTATTATGATCGGCCTGATCGATCGGGAATCTCTGAAATCTCCCGCCCAACTTCCTTGCTAATTTGACGTAAACTTCGTCTGTAACATGAACGTGCAGTTGAGCCATTAGCTGAGCGTACAGCGGGTTATAGAGTTTGCTGTAAATTTCATTTTCCAGCTCCCTGCCGAGTTGACTTCTTAATATATCGTACAATTCATTATGAATTTTGTTTCTGATTTCGCTGCCCGTCCCCAGACCAGAATCGCGTATCCTTAGCGGTTCAACTGCTTGCAAAGCTATGTAAGGGCTGTCACAGAAAATAATTTCGGGTTCAGGACAGCGGATGATGTTGTAGGCGGTGTTGATGGCTGCTGTAGCTTGCGGGCGATCGATCGGTTTTATCGAAAGTCCAATTTGCCGCCACTTCTCGCGATAAATCGGAATTAGCGCTGTTTGCTCTGGAGTAATTGCGATCATGGGCACAGCTAGATTATTTGATTTGCGGTCAATTTTTTTCGCTCTCGCATCCGGTAAAAAAATATCATTAAATTTGTAATAACAACGCAAGTTTTACTACAAACCTATTTTATTAGGCTCGTCAAATTATTGGTATAAATTAACGATTGTTTGCAATACCCCTAAAATCATAGGAACATTATCGAGACAATAAACATCAGCATCAATAATTAAATTCTTTCCTTCTAATTTAAGAAACCGCCATACAACCCCAGTAGTTACGCAGCCAAAGACGGCAGGTATTGAATTGTGTTTGTCTTCGTTAAATAGCTGAGCCGCTACCATTTGTGCGGCACACTGGGGCAGACAAGATTCTATTTCTCCGCCTTTCGTTTCTCTCAATGCAAAAACCGGAACTTTAATTTCAAAATCCAACGGCACGGAAGACAGTAGAAAGTCGCATTCTCCATTCAATCCCCGAGAAATATCTACATCAAATGACCAACCGGAAAAGATAGAAAATTGCCTGTTGTTCCTTTCTCTAGATTCTAACAAAACAGGAGAAATAATCCGTTCCGAACGTTCTTTTGCAGTTGTAACAGCAGTGTTAGAACTAATTTCGAGGGTTCTCCAAAGCCATTCCGAGGGTTCTACAGGCATAACCTTGGCACTCAGAATAGGACTGAGTGACGGCTCCACTCCAAACAGCTCTTTTAATTGTTGGAAAGTAAAGGATTTGTAAGGCATATTTCTCTAATCAGTCGGTGAAAATAAAGATTACTTCGAGATAGAAAGCGAGTTGAGAAATGCTAAACTCGCTTGTATAGCAACCCTTGCATAATTTTGTCAACCTCTCTTTTCTTCCTTCCTCTCTATTCCCTGGGACTTCGACATCTATCAGTTAGTTAAATCCGTTAAATCCGTTACAGAATCCATTGCCGAACTTCCTTCTAAACATTTAACCACTCAAGGAGTACCCTGGGCGCGGGTAACAAAATCATTAACAAAAGCCCGATCGCCAGCAACCCCAAAAAATCCCGCCGATTATCCAATTCGCTGACATCATTCAACGCCGGTTCATCGTTTAGTGGCGTCAAAAACAAAATAATCGCCCACAGCAGCAAACCCTGTTCCAAAAAAGAAAGCAGCAGCATACAAAGTCTAGCAACTTGCCCGATCGCCATACTCGCTCGCTGGCCGAACATCGCGTGCACGATGTGCCCGCCGTCGAGTTGTCCCACCGGCATCAAATTAAACGCCGTCACGATCAAACCCAAATAACCCGCCACCGCTACCGGATGCAAATCGATCGCAGTTTCCGCATTCAAAGCACCGCCCAAGGTTAACTTGCTCAAGAGAGTCATCAGCAGCGAAAAATTGGGTTTGAAAGACTCAAAATTTAACATTCCCGACTTGTCTGACAGCGGTACAATTGTCGAATGATCCAAACCCCAAATTAATAAGGGCACTGCCGCAACTAAACCCGCAAGGGGCCCGGCAATACTAACATCAAATAAAGCTCGGCGGTTGGGAATTGGACTCCGTATTTGAATGAATGCGCCAAAAGTTCCCAAGAAAAAAGGAATCGGAATAAAATAAGGCAAAGTCGTGCGAATTTTGTAAAATCGAGCAGCTAAATAGTGACCTAATTCGTGAATCCCCAAAAAAGTAATTAGAGAAAGCGAGTAAGGCAAACCCTGGAGCAATATTGACGGGTTGGACTGCAAAGCTTTTTCAGTAACTCCAGCCATTCGCGCCCCGACAAGCGTAGTCGTAAATACCGTGATCAAAACCAAAGCTAATGCAAAAAACGGTCTGGTTACAGATTCGGTTTTGACAGGAGTTTCCCCTGGTTGGTGGCTGGGGTTGGGAACTAGGGCAAAAAAAGGTTGACCGCTCAAGCTGTTTTGAAATACTACTAAAAAGCGATCGCCAAAAAGCCTCTCCACATTCTCCCGAATTGCCTTATAAGCCGCCTCCGGGTTCGTTCGCAACTGTCCGCGACAAATTACAGCCTGCGGCCGAAATTCCAAATCTCGCAAAAAGTAAATTGACCAAGGGAAACAATCGCGCAAACTCGCTTCTTCTTCTTGATCGATCGGGCGCACGGGCGGTTTTGGCTTTGCAGGTTCAGTCGCAGAGTCTGGTAACTGCTCAACAGTTTCGGCGGTAATTTTCTTGCGCCCCAACTGTACCAAAAACCAATACAAAAAAGGGCAAACCAGAAAAGGTATAATTACTAACTCCGGCGGTACTGTTTTGCTCGTGCCGTTGACTAAAACCCAACCGGTCCAAATAAGCGCCGGCGCCATCATTACCAGCCACAGCAGCCATACCGGAGTTCGAGTGATGCGGCTGATGCCGTTCTGCAACAAGTAGTACGATATCAGTCCCAATACAAACAACCATAAAAAGAACATAATATTTATCCCATTCCCTTATGAAATACTTCCTTGAAACAACAGAGCTCAGTCTCCAAACAACCCAGGCCCGTGCTGGACAATATCTTTGCTTTCCCGCCTAACCGGGATACCCTCGGTGCGACAGCTTATTTCATTGTAGAAAACGAATCGAACATCCTGGTGGATTGTCCCGCTTGGGATGAGATTAACCAAACCTTTTTGCGATCGCGCGGCGGTGTGCGACTGCTGTTTCTCACCCACCGCGGCGCTATGGGCAAGGCGCGGGAGATTCAGGAAGCCACGGGGTGCGATATCCTGATTCAAGAGCAGGAAGCTTATTTGCTTCCGGGATTGAAGGTGACGGTTTTTGAGCGAGAATTTGCTGTGAGCGATCGAATGAAAGCATTTTGGACTCCAGGCCATTCTCCAGGTTCCTCTTGCCTTTATCATAGTGGCAGCGGCGGAGTGCTGTTTTCGGGCAGACACTTGCTCCCCAACCGAGAAGGCGCCCCAGTACCGCTCTTGACGGCAAAAACTTTTCACTGGCCCCGGCAAATTAACAGCGTCAAGTCAATTATCGATCGATTTTCGCCCTCCACTCTGCAATATATTTGCCCCGCTGCCAATACTGGTTTTTTGCGGGGAAAAGGATCGATCGATCGAGCTTTTGAGCAATTAACCAACCTGGATTTAGCCGTTTGTTTGCAGTCTAAACCAGACCCCTAAATGTATGCTGCAACATCAAAAAATGGTTTGACGCGCTAATTATAGCGGTAAGGTGCGCACTGCGCACCCTACATTATTCTTCAGCCTCTTAGAGAGGGAGGAAAGCTGGTATAGTGGCGGTTACAACCGTCGATTCTTATGGATAAAACCGAAAAACAAAAAATGCTCGCCGGCGAATTGTATTTAGCTGCGGATGAGCAATTGATTTCAGAGCGCCAGCGAGCCCGCCGCCTCGCCAGAACCTACAATTCTACCCGCGAAGACGAACCCGACAAACGGCTAGAAATTATCGCGGAATTGTTCGGTGCAGTCGGGCCGAAAGTTGAAATTGAGCCACCTTTCTACTGCGACTACGGCAGCAATATTTATGCTGGAAACGGATTGTATATGAATTTTGGCTGCGTGATTCTCGACTGCAATCGAGTTAACATTGGCGAAAATTTACTGTGCGGGCCCAACGTACAAATTTACACCGCTCTTCACCCCACAGACCCGGAAATGAGGCTTTCTGGCCTAGAGATTGCCACTGAAATTAATATTGGCAATAATGTTTGGATTGGTGGCGGCAGTATTATTTGTCCAGGAGTCACTATTGGTGACAATAGCACGATCGGCGCAGGCAGTGTTGTTGTCAAAGATATTCCCGCAAACGTCGTGGCGGCGGGGAATCCTTGCCGAATCCTCCGGCATCTACCTTGATGTGGTACGATCGACACAATCGCGCGATCGGCTCTTCGGAGCTTAACTCAACAATTTTAGATATTAGAACAGCCGGTTTGAAATTTTCCACGTAAAATCCCCGAAAAAAACCGTGGAGGAAATATCAAATCAAAAATCTAAAATCAATTAATTTGTCGTTCCCGGTTTCCACACTACCAAGCTTTTCTTATGACGACTGCAACAGTTTATCCCAACGCTCCTGATCTCTGCACCGACGACTACATAGCAGTCGGTGTAGCTACCTGCTTCATCAAAGAAGAAGGCGAAGTTTTTGAAGTGCAAGTAATCGAAGCTATTCCCTCAGCAGCTTTGGAAGCAATTGTCAAGGGAATTCCCACATCTTATTTAATGATTTGCGGGACGACTTTGGGAGCAGTGCTCGACGGCGAAACACCCAAAATGTTGCCAGACTTCCCGACATCAGCTCAGTTTAGCGAAGAATTTGGCTTTCGGGCGATCGCCGCTGCCCGCACTTACAAAATCCGCCCCCAAGCTCAACTTCACATTCCCTTGGGAACAGTTCGCAACGACTTTACTTATTCCTTAGAACGCAAAAGAGTGCTCAATTCCGAGCGCATCATTCGCACTGAAGACAATGTGAAACAGCACGAACATACTCACAAGGTTCTTTAAACAAATCGCGCAACTGGGGCAATTTAGCAGCGCCTCAGCCAGCGGATGCAGGGAAAATAGTTTTGAGTTTTGAGATGTGAATTAAAGATTTAACAAGCTTTTCCTTCATAAATGAATGAAAAGCTTTTAATATTTCAATATTAAGGCCAACGCCAAACATCTCAAAGTAGGGTGTACTGCTGGGCGTGCACCTTACCTCATAATAAAAACGCCCAACATCTCAACCTAGAGCTATCCGCACATCACCTAATAAACATAAATTATTAAGGACTGTTAAGAAAAGTCTTAAATTGTTGATTAATCTTTTTAATTAGTAAAAAATATAGTAGAATTTTTTATGGCAGTTTAACAGTGTGAACCCGCCGGGGAAAAATTTAAAAATCCCCGCAATTATTCAATGCTAGTAGTTTCAGACTATTGGCAGGCTGGGACTACATCGCAGGTGAGCTGAGGATTTCAATCTCACAAATTAGTCAAACAATGGGAAGCTTTGCGAGAGTTAAGTGGTGGAAATTAACTCGACTATTGCCAGCGGGATTTAAGGGCAAATACCATGTTCCCTACAAAACTGCGCTGTTAATTGGGGGCGTAACAATTCTGGCAGCTAGCATCACTGGTTGTATCAGCTATCAAAGCGTTCGCCGCTTGATTATCAACAATTTAGAGCGAAATGCTTTGTTAGAAGTCAGGGAGCGCGGGAACAAGATAGATCGGTGGCTCGGCACTAGAAAGGCTGAGATCGAAATCCTCGCAAACACTCCTCCCGTTCGTTCGATGAATTGGTCAGTGGCAGAGCCTTATTTAAAATCCGAAGTAATTCGACTGCAAGAATTCCAGCATTTCGCATTAATCGATCCCGACGGTTCTTATTTCACCACAAAAGTCGGCCGAGCGTTGATTAATGTCAGCGACCGCCAACACTTTAAAAAGGCAATGGCTGGGGAAGTCTATGTTTCAGATCCTACCATTTCTCGCACGCTCAAACAACAAAGTATTGTTCCCATTTCGGCTCCTGTGTGGCCAAATTCGGCAAATCCTATTTATAAAACAGCACAAAAGCCGATCGGAGTAATGAACGGCGTCATTAGCCTCGACCGCATTGCCGAAGTAGTAGGAAAGCTGGAATATGGGGCAGGAACTTACGCTTTTGTTCTCAATTCTCAAGGAGTGCCGATTGTCCATCCCGACGCTCGGTTAATGGGAAATATCGACAAGCCGGCTCCCAGTCTTTTAGAGTCCGCAGATGCTAATTTGGCGAATGTAGCCCGGGAGATGGTTTATCAAAAAACTGGCATTTTGCTGACTAAAATCAACGACACCAGAGTTTATGTTGCCTATCTTCCTTTAGAACAAGCTGAGTGGTCGATCGCCCTGGTAATTCCCCGCAACAATCTCGAAAAACAACTGCTCCCCTTCAATATACTAGCCGCTGCAGCCGCCGTACTTGCCGCCGCAGCTATTTTCGCAGCAATTGCGGCACTCAAGCTGTTTGCCCTAAATTCCATCCGCACTCGCACAGAAGCCCTTCTCCACCGCTTGACCGGCCGCATTCGCGCTTGCTTGCACCTCGATCGCATCCTGCAAACTACAGTAGACGAACTCGGTACTTTGCTGCAGCTCGATCGAGCAATATTCGGATGGTACGACCCCCGACAAGATACTTTAGAATTTTGCTGGGAATATTGCCGGGAAGGTTTGCCGGGGCGCTTGGGAATCTTCGGCGTTGCAGGAGGGCCCTCTGGAGATTTAGCTGCACGGCTTCACCGCTACGAAACAATAGTTCTATATAAAACCGCCGCCCCTGATGCCACAGCGTCTGGGGAACCCGTCCATATCGAACTCACAAACAGCCACTACGCAGCAGTACCCGTACTCACTCAGACTAATCGGCTCGGATATCTGTTCGCCTGTGCAAGCCGGCGGTTTGCGACTCCCGACGAGGTGGAAGTTTTGGAAGCAATTGCAGACTCGCTGGCGATCGCAATTTCTCAATCCCAACTCCACGGGCAAATTCAAGAAGAACTCAAACTTTTGGAAGAAGTATTAGCCAAACTCAGAAGAACCGAAGAGCATTTAGTACAAAGCGAAAAAATGACAGTTGTCGGTCAACTAGCCGCCGAAGTTGCCCAGGAAATTAATAACCCAATTAACTTTATTTACGGTCGCCTGATTCACCTCAACGATTATATCAAAGATTTGCTTAAGATACTTCGCCTCTATCGCGAACAATATCCCGAACCTGGGCCGCAAATTGCCAAAGAGATAGAGGTCTGCGACCTAGATTTTATCAGCCAAGAGTTGCCGCAAATTCTCAATCTTTTGAAAATAGGAGCAGATCGCATTCGCCAGATAGTCCTTGCTTTGTGGAAATTTTCGCTTCCTGACGAAGCCAACAAAGAACACGCCAACCTGAATGAAAGCATCGACAATATTTTGCTGTTGCTAGCGCGTCGGCTGGAGCAAAAAATATTAGTAGTCAAGGAGTACCACAACCTGCCGCCCATTTTGTGTTATCCCGGTCAACTGAGCCAGGTATTTGCGAGTCTCATCAGCAATGCTATTGATGCTGTTAACAGCCTTGAAAACTCCGCTCAAATTATTACAATTAAAACAGATATTGTCGAGGATTCTACAGGCAGGTTTATTGCAGTATCGATCGCCCACAACGGCGCGCGAATTCCCCCGGAAATTCAACACAGAATATTTGACCAGTCTGGTCATACTAAATCATTTAAAGATTTTACAAGATTGGAGCTGTCGGTTTGCTATAAAATTATTGTAGAATTGCACGGCGGCCGCCTTACAGTTGAATCTCCCGTGCAATCTCAAATGAAATCTCAAACTGGGGGCGGTGCTGAGTTTCTCGTAAAATTGCCGATCATTTGATATCGCATCTTGCCGCCAGGGAAAGCCGTCGCCAACCTTGGCCGCAAGCCCCGCGAAAAGCTTAATTTCGGTTTTTAGTGAGGACTTTAGTTTTCCTAAAATGGAGGAGTTCAATCCTCACTAAAAACCTGATTATCATTTTTTAACCAAACTTGATAGGATAGGATTAGGAAAATAATAAAGGTGCAACCACAGCAAACAACCAACCTCCCATTACCAAGACTTCTGCAACAATTAATAAAATATTTCTGTTCATTTTCAAATTAAGAGCGATCGACCAAAGAGCGAATTTTCTTCCACCAAGCAGCCGGCGAATCCTCCGGGCGATACGCGGCATCAAACATCGACAAAATTAGTGGCAAACCCCCCACCTTCGCACTCATCAACAAGTGCATTGCCAGACAAAACACCAATACCACCCAACCAGAAGCGTGCAAATAATACCAAACCTGCGTCAATTCCCCAGCCGGCAGCCATTCTTCCTTAACCATACTGCCAGAAGCGATCGAAAAAGTCAGTGCTAGCAGCATCAACGTATTCACAATCCGGTGCAAGCTGTACCACCAAATCGGTTTTCCCAATTGCGTTAGTCTCCCAAAAGAATCAGGCTGCACCAAAAGTTTTTGACCTGCGTGGAAACTGTACAATGCAAAAGCCGGCATTATTCCTAACAGCAACATCTTGCCAAAAGTGCCGTGAATCCCAATAATATCTGCAATCCGAGGCACGGGGACTTTGCCCCACCGCCCATCGTAGGTGTTGTAAACCAGAAATGCGCTCAAAATTGCTAAAAGGGCGATCGCAGCGTTAACCCCATGCAGTAACCTGAGCAGCAATGGCTGGTACGGTCTAGATGGCGCCATAGTCGATTCTGCTACTTCATAAATAATCTTTTACACAATACAGCTAAGCGCTGATTTTTTCAACCATCGCCAATTTTGAAATAAATGTGAGTCAAAAATGAAAACATTATGATAAAAACGCGCTTATATCAAAATTTAGTGTAAACTAAAACAGTCAAGAGGAATACTTTATTTATAACACCTAACACTTTACAAAAATGGATGCAGCCACTACCATATTACTTTCCTTGGGACTAGCAGCAGATGCTTTTGCTGTTGCTGTTTCGAGCGGTTTAGCAATCAAACACATGAAGGTCAATAAAGCTTTAAAAATCGCCTTATTTTTCGGAGCGTTTCAAGCTTTAATGCCCGTCATAGGATGGCTCATCGGTCTTAGTTTTAGTTTTTTGATAACACCGATCGACCATTGGATAGCTTTTGGGCTTTTGAGTTTCATTGGCGGTAGAATGATTTATGAATCGCTGCAAGGCGAAGAATGCGAGAAAAAGTTTAATCCCTTAGATACGGGGACTTTGATAACGCTGTCGGTGGCGACAAGTATCGATGCTCTCGCAGTTGGGATTGGATTTGCTGTCCTGAAAGATTCTATTGCTCCTGCGGTGGCTGCGATCGGGTTTATTACTTTCTTTTTAGCCTTTGCAGGCGTGTTTATCGGTCACAAGTGCGGTAACTTGTTTGCAAATAAAATTGAGATATTGGGCGGAGCAATTTTGATTTTTATTGGCAGCAGAATCTTGTTTATGCACTTGACAGAACTGCCATTAGTTATCGGTCATTAGTTATTCGTCAGTAATCATTAGTCAGTAGTCATTAGTCATTAGTCATTAGTCATTAGTCGAACATTGACATCAGAGTCTCTGGTTGCTCCAATTCCCAATTCCCAATGCCCACTTCCCAAAAAATGCTATAACAGCAATATTGCGTTAAAGGATAAAAATTTCGTGTTGAAACTTTACGGCGGAGCCCGCAGCAGGGCCTCAATTGTCAAGTGGTATCTAGAAGAAATAGCGGTTCCCTACGAATTCGTCATGCTGGATATGCAAGCAGGGGCACACTTGCAGCCAGAGTATCTCGAAATTAATCCGATCGGCAAAGTACCGGCAATTGTTGACGGAGATTTCAAACTTTGGGAATCCGGCGCAATTCTGCTGTATTTAGCTCAAAAATATGGTAAAATGCCCGACACTTTGGAGCAGCAAGCTCAAATCGTGCAGTGGGTCACGTTTGCTAACGCTACGTTGGGGCCGGGAATATTTACAGAAGCAACTCGCGATCGCGAAACTCCCAAGTTGTTAAAACCGTTAAATGAAATCTTCGAGAAACAGCCGTTTTTAATGGGTGAGGAATTCGGCGTCGCCGACGCAGCAGTCGGGTCAATGTTGGCCTACATTCCGATGATGCTAAAACTAGACCTCAGTGCTTATCCGGCCGTTGTAGATTACATCAAGCGGATCTCAGAAAGACCGGCATTCAAAAGTGCGATCGGCGGTAGCTGAAGGCAGAACGAAGAACGAAACAAAACTTAATAGCAAAAAGCAGGGGCGATTTGTAAATTGCCCCTGCTTTTTAATGAAATCAAACTTATCTAAATCCGACAGCCGCCTGCCAAACAAAAGCCAGCAGCAAGAAAAACACGGGAATGACCGGCAAAACATTAACCAAAGGCTCAAAAATCGAATAAGCTTCGGGCAGTTTTGCTAAGAGTAATGCAGCTTCCATGAATCAACCTACCTATCCAACACAATTTTCATAATTGTCGCATATCTTCACCCCAGGCAATCACGATCGATCGACTCTCGGTGCGAGCCAGTGGGCAAACTCTTCAGTAAATCGATCCGCCAAAATCGCCTCCCGCATCCTCC
This sequence comes from Microcoleus sp. FACHB-61, assembly GCA_014695295.1. GTDB lineage: Bacteria > Cyanobacteriota > Cyanobacteriia > Cyanobacteriales > Microcoleaceae > Microcoleus. The sequence goes on along the minus strand of JACJNY010000046.1, from coordinate 6,650 downwards.
CAGTAAAGCGAATCAACTCCGTCACATTGTGAATCGCCAGCAAAGTATACCCCAGCACTTCGTTAGCCCGCGCCAAATGGGCCAAATAAGCCCGACTGAATTTTTGGCAGGTATAACAAGGACAAGACTCATCCAGCGGAGCAAAATCCTCGCGGAACCGAGCATTTTTCAAACTCCAGCGTTCCCCACCAACAAAAGCAGTCCCGTGGCGGGCCAGCCGAGTCGGAATCACGCAGTCAAACATATCTACGCCACTCGCCACAGCCAGCGCCATTTCCCGATAAGTCCCAATCCCCATCAAATAACGCGGTTTACTTGCAGGCAACAGGGGCGCAGTCGCTTTCACAATCTCTGCGATCAAATCCCCCGATTCCCCGACACTAACCCCGCCGATGGCGTAACCAGGCAAATCCAAATCTACCAACTGGTTCGCCGCGCGCGATCGTAAATCGGGGAAAACGCCCCCCTGGACGATACCGAACAAAGCTTGATCCGGGCGCGAGTGAGCTTGAATGCAGCGTTGCAGCCAGCGGTAAGTGCGATTTGTTGCCGCCTCCACCTCCTCCCGCGTAGCTGGGTAAGGGGGACACTCGTCAAAAGCCATAATCACATCGGCGCCCAACTCATTCTGAATTTCGATCGATCGTTCCGGCGTCAAATTAATCATGCGGCCATCGCGGGGAGAGCGAAAAGTCACCCCATCATCAGTAATCTTGCGCATTTGGCTCAAGCTAAATACCTGGAAGCCGCCCGAATCCGTCAGCATCGGGCCCGGCCAAGCCATAAATTTATGCAATCCGCCGGCGCCTGCGACAATCGCTTCCCCCGGCTGCAAATGCAAGTGATAAGTATTTGCCAAAACCATTTGAGAACCCGCCGCCTCAAGATGTGCCGGTGTCAAAGTTTTGACATTAGCTAGCGTCCCCACCGGCATAAATTTAGGCGTTTCCACCACACCGTGGGGAGTGGAAAAAACCCCTGCACGCGCTTGGGTATGGCTGCAATTAGCCTGACATTTAAAAGAAAATCCCGTCTTGTCTTCAGTCATTAGTCCCCGACGATCCTTAACCGCTACTCGGCCGTCCGTGTTATCTAATCTATTGTTGTTGATATACTCACCGCCCTAAAAGGGCAGTGATTCTTGACGCTTCATTGGGAGATGCTACGGTCGTAGTCTTACTTTCCCTCTGCGTCCGTTTAGAGTCGTGGCAATATCCCATCCCGACTTTCTCTATATTTTTAGCGGCGTTTCCGTCTCTGTCGTGATGCGTCCCGCAATTGATGCAGACAAATTCGCGAACAGAAAGGTCTAACTTTCCCCATCTAAAATCGCATTCAGAGCAAACTTGACTGGTAGGCTCCCACCTACTAATTACCCTGAAATCTCGTCCAAACTTATCGCACTTAGCTTCGCAGAGAACTCGGAATTGATACCATCCTTGCCCACTAATTGCTCTTGCCAAGCGTCGATTTTTTACCATCCCCGACACGTTTAAATCTTCCAAAACAACAGTTTGGTTTTCTCTGACTATTTTGGTTGACAATTTGTGCAGGAAATCGGCGCGGGTGTCTGCTATCTTGTTGTACTGGCGGGCTATCCGAATTCGAGTCTTGTTCCTGCGCCTTGAGTCATGCGGTTGGCGGGCTAACTTCCTTTGCAACTTCCTGATTTTGCGGTCTGGTTTCGAGTAATCCGGGCTTTTTACCTGCGTTCCATCACTGAGGGAGGCAAAAGTTTTTAGCCCCAAGTCTATCCCAACTGATTGGTTCTTCGGGAGCGGACTTGCAGGATTTATTTCGACTACAAAACTGAGGAAGTAGCGGTTTGCACAATCCTTAATTACCGTTACAGAGCTAGGTTCTGAAGTAATTCCCACAGGCGAAATCGGACTGACATCTCCTACCTTAGCTAAGTAGACTTGGCATCCCTTAATAGAGAACCCGGATTTGGTAAACTCCGCAGATTGGCTGTTGGTCTTTTTCTTAAACTTGGGTGTCCCAACTTTTATTCCCTTTCTCTTCCCCTTGCGGGAATTGAAAAAATTTTTGTATGCTACTGATAAGTGCCGCCGAGATTGTTGCAATGGAACGCAAGACACATTGTTAAGCCAACTCCGCTCTTGAGTCTTTTTGGATGCAGTTAATAAACCTGACAGGTGATTGTAATTGGGCAATTTTTCCGAACTTTTGCACAAATTTAAAGCATCGTTCCAGACTACCCGAATGCAACCGAACAACTGAGCTAAACTCTGTCGTTGTTGGTCTGTTGGATAGAATCTGTAGCGATATCTTGCTTTCATAGCGGGGTTGATTTACTATCTAAAATAGTACCATATTGGCAGCGCACAAAATGGTACTATTTATGCGTATTTTTATTTCCATGCAACTTATGCAATTGAAAAGTAAAGCCGTCCTATAAGGACGGGGTTTCTACCCTGTTTTCTGATGACCTCGCGACAAAAAACTCATGACCCCGCCCAAAAACGGATACAAGTTTCCGACAATCGTCGTGGAGGGCAAAAAATTTTAGACCTTAGTTCTAACTCCCAGATTCAATGCTGCAAGTAAATCTAAAATCTAAAATCTAAAATCTAAAATCGACTGACTGACCATTAAAACGGGGAATCATCCTCATCCAATTGCAGATCCCAGTTGCCGGAGAGTACCTGATCGACAACCGCATCCAAAGCCGCAGCATTTAAATTCCGGGCGACTTGCTCTTGCAAAGGATTGGAGAGGGGAATTAACCGCAACTGGCGTCCGTCTTGAACCAAGTCAAAATAAGCACCATCTTCAGGGGACTGTTTCAGTTCCAGGTAATCAAAACTATACACGTTCAAATAAAGCGCATGGTTGGCAATCAGGGTAGAACGGTGGGGGTTGGCGAAGACTTCGAGCACATACCCTTCCCCTTCGCTGTAAATCTTGCCATCTTGTATGTGAAGGTAGCGGACACGTCCTAAATCAAACAGCAATCTTTTGATATCGCGTTTGTTGACGACAATGCCTGTATCGATGATGCAAGGAGCAACTACCCTGTTATTTAATTGGTCGTGACTCATGGAGTAAAAGCCTCTGTTGTAGTATGTTCCCGTCTTGGAAATCAGGGAGTTAGCTAGAATTCTTGGGAAGGGAAACGCGAATCTTGAGTTTAGTCATTTTAGATAGGGAGCTTCGGGATCGCTGCCGGCAGAGGTTTTCCGGGGAAAAGAGCTCGGACAGGAGGAATGCCCAATCCAAAGGACTAGGGTGTTACAGCTCCAATTCTGGCACACACTAAGGGATTGACAACTGTATACCACATGAAAAACTTTCAATCTTATGGTGGATGATAAATGGGTTCGGTCTACGATGGACTTTTTCCGGAATCAAGGTGCTGCCATCGCAGCCGCAGTCGCTTTTTATACTTGTTTGCCGGTACCGATGTCTTGGACTTTGGAGTTTCGAGGCATTGCTCGCTTGGCACCGGCGATCGGGCTTTTGATTGGGGGGATGCTGGGACTGGCGGATGTTGGGCTGCAGTTGTTGGGAATGCCTGCTCTGACTCGATCGGCCTTGGTGGTAGTCTTGGGCATCGCCGTGACGGGCGGGCTGCACCTAGACGGGGCAATGGACGCGGCGGACGGGCTGGCTGTACCCGACCCGGTGCGCAGGCTGGAAGTCATGCGGGACAGCGTTACAGGAGCCTTTGGGGCGATGGCTGCGATCGCGATCGTGCTGCTGAAAACAGCGGCTCTCTCGGACTTGAATAACTATCGCTGGCTGGCTTTGATGGGCGTCGCGGGTTGGGGGAGGTGGGCCCAACTGGTCGCGATCGCCCGCTATCCCTATCTCCGGGCCGAGGGTAAGGGAGCTTTTCACAAGGAATCTATTTATTCACCTTTTGATTTTATACCGGGAGTGCTGTTGCTGCTGAGTTTGAGCGTGGTGCAAGTTGTCTTGGAGGGCGATCGGTGGCTGTTAGCGGTGGGGATGGCTTTGGGGGGAAGTGCGATCGGAATTTTTGTCGGAGCCTGGTTTAACCACCGTTTGGGCGGCCACACGGGCGATACTTACGGTGCTGTAGTCGAGTGGACGGAGGCTTTATTGCTTTGTCTTTTGGTGGCTTTGGAAGGGTGAAGATGCAACGCTTGCGCTTTTTGTTTGCGCTTTTTGTTCGAGAGTGCGATCGAACAAAAAGCGCCAACAAAAACTTTACCGCATTTCCCAGAGTATGATCTCCCCTTTGCTGCCACCGACAATAGTTTGCCCATCCGGGCTGATGGCGATGCAATCAACCTCGTGTGAATGTCCTTCCAGGGTTCTTTTCAATTCCCCGGTGTGCAGATTCCAGACTTTGAGCGTTTTGTCCAAACTCCCACTCACAAAAGTTTGCCCATCCGGGCTGATGGCGACGCCATAAACCGAGTCTGAATGTCCTTCGAGAGTTCTTATCAATTTCCCTGTGTGCAGATTCCAGACTTTGATAATTCTGTCCCCACTCCCACTCACCAGAGTTTGCCCATCCGGGCTGATGGCGACGCAATAAACCGAGCATAAATGTCCTGCAAGAGTTCTGCTTAATTGCCCGGTGTGCAGATTCCAAACTTTGATGGTTTTGTAACTCCCACTCACCAGAGTTTGCCCATCCGGGCTGATGGCTACGGAATTAACCCATTTTGGCTGCCCTGCAAGGGTTCTGCTCAATTCGCCAGTGTGCAGATTCCACACTTTGATGCTACAGTCCGCACTCCCACTCACCAGAGTTTGCCCATCCGGGCTGAGGGCTACGGAAAAAACCGATTCTGAATGTCCTAAAACAGTTCTGGTCAATTCGCCAGTGTGCAGATTCCACACTTTGATGCTACAGTCCGCACTCCCACTCACCAGAGTTTGCCCATCCGGGCTGATGGCTACGGAATTAACCCGCTGTGAATGTCCTAAAAGAGTTCTGGTCAATTCCCCGGTGTGCAGATTCCAGACTTTGATGGTATAGTCCCAACTCCCACTAACAAGAATTTGCCCATCCGGGCTGATGGCTACGGATTTAACCGAGTGTGAATGTCTTGGAAGGGTTCTGCTCAATTCCCCAGTGTGCAGATTCCAGACTTTGAGCCTTTTGTCCAAACTCCCACTCACAAAAGTTTGCCCATCCGGGCTGATGGCTACGGATTTAACCGATTCTGAATGTCCTTCGAGAGTTCTTATCAATTCCCCTGTGTACAGATTCCAGACTTTGATAATTCTGTCCCCACTCCCAGTAACAAGAATTTGCCCATCCGGGCTGATGGCGACGGAATTAAACGAGTGTGAATGTCCTCTAAGAGTTGTGATTAATTCCCCAGTGTGTAGAGCCCAGATTTTGATGCTTTTGTCCCAACTCCCACTCACAAGAGTTTGCTCATTCGGGCTGATGGCGACGCAATAAACCAAGTGTGAATGTCCTCGAAGGGTTCTGCTCAATTCCCCAGTGTAGAGATTCCAGACTTTGATGGTTTTGTCGAAACTCCCACTAACAAGAATTTGCCCATCCGGGCTGATGGCGACCGAAAAAACCTTGCTTGAATGTCCTGCAAGGGTTCTACTCAATTCCCCGGTGTGCAGATTCCACACTTTGATGGTACAGTCCGCACTCCCACTCACCAGAGTTTGCCCATCCGGGTTGATGGCTACGGAAAAAACCGATTCTGAATGTCCTTCGAGAGTTCTTATCAATGCCCCGGTGTGTAGATTCCAGACTTTGATGGTTTTGTCCCTACTCCCACTGACAATAGTTTGCCCATCCGGGCTGATGGCGACGGATTTAACCGATTCTGAATGTCCTCTAAGAGTCGCGATCAATGCCCCGGTGTGTAGATTCCAGACTTTGATGGTTTTGCCCCTACTCCCACTGACAATAGTTTGCCCATCCGGGCTGATGGCGACCGAAAAAACCGATTCTGAATGCTCGCCAAAAGTATAGGAGCGCTCCAAAAGTCGCCAGGGGTTGTATTCTTGTAAAATCTGTTTAACTCTCGGTTCTCCCCTTTCCCGCAATAGCCGATATGCAGCCCTTTCTACCTGCTGTGATTCATCCTGCAAAGCCCGAATCACCAAGTCTAAACCCGCTTCTCCATACTTAAGCGCCTCGGAAACAGCAGCAATTCGTTGCTCGATAACTGCACTCACCAAGCGCCTCTTTACACCTTCGATACCTCCTAAAACAGCCGCGTTAGCTGGTGTTGAGGATTCACCACCAAGGACGGCATCGTATTCTCTAGGCTGATTAGGATTTTGTGTCATAGCACTTTTACCTACTTACAATCCAAATTTTTACTAAAGTTAACTATTTTTTTGAAAGCTTTTAGCTATGGTTCAACCATTATTTTTAACCACTTTAACAAATAGGGGTAGGTCGCCCTTTTTACACCAGGGTAAGAGCATCTCAATCAAGCTTTACAAAAGGAGTTGAGAACAGTCATCATATAATCATTATTCATAGAAGCCTGTTTGATTTTTTGACGAAGACTACGCTGCAATGTTTTCTCCTGATTAAGAGCGTTAAGTGCCATCCGTCTGAGGATGGCAAAATTACGAGGACTATGACCTGAACGAATCCGACATTGATCCTCATGGAACGTGACATCTAAAGTCCAATGAACTTGGTTTTCAATCGTCCAATGTTGACGAAT
>JACJNY010000045.1 GCA_014695295.1 Microcoleus sp. FACHB-61 | reverse complement strand
AAGGAAGAAGGAAGAAGGAAGAAGGAAGAAGGAAGAAGGAAGAAGGAAGAAGGAAGAAGGAAGAAGGAAGAAGGAAGAAGGAAGAAGGAAGAAGGAAGAAGGAAGAAGGAAGAAGGAAGAAGGAAGAAGGAAGAAGGAAGAAGGAAGAGGGGAGAGGGAAGAAGCAAGAATAAAGAAGGAAGAGGGGAGAAGGAAGAGGGGAGAGGGAAAAAGCAAGAATAAAGAAGGATTTAGTTATCTAGCCTACAAGCCCTATTGTCGGCAAAATCTGATATACAAAATATTATTTTAATCCGAGCTTAATTTGGGGTTAATTTTTATTACTTATGATTGACAAGTGTCAGCATTTAGTTTAAAAAATAATGAGTTTGCACCGACGCTTATTTTCAGCCTGCATTTTGGCAACGGTCATTTTTACCGCAAGTGTATCAGTATCTTTAGCAGAAACTAAGGAAAGCTATCTTACCCTAGATTCGGACGGCAGTCAATCTTTTGCGAGTTTAGTGCAGCAGGCGGAAGATTTAGTGAAAGAGTCGATCGCCCGCGAGTTTCAAGAAAATCCGGCATTAACAGAAGTTACAATCATCATTACAGCCGATCGCCGCCGACAAAGAGTTCCAGTTTTGCGATCGAGAGTATCCCGCCACGACTGGCAAAAAGATGCGAGAATCGAACAGTGGACTAGATATTTTGCGGATGCTCAATTGCTGCTGGGATTCAGAGACGGCAATATTTCGCCCCGAAATTCTGGGTCTTCGCAAGTGATTAATGTACCTGCGCCCAGTCGAGCGACATCCCGAGAAAACGATCCGGGTTTTCGAGATGATTAGCTTTTAAACTCTTAGGGGCGGGTAAGCGGGAAAAAAACTCTAGTTATACCCATAAACTCTATACAAAACCCGCCCCCTAACTAACTAACTTAATACTTTATCGCTCAGTCTTTATAGCTAGCTCTTCAGCTTTGAGCGAGAAGTTTTTCCCCCTGGCGGACTAATTAGATTGGTGCCAATTTAACCTATTTTTAACTAAAATTTATCCCTACTTTAATTAACCAAAAGCTTAACTATCCTTAATTTAACAGTAGTAAATTTCTATTAGACTCGTCTGAGTAGGGATGTTGGGTTGAATAAGGAATTTATGTCTAAAATAACTCGCCGACAACTGCTAATTTTCTTCGGTAGCAGTGCAGCTACCACTGTGCTTGCCCCTCAATTAACTCAAAAACTGTTCGGCATCAATTCCAGCGCTGCTGAAGCTTTAGTTCCGACATCTTTCACTCCGTTAAGACTTCCCCACCCGCTGCCGATTTATCGAGAACTGCCCAGCTTCATGGCGATGGCGCCGGGGGGACAGGGAACGGTTATGGCTGCCTCGCAGGATACCAGATTAACGAGTTACAGCGTTGTTGACGATGTGGTTGTGCCGCCGGAATACGAACGTTACGTGATTCTCCGCTGGGGCGATCGAGTTTTCCCCAATCCGGCAGACTATTTCGGCTACAACAACGACTACACGGGCTTTGTAGGCCTTCGCGGCAGCAATGACGACGGTTATCTCTGGGTTAACCACGAGTACGTATCCTTCCCGATGTCGAAAGTGGCGCCGGAAGTGGCGTCTGATGTGGAATCATTTCCGGCGAGCGATCGCGCTGTCCTCGGTATAGACTTATCGGTAAAGAATCGCGATACCCTTGGCGAATTCCTGTACAATCTCGGCGGTTCGATCGTCCGCATCACCAAACAAGCCAACGGCAGATTTCAGGCGATCGCCGGCGACCCCCTCAACCGCCGTATTCACGGGCTTTCCGGCCTCGCAATCAACAGCCAGCGTACCGACAAATACAAAGATGTCACCTCCTGGGGAACCAGACAAGGCGATAACGAGTACCTCACGGGCACGGGCCCTGCTGCTACCCAAGTCTTCGCGCAAGTCAACACCGACGGACTCGGCAACCGGATCATCGGTACAGCCTACAACTGTTCCGGCGGCACAAGCCCTTGGGGCACAATCCTCTCCGCCGAAGAAAATTTCCAAGGTAGCGAAGCATTTTTCGTCGGAGTTCAGGAAAATGTCAAACCCAACGGCGCCCAAACCAGCTACGCCAAGGGCACTATCGGTGAGGAATTCGGCTTAGTAGGCGAAAAATACGGCTGGATGGTAGAAGTCGATCCCCTAGATCCGAGTTTCCGCCCCCGCAAACACAGTTGGTTGGGCCGCTTCCGCCACGAAAACGTCGCCATTCGCGCCGAAGCAGGCCGCAGATTAGTAGTGTACATGGGGGACGATCGGCGCGGCGGACACACCTGGAAATTTGTCAGCAACGGCACTGTCACAAATCCTGCAGATAAAAACAACAGCCGGTTATTTGAAGACGGCGTTTTGTACGTCGCCCAATACAACCGCAACGGTGCGGGAAGGTGGCTGCCGCTAACATTAAATACCCAAACCAATCCGGTGAGTCCCCAAGAAGTGGCCGAGGCTGAATTGGCAAGTTTTGGCAAAGCTCAAAGAGATGCAAATACTCGCTTGCCCAAACGCGCTGGGATTGCCGGTCAAACCGAAGATGGCGGTTCTTTTGTAGTAGATACAACCAATGAAGCAACAGCACTTCCTGGCTACAGAAATAAAACTCTTGCTAATTTTTATAGCAGCCAAGGTGCGGTTTTAGTTGATGCTTTCTTAGCGGCTAATTTGATTGGTGGCACTCCGACGGCACGGCCGGAAGATTTGGAAGTTAATCCTACTACTAAGGAAGTTTTCATTGCTTATACTGACGCCGCACCGGGAAGCGACGGCTATCCAGATTCTCGCATTTTTACTGTTGCTAAGTACGGTAGCGCAGTCAACAGCCCTCAGCAGTCGGGAGCAATTTACAAAATAATTGAAGACAGTCCTGATGGTGCTGGTTTGACTTTCCGCTGGCAGCGTTTGGCTCAAGGTGGAGAAGCCGGTGCGGTAGATGGGGCGGGATTTGCTAATGTAGACAATTTGGCTTTTGACCCTCAAGGCAATGTTTGGGGCGTGACAGATATGTCTACGAGCACGCACAACGGTTTTGATGTCGGTGCGACTGCAAAGCCAAGGACGATCGACCATAAAAAGACTGGAGATGTGTCAGATATTACTGGTGTTTTCGGCAACAATTGGCTGTTTTACATTCCGACTTCCGGCCCGAATGCAGGAACAGTAATTCCGTTTGCTTACGGCCCGAACCGATGCGAATTGACAGGGCCGACTTTTGTCGGAGATACGCTGTTGCTTGCGGTGCAGCATCCTGGGGAAAATTGTCCGATCGATGATGGTACTGTACTCAGTCGGCCAATTGAAATGTTGGATTTGAACGGTGCTGTTTTTAATCAGACTCGTAGTGTTTCTCGCGGCAGTTTGTGGCCGAGTAATATCTCGAATGATTCGCGCCGATCGCCGATGCCGTCGGTGGTTGGGATTCGTCGCGTGCGATCGACTCCAACGGGTCAGTTTGTTTAAATAGGACTTACGCATCGGGGCCCAGAAACCGGGTTTTTACGAATCGGGAGTAAGATTAAATGAACCGCGAAGGCGCTAAGGACGCGAAGAAAGAGAAAGAAGAAGATACTGTTCTTTATTCGTGCTCTTCTCGTCTTCGCGGTTCGTTCAAATACTTAAAAAAATCGCTAGGATAATTAATATCAAATCCCTTGAAATCGAATTTTTAAGAAAATTGTACTTGGCGATATAAATCGGCGAGCGCAATTTCTAGATTCACCGATTCAAGTTGCAAGGAATCGCCCAAACCATACTCGGAGAGAACCCATTGCCCCTGTTGATTGCGCCGAAATATCTCTACTCCTGGCTGTTCGACTTGCACCAAGACATACTCTTGCAGTGTTGAAAATTGGCGGTATTTAGCAAATTTAATGCCGCGATCTGCTGCTTCTGTGGAAGGCGATAAAACTTCGATAATTAAGGAAGGAAATTGCACTAATTGCGGATCGTTATCATGCTCATCACAAGTTACTACAACATCAGGATAAAAATACTTTTGTCCTGGTTCCACTTGGACTTTTACATCCGCGATGTACACCTCGCAAGGGCGATCGACAAGGGCATCATCTAGGAGCTTAGAGAAGTTAAAGGCAATTCGATTGTGATTGCGGGTGCCGCCGATCATGGCGACGACTTCGCCATCCCAATACTCGTAGCGTTCCTCTTGGGTGGGTTCCCAAGCCAGGTATTCTTCTGCACTCATCGATGGGCGATCGGGTAAGGCAACCATAATGCGATCGAGAATGAAGTATGTTTCTAGAATAGCTCGAATCTACCTGTGTAGCCTACAATAAAGTGTAAATATACCTTTTACTCGCAAGAATCAGAAAAGTAGGACGATCGCCCTATTTTGCTGTAGGGATTTTTACGTACTCTTTTACGTACTTATTATCTGCGGATACAACAGTAATTTTCCCGCCAGAAAACGCACTTATTTCATTGGCTAGCCATTCTATTTCTGGCGGGGTTAGGTCATAAAGTCCTAGGGTTTTATAATATTTTTCTGGTCTTGAAATTGCCATCGAATGCCGGATATACATACTCCATTTGCTAAAATTTTTATTCATAATTGGAGCAACCTGACATTTATACCAAGGCCACAGGTGAGTCACGGAAATCTGATTGCGAGCGATATTTATTTTAGTCGCTCTTAAATATAATGTGCTCGAGAGCCATAATATAGCAAAATTTATACCTCCCAAGGTGAGTGTAATGAACGAGAATAACATCACAAATGAATTAATGAATTGAAGCCCGCCTTGAATCACGAGTATTATCGATATAAAAGGCAATAAAACTAACCCCAAGCAAGGCAATGTGAATACCAACATCTGGCAGGCTCTCCAAAAAGTCAACCTTTCTCGCGGAATCAGAATCTCTAGATTCTCCCCATCTTCCTTCAGTTCAATCCTACTCCCAAACGGTTTTTGTCTAATCGCCGAGATATCTGTTTGCTGGCGGGGATTTTCCAAGGCTTTCAGCGCCTCCCCAGCAGATGCGAGACGGCGATTCAAACTCGGTTGTGTCATCCACTTCAGCCAATCTATTAAATCTGGATTGAGATTAACTATTGACTCAAATTGAATTTGCACATTATCTTGGGATAACTCGGCGGGATGCCTACCTGTTGCTAAATAAATTAATGTCGCACCCAAACTGTAAATATCGGAAGCGGGAATATTCCTGCCGCCAAATTGTTCGGGTGGCATATATCCGTAAGTGCCAACAACAGTAATCGTGCTACCTTTTCTGGCCGCTAGTGTCTGTACGGAACCAAAATCAACTAAATAAACATCACCGACACTATTGCCAGATCTATTTGCCAGTAAAATATTACTCGGCTTGATATCTCGGTGAATAACTTGCGGCTGTTGCCCGTGAAGGTAACGCAAAATTTCCAGTAATGCTTTAGCCAGTTGCTTGATTTCTGCTTCGCTAAAAGTTCGCCCGCCTTTTAACCATTCCTCTAACGATTTGGCTGGGATATAGCTTTGTACCAAGGCAAATCCTTTACCAGTTGGTGTATCCACATCAAAGTGATCCAAGTAACGGGGAATTGCCGGATGAGAAAGCAGTTGTAAAGTTTGCGCTTCTCGTTCAAACAGCTTCAAGTTATCCCAGTGAAAATCTTCCCCAAAAATCAGTAACTTGATTGCCACTAACTCTTGGGTGTGCAAGTCGCGCGCCAGCAACGTGCGCCTTCCCGCATTTTTACTTAGCTGTTTCTGGATGACATAACGTTCTTTTAAAATTTTACTTGCCATTTTTTGCAATCCTCTTGAGAATAGTGGTTGTTAATTTCATCTGCCATTTATACTTTATTCACTAATAGGCAAATCTAACCATTCGCTGAGTTCCCCTGCTATCCAATCAATCTCGCCATCGGTGAGATGGCTGGTAATAAGTTTGTATTCCTGTGTTCCCGCCCAAATCTGAATGTCGCGATGAGGATGAGGGCGCGATTCTGTAGGTTCATCCACTATGAATCGTAATTTACAGATAGCCATCCTTGGACTTGGGGGCCGAAGATTATAACGTACAAGTCCCAACCAATTGGAAGTAAAAGAAATTTGTTTGCGATCCAGGCGCAGTCTAGTGGCGTCAAATAATAGAAGAAATTGGAGGATGATTGGTAGGGACAAATATACAAAGTAAAATACCCAGAAAAACACCGCGATTTCTGCGGATAATCGAACGAAAGAAGAGCCAATACTAAACGCAGGCATAATGAATGATAGACTTGCTAAAAAAAAGTAGGAAAGTATAAAAAACGCAATTACTGACCCGGCAATAGTTAAACATAGAGGATAAGAACTAGGAACCACAATTTCCAAAGAATTCCGGTATTTCTTCAGTTTGACCTTACTACTAGAAGGTTTTCGCACAACCAAGGGTATCGCCTCTCTCGGTTTTTCCAGTCCTTTTAATGCCCGATCGGCCGTGGTTAAGCGGCTGTTTAAATCCGGTTCTGTCATCCACTGCAGCCAGTCAACAAACTCTGAACTGAGAGCGATTTTTGGCTCAAAATTAATACGCAAATCTTCCTGCGGCAAATCGGCTGGATGGACTCCCGTTACTAAGTAAATTAACGTCGCACCCAAGCCATAAAGATCGGAAGCCGGAACCGCGCGCCCGCCAAATTGTTCGGGCGGCATATATCCGTAAGTTCCGACTACAGTAACCGTGCTACCTTCTCTCGCTGCTAAGGTTTGAACTGAACCAAAATCTACTAAATAAACTTCACCCAACCAACCACCTTTATTAAGGGCGGAGTGTTTTTGTTTGAGGGGCGAGCGATCGGCTAACAGAATATTACTCGGTTTAATATCTCGATGAATTACTGGCGGGTTTTGGTGTTGCAAATATATCAAAATTTCCAGCAACTTATTAGCGATTTGCTTTATTTCTTTTTCGTTAAACTTCCGTCCCAATTCAACCCATTCTGCCAAAGATTTCGCTTCAATATAGCTTTGTACCAGTGCAAGCCCTTTAGTCTTTGGCGTCTGGAATTCAAAATGGTCTAAGTAACGAGGAATTGCCGGATGGGAAAGTGACTGTAAGGTTGTGGCTTCTCGTTCAAATAGTTTTAAATCGTCCCATTGGAAATCTGCACTAAAAGTAAGAATTTTGATGACGACTAACTCCTGAGTTTGTAAGTCGCGCGCCAGCAAAGTTTGTCGTCCCGCATTTTTCCCCAGGCATTGCTGAATGGCATAACGTTCTTTTAACACTCGCTCTACCATATTTTTTACTATAAATATTGGCAGCTTTTACTATACTTCAGCATTAACGAAAGTTGCGAGAAAAAAGCTGGATTTGTTACAAACATTAATTATGATTATTATGATATGACTATTATGAACTCAAGCACTGGAAAAGAAGACCTTAAATTTTATGTAAAAAGTTGGAAGCAGAGCTAAGGTAGAGCTAATAGGACAAATTACCCCCTATCAAAAAAATGCTTTATTCATTTTTGTCCAAGTCTCAAGTCAAAGTCCGGGTTTTAAAACATTTAGCAGCCGCTGTTTCGGCGTCTTTAGCACTTAGTGCAACAACCAGTTTGAAACCCTCGCCGGTATTAGCCACTAGCAATATCACCACGGCCACTCAAACCTCGACTCAGCTAGCCGCAAAACCTGATTCTAGCTTGCAGCTAGGGCAGTTGCGCAGCACTGTTCCCGTGCAGACAATGCAGCTCGATGCGGGCGGATTTATCCCGATCGCGATCGGCGGTATGATAATTATTCTGGTGCTGCCGCTATTTTTTGGCGGATTGGTAGTAATTGGCGATCGCGAAGTTGGCATTGTCAGTAAAAAGTTTAGCTTCGGCGGCAAGTCTTTACCGCCCGGAGATTTAATTGCCTTAAATGGAGAAGCTGGATATCAAGCTGACACTTTGCCTCCCGGTTGGCACTGGGGTTATTGGCCTTTGCAATACAACGTTCGCAAAGAGTCTCTAACTGTCGTTCCCCAAGGTGAAATTGGTTTAATTATCGCAGCAGGTGGTCAGTCAATTCCGCCGCAGCGCATCCTCGGCAAAATTACAGAATGTGACAATTTTCAAGATGCTCGCCAATTCCTCAAAGGCGGTGGGGAAAAAGGTAGACAACTCGGCATCTTAACTGGCGGTAGCTATCGAATTAATACAGCATTATTTACAGTAATTACAGCGGCAAATGCTGCCAAACACGGGATGACAGCCGAACAATTAAATCTCTACAGAATTGCCCCAGATAAAGTAGGAATTGTCACAACTTTTGACGGCGTTCCGATTCAAGATGGCGAAATTGCCGGCCCGATTATTCCGAATCACGACAACTTCCAAAACGCGCAAAAATTTATCACCGCCGGCGGGCGGCGCGGTTTGCAGGAACAGGTTTTGCTTTCCGGTTCGTGGAACTTAAATCCTTGGTTTGTCGGGGTTGACCAAGTGGCGATGACCGAAATCCCGATCGGCTATGTCGGCGCGGTGATTTCCTATGTGGGCAAAACCTCGGAAGATGTCAGCGGTGCTGCTTTTACTCACGGAAATTTAGTAAATGTGGGCAATAAAGGGGTGTGGGTGACTCCTCTTTATCCGGGGAAACATCCGCTGAATACTCGCATTTTGAAAGTAGAGTTAGTGCCGACTACTAATATAGTATTGAATTGGTCTGGTAAAACAGAACGGCACAGTTACGATTCTAAACTTTCGTCTTTAACCGTGCGTTCTCAAGACGGTTTTGCCTTTGATTTAGAAGTAGCTCAGATTATTCACGTTGGAGCTTTGGATGCTCCAAAAGTGATTTCTCGCGTCGGTTCGATGCAGAATTTAGTTGACCACGTTTTGCAGCCAACAATCGGCAATTATTTCCGCAATTCTGCTCAAGCTTATTCTGTATTAGATTTTCTATCGGCAAGAAGCGGCAGACAAGCGGAAGCCGCCGAGTATATCAAAGCAGCTTTGCGCACCTACGACGTGCAGGCAATTGATACTTTAATCGGGGATATTTTGCCGCCTGCAGAGTTGATGCAAACTCAAACCGATCGCAAAATTGCTGAGGAACAGTGCAAGACTTATGAGGTGCAGCAATTAGCACAAACTCAGCGGCAACAATTGGTGCGGGAAACGGCGCTGGCTGAGATTCAGCAAGAGATGGTGAAATCCGAACAAGGCGTGAAGATTTCTGAGTTGAAAGCGAATTCTCAGGTGAAACAAGCTCAAGGCGAAGCGGAGTCGATTCGGGTGAAGGGAAATGCTCAAGCTGAAGCTTATCGCGCGGGTGTTGTGGCTTTGGGAGGTTCCGGTTATACGGCTTTGCAGTTAATGCAAATTATAGGCGATCGCAACGTGCGAGTTGTGCCGGATGTTGCGGTAACAGGCAACGGTAGCGGTGGCGGTTTGGTTGATGGTTTGCTGGGAATGATGATGTGGAATCAAACGGGCAAAAATGGAGAAAATGGCGGGGAGTTGGCGGTAGTTAACCTACAGAAATCGGAACCTGCGGCCAAGTTATCAGTAGCCAAGGTGAATTCTGTTAAGCCGTCGGCATCTGGCGCTAATTCCCCTGTTGCGAATTCTGAGGCTGATATTGCTCCGCTGTTTGATGAATTGCCGTTTGACGATCGATCTTTTAGTTAGGCTGTGCAGTTTGTAGTGGGGACTTCAATCCTCTCTTATGGAAAGGGGGTCTTACCAATTTGTAGTTTGGCGCGATACCTAGCCAAAAGTTCAGGTAATCTCCTCAACCCAATGTCAGCATTAGCTGACATTTTTTCCGAGTTAAAAACTAAACTTTTAACCAGCTATTTTTGCGAATAAGTGTTATAAGCTTAAAACTTTATTGACATTGCAATTTCAAAAGGCTAGCCTAGCTTCAATTGGAGTTTACCTACTTAGCAAGGAGAGTAAGTTATGCAGTTTTTAACGATGGATTTAGATACATTCTCTCAGGCGAGTTTCCTGGGATTCGCCGCCTTAGCAGCCTATATTCTCACACTGCTTCCCACAAATTTGAGAATTGTTTTTCCTCTCACAAAAAAAACTGGCTTTCCCCAATGGCTGCTGAAATATCGCCGTTTCATCGGACTGATCTCTTTCTTTTTAACTGTAGTTCACGGATTCATCTTTTTCAAACAAAGAAACTTTGATGTCTTCGATATCACAACTTATTTTGTTTACTTCCAGGGAGTAGCAACATTCATTATTTTTACTCTTTTGGCTATCACGTCTAATGATTGGAGTATGAAAAGGCTCAAGAAAAATTGGAAAAGATTGCAGAGTCTCACTTACCTTGCTATGTTTTTAGTAACCTGGCATATCTGGGATAAAATGGCAGATCACTGGACATATTTAACCCCTGTTGGAATTGCAGCTATAAGCGCCACAATAGTTTTAGTCCTATGCCGAGTTTTGATTAAGGGCCAATCCAGACCACAAAAAGATAAGTCAACACAAGACAAAGTAACAGTGCTAAACAAAAGTGTTGAATAGCATTTCTCAAAGGTAGAATGCAGCAGAAACTTCCTGGATAAATTTCTGGGATTGAAATCGGGGAGTTTATTTTACATAAACTGAGTTGTGGAGGCAATATTTATGATATCAAAAGCAGTTAAATGGAAAGTTTCAGCAGCCTTGACATTAACAGCAGTTGTAACTGCGGCCGGCATCGGCTGGTCTAAGTGGCTTTCGGAATTTGGAACCACTGTATCGCAGTTTAAATCAGGGCTGTTTACTCAATATTCTAGCAGTTTTAAAGATAATTCAGGGTGGATTTACGCGATCGCACTCAGTCCAGACGGCAAAACTTTAGCCAGCGGCTGTTATGGCGGCATTATCAAAATCTGGAACTTGCAAACCGGCAAATTACTTTACACCTTAAAAGCACATACCGATGCAATTGAATCCCTCGCCATTAGTCCTGATGGCAATCTTCTGGCTAGCGGGAGTTGGGATAACCGGATTAAATTGTGGAATCTCAAAACTGGCATACTCATCAATACCTTGAAAGGTCATGCGGATGATGTCAAGGCAATAAGTATCAGTCCTGATGGAAGGTTACTCGCTTCTGGCAGTACCGACAAAACAGTAAAATTGTGGAAGTTTCCCGATGGCAAACTACTCCGCACACTTCCAGGTACAGACTGGATTAAATCTGTGGCTTTTAGCCCGAACAGTAAAATTTTAGCAACCGGCAGCGAGGATCGAACTATCAAGATTTGGTGGCTTGATGATGGCGGCAATTACACGCTGACTGGGCATTCCGGGCCGGCGAACTCAGTTGCATTCAGTCCTGACGGGAAAACTTTAGCGAGTGGCAGTGCGGATAAAACTGTTAAGCTGTGGCAGTTTACAAATGGCAAAGTTCTGCACACATTAACAGGGCATTCCGGGCCGGTGCTGTCAGTTGCTTTTAGCGCCGACGGACAGACTTTAGCTAGTGGCAGCTACGATAAAACTATCAACCTGTGGAACTTAAAAACAGGCGAACTGATGACAAATTTTGCGGAGCATTCTAAGCCTGTTTGGTCAGTTGCTTTTAGTTCTCAAAATACTGTCTTAGCCAGCGGTAGCGGGGATGAAACTATTAAGCTTTGGCCTGTATCTGTCCCGATTGCGGCTCAGGTTAACTCTCCAGCGCCAGAGGTAGAGGCAACACCTTCTAAAATTATATCCCCCGGTGAAATTGCACAGTTGAACCGGAAAGTTTACGACCAAATTCACAAAAGTTGGCGCTCGACTCCCACTTTCAACACTTCATTAGTTTATCGCGTTGCCGTCAATGAAGAAGGGGTAATTACAGATTGTCAGCCGCTGAACCAAGCAGCGGGTGATTTTATTCAAGAAGTTTCTCTTTCTTCCTTTCGTAAAGTTGCGGATAAACCTCAGCATTTTCGTCAATTTAAGGTAGTTTTACAACCTTCTGGGGTGCTTGAAGTCAGCCCCTGGCAAGGGTGGAATTAATCGTACTAATTATCTATAAAGTTATGTTTGATTGGTAATTTTTTAATTACTGAAGCGCTCGATATTATTGTCTTCTAATTGTTTCTTCTTTCTCCTTTTCTCTCACTCATAGCTCTTGATGCAATTCATCGCGGTTGAAATCTTTGTACCGATCGCAGTACAATCGATCGATATTGCATCTGAGGAATCTCCCATGTCAGAACCGTTTTCTACTGAGATTAGCGATCGCATCTGCGCTCACATGAACGAAGACCACGCTAGTGCTGTAGTGCTTTACGCTCAAGCCTTTGGCGGCAAACCGGAGGCGACAGAAGCTCAAATGCTCGCTATTGATGCGAACGGCATGGATTTAACAGCTCAAGTCAATGACGAAACAGTGCCCGTCAGAGTAAATTTCGATCGCACTTTAACAGATGCCGAAGATGCTCACCACACTCTTATTGAAATGGTGAAACAAGCCCGAAAAGTTGCTAAGTAGCCAAGTGTCTCCTCTTTTGTTATAATTTGAAGGTTCGTAGTAAAAATTAAAGTTTTTTTAAATAGTTTATAAGGACGTTACTTTTTACTACGAACCGTATTTTTAATTAAACTTAAAGTTTCCTCTAAAATATCAAATAAAATGACAGAAAATTTTCTCCAACCCAAAGCAGGCGATGCCGTCAAAAACGGTCAAAATAATCCCTTTCAGGCACTTACAAGACAGCTAGATTTGATGATTCGCGCCCGCTATTCGCTGCTGTACATTGTCGGCGCGGAGGAGGAACCGGTCGAGGCTGTAATTGCCCAAGTAGCGCTGCAAGTAACTCCCGCGCGCCGAGTATTGTTCTGGGATATCGTGCGCGGCTGGGAGGATAACGGTTCTGGGAAAGGCTCAGCAATGGCGGCGCTCGATCGCGTCAGCAAAACTGCTGTTGAAGAATATACCATATTTATACTGCGGGATTTGCACCCTATTTTGAAATATCCCTACAGCGACAAAAATGCGCCGGTAGTGCGGGAATTGCGGAACTTAACGCGGGAATTGAAGCGCAGCAAAAAAACGATCATCCTCACTTCTCACACGCTGGAATTGCCGGAGGAATTGAAAGAAGAAGTAACAGTAATTGATTTTCCTTTGCCCAACGTTCAGGAAATCGACAGTTTAATTTCCCACGTTGTGGAACAGCCGCAACAGTTGCAAGTTAGCGGTTTAGCAAGGGAACAGTTGGTTAAAGCTTGCCAAGGTTTGAGCCGCGCTCGAATCCGGCGGGTTTTGGCTAAAGCTTTAGCGGCAAAACAACAAATTAACGAGTCAGATATTGACGGAGTTTTGGAGGAAAAACAGCAAGCAATTCGCCAGACGGGGATTTTGGAGTTTTTCAATTCCCGAGAATCCCTGAAAAGTGTGGGCGGCTTGGAGAATTTGAAGCAGTGGGTAAAGATGCGGCAAGATGCTTTTACTGACGAGGCGCGCCGCTACGGAATACCAAATCCTAAAGGCGTTTTGTTAGTAGGAATTCAAGGAACGGGCAAATCTTTATCGGCGAAAACTATTGCTTGCGAATGGCGTTTGCCGCTGCTCAGATTGGATACTGGCAGATTGTTCGGCGGCGTGGTCGGGGAAAGCGAAAGCCGCGTTAGGCAAATGATACAATTAGCAGAGGCGATCGCCCCTTGCGTTTTGTGGATCGATGAAATAGATAAAGCCTTCGGCAACATTATCAGCGGTGGCGACGGCGATTCGGGAACTTCGCGCCGGGTATTCGGCAGTTTGATCACTTGGATGCAGGAAAAAACCAGTCCGGTGTTTATCGTCGCAACTGCAAATAACGTGCGGATTTTGCCGGCAGAGTTGCTGAGGAAGGGCAGATTTGATGAAATTTTCTTTTTGAATTTGCCCTCAGAATCGGAACGGCAAGATATTTTTAAAGTGCATTTGCAGCGTTTGCGGCCGACTAGATTGCGGGAGTTTGATTTGGAGATTTTGGCGAAGTGCGCTGAGAATTTTAGCGGTGCAGAAATCGAGCAAGTTGTAATTGATGGATTGTACCGGGCTTTTGGCACTTTTGTCAATGGACAGCGCCGGGATTTGATGACGGAGGATATTTTGAGGTCGATCGAGGATACAGTACCTTTAGCTGCGATCGCGCGATCGCAAATTCAAGATTTGAAGCGCTGGGCGGCGGAAGCGGGAGCGAGAACAGCTTCTAACGATACTCACTTAATTGATGAATTGAAACGCTACAGCCAGCGGCGAAGGGATGCGCTCGACAATTAACCCCACTTCTAGGGTGCGTCAGTTAATTTCTAATTAATTCTCGGAAAACTCCCATCTGACGCACATTCCTAATCGGATCGTGCATCATTTCATGGCTGATTAATCCTCCAAAATATCTCCCCTTCTGACGCACCCTACTACTGCTACTAGCCTACAAGAGTTTATGGACTGTTATCTTAAACCCTTTTAGCGAAAACAGCGCAACTACAAACCCAGCCTAAAAATATCCGCCAAAATACCATTCTTATCAATCATTCTCTCCGCATCCGGTGAATCGTAAACCACTAACAGCGAATTCTCCTCCCCCAAATAGGGAAACAGGCTCAACCCCTCAGCATTGTCCGTACCCACCTTAAAAGGCAAGTCAAACAATACCTTCAAATCTCCCCCATCTTGTCCAGTAATACTGTCGCCCGATCGCCCTAAAATCCCCTTTAACCGAAAAACCCTCGTCGCCCCCGATAAAGTCATCGTCGGCCCGGCTAAAACAATCAAATCTTTTCCGTCCCAGCACAATTCTCGCACGCCCAAACCGTTCAAATCAACAAAATGTTTGTTGTACAATTTCCCTTTTTTCCCAATTTCCTTAAGCCTTAAAACTCCCGGTTCTGCCTCTTCAACTTCTATTTCTAAAATTATCGCCCAACCTCGCAGCACCGGCCCCCGCAAACCGATAAAAATGCGATCGCCCCGCACCGCTAACCCTTCAATATCAAAGCCATTTTCTTTACTCGGAATCGGCACAGATAAATATAGACCGAGGTGGGTGTCATCTTTGAGCGCGTCTGTCAGCAAATTACCCGTTTCTGTCCGCTGAAGGCATCCAACTTTCTGTTTGCTTTTGGGATTGTCTGGATGCGAAATTGACTCGCACAAAATCCCGTCTTTCATAGGAATGCGCGCCAGCAAATAGCGGTTGACCTCTGTCTCGATTTGTGCTAATCTTTCAATGTCTTTTTCTGCGTCTTTGCCTTTAGTTTTTTTGCGCTTTGTGCTGTGAGAACCGACCAGCCACAGATAATCGCTGCTGAAATCCATTCCTTCGATATCGATTTCGCATTTTCCAGGTAGATCGATAAAATCTGCGATCGCAAATCTTTGATGTTTTCCAAAAATATGAGGCCCGACAGGCGACAAACGCTCGATGGAAGTCGTTTCATCGGAACCCACCCACAAATTGCCATCGGGAGTTAAAGCAACAGCGGATAAGTCTGTAATAATATCAGCGGCTTCGCTGTTGAATTGCAGCTGCAGCCGGCCGAGCAAAAAAGATTCTGGCATAATTATTAGCACTAAAACTATTCTTAGGGTAAGTCATTATAGTTACACCTGCTTGAAACTGAGATCTTGCCACAGGTGTAATAGTCCGCCGGGAATTAATTCTCCGTCTCAAAGCTTGCATTCGGTTAAAACTCACATCTTGCACCATTCTCGCTTCACAGGCTTTCGGGCCTGTGCCACAAAGAATGAATTTACTGTGGGGTGGGCCCCTGAGCCCGCCCATAAAACCCTTATTGAGAATGGTGCAACATCTCAGTTAAAACCGACTGAAAACTAAAACAGAAAATTAAAAAAGATATCCTCCTCAGGCCTGATAGCGAGGACTTCCGCCTTGAGACAGGGGTTTTTAACCGCTGGCGGCCCCAACCGCAGTCGGCGGTGATTATTCCGCAAACCGAACCTCCACAGACGGATAACACCCTAATTGAAACATTAACATCGCCGTTACGTTTCGTTACGATAAGGAGACAGAGAGAAAAACCTCTCATTCGTAAAATCAGAGGTAGCCATTATGAACGGTACATTTCGCGTCGGCAACCTGTTTGGGATTCCCTTCTTTGTCAACGCATCTTGGTTTTTAGTTCTGGGTTTAGTAACCTGGCAGTACGGCGGCGCACTAGCTGCCCTGTTTCCCACATTGGGCCCCGTAGCGCCCTGGATGCTGGGATTATTCACAGCGTTACTGTTATTTGCTTCCGTGTTAGCCCACGAATTAGGACACAGTTGGGTAGCCCTTAAACAGGGAATTGGCGTGAAATCAATTTCGCTATTTCTGTTTGGCGGACTGGCTAATTTAGAAAGAGAATCTAAAACCCCAGCCGAAGCATTTTGGGTAGCGATTGCAGGCCCGTTGGTGAGCTTATTTTTATCCGGTTTGTTAACAGCGATCGGCATCGGTGCTGGTCTCACAGGCCCCGCAGCCGCCATCGTCGGACTTTTAGCTTCCATCAACTTAGTTCTAGCCTTATTTAACTTAATTCCCGGTTTGCCCCTCGACGGCGGCAACATCCTCAAAGCGATCGTCTGGAAAATTACCGGCAACCCTTACAAAGGTGTAATTTTTGCTAGCCGCGTCGGTCAAATAATTGGTTGGATTGCCATTGCTACAGGCATATTCGGTAATATTTGGAATCTAGTAATCGGTTGGTTCTTACTGCAAAATGCGGGCAAATCTGCACAATATGCCACAGTCCAAAATCAACTAGCAGGGCTGACAGCCGCAGATGCTTTGACCCCCGAAAGTCCGATCGTCCCCGAACACTTATCCCTCAGAGAATTTGCCAACAACTACGTTATCGGTACCGCTCATACCTGGCGTCGGTTCTTAGTTACCGATGATGCGGGACAATTGGTAGGAGCGATCGACCTTGACGACCTCAAAACTATTCCTACCGGACGCTGGCCCGAAGTTTTAGTTAAAGAACTCCTGAAGCCGATCGAATTTTCCACAACCGTCAAACCAGAATTATCCCTCCTCGAAGTCGTCACCCTTCTGGAACAGCTCAAAGTACAAGAACTCCCCGTCATTCGTGAAAACGGCGTCCTCGTCGGACTTGTAGAAAAAGCTGAAATTGCCCGCCTGCTGCAAAGACGAGCCCAAGCGAACCCTGCTTGATTCCCTCACATACTTGACAAATAAAAGTTAACCCCCTCGATTTTCCCTTACCAAAAGGACGATCGGGGGGGTTAACTGTAGCTTTACAAAAGTCAAGTCAAACACTAAATTATTAGCTGCAAATCAAGGATGATAACTATAATAGTGTATTGATCACCTGAGCGAGGACGCTATGCGATCTCAGAAATTTTCCTCTCAATCCGAAACAGCAGAATCAAAAGTTCTGCCTGCTCTCACAAACAATATATTACCCGAGGGGAGCGCGCCTCAACCAACAGGTCAATTACAAAATTCTGAGCTGACTGTTTCAGCAGCTCAAGATATCATTTACAAATTTTTTCTATCTCACATCAACAACTCGGCATCCGAACTAGCTTTGCAGCACTTTAAAAAAATATTTATCGAACTGATTCCTCCAGCTAACCCGAAATTAATTCAAGCTTTACACACAATAATTGAATTTGACAGTCAACTAGAATTTAACAACTTATTTAAACGCTGCTGTTACATCTTATTAAATAACTGGATCACTCAGAGACAATACCAACTTGCTCGCGACTTAATTAAAATTATTAGCGAGAGAACCCTCACCGAACCCCACCCGGACAATTGTCTCAAAATACTGAGAGTGTGGCTGACAAACTTTGTCAGCAGCAAAGACTATGAAGACCTCAAGTTATGTGTATTAAAGTACGCCGACTACCAGCCCGTACAAAATCACTGGGCTTCTCGCTATCAGCCTTATTTGCTAGCCACTCACTATCTAGATCCTAAAAACACCCCCGAAGAACGCCAAACTGCCCGACTATTGTCGCAGCAGCTCAAAGACAAGTACAAGTTTGACCTAGCAATGTATACCTCTCGCTCTCAGTCTGCCACATCCAAATTAAAAAACTATCATAATCCCACACTTTTAGGAGATGAAGCCCTGCGTTTAATCAAAATAATTTTGGTCAACCGAGGCTCTTTCAGCTATCGCAGTTTAGCAAATATTTTTCTCAATCAGAGTCAAAATATTACTTACAAGCAGTTTAAGGAATCTCTGATTAAGTATTTATTTGAGTACGACGAAAAACTTTATTGTACTGATATTTATCAAGAACAAATCATTAATAGTTTAAATAACTTTCATCCCGAAAATGACGAAGAAACTTTGAACACCGGTCTGCATCTGAGAACTTGCAATTATCTAATCAAATGTTTGACTGTGGAAAACTCCGGGGAACCGACAGCCTTATTTCTACTGTTCGCAACTAAACTAAATCCTTTAACACTAGCAATTCTAATTCTCAAAATTATTTTGATTTCACCGCATTCTAGAACCTACTTAGAACTTTGTTGTGCTAGATTAATTCAATACTATCAAGATAACTCGGCTGCTGAATGTCAGTGGCTCATTAATTTTTTAGAACTTTCCCAGATTGCTCTAACTATTTATGGAGAAAATGTTCAGTATAATTTAGTGAATATGTCAGGCAAGCATGAAGAAGAACAGTTGTTTATTGACATCAATAACTGTCGAATCTTTTCTCAACAAAACCCAATCAAAAAAGATAAAGATTAATCATCAGTCTTCAGTCATCAGTCATTAGCTGCGCCTTGGGCA
This sequence comes from Microcoleus sp. FACHB-61, assembly GCA_014695295.1. Classification (GTDB taxonomy): domain Bacteria; phylum Cyanobacteriota; class Cyanobacteriia; order Cyanobacteriales; family Microcoleaceae; genus Microcoleus. The sequence goes on along the minus strand of JACJNY010000045.1, from coordinate 58,422 downwards.
CCCAACAGCAAGTTTATAGGGTAAAGTGCGCAATGCCTAGCCGAAAGCTCAATTTCTGCTACAGCTCGCCCGACAGCAAGTTTAGAGGGTAAGGTTCGCAATGCGTAGCCGAAAAATCTATTCAGCCATCCAATAGAGTATTTTTTGATAATCAAAATTACAGAGATGATTCTTGACACTCCCCGTGCGTTTACGCCGGGGAGTGTCAACAGTGAAAGACTGCGCTAATTCCCCGACTTCATCAAGCCTACTGACAGCAATAGCGCGATCGAACTCTCTGGCGGCGATATCTTTAGCTGCTTCGTTGAGTCGCAGCGGTAACGTTACCCACCTAGCTGTCAGCACTCCGGCAATTGTCGATAGCAGCAGCCCCGCCACACAAACTAAAATTCTAGGGCGGGTATTTTTGTTAATTTTCCCCATGAAATCGGATTTGGGTACTGCGATCGCAATCAGCCAGTTTCAACCGTAACTATCCGAAAACAGCAGCACTTCCACAAAATATTCTTCCCCGTCTCGGCTAAATTTCAGTTGCTGCTGCTGCTTAATGTCGCCAAAGCCCCCGAAGCGATCGTAGAAATATTTAGCTGCGGTGCGAAGGACAAGAGTTTGGCTGTCTAAAACATTCAGCCGCTCCGGTTCCTGATTTCCTGACATCTTTCTAAAGGGTGATTCTGGAGTCGAACTGGCAACCAGCAAGCCCGATCGTTCGAGCGCGAAAATTTGTCCGGTTTTGCTAAGCTTGATGCGATCGAGATATTGCTGAAGCTCCGAGAGCGAAAAGTCTACTGCACTAACTCCCAGCAATTTACCATTTCGATCGCGAATGGGTGGGCTGCCAGCAATAAAAACAGTCCCGCAAGTAAAACCCCGGATAAATGCTGGTTCAAATCGGTTTGTTAGCTGCGACTGCTTCTTTGTACCAGGGGCGTTGGCGGGCATCATAGGTTCCCGCTTCTGCCTTTAATTTAGCGGTGCGAGTGCCTATGCCGTCTGTAGCGTAGTAAATGTTCTGAGAGTTGGTAGACTTCGAGGCTGCGACAATTTGCAAGCTGTGGTCGATCGGGTTGCGCCAACTGCCAAGATATTGTCCTGATTTTTCAGCACCGAGGGAAATCCACTGAATGCTGTTAAACGATCGCATTTGCTGCCAGAGGAACTTCTTTCCCCGAGGCTGGGACTTTTATAAGTGTAAGTTTAATTCAGCGCGGTCGATAGCTTCAGCGTTAAGTTGATTTACCCAGTGGCTATGTTCGAGAACAGCAGTTAGCTTTTCTTCAACTCTCTTCCCCGTCTGGGCGATCAATTTCTGGGCGCACTCTTCCAATACTATTTGTCCGTTGCGAAAGGACAGATAGCCGACAATCCCAACTGCTGCGACGATTTGCAACACAAAAGAGGCCACTAGAACGCGACGCAGGGGGATTTTTGTTTGGTGTTGAGAAGTTTTGCTCGCGAATCGGGGCAACGGCATAGGCTGGTGACTAATTGCTCCCTAACACTTTAACTGTTCCAACCCGTAATTTCCCTTACGGGCGATCGAGGCTGTTGGCTTCCCGTCAAAACAAGTCCCACACACACAAATCAGGAGCAAGCACGAGACTTATACAATTTTAGATTTTAGATTTTAGATTTTAGATTAAATAATTGGGGATGAATGATGAAGCTCGTGCTTTGGAGTTTGCCGACAGTTGCATTCTTTTTTAACTGGTATTACGCACTCTTGGCTGAGAATACCTCCGCCATTTTCTTGCTTTGTTCGGTTTCGGAGCTCAGCCTAACCTGCTTCTTGCCTCGAACCTCGACCATCGAAACTCAACATCGATGTGTTAAATCCGCTATACAATCCGTTGCTGAACATCCATGCGTTACATCTGTTATATCCGGTAGACAATCAGTTGCCGAACATCTCTTCAACAGGTACGCGGAAAATCCCCCGCTTGTCCAAACGGATATAGCGAGGGGCGAGAATAGGTATTCTCGGAAAATATAAAGTGGTGGCACTGGCTTTTGTCGAGCCATTGCCATCTATAGAAGCCATACTTTTTTAGGCTCACAGAAAGATTTCAGAGCCAACTCTCTGCTTGCAGTCAATGCTTGAAGTCAAACCAACCTGTTCAAGCAAGAAGTCAAAGCAAGTCGTAAAAGCCTAGGATTCTTCTTCTTCTCGATCGATTTGGCGCAAGTGAATGTGCTTGCGTCCGAGAGAGATTTCAAATTCATCTCCCGGCTGGAGTTCCATTTGTTTGGTGTAGGCGGCTCCAATCAGTAAGTTGCCGTTAGATTGAACGCTAATCCGATAGCTGGCCGAGCGTCCGCCGCGTCCGTTGCCGTTTTGCTTCCCGTCTAGCTGAATGCCTTCTGCATCAATCAGCGCATTCAGGAATTTCATCATGTTGACCCGTTCTACGCCGTTCTTGGTAACGGTGTAGTAGCCACAGGCTCTAGCTTTTTCTTCCTTGGTAAGGTTCTCTAGGTCTTTGACCTTTTTGATCAGATCTTCGCCTTCAAGGGGTTCGATATTTTTCTTTTTAGCCATTTACTGAGTCCTGAAATATTCAACTGGTGTACGGATTTTTTCTCGGTTGGTTTTTGGTTTGACCAAAAAACTTTAGCTTTATAGCTGGTCGTAAAACCATATTACACCGATCGGCTCAATTGTTAACCACTATTATCTAAATATTTTTAACAACGTGCAGTCTTTCTTGAGGAGTAGCTGCAGCCGATGCGAGCAATCTCTAAACTCGGTAGCATAAGCTATCACCTATCAGCTAGCTGAATATTTGCCCCGCTCTTAAAATCCCATGAAGTTAACCACACGCGGACACTACAGTGTCAAAGCATTACTGGATCTAAGTTTGCAACCTCGCTTCGGCCCGACATCGGTGAAATCGATAGCGAAGCGACAGGAGTTACCGGCTCCGTATCTAGAAAAATTGCTGATTGAAATGCGACGAGCCGGTTTAGTCCAATCTGTTCGGGGTTCCCAAGGAGGATATCAATTAGCCCGCCAGCCCGCTCAAATCTCTTTAGGACAAATCTTAGAGGCTGTAGGTGAAACTATTGAACCTTTACCTCGACATTTTCCCGATGCGACGCAAGCAGAGGACTGGGTAACATTCAGTTTGTGGCACCGATTGCACAAAAAACTTGCCGAAGCGCTGTACAGTATTTCCCTCGAAGACTTATACTATGATGTCCGCAGTTGGCAAGCGGCTCTAGGGGAAGAAACTAGCTTTATCATTTAAATGGTAAGCTCATTCATTCGATCGGCAGCAAGCATACATGGACTCAACACTTGTTACCTACTTTGGCGGCACACGCTGCGGTGCTGTCCGCTTCCGTGTCGCCGTTGACAAACACGAAGCATCTGATTGCAACTGCTCTATCTGTAAAAAGAAGGGATTTTTGCACCTCATTGTGCCGCCGGAACGTTTTACCTTGCTCAGTGGCGAAGATGTTTTGACCACCTATACGTTTAATACAGGAACTGCTCAACATACTTTCTGCCGAATTTGCGGCATTCACTCGTTCTATCGCCCCCGATCGCATCCCGAGCAATTCGATGTCAACGTCCGCTGTCTTGACTCAGATGCCATCAAACACTTTCAGATCCTACCCTTTGACGGTGTTAATTGGGAGGAGAACGTACACTTGCTCCGCGACGAAAGTAATCTCAGCATTTAAAATTGCAGCTCAAAAATCTTGCGTCCGCAAGGGCCGCAGCAGTTAAAACCTGCGCTACCCTTGCGAGCGCTCCTGTTCGGACGGACTATCAAGTTTGACACAATATATAATGATGCCGGATGAATTTCCTGTTTTGATTTTAGCTGCGGTATTAGATTATTCGATTGGCGATCCTTGGGGTTGGCCACATCCCGTGCAGGCGATGGGTTGGGCGATCGACCGCTATACTCGATTGGTCTTTAATATATGGAATAATCCCGCAGGGAAAATGCCTCCCGCTGGCGATCGTCCCGCTAGCGAGCGGCACAAACTGCTGCTACGATGTGCTGGTACAATACTAGCGATCGGACTGATTCTAGGCAGTTATACTGTCAGTTGGTCGCTCATCCAAGCTGCTAGTTGGGTGCATCCTCTTTTAGGTATTGCCCTACAGACCATTTTGCTGGCAAGCTGTTTTGCAGGTCGCAGTTTGAGGGCGGCTGCGGTAGATGTGCTAGCACCTTTAAATGTTGGAGATTTAGTCAAGGCGCGAGAACGGTTGAGCCTTTACGTCGGCCGGGATACCGAAAACTTATCGGAGCCAGAAATTCTGCGAGCATTGTTAGAAACTGTAACAGAGAATGCAGTAGATGGTGTGACAGCACCGCTATTTTATGCCTTACTTGGGTTCGCTCTGCCGCATCTATTATTAAGTTTTACCGATCGCCCGATCGATCCTAACTCGATGTGGGCGAGTGCGATCGTCCCCTTGGCGATGGCTTACAAAGCAGCCAGCACATTAGATTCTACCGTCGGCTACAAAGAAGCGCCATACACTGATTTAGGATGGTTTAGCGCCAAACTAGAAGACGTGCTGACGTGGATTCCTTGCCGGCTAACAGTGATTACTTTAGCCCTTATATCTGGCAAACCGATTTACATTTGGCAGATTTGTCAGAGAGATGCTGTTAAAGATGCCAGTCCCAATTCCGGTTGGAGCGAGTGCGCCTACGCCGCCATCTTGGGAGTGCAACTAGGAGGTACAAATTCTTATCGCGGACTTCTCAAACACAAACCGCTGTTAGGCGAGCCGGTTCACCCGATCGCAGCCGAGCAAATTTACCAAGCATTGCAATTAACTCGCTATTGCTTTCTGATTTGGTTGGGACTATCATTGCTTTTTTATACCTTATTATGTTTGAGTCGCTAACCGATCGCCTCACCCGAACAGTCCAAGAGGCATAAATAACGTATTTCTGTCATTGTTCGCGCTCCAAGCAAAGCAATCTGGGCCTCTGCTTTTCATCCGTTCAGGGTAAGTCCAGCAGAAGACAGATATAAGCCACCGACAGAAGCAAAAAAAGTTTTGACCTTAGTTCAAACCCCCAGATTCATCTGTCAAGTCAATCTAAAATCTAAAATCTAAAATCTAAAATTGTTCGATCCGCCAACAGCCAACAATTAGCTCGCAGCAAGCAATGACTAAAATTATCGAAATTTTATCGCCGGATGAAGTGAGGCGCACTCTCACCCGCGTCGCTTCCCAGATTGTCGAAAAATCAGGGAACCCCTCGGAGTTAGTGCTGTTGGGGATTCATAGTAGAGGAGTGCCTTTAGCTCAAATATTGGCAGATCAAATTGAAGTCCTCGAACAAGTCAAAGTATGTGTGGGCGCTTTGGATATTACGTTTTACCGAGATGACTTGGATCGAGTTGCGATGCGGACACCGGCTAAAACAGAAATTCCTTTCGATTTGACGGGCAAAACCGTGGTGTTGGTAGATGACGTTATATATAAAGGCAGAACGATTCGAGCGGCTTTGAATGCGGTAAACGATTACGGGCGGCCGGAGAAAATTTGGTTGGCGGTATTAGTCGATCGCGGCCACCGAGAAGTACCGATTCAACCGGATTTTACGGGTAAAAAGTTGCCGACTGCTAAGGAAGAACAAGTTAAGGTTTACGTTCAAGAACTCGACGGGCGGGACGGAGTGGAGTTAATTAAGGGTTGATATCGTTAACTTTTGCATCGGAATAATAATTTTTGCAGTGCAGTGCGAGCATCCCCGCGCAGCGCCCGCCATCTCAAGAACGAGCAGATATAATGTGGAATTGATTAAGCCTTGATATCGTCGATCTTTGGATCACAATCATAATTTTCCGAGTCCAGTGCGAGATCCTGAGATCGCGATCGATCTCAGGATCGAGTCGATCGAGGAAGTGTCTAGTTCGCGATCGCACTTGCGACCTCAGAAACCGGGTTTCTTCGTATATTTTTCGTTACTGGTCGCAAATTTTTCGTAGAAACCCGGTTTTTAGCCCCCCATGCGTCCAAGACTTTTATCTGGGAAGAAACCAGGTTTTGAGCCAGAGCGCGGAGCGTCCTGATTTACTTTAAATCGGCAGTGCAGGAGTTGAACCTGCCTGAGGCGAATTATGAGTTCGCTGCCTAAACCGCTCGGCCAACTGCCGTTAAATCGATTTGTTCGATCTAACTGAAAACGAAGTATAACATAATTTCCCAGTCCGTGCTAGAACTAGAGAACAAAAATCAAAATCTTTAGATCTGTGGAGTCCCCGATCGCCTTTTAGCCGCTGTTAGGCGAGCCGATCGACCGGACAAAGCAGTTTCTAGGACTCGGCATAAACTTATAGGCAATGGCAGTGAATTCGACGGTAGTGCTGACTCTAATTCTGCTAGCTCTGATGTTTGGAGCAGGCGTGACGAGTTCTGTTTGGGGATTTACTATAGGTCGCGAAGCCTTGAAAGGAACGACTCAACCCGATGTTCGCCCCAGCAACAATGCTGGTAGCGGCAAGCAGGGAACTCGGGCTACCAAAGACCAAGTGAGCATTTTGAAAGAAAAAGACATTCTCACCACCGTCAAAGCGCGGATAGAAGGTCGCGATCCCGACAAAACAACGGCTCCAGCAAATACTAAAGCAGAGAAGGCAAGCTCTCAACCAGCCACGGCAAAAAAACCGGCCACGCCAAATCCTAGCGCCAAGTTTCCTCTGAACAGTCGCGACGGGGGAATAACCTTGGAAGTGAGCGCCGCCAGTCAGCGCAGCAATTCCATGCTGCTAGACGTGAGCATGAAAAATGAAGGCTCCCAACCTGTGAGGTTTCTCTACAGTTTCTTGAACGTTACTGACGATCGCGGCCGGGCCCTGAGCGCGACAGCCGAGGATTTGCCGTCGGAACTGCCCCCCAACGGGCAGGTGTTTTACGGTACGGTGAGTATTCCCACAGCTTTGCTGGAAAATGCTAAAGAAGTTTCGCTGACGCTGACAGATTATCCAGGTCAAAAACTTCAGTTGCAAATATCAGGCATTCCAGTGGCGAAGTAAAATAAAAGAAGACCAAACCTGCAGACGGATTCTCAGGTTTGATCGAGAAAGTTTTTTTAGGGAGCATTGTGTCACTTTTAGGGGCGAGAGTGCAGGAGATATCTGATTTACCCGCGATGAGTTTGACAGAGGTGCTGTCGCGGTTGCTCTCAGTGCTGTTGCTGATTGCGATTAATGCTTTTTTTGTGGCGGCTGAGTTTTCGATGGTGACGGTACGGCGATCGCGCATCAATCAGTTAGTGGAAGCTGGCGACGTTGCAGCTTTAACTGTGCAATCTTTGCAGCAAAGTATTGAGCGATTGCTCTCGACAATGCAGTTGGGAATCACTATTTCTAGTTTAGCTCTCGGCTGGATTGGGGAAAGTACGATCGCGGTGCTAGTCCGAATGTCGATCGGCTATTTGCCGCTGCCAATTTACATCAAGTCTGCGATCGCCCATTCTTTTAGCATATCAATAGTAACTTTTTTGTTGCTAGCTTACCTGCAAATCGTACTCGGCGAACTTTTTCCCAAGTCTGTAGCGTTACTGTATTCCGAACAGCTAGCCAGAACTTTAGGGCCTCCGAGTTTATTGATTGCCCGTTTGTTCAATCCCTTTGTGTCGTTTCTCAATCAATCCACTCGATCGCTCTTGCGGTTTGCGGGCATCGAATACGACCTAAGGCACCGACCGGTTACTCCGGAAGAACTGCAATTAATTATAGCTACCTCCAGCGAATCAAGCGGCTTGGAAGCAGAAAAGCGAGAATTGCTCAACAACGTGTTTGAATTTGGCGAAGTTTGGGTAGAAGAAGTAATGGTGCCCAGGCCTAGCATTGTCGCACTTCCGAAGACGGCCACCTTTCAAACTTTGCTCGACGAAATGGCGATTTCTAACCATTCCCGCTATCCCGTGACGGGAGATTCTTTAGACGACATTATCGGCATTATTGACTTCAAACAACTTGCGAAACCCCTAGCTCAAGGTTTGCTATCTCCCGACACGCCAATTGTAACTTGGATGCGTTCGGTGAGGTTTGTGCCGGAGATGATGCTGCTGGGGGAACTGCTGCCTTTGATGCAGAGTTCGTCGGAAGAAATTGCGATCGTTGTTGATGAATTTGGTGGCATTTCCGGGTTAGTGACACTGAGGGATTTGATTGCGGAAATTATCGGCCGCAGCTACGAGTCGCCCGACAGCAAAGAAATTGCTTTGCAAGTATTGGACGATCGCACTTATTTAGTGCAAGCGCAGTTAAATGTAGATGATGTGAATCAAATATTGAATTTGGATTTGCCAGTAACTGACGAATATCAGACAATTGGAGGTTTTCTGAGTTATCAGTTGCAAAGAATGCCGGCTGTTGGGGAAGTTTGGCGCGGCGAAAACGTGGAACTTACGGTTGTTTCTGTGTCGGGGCCGCGGTTGGAGCAAATTCAAATTCACTTGTTGGAAGGAGCTGCGGGCGATCGAGCTTTGAGTGCAGTTGCAGCAGCGGATGAGGAAGTTGTGGGGAAAGGGCGAAAGAATAGCGGGTTGAGAAGTGTGGCGAAATTTTCTCATTAAGATTTTGATTAAAAGGGCGGGCGAGATAGCGCAACTTCTTATACCAAATCCTGGTTAGCAACCCGGTTTATTCTTTAGTCTCAAGCGAGAGGGACGAGAGTTTGTGTAGGATCTTTTTTAACCGCCGAGTCCGAATACTTTTTAAGCGTAAGGCACTGGATCTTGCAAGCCCAATTCCTCGAAAGCCGCCAACCGCAACCGACAAGAATCGCAAACGCCGCAGGCTGTTTCGCCGCCTGCATAGCAAGACCAAGTTTGTTCCCAAGGTACTCCTAATTTGTTGCCTAATTGAATAATTTCGGTTTTTTTAAGTTCGATCAAAGGTGTTACAATATTAATAGGTTCTCCTTCTCTTCCCTGCTTGGTTCCCAATCGAAATACTTCCTGCATTGCTTGGATGTAATCGAGGCGGCAGTCGGGATAGCCAGAATAATCTAAAGCGTTGACACCGATGTAAATGCGATCGGCTTCTAGAGTTTCTGCGTAGGCGAGGGCAAAGCTGAGAAAGATCGTATTTCTAGCAGGAACGTAGGTAATGGGGATGTTTTGGGACATTTCTGCAAGATTGCGATCGATCGGCAATTCCATCTCATTATCCGTCAAAGCGGAACCGCCCCAAAGCGTCAGGTCAAAATTTACTATCTGATGCGCCTTAACCCCTGCGGAAAATGCGATCGCCCTTGCGGATTCCAACTCCCGCCGATGTCTTTGCTTGTAGTCAAAGGAAATAGCGTAACACTCGCAGCCGTCGGCCTTGGCTTGATACAAAACAGTTGAGGAATCCAGCCCTCCTGACAATAAAATAACTGCTTTCACTTAAAATCACCTCCATTAAATTAGCCTTTACATTTATATCAAATCTTTGGTCAATGGACAAGATAGGAATGCTAACTGCTTTTTGAAACCTACATATTACACCCTTGTCAATAACGAATTCTCCGGTCGGTTCCACAAAACTCAATTAACTGGTTCTTAGGCTCTGCCTGGGAACCGATATCTAGAGTTTCGGCCTGGCATTGCGATGGAGAAAATTGCAGGCAGAGCCTCCGGATCTACGTTACCAGGAAGAGCGTAGTAACGAGTAGAAATAAAATTCATCTTTTGTGGAACAGGCCGGAGAGCCTGTTCTTGAGATTGGTGCAGGATGTCAGATTTAAATGGCTAATAAATCATCGAGTTCGCGATAATCCGGCAAAGTTGTATCAATTTTAATGCCCTGTCGCAAAACAGTGCGATCGCCCTGCGCTCTCGATAACAATTCGCTGAAATTCCGCGCCTTAAACAAAATCAAATCTGCTGGTAAACCAACTCCTATTCGTCCCAAATTCGGCAATTCCATTAAATCTGCTGGAGTTTGTGTCACTGTGCGCGGCCAATCCTCCCAAGGCATATCTAAATGGGCAATGCGGACTGCCATATTGAAGACTTCCAAAACATCGTGATCGCCAAATCCGTAAAACGGATCGCGACAATTGTCGCTAGCAACTGCAACGGGAATTCCTGCTGCTTTGAGTTCGTGCAGCAGTGTAACTCCCCGCCAGCGCGGTGTACGCTGAGATTGTCGGTCTTGCAAGTAAAGGTTGCACATCGGCAAGCTGACAACGCCGATGTTTGCTTCCTTAACTAATGCCAGGGTTTCTGTTACTAAATCTGGCGGTTGTACGGCTAAACTACAGCAGTGCCCGCAGATAATTTGACCGCTAAATTCATGGCGGATGGCGGTTTTTGCGACTTCCCGCAGTGTTACTGAATCTGGGTCGTCGTTTTCGTCGGTGTGGAAGTCGAGGTTTAAATTTCGTTCTTTGGCTAAGGCAAAAACTCGATCGAGTTGTTTGTCTAAGTCGGGATTCATATAGGCGAAGCCGCCGAGAATGCCGCCGATTTGGGCTATGCGATCGGCTAATTTTTCGCCTGCGGGTGTCAGGAAATAGTCGAGGGAAACCAGGGAAACTGCTTGCAAGATCAGCCGATCGCCCCATTCGGCTTGCAGCGCTTCAAATACTCCCAAACTAACGGTTCCCTGTTCCCCTGCGCTGTCGATGTGAGTGCGGATGGCTTTGGTACCGTGGGCGTAGCTGCACTTTAGGCCAAACTCCATTCGCCGGTAAACATCCTCTGCATTCCAGTTTTTTTGAGCGTCAGCGCATACCGCTTCGATCGCGCTGGCAAAAGTTCCATCGGGATTTGGCGATCGTTCCCAAATGTGACCTTTGTCTAAATGGGTGTGCATATCCACAAAACAAGGCCAAACTAAGCCGCCCTGCAAATCTATAACTGGGATATCTCCAGAGGGGGATACAGGTTTTGTACCTGCTGGGATAATTTGGGCGATCGCACCCGCTGCAATTTCCACATCCACCAAACAAAAATTGTTCTCAGTCCCCGTTGTCGCCACAGTAGAAGCTGACGGGGCGATCGATTTAATCTCTAGAAGAGACGCGGGCACGCGACCATTTTTGAGCAAATAATTAGATGTACTTGGCAACATTAATTTTGTGAGTTAGTATTTTCCTAAGAATTTAGCGCTACCGCAAAAACGCTACCGAAAATCATTGTCGGTTGAGCGTCGTTTGTATTATCGGTAACAAAGGCTACCTTCTCAGTCTAACCATTTAGACATAAAATTGTACAGCGCCGATCAATCGGGGGTCGAGCGCCAACAAACCGAGCATCTACAAATACTAATTTGCAAATAAACCTAGTTTTCGATCTGTTTGCAGTGGTGCACTCTACCAGCCCAGCTAATGGTAATAAATTGTGGTCGTTCCACTGCCATTGGCAACTGTACAAATCGTGAAACTGAACCATGCAAAAATTTACAAATTGCCCAGTTTGCAGCTCCCAAAAAATCAGCTTCCTGTACACAGCGGGGACAGCCCGCCAACCAAAAGAGCCTCCTAAATGGTCAGTTTACGGATGCGAAGATTGTGGCTTAGTATTCGTAAATCCCCGCCCGACGTGGGATGAACTGAGCGATTATTACCCAGAGGGCTGGCAGTGCTACAACACTTATGTACCAGATGAAGAAGATGTAGTAAAAGAAGCCAAAAAACTCAATGAATACCGACATATTCCTATCCCTGTAGGTCAGCGATTGTTAGACGTAGGATGCGGCGGAGGTTCCTTTCTTCAAGTCTTCAAAAAACTCGGAGTTGAGGTGGCAGGAATTGAGCCTAGCTCCTCAGCAGCAGCAGCAGCCAGGGAATGCGGTATCGATGTTTTCACAGGGACTGTAGAAGAATACATTGCTAAGAATGGTACTGACGAAAAGTTTGATGTCATACTTTGTTCCCACGTTTTGGGGGCAACGCCTTTTCCCGTTGAAACACTAGATGCCATGAGGCAGTTGCTGGCACCAAACGGTTACATTTGGGTAGCTGTACCGAATGCTGATAGCGACTACGCGCGCAAGCTGGGCTGGCGCTGGCACAGTACCGATTACCCTTATAATTTGATCAATTACACTCCAAAAACCTTGGCTCTAGCCGGCGAAAAGGCAGGTTTGGCAATTCAGCGAAATTATACCTACTCTTTGCCAGAGTCGCTGATTTATTCGATCTGTTTGTGGCGGCGATATCGCTGGTTTGTACCGCACAAAGTTACCAACTTAGTTCTTAATGACCAACTGATCGAGCGGAAGACAAAGGAGTTGGACTCGCGCAACGAAGGCGAGGCAATTATTATGGAGTTTTGCCATCCTAGAACCGGAGATTAAGCTGTTGAGAGCAAAAGTATTGAATTTAAGATTTTAGATTGACAGCGCAGTTGCTGCTGAAAATCTAAAATCTTTTTTTGATGTCGGTTAAAATTTATACCAATTATTAGAAATCCATTGAGGAATAGTTTGTCGTGAGGTTAAGAAGTAGTTATAAATTACTCTATCGAATCCGGCTAAAAATTCGTCCGGAAATCAAGCCTCAATTCAGTAAAGCTACCTGTAGCCTGATTTTTTCACCAGTCGATCGGTGCTATATTGTAGCAGATTTGATTTTTAAAATCCTCGAAAAACTACCATGCAACAACTGACAAATTGCCCTGTTTGCAATTCACAAAACATCTGTTTTCGCAACAAAGCTGGCACTTCCGATGCCCCTAAAGAACCACTGAAATGGTTTGTTTCCGGCTGTGACGATTGCGGGCTAGGATTTCTCAACCCGCAACCGACATGGGAGGATTTGGTTGTATATTATCCCCCCGATTATTTGTGTTACAACACTCACGTTGACGATGAGGAGCGAGTAGTTGAGGAAGCCAAGCAAAGGAATGAATACCGACACATTCCTATCCCTGTAGGCAAGCGGTTGTTGGACGTCGGATGCGGTGGCGGTTCTTTTCTTCAAGTCTTAAAAAAGCTGGGAGTTGAAGTTAAAGGCGTCGATCCTGGGGTATCGGCTACGGCGGCGGCTCGTGATAGCGGACTCGATGTTTTTACAGGCACTTTGGAAGAATATATCGCACAACATGGTACGGAGGAAAAGTTTGATGTCATAACCTGTTCTCATGTTTTGATGGCAACACCTTCGCCCGCCCAAACACTCGATTGCATGAGGCAGTTGCTGGCACCAAACGGTTATATTTGGGTGGCTGTACCGAATGCTGATTGCGAATCGGCGCGGCAGCTCGGCTGGCGCTGGCACAGCACTTATTTTCCCCGCAACATCATACAATTCACTCCCAAAACTCTGAGTAAAGCTGGAGAAGTTGCTGGTTTGGAAATTCGGCGACAGTCCACTTATTCTTTCCCCGAAGCGGTGGGTTTTTCGCTTTGTTTGCGGTGGCGCCATCGCTGGTTCATACCGCACAAAATTTCCAGGCGCTTGCTGTCGGAAAACTATCTCAAGCGGGCCGCGCAGGAATTGGACTCGCGCAACGAAGGCGAGGCAATTTTCATGGAATTCTGTCACCCTCAAAGTCGGAATTAAGGGGTTTTGAGGAAAAATATTCGACTTGAGGTTTGAGATTTGAGATTTGAGATTTGAGATTGGCTACACGTCGGCGGCTGAGAATCTCAAATCTTTTTTTTTCACTTTTCTTAAAACTTCCAAGTTGGCGTTTGGCAGTTGTCCTGTCTTTGGTGTTGGCTATACTGGAAAAGATTGGACTCTGGACTTATATCAAATCCGACGAAAACCTCTTGTTATCGTGAAACCCAAGCCGAGAAAGGGTTGTGTGTGTGTAGCGCGATTGTTTCAACCAGGGAGGTGTGTACTGTTGGTATGATGAATCACTGTTTCAGATTGCGATTCGGCTTACAACCAACAGCAGCATCCATAGCAAGAGCAAAAAAAAACTGTGTCAAAACCCAAGCATATAGTTTTAACATCGCATCCCGACAGATCCGGCACAAAACCTCATCCCATTAACTGGGGAGAAATCGATCCTCTGAAACGGGGGCCTGTGATTGGCAGCCTCAGCAAATCGTCTCACCGGAATGCGATCGGCACTCATTCGGGTTCCTACTCTGTTTATCGCGCGCTAGCAGTGGCTTCCGGCGCACTCCAAGCAGATCACCGCCCCGATTTTACCAACACCTCTCCGGCCGCCCACATCGGGCCGCACCCGAGTTGGGGCGATCGCAATTTGATTGTGTCTCTCGATCCCTTTGGAGGTTTGGTCAGCGAAGTTTATACTTCATTTTTCCAGCAGGGATACGATATTCGGCCGACAATTGCTGTCACTAAAGCTCACATTAATATGCCGGAATTGCAAGATGCCATTGCTAAGGGGCGGGTGCAAATTGATGGCAAAATAGTCAAAGCAGGCGGCAATTTAGCAGTCACTAAAATTGCGATCGACCCGGTGTGGTATTTGCCGGGAATTGCTAGGCGGATCGGGGCCCAAGAAAGTGTTCTTCGCCGTGTCCTGTTCGAGCAAACAGGCGGAATGTTCTCGGATTTAGTGACGCGGCCGGACTTGCACGTTTTCTTGCCGCCAATTGGCGGAACTACGGTTTATATCATTGGCGATGTCGCGAATATTTCTGACTCGGACAAGCAGTTGGCGGTACGGGTACACGATGAATGCAACGGTTCAGATGTCTTCAGTTCGGATATCTGCACTTGCCGCCCTTATTTGGTACACGGGATTGAAATTTGCATCCAAACGGCACAATCCGGCGGTTCTGGGGTAATAGTTTACTTCCGCAAGGAAGGCAGAGCTTTGGGGGAAGTGACTAAGTTTTTGGTGTACAATGCCAGAAAACGGCAGGAAGGGGGCGATCGCGCTGATGCCTATTTTACGCGCACTGAATGCGTGGCGGGAGTTCAAGATATGCGGTTTCAAGAACTAATGCCAGACGTGCTGCACTGGTTGGGTATCTCTCGAATTGACAGTTTAGTTTCTATGAGCGATATGAAATACAATGCGATTATCAATTCTGGGATTCAGGTGGTCGATCGCATCCCTATTCCTGAAGATTGGATTCCAGCAGACGCACAAGTCGAAATCGTCGCCAAAAAAGCCGCCGGCTACTACACGCCAGACCCTGTGCCAGATGCTACAATTCTTGCAGAAGCGATCGGACGCGATTTAGGAGATTGAGAGGGCAAAGACGCGAGCGATCGGGCGCGAACCATCGCGTCTTTGCTAAATAAAATTTATTGCTGGTTTTTGATCAGTCAGGGTAGGTTATGGCTAATTTGCGTTCTACTGTGATCGTAAAAACAGATATTTGCGGATATACCGTCAGAGTTAAAAAATTATCTCAGTCGGACTTAAGTAGTTTGTTAAACGAGCATAAAACTTTTATTTCAGATATTAGCACAAGAAATGAAGGCAGCGTGATTAAAGGGGAAGGCGATTCATTTTGGATAATTTTTCCCAGCGTCACAGCAGCGGCTGTAGCAGCCATAGAAATGCAGCAAGAATTGAGATCGCAGCAATCTAGCAAGGCGAACGACGAACGATTGGCTATTCGCGTGTCGATTACATTAGGAGATGTCTTGCATCAAGATAAAGATATCTTTGGCGATACGGTGAATTTAACAGCGCGCATAGAATCAGTAACTCCGCCGGATGAAATATATTTGTCCCAAGCAGCATGGCTGGCGCTCAACAAAGCAGAAGTGCAAACGTCTTTTGTCAACGAGTTTTCTTTGAAAGGGATGAGCGAACCGGAAAAAGTCTACAAAGTTGACCAAAGTTACAAAACGCGAATCATAAAAAATCAAGCAATAATTAAAGCAGATTTGAGAGGTTTTATTGCTTATCAAGAATCTAATTCTATCAAAGACGTTGAATATTTGCTCACCAACTTTGATACTTTTGAAAAAACAATTTGCGAAGAATACGGCGGCACAATTCGCAGTATTGTTGGGGATTCGCATTTGTTGACTTTCCCGGAAGCTCACTCAGCCTTAGCGGCAATGGAAAGTTTGTGCGAGAATTGGAAACTTTTTATTGACGCCAATCAAATACCTTGCGGCTTGTCCGTGGGAGTTGCTAAGGGAAATTTATATATATTTAGGTCTTGCACTTACGGAAAAGATATTAACATCGCCGACAGACTGGAAGATTTAAGTAAAATAGTATCTCCGAGGACAGAAAAAAACTCGGTGATAGTTTCCGATCAAATAAAACGCGAAGTCAGCGGCTCGAAGTGGGAATATAAGCTGATCAAACTCGATAAAAATGTGATTTTAGATAATCTTTTAGATTACAGTCAGTTTGACTTTTTTCAAGAAAACGATGTTTACCGGTGTTTGGTGGTATGAAGTTGCACAATATTGAACTTGAGACTGTAGAATATCTGAGAACACCGGCTGCTATTCGCCAAAAGTGCGATCGGCTTTTTGATTTAGCCCGCCTGGACAAACTTCGCTACTTTCGCGTCGATTTATCCCAACTCGACAAAGCAGCAAATTATGTAATTGATACAACGCGCCAACAGTATCCCGATTTTAACATTCCCTTTCACAGCCGCTGGCGGCATTTTGAGGTCGGCAACCAGTCGCGAATCGCCGGATTGGATGCAGCTTTAAGAGAATTTGCACTCATAGAGCAAGCTAAGAGCAAATTTGATTTAGCAATTGTCAGCGTTTTGCTCGATGCCGGTGCTGGTGCAGATTGGCAGTATTGCGAACCTGAAACCGGACAGGTTTACCGCCGTTCTGAAGGGTTAGCAATAGCCAGCTTGCGGATGTTTTGTCAAGGTGTTTTTTCCAGCAATCCTGATTTTCCTTTGCAAGCTGATTCTCGGGGACTTTCTCAATTAAAACTAGAAACCTTAGCGGCAGGCTTTCAGGTAAGTCGAGACAATCCGCTAGTTGGTTTAACAGGCCGATTAGAATTATTGCAGCGTTTGGGAAATGCGATTTGCCAGCATCCATTATTATTTGGCAGCGAAAACCCGCGTCCCGGCAATTTGGCAAAATACTTGCTCGACAGTCGGGTTTCTGGAGCCAAAACTGTGAATGCTGCTGAAGTATTGAGCGCTGTTTTGACAGGTTTTGGGGAAATTTGGCCGGGAAGATATGCAATCGGTGGCGTTAATTTAGGCGATGTTTGGCGGCATCGAGCCTTAACAGGAGAAAATCTGGGAGATGAACTCGTGCCGTTTCACAAACTGTCGCAGTGGTTGACTTATTCGCTGTTGGAACCGCTGCAAGAACTTGGCATAGAAATCGCCGGATTGGATGAGTTAACGGGATTGCCGGAGTACCGAAACGGCGGTTTGTGTTTAGATATCGGACTGCTGCTGGCAAAAGATTCGGCTATTTTTGAGCAGAGTTACTTGCCGGATTCGGAAGTTATAGTAGAATGGCGATCGCTCACTGTCAATCTTTTAGATAAAATTGCCGCAGCTATTCGAGAAAAACTGCATTTGAGTGCGACAGAATTGCCGCTAGTGAAGATTTTGCAAGGAGGAACTTGGGCGGCGGGGCGGAAAATTGCGGCCGAATTGAGGGCTGGTGGAGTGCCGCCAATTCAGATTGAAAGTGACGGCACTGTGTTTTAGAGGGAAGAAGGAAGAAGGAAGAAGGAAGAAGGAAGAGGGAAGGGGGAAGTTCGGCAACGGATTCTATAACGGATGTAACGGATGTCACGGATGCCAGGAAGAAGGAAAAGGCAAGAGGGAAGAAGAAAGAGGGAAGAAGCAAGAAGGAAGAGGGAAAATTATCCCCTCTTCCAACTCAAAATTCAAAATTCAAACCTGAAAACTATACCTCACACTACACTCCCACAAGCTGCTTAGCGGCAAGCGCGATATTTGACGTGATAAACTAAACCGCGATGAGCCAAATCGAAGGAGTCAACGGTGGCCATGCCGGCACCGCGGGCTGTCATCGCAGCATTTACTCTCATATTTACACTGTCGCCGCAGCGAGACCAAACATTAGCTACAGTAGCTAAGCTATCTCGAACATTGTAGTTAGTTTCGCCGCTGAGATTCCGATTAAAAACTGCGCCGCGGCTTCCAGCGAAAAAGTATTCTGCTCGCAGGTTGGCTGTGGTTTTAGGAGCAACGTAGCCGCGATAATCAGCATCGTAGATAGAAATTTGGTAGCCTTGGGGTACTTTGATGGGAATGCTCAGATTGCAGCTTTTCCGGCTTTGTGTTGAGACATTTCCCTGGGCTGCAAACTTATCAAATAGGATGGTGAGTTCTTGACCGTCGGGGCTGACGCTGACGCTGGCGGAGCGATCGGGGCAACCGCTACCGCCGTAGCTGGCACCTAAAATTTTAACTACCGGATTAGCCAAGGCGGGGCTGATAGAAGCAGTCATTAATGCCGTAGCTAGCAATAGTTTTACAAACTTCATGGATGTTCTCCTTAATAAGTTAAGTTGTGTGTTAGGAGCACCCTAAAAAAATGGAACTGAATTTAGGTAATGTTTTTTAATCTTGGATATGACCGCCTTCATGTTGAAAGATGAAAAGCCAGTCAAGCCAAGCTTATGACCTGATGTGCAGTTCCTATTCAGGTTTATTCGATTAGTGAATAAACCGAAAAAACTGGTTTTTTGCTGATACTTCTTAAGATTCATATCTGTTGGTAAAAGTTCCGGAAAATTCCGGTGCCTGAATCCGGATTTGTGTTATTCGGCTCGGAGATAGTGCGAGACAGCGAAACCAGTGGGGAGGTTTTTGGGCCCGGATCTGCGTTCCCAGGAAGAGCGCGGGAAGGAGAGGAAACGAGAAAATGACATACTTGTGTATTTTCAAAGCTCGCATACTTAGTGTCCCGCTGCGCGGATGAAAGGCAAGTGTAGGAACGAAGTTTATTGGCGCGGCATTCGTGTTTTCAATAGGGGTTTGATATAAGTAGTCCTGGACGCAGGGGTGGCAGAGACCGGGTTTTTTTCGCGTCAAGAGTGCGTTCCACACTGATAAGTTAGAATAAAGCAAATTAATTGTTCAAAAAAATGAGTGCTAAAGTTACTGTCATCGACCATCCTTTGATACAGCACAAGTTAACTTTAATGCGGCAAACTCAAACGAGTACGGCAAAATTTCGCCAACTGCTGAAAGAGATTGGGATGCTGCTAGCCTATGAAGTGACGCGAGATTTGCCGCTAAAATACGAACAAATAGAAACGCCGATCGCAAAAATGAATGCACCGGTGCTGGCTGCGTCCAAGAAAATTGTTATTATTTCGATTATGCGCGCCGGTCAGGGACTGTTAGATAGTATTTTAGAACTGATTCCGTCAGCGAGGGTAGGACATATTGGTTTGTACCGCGATCCGACAACTCGGATGGCGATCGAATATTATTTCAAAGTTCCTCAGGATATCGAACAGCGAGATGTTTTAATTGTCGATCCGATGCTGGCTACTGGTAATTCAGCAGTGGCGGCAGTGGATAGGCTTAAAGAAGTTAATCCGAAGTCTATTAAGTTTTTGTGCTTGCTGGCGGCGCCGGAGGGACTTAAGCACTTTCACGAACAACACCCTGACGTGCAGATTTATACGGCGGCAGTTGACGAGCGTTTGGACGAACACGGTTATATTGTACCCGGGCTAGGAGATGCAGGCGATCGGCTTTACGGCACTATTTGAATTCAATAAAATTATTTTCGGCTGTATATGCCAATACATTCATTAAAAAATAATTTAACTAACATAAGTAGTGGTTTGATCTTGCCATACAATGTAAATTGTAAGATTTTAATGTCAGGAAAAGCCTATATATAGCAATGGTTGCAGGATTTTCTTACATTACATTCGTAAATTGCATTATCTAGATGTATTTACTGCATCTTATGGTTAAATTCTCTGCCTTTAGTGTAATTAATCGCAGGAATTACTTCATAAGATAGATGTATGAGGCTAACCGTTTGCGATCAACTACTAACAATTTTTGGACGAGGAAAAAAGAATGGAGACTACAGCACAGAAAGAAGCCGCACCTCAGCCTGTTGAGGAAGTGAAAGTTAAGAACACCAACAGTTCTGAGTTTGACCTTTGGGCTAAAGCCGTGAAACGGCAGATGATTGCAGCTCTCTCTAAAAAGGGCGCAATTTGACATCTCTGGGTTTTTTGCGCGCCAGTTGTGTTAATTTAATTAACAAAATTTTTGTCTGCATTGTTGTCCGAGAGCGATAACGGGAAGGGGAAGAGTTTTGAGATTGCGCCTCTCAGTGAGTTGCGGGAGGGGACAAGAAAGCATTTTCCTTCTTTCTAGTTTTGGACGCATGGGTGACAGGAAACCGGGTTTTTTTACGAAAATACTTCTGTTGCAATCGGCAGAAACGGTAAAAAAACCCGGTTTCTTCGTGTCAAGAGTGCGTTCGGGACTGTTTTCTCTGCCCAATGCTTTCTGCCAGATTACGATCGCTTGTCAACCGCCGCCAGCAAGCGCAGACTTCCGTCTTGAATCTGTACTGCTTTCACCGTTCCCACAGCAACTCTTTGTTGACCGTTAGCCATCGCTACCTCAATTTTAATCTTGGGGTCAGCCTGCAATCCCAGACGCCCCCACAGCCACTTGACTTGAGTAGCAGGAAAAGAGCGCACTTCTACATCTGAAAAGGGCGAATTAACCCAGCGGCTACCGTCGTGAAAACTCGCTACTTGCACCTGATACCAAACTTGTTCTCCGGCCAACTTTAACTCATTTTGCGGTTCGGGTTCCAGCCACTCAGCGGGATTGATACTGCTAATTAAAGTAGCAGAACCCATAATTTGACTCTTGTGGTCTTCTAAATTTTCAGCCTGAGAAACTGCTTCCTCAAGTTTGTTGACCAAATTCCGAATTCGAGTTCTTGTTTCGCTGTCAGTATCTGATTGCTGGTCGAGCCAATTCATCGCCTCGCGAGTTCCGTCTTGAGACGCTACAATTAGGGCGCCCCAAGCCTTGACATCGGCGTCAGCGGAATTCACTCTCAAGGCGGCGTCTATGCGGTTCCAGATCCGCCCGCTGTCATTTTTGAGGGTGGTGGCAATTTCGTGACTGTTGCTCGGATCGGCTTCAAATACTTGCAAAGCTTCGCTCCAGCGGCCGTCGATCAATTCTGCCAGAACTTGTTGACCGGGACTGGCCCAAGATGCGATCGCCTGAGCCCGAGTAATTTTAGCGTGAAATTCGATCGTTTCTAGCTGAGCTTGCGCGACTGCGGGCCAATTTTTGCCGGCTTTCCCCTTCGCCACACGCATGACATTTAATGCTGGAGACCACAGCCCGCTTTTCGCCAGCCGCAGCCCATTTTTGTAAGTCTCGTCATTGAAGGCAAGTTCTTCTAAAGAAATCGCCGTTAACTGAACTGGGTTCGGCAAAAATTTGCGCGGGCCAATTTGATAAAGGGTAAATTGCGGCTCTAAACCAACTGTTTGGTCGATCGCCAACTGCGGGTTTTCCGCCTTAACAATTTGCTGCCAATTCGGCGGTTGTCCGGCCGCACTCGCCCACTCCAACAGCGAGATTAAATGATTTTGGCTGGGGTTGTAGCGAACGACTTGTCCGTAGGGAATTTTCTTGTCGCCCCGTATTAGTTTACCGCTGACATTAAACCAAATGCCCGAGGCGGGGGGCTTTCCGTCAAAGCGGCGCAGTTCTGTTAGGGGTAGCGACTGATTCGAGGCTTGATTGTCAGATGTAGACTCAGGTAAAGAAGCAATGACAAAAGATTCCGCAGGGCCTTCTAGATTTGCAGAACTTGCTAGCTGAAAATACTGCTCTTTATCGGAACTGCGATCGGGAAGCTGCACCCGCTTGTACACCCGAAGTTCGACAATTTGACGGCAAGGATTTTTGCAAACAGTAGAAGCTTTAACACTTCTTTCTACCATCACCGGCAATAGCAAATCGGTAATAGAATTATCGCGGGATCGATCGACGGGAAGCGGGAGGGGCTCTCCGGTTACGAATCCCAATTTGCGGATGCTGGCTTTGATTTGATCGAGAGTTTCGATGGAATCTCTGCTACCTGTAGGCAGGCGCGACCATTCCGGCACAAACTGAGAGATCAACTTGTTGCCGTTGGGATCGACAATTAGCTGATAACTCAGCCAAGCGCCGCCTCCCATCAAAGCTGCACAGCCACACAAGACGCTGAGGGCTGTCAAATTAGTTACCAGTCTTTTCCAGGGATATCTGGCGCGAGTTGGGCGAGTAGGTATTAGAAGCTGGGACTCTTGAAGATTTTTGGGGCGTCGGGTTTGGCGACGGCGTCTTGTCGGAGGAGGAGCAACTTTGCTATTTTCTGGGGGTTTGGCTCGATTTTTTGAGGGGTTAATTTTGTGTTCCATCGTCGCATTTTAGAATTTAGATTTTAGAATTTAGAGTTTAAAATTGCAATAGCCGATCGTACTGCCGACCTATGATATCCCAGGTGTATTGGCTTTCAACGAGCGATCGCGCGCTGGCAGACAGATCCTGTCTTAGCTGCTGATTTTCAAACAAACTGGCGATCGTCTCAACATACTCCTGAACTTTGTTCGCCCGCAAGGCCCTTCTCGGTTGTGGGCCGCCATCAACGGCTAAACCCTCCAAACCTCGATCGCTCCCAACCACGGGGGTTCCCGCAGCCATCGCCTCCAAAGTTTTATTTTTAATCCCAAAACCAATCCGCATCGGCACCACACAAACAGCAGCTTGATGCAAATATTCTGCCACCCTTTGCACCCGACCTACTACTTGAATTCCGGGGAGTTTCCCCAAGGCGAGCACTTCCGGGACTGGCGAAGCCCCGACTAGGGTGAGGGAGGCATCGGGATACCGCTGCTGCAAAGGCGGCAGTATTTGCAAACTGAGAAACCGCGCCGCGTCAATATTGGGCAAATTGTTCATTGCGCCTGCAAAAATTAAGGTGTGTCCTCCCGGATCGATCGACCGGTACGGAAATTCGGTCAAATCCACGCCGTTAGGAATTACATCAATGGGAGGTACAAAAAAATCTTGTTTTCCTCGCACCCGAACCGGAGGCGACAGCAATTCTAGGAGTTGCTCTCTGTCTGTGGATGTTGTCGCGACAATGCGGGAGAATTTGGAACAGTAGCGTTTTTCGTAGCGGGCGAGTAGCGGTAAATTCAGTCGATCGCGCAGGGGTTTTTCCGAGGTGCCGGTTGCTAACATTTCCCTGCAAGTTCCCCAAACGGAACTGTGAATGTTTGCCACTGTCAGCACTTTTTGTCGCCATTCTGGACGCACGTAAATCTCGTTAACACTGTGTTCGCAGGTGACAGCATCGCATTTGCCTGCTGTTACCAACTCGTCGGCCCAATTCTGCATTGCTTGGGAGTAGCTTGAGAGTACGTTCGGAGGTGTCCCGGACAACAAAAATCGACTGAATCTGTGGAATTTTCCTATTATTTCAGAGAACCCCCCCTCAGTCCCCCCCTGGTTAAGGGGGGGAGGAAAGAAGCCCTCCCCCTGGTTAAGGGGGCGAGGCAAAAAATCTCCATCGGGTTCTGGATCGAGTCTTAGCCCCCCCTTGCCAAGGGGGGGCTGGGGCGGTACTTGCGGGTTGGGAAAAACTGCCAATTCTGTAACTTGCTGGCGCAATGCGTCGATTTGTGAGTCGGTGACATCGGGCGATCGCACAGTGCCGAGAATTAGATCGTGCCGCCGGCTCAAGTATTGCAATAAATTAAACGTCCTTACCTGAGTTCCTCCGCGGCTTGGCGGATAGGGAAAAGTCGAGGAAAGCATCAAAATCTTCATGGGATGTGGAATAAATAAAGTTGCCACCAAGCGATAAAATTGATTGATAAAACGTTTTTAACAATCCTCGCACCTATGGACGAATTATCTGTTAAGGCGCTGCTCGAAGACTTGAAAAAGTCCGACGAAATCGTGCGGGATCGGGCAACTACTGAACTCTGGCGCACTTGGTTTAACCAGAAGGGTGAGTATGGGATGCAAATTCTCAGGCGATCGCAAGTTTCGCTAGATGCAGGCGATGTTCGCCACGCTTTGGATTTGCTGACGAAACTGATCTCCGAAGCGCCGGATTTTGCTGAAGCTTGGAACCGGCGCGCCGTACTTCACTATACCCAAGGAAATTATAAAAAGTCGCTCCACGACTGCGAAACCGTCCTCAAACTGAACCCGGTTCATTTTGGGGCGCTGCACGGTCTGGGTTTGTGCTACGCTGCCTTGGGAGAATACATAAATGCTATTCAAGCTTTTCGCCGCGCTTTGGAAATTCAACCTTTTGCTTTGGTGAACCAAAAGTTAATTCTCGAATGTACAGCTCGTTTGAGCTAAAATCAACTGTCCCGGGAGTGAAAGAAGAAGGAAGAAGGAAGAAGGAAGAAGGAAGAAGGAAGAAGGAAGAAGGAAGAAGGAAGAAGGAAGAAGGAAGAAAATCAATGGTTTCAGAATTTTTTCGCAATCTCAAATCTCAAATCTCAAATTGTCTAAGTTAGTGCCGAAAATTAGCGTTTGCATTCCTACTTGCAATCGAGTGCATCTGCTGACTTGTGCGATCGCCAGCGTGTTAACTCAAACTTATACAGATTTTGAATTAATTGTCTGCGATGACGGCTCGACTGACAGCACTCCACTGTTGATGTCGGAATTTGTCGATCGCGGGATTCGCTACATTCGCCACCCGCAGAATATCGGCAAGAGTAATAATATGCGATCGGGCTTTGCGGCGGCAAGGGGCGAATATTTTATCAAGTTTGACGATGACGATCGCCTGAGCGCGCAATTTCTAGAGCGGACATCGGCTATTTTAGATAAAGACCCCAGCATCGATTTTGTCAGTACCGATCACTGGGTGATAGACATTAACAATTATATTGACGAAAACCAGACGAAACTCAATTCGCAGCGGTGGGGCCGCACCGAGTTGTCGGCTGGAATTATTGAAGATTTGCTATCCACAGTTTTTGTGAGACAAAGTTTGCAAATAGGGGCAACTTTGTTTCGCCGCCGCGCCCTGGAAGAAGTCGGATTTCTGCGGCCGAATTTGCAAAATTGCGAAGATAACGATTTGTTTGTGAGACTTGCGATTGCGGGCAAAAAATGCTATTACTTGCCCGAGCTGTTGATGGAGTATCGAGTTCATGCAGGACAGCAAGGAGTCGATCGGGCAATTCCGTATTTGAGTGATAAATTGCGCTATTTGACCGGCTACGAGTTTGATTCCGAGACGCTGGAAACACTCAGGCTCCAAAGGATTGCAGAAACTCAATTAGCGCTAGGTTTGCGGCTGATTGAGGTGGGTGAAACTGCAAAAGGGCGATCGATGGTGCGGGCTGGAAAGTCGGTTTCTGAGGCGAAAATGTGGGCGGGTTTGGGATTGTCGCTGCTGCCCGTCGAGTTGCGTCCAAGGGCGTTTGAGTTTGTGCGAGAGTTGATGAAATAACCATCAATAAGAGTTATTAATTATCAGCAGCGGATAATATATTAATTTTATTTAGAGTACGGGGCTTTGTCTGGCATTGAGATTTGCTCTGATTTGGCTCGATCGAGAACTTGCCGGGGATCGTTGAGAGAGTCGGTGACAAAAATAAAAATTCGATCGGACAGGTTTTACATTAAATTAAGAAATTAAGAAATACTAAAAAATTAAGTATTTACGAGTTTGACATCGATCGGGCACGAGTACAGACCTTTCCTTGGGTCTGCCCTGCTTGTGCTATCTGTCAGGCGATTAGGGAAAACTTTTGCCCTGAGAGTGGGTGAAGGGATCAAAGTCAGCATTGTTAAATTCTGTCTAGTTTATTAATGCACCACTCATGTCAATAACTAATCAGATTCGTTTTAATAATCTCAAGGGCGACATCTTCGGCGGTGTCACGGCTGCCATCGTCTCGCTGCCCCTGGCCCTCGCCTTCGGGGTCGCTTCCGGAATCGGGCCGATCGGGGGACTGTACGGTGCCATTTGCGTTGGCTTCTTTGCTGCGCTGTTTGGCGGTACCCCGACACTGATTTCCGAACCCACAGGGCCGATGACTGTGGTGATGACTGCGATCGTCGCATCCCTCACCGCCAGCAATCCCGAACAAGGGCTAGCAATGGCATTTACCGTTGTGATGCTGGCGGGGTTGTTTCAAATCATCTTTGGTATTTTCAAGCTAGGGAAATACGTCACCCTGATGCCCTACAGCGTGATTTCCGGCTTTATGTCGGGAATTGGCGTGATTTTGATCATTCTGCAAATTGCACCGTTTCTGGGTCAAGCCCCGCCCAAAGGCGGTGTTTTGGGCACTTTTATGGCAATTCCGCAGTTGCTGGCGAACGTAAATCCGCCGGAAGCAATTCTGGGTGCCTTGACGGTGGCAATTATTTTCCTGATGCCCAAAAAGCTGAAGAAAATCGTGCCCCCGCAATTGATAGCGCTGATTGTCGGCACGGTAATTTCCCTGACTGTGTTTCAGGGCGCGGATATTCGCCGGATTGGGGCAATTCCGGTGGGACTGCCCCCCTTGCAATTGCCGACTTTTTCCGCCGATCAAATCACGGTGATGTTTGTGGATGGGGTGATGCTGGGGATGCTGGGCTGTATCGATACCTTGCTGACGGCGGTGGTGGCGGACAGTCTGACGCGGACGGAGCACAAGTCCGATAAGGAGTTGATCGGTCAAGGGATTGGCAACATCGTGTCGGGGATCTGCGGTGGCTTACCGGGCGCCGGGGCAACAATGGGAACTGTGGTCAATATCCAAACAGGCGCGACTTCGGCGTTGTCGGGGTTAACTCGGGCCTTGGTGTTGCTGGTGGTGGTTTTGGGGGCGGCGAAGTTAACTGAACCGATTCCGATGGCGGTGTTGGCGGGGATTGCGCTGAAGGTGGGGATTGATATCCTTGACTGGAGTTTCTTGAAACGATCGCACAAAGTATCTGTTAAGGGTTCCCTGATCATGTACGGGGTGCTGTTTTTGACTGTGTTTGTGGATCTGATTGTGGCGGTGGGTGTGGGCGTCTTTATTGCCAATATCCTGACGATCGAACGGTTAAGCAGTTTGCAGTCTGCGGGAGTGAAGCTGATTTCCGATACGGATGATGAGGTGCTCCTAAGCGAGGAGGAGAAACAACTCTTGGATCGGGGTAAGGGGCGCGTGTTGCTGTTCTGCTTGAGCGGCCCGATGATTTTTGGGTTGTCGAAGGCGATCTCCCGGGAACACAATGCTATGAAGGATGCGGATGCTTTGGTGATGGATCTGACTGCTGTGCCCATGCTGGGGGTGACGGCTTCGCTGGCGATCGAAAATGCGATTCGCGATGCCTGCGATAAGGGTTTGCAGGTTTACATTGTCGGTGCCAGCACGAAAATTCAGCAGCGCTTGCAGAAGTTGGGATTGTTGGATCTGATCGCGCCAGAGCATATCTCGGACGATCGTACCGCAGCCTTGCGACAAGCCGTCGCTGTGGTTGACAACAAAGGCATCCTCTCGGGAGTGCCGGTGTAACAAGGCGCGAATTCGCCAAAATAGTAGTTGTTTAGCAGGAGGGACTGGCACTCCTGCTATTTCTATGGCTCGATCGCCCCTTTCATATCGTTTCCGGTTGCATCGGTATTGTTCAAATGTCCAAACAGTCAGTTGTCAAGAAACCATAATTTTAGTCAACAGCCAACAGCCAACAGTCAACAGTCAACAATCATCTCGTTCGTGCAACCGGAATTGATATGAATTCTTGATTTTCTTCAGTCCCCCTCTGCTGGGACGAGAGGCAAGTGTAGACGAGATTTTAACCGCCGAGAATTCTGGTGTGTCGTTTTACGATCAGAATGATATAGCCGGTAGCCACGGAATATCTGTAACGCCTGGGTCGTAGCCAAGCTGTTTGAGCAGTGCGGTAACTTGCCCTCTATGGTGAGTTTGATGATTGAACATATGTGTCACCAGAACCCAAGTCGGTAGCACGCGGCATTTACCATCTACATTGCTTGTGTACTCAAACGGTTGACTCAACCAGTCAGAATTAAGGTGTCTAGACCATTCTATAATTTGCCGATCCATTGTCTCCCGTTCTGCTCTCAAAACCTCAAATTCACCATACAGTTCTTGACCGATAACGGCTACCGAAAATGGGTGAAGAGTGAAACGACCCATCCATGCTTTGTCACCATACAGTAAGTGATTCAAAGTGCCATGAATCGACTTGAAAAAGGCACCCATATCCTGTTTGCGCTGTTCATCAGGAATTGCCGAGCAGACAGAATATATATTTTGGTTCATCCAGCAATTGTACTCTGCCATTAGCTGGTAGTAACTACCGTCGTACATACTCAAAACTTAACCACATAGTTTTAACAACTTACATTATACAAATATGTCTTTCACAATACTCCTGACTCTAATTGGTCTAGATAAATAAATTCAGGAGCTGTAACTCCCGCTTCCTCTCTAATTTTAACCAGTGCAGGCGACTCAAAGAATGCTCTTGCATCTGTTGTTGATGTCCACGCGGAGAAATGAACAATTTTGTTGGGTTCTTTGTCATACTTCAAGACCTGATAGGAGCGTTCTCCAGCTTCTTTTCGGATGCTTTCAGCCCGATCGAATACCTGTTTCCAAGCTTCATAATTTTCTACTTCATGAATAATTAAGACATACTGCATAGCAAAAAAGTTTATTGGTATATTAAGTTTGTGATGGTGCAAATTATAACAGACTAGCGCACATTTTTTATTCCTAAATCACGATCGCCCCACGTCGAAAATCCAAAGCTGTCATAAATGGAAGTGATTGCTTCCCTTCGGCCGCAATGACATACTTATGAATTAGGGCTTACGTAAAAAGTGGTTTGACGCGCGAATTATAGCGGTAAGACTCCATGCACAACGCACCCTACATATAGAGGTCATGCGTAAGTCCTGTAAAGTGGTAAACAGTGCCCGATCTAAGTTTTTCCTAAATATCGTGTCTATATTTTCTGAAATTCCGACTGTGTGGCTGCAAATTTCCCTCGTGGGAGTCTGGCTGGGCTTGATTTTACTGGTAGCTGAGGGCTTAAATCGCTTTACTTCTGTCGATGCTGAGGTATCGCGGAAGGTGGTTCACATCGGTACTGGGAACGTGATTTTGCTGGCTTGGTGGCTGGAAATACCCGGTTGGGTGGGGATTTCGGCGGGGGTTTTAGCAGGTGCGATCGCCCTAATTTCTTACCAAGTTCCGATTTTACCCAGTCTTAACACTATCAAGCGCAAGAGTTTGGGGACTTTTTTCTATGCTGTTAGTATCAGCGTTCTCGTCGCTTGGTTTTGGCCGCTGCAACATCAGGAATACGCGGCTTTGGGCATTTTAGTGATGACTTGGGGCGACGGATTGGCTGCTGTCATCGGCCAGAAATACGGCCAACATATTTATCGAGTTTGGGGAACCCAGAAGAGTTGGGAAGGTTCTGCGACTATGTATTTGGTGAGTTTGGCTGTTAGCAGTTTGATTTTGCTGGCGGTTCAAGGCGCAGTTTGGCAAACTTGGGCTGTGTCGGCTGTTGTAGCTTTGGTTGCTGCTACTTTGGAGTCGGTTTCCAAGCTGGGAATTGACAATCTGACTGTGCCGATCGGCAGTGCTGCGATCGCCTTTTTCCTAAATCAATTTTGGGTAATTGGTAATTGATAGGTTGGGTAGAACGAAATGAAACTCAACCTATCAATTGCTATTAACAGTCAACAGTCAACAGTTAACAATTAAATGTTGACTGTTGACTGTTGACTTTTCAACTGAATGGCTGTGTCGCACTCGCTAGAAACTGCCTGAATTGCAGCTCATTCTCTCCATCTAGAGCTTTTGGAGAGCGTACCTTCAAAAGGTTGAACTCCACTATTTGGATAGTTGTCATCGCTGGGGCTAAAAATCCGCATCGCTGCTTCCGAAACGTAACGCATCGCGTTTGCAAAAGATTTAGAAAGATTCATAGAATCTGCCTCTCTTGTCTGGGTTCTGATAGTTTTAATATTACTCGGATTTTTGGGCCGTGGATGACTTTAGCAATATTTATTTGAATTACTTATTAGTCTGCAACATCGAAGCAAGCTGAAGGTTTTAGGAATTACGCATTTTTGGGCGATCGACCTTTTCCTGGTAGATTTTTCCTGGCTCAACTCAAGCCTGCGCGATCGCACTCCCGATGCTCAGAAACCGGGTTTTCTAACTCTGTTCAAGGGCTGCGACCAAATATTTTCATAAAAACCCCGGAACGCTTGAGTGTGGGTGGTTAATTCCTGAGATTGTTAAATAAGGTATTTTTCTTAATCTTACCATAATTTTGATGAAAAACTTAACCGGGCATCCGCTATTCAAAGGCGTAATTAACGAATTATTCAGACAGATATCTGCAATCTTTATCAAATATTTACAAAAAGATATGGTATTAGTCACTATAATTAAAAAATAGAAGTTTGTCCGGGGTTTTTCTTATGAAAACTGCCACAGAAAGCCTGCACCTCACAGGTTTTGAGGAAATCTTAGAAGACCGGGAACTGACGGTTTCCTCAGCAGATTACAGCCTTTTAACCGATCTATACCAGCTAACGATGGCCGCTTGTTACGTTGGGGAACGGCTCGACGGGCGGGCCGCGAGTTTTGAATTATTCGCGCGCAGGCTGCCAGAGGGTTTTGGCTACGCGATCGCGATGGGTTTGGCTCAAGTTATCGACTATCTGGAGAAATTTCGGTTTTCTCAGTCGCAAATTCAGGCTTTGCAGTCCACTGGCATTTTTGCTGGTGCCCCGGAGCGATTTTGGACTCTACTCGCCACAGCCCGCTTTACTGGGGATGTTTGGGCGGTGCCGGAGGGGACGGCGGTGTTTGCCAATGAGCCACTGCTGCGAATTGAGGCTCCTCTGTGGCAGGCTCAGTTGGTGGAAACTTATTTGTTGAATGCAATAAATTATCAAACTTTGATTGCGACGCGGGCGGCCAGACTGCGGGATGTGGCGGGCCCGGAGGCTAAGTTGCTGGAATTCGGGACGCGCAGGGCTTTTGGGCCTCAAGCTGCTGTGTGGGCGGCTAGGGCTGCTCTGGCTGCGGGATTTGACGGAACTTCTAATGTTTTGGCTGCTTTGAAGCTGGGCCGCAAGCCTGTCGGTACTCTGGCTCATGCTTTGGTGATGGCTGTTGCCGCCCTCGAAGGCAGCGAGAATCAGGCGTTTGCAGCTTTTCACCGCTATTTTCCGGGGGCGCCGCTGCTGATCGATACTTACGATACTGTGGCCGCGGCGCGGATGTTGGCCGATCGAGTAAACAGCGGTGAAATGCAGTTGGAAGGCGTGCGGCTGGATTCGGGCGATTTGGCGGTGCTGTCTCGGGAAGTTCGATCGATCCTTCCGGGCGTTCCAATTTTTGCTAGCGGCGATTTGGACGATCGAGAAATTGCGAAATTAAAAAGTAACGGCGCTTGCATTGACGGTTACGGTTTGGGAACGAAGTTGGTCAGCGGTTCCCCTGTGAACGGTGTTTATAAGTTGGTGGAAATTGATGGAATTCCGGTGATGAAAGAGGCAAGCGGCAAGGTAACATATCCAGGAAGAAAGCAAATTTTTAGACATATTGAAAATGGGCAAATTCTCGGAGATTGTTTGGGATTGTCCGGAGAAAATATTAATAATTGCGATTCTCATATACCATTAATGAAATTGGTTGTCAAGGACGGCCAACGAGTGCAGAACCAGGAAAGTTTGGACGATATCGCCAAACGAACTGCTGCTTCTGTCGCCAGTCTTCGACCCGAAACTCGCCAACTTGACAACCCGATTTCGCCGCAGGTGGAAATTTCTACAGATTTGCAGAGTCTCACCCAAAAAACGAAAAAGAGTCATTAGTCAGTAGCCATTAGTCAGTAGTCATTAGTCAGTAGTCAACAGTCAACAGTCAACAGTCAACAGTCAACAATTCCCAATTACCGATTCCCTATGCAGAAGATTGCTCTTTTTGGAACCAGTGCCGATCCGCCCACAGCAGGACACAAAACAATTCTGAGTTGGCTTTCCCAACATTTTGATTGGGTAGCAGTTTGGGCGTCGGACAATCCTTTTAAGTCGCACCAAACTTCTCTAGAACACCGATCGGCAATGCTGCTGTTAATGATTCAAGAAATTAATTCGCCCAGACACAATCTTTGCTTGCATCCAGAACTCAGCAGTCCGAGGACGCTAGAAACTGTGGAACAAGCAAGATTGCTGTGGCCGGATGCAGATTTGACACTGGTAATAGGTTCCGACTTGGTGGGGCAACTGTCTCGCTGGTACAAATTTGAACAATTGTTAAAAGAAGTGGACTTGCTGATAGTACCGCGACCCGGTTATCCGTCAGAACAATTAGATTTGTGGCAGTTGAGGCGGATGGGTGCAGACGTGGCGATCGCATCTTTGAATGCTCCCAATGTTTCTTCTACCTTCTATCGGGAAACAGGAGACACCCAAGCTCTGACTCCGACCATCGAAGATTACATCAATAGGGAGCATTTGTACGCATGGCACGAGGCACGAAAAAGAGCGAAGGTTGCTCATTAGCTGACTTTAAAGTAGGAGTAGATAATGTAATTTTCTCCGTCGATGCCGTGCAGAACCGCTTGTTGGTGCTGTTGGTAATGCGGCAAGACGAACCGTTTATCGATTCTTGGAGTCTTCCCGGTACTTTGGTGCGGCACGGAGAGTCTCTTGAAAATGCGGCTTACCGGATTTTGTCTGAGAAAATTCGGGTAAAAAATTTGTATCTGGAGCAATTGTATACTTTTGGGGAACCGGGGCGCGATCCTCGGGAATTTACCGGCGATCGCTATCTTTCGGTGAGTTATTTTGCTTTAGTTCGCTTTGAGGAAGCTGAGTTAATTGCTGGGAGTGTAGTGGCGGGTGTGGGCCACCGCGTCGGCGGCATTGCTTGGTATCCCGTGCAACAAGTTCCTAAGCTGGCCTTCGATCACAATCAAATTCTCGAATACGGATACCGACGACTGCGCAACAAACTGGAATACAGTCCGGTAGCTTTTGAAGTTTTGCCGGAGCTTTTTACTTTGAGCGATTTGTATCAGTTTTATACAACTATTTTGGGGGAAAATTTTTCTGATTATTCTAATTTTAGATCTCGATTGTTAAAATTGGGTTTTTTGTACGATACCGGCGTTAAGGTTTCGCGGGGGGCTGGCCGCCCTGCTAGTTTGTACCGCTTTGATGCGGCAGCTTTTGCTCCTTTGAAAAATAAGCCGCTGGTGTTTATCTAGCTGTTCCTTGGATGACATTCCGGGAGCAATTTAGTAACATTAGAAGAGAAGCTATTAAGGAGTGCAGGCTATGAAAGACCCTGATGAATGCGCTAATATTCACGAAGTTCGGGAGGAAATTGATATCATCGATCGAGAAGTGATCGAGGCTTTGAGTAAAAGATTTCAATACGTCATCGCGGCAGCAAGGTTCAAAACGAGTGAAGCTAGCGTTCGATCGTTGGATCGCTTTCAGGCTATGTTACAGCAGCGGCGAGAGTGGGCACTAGAATCGGGTTTGAATCCTGATGTGGTTGAAAATATTTACCGTGATTTGGTAAGTTATTATATTGAGGAAGAGTTGAAACATTACAAATCTGAGTAAGGTTTCCCTACATTCAAATCTAGGACTATAGGAAAGTGAGTCCGTGCCGGCGGACTCTTAGCAATATTTATTAGGTGATTTGGTGAGATGAAAATTGCGATCGCACAACTCAACCCTACTATTGGTGATATCTTTGGCAACTCCCACCTAATTCTGCAGGCTGCGAAAAAAGCGGAGGTTGAGGGCGCAAACTTATTGCTAACACCGGAACTTTCCCTGATTGGTTATCCGCCGCGCGATTTGTTGCTCGATCCGAGTTTCATTGCAGCCGCAGGTGCACAGTTGCAGCAACTGGCGCAAGCTTTGCCACCGGATTTGGCAGTCATAGCCGGCACTGTCGTACCTAATGCTAATGCTGTTCAACTAGGTGGAAAATCATTGTTTAACAGCGCTGTTTTGTTGCAAAATGGCGCCGTCAAAAAAGTTTTTCATAAACGATTGTTGCCTACTTATGATGTATTTGATGAAGATAGATATTTTGAACCGGGAGAAAACAGCAATTATTTTACTATTGGCGAACTCAAAATCGGCGTAACAATTTGTGAAGATTTGTGGAACAATGAGGAGTTTTGGGGTAAACGCAGTTACGCGGGCGATCCTGTTTCCGATTTGGCAAAATTGGGCGTAGATTTAGTGGTGAATTTGTCGGCATCGCCTTATTCTGCGGGGAAGCGGGGAGTGCGATCGGCTATGTTGCAGCACAGCGTCATCCGCTGCGGGATACCGATTATTTACGCTAATCAGATAGGGGGAAATGACGATATCATTTTTGACGGCAGCAGTTTTGCTGTGAATCGAAAGGGTGATTTGATTGAGGTATTAGCTTCTTTTGAAACTGATTTTGCGGTGCTGGAATATGACGCAGCTAAACAAGATTTAATTGGCAGCAATCAGCAAAAAGCAGCAGGAATTGAGGCGGCGCCGTTGAGTTTTTATCCGGCGGTTGGCGATGCAGAAATTTGGGCGGCTTTGGTTTTGGGAGTGCGAGATTATGTCCGCAAGTGCGGTTTTTCTAAGGTTGTACTCGGTTTGAGCGGCGGGATAGATTCGGCTTTGGTGGCTGCGATCGCCAGTTGCGCGATCGGGCCCGAAAATGTTCTGGGAGTGCTGATGCCTTCTCCTTACAGTTCGGATCATTCGGTTAATGATGCTTTGGAATTAGCCCAAAATCTGGGCATCGCGATCGAACAATTGCCGATCGGCGATTTGATGACAACTTACGATCGCACTCTCGCCGATTTGTTTGTCAATACAACTTTCGGGATTGCTGAGGAAAATATTCAATCGCGGATTCGAGGCAATCTGTTGATGGCAATTTCTAACAAGTTCGGACATTTGCTGCTTTCGACTGGCAATAAGTCGGAAATGTCGGTGGGTTACTGCACTCTCTACGGCGATATGAATGGGGGATTGGCGGTGATTTCTGATGTGCCGAAAACTCGCGTTTATTCGCTTTGTCGGTGGCTGAATTCTGGCGGATATGTAGGGGCGGTGCCCCCGTACCCGCCCCTGGGAAAGGAAATTATTCCGGTTAATATTATTAATAAAGCGCCGAGTGCTGAACTGAAACCGGGGCAAGTTGACCAAGATTCTTTGCCTGCTTACGATGTTTTGGATGACATCTTGCAGCGGTTGATCGAACATCATGAATCTGCCCAACAAATTATCGCTGCGGGACACGATGAAGCGGTGGTTAAACGTGTAGTAAAATTAGTGAGGCAAGCAGAGTTTAAACGGCGGCAAGCTGCGCCGGGTTTGAAAATTAGCGATCGAGCTTTTGGTACCGGTTGGCGGATGCCGATCGCCAAAGTTTCCTCTTATTAAACGCAAAATGGTTAACATCGACGGTACTTTCGGCTTCGATTTTCTCCGGGGAACTCTCAGCAACGATACGATGAGAGGATTTGCGGGTAATGACACTATTCAAGGTTTGGGGGGAAACGATCGGATTTTTGGCGATCGGGAAAATGACTTGCTGGCAGGAGATGAAGGCGCTGATACACTGTCTGGAGGGCAGGGAAGCGATACAATCTATGCAGGACAAGGTGAAGATTGGATTTTTGGCGATCGGGGTCACGATTTGCTAATAGGCGGCGAAGGAAAAGATATCTTGACAGGAGGCGCGGGGGATGATTTATTTGTGATTGAAAGAACCTCCGGCGCATCTACTATTACTGAAGCCGATATAATTACAGATTTTGGCAACGGCAATGATAAAATTGTCTTGACAGAAGGCATGAAGTTTAGCGATTTGGATCTTTCTGTTTCCGATAACCAAACTGTTATGAAAGATAAAATTTCTGGCCAATATTTAGGAGTAGTTTCGGGAAACCCTAATCTGACTGAATCCAACTTTATGTCGCTGTTTGGCGGAATAGATATGGGTCAGCTTTTGCCAATTTCTGTTAACACGATTATAGCCGATCGCGCGATCGGACTGGAAGTAGCGAAAACTCCCCAAGAACAAGCCACAGGTTTAATGTTTCGGACAGAATTACCGGATGACAGGGGAATGTTTTTCCCCATCGAACCCGCGCGAAACGTGCGTTTTTGGATGAAAAACGTGTTGATTGAACTCGATATGGTTTTTCTGCGGGAAGGCGTAGTGCAGGCGATAATTCCTAACGTACCGCCGTGTTTGAGCGAAACCTGCCCCAACTACGGCCCGGATGTTCCCGTTGACGGAGTTATTGAACTCAGAGGCGGAAGGGCGGCCCAATTGGGATTGAAAGTGGGCGATCGGATTCCCAATTTACCCTAAAAGGTATATGATTTTATCGCAGCCTTCAATATTTGTACATCCAATGAATCCTATTGAATTAAAAATAATCCCCAATCAAACTCAAGACGGTTTAGCTTACCAACATTTGCGCTTGCGAATTACAACTCAAGACGGTATTATCACACCCGATGATTTGCAAGGTTTGAAACTTCCTCAAGATGTTCAATTGAGTCAAGGAATTGTCATTGAAGGTAGAGGAGCGATTTGGCTGTACGGGTATTTAGTACACGAATGTCATCCTGCGGCTTGGGTTGGATGTTACGATCCGCGATTAGAAGGTGCGGTGGTAGTAGCGACGCACAAGCACGAGGTATCTGTTGGACAGGTATTAAAATTGAGTTTACCGAGTGATTAAATGAGAGGGTGTTGGGTAAATTACTCGTAGTATTTATAGGGGCGGGTTTTACCAACAATCTGTCATTCACATCCACAATATTTATAAACCCGCCCTGTCGCTATGTAATGTTTATTTGTAATAACTCATATGTTCCACCATTATCTAGAACAGGCAAGATGCCTGTTCCACAAAAATTAAACTTTCTTGTGGGGTGGGCATCCTGCCCGCCCTAAAAAGATTATTGAGAATGGTGCAAGATGTGAATTATTACTATCGCGCGATCGCCCAAAAACCATTTAATTTTAATTAAAATTTATCCCTTCACAGGCAAAACGATCGCAAACTCAGTGCCAATTCCGGGCGCCGCATTCACCTCGATGCTTCCGCCATGTTTTTCTACCGCAATCTGACGGACAATTGCCAACCCCAATCCAGTGCCTTTGCCGACACCTTTCGTCGTGAACAAATGGTCGAATATCTGCTCTTTCACTTCCTCTTCCATCCCGGTGCCGTTATCAGCTATTTTAATTTTAATGTGCTCTTCACCGATTACATCAGTGGAAATCGTGATGCGGTTGGGATTGGCGGCAATTTCGCTAAAACTGCGTCCTAGATTTGACTCTTCTAAGGCATCGATCGCATTGGCAAACAGGTTCATGAAAACTTGATTTAATTGACCGGGAAAACATTCGATTTTAGGCAGATTGCCGTATTTAGTCACCACTTCGATCTGCGGGCGGTATTCGTTTGCTTTGAGGCGGTGTTTCAAAATTAAAATAGCGCTATCAATGCCTTCGTGAATATTGAAAGGAACTTTGTAGTCTTTGTCGCCTCGGGAGAAGGTACGCAAACTCGTGCTGATGCTGCAAATGCGATCGCACCCGACTTGCATTGAATCAATCATCTTCGGTAAATCTTCCAAGAGATAATCGAGGTCTATCTCTTCGGCGTGGTCTGCCATTTCCGATTCCGGTGCAGCGGAGCGATACAATTCTAAGTGTTCTATAACATCTTCTAAACTCCTTTTAGCTTCATTTAAATTACCAGAAATAAACCCAATCGGATTGTTAATTTCGTGGGCGACTCCGGCGACTAAATTGCCCAAAGCAGACATTTTCTCGCTTTGCACGATTTGCAGTTGCGCTTGCTGTAAATCTTTTAAAGTTTGTTCGAGCTGTTGGTTTTGCTCTTGCAAAAGTTCCGCTGCTCGCTTGCGATCGGTGGCATCAACACCCAAACCAATAATCCCGATCGTCTCGCCCTGGGAATTTTTTAGCTGCACTTTCGTGATTTCTAAATAGTGTAGTTTGCCGTCAACTAATCTGAGAACTTCGCTGGAGTAATGCGGCAAATCTTGGGCAAGGCAGGCGGCATCTGAAAGCATAGATCCCGCTGCATCCTCTCCCAGTATATCTTTGTAATGATCGACAGCTAGGAAAGCGCTCAGAGGCACGCCCACATCTTGAGAAAAGGTTTTGTTCAAAAACTGTACTTTACCGCTGGGATTAACCATCCAAATCCAAATCGGAGCGACATCAATAATCGCTTGGAGCATTTGTTTCTGATCTGCAAGCTGAGCTTCGGTTCGGCTGGTTTTTGCTAGCGATCGCTCTAATTGTTGGTTGTAATCCTGATATTTTTTATAAAGCAGAGCATTTTGCAAACAGATGGCTGCCTGGGAACATAGGAGATTGAGACGTTGCAAGCGATCGCGGGTAAAAACTCTTGCGGTTAACCGATTTTCTAGATACAAAATGCCTACTAAGTTGCCTCGATCGAGAATCGGCCAACACAACACGCTCTGCGGTTCGTATTTGAGGATGTAGGAGTCTGAATCCCAACCACATTGTTGAGGTATGTCCCGAACAATTACAGGTTTCAACAATTTTTTAACGCAGTCAACAATTTTGAGGGGCAAAATATCGCTGTTTTCATCGAGTGTTGCCGATGATAACTCGATCGCCCGCTCGACTCCAGAATTGTCGATCGCGCTTGTAGCAGCGATTTCCCATTGATTGCCGTTTGGCAAAATCAGCGCTGCTTTGTCAGCTCCTGTATTTGTCATCGCCAGTTGCATCAGTTTGGCAATCAGTCGATCGATCTCTCTTTCACTAGAGAGCGCTTGACAAGCTTTTAGCAGAGTTGAAAAATTCCCGAAATCAGAGACGCTCGCCGACACCGACGGATGAATGGATGGATGGAGCGATTGATTTTGCTTGGCAGGTGTTACAAAAGTTGCTAATGAATTTGCAGCGAGTTTTGCTGGCTCCAACATCGGTTCCAACAATTGAGGATAGCATTTTTCTAAGTCGTCAATTTTGGCTCGATCTCCCCAGCGGACATAGCAATCATAGGCATCTATCATGTAGACTCGCGCAATTTTTTCTCTTCCCAATGACAGGTAAAATTTAGCAGCGAGTTCGCAGGCAAGAGCTTCTTCATTGAAATATTCGTTAGCTTGAGCTCCGGTAATAGCTCGATCGTAAAGTTCCATTGCTTCTGCTGTCTGCCCCAAAACGCGGAGCCATTCTGCCTCAACCAGATCGAACTTGTGTTGGTAATTGATCGGGGTATGGTGCGCGAATTCTTTGAGTTTTTTCTGACTAGCCCCAACGCGCTTAAGGATGTGTTGGCGCTCCGTCGGTGCGGCACCTGCATACATTGCCAAATGTGCCAGCGCATCGTAAAACTCGTGCATCATCGTTACTAGCATCGAAATACAATTCCCAAGATAATGTTTGCCTCCATTTCCCCTGTCGATTGGCTTCGGATTACGGCTCGAATATATCGCGAATCCGTCGCCTCTTGTTGCTCAATTTTATCCCCCTAAATCTAGCCGGTAACTGTCAATATTAATTCAAATATTAGGACGTTTTATATATTGGTAAATAACTAAGTTTCGTTCGAGCACGTCGAGAATTTCTGTTCGCTTGAGGACTATTTCGAGCGATGCAATTAACGACGGCTGCTTTACTCGATCGTATTTTCGGAGTACCGCGCCGCCGAAATCTTCCGCGACAAGGACGTAACTGCGGGCGTATAATTTTATACTGCGCGCAGCCATTGTGCCGGGAATATTGAGATTTTTGACCGTCGCCCGCCTGTTGCGAAACTGCAAGAGTTTGCTACAGCCGAGTTGCCGATCTTGATGGCGCGCGCCCCGATCGACAGCCGTTCCAGAATCGCTGTACAATTGCGCGATCGGGCGAGCTCCAGACATTAGCGCAGTCAAATCTACTACATCTACTGTTGCGTCCATATCGGCTGACCTCAACTCCGACTTTAGCTTGACAAAACTTAGTGTATCTATCTTAGGGCATAAACAGCATAATTTTTGATCGCGAGATCGAAAATTCCAATTATCTGTTAATGAACAACATTTTATACTTTGACGATCGGGATTGAAGCCTTTTACTTACGTCTAAGTTTCTGCGGTTAATCTCAAATGCGGTTAAATGAACGCGAAATACCGTAGGAACACGGCAGTATGGTGTCT
Source organism: Microcoleus sp. FACHB-61 (assembly GCA_014695295.1). Taxonomy (GTDB): domain Bacteria; phylum Cyanobacteriota; class Cyanobacteriia; order Cyanobacteriales; family Microcoleaceae; genus Microcoleus. Next base: position 18,320 of record JACJNY010000045.1, on the reverse strand, counting down.
CGAAAAATACAATGGGTAATTAATTAAATTTAATATAGCTCGATCGCCCAAGTTTCCGCTACTAGATGGAAAAATTTTTACCTTAAAAAATCAAAATACAATCTCTAGAAATAATAAATAATCCGTCGTGAAATGAGTAGCACTCCCGTCCCCCATTTTTTAAGGGCCGGGCTGTTTCATTCTCCTGAAACCCGCCCTGCACTTTACTTCCGGGCTAAGAGGCCACGCAGGGGTTAAAACCGAATCAAATAGTAATATGCAGTAATATGCAGCCATCGTCAGAGGAATATAGCTACATTCCGACAGGGATTAAAACCCCTGTCGGAATCTAGCTTCCAGAGAAGGAAACAGCATTATTTGAGATTAGTCGATCGCGTCTGTCGCTCTTTCTGCGTCTCGTTAAGTTCTGTCAATATCTCGATTCACTTTCTAGCAAATATTGTCCGAGGCATCTTCAGCGTTCTATCTTGCATCTCGTGCTGCATCATTGATATTTTCTTGGCCGCCGCTGGTACCATATCTCAGAGACTCAGTACCCTCTGATACTCTTTCTTTTGCTCCCTGGGTGGCTTCTTTAACAATTTCTTTTGCTCCCTGCAAGCCTTCGCGAGTGTTTTCTTTAATATTAGAAAGGCCTTGTTTGGTTTTGTCGCCAAAGTTATCAGCTTTGCGCTGAGCCGTGCTAGCATCCTCCTTCACCTTTTCACCAACTTGGGTGAGTTTGTCAGGCGCGTCGTCCGCTACCCGGCGCACGTTTTCGCCTACATTGTTGCTAGATTTGGTCTCGATGCGGTGCTGCGCTTCCTCTTTGAGAAGCTGAGCTTTTGCTTCTTGTGTTGTAAACTTTTTGTTTCTGGGATCGACCTCGCTGTAGTCGTTCATGCCGCCTTCGAATTCGGACGTTACAGCCCCTGAAGGCACTTCTTCTCTAATTTGGTCGGCAGTTTTTCCTATCCTCGGATCAGTTTGCCCTTGTCCTGCCACCACATCAGTTTTTCCTGCCGTCACATCAGTTTTTCCTGCCGTCACATCAGGGCGGCTGCAGGCCGTACTCACTAATACTAAAATGCCAGCCAGAAACACTGTTAAAATTTGTACAGCTCGAATTTTTTTCAGAAATGCAGTTAGTCTCTTCATAAAAATGCTCCTTTCTATTTTGATATGCACAAATGCCTGGTGGCTTTGTAGATGGCTAGCATTACAAAATTAGCCACTTAAACACTTTTTTTAGTATACGAATAGAAACAGGAGCTTTTCATCTATCTCAAGTTAGATTCCTCAAGTTATGGCACAACGAAGAAGGAACGAGGAACAAGAACGAACGAGGAACAAGAAGGAAGAAGGAAACAATCGACAATTGTCAATCTTATACCAATTATTAAAAGTCGCAGTTCCCCGCGCCGCAGAAGGCGCTGTGTCCATTTGTGTCAACAATCGCCTGAAAAATTTGATAAATCTCGCTTTAACGCCAGGCCAGCTCCGCCTCGCATCCCCCTTAAGAAAGGCGACTTTGAGAGAGTGGACTGTTTTACCCTGAAGAATGGGGCGCCCGGGTAATCTATGCCTAATCGTCAAACAGCATTCTGGCACTACATTTTGGCTTAAGTTGACACGATGAAAGGCAATGCCATTTCCCTACTTTGCTGCGCGTTTGGTTCTCTGTGCGCACACTACGTTGAGATGTTTTGGGTTTTAAGATAAAAAAAAACCTTCCGGTCAGGAACCAGAAGGCAGTGGATGTATGATCTCAAGTACAACAAGGTCTTTAATGGCAATTGTCGCGACACATCCCGATCGCACACATCTGTCTAATGGCTGAAAGTATGTTCACACTTGCTAAGCATTTTTAATCGCTGTTTTTAAACTCTTGCAGAATTCGCCTATCGCCTCTAAACCCTGTTCTGGAGTGCCTTCAGCCAAGCGTTTCACAAAAGCACTGCCAACAATCGCAGCGTCTGCGCCCCATTCTTTCACTTGGCGAGCGTGTTCGGGTTTCGATATACCAAACCCGACGCCGATGGGTTTGTCGGTGATGCTGCGGAGTTCTTGCAGCAACTCTTTTGCTCGTGTGTCTAAGCCTTCGCGCACTCCCGTAACCCCCGTCACGCTGACCAAGTAAATAAATCCTTGAGACTCCCGAGCGATCGCTTCTATGCGGCTTTTGGGACTTGTCGGAGCAACTAATAATGTTAGTTCAATCCCTAATTTGTTGGCAGGTTGGATGAGACTGTCGGCTTCTTCTAATGGCAAGTCTGGTACAACCAATCCTTGAACTCCGGCACTTTTGATTTGCTGCAAGAAGGTTTCTATACCTCGGTACAAAATCGGGTTGTAGTATGTGAAGAGAATGATGGGCGATCGCAAATTCGGACTAACTTTCTCTACCATTTCCAGCACCGCATCTAACCGCGTTCCCCGCTGCAGGGCCCTAGTAGCGGCGGCTTGAATCACCGGCCCGTCAGCTAGCGGGTCAGAGTAGGGAACGCCAAGCTCGATCGCATCTGCACCGTTATCATCCAAAATTTGCAGTGCTTTAGCCGTTGTCTCCAAGTCTGGGTCGCCAGCAGTAATAAAAGGAATCAATGCACATTGGTGGCTCTTGCGCAACGTTTCAAAACAATTAGAAATAGTCATTAGTTATTAGTCGTCAGTCATTGGTCATCAGTCATTGGTCATCAGTCATCATATGATGCCCGCTCGATCGACCGCAATCAAATTCGTTTGTAGTGAGGACTGAAGTCCTCATAAAAGTCCGAGGACTTCAGTCCTCACTACAAACGTGATAACGGTTATTTTACCGGACGCGATATCAGCCATCAAATCAGTCCCCAGTCATTAGTCAGAGAGTTTATTACTAATGACTAAGTAAATCATCGCAAAAAACAATCGTATGTTGTAGGGGCGGGTTTAGCCGGGAGCTATGATACAAACGAGTTATAAAGTGCAAAACCCGCCATCCCCATCTAAAGTTTATTTGTACCCAGCTACTTAATAACTAATGACTGAGGACTAAGGACTATTGACTAATTATCTTTTTCCTGCTCAATTTCGGCTTGAAGTTTGGCTAATTCTTCAGGAGTGAGTTCATCGAGCTGCTTCTGCAAGACCGCTTCTTTGTAATCTTGCAGTTGCTGGCTGTAGGTCATATTTTGAGTCAGTGCTCGAAATAAATAAGTCACCAGCCAGCCAATCAAGCCGGCGACCAAAAATAACTGGCTCCAAATCCCTGCATTCATGCTGTCGAGTCCGGCAAATTGCAGGAGCAAGTAGACAAACCCACCTGCTACAAAAAAGCCGAGACTGATTCCAATTACGTCAATACGTCGCATTTAGGCTTCTATCTGCCGCCGTTTGGGCCGAAAATTCAAAAACGGAGCTAGGAGAAACATACCTGGGAAGAAGAAGAACATCAAGAAGTACATGAAGCCGCGCTCAAAAGAGGTGGCCACGTACCAGCGGCTGTTCAGGTAAGCGTAGGTGGCCGCGGGTACTACCAGGAAGTAGGCTCCTGCCAAGGCGGCGTAAAGCAGTAAGGTAATATACATAGATTTGCTTTAGGGGAATAATAACACGGGTAAGTCGGTTGACACGCTCGGCTAGCTGGTTAACTATTGTACCGCTTGGGGAGATGCAGCGCGACTTTTGGGAATTTTTTGATTAGGGGTTGCGTAAATTGGGGTTTTGGCTGTAGAATAAAAGGCTGTTGTTGTTAGTGGCTCAAAACCACAGCAGCTTGACCAAAGGGGGGCGTGGCGGAATGGTAGACGCTACGGACTTAAAATCCGTTGACCCGAAACGGTCGTGTGGGTTCAAGTCCCTCCGCCCCCATCAAAATTCAAGTGAGAAGCCTATTTTCCCTTGTCTGATTGTCGAATAACAAATTATGTGTCGTCGTTAACACATTAATGTCCTCATAATAGACAATATCTAGCTTCAAGTTTGAGAGGAGGCAGGGAGTGCGATCGCAAACTCTGCTCCCCCTCCCAAAGATGAAATTACCTTTATTTTCCCCCGATGTTTTTCCACAATCTGGTAGCAAATTGCTAGTCCGATGCCAGTGCCTTTTCCCGGTGCTTTAGTTGTAAAAAATGGGTCAAAAAGCTTACTGTGGATTGCGGGTGAAATGCCAGGGCCGTTATCGCAAATTCGCACCAGGATTTGGCTACTGTCCAACTTTTGCGTGTGAATTAAAATCTGACGAGTTTTACCTTTTTTAGAGTTATCCCATGACTCTTCTAGTGCATCTATCGCATTTAGTATAATATTCATAAATACTTGATTTAGCTGCGCTGGATAACACTCTATTTCGGGCAATTCTCCATAGTTTTTGACAACTTCAATTCCCTGCTTGAGCCGACTGTTCAAAATTAACAGTGTATTGTCAATGCCTTCATGGATATCAACTAATTTCATTTGAGCTTCATCTAAGCGAGAGAAGTTTCGCAAAGACAAAACTATTTGCCGGATGCGTTCTGAACCTATTTTCATAGATTCAAGCAGTTTTAGTAAATCTTCTCTGAGAAAGTCTAGTTCTATTTCTGCGATTTCTTCTGCGATAGCCTCTGTGGGTTGCGGGTATTCCTGCTGATAGAGACGAAGTAAATTCAGCAAGTTTATAATATACTCGTTGGCGTATTCTAGGTTGCCGTGAATAAAGTTAATAGGGTTGTTTATTTCATGGGCTACGCCTGCCACCATCAGCCCTAAACTGGACATTTTTTCGGTTTGAATTAACTGGGTTTGGGTGTGTTTAAGTTGGTGAAGCGCTGCTGTAAGTTCTTCTGTTCTTTCTTGTACTCGCTCTTCCAAAGTTTGGCGAGCCAGCTCTAATTCCTCCGTGTATTCTGCTACCCATTGAACTAATTGATTGATGGATTTTGCTAAGGTTCCTACTTCATCTTCTGTGGTGACAGGTGCTTGCAAATCAAAATTTGCTTGTTGAGTAATAGTTTTAGCAACGCTGGTTACAGCTTGGATAGGAATGGCGATCGCGCGGCTGGTACAGATGGCTAGAAAAGTAGCGATCACAACTGACACTAACATACTCACTACGATGATTTGCTCTCGCAACTTCTCAGCTAGATTAAAATTAACGTAGGCTTGTCTCTGCTGTGCCTTAGCTATTTGTGTCATCAAGCTCAAATTCTCTGACAACCGCTCAAAGTTAACATCGAGCTTAACTGCTCTATCCCCTCTGATTAAATCCAATACTTGCTGCTGTGCCTCTTTAACTTCCTCTGGTTTTAGTGAAGAGGGAGCTATTTCTTGCCAAAAAGATTTGAGCAATTGAGAATACGAATCTGTCGCAGTTGTGTAACCGTTTAACAATTCTTTTAATTCAGCAGAACTTACTGCTAATTCTGTGGAATGTTCTTCCGTAAATAAAGCTAGTTCTGCAATATTTTTTTTGACTACATCAACATCTTTCAAGAACTTAGCAGTTTCATATTCAAACCAGATTGAATCTCCCAAGACAGAGATTAGCCGTTTGGGATGTGACTGCACTGCCTGCACGGAATATTCTAAATCACTGAGCAAATCTTGTTGTTCGTCGGCGAAGGTTAAAGCTTGGAAAGCTTGCTTTTGGTAATAGTCTCCACCGATCATGCCCCCTGTGGTTCCTAGTACGGCTATGCCAATTGCTAGGGAGTAGCCATAATTAATTTTTTGGGCAATGCTTAAGCGAGAAATGAAGCGGTTAATTGCAGCCAAGGGAGTTTTTTTGAGAGGATTTTTGCTGTCGCGAGATCCTTCAGTGACAGCGGCATTATTTTTTCGTCTATTTAGGATAAGGTTTTTGAAGCTCACAGCCCCATTATCTCCCTGTTCAGATTTTTGCATACTGGCAACCTGAGCTAAATTTTAACAAACTTATTAGTAAATGCACATAAATAAAGTCTCTTATTCCTAGTAAGCAATATTACCTAAATTTTATTAATTAAGGGCTAAAGCTCTACTACAAATTGGGTATTAGATAAAATTTAACCTTAAAAGACATTCCCCTGACCAATGGCTTTATAAACTTCACGAATCATGTTATAATCACTGTCGTTTGCTGGCACCAGTTTAGCTCCTTGATACTTATCATTAGCTTTCCCAACTAAAATTGCTTCAATTAGCTTATCTTGATTTTCTACCAGGCGCTCGCGGATATTTTCAACAAGAGTATTAGGCAGGTTGCTACTAGCAACAAACAAGTCACTAGGTAAGGGTTGCCCTGTAGCAATTATCCGAAAATCATTGCTCGATAAACCGTCTATCTTGAGTAAATCTTGGTATCTATTCAGACCAATTCCTAAGGCATCAACTTGGTCTTTTTTAAGAGCCTGCAAACCCTTTTCCCCCAACATTGAGATTTTGAAGTCGGATAGGGGATTTAAGCCAGCATCCAGGAGAATTTTAATCGGGCCTAGATGACCACCAGTTGCACCTATTTCCCACATAGCTATTGTTTTACCTTTCAATTGTGCTGCTGACTTAATCTCGCTATTGGCACGAACAAGAATAAGTGAGTGATAGTCCGGGCGGGTGATGGCAATGATGGGAACAGCATTTGTCCGGGCCCGCATAATCACATATTCAGATGGCCCTGTTAGAGCTAATTTTAGCTGACCCGACTGGAGAGCTACGGCTGCTGCTATATAGTTATCTACTGGGAACAATTCAATTTTTTTCTCCAAAATTTCCCCAAGAACAGTCCGAAAGGTTTGATAATTTTGCTGCAAATCTTCTGCTCCCTGAACATCAGTTACGGCAAATTCAAGCGTTTCTGGTTCACTTACGGTCAAATTGGAAGAAGTGCGATTAGATTGATTTACTGTTGTAGAACAACTTGCTACAAACAATAGCGATAACCCAACAAAATGCCGCCGCTTCATGATTTTTAGGAGTTTTAGTGGCAGTTGAAAATTGCCTAACTATTATAAGCTATTTGGAATAAACTTTCATTAAAATAGATTATCCGTTGGTTAAGCTTCAGTCAACTGTTGCGGCAAAATTATTAAGAAAATTTTTATCGATCGGTGTTATGGTTGGGAGCATAAGGCAGCGGCTCTTGTAAACCTAACTCATTAAACGCTGCCAGCCTTAACTCACAGGAATCGCAAACGCCGCCAGCAACTTCACCGCCGGCGTAACAAGACCAAGTTTTTTCGCGAGGCACTCCCCCATTATTGCCTAATTTAATAATTTTTGTCTTTTTTAGCTCAATTAGCGGTATTAAGATACAGAGTGCATCGCCTTCTCTCCCCTATTTTGCCCCTAGCCGAAATACTTCTTGCATGGCTTGAATATAATGGGGGCGACAGTCCCGATAGCCGGATTAATCTAAAGCGTTGACACTAATGTAAACGCCATCGGCGTTGAGAGTTTCGGCCCCGGCGAGGCCAAAACTTAGAAAAATTGTATTGCGATCGAGAACTTAGGTGATGGGGATGCTTTCGGAGATTCGATCGAGGGTGCGATCGCGCTCAAGCGTCTGGCTATCTTGCAACGGCTTTGAAGGGAGCGATCGGCTCAACGGAACTCGGATCGGGTACAATCCCTTATCACCAGCACGCCTCAAGACGACTTTGATTTTCTACTTTTTGCAAGTCCCGTTTTTTAAGAAGCGACACAGAATTTGTGAAAAGTTTAAATAGCGACAACGAGCGTGTTAAAGTCCCTGCTATATGTTTGCGATCGGAAAAACTGCTACAATCCTTATAAAGCAAGGACTTCAGTTAATCTTATTGAGACGGCATTAATTTGTTAAAGCGGCAAATAATTTGTTATTCGACACTAATCGCCATCTCATGTCGGGTAAAAAAACGCGATGTCTGTAGGGGGCAGGTTCACCAATATCTGTAATATAAGCTATAGATTTTGTAAACCAGCCCTAATCGAGACTTCACCACCTTTGCTCCAGACCAACAAAAACGAAGTCGCCCCCCGTGATATTACGCAGCAACTGGCAAAGTAATCACAAATTCCGTGCCCTGTCCTATTTGAGAATTTACCTCAATTTTGCCTTGATGCTTGGCAACGATTTGATAGGAAATAGCCAATCCCAATCCAGTGCCTTTGCCGATCGATTTTGTTGTGAAAAATGGGTCAAATATCTGTTGGGCACAGGCTGCTGCAATTCCCGGCCCGTTATCCCGAATCTTGACGGTGACAGTATTGTCTGCCGTAACTTCCGTGCTAATCCAAATGGTTGGCGAATATCCTTTGTCTCCCTTTTTCACTTCCTCCAACGCATCTATTGCATTGCCGATCACGTTCATAAATACTTGATTTAGTTGCGCTGGAGAACACTCAACTGCAGGCAACTTGCCGTATTGTTTAATAACTTGAATACCTTGTTTGAGCCGGTGATTGAGAATTACGAGGGTGCTGTCTATTCCTTCGTGAATGTCGGCTGATTTTATTTTTCCGTCGTCGGATCGGGAAAAGTTGCGCATGGATACGACAATTTCGCGAATGCGATCGGCTCCCATTTTCATCGAAGAAAGGGTTTTTGGCAAATCTTCTGTGAGAAATTCGAGTTCAATGTCTTCGATGCGCTCTAGGATGGCATCTGGTGGGTTTGGATAGTATTCTTGATAGAGAGTTACCAAACCTGCCAAATCTTCGATGTATTGGTTGGCATAGTCAATGTTGCCGCCGATGAAGTTGACGGGATTGTTGATTTCGTGGGCTATCCCTGCAACCATTTGGCCGAGAGATGACATTTTTTCGGTCTGAATTAATTGGGATTGAGTTTGTTTTAGTTCTTGTGTATAATCGCTAACTCGCTGAATTAATTGATTGAAAGAAACCGCTAAAACTCCGATTTCGTCTTGGGTGGTGACTGGTACTTGTAGGTTAAAATTGGATTCGCGAGTGACTTGCTGAGCCACATTAGTGACGGTTTCGAGGGGTTGGGCGATGGCGCGGCTGGTTTTGTCTGCCAGTGCGACGGCGATGAGTGCTGAAATTAGCATACTCCCGAGAATAATTCGGTTACGCAAACCTTCAGCTTCTTCTAATGCTTTGGCCCCTTGCTGCTTGTGAATTTCTACTGTAGAAATTAGCTCGGTTAAACTCTGAGCAAGGTTATCTAGTACGATCGCCTCTTGACCGCTGCTAGTCCTCAACATTTGTAGCTGTGCGGACTCGATGCTGTTGGGCGGCAAATTCCAAACTTCCGCTTCTTTTAACTGCAATTTAATTAGCTGACCGTAGTAATCAATGACGAGGGCCGATTTCTTCAATATAGCCAGAAATGCAGCCTCTTCTGTTGCTAGTCTATCGGGATTTTCTCGTGCGAAAGATTCAATTTCAGAAATCAGGATTTTCGCCTGATTGATTTGCTCAAAAAACCGATCGTGTTCGTATTGCAGCCACACCGTGTTTCCCAAAACGGCCGGCAATCTCGCCGCGTGCGATCGGGCTTCAAATACGGTATTTTGCAAATTTTGCAGCAGTTGCTGCTGCTTTTGGGCAACATTTACCTGAACTAAAGCTTGCTTGTGAAAGTCGTCTCCCAATCTCAGTCCCGCACCAGTTCCCAAAATCGCTATGCCGATAGCTAAAGCATAACCGTAGCTAATTTTTTGGCCGATCCGCAAATGGTTGAATCGTCCTTTTAGCCAACTTAGATTAATGGTTGAATGTTGTAACAAGGTTTTTTTAGCAGAGTGTTCTTGCTCTACTTTGCTATCTTGGGGCTGAGTGTGGGTAAATAATAACATTGAAAGTTTCTCCCAAAACAATCAGGAGTAATTGAGCGAAGAAATGCAGAAGGCACTTATTCTGAAGGCCGAAAGCAGTTTAGAGTGTTTAATTTTGAATTTGGAAAGTTTTTACTCTAAACTCACAACTCAAAACTCAACGCTTCCCCTAGTATCTCTGTTTTTAACCTAGAGTGTTTGTGATCGATATCAACAATTTATGTGATTATACGCAGATTTACAAAACTTATGATAACAGCGATTAGTATTTGTAGTCAGTTGGGACACAAGGCCCAACTACGGCTTCTCCTCGTTTTTCTTTTTCTGCCAGTCCTAGGTTTAATTCCAGCACTTTTGCTAAAATATCGTCGCTGTCAATAAATCCGTAAGCTTGCATTACTTGTCGATCGAGCTTAGCATGAAGTTTATAAAGTTGACTTGTTGGCTCTTCAAAAAATTTATTGTAAAGTTGAGTAATTCCCCACTGCTTTGCTGACATTTGCTGAGTGCGGTAGAGTGAAGTAGTGAGATCGAAGCGCGAGCGCCTTTCTCATTCCTAAAAGTTTGTCATTTTAATACTGTGGCAGGTTCAATCTGACTTAAATTATTCAGTTAATGATTATGTTATATTGGTCAATAAATAAGTACAAAATACTTTCTTAGCCCGCCAGGGACTTAAGTCCTTCTCTAAGAGCAAAAGTCGGTTGAAACTCACACCTTACACCATTCTCAAGAACAGGCATCTTGCCTGTTCCACAAACAGTAGATTTTCTTGTGGAACGGGGCGGAGAGCCCGTTCATAAAAGGCTTATTGACAATGGTGCAACATCTCAGTTTCAACCGACTGAAATACTAACTTTACAGTCCTATGCAAGAAAACTTCACCTTTGAGGCAGGAGTTGAAACCGCTGCCTCACTGTCGGATTGCATCAGTGACCGATCATCCAAGGTCGTCCCCCTCGGTGTTCGCGATTCCGCTGCGGTTTAGGTTCCTCAGAACGCTTAACTACCTGCGGTTCCCGACTTTCTTGACCTTTCAACCGCAGCTTTCCCGTTAGAATCATCGGCGGCGAAAAGATGCGTTTAGCAACAGTTTCGCAACTCGGGCAAAGCACCGGTGTATCTGCTTCTGCAAGAGGGCGCCACTTATCAAAAATGCCGCAAGTTTCACACTTAAAATCGTAAAGAGGCATATCAATTTTTGATTGTAGATTTGGGACGCAAGGAGTAGGCTGCAGGCCGCGCCCGCCCTACTAATTTAGGACTTACGCAAGAAAGAAATTTTTCCACTATTTGTGGGGGTAAGGTGCGCTTCGGCGCACCCTACAAAAGCGAGTCTGTGCGTAAATCCTGTAATTAAGATGGCAGAATATCCATCTGGAAAATTTCTGTCGGTAAAGCAATAGTGCAGCAAGCATTGGGAATATCCACAATGCCGCTGATGCGACCCTCAACAGGAGCACAGCTTAACAGCAAATACGCTTGTTCTCCGGTAAAACCAAACTTTTTCAAATATTCGATCGCATTCAAACAAGCTCGGCGATAAGCAACGTGGGCATCCATATAATACTGCTGACCCGTAAATTCATCAACAGAAATCCCTTCAAAAACGAGGTACTCAGAATAGCGGGGCTCCACCGGCCCTGGTTTGAAAATCGGGTTGACCATCGCGTATTTATCCATGCCACCTTTGATAATATCAACGTGGAGGTCGATGTACCCCGACATTTCAATTGCCCCGCAGAATGAAATCTCCCCGTCTCCTTGAGAAAAGTGAATATCTCCCATCGAAAGTTTCGCGCCTTCGACATAAACCGGGAAATAAATTCTCGAACCCCGCGACAGGTTTTTAATATCGCAATTGCCGCCGTGTTCGCGGGGAGGAACTGTGCGCGCCGCTTCCGCCGCAACTCGCTCGAATTCTGCCCCTTGCAGCGACCCCAAAACTGCGTTCTTGGGGTTCGGCAGTGCTGCTAAAGGCGGCACTCGATCGGGATTTGTGGCTACTAATTCCGCTTCCCGTTTGTTCCATTTATTCAATAATTCCTGAGAAGGAGCGCAGCCGATTAAACCCGGATGAGTAATCCCAGCAAACCTGACTTTGGGTATGTGTCGGGAAGCGGTATAAATTCCCTGAAAATCCCAAATTGCTTTAGCAGCAGTCGAAAAATGTTCGGTCAAGAAACCGCCGCCGTTTTCTTTAGCAAAAATTCCCGTAAAACCCCATTCGTCCCCTTGCAAAGCCCCGATGTCGAGGATATCGACTACTAGAATATCCCCCGGCTGCGCGCCGTTAACGTAAATTGGCCCGCTCAAAACGTGAACTACTGTTAAGTCTACATCGCGAATGTCGTCGGGACTGTCGTCATTTTTAATTTGTCCGTCTGTCCAGTCTTTGCACTCGATGCGAAATACATCGCCGGGATTGACGGAAACTACTGCTGGAATATCTGGATGCCAGCGATTGTGACCGACTAATTCCTGTTCTGACATCGGTTTGGTCAAGTCAACTTTGAAGAGAACTTGAGGCATATTCTGCACTCCTCTAGTTACTGATTTTTACATGGTACGCGCATCTTCGCCGATCTGATGGTTGATAAATGTAAATTATTATACTAATAAGCGCAGAAACCAAAAAATTTTCAGATAACGATTATCATTATTTAACTAATTGCTGGGCAGCACCGCAGCCGTGGTATGTTTTTGATAGTGAATGTTTTTAAATTAAAAAATTAGTGACTGAAAATTTGACCAAACAACATACAGATAACGTTGAAAATGGATGGCACGGCCGCCTGAATTTAGCCTACGCCAACCGATCCGGCACAACTCAAATCATTCACAATCAAATGCAAGCGCCCCTCAAGGTGCAGCGCCCGTTTTATCCTGAAGGGAAAGAGGTTTGCCACAGCGTCATCTTGCACACGGCTGGGGGAGTTGTCGGGGGCGATCGACTTTCGCTCAATTTCCACCTCCAAGCAAACGCCAAAGCTTTAATCACCACCGCCGCCGCTGGTAAAATTTATCGCAGCAGCGGACAGTTAGCACAACAAAATATTGAGATTCAAGTAGATTCCGGCGCTAATTTAGAATGGATTCCGCAGGAAGCAATCGTTTTCGACGGCGCTATTTTCCGACAAAATTTGCGCGTCGAATTAGCACCACAAGCCAGTATTTTGTTGTGGGAAATTACGCGCTTTGGACGCAGTGCTAAAGGCGAAAAATTCTTGTCTGGAGAATGGCGATCGCACACCGAAATCTGGCAACAAAACAGCCCTTTATGGATTGACAGACAATTGCTCCAAGGTGGATCGGGAATGCTCGAAAGTCCTCACGGCTTAGCAGGAAAACCCGTAGTCGCTACTCTCGCTTGGGTAGGCGAAGCCGTGACAGCAGAGATAGTAGAAAAAGTGCGAGCTTTGCGGTGCGAAGAAACAATTTATCCTGTTAATTCAACGGTTGGCGTCACTCGCATTCCTAACGGTTTGCTGTGCCGCTATCGCGGTTCATCCACCGCAGCAGCGAGAGACTGGTTTGTCAACATTTGGCACTTGCTGCGCTTGTCTTTTTCACACCGCCCTTGCTGCTGGCCGAGAGTTTGGATAAAATAGGAACATATTTTAGCTTCAACTCTATGATAGTATAGAAAGCAGCCATTGACGATTTACCGCCACCAATACTTCAACTGAAACAAATAATTCGATCGCACTTACCCGAATAAAAATGCAACTCACCCCCCAAGAAAAAGACAAACTGCTGATTTTCACCGCCGCCCTGGTAGCAGAGCGCCGGAAACAAAGAGGTTTAAAATTAAACTATCCAGAAGCACTAGCCTACATCTCCGCTGCGATTTTAGAAGGAGCAAGAGATGGCCTCACTGTCGCAGATTTAATGAGTTACGGAACAACTCTCCTGACGCGGGAAGATGTGATGGAAGGAATAGCAGAAATGGTGAATGAAGTTCAGGTTGAGGCGACTTTTCCCGACGGAACTAAGTTGGTAACAGTGCACGATCCGATCCGTTAAAAAATCAACCACAGAGACTCATAGGAGGAAAAAATGATTCCAGGAGAAATGATTGTTTCAGTAGGCGAAATAGAATTAAATGCCGATCGTTCAACGGTGCGGTTGCTGGTAGGAAATAAAGGCGATCGACCCATTCAAATTGGTTCACACTATCACTTTTATGAGGCTAACGAAGCCTTAGAATTTAATCGAGAACAAGCAAAAGGAATGCGGTTGGATATCCCCGCAGGTACAGCAGTCAGGTTTGAACCGGGAGATGAAAGGGAAGTTCAATTAGTGCCGTTTGTTGGTAGTCGTCAAGTCTACGGCTTTAATGGAAAAGTGAACGGTCATCTGGATGCTGAAGTATGAAGCCCGATGACCGTTCACGATTGTTGAGTTTTGAATTTGAAACTTTTTAACTTAAAAGTCCAAGCAGTTTAAAAACAGAATGCAACTGTAGGCAATCTCCACACTATGATAGTGATCAGTCATCCCAATTCCAAATGGAAAATCGAAAATGGTGTCATTTCCAGCCCTATGTCTGGAGAGTGATAAAGTAAGCTCAAAACTTTTTCTGTGCCTTCTGTATAAGTGCCTTCGGGCTTTTTTTGTTAGTTCAATCTCCGACTTTTGAGCGAGTTAAAATCTGCTGTTTGCGGTATACCGTGGTTGTTAAAACTGCAAAGATATACAGCAAAAGTGCGTGATGAACCCAAAATTAGTTGGCCAGATAAAACACACATTGAAGCAGAGCTTGCTGGAAACATCAAGGCGTGTCTGGAGAACCCCGTTAGACCGGCGCACCAGCATCAAATTGTTAGATGACAGCATCGTTTACAAAAAGCAGCATGAACCCATCAATATACCCGCCTTAACCTCGGTTAAAAAAGTGCCTTCTCGGTTTTTTGCCACGGAAAAAACCGTGTCTTTTGACCCAGATTATGTTTGGAAGATTTCCCTGAATCAAAAAATAAATTCTCTAACTATTTGTACGTCTGGCAACACGCTGCTGAATAACAAGTTGCTTTTAGACTTGGATTTTCGGATTAGCGGTGCGGGCATTCTGGAATGGCCTTACAAACCTAACCAAATTACCTATCCGCTGGTAGTTGCTCCTTGGTCGCATTTGTGGTGTAGTTATTACGATTATGTCATTTTTGTGCTGGCTAAACTTTGTCGAATTGAGGAGGCTTTAGGTAAGGAAATTTGGCAAGAAGCTAAAATTTGTTATCCTTTACGACATACAGATTTTGAGTTGGGCTTTATGACCAAACTCGGTATTCCTGAAAGTTCACTAATCGACACTCGGGCTAGAGATACGGGATATCATGCAGAAAGTGTGGTGGTGGGAAACAATCAAGACTGGTATTTTCCAAGTCCTTACGATATAGACCTTTTGCGGAAAAAATTCTGTCTTAAGGAAAAGGTAAAGCCTTATAGAAAACTTTATCTGTCTAGAAGCGGTCGGCGCAAGGTTAAAAATGAAGTACAAGTGCGAGAGGTTTTGAAAGAATTTGATTTTGAAATTTTGGAAGATATCTCGCGCACAGTTGATGAACAAATTCGTCTGTTTGCAGAAGCGGCGGTGGTTGTCGGCCCTCACGGGGCTGGTTTTACAAATTTGCTGTGGTGTCAGCCGGGAACGAAAGTATTGGAATTCTTTTATGGAGGGTACACTCCGCCATATTTCTATTACATTTGCCAGCTATTGGGATTAGAATACTCTCGTATGGTTGATGACCACAATGTAGCGGAAGATTGGAGTTTGATTGGCATGGATATGACTGTGGACGTGGAGATTTTGAAAAGGGAAATCCAGAAAATGCTGGAGTAAATTTGCCCCTTGATAGCATTTGCGATTTTCGATTGGGAAGAATTGATGCCTATCGAGGTTTTAAAGCTTGCGTAATGTTGTATTTTTTTTTACTGTTTCAGATTGAGGAACTCGTCACATACTATAATTCAAGTGGGTCTCAACTGCTAACTAAAAATTTATTAATATTAGGAGTGAACATGAGTTACAGAATGGATCGCCGCGCTTACGCGGAAACCTTCGGACCGACTGTGGGCGATCGCGTCCGGTTAGCCGATACAGAATTATTCATAGAAGTTGAAAAAGACTTCACAACCTACGGCGATGAAGTTAAGTTTGGCGGCGGCAAAGTCATTCGGGACGGCATGGGACAATCGCCGATTTCTAATGCAGACGGCGCTGTTGACACGGTAATTACTAATGCTTTAATATTGGATTGGTGGGGAATTGTTAAAGCAGATGTGGGGATTAAAGACGGCAAAATTAACAAAATTGGTAAAGCCGGAAATCCTTATATTCAAGATAGGGTAGATATTATTATCGGGCCTGGTACTGAAGTAATTGCGGGTGAAGGAATGATTCTCACTGCAGGGGGAATTGACAGTCACATTCACTTTATTTGCCCGCAACAAATAGAAGTGGCGATCGCCTCCGGCATCACTACAATGATCGGCGGCGGCACAGGCCCTGCAACGGGTACAAACGCCACGACTTGCACTCCTGGGCCTTGGCATATGTACAGAATGCTGCAAGCTGCCGACGCTTTCCCGGTAAATCTAGGATTTTTAGGTAAAGGAAATAGCAGTCAACCTCAAGGATTAGTCGAACAAATTTTTGCCGGTGCAATGGGTTTGAAACTCCACGAAGATTGGGGAACTACACCAGCAACAATTGACACTTGTTTGAGTGTCGCTGACGAGTACGACGTGCAAGTTGCAATTCACACCGACACTCTCAATGAGGCGGGATTTGTGGAAGCCACAATTGCCGCATTTAAAAATCGCGCAATTCACACTTACCACACTGAAGGTGCTGGCGGCGGACACGCACCAGATATTATTAAAGTCTGTGGCCAAGCTAATGTTTTGCCTTCGTCAACTAACCCGACTCGCCCTTACACTGTCAATACTTTAGAAGAACATTTAGATATGTTGATGGTTTGCCACCATTTAGATCGGGGCATTCCTGAAGATGTCGCTTTTGCTGAGTCGAGAATTAGAAGGGAAACTATTGCTGCTGAGGATATTTTGCACGATTTAGGTGCGTTTAGTATGATTTCTTCCGACTCGCAGGCGATGGGCAGAGTTGGAGAAGTGATTATTCGGACTTGGCAAACGGCACATAAAATGAAGGTTCAAAGGGGACATTTACCCCCCCTAACCCCCCCTTATCAAGGGGGGGAACCAGGGGGAGAAAATGACAATTTTCGGGTGAAGCGGTACATTGCGAAATATACAATTAATCCGGCGATTACTCACGGAATTAGTCAGTATGTCGGTTCGGTGGAAGAGGGGAAATTGGCGGATTTATGTTTGTGGCGGCCGGCTTTTTTTGGGGTGAAACCGGAACTGGTAATTAAAGGAGGGGCGATCGCCTACGGGCAGATGGGAGATGCTAACGCCAGCATTCCGACGCCGCAACCGGTGCATATGCGGCCGATGTTTGGCAGTTTTGGGGGGGCGATTGGGGCGACTTGTCTGACGTTCGTTTCCCAAGCTGCGCGCGATCGAGATATTGCCGCACAGCTCGGTTTGCAAAAGCCCACTGTAGCAGTTTCCGGGACGCGGCAAATTAGCAAAAGAGACATGAAACTCAACGATTATTTGCCACACATGGAAGTCGATCCAGAAACTTATGAAGTGAGGGCGGATGGGGAATTGTTAACTTGCGAACCGGCAACAGTTTTGCCAATGGCACAGCGATACTTTTTGTTTTGATGCTAAATCTGTTGTAAATAGGTGATTCGCTCATTAACCTCTTATTTCTCGTATAAACCTGGTTGATGAGCGTAATTACTAACAAATAAAATGTTTTTGCGATCGCAGGAAGTGAAGCAAGGATTGTGAAGAGGATGTTATTTAGATAAATTGAGCGATCGCACTATCAAACCCTGACACAAAAACCAAAAATAAAGTGCAATATTAATCCCGCTCAACAGCTTCGGAATTCCCTCCAGCAAGCTCGCAACAATCTCGTTTTTAAAAGGCAGCGCTTCTGCAAAAAAGGCAACAAATAACAACCCAACGCCACTCAGCAGTAAAGGATAGGGAGTTAATTTAATTTGCCTCCTAAAAACTAATCCGTATGCAATTGCCACCACGGCGTAAAATATGACAATTGTCACTTTCGGAAAACCCGCACGTCCCAGATGAACGTGGGTGCGAAAAACTTCATTGAACAGAAAGCAACCTGCAAACAGTGCCGAATATAAAATAAATCGATTTTCTGGGCGATTTGGTTGAAGAATTTTCAGCAATCCCAAGGTAAAAGCGCACACCATTACAGATAAATAAAATAACATTTGAAACCCCAAGAAAAAGAAACCTGCACCCGGATACGTGGCAGAGCAAGGCGGCAAAAATAACCCTTTTACCGAAGAACCGAATAAACTCAGACACCCCGTCACTAACCCAACTAGCACTAAAGTTAGACTATTGAACAACAATACAGTTCTGTAATTGGCCATAATTAATAACTGTAGTTTAGACTAAATAAAGATGAGAACGGTGGCCAAAGAAGAACTAGAGCCACCGCGCCGGGAGAGAATAAGGGTGAAAAATAAAACCTATCCACTCCTTAAATGAACA
>JACJNY010000044.1 GCA_014695295.1 Microcoleus sp. FACHB-61 | reverse complement strand
TTAACGCATTCGCGACCGAAATAATTGAGTATTTTTACTCGCGCTTGGTCTCTGACGATTCACTTTTACCCCCTCACTGCGTGTATGTGCCAGTTGGGGGTGCGGAATGTGGGGTATAAGAATCTGGCACTTGTTGCAGACAAACCACCGCCAAGTAAATTCTTCAATCAGCGAGTTAACTAGCACAAAATATGCTTCAACAATTAAGTAAATATTAGCGCTGCTAATACCTAATTGGTACGATTTTTCTTTAGCAACTACAGGATCGATCCACTGCTGGCCCAAAAAGCTATAGATACCCACAATCACCGCAAACATGAATATTCCCCAAATAGCTCCAGCCAGCAATTCTTGACGCTTGGGCAGGGATAAACTGAGCTTTTTGCGCTCGACAAAAACAGACCAGGCGATCGGAAAAACCAGCAACCAAAGTTGACACAAGACTGAGAGTGTTTGTCCCCAGATTCCCGGGGCAATATACAAGCCTGCTATTATTCCAATACTAGCAGCAGGGACAAGCAGTGTTAGAGCCAATAGTGCTGTTTTACGATCGCCCATGTCCCGCATTTTTCACGCTTCATTTAAAAATTGGATTGATATCAAAGGTAAAAGCTTGGCGACGGCGGACAGGTGATGCCACCTTCACAAAAAAATGCAACTGTAGGCCCGTGTTCCAAACCCTTATGCAGTCAGCCATTCCCAAGTGTTTAATCTAATATTTAAAATGGTATGAGTTTTGTGCCGCTTATAAAAGTGGCGCTTATTTGTTGCAACCAAAAATATGCAGTTGCACAAAATTGAAGACTCCGCTACTAAAGCAGTTTTGATGGCAACTAAGTATTTATGCAAGCACAAGTTGATAATCTATTTGCATTTGGGGTTCAAAATACAATAATATGATTGAATCCCTCGTAGCTGTGTATTTTGGCTGAATGGCGATCGCAATTGATTTTGGAACTAGCAACACCGTCGTCGCTCGCTGGAATCAAGTCCTCCAGCAGCCCGAAACTTTGAAATTACCGGGATTGTCGGCAATCTCGGCTCAAAATCCACCCCTAATTCCCAGTTTACTCTACGTTGAGGACGCTGCTGCAAATAAAGTAATACTCGGTCAGCAAGTCCGTGACAGAGGCCTTGATTTGAGTGGAGATTCTCGGTTTTTCCGCAATTTTAAGCGGGGAATTAGCACTTCCGTTCAGGGTTTTGTGCCGGAACTTGACGGGCAGCTTATTACTTTTGAACGAGTAGGTGAGTGGTATTTGAGCGAAATTGTGAACTCAATTCGCGAACTGCCCTTGCCCGTAGATTCTTTGATTTTTACTGTGCCGGTAGATAGTTTTGAAGCTTACCGCCATTGGTTGGGCAAAGTGTCTCAATCTCTGCAAGTAGAACAGGTGCGGATGTTGGACGAACCTACGGCGGCTGCTTTGGGTTACGGTTTGGGCGATCGCGAAATTTTGTTAGTCATCGATTTCGGCGGCGGAACTCTCGATCTTTCTGTAGTGCGTTTGGACGCTTCCTCCGACAAAAAGCCCCTCGGTTTTATTCTCAAGTGGGGCGAAAAGTTATTGGCTGAATCTTCAGCACAAAAGGCAAAAGTTGCCCGGGTTTTGGCTAAAGCCGGACAAAATTTGGGCGGTTCTGATATTGATAATTGGCTGGTTGACTATTTTTTCAAAACAAAAGGGCTGGCCAAATCTCCGATAACAACGAGATTAGCAGAACGGTTAAAGATTCAGTTGTCTTTGCTAAATCTGGCGGTTGAGGTTTATTTTGATGACGAAAATTTTGAGAGTTACGAATTAGAATTAGATCGAGCTGGCTTTGAATCTATCCTCGCTGAACATCAGTTTTTTGACAACCTCGACGAGTGCATGAATCAAGTATTGCAGCAAGCGCGGCGCCAAGGCTTAGAAATTGGCGACATCGATGCAGTTTTGCTAGTTGGCGGTACTGTACGAATTCCCGCTGTCCAGCGTTGGGTGCAGCAATATTTCGATCCGACAAAAATTCGCTGCGACAAACCCTTTGAGGCGATCGCCCAAGGTGCTCTGCAACTGAATCAAGGCATAGAAATCAAAGATTTTCTCTATCACAGTTACGGTATTCGCTACTGGAACCGCCGCGACAATTGCCACAGTTGGCACAGTTTAATTAAATCCGGCCAGTCTTATCCGATGAGCGAACCGGTAGAATTAGTCTTGGGGGCTTCTTTAGAAAATCAGCCGAGTATAGAATTAATTGTCGGCGAATTGGGAGCGGAAACTGGCGGCACCGAAATATATTTTGACGGCGACAGGCTAATTACTCGCCAACTCGCGGGTCAAAGATCGGTACAGCCGCTAAATGACAAAGACGGAGCACGCAGCATCGCTCAATTGACGCCGCCAGGGTATCCGGGGAGCGATCGCATAAAAGTTTTGTTCCGCGTTGACGAACAGCGCTTTTTGCGCATTACTGTTGAAGATTTGCTGACAAATGAAACTTTGTTAGAGGATAAACCTGTGGTGCAGCTAAGTTAAGAATAGGTTTTACAGGTAAGGTGCGCTTCGGCGCACCCTACTGATTGCGTTCAAAACAAATTTTTAAAAGCAGATGAACTACAAACTAGAATTTCCACTCTCTCCGGAACTAGAAAAGTATCGGGAGCGAATCGAAGCTACCATTAAACCTTACATTGAAATTAAAATTCAGAATAATGACCAGGTTAATTGGTGGCAGAGTAAATTTGGGGGATTGCCCTATTTACCTAAAGGCTTTGAGTATCCAAAAACTCCTGACGGTAAATATTTATTTTTGCTAGCACAAATCAACTTTTCTGAAGTATCGCCTTTAGATGGTTTTCCCGATCGGGGAATTTTGCAGTTTTATATAGCCGACGATGACCTATATGGTTTAGATTTGGGCAATTCCGCCGATGAAGATAATCCCACAGCCGAAGACAAATTCAAAATAATCTATTTTCCTCAGCCAGACTTCCAAGTTGAAAGCATCATTACCAATTATAATTTTTTGCCGGAACCAGAATATTTTCCTGTTCATGGCTGTTGCAGCTTGCAATTTACTAAAAAATATGTGCCGATTAGTACCAATGACTACCAATTTACCGATCTTTTAGGCTCGGAAATCCATGAGTTATTTATGAACCATGAAATTAAGGATGAGTACCTAGAAATATCGTCTTTCTTTGGTCATAAAATAGGTGGTTATCCTGATTTTACACAAAGCGACGTAAGAAGAGATGGTAGTAACTCCGATCAAAAACAAAAGCCAGACATTCTTCTATTCCAAATGGATACTGATTGCAATGAGACAGTAGATATCATGTGGGGAGACACTGGTGTAGGTAACTTTTTTATTGATGAATCAGCACTCAGAGAATTAGATTTTAGTAAGGTTTTATATAATTGGGATTGTTATTAAAAGCATTCGAGACGCGACATCAAGCGCGAGCGCCCTCCTAGAAGCACAGATTTAGATGCTTAAAATTCTAGTTTTTCAGAGCCGCTCGCTCAGAATAAACTAAGCATCATTCCTTAGCGCGAGCGTCATTCTGCTGATTAAAAACGCGGTCTATAATGCGCTGTATTCCTGGGAACGCATATCTGAAGGCTCGGCCTCCCATTTTCCGGCTCAGAAAGCGAGGATCTTCCTCTGGACATCGCTTCCCAGGCTCTTCATAGGAACCAGTTAGTTTTTGGAGATGTCTATGGGAGACGACAACCTATGCAGGTAGTTAGGTTTATGTCTGCCTAGGCTTGACATGGCGACAATTTTCGTGTACCTTTTTATGGGAAACACACTCGCATCAAAACCGCCAGTCTTTCATTGTAGTATCAAGATTTTTATTAACCCAAATCCTAGGAGATTAACAGGTATGAGTACAACTCCCGGCTTACCCCTCTGGGTCCAAGATAGAGAAGAAGTTTTGAAACAGGATGATGGAGTAGAATGGCGGGACGGGAATCGTCCAAACTATTCTCGCACTAATGCTTTCTTGTCCAAGGAAAGGAAACACAATCATGCCGAAGGGTCTTTGAATGCGATCGCCTATAACCTGGTGAGAACATTTGAAATGGAAGCATCCTTCAAAACCAATCCCCAACAATGGATCTCTGTAGTTACGGATAAATTCCGTATGAGCACTAATGGAGGAAAAGAATACACAGCCCAAGAAGTTGTAGATCAGGGAACCTATAATCTCTTTCTAGAAAACTCAGACTACTACCGCGCCTCTGATGAAACCTTTAAATCCTCCTACAACCTTTTTCACACAGCTTTTCCCGATGGCTTTCACTGGGAATTAGTCGAAGTCGTTGCAGGGCCTCCTAACGTTGTGTTTAAGTGGAGACACTGGGGTGTTTTTAGGGGAGCTTACAAAGATCATCAAGGGACAGGAGAAACTATTGAAATTATTGGTCTTAGCATTGCTAAAGTCACAGAGGATTTAAAGATTGAGTCTGTAGAACATTTCTTTGACACCAATAATTTCTTAACAGAGTTAACGAGAGGAGGATGTCCCGTTAGTCATTAATCAAAGGAAGAGGTCATATCGTTTCCGCTGGAATCGGAATCATACATAATTGTTCGAGTTGCAGTGCAAGCGTCTCGCTGGCTATAAGTAGCGAAAGCGAGCGAGACTATCGCTTTCGCTACTGTATGATTCCGATGTAACCGGATTTGATATTACAGCTTGCAATTTACTAAAAAATATGCACCCATTGGTACTGATTACTACCAATTTAGTCAACGTTTAGGAGAAGATTTGTATGAATAATTGAGCAATAACGATCGCATCATAAAACAGTATTTAGAGATATCGCGTCCCTTCGGTCATAAAATAGGCGGTTATCCCGATTTTATACAAGGCGACGCAAGATGGGGTAATAAGCCTGATAGTGACACAGAGCAAAATATTCTTTTATTTCAAATGGATTCCTCTGTTGATGATGCGGTACATATTCTGTGGAGAGACGACGGCATATATAACTTTTTTATTTCTCAATCAGAACTTATCAACTTAGACTTTACTGATGTTTGGTACAATTGGGCTTGTGCTTGAAAGCAGCAGTTAAGTAAGCTCACCTAAAAAAACATAATACCCAGAACCCCGACTTCTTTAAGAAGTCGGGGTTCTAACAGATTGAATAGCGTTCGACTATGCCCAAGCCCCATGCCCAATGCCCCATGCCCCATGCCCTAAACTTTAGATTTGTGCACCACTACTGGCGTCCCCACCGAGGCCCATTCAAATAGCCATTTAGCATGATTGACAGCTACATTTGTGCAGCCGTGAGTAACTGGATTGCCAAACAAATTGTGCCAGTAAGCGCCGTGAATTGCCATGCCTCCGTCGTAATACATTGTATAGGGAACATCCGGCACATCGTAATCATCCCCAGTCATCCTCGCAACGCGGTATTTGGTTTCAACGGCAAAGGTTCCCGTGCGAGTGGGAGTCGATGATTTGCCGCTGGAAATAACCACCGCGTAAACTGCTGTATTTCCTTCCCAAGCTATTAACCTTTGTCTGGATAAATCAATTTCAATCCAGCGCTGGCTGGATTGCTGCAACTGCATAATTTTATTGGCAATTATGTTGTGCTGTTCGCTAGCAAGTGCAGGAATTGAACCGCCGCAGAATGCAGCAAAAGTGAGGGCGCAGCCGGCACAGAAAGTTCCAGCGCGGCCGAAGTAAATTGAGTTGATAATGCTGTTCATTCTTCACACCTGGTATGATTTTAGATTTTAGATTTTAGATTTTAGATTGGCTTGTACTATTTTAGATTTTAGATTTTAGATTCGAGATTGGAAAGAGGGCTTAACAAGTTGTTAAGTTTTGGGCGAGAGTTTGGGCAATTTGAACGATCGCCCGCCAATCTCGATTTTCCACTAAGTGTTTAGGAAATAAGTCTCCGGCTAAACCAACGGCGATCGCCCCGGCGTCAATAAATACTTTGGCATTTTCCAGCGTCACCCCGCCAGTGGGAATTAAGGGGATGTTTCCCAGGGGGCCTTGCAGGCTTTTCAGGTAAGCCGCGCCTCCCAAAGCCGATATCGGAAATACTTTAACGCAGGTAGCGCCTGCTTGCCACGCGGTCACAATTTCCGTGGGAGAAAAAGCACCTGGGACGATCGGCACTCCGGCGTCAACTGCTGTTTTAATCATCGCTACATCGGTGTGGGGAGTAAACAGAAATTGAGCACCGCAGTCTATTGCTTGCTGCAACTGTTCTAAGTTTAATAAAGTGCCGGTGCCAATACTAAAAGTAGGAAATTCCGAGCGGAGTTGGGCAATTAATTCAGCGGCTTTGTGGGTGTTCCAAGTAATTTCAATAAACTGGATTCCTCCTGCTGCTACCGCTGATGCCATCTGCCAAGCAAGTTCCTTTTCGGAAGAACGGATGACTGCGATCGCGCGGTGTTTTTTTAGTAGTGTCAACCAAGATTGATGATTCATACAATTTTAGATTTTAGATTGTAGATTTTAGACTTCTGCGTGAG
Source organism: Microcoleus sp. FACHB-61 (assembly GCA_014695295.1). Classification (GTDB taxonomy): domain Bacteria; phylum Cyanobacteriota; class Cyanobacteriia; order Cyanobacteriales; family Microcoleaceae; genus Microcoleus. The sequence continues at coordinate 75,679 of JACJNY010000044.1, read as the reverse complement.
CGCTCAGTAGAAGATTTTCAATGGGAAATGATCCCTAATTTGAAACTCATATCATTCTGACTCGCATCTAATTTTAATACAGGTTACTAACTTCGATATATGGCAAATTACAATATGCGCGGCGTTCAAATTTTAACGGACAATCTAGGCAACAAAGCCGCTGCAATTTTTGACCTCAAAGAACACAGCGAGTTTTGAGCCGACGTGCTGGCTGAATGCGGCGAACCGACAGACTTTCAGTTTTTAGTTGATTCTCAAGGCGAAAAAATCGCGTTGCTGCTTGAATTCGAGTACCCAGGCGAACTCTGGGAGAATGTTTACGACTGTCTGATTATTGAATCTAGAAAAGATGAACCAAGAGTTCCCTGGGAAGAAATTAAGCGCCAGCTTAAGGAAAAGGGTATGTTGAATGTCTGATTGCTTGGTCATTCTTTAGATAAAATCTAAAATCCAAAATTTAAAATCTAAAATCGATCGATCGCACCCATAAAAAAATCGGGGCGATTCCAGACAATCCCAGAATCACCCCAATTAGCGATTTCAAACTTTAGATTAAATCTAAAATCCAAAATTGATTAGGCGATCGTCGCCATTTTCACATCGCTGTTGGCCAGCAAATTTTGCAATTCGTCCGAATCGACAGTTTCCTTTTCAACTAGCATATCTGCCAAAGCATTAAGGACGTGGCGGTTGCCGACGAGTACATCTTTAGCGCGGCGGTAAGCTTGCTCTACCAACAAACGCACTTCATCATCGATCGTCGCTGCGGTTTCTTCGGAGAAATCGCGTTCGGCCATGATATCGCGACCCATGAACATATTCCCTTGCTGGCGACCGAGAGCTACAGGGCCTAGCCGATCGCTCATTCCGAAGCGAGTCACCATTTGGCGCGCTACTCTTGCTACTTGCTGCAAGTCGTTGGAGGCACCGGTTGTTACTTCTTCCTCGCCGAAGACAATTTCTTCAGCAATGCGGCCGCCCAAAGCTACCGCCATTTGATTTTGCAAGTAAGAGCGAGAATACAAGCCAGAATCCATCCGATCTTCGCTTGGTGTGAACCAAGTCAAACCGCCAGCGCGGCCGCGGGGGATAATGCTAATTTTCTGCACGGGGTCATAATCGGGCATCAGCGCGCCGACTAAAGCGTGACCGGCTTCGTGGTAAGCTACCAAAGTTTTGCGCTTTTCGCTCATCACGCGGTCTTTCTTTTCTGGGCCGGCGAGCACGCGGTCGATCGCATCATTGACTTCATCCATCGAGACTTCGGTCAAGTTGCGGCGGGCGGCCAAAATTGCTGCTTCGTTGAGCAGGTTGGCTAAATCCGCACCTGTGAAACCAGGTGTCCGGCGGGCAATTTTTTCCAAGTCCACATCTTTCGACAAAGTTTTGCCGCGGGCGTGAACGTTGAGAATTTCTAGGCGGCCTCCGAAGTCGGGGCGATCGACTACTACTTGGCGATCGAAGCGACCCGGACGCAGCAACGCTGCATCTAGCACGTCGGGGCGGTTTGTGGCAGCAATCAGAATGATGCCTGTATTGCCCTCAAAGCCGTCCATTTCTGTCAGCAACTGGTTCAGGGTTTGTTCCCGTTCGTCGTTACCACCGCCCAAACCAGCTCCCCGCTGGCGGCCTACGGCGTCAATTTCATCGATAAATACGATACAAGGAGCGTTCGTTTTAGCTTGTTCAAACAAGTCGCGGACGCGGGAAGCACCGACACCCACGAACATTTCCACAAATTCTGAACCGGAAATCGAGAAGAAGGGAACGCCTGCTTCTCCAGCAACTGCTTTTGCCAGCAGGGTTTTGCCAGTTCCGGGAGGGCCGACCAGCAGCACGCCTTTGGGGATTTTTGCTCCGACTGCGGTGAAGCGGTCTGCATTTTTCAGGAAGTCAACGACTTCCGCGAGCTCTAGCTTGGCTTGTTCGATGCCGGCCACGTCGCCGAAAGTCACCTGAGTTTGTGGCTCCATTTGGACTCTAGCTTTGGATTTGCCGAAGTTCATGGCTTGGTTGCCGGGCCCGTTTTGGGCGCGCCGCACCAGGAAAAACAGTCCCACCAAGAGCAGGATCGGGAAGAACAGGCTGCTGAGGGCTTTTACCCAGAAGCCTTCGTCGCTTTGGGGCAGAACTGAAATATCTACGTTATTTTTGGTCAGGATGTTGATCAGTTCGGGGTCGTTCGGCAGGTTAACGAGTACCTTGTTGCCGTCCTGGGCTGTGACCAGGGCTTTGCTGCGATCGGAACTGATATTTATTTTGTCTACTCTCTTGCCTTCGACTTCCTGAATGAATTGACTGTACTTCCAAACTTCCCTACTTGGGGGCTGTTTGTCAAAAAATGCCGTTGCTAAGGCAATGACTACAATAGCCAGCAGTGCGTACAGGCCAGCGTTTCTCCAGCGTTTATTCACCGAGGTCGATCCTCCTAATTTTTAGTCCCTGTGATTTGGGATTTTTTATTTATGTTCATCAATCTTAACGTAATTGTAACTTGTTTTTGTGGGGTGAGGAATCCCGGCCATGCTGCGGCGGTCGGAGGTGAGGTCGCGGAAACAGAACTTCTCATCGGTCTGTGAATTTGCTGTTATCGATACAATATTAAAGGAGTTTTGTCAAGACTTGGCGCCCCCCAGCCCATAAGGTTTTCGGCGATCGGCGGGCAATTTTCAGTTAATCTAGTAGAAACCCAGAAGTAAACAGCGATCAGAATTAGCTACACTACCTGCTTTATACAGCTCTTTTGCGCCTGTTTGTAAGGTACATAGCTCTTGTAGGGATACCGCACTCCCGCCGTTTCCCTATGGGGATCGATCGAGCGGTGTACTTCATAAACTTGCACTCTGCTGTATGTAATATCATCGTGTGTGCCTGTAGAGACGTTGTATAAAATAGTAAATAGATGAGCGATAAAATACATAAGTATCTCATCACGAGTGAAACGCTCATAAGATAGCGAGATATTATGAAAGCAAGCGCTGGCGGTTATGATAGCTTTACATTCTGTGAGGAGCTAGCCAAGTTTATTTCCACCTACCTACTTATATACTATTCTGGGAACAGCCGAAATCGAGGTTCGTCTGATAATGAGCGATCTCTTTAGTCTCTTGGTTCGCTCAATTTGGATAAAATATCCAGTGTAAGGCTGATCCCCTATGCAGCGGCGGGGGTTACAGGGTGATGTGCGGGAATTTCCTTTAGACAGATCAAGATATCGCCAAATATCCTCAGTTAGATTCTTTCAAACCAATCACAGTTGACCTATGGCCGAAACACTTGGCTCTCTCTGCGACAAATTGACAATTGTTAAATTGAAACAGTGGCATTCCGAAGACGAAATCAGACTCAAGAGCCTTGCTGTTCAAGAAAAACAGCTTCAGCAGGAAATGAACGAATTTATTAGCGCTGCTATATCGGGTCAAATTCCGATCGCTCGCCTGACTTTCGCCTCAAATAAAGTTTATAAAAAAGAAGGCAATTATGTGCCTGATGTCCTTGGCAGCATAGGCGAAATCTTCTCGCAGCTCGCCCACGTTAACTGCAACTTGTGGCACGAACAAGAAAAAGTCTATGAGTTTGAAAAAGTGGCAGCATCAGAAAAAGATCGAGTAGTCAAACAGCTAGCGATCTTGAACTTAGAACGGAATAAGTGTATAGATGGAATAGATGGAAATTTCAAAGCACTGGTAGAAAAGCTAGGCTCTCAAAAAAATAACTAATTTTAGAGGTAAAACAATGCACTTAGGTCATCGTAAAACTTGTCGGGTATGCGGTTCTTCAGCCCTCACCCCAGTCATTAATTTAGGCGAACAGTATTTGCAAGGTTCCTTTGTCAAGCCAGGGAAAGAAGAACCACCCCTGAGAAAAATTTCCCTTTCTCTAGTGCGTTGCGATCCCACAAAAGATGAGAAAGCCTGCGGTTTATTACAGATGGAACATACGGTTCCGCCGGAAGTTTTATATTCTGCCTACTGGTATCGTTCCGGCACGAACCAAACCATGCGAAATCACTTGCAGGGAATTACTGAAGAAGCAGCATCCCTGATTGGCAAAAGCAATGCTCGTGTTTTAGATATTGGCTGTAATGACGGCACTTTACTAAAGTGCTATCCGCAAAACTTCATCAAATTTGGTGTCGATCCGTCAGACGTAGCTCAAGAAATAACCGGAGACATTACTGCAATTCAAGACATTTTTCCTTCAGAAGAACTCACCAAGGTTTTACAAGGCGAAAAATTTGACATTATTACGTCAATCGCCATGTTTTATGACCTGGAAGATCCGGTAAGCTTCTGCAAAGAAATCAAAAAAGCGCTTGCTCCTGGTGGTTTGTGGGTCTTTGAGATGTCTTATATGCCATCCATGCTCAAGATGAATTCTTACGACACAATTTGTCACGAGCATTTGGAATATTACAGTTTAGCAGTGCTGGAATATATACTGAAACAAGCTGACTTGAAAATAGTAGATGCCGTACTTAACGACATCAACGGCGGTAGCATTCGCTGTTATGCAACGCATCTTGACAACTTTGCCTTCAAGAAACAAGAAGCTGTGACGCGCATCAAGCTATTACGTCAGGCAGAATTTGACATGGAGCTGGATACCGACAAACCATACAAAAATTTTCAAGACAGGATCAACGTGCATAAAGAGCAGTTAGTTTCGCTGCTAAAAATGTTGAAAAAAGAAGGTAAGAGCATTCACATTTACGGTGCATCGACTAAAGGCAATACAATTTTGCAGTGGTGCGGAATTGACAATCGCATTATAGATGTAGCGGCGGAGAGAAACCCAGATAAATACGGCGCTTATACGCTCGGTACTGACATTCCGATTGTCAGCGAAGCGGATTCAAGGGCAATGAATCCGGATTATTATTTAGTCTTGCCGTGGCATTTTAAGGAAGAATTTCTCAAGCGCGAGGAAGAAATACTGAAAAGGGGTGTTGGTCTAATCTTCCCTTTGCCTAACGTGGAAATTATCAAATACTAAGTCAAGAAACAAGACAGCGCACAACAGGATAAAGCTATGACCCATTTCTTCATTCATAACAGTTTTCACAGCGGCGATGTGATTTTGACAAGAGCCGTAATTCAGGCGGTTAGAATTAGTTTTCCTGGGGTTAAAATTACCCTGGAGTGCGCTGAAGTCTCTACTTATCTTTGGCAGGATTTAGATTTGCCGATCACGCTGTATCAAGGCAGCGAATACAAAGGCACAGAGCCCACACCAAACTGCCCCCAGGATGCCATATTTGTCAATATGTGGTTTGGGGTTTTTGATGATATTTTGAAACTCTACGGTATGACTTACCAAAATAACGTTCATACCTTTAATCGTCAGATGTATCAGCAGCATATAAATCATAAATATCTGCTGCAGATACCGATTCACATCCCCATGATTACCTTCTTTGGGCAGCCCGAAAAGGTAATAGAAGTTAGAAAAAACAGCATTTTGGTAGAAAACGGAGAAGTTTTCTCGAATCAAAGCTATTTTTATTTAAACGAACATCTGAAACAAATAGTATCAGATTTCCCTCAGCTCAATTTTTACTGTTCAGCTCCTCCTAAATTTACCGCTACGAATATTGTTGATTGTAGCGGAATGAACCTTAAAAACTTGTCGCAAGTCGGAGACAAATGTATTGGTTTGTTGATGAAAGGAAGTGCTATAAATGCCGCATCCCAAACGGAGATTAATCGATATAAACCTCGCTGTATTGTTGGCTGGGATTTACCAGAGAAGCTTTGGGATAACTTGGAAAATCCGGTGGTTTATGCCAAAAATTATGAAGAAGTCAAAAAATGGCTTGGGAAGCTTGCGGAAGATATGAGCTTACCTACAGGCGAAGCCAAGACAGCAAATATTATTTCTCCGAGCGAGTCACAATTGCACAAATCACTAGCAAGCAAAGACAACGATAACTTGCTAGATAAAATTTTGATTGTCTCCCACAAGGAAAAACAATGCGGCGTGCATGAGTACGGTGTTAATATTGCTGAAGCGCTAAAAAAATCAACTCAATACTCTTTTATATATGCAGAATGTTCCAGTTATGAAGAGTTTTTGGATAATGTCAACAAGGTAAAACCATCAGCCATTATTTACAACTATTATTCCTCGACATTACCTTGGGTTAATAAGAAAATACTTCAATCCATCAATGTACCACACATTGGCATAATACACGAAGTTACCCAGCGAGTAGCAGATGCAGCAAATAATACACTTTTTCAGTACCATATAGGCCCAGATCCTACATTGCAACTGAAGAATCCAATTGTTTTTAAAACGGGAAGAATTGTACAGCCCTACACGAATTATTACAGATTACCAGAGATCCCTACTATTGGGAGTTTTGGATTTGGAATGCAAGGTAAAGGATTTGAGAAGGTCATTGCCACTGTACAGCAAGAGTATGACGAGGCACTGATTAGGCTGCATATTCCCTTTGCAACTTTTGGCGATGCTGACGGCAGTCAAGCAATTGCTATAGCACAACGATGTCAGCAGTCGATCGTTAAGCCCGGTATTAAACTCAGTTTGAGTCACGACTTTCTCAGTCAAGAAAAATTACTTGATTTTCTTGCACAAAATACGGTTAACGCATTTTTCTATGAAAAACATGAGAATCGTGGTATATCGAGCACGATCGATCACGCGCTGGCTGTAAAGAGACCTATTGCAATCACAAAAAGCAATATGTTCAGACATATTATTTCGGCAAATCCTTCAATTTGTATTGAAGATTCAAGTTTGAAACAAATTGCTGATAACGGTATTGCACCGCTTGTGCCGTTTTACAATGAGTGGAGCGAAGCTAGTTTCGTTTTGGATTATGAACGTATGCTTGCTCAAGTATTAGGGAAGCAAGAGAAGTGGCACAGCAACAGGTATGTAAATGTTGGTATTCCAAATGTAACATCATTGAATCGGATATTGGATGATGCTGCCCGATCGCAGTACCAACCTGTTATTAATCAGTTATTTGCGCTGGTTCCTGAGATGATGGTTCGTAAAATACCGGAAGCTAATATTCAGCAAGCTTTTATTTTGGATACTGTGCAAAAAATTGCGTCCAAGTTTGCTGCTCCTAAAATTTTATGTATTGGGAGCTATGAAGATAGTGCTGCTGGTGCATTGAAGAAGCTCGGCTACCCCATGGAAGAAATCGATCCGGCGATCAATTGCGATCTCAACACCTATTTTCAGAAACCGTCTACTATCAAGGGCAGTTATGATATTATTTTTTCAACATCTGTGATCGAGCATGTCCAAAATGATGAACTGTTTATGGTGCAAATCGCTGAACTTTTGGCACCCGGAGGTACTGGAATTTTAACGTGCGATTACAACGATCAGTATAAACCGGGCGATCGCATTCCGGCAGTAGACTTCCGCCTTTACACTCAGAAAGACTTCCGACAACGACTTCTTCCTTTATTGAAAAATTGTGTGTTCCCTGACGTTCCGCAGTGGGATTGTCCGAATCCAGATTTTATCTATGAAGGATGTCGTTATACATTTGCCACCTTTGTTTTTCAGAAAAATAAACTGTGAACGCTCTTATTTTTGGTGCTAACGGACAAGACGGATATTATCTCAGTGAGTTGTGCAAGTCCAAAGGAATCAAACCTACAGGCTTATCGCGATCGGGAGATTGGATTCGTGGCGATGTATCTGACTGCGAGCAGGTTGAGGAGTTCGTAAAAGAATACAAACCAACCTATATATTTCACTTAGCTGCAAAATCAACAACGCGACACGACGCGCTGTTTGAAAATCATGCAGCAATTTCGACGGGTACACTAAATATTTTAGAGGCTGTGTACAAACACAGCCCTACCTCCAAAGTTTTTATTACAGGTAGTGGTGTTCAATTCTATAATGATGGCAATCCTATTTCTGAGGATACTGCTTTTGAAGCAAGCAGTGCTTATGCAGTTGCTCGCATTCAATCAGTTTATGCAGCCAGATATTACAGAAGTCTCGGTATCAAAGCCTATGTAGGATATTTATTCCATCACGAAAGCCCTCTCAGAAAACCCAATCATGTCAGCCAAAAAATTGTACTCGCCGCTAAGCGGATTCTACGGGGTGCTGATGAAAAACTGCAAATAGGTGATATCTCTGTAGAGAAAGAATGGACATTTGCGGGTGATGTAGCACAGGCTATAATGACATTGATTGAGCAGGATAATATTTTTGAAGCAGCGATCGGTTCAGGCAAAACTCATTCCATAAAAGATTGGATAGAAGTCTGCTTTTCGCACCTCGGTTTGGATTGGACGCGCTATGTAGAGCCGGCTGAGAATTTTCAGACTGAATATAAGCGATTAGTATCCAATCCCGCGCTAATGCACAGCCTGCACTGGCAACCAAACATAGACCTGCTACAACTCGCAGTTATGATGATCGAGACCAGATAAAATTACGCTCTAACTTTAGGTATTTGAATGATGAAACAATTATCTCAGCCAGCTTCTTACCCCTATACACCTCTGCACAAACATTACGGTTTTGCGGTTTTTCAGCCCCAGGAAATATCGCCCTATCTGGCAACAGCCCAAGAGCTAAAAAACAGCGAACCAAACTGCATAATTACATGGTTCACTACTTCTGACAGTGAGAGGGCGCTGCAAAACAATCCCTACATTGACCAACTTATTGTTCTGGAGGGAAGCGCGAAGTCCCTAGAAACTGAGATACCACGCTTGCAGTCAGAACGTTCTTGGTCACGATTTTTTACTTCTGAACAGTCTTCTGGCAAGCGAATATTGCTAGGACAACTTGGCTTAAATGGTGATTGCCTTCATGCAACCACTTTGGCTCGGCAAATCAAGCATGATTATCCAAATTGCCATTTAACTTGGGCAATTTCATCTATGTGCCGGAGTGTAATTGAAGAGAATCCATTTGTTGATGAAATTTGGGAATTTCCCGCCAATAATTGGCAGCAAATAGTAGCAGCTTGGTATGAGTTGGAAAAACAAGTACAGCAGCGTCTTAATCGCGGTGAATTTGATGAAGTATTTTTGACGCAGGTGAGTCCAAATAACTATCAAAATTATGATGGAACTACTAAAGCATCTCTTTTTCGCGGCTATCCAAAACCGATTACTGTTCCCATCCAGAATATTCTGCGCCTGCGAACTGATGAGATTGAAAGAGTCCGCAATTTTGCTGAGCAGCACAACTTGCTGAAACGCCGTCATGTTATTTTATTTGAATGTACGGGCAGTAGCAGTCAATCTTTTGTTAAGCCAGAATATGCTTTGTCTGTTGCTCAATCGCTGCTGTCTCGCTTACCAGATTGCAGCATTATTCTTTCGTCTAACCTGAAAATTCCAGTAGCAGATGCACGAATTATTGATGGTAGCGTGTTGACTCTGCGAGAAAATGCGGAGTTAACCAAATATTGCAGTCTTTTAATTGGCTGTTCTAGCGGCGTAACGCAGACAGTATTAACAGATTGGGCTAAACCGTTACCGATGATTCAGTTGTTGCTGGCATCTACATCAGTATATGCTTCGATCGCGCACGATCTTGAATATTGGCAACAGTCATCAGAGCAAGTTTTAGAAATGACGGATTGCTCGGTAGAACAAGCAGTTGAATGTGCTTATACTGCTCTTGTGCAAGGATTTCCCGAAGCGCGACGCCGATTTCACCAGCAAATTCCCTTAAATTTTAACTTCTATTTTAATCTGGTTCGTCAAGCTCTCCTGCAAAACTGGCAGTTTCTTAAAGCGGCGCGATCGGTTTTGCACATTACGGAGCGATACGGTTGGCATCCACAGCTAAAAACTTTTGTACAAAAGGAGTTAATCCCTAAGATAGATGTAAATAGAACTTTGCAAATTACCAAGGAAAATTATTCTAAGTTTTTGCAAGAGTTTGTTGGGGATTGGGAAGAGGGTAAAAAAGTTACAGTTTCCGCGATCGCTCCTGAATCGGCAAGCACTCACAGACCTTTTTGGTCAGTAATAATACCGACTTACAACCCAAAAAATCACTATCTTGAACAAACCCTCAAAAGCGTTCTGGAACAAGCTCCAAACTCCAGCGAAATGCAGATAGAGGTAGTCGATGATTGCTCTGTAAATTCTGATGTAGAGGAAATTGTCAAGAAAGTCGGCAACGGTAGAGTTTCTTTCTACAAGCAATCTCAAAACCTGGGCCAAATTGCTAACTGGAATGAGTGCATCCAGCGTGCTCGCGGTAATTGGGTTCACATCCTGCATCAAGATGATATTGTCTTGCCAGGATTTTACAAGAGTCTGCAAACAGCATTAGAAACAGCTCAAAATGTAGGATCTGCTTTCTGCCGCCACTACTATATAGATGCAGGTGGAAATCAGCAATTTTTATCGGAAATTGAACGGGAAACAGCGGGGATTATAGAAAACTTCTTAGAGCGAATTGCAGTCAGGCAAAGGATTCAATTTGCTTCTATTGTTGTCAAGCGCAGCGTTTACCAAACATTGGGTGGGTTTTCGGCGCAAGCTGCTTCTGCTGCTGACTGGGAGATGTGGAAAAGAATTGCATCTCATTGTAAAGTTTGGTACGAACCTCAGATTTTAGCGTGTTTCCGCCTGCACTCAGCCTCAGAAACTTCTCGTTTAATGCAGTCTGGGGGGAACATTGCAGACGCTCACAAGGCTATTAAAATTTCCCAATCTTACCTTCCCCAAAATATCGCTGATCAATTATCTAATCAGGCGAAAGAACACTATGCGATCGAAGCTCTAAAAATGGCGCATTCAATGATTGCTAGAGGGGATGTAAATTCGGCGATCGCACAGATTAGAGAAGGATTGAAATGTAGCAACTCGTCAAAAGTAATTAGTTTGCTGCCCGCTGTTTTCCTCTCAAGCGAATCTGAACAACAGCCAACTTCAGAAACGCAAAAGCAATCGCCCAAAATTCTCATAGACGGCGTAATGTTTCAGCTACACAACTCTGGAATTACCCGCGTCTGGCATTCATTAATTACAGAATGGGCCAGTCAGAGTTTCAGTCAGCACATCCTAGTGCTCGATCGCAATGGAACTGCTCCCAAAATTGCCGGGATAAATTATCGGCAAGTCGCAGCTTATGACTATAGTAATACTGAAAACGATCGCGAAATGTTGCAGCAAATCTGCGATGAAGAAAAAGCCGATTTGTTTATTTCTACTTACTACACTACACCGCGATCGACACCCTCTGTATTCATGGCTTATGACATGATTCCAGAAGTCATGGGAGCGAATCTAGCTAACCCGATGTGGAAAGAGAAACATCAGGGTATCCGCCATGCTTCTGCATACGTTGCAATTTCCGAAAATACAGCCCGCGATTTAGTAAAATGCTTTCCAGATATTTCTCAGGAGTCGGTAACAGTTGCTCATTGCGGAATTGATAGGAAATTCTCACCATCGACCTTGGTAGAAGTTAACCAATTAAAGACGAAATATGGTATTTCAAAGCCTTACTTTCTTTGGGTTGGCGATCGCGTCGGATTTAACGGCTATAAAAATGCACTTTTCTTCTTCAAAGCCTTCTCTCAATTTGGCAGTAAACATCTATTTGAGATTGTCTGCATCGGCGGTAACTCGGCATTAGAAACAGAGTTGCAAGCATACACTTCCGACATCACAGTTCACCTGCTAAAACTGAGCGACGATGAATTGCGAAGCGCTTATTCGGGCGCTTTAGCATTAGTTCAGACCTCAAAATATGAAGGTTTCGGGTTGCCCTTGCTGGAAGCCATAGCCTGCGGTTGCCCAGTAATTACCTCTCCAAATAGCTCCATTCCTGAAGTATTGGGTCAAGCAGCTTTATATGTGAATGGCGAGGATGTTGATGAACTGACAAAGGCCTTTATTGACATTCAAAATTTTGATCGCCGTCAAATATTAATTGCGGCTGGTCTGGAACAAGTTAAAAAGTTCTCTTGGTCTGAAATGGCTACAAAAGTTAGCTCAGCTTTGATAGCAGCTACTCAGCTTTCGGCTAAAAAATCTGTGGCTGCACCCGCGTCTATGACTTCGCTAATCAGTATTATTGGACAATATCAAAGTAATCAGTCAGACTCATCAGGATTAGCAAATGTGCGCCAAGCGAGAAAACAAATTGCTGACATCTGGCTTAATTTACTAGCAGATCAACTTGCAAGTGCTTATTCTGGCGAGATAGGAAAAGCGCACCAAGCACTGCTAGCCAGCGACATTAGATATGAACCGCTAACCGATACAGAAGAGACTTTTGTGAGCGAATTAGTCGCCAATGTGGCGAAAGGATTTGACGAGCCAAAAGCCATCAATTACCTGCTCGCAGCCATGCTGTACCGACGGGCAGACCAATTGCCGCTCAAGTACGATCGCGCTACAGTACCTAATTGGTTCGCCAACGAATATCTCAAATTCATGTTTACTTGTCCGAACGTATTTCAAACCAGAGGAGAAGCAGACAGTTACTATCAATTCATCCAAGGCTGGATTGATTACTTACATACTAATTTGTTCAAAAATGCAGATTCGCCACTGTGGCAAAATATTGCTTTGTTGTTCGCGCAAGTTGCGAACTTTATTCCGCTTTATTTTACCACGGCAAACCTGCGCGATATTTACACCAAACGGGCGGAAATTATCGAGTTTTCGCTCAAAAATCGCGGCAGTTCAATTGATTGTATCTTCCCGGCGCGATCGCCAAATCGGACAAAAATCCGCCTCGGCATCATCAACGACCATTTCGCGCCGCAAACCGAAACCTTCGCTACCATCCCGGTTTTCGAGCATTTAAACCGCGACGAGTTCGAGATATACCTGTACGCGCTCAACACCAGCGGTCACCCATTAGAACAATACTGTCAAAGTCGCGCCGACAAACTGGTTGCACTCCCGAAAGACTTTGCATCGCAAGTCCAAACAATCCGCGCCGACGACTTAGATATCCTGTTTTTCGGTACGAATTTAACAGCTATTAACAAACCGCTGACTTCACTAGCAATTCACCGTCTAGCGCGGGTACAAACTACATCTTTTTGTTCCCCGACAACCACCGGAATTCGCCACATGGATTACTACATCGCAGGTCAATTTACCGCGCCGGATGCTAGTTATCAAGAACAATATCGCGAACAGTTGGCTGTTCTCCAAGGCAGCGGTTTTTGTTTCAAATACGCAACAGAATCGGAAGTAGCTACAGTTAAACCTACCCGCCAAAGTCTGGGGATTTCAGACAATACAACCGTTTTTATCTCCGGCGCCAACTTCTACAAAATTTTGCCGGAGTTGAGGGAGAGTTGGGTAAAAATTCTAGCTGCTGTACCGGATTCAATCTTGATTTTATATCCCTTCGGGCCGGCTTGGACTCGCACCTATCCAGCGACACCTTTTGTCAACAATCTGAACGCTGTCTGCGCTAAATACGGCGTCAATAACAACCGCTTGCGGTTCGTAAAACAACTGCCTAGTCGCGCGGATGTGAAAGAATTTTTGCAGCTAGCAGATGTTTATCTCGATTCCTATCCTTATGCTGGGGCAACATCGTTAATTGATCCTTTGCAAGTAGGATTGCCGGCGGTGGTTGTGGAAGGAAATGCTTTGCGGTTCCGCCAAGGTTCGGCGATGCTGCGGGAACTGCAAATGTCTGATTTAATTGCGTATGACGAAGCATCTTACATTCAGCTAGCCGTTACCCTCGGCACTAATCCGCAATTGCGGCAGCAAAAACGGCAGGAAATTCAGCAAAAAATGCAAGGCAATCCGCGCTGTTTTGACAGTGTTGCATACTCTGGGGCGATCGGCAAATTATTCCAAGAACTCTTTGGCAACTGGCAAAGCAGCCACTTGGAAGCATCGCGCAACTTACAGGATAGCATTCCCAAGCAGCCAGATTTGGACGAGATTCTCTCGAACACCGTCAACCTTTATCAGAGAAACTCCTCAAACATCTCAGCAATATCCGAACTGCGTCAAATCCGCAAACAAATCGCTGATTTTTGGCTGAACGTTCCCGCCGAAAACCTCGAAACCGCCTACAAAAGCGCTTCAGGTAACAGCTATAAAATCCTGCTCAAGAGCGGCTTCCAACGTCAACCGATGATCGAAAGCGAACAAATATTTTTGCAGCAATTAACCCAGATTAGCAAAGGATTAGTGCATCCCAAAGCTGTCAACGCCTTGCTTGCCGCGATGCTGTATTTCCCGCCGGAAACCATGCGAATCCCCGACGCTCGCAACCGTTTGCCGCACTGGTTAATTGGGGATTACGAACAAGTTTTTGAGACGGAAGCCTCTGTCAAGTCTGATTCAACTTCTGACTTGCTAGCTCAATACATTCAATCCTCGCAATTTGCGAATCAACTGTTAGGATGCGTCAATCTTTACCGCATTGATCCGTCTGACGAATCGGTAGTTTTGGAACTCCGCCAAATCAGAAAACAAATGGCTGATTTTTGGCTGACTGTTCCTTCAGAGAAACTAGAAACTTTTTACCGAGGAGAGGTTCGCAAGGGATATCAAGCAATTCTTAGCTGCGGCTTGCAAGCAGAATCGATGACTGAAGCCGAACAGCAGTTTTTGCAGAAATTGACCGAAATTAGCAAAGGGTTGGTGCAGCCTCAAGCTATCAATGCTCTGCTGGGTGCGATGCTGTATTTTGTACCCGGTAAAATGCGGGTTCCCGATGCTCGCACCCGCTTGCCGCAGTGGTTGCTTGAAGATTACGAAAAGGTGTTTGAAAGCGCATTTACGACAACAGAACAACCACTTGTCAAACAAGATTATCTGCCGCAGTTTCTCAATCAATTAACTGCTGCGGTCAATCTCTATGAAATCGACCCGACGGCTGAATTGGTAATAGCAGATTTGCGGCATATTCGCAAGCAAATTGCCGATTTGTGGCTGAGCGTTTCCGGCGAACAAGTAGAAGTTCTGTACCGGAGCGATTTTGGCAAGGGTTACAAAGCAATGTTGGGCAGCGGGTTTATTAACGAGCCGCTGCATGAGAGCGAGCGCGAGTTTTTTAACTCGTTGGTTGTTGAGTTGAGTAAAGGGTTTGGAACACCTAAAGCTGTGAATAATTTGTTGGCGGCGATGCTGTATTGTCGGCCTGGACATTTGCGGGTTCAGGATGCGAATACTTGTTTGCCTCCGTGGTTGTTGGCGGATTACGAGCAGTTGGTTGGGGGTGCGGTTAAGGTGGCTGTTGGATGAAAAAGTGCGATCGCGCTGCTGTTTACATCGGTACTATTCACTGGTATAATATCTAAAATTACTACCGAAGTTTCCATTTTTTACAGATGAACAGCACCAGCGATCGAGACTCCAATTCCAACAGCAATTCGGATGCAGGAGCGATCGCCAGCAAGGATATTTCAGCGCTCAACCGCCAAGCTGCTGTCTATTTTACTCAGGGGAAGTTTGCAGAAGCGATCGCACTTTGCCATCAAGTCATCATGATCAAACCGGATTGCCCTGTAGCCTACGATATTCTGGGTGCTGCTCTCATGTCACAGAAAAAAGTAGGTCCGGCTATTCGCTCGTTTTCTCAAGCCCTAGCAATCAATCCTAACTCAGCACAAATCCTTGCCAAATTAGGCTATTGTTTGGTTGCAGAGGGGCGACTGGATGAAGCAATAACTACTTACCAAAAAGCCCTTCAGTTAAACCCGAATTGGGCTGATATTTATTTGAGAATGGGCAACCTATTGAGTCAGCAAAACCGCTGGGAGGAAGCTTTAGATTGTTGGCTTAAGATTGCTAAAATCGCTCCGACAAGCGTTAGTGCCGAGTCATTCGTAGATTTAGGGAATTTTCATTTTACTCAAGGTAGGTTAGAGCTGGCGAGCGCTTGTTACCGCCAGTCGATCTCTCTGAAACCCGACTGTAAGTTGGGTTACTTAAACTTAGGAGTTGTCCTCAAAAAGCAAGGAAAAATCCCAGAAGCGATCGCTACTTGTATTCAACTCCTTCAAATTCTGCCGTCTGTGGATGAAGCTTACTACTATTTATTCAAATTATTCACAAATTTAGGTAGAAAAGATGAGGCGATGGCTTGTTACTACAGCGCAATTCCTCTGCACCTGATTCGTGAATTTTGTCCTTCAACCGTCGATAGTGAGTTAGTTACCTATACATCAAAGGCGAAAATATCTGTTCTATCCTCGCAATTTCTACCCAGCGAAAACCTTGACTCTAATTTCAGAGAAACTGATGGTGAAAACGCACAGCCATTTGTAGCTGTTATCCCTAACGGACGTGCTTGGGGAGATAAATTTACTCGGGCCGTCATTACTTCAGACGATCGGCTGTTAGAGGATATATCTACAGGTAGTCCCAGTTTGATTATCTCTTCAGATCGGTTGCCTCCCCCGGTTGCCATTGAAGGAACAGTAGCTTTTTTAGCGAAAAACTACTGTCACAATTATTATCACTGGATGTTTGAGTTTTTGCCACAGATTGAACTGCTCCGCCGATCGGGTATAGATATAGGTAGTATCGATAAATTTGCCGTCAATCATTGTTGCTTCCCGTTTCAAAGAGAAACAGTCAGCTTGTTGGGTATTCCGTTAGAAAAAATTGTAGAAACCGATAATAATAATAATCACATTCAAGCTCGTCAATTACTGGTGAGCAGTGTCATCAGAGAAAGTACAAAATGGGCCTGCGATTTTCTCAGGAAAGAATTCTTGCATGATTCCATCATTGGCTTGGAGAAAAAACAGCGAATTTTTATATCTCGCAAAGAAAGACGGAGAGTGATTAATGAAGATGAATTAGTCGCAGTTTTAAGTGAGTTTGGCTTTAAGAGTATCGCGCCCGAATCAATGTCTGTTGCCGAACAAATATCGCTGTTTGCTGCTGCTGAAGTTGTAATCGGATCTCACGGTGCGGCTCTGACTAACACAGTGTTTTGCAGTCCAGCTACTAAAGTTATAGAAATATTTGCACCTGATTATGTAAACCCTTGTTACCGCAAACTTAGCAGTCAAGTTGGTCTCGAATACTGGGAATTTATCGGCGAAAGGGTTCTCGATATTGACTCGCACAGCCAGCAGGAGGGAGGGGAACAAATTCACTACGTATTTGAAGATATTTTAGTCAATATTGCTGCGTTATTAAATATGATGAAATTGGCAGGTGCGATCTAGCCACCCTAAATAATTCCTGTAGCTTCTTCCAGGCAGAGCCTGGATGTTAAAAAAGGTTAATTCAATTCAACACAAATTCTGGCTGCTGAGTCTCAAATAAGGGGCGAGTTACCTGACGCAGCAGCACTTTTTCTAAACTGCCTTCTACTACATTTGTAGCTTCTATTTCCAACTCGCCCCACAATAGCCGATCGCCTTGATTTGGCATTTTACCTAAATTGTGGATCACGAATCCCGCGATTGTTTGGTAAGCTTGGTCAGTCGGCAGGTTTAACCCGAGTTTTTCGTTAACTGCTGTCACTTCCCATAGGCCAGAAATTAGTGCCGAATGAGCATCTTTTGGAACGAAAGTTGCCTGGGAAGGTGACACCAGGGGTTGAGACTCTTTACTGGTAATCCAACTGGTCAGCAGCCGCACAGTAGCGTTGAGAATTGCTAGCAGCGGCCACAGTAATTTTGAGCAGAGTTCGAGGGCTGGCATCAGCAGCAAAGCGGTGCGTTCTGGGGCGTGGGTTGCTAATACTTTGGGGATTAGTTCTCCTAAGACTATTTCTACGTAAGTTACTAAGATAAAAGCTGCGGGAACTGCGATCGAATGAGCAGTCAGCACGGCCGACAAATGATCGATCGGCAATTTGTCGATCCACGGTTCGATCCAGTGTACAGTCGCTCCCTCACCCAACCAACCCAACAGCAAACTCCCTGCAGTTGTGCCAGTTTGAGTCACAGACAGGTAATGCGGTATGTTGTTTTGAGCTTGGTGGACGAGTTCGGCGGTTTTGGCGGTAGGGCGATCGGACAACTGGGCAAGTTGGCGGATTTGATGGCGATCTGCTGATACTAATGCTAGTTCTGACGCCACAAAAAAGGCGATTAAAAGTGTTAACCCGAGCAACATTGCTAACCTCAGCAGTGTTTGGGCTACTTCTAGTTCCAAGCAAGTAAGGTTGTTCAAGATAGATATCTAATATGATAGAGGTTTTAGGTTAATTCTTTTATTTTAGCTTGCGATTCAGATAGCTTGAGCGCCAGACATTGCGGAGATCCGCACTCTGCAGTCGCTGCGGACAACAGTATTCGTAGGGTGCGCATTGCACACCTTACCTGTACAACTTGTGAAGTCTTTCTTTTCTCCTCCTTCCCGTCCTTCGCCACGAAAGCGGTTCGTTGAAAAAAAGAATCTAATCCACTGGCTGCCGCAATAATTGCTGTATCAACTCTCCCTTGCTCCCCGCAGCGAGTTAATTTCCGTAAAAGTCTGCACCGGATCGGACTTCAACCCGCCTTGAATGTAATTCAACTTCACTTCTTCCAACAAATCCGACAGCAGCGACTGCAATTCCCCGAGAGTTTTCTCATCTTGCAATTCCCGCCGCAAACTTTGATTAAATTCTTGGCTGAAATTATCTAGAATTTTTCGACCTTTATCGTCTTCATAAGTAGTAGATACCACATCAACAGCAGTTTGAGCCAAATAATTCGCTAACTGTTCCGTCATCTCAGTAGGCAAAATGTTAATCGGAGAGAAATTTTGCAGGATTTGATAGAAATCCGACTGTTTGATTGTTGTTTCCAAATTGTGGTGCAGCAATTCTTCCAAATCCGGTTGCACCTGCGGCAAAACTTTGTAAATTGTCAGATCCAAAATCCGCTTGGTAATTTGTTCGATCGTATTATCCTGATTGACGTGAAGGTACGGCTGCTGCGCCAGCAACATCTGCGCCGCGTCGCCCTGTTTGATGGAAGTTTTAGCTTGATTGATAAACCGCACCATCATGTATTCCGACATCGTATTGGCTAAATAAGCCACCGGTTCGTAGGTAACTTGAGCAACTACACGATCGAGATTCACCAAACCAGACTTGTGAAGCCGCACCAATACCGGCAGAATCCGCCACCCCTGCCAAATCGGCATCACCAGAAACACCTCGTACCAGCGCCTCAACACAAAATCAAACCAAGTTACCCCCGGTTTACGGCGGGTGTGGAACAGACTTTTCATCAAAAATTCCGCCCCAAAAAAACAAATAAAAAACGTATCAATTCGCCAAAATTGGTCAGCGCTTTTCAAATATTCGGGATTCGGCAAACTCGAATTAATGCCTTTAATTGGGTCATAAATTTTAACTAAACCCGGAAAAAAGCTCTCATAAACAGGGCGCAACTGAAGGTAACTGAAATGGAAAAGCACCAGCAAGAAGTTGACCACCGCTACTAATGCGCTCAATTTTGCCCAAGAAATTGCTTTTTTGGACAATTTTACATCAGTGCTGTTAACAGTTGTGTGGGAATCAGACATAAAAGTAATTTTCCGAATTTGCTAATCGATAAATCTATCTTGTGGCCGACGCTAAAAAACTCTTAATCTATTACCATCCCTTGGTGAACGATAAGTATAAGGAAACCAAATGTCGTGAACTTAAAAACAGTCATATCGCTGCTCAAACAAACTTTTACTGAATGGCAAGAAGATAAAGCGCCAACCCTAGCCGCCGCTCTAGCCTATTACACAGTCTTCTCCCTCGCCCCGCTGCTAATTATCGTAATTGCGATCGTCGGTTTAGTCTTTGGTCCAGAGGCAGCCCAAGGTCAAATCGTCGGCCAACTCCAAAGTTTAATCGGCAAAGATGGCGCCCAAACTGTCCAAGAACTAATCCTCAAAGCCTCCGAACCCAAGTCGGGAATGATTGCTACTCTAGTCGGTGTCGCTACACTTTTGTGGGGCGCTTCCAACGTGTTTACTAATCTCAAAGAAGCCCTCAATACTATTTGGAATGTTACACCGCCCCCCGGACGAGGCATCTGGGGATTCCTCCAAGACCGCGTATTGTCTTTTGCCATGATTTTAGGCATAGGCTTTCTACTGCTAGTATCTTTAGTAATTAGTGGCATTTTAGCCGCAGTCAGCTATTGGTTGAACGACAGGCTGCAATTACCAGTCGGCATTTGGCAGATTGTGGACTTTGCTCTCTCCTTTGGCGTAGTTACGCTGCTTTTTGCCTTAATTTACAAACTTTTGCCCGATGTCCATCTTGCCTGGAATGATGTTTGGATCGGCGCCGCCATCACCTCAGTGCTGTTTACGATCGGCAAATCGATAATAGGAGTTTACCTCGGAGGTAGCGGTATTGCCTCTACCTACGGTGCTGCGGGATCGTTCGTGATTATCCTGCTTTGGATTAATTATTCCGCTCAAATTCTCTTCTTAGGTGCCGAGTTTACCCAAGTTTGGGCTAACCGATACGGCTCCAGAATGCCTGGTTCGCGAAACAATATCCTCAACAGCGAAAACGGGGAATCCTCCGCACGCAAACCTCGGAAAAAGTCTTAACACTAAACAAACGGGAAATTTGAGGTTAAACTCGCACTCCTGGTTTGACAGAAGAAGGAAGAAGCCAGAAGGAATAAGCAAGAAGGAAGGCGGAAAGCGGAAGAAAATAAAAATTTTGAAAGCAATAATTTTGCTTTTTTTTTCGCTTGCCCTGCAACATTCAGTCTTCGGGACGACCGACTTCTGCTTTCGAGAAAGCCCTACTTATTTATCCAGATGGGTAAAATTCTACCTTCGGTTGACCTCGCATCTCTAGCCGCAAGCTGAAAGCAGGCTCGACTTAGATATGGTTGGGAGGTGCGAGTTTGACAGCGGCCAGAATACGGAAAATTCCCTTCACCCTCGTTCATTTCCATTTTGATTATCTAAAGTTTGAGGTGCTGCACGTCTCTGTCAGCAGAAGGAAGTAGTCTTTCAATTTTTACCTGCAACTTATCCCGGAAGGATGATTTATAGAACCCGCAATTTGACTTTAATACTAATTAGCTAGAAGATTCCAGTCCCGGCGCAGCAGCCAAAATTGCACTTTTAATCTTCTTCTAAATTATTTTTAAATTTTGGTAAACAATCATGGTTTCATTAACTAAAAAACGAATCGCTCTCATCTCAGTACACGGCGATCCCTCTGTGGAAATCGGCAAAGAAGAAGCGGGCGGGCAAAATGTTTACGTGCGTCAAGTAGGCGAAGCTCTGGCTAAACAGGGGTGGCAAGTAGATATGTTCACCCGCTCATCCGATCGGCAACAAGCAAGGATTGTACAGCACAGTCCCAATTGCCGGACAATTCGGCTAGTAGCAGGGCCGCAAGAATTTATTCCCCGCGACGAACTCTACGGATATTTACCAATCTTTGTTCAAGAATTTCAGAAGTTTCAGTTAGAGTCAGGCTTTCAATATCCCTTAGTTCACACAAATTACTGGCTTTCTTCTTGGGTGGGAATGGAGTTGAAAAAATCGCAACCCCTGCAGCAAGTTCACACTTACCATTCTTTGGCAGCAGTTAAATACAAGTCGGTTTCGACAATTCCGATGATTGCCAAAACCAGGTTGCAAGTCGAAAAAACTGTTTTGGAAACAGCCGATCGCGTCGTGGCTACCAGTCCCCAAGAAAAAGAACACATGAGGTCTCTGGTTTCCTCAAAAGGCAATATTGACATCATTCCCTGCGGTACCGACCTTGAATGGTTCGGCTCGATCGCCCGATCGACGGCACGCCGCCGGTTGGGAATAGCCCCCGAAACCAAAGTCGTGTTGTACGTCGGCCGTTTCGACCCCCGCAAGGGCATTGAAACCTTAGTCCGCGCCGTCAGTCGGTCGGCGGTGCCCAAAGCCGATTTAAAACTCATCATTGGCGGTGGGTGGCGTGCGGGGGAAAGCGACGGCAAAGAGCGCGATCGTATCGGCAGCATCGTTGAAGAACTCGGTCTGAGCGACATTACCAGTTTTCCCGGCGGCTTGAGCCGAGAAATTCTCCCCGCCTACTACGCCGCCGCCGATGTGTGCGTCGTTCCCAGCCACTACGAACCCTTCGGTTTAGTAGCCATTGAAGCGATGGCCTGCGGCACGCCCGTAATCGCCTCCGACGTGGGAGGGCTCAAATATACTGTAGTGCCGCAACAAACAGGTTTGCTCGCGCCGCCGAAAAATGAAGCAGCCTTTGCCGAGGCGCTCGATCGCTTGTTACTTGACTCAATATGGCGCCAGCAACTCGGACACACAGGCCGCCGGCGCGTCGAAACCTATTTCAGTTGGGACGGTATCGGCTCCCAACTCAGTCAACTTTACACTCAACTGCTCGAACAATCGGCCGTTCAGCTTGACCCCGTGAGCGCTTAGTAGTATCACTTAGTATAGTTGAAGCCAGTTTCCCTTGAGCCCCTGTTTCACTCATCCGTTCTAACTGGGAACCTTCAACTATCAGTGATATCAGGAGGTACTCTTGTACGCACCAGAACATCTGGGAAGCCATCTACAACCCATTTCAGACATCGAGCTAATTCGCCTGTGGGTGGAGCGCAAATCCCCCCGCAGCAAGCGCTTTAGCTGGCAGGCGGCCCACCGTTTTCGGCTGTTTGTAGAAAAACCGCTGGCAGAAGTGACTCTGACAGATGTCGAGACTTTCGCTGCTGCAATGAGGGTGAGAAAAGTTGCACCCCGTTTCTACAAGCAAACCTTGCTAGCGCTGAAATCGCTGTTCGCCTTCGGCCAGCAAACGGGAATCTTGCCCGCAGCCATCCCCCTGCACGGGTGGCCGGTGCGGCAGCGCAGGCAACTGTCCAAACGCCTCCGTTTGAGAATCTCTGGGACTTTGTTAATCTGTTTGTGCTTTTTTTTGGGTCGAATGACCCCGAGACTGTGGGGGCAATCAGTCGGGGCAGAAACCTCGCCCGCCTCGAAACGGCTGCCGGAAGTTGCAGCGATCGACTTACCAGACCCCAGAGAGGATAACATTGAGGGCGATCGAGCACCGGAAACTGCAACCCTGAATTCACCAGAGCCCAGACTCGATAGCAGACTCGATAGCATCGGGCCCGAACGTCGAGTCAAAGCCTTTCTAGACACCATCGCAGCCGCCGAAGGAACCGCTAGCCCCGACGGCTACCGCACCCAGTACACCGGCACGCAATTTGTCAGCTTTCAAGATCATCCCAGAGAAATGAGGTGCGGCCGCCGCTACGGCAAAAAACTCTGTTCCGACGCAGCGGGGCGATATCAGTTTCTCAGCACAACTTGGGACAGATTTGCCAAAAAATTTGGCGTCCGCGATTTCAGCCCTCAAAATCAAGATTTGATGGCTATAGAGTTAATCCGAGAAAAAGGTGCATTAGAAGATATAGAAGCGGGTCGATTGGAGCCAGCAGTCAGAAAACTCGCTTACATCTGGCCTTCTTTTCGGCGTTATGGCGGTTCCGTGGAATCGTCGATGCCCACACTCGAAGCAATGTACCTGCAAAATTTGGGGATTTACCGGGAAGGATTGGTTGTTAGCAATTAGTCAACATTCCCAGGACGAGTTTAGATTCGAGTTTGGCAATTTTGGATTAAATTTTGACATCCAAAATTGAGAATGGGGGAGTTATGGGTGATGTCGATTCTTCGGGAAGTTAAAAATTAGGCTAATTTTCCGTCTTCCATGTGAACTATGCGATCGGCAATATCCAAAATTCGGTTATCGTGGGTTACTAACAGAATAGTACAGCCCTGCTCTTTAGCCAGTTGCTGCATCAAATTCACCACTTCGCGACCGGATTTGCTGTCGAGGGCGGCTGTTGGTTCGTCAGCCAAAACAATTTGCGGTTGACTGACCAAAGCCCGGGCGATCGCAACTCTTTGTTTTTGTCCGCCTGACAAGTCATCTGGATAATAGTTAATCCGCTGTTCCAGCCCTACTAACTCTAGCATTTTTGCAGAGCGATCGCGCATTTGGGAACGCGACAAATTGCCGTGAACTTCCAAACCCATTTGCACGTTTTGCAGCGCCGTCAAACTGCGGTGTAAATTGTGCGCCTGAAAAATATAGCCTATTTTGCGCCGCGCCTTTACCAATTGGTCGGGACTCGCTTTGCACATTTCTTGACCGAGAATTTTGAGACTTCCCGATTGACCGGATCTCAGTCCGCCAATCAAAGTTAAAAGCGTGGTTTTTCCCGAACCAGAAGGTCCCGTCATCAGCACGATTTCACCTGCATTAATTTCGAGATTAATGTCAAAAAGTACCTGTTTTCGCAGTTGACCTTGACCGAAGTAGTGGTCGAGTTGGTGCGCGGAAATTATAGGTTCAGAAATCTGTAAGGCGTTGGTTGTTGGGTAGACAGTAGTAGAATTCATAACTTTTTATTGATTTGAGGTTTTAGATTGAAGAATAAACCGCTTTCTTCGCAGAGAAGGATTAAAAAAAATCTGTGTGTAGTCAGGACTTTTTACAAAATCTGGCTTTAATATCCCCTTTATTCTTTAGTCTGCGGAGGCGGACTTCGTTTGTGTAGTAGCGGTTTCAACCGCCGAGTCTTATAAAGAGGTTTCTAACCAGAATTTAGCTTCCTTAAAACTCTTTTCTTCATTTTTCCTTAAAACATATCTGCTGGATCTGCTGCTTGCAGTTTGCGAGTGGCAATTGCTCCCGAAATAGTGCACATAATTACGTTCAAAAGTAATACTATAAATGCTCTAAGCAGCGTCATATAAAGGGGTAAATTTGTAGCTTGGCGAGTTAAAGAGTAGAGTCCGAAAGAAACTCCTACTCCCGGCAAAAAACCGAGAACGGAAAGAATTAGAGCTTCTTCAAAAACGATGCCGAGTAAATAAACATTGCGGTAGCCCATCGCTTTGAAAGTAGCGTATTCTCCCATGTGGTCGCTGACATCGGTTGAGAGAACTTGATAAACAATAATGACGCCTACTACAAAACCCATCGCGACGCCTAAATTAAACACAAAGCCGATCGCAGTATTCTTAGCCCAATAGTTTTTCTCAAAATCGATAAATTCTTGTTTGGTTAGTACCTTGACATCGGGCGGCAAGTATGCTTTCAAAACTTGTTGAACTTCCACGGGGTCAGCACCGGGTTGCAGTTGAATTAATCCGGCATTAACACTCGCGGCGTTTTGTCTCGCAAACAGGCGCAGGTAATTTTGATCGCTAGTCATCAAAATACCGTCGGCGGCAAAAGATGCTCCAACTGTGAATAAACCGCTGACGTTAATCGTGCGTCGCTCGACCTCAGCTTTAACGGCTTTTCCTCGATCGATTTGCGCGATCGTCCCTTGGTAGTCTCCCCTAGAAGCTCGATCGAACAACACGGTATCCGGCAATTTAATCGCGCTCAAATTTTGGTTAACTTCTGGAAGCGCAAACGCAGGGCGATTCGGATTGAAACCCACCACCATCAGCGACGTTTCGCGCCGAGTTTCGGGATTTTTCCAGTTAGCAATTTTCACGTAAAGCGGCTCTGCTGATTTCACGCCCGGTACGTTCATTGCTTGATACAATCTGCGCCTGGGGAAGGAAGACAAATTAATCAAATTTCGCGCTTGGGGGTGAATCAAAACTAAGTCTGTTTGCAAGGCTTGATGCAATCGCGTATTGCTGGTGTAAAGCGCATTTTGAAAGCCTAACTGCATGAACATCAAAACGTCAGCAAAGGCAATTCCTGCTACTGCAACGAGCATTCGCCCTTTGTCGTGACTCAGTTGCAGCCATCCGAGGGGAGTTCTGCGTCTTAATTGTTGTAAGGGTTGGATGAGTCCAAGCATAGGATTTTAGATTTTGGATTTGGGATTTGGGATTGAAGAGATAGGACTGATGGTTTACTCTCTTCGTACTGAAAGAATATGTAATTATTGAACCGCGAAGACGCAAAGGACACGAAGGAAGAGAAAAGAAGAAGTAGAGAGTTTTCTACCGGGAAGCGACTAACATTTTTTACTTAATCTTTAATTTCGCCGATCGCCACCTTGACTTGCAAATTGGTTAATCCCGCTACTTTCTGGCTGGAAGCTTCATCTAAGCGCACTTTTACTTCCACAATTCGACTATCAATATTCGCAGAAGGATCGGTGTTAACAATGTTTTGCCGCTGCACTTGCAAACCAATATGTTCGACAGTTCCCCGCAATTCGCCAGTCAAAGCATCGCTAGTAATTTTGGCGGTTTGTCCGAGGCGTACTTTGTCCACATCGCTTTCGTAGATTTCCGCAACAGCCAGCATCTCGCGAGTTTGTCCGAGTTCGACAATGCCGTCGTTTCCTACCCTTTCCCCCGGATGCGTGTGAATTTTCAGGACTTGGGCGTCTCTGGGAGCACGGATGTAAGCTAGATCGAGATTGGCTTTGGCTTGTTTGGCTGCTGAAGCGGCGGAACTGACTTCGGCAGCGGCGGCTGCTATGTCAACGGGACGCACTTCGGCGATGCGATCGAGATTTGCTTTGGCTTCGTCGATTTGCTGGTGTCGAGATTGCTCAACTTGGCTGAGTTTGGCTTGCGCTTCGTTAATCTGCTGTTGGCGGGATTGTTGAATTTGATTTAGTTTGGCTTGGGCTTCGTTAATTTGTTGTTGGCGGGATTGGCGAATTTGATTCAGTTTTGCCTTTCCTTCGTTGATTTGCTGTTGGGCTGTTTCGGCGGCGAGGCTTTTGCTTTCGCTAGTTGAGGCGGAAATTGCTCCCTGTTCATACAGTTGGGAGTACCGCTGATCTTCGCTTCTGGCGTTGCGGAGTTCGGCTTGTAGACGGGCAATTGTGGCTTGTTGGGTTTGAATTTCTCCTTGCTGTTCGGCCCTCAAGCGCGCAATTGTGGCTTGTTGCGCTGCTATTTCGGTGCTGCGATCGATTTCTAGACGGGCAACGATCGCCTGTTGCGCTGTGATTTCGTTGCTGCGATCGGCTTGTAAGCGGGCAATGGTGGCTTTCTGGGCTTGGATTTCGCCGTTTTTGGCTCCGGCTTTCACTTTTGCTAGGTTTGCTTCGGCGACGCGCACTTGTTCTTGAGCTTGGTCGAGGGCGGCCGAGAGGCGATCGCGACTGTCCAAAATTGCGATCGCCTGACCTGTTTTCACCCTGTCTCCCTCTTTTACTAAGAGTCGATCGATCCGGTTTCCTTCCGTCGCACCGGAGGCGGAGACTTTAATTACTTCTCCTCTGGGTTCGAGTCGTCCCAAGGCTGTAACTGTTGTTAATTGGGATGCTGCGACGGCTGCTGCTGCGGCTACTGCGTTGGGATCGGGTATGCGCGATCGCCAGATCGTGTAGCCTGTGGTTCCCCCTGCCGCCAGGGTTGCTACTGCTGCCACAACTAGGAGTTGTTTAACTAGGGATGGAGTTGAGGATAAGCCGTCCGCTGTTGCTCGGTGTACCATGACACACCTCATCATTTAGGTTAATAAAACTAAACGGTTTAGTTATAAATAGATACTAAACCGTTCAGTATAATGATGTCAAGACCCCAAGCAAAAATTACAAAGATAAGCGATGGCCAGGACAAAACCGATCGAACCAGACAGCGCCGCAGCAAGTGACAAAACCGAGCAAATCCTGCAAGGTGCGATGCAAGAATTTTTAACCCACGGCTACGCGGGGACGAGTATGGACAAGGTAGCGAAGACGGGAGGAGTTTCCAAAGCCACGGTTTACAGCTATTTTGCAGATAAAGAAGGATTATTCGTGGCCTTGGTACAGCGGCTGGCGCAAAAAAAAGTCCATTTTACAGTTCTGGATGAAGAACCGGCCGTAGCGCTGCGATTCGTTGCCACAACTATATTGGATCAGACTACCCAGGAACCTGAATTTCTCAATTTTGTGAGGTTAGTGATTGCGGAATCAGGGCGTTTTCCCCAGTTAGCGCAGACATTTGTGAGAAACTTAGCTAAACCGGGGATTGAGCGGCTTACTCAATATTTGGCATCGCATCCAGAGTTAAAATTGCCCGATCCGGAGGCAACGGCGCGGATTTTTATTGGCTCGCTGGTATATTTTCAGTTAACGCAGCACATGATGCACGGCAAAGATATTATCCCAATGGAGCGCGATCGATTGATCGAGGGTCTGCTGCACTTGATTTTAGGCCCGCAGTCCAATTCCTAAGTGCGAGCGACAGAATTTAGGAATTTTATTGGATAATTATTTAAATGCCATAAAGAGCGAGATCCCTTTATGGCTGCGATCGCAGGTTCTATTCAGGTGTTTTCCCTAACCTCTCCCTCAATTCCTCCGCCGATAACTGCGGCAGTTGTTCTACAAACAATGTCAATTCTGCCACAGGCAACGCCAATAAATTAGTAACGGCTGTAGGCAGAATAGCGCCCAATTCAGGCGATCGCATTTGCAAGACACTTTCAGCCAGCAATTTCACTGCTGATTCCCGTCCAGATTCATCAACGGTTAACATCGATATAGCTAGCAACAACACGGTAAATTCCGCAGCAGACAACTTTGATATTGGAGATAGAAAAGCAGTCATTTTCGGGCTTAATTCTCCAAATCGAACTCGCAGAAAGTTTTCTAAGATTAAGCGCTGTTGTTCTTGTCGGCCTTGTTCTAGCCCTTGTTCTAGCCCTTGTTCTAGTCCTCGTTCTAGTCCTTCTTCTAGTCCCTGTTCTAATCCTTCTTCTCTAGCTTGTTGCTGTGCTGCTTGTATTTGTTGTTGAAAAAGTGGTGCAATGGCCATAATTAACTCCCGCTCTTCTGGCTCTAATTCTTGTGGCACATCGGTTACTAAATTTGACTGTAACCGATACAGCAATTCTAGCGCGATAATTCGCAACGGATCGTCTGTTGCTAAAGCGCTTAATTGGGAAATAGCCCTTTGCTGCACTCCCCCTTTGCCCAAAATCCTCAACCACAGAGTTTCTGGAGTTTCTGGCAACTGGTGAATGGCCACAATTGCAGTCCGCAAAGATTCACCCAAAAAATAGATTCCCTGCATCCAATTCTCTGGGTCTGGTATCGCATTAAAGCTATCTACCAATGCTTTCGATGCTGTGGGCATCAAAATCCACAGTTTTGGTAACTGAGCGTCATCATAGCGAGTGTTTTCTCTCCTAAATTTTCGCTCTAATTCACCTCGCACATCCAATAACTTACCCAGACAGCTACAAATTTCGCTGACGTTTGCCGGATTGCGAAACGGTTCAAAAATTGCAGTTGTGTTTGCCATTTTTCCCAACAGTCCCAGGGTTTCGGAGTATTCGGGAATTGCGGTGCTGGGAGTGAAGTAAACATCGATTTCTCGAACTTCGGAAGTCACATCGCGCCCGATATTAACTGTTCCGAGCGGCGAAAGCAATTCTTCCAGAAATTCTTTTGCAAAGCGATCGTGAATAAATCGCGTCATAGAAATTATGATTAATTTTATCAGTGAATGCTAGCATACCTACACGCTTTTGATTTAGGTGAGTAAGCCCAGGCGCATCTAAATTTTACAGTCAAGTTTTATGAAATTCTTGTGGGGTGTCCCGCCCGCCCGAAAAATACAACTTAGATGCGGGACAGCTTGTGGTAAGATGCGCATTGCGCACCCTACAGAATTAGTTGATGCGTCCAGGAATGTTTAGGTTAATTTTCACTTTCCACACTAAATAGATTTTTGAGCCGTTTTCTCACCCATTCTACTGGATTTTCATCGTCTTCCGCTGCATCTACCAATTCCATTTCTCGAAGTTGCTGGTGTCTCTCGCTTAGCTCTTCTTTGTGTTTCACTATCTCTTGAATAATCTGTTCAGATAAATCCGGCTGTTCTGTTAAAATTTTTTGGAATCCTTCTTTATTGATAGCAAACAAAATTGTTTCTTCCAAAGCTCTCACCGAAGCAGTTCTGGGGATTCCCAACATCAAAGAAAGTTCCCCCAAAAACTTACCCGTACCGAGGTTATTCAGATGTTTATCAATAGCTTCCACAAAAACTTCGACTGAACCGGAAAGAATCATGTAAAAAGCATCTCCCGGGTCGTTTTCGCGAAATAAAAATTCTTGGGGTCGCAGCCGTTGGCGGTATCCAACTTCAATCAATTGCCGCAATTCGAGATCCGTCAGATTTTCAAAGTATTCCACCTCTCGCAGCAAACAGCTAAGGGACGATCGCTTTTTCTGTTCATTTGCAAAATTCGACATTTTTTGCTCGTTTTCATAAGAACTTTTTGTAAGGTCAATAGCAGTTTCTTTTTTGTTGAACATTGACAACAAAACTTCGGGATTTTGCAAATATATTTCTCTGTCATTGAACGGAAATTCGATTTTTTGCTGGCGGAAATTGTATTCAATCGCAAAATTCAAAGAACTTTTAATTACTTCTCTTTCAGTCGGCCTGTCCGTCCAAACTAAAAGTTCAAATTTAAAACTATCATCGCCAAACTCGACAAACAATACTTTCGGATTCGGTTTGTACAAAACTCCTGCTTCCGCGTAAGCAATATTTAACAGAGTTTCTGTTACTAACAGCGGGTTACTATTCTCAGCTACTTCTACGGGAACTCGCAGACAGAGTAGCGAGTTTTCGTAACTCCAGTTAACAATTTTGTTGCTAATCATGTTGCTGTTGGGAACTATGACGCTGGAGTCGTCATTGGTTTGGATGATGGTCGATCGAATCGAGATTTTTTTGACAATTCCCATTAATCCTTCTAATTCCACAAAGTCTCCGACTTTCACAGGTCTATCTAAAAGCAGCGTTAAGCCGCTGACAAAATTGGTTGTTAAATCCTGTATTCCGAAGCCAATTCCAACTCCCAACCCCCCCGCAACTACGGCAAAAGAAGCGAGGTTGAAGCCGATACTTTGGATGGCAACGATCGCTCCCAAAGCTACCATTAAATACCCTATAATTACGGCGATCGCTTCCCGGTTTCCCTCGTCAATTCCCAGTCTCACTAGCAAGCGTTCCTTAAGAAAGCCAGTAAAAGAACGCGATATGACGAGGATAGCTATGAACAATACAATCAGTTCCACAATTGACTGCAGCGATACAGGATTATCACCTATTTTAAATAAGGTCGCTGTAAACAGTTGGGAGATTTGTGTCAATAATTCTTCAGGTATTGTATTCAATTTAGTTTCGGTAAATAATATTTTGTTGGGATCAGACTTTAAGCATTTGGTAGTAAGGGCTAAAGTCCTTAGTATCAAGTGAAGAAATAAAGGACTAAACTCGTTACAACGAACTTTAGATGGGTTTTCAGGGTAAGAAAAAACTGAAGCCCTTACATAGATGTGCGATTACTCAGACTACGCCGTTATCAGTTTTGCAAATTTCTCGGATACATTGTCTTCCCATTCCTGCGGTTAGTGTGCCACTTTTTCTAGAAACCAGAATCATCTATTATTAAAGCCAACCCTACTAACTTTAGTCAAAGTTAACTTTATTCGATTTTATCATACTTGCAACTGATTTTTTGTAAAAGTCCAATTATAAGCTTAAGCAGAGATTCTTCAATGACTATTTAAATGGACAACTCAAATATCGAAGTATTACAATAACTTTAACGGGTGCGAGAGATATTGCTACCACTGTGCCAGTTCGTCAGTCCTGTTTATATCTGAGAATATCTAACTGAAAATTTCATGGATATAATAGCTAAAATTGAGAACGTTCCAAGAATAGTTAACATTCTACCGACATGGCTGACAAAATAAGACTTAGTTGCATTTGTCAATCAGTAAAATTACTGAAAACACTGCTTGTTTAGGAGTGAAAAATTCGCGATTTGGGGGCGGGCATAGATATGGCGATCGGCATGATTCCTCGATCGCCCACATCTAAGTTTTCCACGCAAAATCTGAGTAAATTATCAGCAGAATTACTGATTGACAAATGCTTCCCTAGCTTATGTTGTCACCAATGTTCTACCGATAGAATTGATGAGCAATAGAAATTCAGCGCGATCGATCCGAATAATTAAGGAAAATAGTGTCGCAGGGGATACATAGATCGCAGATTGAAAGCCTAAGGGTCGCGCTACTGAACCTTTTCTTCAGTACCCAAATTGCAGGGAACGAAAACATTACGATCGCCCAATTCGACAGAAGTTGTAGAATAAAATCTGAAATGCACGAGCCAACATGAGCAAATTCCCACCAGAGAAAACCCAACCGCCACAGCAAGAGAGCACAACAGCACAGGTATTGCGGCAGGCTCACTTCGACGCTTTTTTTGCAGGTGCAAACGCCGGAATGCTGATTTTTGACCGCCAACTCCGGTACGTCCAAATTAACGAAGTTTTGGCAGAAACCAATGGCGTTTGTGTGGCAGACCATATTGGTAGGTCAGTGCGTGAAGTGCTGCCAGAATTGGCTCCGACTCTGGAACCGATGCTGCAAGGCATTCTGGATACAGGCAAGCCAATTCTCGACTATGAATTAGTGGGTGAAACGCCGAAACAACCAGGTATCGTCCGCTACTGGCAAGCATCTTACTATCCTTTGCTGGACGAAAATGGCCTGGTTTTTGGTGTTGGTGGGATTGTGGTTGAAATTAGCGATCGCAAGCGGGCAGAGAAAGAGCAGGCACGACTGACGGCAATTTTGGAAGCAACTTCCGACTTAGTAGGAGTTGCGGATGCGACTGGGCATAGCGTCTACATCAACAAAGCCGGACAGAAATTGCTGGGGATGTCCCCAGAAGAAGCACTCTCTTCGTTTAGTATAGATTCTGTGTTAGCTCCCTCGGTAAGGGCAAAATTCCACAACGAAGCCTTTCCAACCGCCTTACGAGAGGGTAGCTGGGCTGGTGAAATCCTGTTTTTGTCACGCGATGGGCAAGAAGTTCCAGTCTCCCAGGTTTTGATCGTTCACAAAAACGAAGCGGGCGAAGTCGAGTTTATCTCCACTATTGTGCGGGATATTCGCGATCGCAAAAAAGCTGAGGAAGAGCGGCAATTGCTTGTTACAACGATCGAGAACAGCAGTGACTTTATTGGCGTTGCCTCAACAGATGGTCGCCCTCTACTCGTGAATCAGGCTGGTCTGGATTTGGTTGGACTCAGTAGTTTGGACGAAGCCCGAACCAAACACATTACCGACTTCTTCATGCCAGAAGATTTGGGCTTGGTACAGCAGTCTATTCTGCCTGCAGTGATGAAAGAGGGAAGTTGGCGGAGTGATTTCCGCTTCAGACATTTCGTCACAGGTCAACCCATCGCGGTAGATTGCACCCTATTTCTGGTCAACCATCCAGAGACTAATGAACCCGTAGGAATAGCCACTATTACACGGGATATTCGCGATCGCAAAACCGCAGAAGATGTCCTCAAACAAAGCGAAGAACGATTTCGTTCTCTGGTTGAAGCTAGCGCTCAAATTATTTGGAACACCAATGCCAACGGCGAACTTGTCACCGAGCAACCCGGTTGCAGTGCATTTACGGGACAAACATTTGATGAATACAAGGGTTGGGGTTGGCTCAACGCTATCCATCCAGACGATCGCGCTCATGTTGCTAGCGTCTGGTCGGCTGCCTTGACCAATGGCTCGCTCTATGAAGTTGAATTTCGTAGGCGCCGTCATGACGGGGAATATCGCTACATGAGTTGTCGTGGTGTACCAATTCTGAACGCGGATGGTTCAATTCGAGAATGGGTTGGGGCTAATACAGATATTACCGATCGCAAACAAGCTGAAGAAGCTCTGCGCCAACAGCAAGCTGCGCTGCGCGATCGCAACGCACTGCTAAACTCTATTTTGGAAAGTACACCCGACTTCATTTTCGTTAAAGATCGGGAAGGGCGTCATGTTGCCCTTAACTCGAATTTGGCAAACTTCATGGGCAAGCCAATTGAGGAAATCATCGGCAAAGATGATTTGGAATTACTGCCGCCTGACAGTGCCTGTGCAATTATGGCAAAAGATCGTCAAGTCATGGCAGCAGGCATCAGTGAGACTTACGAGGAAGATGTCTCTGACGGTAAAAAAACCGCGACTTTTTTCACTACAAAAGCTCCTTGGCGGGATAATCACAGCAATATCCTCGGCATCATCGGCATAGCACGAAACATTAACGATCGCAAAAAAGCCGAAGCTGAGCTGCGCGATCGCAACGCACTGCTAAACTCTATTTTGGAAAGTACACCCGACTTCATTGTCGTTAAAGACCGGGAAGGGCGTTATGTTGCCATTAACTCCAATTTGGCAAACTTCTTAGGCAAGCCAGTTGAGGAAATCATCGGCAAAGATGATTTAGAATTAATGTCGCCTGACAGTGCCCGTGAACTTATGGCAAAAGATCGCCACATCATGGCAGCAGGAATCACTGAGACTTACGAGGAAGATATTTCTTCTGATGATGAAAGCCCTACGACCTTTTTTACTACAAAGGCTCCTTGGCGGGATAATCAGGGCAATATCCTCGGCATCATCGCCACAACACGAGATATTAGCGATCGCAAAAAAGTCGAGCAAACACTCCGTCAAACCCTAGAAATACTGGACTTAGCCAGCGATGGTATCATTATTCGCGATATGGATGACCGCATCATCTACTGGAACCAAGGTGCAGAAAAGCTCTATGGTTGGACAAAAGCGGAAGTATTCGGGCAGTACATTCACACATTCTTAGAAACCGTCTTCCCTCAACCGTTAGAAACCGTAACGGCAGAGTTTTTTCAGCAGGCAAGTTGGGAAGGAGAACTGCAGCACACCACCAGTGATGGTCGGCATATTATTGTGGCAAGTCGCTGGACATTACAGCGCGACGGGGAAGGAAAGCCTTGTGCCCAACTCGAAATTAATAATGACATTAGCGATCGCAAACAAGCCGAAGATGCTATCAAACAAAGCGAAGGACGCTATCGTTCGCTAATCGCTGCTACGTCCCAACTTGTCTGGACAGCGGATGCTGAAGGAAGATGCGTGGATCAACCGGGTTGGAGAGCTTACACCGGACAAACCGAAGCTGAGATGGCTGATGGTTTTGGCTGGTTAGATGCAATTCACCCGGACGATCGCGAACGAACGACTCAGGTGTGGATGGAAGCAGTGCAAACGAAAACCCTGTATGACGTACAATATCGAATCCGGGGAGCGGATGGAAACTATCGTTATTTTCAACTTAGAGGCGTACCAATTCTTGATGAAGATGGCAGCCTCCAGGAATGGATTGGCACTTGTAGCGATATCCACGATCGCAAACAAGCCGAAGATGCTCTAAAACAAAGCGAAGAACGCTATCGTTCGCTAATCGCTGCTACGTCCCAAATTGTCTGGACAGCGGATGGTGAAGGAAGAAACCCAGATATACCGAGTCTGAGAGCTTACACCGGACAAACCGAAGCTGAGGTAATTGGTTTGGGCTGGTTAGATGCAATTCACCCGGACGATATCGAGCGAACGAATCAGGTGTGGATGGAAGCAGCGCAAACGAACAGCCTGTATGACATAGAATATCGACTCCGGGGAGCGGATGGAAACTATCGTTATTTTCAAGCTAGAGGGGTGCCAATTCTAAATGAAGATGGCAGCCTCCGGGAGTGGGTTGGCACTTGCACCGATATCCACGATCGCAAACAAGCCGAAGATGCTATCAAACAAAGCGAAGAACGCTATAGATCGCTAATAGTTGCCACATCCCAAATTGCCTGGACAGCGGATGCTGAAGGAAGATGCCCGGATCTACCGAGTTGGAGAGCTTACACCGGACAAACGGAAGCTGAGGTAATTGGTTTGCGCTGGTTAGATGCAATTCACCCGGACGATTGCGAACGAACGAATCAGGTCTGGATGGAAGCAGTGAAAACGAGAAGCCTGTATGACATAGAATATCGAATCCGGGGAGCGGATGGAAACTATCGTTATTTTCAAGCTAGAGGGGTACCAATTCTGAATGAAGATGGCAGCATCCGGGAGTGGGTCGGCACTTGCACCGATATCCACGATCGCAAACAAGCCGAAGATGCTATCAAACAAAGCGAAGAACGCTATCGATCGCTAATCGCTGCTACGTCCCAAATTGTCTGGACAACGGATGCTGAAGGAAGATGCCAGGATACACCGAGTATGAGAGCTTACACCGGACAAACCGAGGCTGAGGTGGTTGGTTTTGGCTGGTTAGATGCAATTCACCCGGACGATCGCGAACGAACAATTCAGGTGTGGATGGAAGCAGTGCAAACGAAAAGCCTGTTTGAGATAGAATATCCACTCCGCTCTTCAGACGGAAACTATCGTTATTTTCAAGCTAGAGGGGTGCCAATTCTGAATGAAGATGGCAGCATCCGGGAGTGGGTTGGCACTTGCACCGATATCCACGATCGCAAACAAGCCGAAGATGCGATCAAACAAAGCGAAGAACGCTATCGATCGCTAATCGCTGCTACGTCCCAAATTGTCTGGACAGCGGATGCTGAAGGAAGATCCCCAGATCAACCGAGTCTGAGAGCTTACACCGGACAAACCGAAGCTGAGGTCGTTGGTTCTGGCTGGTTAGAGGCAATTCACCCGGACGATCTCGAACGAACAATTCAGGTGTGGATGGAAGCAGCGCAAACGAACAGCGTGTATGACATAGAATATCGACTCCGGGGAGCGGATGGAAACTATCGTTATTTTCAAGCTAGAGGGGTGCCAATTCTAAATGAAGATGGCAGCCTCCGGGAGTGGGTTGGCACTTGCACCGATATCCACGATCGCAAACAAACAGAAATCGTACAGGCAAAAGCCAGGGAAGCTGCAGAAGCAGCTAGTCGGGCCAAAAGTGAATTCCTTGCCAACATGAGCCACGAGTTGCGAACTCCGCTTAATGGCATTATGGGCTACGCGCAGATTCTTCAGCGTTCCAAAGCCTTGAATGAAGAAGAGCGATCGCGCATTGATGTTATTTATCAGTGCGGTTCGCATTTACTAACCTTAATCAATGATATTCTCGATTTGTCGAAGATTGAAGCGCAGAAAGTGGAACTCATGCCCACAGATTTTCATTTCCCGGCGTTCCTGCAAGGTGTAGCAGAAATGTGTCGCATCCGAGCTGAAATTAAGGGAATTCAGTTCCATTTTCCATCAAGCCCCGAACTCCCGATCGGTATTCGTGCGGATGAAAAACGCTTGCGACAAGTGTTATTTAATCTTTTGAGCAACGCTATTAAATTTACGGATGAGGGCAGTGTTACTTTTATAGTCAGTTTTGCAACAGAAGAAAAAATTCGCTTTGAAGTACGCGATACAGGTACCGGCATTCCCCAAGAGCAACTCCAAGCTATCTTTCAGCCCTTCGAGCAGGTTGGAGATCGCAAACGGCAGACGGAGGGCACCGGGCTGGGATTGGCAATTAGTCAAAGGATTGTAGAACTAATGGGCAGTAGCATCCAGGTTCAAAGTGAGATGAATGTTGGTAGTATTTTCTGGTTTGATGTTAGTCTGCCTCAAGCCGATGAATGGGTAAAGACCTCTCAAATCGACCATCACGGGCAGATTATCGGCATCAAAGACCGCCAACCTAAGATTGTGGTTATTGATGACAAATGGGCTAACCGTTCGGTAATTAACAATTTGCTCAGTCCGATCGGCTTTGAGGTGTTTGAAGCGAACGATGGGCAGGAAGGCTGGGAAAAAATTCTAGAGGTGCAGCCAGATTTAATTGTTACCGACCTATTAATGCCCGAACTAGATGGCTTCGAGGTGATTAAGCGGGTTCGAGAATCGGAAAATTTCAAAGACACCGTGATTATTGTCTCTTCGGCCAGCGTATTTGAAACCGATCAATACAGAAGTTTAGAAGCAGGAGGTAACACCTTTATTCCCAAACCTATTCAGGCAACGGAACTCCTACAAAAATTGCAACAGTATCTTGATTTAGAATGGCTTTACGAAGCTAATGAAGCTCCAGTCGCGATCGGCTCAGACACGAATGAGCTAATTGCCCCGCCTGCTAGGGAAATGGAAATACTATACGAGCTGGTCATGAAAGGAAACTTCCTAGAAATAGTTAAGCAGGCGGTATTACTTGAAGAAATCGATCCCAAATACATTCCCTTTGCTCAAAGATTGCATCAGATGGCAAAGGACTTTCAAGACGAAGAGATTTTAACCTTTATTCAATCCTACAAATAAGGTTTATGAATTTAGAAATTCAACCAAATGGTACAATTCTTATAGTTGATGACAATTCCGCCAACTTGGGTGTTTTATCTGATGCCTTAAGTCAGGAAGGATTTGAAGTTCGGGTTGCGAAATCTGGAAAGATGGCACTAGAGCGAGTCAAATATGCTCTACCAGATTTAATTTTGCTAGATGTCATGATGCCAGAGATTGATGGATTTGAAACCTGTCGTCGATTACAGGCTAATCCAGAAACTAAACAGATTCCCATTATATTTATGACGGCTCTCTCAGATACCGCTAATAAAGTTGAAGGTTTTCAGCTAGGGGCTGTAGATTATATTACCAAACCCTTCCAACAGGAGGAAGTATTAGCTCGCGTCAAGCTGCATTTAAAGCTTCATGTTCTAGCTGAGAAATTAGAGGAAAAAAATACGTTATTGGAGCAAAAAGTTCGAGAAGTAAGCCGAGCCTATGATGATTTGCAATTAATGCAAATTAAGTTAATCCAAAGCGAGAAAATGTCCGGCTTAGGGCAAATGGCTGCTGGGATTGCTCATGAAATTAATAACCCGATAAATTTTATCTCGGGCAATCTGGGTTATGCCCAAGAATACGCTCATAATTTACTAAAAATTATACACCTCTATCAAGAAGATTATGTAAATCCCACCCCTCGGATTCAAGCAGCAATGGATGAAATAGAACTGGAATTTATGGAGGAAGATTTTATAAAAGTTCTTAACTCAATCAATTTAGGAACGCACCGCATCCAGGAGATTGTCAAGTCTATGCGAATTTTTTCTCGCGTGGATGAGGCAGAGGTGAAAGCAGTAAATATCCATGAAGGAATTGATAGTACACTCACCATCCTGCATCATCGTTTAAAAGCAAAACCCGAGCATCCTGAGATTACAATAATAAAAGACTACGGTCTGCTTCCACAAGTAGAATGCCATGCCGGACAACTCAATCAAGTGTTCATGAATATTATTTCTAATGCCATTGATGCTTTGGATGAATCTAATCAGCAGCGTTCCTTTGCAGAAATCAAACAACACCCGAACCGCATCCGGATTTGTACAAAAGTAATTGACGATAATTGGGTGGCAATTTATATTAGTGACAACGGTCGAGGAGTTTGCGAAACCATAGAACCCAAGCTATTCGATCCTTTTTTTACCACCAAACCTATCGGTAAAGGAACTGGGTTGGGGTTATCTATCAGTTACCAAATTATCGTTGAAAAGCATGGGGGAAGATTATACTGCCAGCCTGTATCAGGAAGAGGCATAGAATTTGTCATTGAAATTCCTATTCGGGCACAAGCTTGTCAAGCTGCTTAGTTTCCCGGCGCAATGTCTCTTTGGTTATCAATAGCTATCGTTATGAATGATCCGACTTTTTCGTTCCAGACAGAAGTTGATTATTTAGTGACTAATGCTGTCACCGATAAAGCAACGACTGAAGGGATAGTAACAACTTACTCCCAACGTAAACGTCCTAATAACCTTGGCGGTTGCTATATATCTTATAGATTTGTTCGCTGGTAAGGATAAAACATGACGCCCAAGCTGCATATAAAGCGAGTTCGATGCTCTATTTGGGCTTAAAATTTGTTTAACTCGCGTTTTCACAGTTGGAAAAGAAAAAATTTAAGTCCTTACTACGAACTTTTGACAAGATTGAAGTCCATACTACAAACTTTTGTTAATTTCTCGCCGATCGCGCGGACGACAGGGACTACCCGTACAAACAAAGCCAGCAGGCATATTTTTAAAGACGCTGCTGCGAGCTCCAATTAAGGCATTTGCACCGATTTCGACACCAGGGCCAATGAAGCAGTCGGCGGCAATCCAAACGCCGTTATTAACGATCACAGATGCTGTTATTAAGCCAAAGGCGGGGTCTTGGGGGTCGTGAGTGCCGGTGCAGAGGTAACTTTTTTGAGAAATGACGCAGTGTTTGCCGATCGCAATTCGATCGAGACTGTACAATACAACATCATCTCCGATCCAACTGTAGTCTCCGATTTCAATTTTCCAAGGATAGGTAAAACGAGCCGTAGGGCGGATAATCACACCACAACCTATTTTCGCTCCAAATAACCGCAACAACCCGCTTCTGATGCCGTTAAAAGGGTGTGGAGTGAGGGGAAATGCGATCGCCTGCACCAACCACCAAACCAAAATTAGCCAACCGGGCCTTCCCCGATCGAAATTTGATTGGTTGTACAGCCGCAAATCAACCAAAGATTCGCCTGTTAAAATATTTGCCTGGTTGTCGCTAATTGGACGATCGTTTATTTCAGGATTTGGGGAATTTGCGATCTGATTTTGCGGTTCCGGGTCGGGAGTTGGCGTATAATAAGTCATCTAATGTTTAATTTAAAATCGAGTTTAGCTTTAAGGACTGCTGCATGACATTTCCAGTTAGGGACAATTTTGACTCTCAAAACGCCAAGGAACTCGCACAATGCGAGAATACAAATCCCAGAATTGCCAAAGTGCAGCTTTTACAGACAGCATTGGTACTGCTTAGCAGCTTTTTTGTAGCAGAGTTAATCGCTGCACTTAATTCTCATAGTTTGTCCCTATTAGCAGATGCGGGTCACGTTTTTTCAGATGTAGCAGCTTTAGCAATAACTTTGACAGCCACTTGGTACTCCTCAGTCAAAGGCAAAAGTAAATCCGTAGATTGTACGATCGCACAATCGCCAATCCCTGAACGAGGAGAAATCATTGCTGCTTTAATTAATAGTATCAGTTTAGTAGCGATCGCCCTTTGGATTGCCGCCGAGTCGATCGCCCGTTTGCTATCCCCAACCCCCGAAGTAGAAGGACTCCCGATGTTAATTACCGCCATTGTCGGTTTAAGCATCAACTCGATTAATGCTTGTTGCTTGCATTCCTGCTGTCACGGCGACTTAAATCTCAAAAGCGCCTTTCTGCACGCAGTCGCCGACATATTTTCCTCGGTTGGAGTAATTCTAGCTGCGATCGCCGTCGCGTGGCTGCACTGGAATTGGGCTGACGGCTTAATTAGCTTGCTAGTCTCGGCATCAATAATTTTATTAACTCTACCGCTGCTAATAGAAAGCATCCAATTGCTGCTAGGCAAAGTATCAGCTATATCCGCCATTCAACAGCCTTGTGATTGCGAAAAAGTGAGCGCCGAAAAATTACTTTTTCCATCCCTCGAAGAACTTATTAAATGAAAATCCCTCCAGCCACTCAGTAGGGGCTGGCTTTCCTACTTTCTAATTCCCAATTCCCAATTCCCAATTCCCAATTTCTCGAAAATATTAAGGCAATTTAACTTCTGTCTCCTGACTGATAACTACTGATGGCGACAAAGGCGGCTGAGATTCAGCCACATTCAACTGACCGCCACAACAACGCAACTCGTAAAGTTTTGCATTAATTTGATACTCGTACTGACTCAATAGCCTTGCATAAATATAGCCAGCTTTTCCATCCAAAAAGCCTAACTGAATGAAGTAAAATAAAATAAATCTGAGCATTGGTTTAAAAGGCAGCCACACCCAAACTTTTTTGAGAAATCGCTTCCGCTGTACGGCATCTCCAAATAGGTGAGCGCCAATAGTGCCGCTGTCGTCGCGCCCTTCAATAATATTGTAATAAACGCGAGCTTCCCAATTTGAATAGCGGTTGTGCCGTTCTATCCAGTGAAATAAATCGCGGTAATCCTCGTGGATCATGTCAGTTTTTAAGTAGCCGACTTGACCGGCTAAAATGACGTGTTCGTGAACTTCGTTGTCGCCAGTATTGGGGACGGATTCAGTGCCGAGATTTTCGTAACGGCCTTTTTGATGCTTGAACAAACGCAAATTCCAGTCGGGATATCGACCGCCGTAACGCAGCCACTGGCCTAAAAAGAAGACTTTGCGGTTGAGGTAGTAGCCGTCAAAATTGGGGTCTTCGATCGCCCGCGCGATTTCGTCCCAAAGTTCCGGCGGAATGCGCTCGTCGCAATCGACAATTAATACCCATTCGTTGCGAAAGGGCAGGTTGTCCAATGACCAATTTTTCTTTTTCGGCCAGCGGTTGTCGAAGTAGAATTGCACTACTTTTGCGCCGGTGCTGATGGCAATTTCCACCGTGCGATCGCTGCTTTGGGAATCAACCATGAAAACTTCATCCGCCCTGGCAATGCTGGCCAGACACGCAGGTAGATTAAGTTCTTCGTCTTTTGCCGGAATGAGAACTGAAACCGGAATCTTGGATGAACTAGATGTCATAATCGAGTGCTTGAACCTGAATGCGGTCGAGTTTTTGTAGATGAAGTGCGATCGGCACAGCCGCGCCGACGACTTGAGCAGCGAGGGATATTGCCTATAGCCTAATGCCTAGTGGTCGATTTCGGTGCAAAAATCAGGCCGCGGACGGCTGCGCTCAAATAACCGATTTGACCCCAGGCAAAAACGAAATTTTCAAAGCGCAGCGCCGGATCTCTAATATATTTAAAAGACTTCCAGACACCCCTCAAGATTCTTTCACCCCCCCGCCCAAGCTGAGCAATACCGGCTCGATCAGACAATTGTTCCCGATAACACTCGCTGATGCCTTGCCACCACCCGCGCTCTAGAAACCAAGCTTTTTTGAGCCGTTCTGCAGCGACATTGTGAAGCACCACGGCTTCCGGTAGATAAACTACTTGCCAACCTAACTCTAATGCTAATTCTGTGGCGCGCAATTCTTCATTTGACAGCAATTTTTTGCCCACTCTACCGAGTTTGGCATCGAAACCGCCAATTTTTTCCAGAAAAGCGCGCCGGATTGAATAGTTTACACCCCTGGGAGTCAAACCGGCAGCAGTCACGTAAACGCAACTTTCCCCCAAATCGTAAGCTCCCAAGTTCTGGGCTAATCCCGGTGACAGCCATTCGGGCGGAGAGACTCCACAAGGCCAGGCCAAGTTGACTTTGCCGCCGGCTACGGCTAGTTTTTGATTGCTTTGATAAGCGCTGTGCAGCACCCTGAGCCAATTCGGGTCAGCAACAGCGTCGTCGTCGAGATAAGCTAATATTTCGCTGCGAGCTTCAGAAGCGCCGGTGTTCCGGGCTACTGACAGACCGATTTCGGGCTCCCAGACGTACTTGAGGCGGCCATCCCCCAGTCTTGCTTCTACCACCTCGCGGGTGCGGGAAGTGGAACTTTCCGGGCTCGCATAATCGCTAGAAGCGTTATCCACTACAACTACTTCAAAGTTGTCGGGAAAATCCTGTATCAGCAAGCTGTCGATCGCAGCACCTAGATAGG
Organism: Microcoleus sp. FACHB-61; assembly: GCA_014695295.1. Lineage (GTDB taxonomy): Bacteria > Cyanobacteriota > Cyanobacteriia > Cyanobacteriales > Microcoleaceae > Microcoleus. The sequence continues at coordinate 32,410 of JACJNY010000044.1, read as the reverse complement.
TGTGACGATTGTGGGTGCAAATTATCGCTGATATCTGAGGATGTTGTGGCATAAATAACAGCTTGGCAAATGCTGGGAACTAGATCGACTTACTCTGATATTGTCTCATCAATGCTATTATCGCTTAAAAAGCATTTGGTAGTTAGCAGTTTAAATCGTAGTGGGTAGTGGGTAATGGGTAATTGGTAATTTGCAATTGTGTTTAATCCTTTGTATGTGACTGCTGACTAATGATTGCTGACTAATGACTAATGACTAACTCAGAACCAACTGCATCGAGACAATTAATCTTAGTAACTGGGCCGGCCCGCTCTGGCAAAAGTGAATGGGCCGAAACTCTGGCTGCGGGTTCGGGAAAACAAGTAATCTATGTGGCTACGGGTCGGGTTGATGAAGCCGATTTGGAGTGGCTTCGTCGCCTCGAACAGCACCAAAATCGCCGTCCAGTTGATTGGGCAACTCTAGAAGTGCCGATCGAATTATCGGCCGTTGTGCGAGCAAGCAAGCCGTCGGATTGTTTGTTGATTGATTCCCTGGGAACTTGGACGGCGAATCTTTTGGAACAAGAAGCGGCTGTTTGGGCTACTGCGCAGCAAGATTTGCTGGCTAGTTTGAAGTCGGCGGCGGCTGATGTGATTTTGGTAGGGGAAGAAACCGGATGGGGCGTTGTGCCTGCTTATCCGGCGGGGCGGCTGTTTCGCGATCGCCTCGGCACTCTCGTGCGCCAGATCGGGGCGATCGCCGATACTGTTTATCTGGCCACCGGCGGTTACGCCTTGAATCTGAGCGCTCTGGGTACGCCGCTGCCGCCTGCTGCGAAAAATTAACAGCCGGAGTCGCGATCGATAAGGGAGAAAAAATCTCGGTTTCCCGATGGACAATTTTAACTGAAAATCAGGTATAATCCTAACTAAGATTGAAAACTAAAAACTTACATAAATTACTCAAAAAACATACTCCCTCGGGCAACCAGCACAACAATTTGACACGAGGAATAGCCAAATTTTGAAAAAATGTAAAATATAAAATGTCTCTTGAGAAAGAGTGCAAATTTCAAATTAAAAGTCTCAAATCACCAATTAGTTGAAGGGCTGGCTAAAAATTATGGCATCAGAAAGTGAAGTGAGAAAATATATTGCTTACTGGTTTCAGTTAGGCAAAAAAGTATTAATTCGCAGCGGTTCCGAAGCGCTGCTGCCCAAATCCGTAATTGCGGGCGATCGCTACAGCCGCGAATTTGAAGAATGCTGGCAAAAAATCCTCTCCCCCGACAGCGGAGACTGCTACCTGCAAGGCACAAACGAAACAATTGCCCAACTGCTGACACCAGGATGGGAAATCAGTGGCTGCGCGCGCTGCGCTATGCCCGTAGTGTTCAAAAAAACCGGAATGCCCCCAGAGTCCTGTCCCTGTCACGACTTACCGAACTGGCCCGATACCGAAATGCCCCAACCTCGATCGCCCGTCAGCACAAAGTCGCAATTGTCAGGAATTCGCGATCGACTCCTCAAAGCCGGCGGCGAATAAACGAATGATATTGTAGTGCGTTCACGTGAGGCGATCGAGTGGACGCACGAGTAGCCAGAACCGGGTTTTTCGCCAAAAGACACGTTACAACCCCCAGAACCAGTAAAAAACCCGGTTTCTTTGGTCGTAGTGCATAAGTCTTGGACTATTGACTAATGACAGAGGACTAATAACTTCTGCCTTCGGTATTATGCCTTAAAGCAGTCGTGAGAAGGCGACAAATTGTTACAATGTCTTTACAAAGGTTCACAGGTCTGAGTTTTATGGATGTCAAGACGGTATCGCCAGCCTCCCCGCTAACTTACTCAAATTCAGGGACTCACGCTGCACTAGGCAATCTCAAAGAGGTAGAAACAGTTCCCCTGCAAGCTGTACAAGTAGAACTAGAGACAGTGGCGGCCACTCCCGAACCGCTCAAATCAGCCAGAGACATAGCTTATGAGTTGGCAGGAGATGCTGTGCGCTACGATCCAGTCGCGATCGCAGCCGAGTACCGAAATCGCCCCCTCCAAGTCTGGGGACGGCTGTCGAGCGTTCTTTGGACATTTTTTAGCTTTGCCCTCAGCTTGTGGTGGGATGGCAAAAGAGGCAAAACCGCCACTAACGAAAAGCGTCGCGCCGCCCGACTCAGAGAAATTCTCGCCCAACTCGGCCCAGCTTTCATCAAAATCGGACAAGCACTCTCAACACGCCCCGATTTAGTACCGCCAGTATATTTAGAAGAACTAACAACGCTGCAAGACCAATTGCCAGCGTTTCCTAACGAAGTAGCATATCAATTCATCCAAGAAGAATTGGGCGGCCACCCCAACGAAATTTACGCAGAAATCACCCCAGATCCGATCGCCGCAGCTTCCCTCGGACAAGTCTACAAAGGCAAACTCAAAACCGGGGAAACAGTCGCAATCAAAGTGCAGCGACCAGGTTTAGCCGAGAACATCGGCTTAGATATCTACATCCTGCGGCGCGTTGCAGTTTGGGCACAAAACAACTTCAAAATAATTCGCAGTGACCTCGCAAGCATTATGGACGAGTTGGGCGAGCGAATTTACGAAGAAATGGACTATACCCACGAAGGTCAAAATGCCGAACGGTTTGCCCAACTATACGGCCACATCAAAGACATTTACGTTCCCAGCATCTACTGGGAATATACCCGCCGCCGTGTCTTAACAATGGAATGGATCACCGGCGTCAAACTCACTAATTTAGAAGCAGTTAAGGCTCAAGGAATTGACGCTCCTTACTTAATTGAAGTGGGGGTGCAGTGTTCTCTCAGACAACTGCTAGAACACGGTTTCTTTCACGCAGACCCGCACCCCGGCAATCTTTTGGCTACTCTTGACGGTCAGTTGGCTTATCTCGATTTCGGGATGATGAGCGAAGTGAAACCTTATCAGCGGTACGGCTTGTTAGAAGCTGTGGTGCATTTGGTGAACCGCGACTTTGAAGGTTTGGCAAAAGATTACGTGAAGTTGGAGTTTTTAACACCAGACACGGATTTGACGCCAATTATTCCAGCTTTGGCTAGCGTGTTTAACAATGCTTTGGGTGCTAGCGTTGCCGAACTCAATTTCAAAAGCATTACTGACGAGCTTTCGGCGGTGATGTACGAATATCCTTTCCGAGTTCCAGCTTACTATGCTTTGATTATTCGATCGCTCGTCACGTTAGAAGGGATTGCCATTAATGTCGATCCAGAATTCAAAGTGCTGAGCAAAGCTTATCCTTACGTAGCAAAACGGCTGTTGAGCGACCCCGCACCGGAACTGAGAGCATCCCTGCAAGACTTGCTGTTCAAACAAGGCGAATTCCGCTGGAACCGCTTAGAAAACTTGCTCAAAAATGCCCGCGAGAGCGAGGATTACGATGTCAGCAAAATCTTGAACCAAGCATTAGAATATTTATTTTCCGAAAGAGGAGATTTCATTCGCGATCGTATTGTCCTGGAATTAGTCAAAAGTCTCGACACACTTTCCAGCAATGCTTTTGCTAACGCCAAAGCAGTCGTGGGCGAATGGTTTGGAGTCAAGGCAAATCAACCGGTGGTTTCACAAACAGAAAAAAACAATCTAGAACACATCAAACGGATTTGGGATATTTTGCAATCAACTCCTGGTTTTGACGGGACGAAAGTATTGCAGCTACTTCCGCAGTTGTTGGTGAAACCAGAAGTGCAGAATATGGGCCAGAAAATTGTCGGCGGTTTAGCTCAAAGAGCTGTTGCTAGGGTAATTCGTGAGTTTTTGCTTTCGCAGGAACCCGCTGCGATTCCCGAGAATGGAAGCTACCGTAAAACTTCGCCTCAGTTGTCTTTACCTGCGGCGAAGTAGTTAGATTGGGAGTTTTTAACCGCAGATATTAGCAGATAAACACAGATGAACGCAGATGGAATTCCGTCTGCGTTCATCACATTAAGCTGCTGCTTTAGCTGCTGGTAAAGGTTCAATTTCTTCTGGCTTGGCGTGACACTCAAGCAATTTGGTCCGGGGCCCCCGGATTCATCCGTGGTGTCAATTCATTCAATCTAAAATCTAAAATCTAAAATCTAAAATCGATGGACGGCGGGGGTCATCAAAACCCCAAGCAAATAGCCAATCTGGATCAGCGTTACCGCACCCGATCGAATATATTTGGCTGTGTTTGAAATGCTTGAAAAACTCCTGACACTTTTCATCGGTCATTAGCGATTCTTCTAGCGGTAAGTCGTGAATTAGGGCGTATAAATCAAATTCGTTTCGCTCTGGATTCCATTGATAACGCAATTCAGGAGTGTAACCAAGTTCTAGCAGTTTTGTCAATGCTTCATCAGGGTTTTTATAGCTGTCTAAGTGAACGCGGTTCAGGGAAACAACTACTTGTACATGGTGGTATTTTGCGGGTGTTAATCGATATTCGGTCATGGGTTTTTCCTTTTTTTTCACAATAGTAATATTTTTTCCGTTACATCTTATTATGGGTTAGAGTTGCTTTTCACAAAATAAAACAAATTTACTGAATTAACTGCAATGTTCACCCTGCTTGTCCGTGCACTATTATAGAAGGAGTCACAGAAAAGCGTAGCGAGCGGGAGTCAATATATGCAGGCAATCTTTTTAAGCCGTGAAGAAGTTGCAGAACGTGCAAAGCAATTGTACGAAAGCAACATCCGCCAAAAGGTCGAGGTGGAAGAGAACATCGGCAAGATGGTCATCATCGACATTGAGACAGGTGATTATGAAGTCGATAAAACTGGATTGCAAGCATCCCGCAAACTCAGCAAAAAGCACCCAAACGCCCGACTCTTTGGTATTCGTATTGGATATAACGTTGCTGTCTCATTTGGTGGTGTCATGGAGCGTGTCTGCAAGTAATTTCTGGGATTGTGACAAATAGACACGCAACTGTAACGCTGACTTTCTTGCTACCGAATGGCTCAAGCATCCCTATTGAGTTCGTCATAGATACAGGCTTCACTGGGGAATTGTGTCTTCCTCTAGACGCTGTTTGATTGATGGGCTTGACCTTTAGACACGACATTCCCGCAAATTTGGCAGATAACAGTGAAGTCTTGCTACCACTTCACGAAGCGATCGTCCTTTGGGATGGTGAAGAGCTAGAAGTCCTAGTCATTGCGACAGGAAGGCGACCTTTACTTGGAACTGCCTTGCTGGATGAGCAAGAACTTGTTATTCAGTTTACAGAAGGCCGATTGGTGACGATCGATGAGTTGTAGCTGTCGTCAAGGTTGCAAGTACGCGCGATCGAAGCTATCCCGTTCGCGCAGCGTTCCTGAAAGGTAGGGGATCGCTTTTTCTCCTAGCTCGACAATTTACCATTTACAAGTCTTTACAAAAGTATGTCACTTTTTCTCACCGGCAGGGCGATCGGGTGGTTTATTCTTTGAGTTAAGTGACGTTGCGAGGAAATGTAGTGAGTTCAAATGAATTGGAACAAGTAGTTTCAAGAAGCGATGAATCATCTTTAGATACTGCTCGTTATCTACATGAACATGCTTATCAAAGAATTGTGTGGTACCGCTCCGAGTTGTGGAGAATCTCGACTTTGTTATGGACTGCGTTTGCAGGATTTTTGCTGGCAGCTTGGCAGGCAGCATCAGTGATCAAGAGTAGACATGGTTTAGTTGCTGTCGCAGTCTTCTCGCTTGGAAGCTTAACAATCTGGCTTTATGAGCGATATTTAAGAACAATTTTTCCAGCGATCGAGTATTCTAATCAGCTTACTCAGAAGCGTGAAATTGAACTCTGTAGAATAGCAGAGCTAGAAACCTTGGAGGGATTTAGAACCCAAGACTGCGATTACGGTGTTTGGCGAGCTACAAAACCACCGCTACAGTTCCTGTTTACTTTCATCTCAATGCTTGTATTAGCGATGGTTTCGTTGGGTATCGCAATCAGTGGTTAAAGGTTGCTCGGTAGGTAATAATCGAGAAAAATACATCTCTAGTAAATCGTTATGACGGAGCTACTCGAACAAGCGATCTCCCGATTAAAGACCCTGACTCCTAACGATCAAAATGCGATCGCAACCCTGATTCTAGAAGAACTCGAAGATGATCAGCGGTGGGATGAGTCATTTGCGCGCTCCCCGGATTTGCTGGCTAAAGTTGCAGCCGAGGCAATGGCTGAATATCATGCGGGCAAAACTCAGGAATTAGATCCAGAAACATTGTGAAGTCCCGTACAACCGTTCAATTTCTTCAAATGTTTGCTGAACTACTAGAGCAGATTCAGGAACAGACTCGCAAGGCTTATCGGCAATTCAAGCAAGATCCCAGATATCTCAGTTTGCGGTTCAAGAAAGTTCATCCCAAACTGCCAATTTACTCTGCACGAATCAATAGAGACTACTGGGCAGTCGGTCAATTAGATGAAGACACGGTAATCTGGTTCTGGGTCGGTTCTCATGCAGAATACGACATACTGCTTGATCAACTCTAGAAACGCCAGCTAACAACACCCATGCACCCGACCGTATTAAGGTTATCTATGAGATCGAAAGGTTATCTGCGGCGGGTGATGGGCAACGTTAGACTGCAAGATGAAGTGTAGCCCTTAAAAAATACAAAAAACCCGCTTTCTTGAACAAATCGGGTTTTTATTTGGTCGATAGCCCTCAACCAAACCTACAATTACTTGGTAGAAGTGCCACTTAAATTGCTACTTGTTGGTAGCTGGCTGGGACTCGGATTCGCACTAACTAAAAGGTTAGCTTCATTATCAGAAGGCTTAGCATTAGAATCGATCGCGCCACTCAAACTCGCGGCTTGCAAAGGCTGAATTTGCTGAGTTTGAGTTCTGGTTAAAGATGTTAACAAGCTGTTAGAGTCGTAGATGAGAATATCATTATCAATGCCGCTAAAGCTGTTCATCGTTGGAATTGAACCGCCGTTTAGCAAGATGTCATTGGGGATAGTATTGGCAGAATTTACTGTCAAACTACCTGGATTAGTCGCTGCTGTTGACGGCTGTAAGCTGAGAGTTGCGGGCGCGGGAGTCGTGTTATTTGGCTGACTAACAGCAAAAACCGCAAAAAACCCGGTTTCTTTGGTTTGGATGCGTCCAGGACGATAGGATTTAAGGCAGATCGACCTTACAGCCTTAAGGATGTCGCCACTTTAGCGCTGATGACGCAGTTTTATGGCAATTTGCGATCGCAGCCAATTAAAGCTGAAGCGCTCAGAAAAGCTCAACTGGCAATGATCCACAAACAAATTGTAGTAAAAGACGGTCAATTGCGGGGAACTCAAGGCGCGATCGACATTAATCAAGCTACACACGTACCAAATGCAGATTTCTCTAACCCGAAGTTTTGGGCCGGATTCACAATCATTGGCAGCCCTTGGTAATAGGCGATATCTTGAGGGAAACGGCACGGCGCCGTTTCCGGCGCGATATCTGTAGGGAAACGGCACGGCGCCCTGTCCGGCGCCCAGAGTAACGACGACTACTATCTTTTTATGCCATATATTTGCTATGAATAGCAAAACTAAACACTAGCGGGGCAAAACCTGTGGGCAAGTTTGATAAAATATTCAATTCAGAAGACAAATCCGAAGCAAGCTTCACTCCAGAAGAATCCGTAGCGGCGGTAGCACTTGTCGCAGCCTTGGCAAATTCCCCTGACACGGATGCTGATATCTTAGAAAGCATACTTTGGGAATCAGAAATATTTGCAGAATACTCGGAAGATGATATGTCAGCAATGCTTCAAAGGCTCTCAGGTATTGCTACCCAAGACAGTTTAGGAGCATTATTTAATGCTGCTTGGGAGTCACTACCAGATGAGTTAGTTTTAGATACTTTTGCCATAACAGCAGCAATGTTTGTCCTAGATGGGGAAGTGTCTGACAAGCACAGGGGTTTTTTGCAGGAATTCCAGCAAGCATTAGGCTTGGAAGATGAGGAAGCTGAGGCAATTCTTGAGGAGGTAATTGTTGCATACTCTCAAGAATATGTCGAAGAGTCTGATGTAGAAGGGGATTTGTACGTATCTCCTGAAGGCAATTTTAGCGTCCCCATTCCTGTTGAGGAGGAACGAGGGGGTAGAATTGACGAGGAAGAAGGCTCTGTTGCTTTTTCTGACGACTTTGGTGTTTTGCTGAAAATTGATTATTTCTCTATTGCTGGTGAAGTGGAAGAAACTATCGAGTCGGTTGGCGAGGAAGCTTATCTCAAGTCTTTTTTAGACAATTTTGTTTCTCAGGCAATTCTTACTAATATTGCCAACTCTAAGTTACTTCACACGGAATATTTAGAAGATGAAGAAGCTTATTTCGCGGTAGTCGATTTGCCTGCAGGTGCAACTATGAGCGTGCAGAAAAACCAGGGCACTGTTACTCGGCTGGATGCTTACCGGGGACTTCTGGCTTTTATCGCTGACGATTTTTGCTACACGGTAAGCTCTCAGCGAATTTATCAGGAGGGGGACGAATTGGGTTCCCTTGAGTCGGAAGTGGAGGGAATTTTGAACAAGATTTTCGAGTTTATTGAGACTATCGAATTCTCGGCACTCGAATAAACAGGACTTATTTAGGGGATAAAAACCCGGTTTCTTTCTAGATGTCTTGCTGTTCAACCCGATATTTTCAGAGAAACTGGGTTTTTTTGCTAAGCATCCTATTGATATTACATCGTGTCCGGTCGATCGACCAAAATCCAACTGGTTTTTACTGAGGACTTGAGTCCTCGCTACTTGCCCGATCGCGGTTATTTTACCGCACTGCTAGATATTAGAGGTTTTTTACAATAAAATAGTGCGATCGAGAACAGGCTTTTTTGACCGGTTCTCCATCGCACTTCCAGATACATTCAGTCAACAGCAGTCGAGAGACAGCAGCAATTAGCCGCCATTTTCGACTAATTAGTAGTCTGAGCTTCCACCAATCTTTGCTTGAGTTCTTCCAGAGCGCTCGCCCAGCGCGGATCTGGCTGCACCGAGCCGGAATCTGCGCTCGACACCGTTGCTGCTGACTGATTGCGGCGAGACTTGTTGTTGTCACCCCGACGGCGATTGCTTTTGCTGGAACCTCCTCCACCTTGGGTAGGGGAACCCTCGCGCTGCTGTGGCTGCGGCACCGGCACTGGCAACGACGGCGACGCCGATGCCGACACCAACTGCGGTGACTGCGGCGACGACTGCTGCTGATCTTCTTCGCCCTTCTCAGATTTACCCTTAGAGCGGGGCAGTGCCTTCTCTATTTTCAGCGGGTTTTCTTTGAACATCAAGCCGTTGTATTTCTCAATAACTTGGTCGGCTTGTTCGTCGGTTAGCACCGTCACAAAACCAAATCCTCTGCATTTACCAGTTTTGCGGTCTGTAATTACCTTTGTGGTAACAGATTCGCCTTCCGGCGCAAAAACTTCTTGCAATTCTTGGCGATCGAGTTCCTTCGGTAGGTTGCCAACATAAAGACGAATAGACATGAAAAATTCCTCCAGACTTGGATTTTAATTAATTTGCTCGAACAGCATTAGCTGAAGTCAACTGAATGTTAACCGCAGGCAAACACCACATAACCGGAGAATTTGCACATTCCTCCCACCAACCTTGACAGCTCCCCCCACCTTTTAATACAAAAAGATGATTTACTCTGATAAGGCAGGAACTTAACCGCCTATGCAGAGAGCTTTTAAATCTCAGGTTGTTGTGTAAACTTTTAGTCATCACTCAAATGTTGAGGCTATTGGCTATTCTGTATTACTTGCTTCCGGTTTTGATTCAGAATGTTTATAGCCAGCGCCGTGTAGAAATTTATGTCCAAGGATGTGTCAATTGCAAGCGATCGGAATGCCAGTATTCAGTTTAATACAGTGATGGGTAAAATTGCTAACATTTTTTTAGCCAGTAATCTTACCTCGCTCCTAATCTCGCTCCTAATGCTGAGAACTACTCACTTACCCGGTATCCCTTAAATTGGGCCCGGCAGCGTCCGACCATTCTTTAAAGGTATCACAGCCTTGGTAACAGAGCTAGTTATTTAGGAAGATTTCAGGCTGAATTTCACGGAAACTACATCTGAATCACTTTTGTGAATTCATTCCGCACAGCAAAAATAGCGGTTGAAAAAAAACAGCCGACAAGCGGCTGGCTGTACTTGCTGTGTTGGGATGTTGACAATTTTTACGCAATGCCTTATCGATTTTAGCCAACAGAAGTTATCGCGCTATTTGGTTCAATCCAATTCATGTAAATAAATGTAACAGGATGTCTGCAAAAAAGCAACTTTTCTTTATGAAGGAAGAAGGAAGAGGGAAGAAGGAAGAAGGAAGAAGAGTGTAGGGTGCGCGACAAGCACCGAGAACATCGGGTAGGGTGCGCCACCAGCACCGAGAACATCGTTAGCGAAGCCCTGGTAGAGGATCGCCCATCTACTGTTTAACTCACAATCGATCGAGGATGCGCGTTGAGAGCGACTCACGCCACAATCCGATCGCTATTCCTCACCTTGGGCCCTGGATAATGATGTATGCGCCCCAAATAGCAGCAGCAAAGGCCAAAACCGCAGACCAAATCGGATGTCCGCTCTCACTGACTCTCCCTCCTTGACTGCGGAGACTTTCAAGGTCGATCGCCACAGTAGCACCCCGGCGCAGCCAACCAGTCGCCACAACAGATGTTCCGATCAAATCACTAGGGCGAGTAGTCTCTTTGAACAAAAATGGCCACAAAGAGCCAATGTAGCCAAACCTCGAAACATAGTGCAACCTCACCAAACCCGTCGCCGTTTGCAAAATCAAATCTTGTCCCAGCCAATTACTCATACCCGATCGACCCAAAAGTTGCCCTTCCAGCCGCACCGGTTCAGCATCCAGCGGCAAACTCTCGGGATTTGACAAAATTTCCGGCAAACTCGGCGAAGCGGTTTCTCGCGGTATAATATCCGGGAAGAAATAATTGATCCGCATCAAAGTACCGATGCTAAATCCGATCGGCAAACAGCCCCAAATAATCGATCGATCGCCCCAAAGCCAATCCAACTGCCAAATATTCGTCCTCGAAAAAATCCCCCCAATCAGCCAAAGCACCCCGACTATCGCCAAACTCATCGGAATTCCAAAAAACGGCGCACCCTGTAAAAATAGTTTTGAGTCTTTAAATTCGAGTATTGACTTAAACAGAGACAATTTTCCTTTCCTGGGTTGTTCTTGCACTCCCGCGTTTGCCAAATCTAACTCTGTCTCCAGTTGCCAGAATTGAGCATAAAGAGCCAACAACTTCAAACGCTCTCCCAGCAAAGGATGCGCGCGGTTAACCGTCAACCAATTGCGCTCGCGATTGCTGACATCCCACAGCAAAATCTGTTCCAGCGGCGCGTGTAATGCAGCAGAACCAAGGGTTACAGCTTGTCCAACACCTACGGGTAACAATAGATCGAAACTTTCCAGAAAAAAGCTAGTTTGTTTTTGCTGTTCGATATTATCAGCAATGCCGATCGCAATTTTAGCCAGTGCCCGCGTCAAACCGTTAGGATTACCCGTAATTTCTGCTGCAGTGCGATCGCTAAAATACACTCTGCGGCGCGACACCCACAACATCGGCCAGCGCAACAACTTATAAATCCCGTAACTAATAGCAGAAATTGCAGCGGCGACAAATTTGACAGCAGAACGAAAAAACTCGATCGTCATTAAATCACACAACCGCTCTTGCCAGTGCGCCACCTGCCAATAAATCAGGTAAGGAATCTGAATCAGCAGCAGCGCCAGGGACATCGGCGCAAAATCCCAGTGAGAGATATGGGCCAACTCCCGCGCGAAAATAGTAGCAATTTCATCATCCGTCAACTGTTCCAAAAGCCCGCGACTCACAGCAATCCGAGCAAAACGGGGCAAACAGCCGTAACTGAAAGCTACAGGAACATTCAGCGGCAAGAGTTTCAGCACCGGCACCGGCATATTTTGCTTCGTACAATAACTTCGCAGTACCCGACTAGCTTCCTTGCTGTGCTTGGATAAAACTGACCCGCGCAGAGTTTCGATGCCGCAAAACAGTTTCAGCAGCGCGTCTATCAGCCACGGAGACGAGGCCAAAAGCAATCCAAAAACCATCTGAACAAACGGAGTTGGATCTCGGTAAAAAAGCTGAATCGGCGCGAAAATAGGCAGTCTACTGAATATGTAAAGCTGAACCAACAGAGAATTAGTGTTTGTCAGCAGGAATTGCAGGACAAACCGGGCTAGGAAAAATAGGGCGATCGCACTTGCAACGGCTTGCACCCGAAAATCGAGCAACTTCAGCGGTTTGAGCGGGCGCGGGCTTTTCGCGGCGCGCCCTGCTTCGCGCCAAGTGAGTTGGTAAGTAGCTGGGCTGGCGACTCCGGGGATATCTGTTGGGGAACCGGAACTATTTTCGCTGCTAATTTCTGCGGTATCCGGTGCAGTTGCTGTCGAGTTTTCTGGTTCAGAAGTCTGGCCTGTGGGAGGTGGAGGCGGCGGGGAAATCGGTTGCGATTTGGCGTTTCCAGGCGCGGCAGCAGGCTCTAAAGGTAAAAATCCTGTTTTTTTATCTGCGGTCGGTCGATCGCCCCCAATCGATTGTTTCGGCGATTTTGTTCCGGCATCAAAGGCAACAAAGCCTGTTTCGGGGGGAGTTTCTGCGGATTTTGGTTTATTTTCCGGTGGTTTTGGGGGTCGAGGGGGGGTTAATTCTGTTAAAGCGCGAGCGGCCCAAGTTTTGACTTGAGGGTTGGGACTTTTGGCGAGGGAAGAGCACAGGGCGATCGCCTTTTTCACATTACCGGTTGCTTTGTACGCAGCCACTAACCCCATCTGCGCGCGGATTCCCGACGGCTGATTAGCTGCAGTTTGGGTAACGGATTCTAAAAGGGCGATCGCGGTGGGGTAATCCTGCTGTTTCAAAGCTGCTAGCCCAGCCTCTAGAGACTGTTTTGCAGATGAATCCGCCGGATTTGGAGTAGTGGGAGGTGCCATGACTGTGCTTTCGCTAGCGTCCTTTCTAAGATAGCTTGGCTGGTCGATCGATAGCTGTTCTAACACAGCTCTATTTCTCTGTCACTATTTGTTGCAGTTTCTGCGGCGGTTGAAACCGCTTAATAGTCAAACTTTCGGCCATTCCAAGCGGACGATCGCAACGATCGGGCAGGAGTTTAAACCCCTGCCTCAAAGCTAAAGTCTTCGCTATGAGGACTGAATAATTATGCTAAATCCGGGTTAAAGATTTCCTCAATCTCTTAGTCTGTGAGAGAGAAACTAAAGTTTGTGGAGAGGCGATTTCAATCACCGAGCCCATCTAATTTTTGCTTATAATTAAATTAACACCTCATCTGCACATTTATGCCAATTGACGACGAAGATTTTGAAAGCAAATCTATTAGCGGCGATCGCCAATTAGAACTATTCACAGGCAGACACAAATTTACCCGCCTATTTGCCTTTTATTTAAACGAAGACCCGCCCCGCGAACAAATTTTGTATTTTTACGGCGATGGAGGCAACGGCAAGTCATTGCTGCTAAAACACTTGCAGGTTAACTGCTGCAAAAGATTTTCGTCGCAGGTTTGGCAACAATTGCGCGCACTCCCAGAATCACAAGCCGCTGAAGTTGCTAATTTCGTCCGCCACGCTGAACCTAAAACCTATACTCCCATACCCGTAGTCAGGCACGATTTCGCGGGATCGATTAAAGATAAACCGCAAGATAGATTTTATGGCTTGCTGATGTTGCGGCGCAATCTGGCAGAAGCAGCAAAGAAATACAAGTTTAAGTTTCCCAATTATGATTTTGCTTGCTTTTGGTATTTGCTGAACAAAGGCGAGTCAAACGCAACTCTCGAACAACTTTTCCCTCATCATGATGTAATGGAATGGTTTACATCTGCGATTGAAGCTTTCGGAGGAATGCCGATGGGGCTAGGTGTAGGATTTCTCAAATTGCTAGATAAATTTGGCGGCATTGAGCGAGCGATGCAATTAATTAAAAATAGCTTGGGTGTCAGCGACGACAAGGCGAAGGAAATTCGCAGCAAAGATATTGATACTGAGTTAATAGACTGTTTGCCGACATTGTTTGCAGGTGATTTGAATGCGGCAATGGCTGGCAGAAATAAACCAGAACGCCTCGTCATGCTGTTCGATACTCACGAGAAATTGTGGGATGAAAAACGCAGTTTTCAGGGAATAAAATTTTGGTATCAAGATGAGTGGTTTCGGCGGTTGCTGAGGGCGATCGATTGCAAAGCGGGAATTGTGGTTGCGGTTGCGGGGCGAGATTGTCCTGTCACACAACTGCGGTGGCCGAATGCGTCGAAGTTTCCAATTCCCGAAGATTATATAGATGCACAATTGGTTGGGCATTTGTCTGCCGCCGATGCTAGGGATTACCTGCACAAAGTCGAGATTTACAAGGCAGATTTGGCTGATGCTGTGATGAGATATGCCAGCGTCAATCCTGATGATAGTTGGGAAAATTTGCAGGTACATCCGTTTTATTTGGGTTTGTGCGCGGATGTGGTGCTGGCAGAAAGAAAGCGGGGAATTGAGTTGCTGTCGTCGGATTTTGCGCGGATTCCGAAGTTGGAAAATAAGACAGAGGAATTAACGGATCTCTTGCTCAGCTATGTCGATCGCGAAGTGCGATCGGCGGTGCATTCGCTGAGTGCGTGTCGCGCTTTTGATGAGGATTTGTACTTAAAATTGGGAGCAGGTTGCCACTTCCAGGCAAGTAGTGCAAATTTTGAGATTTTGACGAGTTTTTCCTTTGTGTGGAAAGAGCCGCAGCGGGGTGAAAAGTGGTATCGAATTCACGATTTATTGCGGCGCTTGGATGCGGATAGGGATAACGATAAAACTCGCAGAACTCATAAAGTTTTAGAGGGCTATTACCGGGAATTAGGGAATGCGACTGAGGCAATTTATCATGCTAATCGCTTGGATTGGGAGCGGGGTGTAGATGAATGGGTAACAGTGTTTGAGGAAGCGTCGCGGCTGAGTCGTTACGGGGAATGCGAGTCGCTGCTGGCAGTTAGAGGTGAGTTGTGGATTAAAAGTGATTTTTCGCTTGGTAGAATTTCATGCTCGGAGGGAAAATACTATGATCGGTTGGCTCGATACGCAGAGGCAAAACAGGAATATTTAGAGGCAGTTAGAGTTTACGATCGGGAACTCATTCTAACTCCCGATCGTAAAGCTACGCTCAACAACAAAGGGATTGCGCTGCAATGGCTGGGTAGTTTGCAAGCAGGGCTAAGTGAATTTGAGGATGCAAAACAGTCTTACTCAGAGGCGAGCGCTGTCTTGAATTCAGCTTTACTTATTGCACCGGATGATATCGCTGCTCTCATTAACAAAGGGATTGCGCTGCGATGTCTGGGTGATTTGCAAGCAAAGTTAAGTGAATTTGAGGCGGCAAAACAGTCTTACTCAGAGGCGATCGAAGCGTTGAATTCTGCTTTACTAATTGCACCGGATGATATCCAGGCTCTCAACAACAAAGGGATTGCGCTGCAAAGTTTGGGTGATTTGCAAGCAAAGCTAAGTGAATTTGAGGCGGCAAAACAGTCTTACTCAGAGGCGATCGAAGCGTTGAATTCTGCTTTACTAATTGCACCGGATGATAACTATGCTCTCAACAACAAAGGGATTGCGCTGCGATGTCTGGGTGATTTGCAAGCAAAGCTAAGTGAATTTGAGGCAGCAAAACAGTCTTACTCAGAGGCGATCGCTGTCTTGAATTCAGCTTTACTAAGTGCACCGGATGATAACTATGCTCTCAACAACAAAGGGATTGCGCTGCGATGTCTGGGTGAGTTACAGGCAGAGCTAAGTGAATTTGAGGCGGCAAAACAGTCTTACTCAGAGGCGATCGCAGCGTTGAATTCTGCTTTACTTATTGCACCGAATAATATCCATGATCTCAACAACAAAGGGATTGCGCTGCGATGTCTGGGTAATTTGCAAGCAGGGCTAAGTGAATTTGAGGATGCAAAACAGTCTTACTCAGAGGCGAGCGCTGCCTATAATTCGGCTTTAGGAATTGCACCTAATTTTATCATGGCTCTCAACAACAAAGGTAGTGCGCTGCGATGTCTGGGTGAGTTACAGGCAGAGCTAAGTGAATTTGAGGCAGCAAAACTATCTTACTCTGATGCAATCACAGCCTTTAATTGTGCTTTACTTATTGCACCGGATTATATCTCAGCTCTCAACAACAAAGGGGCTTCGCTGCTAAGACTGGGTGTATTACAGGCAGAATTATCTGAGCAACATGAAGCACTCAAGAATTGGCAAGAGGCGCTGGAAACATGGAATCGATGTTTAGCCATTGCTCCTAACAACGATCGCCTTCGCACTTTGCGCGATGCGCTGCAAGAATTTCTCAATAATTTGGGTGACGATACTGTCAGCAGTTAGCTCGATCGAAATGAGTAAAGACGCGGAATTCATTCCCTGCCTTAAACCGAAAGGTCGCCAGGGAATGAATTCCACGGGGCTTTTAGCAAAAGTCCTCGGTCGAGGACTGAAGAATTCATTAGTCCTCAACTGAGGACTTTAGTTTTGAGGCAGGGGTTTCAACCCCTGCCGGACTCAGGGACAGAGCGTTAAAAGCCCGCCCTCGAATTTAGCTATTTAACCTTGCAGCTTACCGCCCAGATTGTCTCGGCGATGTACCCTCAGCCCGCTTCCGACGGATCAGCACGCTCATCACCTGCTTCGGATTAGCGGCACGCTGTACGGGACTCCAATCGCCCACTTCTGCAAATCCCAGCCGGTACAAAGTGAGTATGGTTTCCCGGACACCTTTGGGCGAACCGACAACCGTTAACAGCACCACTTCCTGTTCGCATACTGCTGCTGAGTCGTCATTTGGGCGATCCTCTTCGAGGGCTTCGCTAACGGAAAAGTTGTCGTCAGGCACGAATTCCTGTGACATAATATGTTCTCCTGGTTTTGGGTTTTCTAGAAAAACCCAAAAACCCAGCCGCCCCGCATTTCAACACATAGCAGGGCGGCTACAGAGGATGTTAAGATACTCCGTTAGCCTCCAGACTGCTAGTCCCAGTTTGGCGGTTATGCTGTCCATTGCTGTTACCAGCAGCTTTGGGCAGTGCAACTAGATTTTTGGGCGACGCGGGCTGCCTCCTCTACAAGCAAGCAACCTCTCACTTCAAAGCGTAGCCGCAGAGGGGGGCCGCCGTCAATCGATTTTGGATTTTAGATTTTGGATCTTAGATTTTGGATTTACTCGTTACCAGCGTCAGCGGCTGCAAACCAGTTAGTTGGGCCGAAATGCTAAATTAAAAGTAATGTTGCTTTAGTACAACCATGTCCAAACGACTCACCATTGCCCAAGCACAGCAGCAGCTTCCAAACCTACCCCAAGAACTTATCAATGAGCCTATCATCATCACTCAAGATGGCGTTCCCGTTATGGCTGCAATGAGCTACACGCATTTGACTGAACTGTTAGAAACCTTAGATATTCTCACCGATACAGAATTCGTTGCCAAATTGCGCCAAAGCATCACCCAAGCACGCCAAGGGGAAACTATTTCCTGGGAAAATGCCAAAGCAAAATTGGGACTATGAATCACGAAGAAAATGCGATCGAATATGAGATCCAGCTTACGCCACTGGCACTGGAAATGTTGGAGGCAGTCAAAGATCGACGAGAACAGGAAAAATTGCGCGATCGCATTGATCAACTAAAATTTGAACCACAAAAGCAAGGCAAAGCCCTTGTAGATAACCTATCAGGATTTCGCAGCATCCGAGCTGTTGGACAGCGCTATCGTATAGTTTATCAAGTCGAACAAGATCGAGTTCTAGTTGTTGTCGTGGGATTAGGGAGGCGTAAAGATGGTGACAAAAAAGACATTTACACCATCTTAGAAAAACTGTTAGATCCCTGATTGTAACTTCTTATATCCGGGGTATTTAAGCCGAATAAATATCATTTGTATGGACACAACAGTGTTGTGTCCTTGTTGTGTCCTTTGCCTGCGGTAATCTCACTCCTCGCTAACAGCCAAACCAGAAACCACAGGGGCGATCGCATTTAACTTCAACACAGGATGCTCCCCTTCCACCTGTCGGCAATTCCACTCATTTCTAAACAGCAAAACCGGCCTTCCCCAAGTATCTTTCACCGTCACCGTATTAAACAGCCGCCCAACTTTTTCCAGCGCATCCCAACCGCCGTCAACCCAACGAGCTACACTGTAAGGCAACATATCGATCGTCGTTTCCACATTATATTCCGACTGCATTCTGAACTGCACAACTTCAAATTGCAACTGTCCGACAGCCGCCAAAATTGGCTCGCGTTTCGACTCATCAACCGAGTACATAATTTGCACTGCGCCTTCTTCCTGCAACTCCGAAACGCCCTTGCGGAACTGCTTAAACTTAGAAGGATTGGGATTTCTCAAAAAAGCAAAAAGTTCGGGAGAAAAACAGGGAATCCCTTCATATTCCAGTTTTTGGCCGGTGTAAATAGTATCGCCGATCGCAAATACCCCCGGATTGTTCAAACCGATCACATCGCCTGGATAAGCAACCTCGATCGACTCGCGATCCTGAGCAAATAACTTTTGAGGCCTTGACAAACGCACCGTTTTACCACTGCGAGCGTGAGTCACGTTCATGTCCTTTTCAAACTTGCCCGTACAAACCCGAATAAACGCAACCCGATCGCGATGTCTCGGGTCCATATTCGCTTGCAATTTAAACACAAACCCGGTAAAATCTTCATAAGTTGGCGGCAAATCTCCGGCGCTGCTCTTGCGGGCGATCGGCTTCATTGCGTAATCTAAAAACGCATCTAAAAACAGTTCGACCCCAAAATTGCTCATGGCGCTGCCAAAGAAAACAGGCGTCATTTTTCCAGCCCGAACTAAATCTAAATCGAGTTCAGTTCCCAACTCATCAAGCAGTTCCAACTCTTCTTTGAGCTGATAGTAAAGGTCTTGTTCCAACAAATCTTCAATGCGCGGATCGCCCAATTCGATGACCGTATCAACAGCAGCGCGAGAACCGTGTTTAGTGCGCTCGAATAAGTGAATTTTGCGCCCTCTGCGATCGAAAACACCTTTAAAGCGATCGCCCGTACCTATGGGCCAATTTACCGGATAAGTCTGCAACCCCAATTCCTTCTCAATTTCGTCCAACAAATCCAAAGGTTCTCTGCTAGGGCGATCGAGCTTATTAAAGAAAGTAAAAATAGGCAGACTTCGCAGCTTACAAACTTCAAATAACTTCCGAGTTTGCGGTTCCAAACCCTTAGCAGCATCCTCAAGCATCACCGCATTGTCAGCCGCCGCCAGAGTTCGATAAGTATCTTCGCTAAAATCTTGGTGTCCCGGAGTATCGAGCAGATTAATGTGATAATTTTGATACTCAAACTGCAAAACAGTAGAAGTAATAGAAATTCCCCGCTGCTGTTCCATCGCCATCCAGTCAGACGTAGCGTGTCGCTGAGCCCGCCGCGCTTTCACAGAACCTGCTTCGTGAATTGCACCTCCGTACAGCAGCAGCTTCTCTGTCAAAGTAGTTTTACCCGCGTCGGGGTGCGAGATAATAGCAAAGTTGCGCCGGCGCTCAACAGCAGTTAGCAGTTCAGTTTCGAGTTCAGTTGTCATCACAAATTAGGTAGGGGAATCATCACCCGATCGCCATTATAGCCTGTGCTACAGTTGCTATTAAAGGTAAAATTATCACTAAAGTCAAGGAAAAGTAATATGTACGACTCTGACAAGCGAAAGCTACTATCACTGGTGTGCCACGGGGCGATTTTTTTCAGCACGTTACTGTTCTCGATCGGAGCGCCGATCGCTGTATTGTTAGTATCAGATGACCCCGTTGTCAAAGAAAACGCCACAGAAGCGATCAATTTTCACCTTAATGTATGGTTTTACAGCCTGGTGATTGGGGTCTTAACTGTCATCACTCTCGGTCTTGCTGGCTTTATTTTAGTGCCAATAGGTTATCTGGTGCACTGGGGACTGACAATAATGGCTATTCTCCACATTTTGCAAGATCCTAACCAACCTTACCGCTACCCTTTTATTTTCCGAATAGTTTAGACAATAAATCGCCCTTCAGCATCGATTTCAACAACCCGGTTTTTTCAAGAAGAAACCGGGTTTTTAATTGTTTTATAACTCACAAAAAAGTCAGTGTAAGGTGCGCACTGCAAACCCTACCAAGAGAAATTTTGCGATTCTTAAGGTACGCATTGGGCACCCTACAGAAGATAAATTGTGCAGAATTACAGATCGACTGAAACACAATTACCTAATTCCCAACTTTCATCGCATTTCAGCAACTCTCGCAGTCTCTGTCGGCGGCATAACTGCCTCTTTAGCATTCAACTTTTGATTCAACTCGCGAATCCGGCGCGACAGCAAGCGAATAATATTCACAGCAATTCCCGGCGTTTCATCAATCGCATCGTAGAGCTGCATTTGAGTCAGCATCAAACACTCGGATTGTTCGATAGTAGAAATAGAAGCCGATCGAGGTTCCGCATCAAACAGCGACATTTCCCCGAAACAAGCCCCCGATTTCAACTGTGCCAAATCCCGATCGCCTATATGAACCCGCACCGTTCCCGATACCAAAATATAGAGCGATCGACCTTCTTGTCCTTCCGTAAAAATTCTGTGCTTGGAAGGAAACGAAAGTTCATCCATTACCGATGCTAGACGCACGAGAAAATCATCCCGCAGTTCCTTAAAAATCGGAACCTCCCTGACCAACAATAGGCGTTCGACGCTGGTTAACATAATGAGATGCAGTGATTTATTTAAAGGGGAAAGGGAAGGGGAAGGGGAAGAAAAAGGCGATCGGCAGAATTTTTTTCATTCTATTCTGCCTTATGCCTTCTATATAAGTAGGTGGTTACAAATAAACATTAGATGGGAGGGCGGGCGAGAGCGTTCCTAAACTCGTTTGTATCATAGATTATTAGCTCTCACCCGCCCTACAAGATACTATGTTTTTTGCCCTTGCCTAATTAACAGCCTTCTACTTCCCGAGGACTCATTTTTAACTTTTAATGTCTTGCATTACCTTTTTGGGCTACTCCCCAACTCGGCCATCATCTCTTCAACTTGAGCGGATACCAAATTATCGGGGTCATTTTGCAGCCTCGGCAACAATTCGACCAAAGCCCGCGGCGAGGCTATTTTCAAATAGGCTAACACTGCTTCGCGGACAAAACCCGTCGGGTGCTGCAGACAGACGAGAGTTTGTTGAGCGGTAAGGCTCCACCGCGCTTCCCTCGCCAAGTGAAAGCAGCACGCCAAAGCCCAATCCGAAAGGAAGTGGCGCAATTCTAGCAAGCGACGCAAGCGATCGCTAGGGGCTAGAGGTTTGTAAACCATTAATTCGGAGAGATTGGTCAATTTTTCTCTTTCCGAGTGCTGATCCAACAAATTGATCAGCGATCGTTTCCTAGCTATATCCACAGTATTGTCGAGAATTTCCAATCCCCTAGCAACCATAGAAGGTTGGCCAGAAGCGAGGTTGAAAGCAGCGGCTTGTACTGTGTCCAGCGGATAAAGAAACTTCATCAGCAAAAAACACCGCTCCTTAGCATCAGCTTCCAGCCCCGCCAGAGCCCGCTGCAACAATAGAGCCGTATTGTTCCCAGGTGCCCCGGTGCTGTGGGCATCCCGCTCCGAGAAATTGCCGTAGGTTGTTACCCCAGACAAATCTACTAGACCTGCATAAATTTGACCGATAAACATTAACTCCTGTTCGATGAGAGTTTCCAAGCCGCTGCGGCCGATGCGGTCTAGAACCCCTTCTATCCCCGCTTCCGAAGGCATTTTCAACAGGATGCGGAGGATGTTGCGCCTGGTAGTTCCCCAAGCCGTCATCAAATTGCTGACCAAAATGTCGATCGCCTCCGGAGTCCCTATTTGACCCAGAGCCGTCCAAGCTTGCAACCTGACCAAATCCGACTTGTGGATGTCCTCAGCCAAATACACGAGCAAAGGAATGGCGTCGTTGTGAAGTTTGACTATAGCCTGCAAAGCCGCTTCCCTAGTCGATTTGTAGCCGAGTCCGCGCAGCAGCGAAGGATAATATTCTTCCGAATGAGTAGACGAAATCACGTCTAGCAGAGCGCAGCGCACTCGCAGAGATTCATCTTGCAACAGATTGGGGATGTGCAGCCGCAGTCCTTGCAAATAATCAGCTTCTCCCAGAGCCCGCGTCCCCATAACACGTTCCCGCTCTTGCTTGTGTGTCAGCATTTGGCGCAGCGTGTTAGTAGCCTCTGCCTTTTGCTGGCGATCGCCCCTTCTCATAATTAAAGCAGCCGCCGTACCCCGCACCACCGGATCGACGGTCGGCTGCAAGTAAGGCCGCAAGCTGTCAATATTCGGTTCAGCTTCCGTCAGCCAGATGTAGCGCAAAGCCAAGGCCAGCACCTCCGGCGGCAAGGATTGCTGCGAAAGTGCGCGGACAGCTTGTAAATATGCCGGGTTCGGGTGTTGCAGCATCGTTTCCAAGCTCTGGCGCTGCAAACTTGGGGACAGCGAATCGAGGATGGGAGCCAGAACTTCTCCGACATTTTTGGGGTCAATTTGCGTCAGGAGTTCTATGCAAGAGCGCTTTTCATCTTCGCCGCCCGGCTTTTGTAGAGTTTCCACCACTGCGCGCTTGAGAGCTTTGAGGTCAACGTCTGTGACGCCCAAGCGCCCCCGTTCCGCACTTTTGACCAACAAACCCACGTATTGAGAGCGGATCAGCCACACCACAAACACCCACACCAGCGCCAACACCACGATCGCGCCAATAAATATCAAGCTTTGCTGGTCGTGAAATGCCTTTTCGTCTTGGTGGGGGAGTATCTTGTCTGTCACCCACAGCATAATCAGGATGCCAACTCCTGTCACTCCGCAGGACAAAGGTTCGCCCACACCGTTGACCAGAGTTTGAATGCCCGATCGAATATTGTCGGGAATCGGTTGGAATAAAACCGGGCTAACGGTTTCCAAGAGCGTGTAGTGCAGCAGTTCGTCTAAAAATCTCAGCAATATCAGTCCGATGAACACAGATACTAGCTGGCCCAGGGATGCTCCTATTGTCAGCACCCCGAGTATGGCGATACCCGCCGGCAAAATCACCGCCGTCACGAATACACCGATTCTTTCTACCAAGCGACTGGATGCGAACCACTGAGTCGCCACTTGAAACAGGCCTTGTATGCCTTCGTAAATGCCCAGGAAGCTAGCGATCCAGCTAGCTCCGTCCCCCGGGTTTTGGTATTCTAGCTGGCTGTAGAATTGGAAATCTACCAGGACATAGAGGACTTCTGCGAGGACGAAGAAACTGACTAGAGGTACGGCGTATTTTTGCAGCGGGCCTGTAACTTTGCGAGCGGTAAATTCTTGTTGGTCGTCGTCTTCGTCGTCATCTGTCCAATGAGCTGTTTCCGGAAATGCTTGACGGTATTTTTCCGTGAGGTAGTACAGCAACACCGAGCCTGTGGCCACCATCAACCCCGATATGAGGGTAACGTTTTTGAGTCCGACTACGTGCAGCAAAACAGGCAGAGAAAACCCGCTGACTACTCCAGCCACTAGATAGCCGCTGCTGACTAGCGGATAGGTGCGCTTGATTTCTCTAATATTAAACAGTTGGTTGGAAGTGATGGAAGTGTTAAGGTCGTTCAGGACATAGCAAGCTTCCACCCACAGCCACATCAAAAAAATAGTAATAAAAGCAATGCTGATGCCAGCTATCTTAGTATTTTCGTAGCCGATGCCGAATCGAAACAAAAATAGCGGTACCGACATCATTCCCAGAACAACTACGACGGTGCGCCTCAGCGGCAGGATTTTTTGCAGCCACGAGTAGACAAATCCCAAGCCTGAACCGATAAAGGCGCTGGCTATGTAGATATAAGGCATTTTGTCGGCACCGTACTCGTCTAGGAACAGACCTACCGTGCTGAGTTCCAGCCAGATCAGCCCGACGGAGGTTAGAGTGTAGACGAGGAACATCAGTACGGTTCGCTCTACTTCTTCCGATCGCAGGTTGAGCGAGCGCAGCACTTTTTGCCCTGCTCCAGCCCAAGCGCTGATTTGAAAATTTTCCATGCTTCTGGTGCGTTGATATCCCGATTTGTGGTAGCCTGTCACCGATCTCCGGCATCCAGGGGAGCGATCGCCAGTCGGTCGATTTTAGATTTTAGATTTTAGATTTTAGATTTTAGATTTACTCCACAGACGAATCTGGGAGATCGAACTAGGGTCTAAAATTTTTTGCCCTCCACGACAGGAGTCGGAAACTTCTCTCCGTTTTTGGGCGGAGTCATTAGTCTACTGTCACCAGTCTATTACTATTGACTGATGACTGATGACTAATGACTATCTATTTATACTTTCTTCGGCGACAGCAGCATCATCATACTGCGTCCTTCTTTTTTCGGGGCTTGCTGCACTTCTGCGATTTCCTGCAAATCTGTGGCCATGCGCTTAAGCAAGTCCTCTGCTAGGTTGCTGTGTTGGATTTCCCGACCTCTGAACATGATCGTGGCTTTTACTTTGTCCCCAGATTTGATAAAGCGGTCTGCTAGTTTGAGGCGCACTTGGTAGTCGTGTTCTTCAATTTTGTAGCGCATCTTCACTTCCTTCACGTCGGCAGTGTGCTGCTTCCGCTTTGCTTCTCGCGCTTTCTTTTCCTGCTCGAATTTGTACTTCCCATAGTCCATGACCCGGCATACGGGCGGGTCAGCTTTGTCGCTGACAAGTACGAGATCGAGTTCTTTTTCCTCTGCGAGGCGCAGCGCTTCTGCAGGCGTCAATATGCCTAGTTGCGCGCCGTCGGTATCGATCACCCGGATTTTGGGGTATCGAATGTTTTCGTTGATCTGGGGTAGGTTGCGATTTTGTCTTCTTTCAATCACAGGCATGAATGGTTTTACAAGCAGTAGTTTAATAGCGAAGCTTCTTGATAGTTACAGGTTTCAACGACCAATATTTCAGTTGGACGAGCGAACTGTTTTGTAAGGTGTTACCCTTACCGGACGTACTATCGCGCCCTGTCTCCCCTCCGCTAAAGCGTTGGGGAATATTTGGACGATCGTAAATGAATTCTTACAATACTTGCTATTCTACTCAGTCTGGCTGAGTTTCTGTCTAGTTTTATTTTAACTTCACATCACGATCGCCCGCCCGCTTGCCCGATTTATGACAAAACGGTCAAAAATTCAGGTTAAAAGGTTAAGGATGAGGTAAAACAGCTTTTCCTGGCCCATCTCGCCCGGCCTGGCAAGTCCCCCAAGTCGCCGGATTTGCCTTGTAGAATAGGTATAAGCAAGTGTAAATTTATGTTGCGCTCTGAGGAAAAATTGACAAATTCTCTGCTGTGGCACCAACGGGTGGGAACTCAACGAGACTGGATGTGGCGGGGTTGGCAAACTCGCTACACTTATTTGCGGCCGGTTTTGGGGCGAAATCAAGGCGCGCTCGAATCTCAAGATTCTGCGGCCCAGGGAATTGCCCCGCGCGCATCGGGAACGCCGATTATTTTACTGCACGGGTTTGGAGCTTCGATCGGTCACTGGCGACAAAATCTCGCCCAACTCGCCGAAAACCAAACAGTTTACGCCTTGGATTTGTTGGGCTTTGGCGCTTCGCAAAAAGCTCCGATCGACTACTCTGTGTCTTTGTGGGTCGATCAAGTTTATGATTTTTGGCTGACTTTTATCAGAGAGCCGGTAGTTTTGGCAGGAAACTCGATCGGATCGTTGATTTGTCTGGCCGTCGCGGCGGCTCACCCGGATATGGTGGCCGGCACGGTGATGATTAGCCTCCCAGACCCCTCTGTGCGAGCCGAGGCGGTGCCCGGATGGCTGCTCCCGGCGATCGAAGCTGTTGAAAGTTTATTTGTTTCCCCGATCGTACTCAGGCCTCTGTTTTATTTGGCCCGCAAGCCTTCCTTTGTCCGCCGCTGGGTTTCCTTTGCCTACGCCAGCCCCGAAGCTGTTACCGACGAATTAGTGGAAATTCTAGCAGGGCCAGCAGGCGATCGGGGAGCCGCCCGCGCCTTCTGCGCTTTATTTAAAGCTGTAGGCAGCTCACAATTTTGCCCGAGTGTCAAGACAGTGCTGCGAAATTTAAGAATCCCGATGCTGTTAATTTGGGGCAAACAAGACCGGATGATTCCCCCTCGGTTCGCCCGACCCCATCAATTTGTCGAATGCAATCCCAATTATGTAGAGCTAGTTGAATTAGACAATGCGGGCCACTGTCCGCAGGATGAATGCCCGGAACAAGTAAATCAAGCAATTTTGAACTGGATGAGCCGGAATTTTGCACCTATGGGCGAGAGCGAATTGCAGCTATGTTGATTAGACACGGGGCGGTGCGTTCCTAATGGGCAAAAATAACTTGCGAGTATCTATCCTGCTCAAAAATAAAGTGGTTAGAACTCGATCGCACTCGGTGGTATGGTATAGCAGATGTTGAAGCAAGAAGGAAGACCGAAGTTGCAATCGACCTTTTATGTTTGAGCAATTAAGAACGTCCTAACCGTCAGGTGTGGTTGCTATATTACAAAACTTCCCTCACTGGAGAGTCAGTCGATTTGAGATTTGAGATTTGAGATTTGAGATTCACTTTAGGGTCGCTCATGGAGGCTTGGACTAACCCCAACAACCTTTTTGCTTGAGGCAAATCCTTTGGCAAAGCAAGTTTCCCTCTTTCAGTGATCTGATTTATCTACTTTTTTTAGGGTCGCTTTTTTCAGAAAGTCAGAGATTGACACAATCGCCAAGATAGTGTATCTTCTCTAACTGGTAGTATATATATAAGCCATGCAGTTAGTCGAAAGGCAGATCATCAAACCAAATGACAGGTTTTATCCAGAAGCCGATCGATTGTTTTTGCTGTCCAAAAAACTTTACAACTGCGATAACTATATCTACTGTCAAAACTTTTTCTCCCGTCAACCAACCAATGCTCTGGCTGGCGATCGTGCACTCAAAAAGGGTGTTAATGACAAAGCATTGTCCGCCAAAGTAAGACACAACGCTCTCCGGTTACTGCTGACAGCATGGACTAGCTATCATAGTGTCACCTTGGCGGGCGTCGTCGCGATCGCCCAACAAAGTTTCAAGCAGCACCGAAAATCCCTGACTATAAAAAAGAAAAAAAAGATAGAAGGGGCGCTATGTAGTTGTACTTGACTGTCAAGGTTTCAGCAACAAGGCTTGTCCAAAAGGATATGCCAGTTGGTCTGGGACTAACTTGGGCTGCCCTCAAAAGTCGAATTAATCTTGGAAATCCGGATTGTTTCCCAGGTAGGTTGTTAAGTTGTTGGGGTGCTTTATGAAAAGTTAGAATAAAACGCAAATGTAAAGCGGATTATAACCCTTGCCGTAACGAGCTTCGCCAATATTAAAGAGCTATGAAACCCCTCCCTTGAAGATCCGTAAAATTCTACCCCCTAACTTGTACCTTCTAGCTTCAAGAGACGCCTTGTTTCTTCTTCCTAAAATAAATACCTTCCCTTGTACAAGCAATCTTTCAGTCACCTTATAACCGATCGCCCCCAAGTATACGGGAAAGTTCAAAAATGCCAGGATCTGGCATTTTGGAGCCTGTTAACACATAAAAAAGTCAATTTAGCCAACAACTGACGGCCCCAAGCCCCCGGTCTGCTGGCGGCTAACTGCTGAAAGCCGATCGAGCAAGCAGCGCCCTTCCAGCTTTTGGCAGTAACGCAAACGAGGAAAAAACTGTCGTGAAATTCCACTGGCTACTACCGAGTTTCTTAAGTGTATTTTTGCTCGCCGGGGCCGCCGAAGCAGCTAGACTGCAATCTTGGCGGTTTGATGATTCAGAGAACCGGCTCTACATTACAACAGACGGGGGAGTACAACCCAAGGCTCAACTGATTTTCAACCCGACGCGGTTGGTGATTGACTTGCCGGGGACGAGTCTGGGCCGTCCCTCGGTCACCAAACCGCTCTCAGGGGCGATCGAATCGGTGCGGGTAGGGCAGTTTGACAACGATACGACTAGAATTGTGGTCGAGATCAGAGACGGGTTTACTCTAGACCCCGAGCAAGTAAAATTCCGGGGGATATCTCCGAGCGAGTGGACAGTCGATTTGCCAACGCCGGTGCGGGGAGGAACTCAAAATCCGATTTCAGAGCCAGGGGGAGAAAGGTTATCCGTTGAACCTTCACCACCCATCGCCCAGTCGGCCGAGGCGACTGTAGTTCAGAACGTTCAGGTGACGGCGGACGGTTTTTTAGTCCGCACTGCGGGCGGCAGCCCCCAAATTAATTTTCAACAAAGTCGGGCCGGGGACATCGCCACCCTCGATATTGAAGGAGCTACTTTAGCTCCCGGCCAGAGCAGCCAACAGCCTCAAACGAACGGCAAGCACGGGGTTGACAAGATTGAAGTCCGGCAACTACCCACAGACCCGCCCGTTACCCGCGTGACTTTGCGGATGAAGAGTTCTAATACTCAGTGGCGGGCGTCTGTGAGCAATTTGGGCGGGGTGGTGCTATTGCCTGGAAGTGTAAGACAGCCCTCGGTTTCCCGCAGCCTGACTGTAGCTCCTCCGGCGAGACAATCTCAAGGAAATTTAGCGAGAGTTCAGTCAATTGATTTAGCCAGTAACGGCACGCAACTGGTGGTGAGAACTGACCGCCAAGTCTCCTATACCAGCGGGTGGGATCAGGCGTCGAGAGCTTACTGGATCAGGATCGCCTCTAGTGTCCTGACGGGAGAAATTCCTCAGCTCGATGCCAACAGTCCTGTATCGTTTACTGCCAGCCAAGAAGATGGGGAGACTGTGGTGGTTTGGGTGCAGCCGCGATCGGGGGTACAGGTAGGCAGGGTGACGAGGCAGAGCCCGCAGTTGCTGTCTTTGCAGTTGCTATCGAATGCTAGCGCGCAGCCGCCTTTGACTCGCACTCCCAATTTGCAGCCTTTGCCGAGAAGGACTGTCGGAACCGGTGATTTGCCCCAGGTTTCTAACCGCCGCGCTGTGGTAACGATCGATCCCGGCCACGGCGGCCGCGATCCTGGTGCAGTCGGGATTCAGGGCATTCAGGAGAAGGAGATTGTTTTGGATATCTCGTTTCAGGTGGCGAGGCTGCTGGAACAGCAGGGGGTGCAGGTGGTGATGACTCGGACTGACGACAGCGAAATCGACCTGGAACCCAGAGTTTCTTTGGCAGAACGGGTGAATTCTAGTTTGTTTGTGAGCATTCACGCTAATGCGATTAATATGAGTCGGCCGGATATTAGCGGGATTGAGACTTATTATTTCAATAACGGGGAATATTTGGCCCGGGTGATTCACGCCAGTATTTTGGAGGGGACGGGGGCGGCGGACCGCCGAGTGCGGCAGGCGAGATTTTACGTTTTGAGAAAGACTTCTATGCCTTCTGTTTTGCTGGAGGTGGGTTTTGTCACGGGTGCTGAGGATGCTGCTAGGCTTTCTGACCCAGCTTACCGAAGTCAAATGGCGGCTTCGATCGCTCGCGGCATTTTAGTTTATCTTCAACAAAGATAATATATTGCCGGAGGGATTGGTAATTGGTAATTAGTAATTGGTAATTGGTAAATTTCCCTAATGACTGATGGCCGATCGCTAATGACTGATGGCTGAGGACTGATGGCTGATGCCTGCTGACTATTGACAACCGACTATTGACAATTAACAAATGACAACAGACTCTGGACAAAAAAGAATCGGTATTTTTGACAGCGGCGTGGGCGGTTTGACTGTTTTGACCCAGTTGTACCGACAATTGCCCAACGAATCGATACTTTATTTTGGAGATACGGCGAGGCTGCCTTACGGCACTCGCGCGGCGTCGGAAATTGTGCAGTTTGTCCGCGAAATTATGGCCTGGCTGGTAGAACAGGATGTGAAAATGGTGATTATGGCCTGCAACACCAGTTCTGCTTTGGCGATGGAGATGGTGCAGGCTGAGTTTGATGTTCCGGTGCTGGGAGTAATTCTACCGGGCGCGCAGGCTGCGGTGCAGCAAGGCAAGCGGATAGGAGTCATCGCAACTCCTGCTACGGCTGCTAGCAATGCTTATCGAAATGCGATTTTGGAGATGGACGATTCTTGTCGGGTGTGGCAGGTTAGCTGTCCGGCTTTTGTGCCGCTGGTGGAGCAAAACCGGATTTACGACCCTTACACTTGTGAGGTGGCTCGGGAATATTTGGCTCCTTTGATTCAGCAGCGCATCGATACGCTGATTTACGGCTGCACTCATTATCCGCTGTTGGCTCCTGTGCTGCGCTCGCTTTTGCCTGCTGGGGTGACGTTGATCGATCCTGCGGTGCGGGTGGTGGCTGCTGCTGCCACAGAGTTGGAGCTTTTGGGGCTGCGGAATGCTGGTACTGCGCTGCCGACTCGTTTTTGCGTGAGCGGCCCTCCGCAGCAGTTTGCGGAGTTGTCGGTGCAGTGGCTCGGTTGTACTCCTGCTGTTGAGAAAATATCCCTGCCGACAGTTGTACGATCGCCCGTATCCCTGGAATCTGCGGAATAAGCCGGAAAATTTATCTGTTGTTCGATCGAGCAAATCTCACCCCCCAAAACCCCGGTAAAGCTGGGTCTGGGGGGTTTAATTATTGCGATCGAACCTAGCAATTACACATCAATAGGTAATACTATTGAAGAAAAGCTTTGATGAACAATGCAAATAACGTCCTATATGTGCTGGAGCTATTCAGCCTTGAACCATGTCAACCTATGTATCGCAAGCAGTTTTACTTGTAGACGGCTATAACATAATTGGACTTTGGCCTCGACTCCGAGAGAAGCGCGATCGCGACGAACTCGAAACAGCTCGCCGCGAGTTAATAGAGGTTTTAGTTAACTACAGCGCTGTTCAAGATTTTGAGGCTCGACTGGTGTTTGACGCGCACTATCGAGATACTCCCAGCGTTAAAGAAATTATTACTAAAAATTTATCGGTGCACTACACTGACTTCGGTCAGACAGCAGATACTTATATTGAAAAATCTTGTGCTAGTTTGCGCTACGAGTTGCGATCGGTCAAAGGCAAAGGTCGCATGATTGTCGCAACATCAGACCGAGCGCAGCAATTGACCGTAGTCGGCTACGGTGCCGAATGGATGTCCGCCGAACAACTAGCGGCTGACGTAGAATCCACCGCCCGCCGCAGCGAGCGCCAGCACAAATCCCGCAAACACAATTCCAGTCGCTTTCTCGCCAGTTCCCTCGATCCTGAATCCCAGAAGCGGCTCGCCAAGTTAAGAATGGGGCTGCATTAGCTGCTGAAACCCTGTTGCGGTATGGCAAAAAAAAAAGTTTATCAAAGGCCTTGCCAAATCGAGTAAGTTCAGCTATTGTTAGTAAATGTGGGTAACAAAAACCCCCAATCCTCGGTAGCTCAGTGGCAGAGCGGTCGGCTGTAATGAATGCAAGCCTTTGGCATCAACCAAAAGCCCTAGTGACATAGCAGCTCTATCCGGTAACGGATACTGAAAAATCGGGTGAATTCAAGGAAACCGCAGCACTTCGGGTGGCGGCAATCTTGAGCCAAGTCTGGCGAAAGGCAGCGGTTACGATCGCAAGTAGCCGGAAAGGTGCAGAGACTAGAGATGAGGAGCCTAACCAATAAATCTCATAGCGCCCGACATCCGACGACAGATCACAAACATGATTTGTAGGGATGATGAAATAGTCCGCCCCCTTCGGAAACGTTGGGATAAGTGTAACCGATTGGTCGTAGGTTCAAATCCTACCCGGGGAGTTAGTAAAAGTCTGAAGTTGGAATTTTCCAGCTTCAGATTTTTTGTTTTTATTTTCAGATATGTTTTTCTCTAATGTAGATGCAAACACTTTACCTGTATCATGAGCTATTCAGGGGCGCTTGTCGCTTCCTGAACGATCTCAGGCTTGATATCAGGTGATGCTGGCTCGAAGTGCAACACCATGATTTTCTCTCTTGGCAATCCGAGAGATTCATAAGTGCGTCCGTTGCGATCGCTAAATTCAACCTCAAACGCTGCACCATCAGCCAACATTTCAACCACTGTCCCAACTTGTCCGCGCCACAGGTTGTATTCAGGAAGGTCAACATTTAAGCCAACAACATCTAGCAATTTGACTGTATTCTTTGCCACTCTTATCACCTCCAGGCACTATAGAGGGTAGTAGGTTGTTAATCTCGGAATCTCTGAATCATTCTCAATAATCCAGTTAATCCGAAGGGTTGGACTTCGATTTTGCCATTGAATCGAGAAATCTAGTATGTAGCGTTGTCTGAACTCTTCTCGCCTTCCTAACTCACTGTAGTTTAGACTAAAAAATGAGTTCAGCTAAAAGTAGCTGCCTTTTAAGATCAGGCAAGCTGTTGCTCAACAACTCAAGAAGGAGGAGATTAAACAGCTAATTTTGAAAAC
>JACJNY010000043.1 GCA_014695295.1 Microcoleus sp. FACHB-61 | reverse complement strand
TTAACGCATTCGCGACCGAAATAATTGAGTATTTTTACTCGCGCTTGGTCTCTGACGATTCACTTTTACCCCCTCACTGCGTGTATGTGCCAGTTGGGGGTGCGGAATGTGGGATCAATTCACCCCACAACCCTACAGGTAAGATTTTTTCAGCTAGTACCCTAGAGGGTTTGAGCGGTATACTTAACGAGGCTTCTAAGCATTATGGCAAGCCTATTTATATTATTTCCGATGAAACCTTCAGCCGCATTGTTTTCGACAACCAAACTTGTCCCAGCCCTACTCAGTTTTACCCATTTTCTTTCTTAGTATATGGTTATAGTAAGACTTTAATGGCACCCGGTCAACGTATAGGGTATATTGCTTTACCTCCCACTATGCCTAATCGGGAAGAAATAAGACGAATCATTGCTTTCCTACAACAAACTCCTTTTGGTTGGTGTTATCCTAGTGTGCTCATGCAGTATGCCTTAGGAGACTTAGAGCAACTCAACATAAATATCGAGCATTTACAAAACAAGCGAGATGGGATGGTAAAGGCACTGCGGAATATGGGTTACACCATGTATAACCCTGATGGGACGTTCTTCCTCTTGGTGCAATCACCTTGGGATGATGACCTTGCTTTTGCCGAGTTATTAGCAAGTGAAGATATATTTGTTTTACCAGGAACTCCCCAGGAAATACCCGGTTACTTCCGAATTTCCCTTACTGCCAACGAAGAAATGATTTCGCGTTCTCTACCCAAATTCCAAGCTGCGATGGAATACGCTGTTGCTAACCCACTTGCTTCCCCCTCTTCTGTCACTAAGCGGCAGAGTATAATAGAACAAAATCTCTCAAACCAGAGCTAGGTCTATGGTTAACCCTCGCCAAGCTAATTCAACCTTGAAATTGATTGATGAGTATTGTCGCTATTACAGAAATCTGTTTTCAGAAGTCAGAAGCTTCAAAGCTTTTACACACCTTCATGCTGGTATAATTTCTGATATGCCGTTGCTGAATTGGGGTATGGTTGAGCGATCGCGTGCGGTGAGTAATGCTCGATAGAAATAATTAATTGAATAGGGAAGGCGAACATCATTAAACGTGAGATAATGAATAAGTAGCTTAATTGGATATCTGAGCATTTGTTCGGCTGCCTGAATAACAAAAAGTCTTTCGTTTTAAGCGAGCCAGATAGTGTCTAAATCTTGTGTTTTCACCTTCAACCGCAAACCATGTAAGTTTGGCACATAATTTGGTTTCTCTCTGGAATAAACATTGCATAAACTGTCGGGCCATCCGTCACATAAAAATAGCATCCCCATCTACTAACTACATCCCACAAAGGTTCAAACGTTTTAGGACGCTCGGTCTCCTAATACCCATCCTAGTACAGCTCGGCGTAAATACACAGACTATTAAACAGCCAAGACTTTACCCTTATATGTCCACTTAAAAGGTTTGGCCATTGTTTGATTAAAGTAGTTAATAAAATTGAGGATGCGATTTTTCAGATCGTACTGACTGGTGAAACTTGCTCTTTTTAGTAATTTCCGCACCAAAATGCTGAACCAAATCTCTATTTGATTAAGCCACGAAGAATGTTTGGGTGTGTAATGGAAAACAATTTGATGTGTTGGGTCACTTAAAAAAACAGCGCGGGATTTCATGGATTGAAGTATACCGCTTTTTCCCTTAATACCGAGGTCGATATCTAAGCCTTCTTTTTCGGCCACCAAACGCACCAGTGATTCAGATTGGTGAGTATTCAGACAATCCATAATTAGATGCCATTTTTGGGCAGCCGGATCAGTTTCAATGAGGTGACGAATATTCAGTAAAAAATCTGACTCTGTTCTCGAATCTCCACAAGTTGGTTTAATAATCTTACCATTCGCAATGTTGAAATTTGCTATCAAGCTCTGCGTACCATGACGAATATATTCAAACTCTCTTCTGACAACTTTACCGGGTTTCATTGGCAAGTCTTTTTCCAGACGTTCAATAGCTTGAATCCCTGTCATTTCATCAATCGATATTGTGTGTTCTCCTTGTTGAGCGCGTTCAATCGCAGTCAGATATAAGTCGCTAATATCTTTGACTTTTGCATCAAATTCTTCATCCACAGGGGGGGGTTAACCAGTAGCGGGAGGCGTGTGGTTGCAGTTCTGCTTCTTTTAATAATCTACCAACATGGCGGACGGATATAGTTTCAATAATGCCTTGTTTCATTATTTCCGCCGCCAGTTCTCTGGCAGTCCAGTGACTTATTGGTCGTCCATAATCTGACGGTGAGGAACAGGCCATTGCAAATAACTCTGTTACTTGTTCCATGCTAAATTTTGCCGGTGCGCCAACACGCTCTCGATCTTGTAATCTTTGTAAAACCGATAACTCTTTTCCCTCGCTCTCCAACCATCGGTTTCGCCATAAACGAGCCATCTGCCGATTAATCTCTAGGCTTCGGCTTATTTCACGATGGTTTTGACCATCAGATGCCATGATAATGATTTTGGCTCGTAGCACGATTTGTTGCGGCGTTTTGTGTTTGTCGATCAACTTCTGAAGTTCATGACGCTCGCCATCGCTTAAATTTAATATTTTAGGCATTAATAAGGCCATATATTACTCCTCCATCGCCGACCGAAACAGGTCTCAACTAACTCTAGCCTTGGTCACGCTTGGTTTGCGGACTAATCTTTACCTAGAAATCTCGCTGCTGCCACCTTTGCAGCATACCTCGGCTTACCTCATCTTTCTGAGAAACGCTATATGTTATTCTACCACAAATATAGTCTGTATACTTACGCCGAGCTGTACTAGAATACCTGGTCTAAAGTAATCTACTGCTGTCCACACCCAGATTGTGTTTTTTTTATCCGACAAAGGTTTGTAGCTCATCTAGTTCTCCTACTTCTGGAATTGTCTCTAGATCGTAAGCGGATGGTAGCAGCTTTCCAACTTGCTTGAGCCAATTAATTATTGTCGTGTGATGCAGGTCTTTGACTCTCTGGCTCGCACGAAAACCCATCCCATTGACATATATCTTTAGGTATTGATATTTAACTTCTTGCGCGTAACACTGGTGGGTTTGATAGCCATCTCTAAATGGCCTGCCACAGTCAACACAAATATAATTTTGCTTGCCTTTCTTCGGCGCATTTTTATTAACATGAGTTGACTTATATTCAGGACATTTTTGACTTTCAGTTAATTGGTTTTTGTGAATCCCTCACTCGCTCTATCGTACCTCAATTCAACAACGCCAGGAAAAGAGTGGCAATGTTCAAGGGAAAGCTGCTACTTTGCACCAACTAGCAGGAATTTATGCGGATCAAGGGGAAGTAGCAAAGGCGATCGCACTTTATGAACAATCTCTCGAACTTGAGGAAAAGATTGGCAATGTTCAAGGGAAAGCTGCTACTTTGCACCAAGTAGCAGGAATTTATGCGGATCAAGGGGAAATAGCCAAGGCGATCGCATTGTATGAACAATCTCTGGAACTTGAGGAAAAGATTGGCAATGTTCAAGGGAAAGCTGCTAGTTTCGCCATGTTAGGACTGTGGTTAGCAGATAAGAAGAGAGATTTTGACAAAGCTTTGAATTATTTACAGCAATCTTTGGACATTTTGCAGCATTTGCGATCGCCCGAGGCGAACAAAGTGAGGGAAATTATTGCTAGGGTTCAGCAGATGGCTGGAAATTGAAGGTGAGTTGGCAGTTTATACAATGTTAAGTGCCTAACCGCTTTTTCAAAGCATCCAAAAAATGAACAGACCAATATTCAAGGAATCGGCTTTTCAGAGGTTTGATGAATTTATCCCAAGGATTGAGGTCAACAATATAATTACCGATTTTGAGGCCAATCGGCTCTAAATGTTTGCCTTCTATTTCCTGGCTCAATAAAGGCAATTTTCTCTTACTTAGCTGTTGTATGAGCCAAAGTACATCGCTGTTTTTTTGTTCTTCTGGACTTTTGTTGATATCATTGGTAGAACCAGCAATATCATCTCGATCGAAAGAAATTATTGCAGTCAAATTAAACAGAGAACTATTAGCAATAAAGCATTGAGTTTGTTCTCTGGTTGGTAGCACTCCTAAGCGGAATTTGTCTAACAGTTTTGCTAGCGATCGCACTGGAATAGCGCTCTCTGTATTGCTGATATCAGGAGCAATTAATAAGGACGGCTGGCCTTTAATTGAAGGTCGGTCGATGCCCAGATTTTCGATTAACCTCTGAATCCGTTCGTAGTCAGGGCGATCGCAGAATTTATTCACAATATTTGGATACCGATCGTCGCTTAAAAATTCTAAAAGAGCAATATACTTGCATCCCAGACTGTGACCAACCCAAAAATAACTCGATGGTTCTTGATAAATTTCGCTTTCATAGCCTAATCTTTGAGCAATTTTGGTCAGTTCTGTTCTCAGAATCTCCTGTTCTTTTAATAACCCAATAGCGATCGGCCAGTGACGAAAAGTAAATCTAAACGGCAAAGCAACTACGGTATAACCTTCTTCAAACAACTGCTGTAAAAAATATCGATAAAACAAAGTTGGCAAACTACCAAAAAAAGTTCCACCAATGAATTGTACAACACCTTTGGGCTGCGGATGAACAGCCACCCAACTAAAAGAAACAGGCTGAAATTTAAATGAGTTCGACATTTGAATAAAGCTCAGTGAGTGTATAAGTAGGCTTAATTAAACGTAATCAAACGTAAGGTGGGCAATGCCCACCCTACAGTTACTTACCCTTTAACAGTTTTAGCCGCGAGACATTCTGACAGGAATATCGAATTTATCCATCACTGTATTTAGCTCTTTCAAATTGACATCATTGGCATCGAGTTGGGCCAGCAGTTGCACTAGCAGTTGAGCTTTTTCTGAATTGTCTGCTTCCAAAGTAGCCAAGTCCAAATTACCGTTGCGTAACTCTTCCAAAATCGGGGTAACAATTGGTAAATCGATGATAATTGGTTTACCTGGTTCAGGCGTAATCTCGTTCAAGCCTTTTCCGCTGGCGATCGCTAAAGTGTAATTAATTTGATCGAAGTCTGGTAAAGTTGGAGTTTCTGATGGGAAATCGTTTGGCAAGAAAGTACCGCGAATTTCGGGATTCAATAACACCTTGACTGGTTTCTTGCTTTGGGGTACAGGCTTTGGAAAGATGGAGCGCGCTGGCACAAATAGCGAGACATAGCCGCGCACTTCCAACAAACCTGGAGTCAGAGTTTTTGGCAGAATGGGCAACAATTGAACAGATGCAGTTTTGTGAGCGGGTATTGTGAAAAATGCGCGATATACCTTCGGTTTCCCTGGCTGCTGAGTCAGAGGTACCTCGATGTTAGTGCCTTCAACGTCAACAACTAAGAAAGCGTTGTTGAGCAAGATTTTATTAGGATCTGCCGGGACGGGTAAGCTGATGGTAAACTCAATCCGATATCGCAAGTCGATCGCTTCGAGATTGGAGATGGTGAGAAAGTATCCCTGAACGATTCGACGAGCCACTGGGATGAGTTGTGGAGGGATGCCCATCACAGGTGCGATCGGTGCGGTGAGGATTTCAAAGGTGGAAACTTCCATGTTTGTGTCCGAGTAATTTAACTTTTAGCTTGGGTTATTTAGCCGGAAAATTTTGTTTCTGTTTTTCCGTGGCTATATCTATGAATAACTGCCCGTCGCGGTTGGTTAACAGTCGCTTTTTCTGGTGACACTCATTTGAGTTAACTCAAATGAGTGTCGCTTGATTGTGCGACTTGACCATTTAAAAATTTTTGTTAAACCTCTGAGGAACACGGATCGGGAATTTAATTTATCCTTGTGTATCTGAAGATGAAAAGAAAAGATCGAATTGATTATCAGGGCGATCGCACATTAATCTGTTGGTATAATCCCCCTTTAATGGGCCCGGGGCGATCGAAAAACTAAAAAATCCTACACAAAACGTTACATATTTGTTAACATCGGGACGAGCCTGTCCTCAACAGTCCCTCTATTAACCTTCTAAACTAACCGTTATGAGTCAACCTCCCTCAGCAATTCCCGCCTCCGAAGAATCGGCCGAAACCCCGACAGCGCCGACAAACAATGCGCCTCCACCGAGTTATGTCAAGCTGGCGATGCGGAACATGGTTCGCAAGCGGGCGACTTCTCTGTTTCATTTTGCCTTGACAGCCGCCGGACTTTTAGGCGTGCTCGTCGGTTTGGCATTTCTCGATCGATATTTCAATTCTTAATCGGGGATTCAAACAATCAGCCTTTAATTTCCGCTGATGTTTTTCATGTTTCTTAATCGGGAGTTAAGCTGATTGTGTCCCGGCCTGTTGCAATCTTCAACAGATTATTGTAAGGTGCCTGCTGAAAGCAAAAAGTAATTCTGCTCGATCGCGCAATTTGAACTTGTAAAAAAATTGAATATATCGCTTGACAGGAGATTCTAAAAATGTTAATTGAGGTGAACGTCGAAGATTGTTACGGGCTTGCCCAGCAATCAGCCGACGCTTCCAACCTCCCTGAGAGTGCAGCCAGCGGGGAGATTTCAGCCGAAACGTGGGAAAATTGGTTTAGCGTTTGGCTGGAAAACCAGGAGGCAGATGTGCCAGTGGCTCCAGGCTACGAAGTCAGTCTGCGTTTAACCGCCGATCCTGAGATGCAAGCCCTCAACCTCCAGTACCGCCAGCAAGATCGATCGACCGATGTACTAGCTTTCGCAGCTTTAGAGGTAGACTGTCCTCAGCTAGAGGAGATGCAGTCATCTGAACCCCTATACTTGGGTGATATCGTCATATCGATCGATACAGCTCAGCGACAAGCCCAGCAGCAAGGACATCCCCTGAAGACCGAACTAGCTTGGCTCGCAGCCCACGGTTTTCTGCACCTTTTGGGGTGGGATCACCCGGATGAAGAAAGTCTGACTCAAATGCTCGATCGACAAGAAACATTGCTGCGGGCGATCGGTCTTACGATCCAAACAGCATAACTTAAGTTGATGGAGACTGAACAAATCATCTCAAGCTCAACATAACTTTCTGAAATTAAACCAAAACTTTAGTAAAAACTTAGGAAAGTTACCTAGACTAGATGAAGTCAATTTGAAAAGTCTAGCTTTCATTCATCTCTGTAACTTAAAGTTGGTAGTTTATGACACTAAATCGGCCGTCAATTTCATCAAGAATCGCACAGCTTCTGCCCATGCCTCAAGACTCTTCCAGCCCGACAGTCCACGAGTCTAAAACAGCCTTGAAATACAACCGAGATCTGTCCTGGAAAATCGCATCTAGCTTAGCTACGAGTTTTAGATACGCTTGGGGGGGTCTGACTTATGCTTTTGAAACCCAGCGAAATTTTCGGATACACACTGTTATTGGCACTTTGGCGATCGGACTCGCGCTATTTTTGCAACTCCAACCTGTAGAAATATCTGTGATCGGCGTCACCATTGGCATAGTTTTAGCAATGGAACTGTTGAATACGGCGATCGAATCGGTGGTAGACTTGACCGTCGGGCAATCTTATCACGAACTAGCCAGAATTGCCAAAGACTGCGCTGCCGGAGCAGTTATGGTATCGGCAATGGCTGCGATCATCGTCGGTGCTGCACTTCTGCTTCCTCCTTTGTGGGCAGTCGTTCAAATTGCGATCGCCCGTCAGTAAATATATTGGACTCAGCAAATTTTAGGTTTTAGATGACAAATTTGAGATTTTTAGTTTTATTTGTCTATATTGCAGCTATTTTTATCTTCGGCATCTATCTAAAATCTTGAAACCCTTGCTTTCCGGCAGCGAGTCAATCTAAAATCTAAAATCTAAAACCTAAAATATAACTTAACCCGTGATTATAGTCATCGATAACTACGACAGTTTTACATACAATTTGGTACAGTATCTAGGAGAACTCGGTGCTGAGTTGCCTGTAGCAAGCGAAGTGCAAGTCTACCGCAACGACCAAATTTCCTTAGCAGAAATTCGCCAATTGCAGCCTGCAGCAGTGGTGATTTCTCCAGGCCCGGGGCGGCCGGAAGATGCGGGAATTTCTCTGGAATTAATCAAAGAGTTGGGGCCGACTCTACCAATTTTAGGCGTGTGCCTCGGACATCAAAGTATCGGTCAAGTATTCGGCGGCAAAATAGTTTCTGCACCCGTGTTGATGCACGGTAAAACTTCTCAGGTAGAACACGCAGGAACCGGAGTTTTTCAGGGCGTAGAATCGCCGATGATTGCAACTCGCTATCACAGTTTGGTAATTGAAAAGCAGAGTTGTCCAGAAGTTTTGGAAATTACGGCTTGGGTTGAAGACGGAACTATTATGGGTGTGCGGCACCGGGAATATCCGCATATTGAAGGTGTGCAGTTTCACCCGGAAAGTATTTTGACGACTTCGGGAAAGCAATTATTGCGAAATTTCTTGGAACGGCTTTAGTTTGGTTTTGAATTTTGAGTGTTTGTCTGAATCTTTCCGGTGGACAATTCGCACCATACGGTTCAAATTCTGTGAAGCTTTCGGGTGGGCAATCGGCACCTTACGGTAAAAGTAGGGTGTACATTTCGCACCATACGGTGTTTTGTGGTATAACAACAAGCGACGAACACCCGACAACCCCAACCACAAGGTAAGCAACCCCGGTCTAAAGACACGGGGCTTTAGCAAACAAGCTAAAGCCGTGCTTACCCGCCTAAGTCTTAATTGACTACGTTATTCAGGTCATAACACCGGAGAATGCGACGCTAGTTTTCCGCTCTGTTGTTTGCAATTAAACAGTTCTAAGGTCACTGGAACAGTGTTGCAAGCGCAAAAAGCCTTTATAACTTTGGCAAAGCGAACTTTACGAGGAATCGAAGAGACACAACAATGTCTATCCTAAAACCCAACTACGTCTTTGTTCTAGATGCTAACCGCAAACCATTAACACCATGCAAACCATCTTTGGCGCGTAAATTGCTAAAGGTTGGTAAAGCTAAAGTTTTCAGGCTTTACCCTTTCACACTCCTCTTGAAAAAAGAAGTAACTGAAGACCCGCAGCCTGTAACTCTGAAGATTGACCCCGGCTCAAAAGTTACTGGACTTGCCATACTTCTAGATTCTAGTCTAATCTGGGTGGCCGAACTAACCCATCGTGGTCAAGCAATTAAAACATCGCTAGAGTCGCGTCGTTCTCTGCGGCGCGGTCGCAGAAGTCGGCACACAAGATATCGTCAAGCGAGATTTTTAAACCGGACTAAACCCAAAGGTTGGTTGGCTCCTAGCCTTCGACACCGCGTAGAGACAACTTTAACTTGGGTCAACAAGTTATCAAAACTTGCACCAGTTAAAACAATCTTTCAAGAATTAGTCAGATTTGATTTACAGAAGATAGAAAACCCGGAGATTTCAGGAGTTGAGTATCAGCAGGGTGTGTTAGCTGGTTACGAAGTTCGCGAGTATTTACTCAATAAATGGGAGAGACGATGTGCTTACTGTAGCGCGGAAAATGTACCGCTACAAGTTGAGCACATTCATCCTAAAGCGTCGGGCGGAACAAATAGAATATCTAATCTATGCTTAGCCTGTGAACCTTGCAATACCAAGAAAGGGACTCAGGATATCAAGATATTCTTAGCAAAAAAGCCCGATGATTTGAAGAAAATATTGGCACAAGCTAAGCGCCCATTAAAAGATGCCACTGCTGTCAACTCAACCCGATGGGCTTTGTTGGATGGCCTAAAAGAGACAGGCAAAGTGATTATCACGGGTTCTGGCGGGTTGACCAAATTCAACCGCATACGGTTGGAATTACCAAAAACCCACTTTTTTGATGCTGCTTGCGTAGGTGATACGCCTAATATTTCCGTATTAGCAAATCAGCCCCTAAATATCAAAGCTACGGGCCATGGTTCAAGGCAGATGTGTCGCACAGATAAGTTTGGATTTCCTTCTCGGTACGTTCCTAGATTCAAGTTTGTCAAGGGTTTTCAGACAGGCGACATTATAAAAGCCGTTGTTACTTCGGGCAAGAAGGTGGGAACTTATACAGGTAGGGTCGCTGTTCGCTCATCTGGTAGTTTTAATGTGTCAGCAGTCCAGGGATTAATTCAAGGAATCAATCACAAATATTGTTTTTCTATTCATCAAAAGGATGGATATAACTATGGATTTTAAAAGTCTTGACGGGACACTAAAGTATCCCGTGTCTCTTTTCCTCCCAGGGCTAAAGCCACTGGGTTTCCAAGCTCGCGTGAGGTTTTTATGAAACGGCGACAATTAATACGTTACGCACAGACGGGTTTGCTAGCAGCTTTAGCAACTGGTTTACCATCTGGATGGGAAAGCTATCAAGCTCAAACTGCTGATTCTTTGTCGGTTCAGTGGTTGGGCCACACTTGCTTCTTGTTCTCCGGAGGCGGTGCGAGGGTGCTGGTGAATCCTTTTCGCCCCCTGGGCTGTACCGCAGGCTATCGCTCTCCTAAAGTGCCAACAGATTTGATTCTGATTAGCAGTCGGTTGCTCGATGAAGGGGCGATCGACGGATTTGCCGGCAATCCCGGCCTTTTGTACGAACCAGGGGCTTACAGGTCTAACGGGCTGCGGATTCAAGGGATTCGGACGGAAAAAGACCGTGAGGGAGGAAGGCGATTTGGGGTCAATGTGGCTTGGCTGTGGCAGCAAGCGGGCGTTAAGATTTTACACTTGGGCGGAGTTGCTGGCCCGATCGGCATTGAAGAGCAAATCTTGATCGGGCGGCCGGATATCGTGCTCATTCCCGTGGGCGGCGGGCCCAAAGCTTACACTCCGGCGGAAGCGAAGCAAACTTTGCAACTTCTCAAACCAAAGATGGTGATTCCGACACATTTCAAAACCCAAGCCGCCGATGCTGCTGCGTGCGATTTAGTGCCGCTAGATGAATTCTTGGCGCTGATGGATGGTACGCCGGTGCGCCGATTGAATAATGACACGATTTCGATCAAATCTGCTGACTTACCTCAAACTGGTTCGGTGATTGA
The DNA here is from genome assembly GCA_014695295.1 of Microcoleus sp. FACHB-61. GTDB lineage: Bacteria > Cyanobacteriota > Cyanobacteriia > Cyanobacteriales > Microcoleaceae > Microcoleus. The sequence continues at coordinate 78,151 of JACJNY010000043.1, read as the reverse complement.
GGTTTTGAGTTACAGATTTAGCGGTTGATGCCCGATTGCTCAGCTTGCGTTATAGTAAGGAAGTTTTGTGCGATCGGGGATGCAAGAGAAATTTCTCTCTACCTTAGCCTCTGGCAACCTTGCTTTTTGTCGAGATTTGGCTAACATAACAATTCATGTTCACTGTTTTATCTCCTAAGGAAATGCAAGCGCAATGAAAAATCAAAATTTACCTAGCTGGATGAAACAACTGACAGGTTTCGCAGGAGTAATCGGCGCTAGCGCGTTGATTGGTTTCCCGGCGTGGGCTCACATCACCTCCAACACCAATGTTGCTAATGCAACTCAAACTTCACAAGTTGCAGGAAAAGTGAAAACCGCTGCATCACCGGCACCAACTGGCGCTACACAGGCACCAACTGGCGCTTCACCGGCACCAACTCGCACTTCACCGGCACCAACTGGCGCTTCACCGGCACCAACTTCCGCTGCTAAGGATATTGTTGCTATTGCATCGGGCGACCCTCAATTCAAGACGCTGACAAAGGCTTTGGGAGCAGCAGACTTGGTTGCAACTTTACAAAGAAAAGGCCCTTTCACTGTTTTTGCACCGACAGACGCGGCATTTGCTGCTTTGCCAGAAGGAACTGTGGAGAATTTGCTCAAACCGGAAAACAAAGCCCAACTTACTAAGATTTTAGCTTACCACGTTGTTCCTGGTTCGGTTGTATCTACTAGCCTAAAATCCGGCGATGTTAAAAGTGTGGAAGGCAGCGCGCTGAATGTGGCAGTTAACGCAGGCAAAGTTACCGTCAGTGGCGCTAATGTTGTGAAAGCTGATATCAAAGCTAGCAACGGCGTGATTCACGTAATTGACAAGGTTTTGATGCCGCCCGATGGGATGTAAAAATAGCCGTTTTTGCATCAATTGATGTCAGATTTGGTTAAATGAAGGCGAAGTAAGGACACAACAATGTTGTGTCCTTATTTGTATGGCAGGCAATTCAGAATTAATACAGATAAAGCTTTAGCTAGCTGCGGGTACTTACAAAAATGGCTGCCAACCCTTACCCCGATAGCCAAAATCGAAGATTTCGGGATGGAGAATTTCTGCTAAAATTTCTAACGAATCAACCAATCTCGGCCCCGGTCGATTAAAGTAAGAATTGCCGTCAGTTATGTAAACTTGCCCCGTTTTTACTGCTGGCAAATTAGACCATTCTGCGTATTTAGTTATCTGCATTGCTTCGCTGCGAGTGCGGTTTAAATCAAAGCCGCAAGGCATGAAAATAATTACATCGGGATTAGCTTCTACTAGCGATTCCCATTTTAGCCAAGGGGAATGTTTCCCGACAATTCCAAACAGCGAATTGCCTCCCGCCATTGCCACTAATTCGGGAATCCAGTTACCCGCAGCCATCAAAGGTTCAATCCACTCGATGCAAGCTACTTTGGGAAGTCTCTCTTTTGTGGTAATAATAGATGATGCTTGTGTTTGGGAGATAATAGCATCGATGCGGGATTGCAAAAGGTCGATCGCACTTTTTCCATCTACGCCCAAAGCCTCAGCAACTCGCTCAATATCCGTCCAGATTTCTGCTAGCAGATTCGGCTGCAAAGAAATAATTTCCGGCTTGCTATTTACCAGCGTGCTTACTGCTTGTTCAACCTCTGTTAGAGAACAAGCGCAGACTTCACATTGAGCTTGAGTAATAATGTGAGTCGGCTGCAATTTTTCCAAAGTATCTATTTCTACTTTATAGACACTCAGCGCATTTTGCAACAATTCTGTCACGCGGTTGTGAATTTCGCTGCTAGTTCCTTCGGGATTGAATTTAGGCTGAGTGCAAACAGGTAAATTTTGGATTTCTGCGGGATAGTCGCATTCGTGGGAACGGCCCACAATTGCATCGGTTAATCCTAAAAGTGCTACAATTTCGGTGGCACTGGGAATTAGAGAGACAATTCTTGGTTGGTTCATTGGTTTTCTGTTTCTTACCGATTCGGAAGCACAGGCGGGACGCCCGTGCCACAATAAAAGGGGTTGTTAAATTTTGAGTTTTTTTAAGTATTGCAAATCTTGCCATGCTTGAATGAGATTACCTTGCATCATAGCCGCTACACCGTTTAAAATTCTAATTTCCGGTAGATTGGAGTTGAGAGCGAGAGCAGGTTTTAAGGCTGTTTGAGCGGCTTTGGGATGCCAGCCGTACAGGTGGACGAAAGCGAGATAGGCGTAAGCGTAAGGGTTTCTTGAGTCGAGTTGAGTGACTTTTTCTAAGGCGGCGATCGCACTTTTGGCATTCTGCTGCAATACTCGAGAAAATGCCAAAGCATAAGCCAATTCTAGATTATTTGGTTCCTGCTGCAACCGATATTCTAACGCTTGTTCCGCTTGCACGGTATAATCTTGAATTGGATCGTACTGATTGATGCGCCCAATCTGCTCGAACACAGGTTCTAAACCGGGCAATCCTTTCGGTAAATTAACCGCCATCGCCCGCAATTGAGTTACCAAATCTAACTCGGGCTTATCTGTACTATCCTCGTTTCCAGGCTCTGCCTGAGAACGCATATCCAGAGGCTCGGCCTCGATATTAACACTCACTGCCGGCACATTAATCGGATAAGTTTCGTTAGTTTTCCGATTTAGATAAGTAGCTTGCAGATTGTAAGTTCCCGGTGCAATATTAGCAGGAGGAAGCATCGCCGTGCGATCGGCAACTCGAAACCCCACAGCAAATTTATCCGCTTCCAGCATCCCCGGATGCAAAGTCGCCTGGGCGATCGCGCGATCGTGTAAAATCCTGAAAGTCTGTCCCGGTGGAATATTGCCAGACTGCTGATTTTGCCACGTTACCAACACTAAACCAGACTGCAACTGCTGCCAAGGCCCAGACCAAGTATAAGTAATCGGCAGCGCGACTCCGGGAACTGCTTTTGCAGCGACAGTAACTCGATCTAATTGTACTTGCGATCGCGCTTCATTCAACGGCTGTATTTCGACAGGCTGCACTCGCTTGCGATAAAGATTTAAATTAGTATAATCTGGCAAAATCCAAGTCTTTTCTAACTGAAAGTTATCACCTTTTTCAATTGCAGTTACGGCTGCATTTTGAGCTTTTTTAATCCGTTCGCGAATCGAACCTTGCGGACCGCTTTTAGTTACGAACCAAGAGAGCGATCGCACATCTTGCGGCACTTCTTTTAAATTCGTTCCCACCTGCCGCCCGTAAACCTGAAAATTAGCCAAAGCACCGTAAAAATTCAAATTATGCTGGTTAATTTCCGGTGTCGAAGGCAACACGCCTAAAGTAGATTGCAAATAAGGTTCCCTATCAATTATTTCGGCAATTACCTCTCGGTGGGGCCACTCTTTCCCCAAATAAGGATAGTTAGAATTTCCGGGACTGATAATTTGAACTAAGCTATGTCCAAAAGCCCCTCCCAGTGGCCACATATGGAACAGCATCGCCAGAATTGCCAAGCCAATTGTACCCCAGCGAATTTGTCGTCCCCAGCGAGAAGGCCACAGCGTTAAACAATAGGCTAAGAAAATAGATAAAACTGGCAAATAAGGTATACCATATCGGTCGTCTTTGTTGATATTTAGAGAATTAATTAAATAAGCTCCTCCCCAGAAAACAGCCAGCCAGCGACAGGAGTTGAGATAAAAGATTGAGGAACTATCTTGCCGACGACGCCAATAAAGTATCAATCCTACTAAGGGAATAAGTAACAGAGGCCAAGAAATGTGTTCTGGTAAGTGTTGACCGTAGTAAATCCAAGCGTCGATCGTATTGAGGGCCGGATCTCCTTCGGCGATCGCAGAATCCAGCGTTGCCCGTTTTCCCCCGGTCAAAATTAACAGCCAATTGGTTTTCGCCCACGGGCCAAACACGGCCGCCGACAGCAACAGAGCACCAGTTAATTGACCTAATCTCCCCCAAGCTTTTTGCCGCACAGCACCCACAGCCAGCCACACAATCGGGGTAAATAGAAATAATACGGTAGTGTGTTTAACTAATATTGATAAACCGAGAGAAATTCCAAAGGCGATCGCCCAAAAGAAAGATGACGCGGAGAGTGGGGGAGTGTGGGAGGGGGAGAGGGGGAGATTGGGGGAGGGGGAGAGGGGGAGATCCGGAGAATGGGGAAAATCTTCCTTGATTTCTCTTCCTTCTTCCTTCTTCCTTCTTCCTTCTTCCTTCTTCCTTCTTCCTTCTTCCTTCTTTCTTCTTCCTTCAGAAGCCTTCCACATTGTCAGACAATAGAAAGCAAAAGTAATCGCAGCAGTGAGGGGATAGTCGAGCAAAAATTGCAAGCGGAACCGATAAAGTCCCGGTAACAAAACGCAAATTGCAGCGGCCCACAAACCGACTTGCCGGTTAAATAGTTGGACGCCCAGACTGTAGACTGAGGCGAGGAGAATTGCACTAAATAATAAATGAACGAGGGTTGCCCGATCGCCCCCAGTACCGAAAACCTGAAGAAACGGAACCGTTAAGATGTATGCCAAGGGCGGAATTTTCGTCGAAAGCAGCCAGAAGTTTGTCCACCACTCCCCGGAAAGCCACTGAGGATGCTGCAACGCCTGCAAGTATTTCAGGGTGCTAGTCAGGTAGTCTGCTTGATCCCACGCCGGGACAGATCGATCGAAGGCAAACCAGAGGCGATCGCTAATTGCCCCCAGCAGCCAAATTATGCCAAGGACAAGCAGACTCTTGCCCTCGCTGTCCCGATGTTGCTGTGCCATTGCGATTCTTGGATTTTAGGTTGCAGCTTTTAGCTTACAGGCGGGCGGTTCCGGGCGATCGAAAAATTAATTGAGAAAAGTGCTTGCTAAATTTTGTATGTGTCTGCTAAGATAGTAAAGCGCGAAAAAACAAGCCGGGATAGCTCAGTTGGTAGAGCAGTGGACTGAAAATCCACGTGTCACGAGTTCAAGTCTCGTTCCTGGCATCGCAAAGCCCTCACAAAGTTGAGGGCTTTTTTTTAGGGGAAAACTTGAGCCAACAAAATAATCACCAATGGCATTCAAGTCTCGGCTTGCAGTTGGAGAGACAAAGCATCGGCTCATCCCTGAACCTCTCGTGCCTTGCGAAACTTTTCCTGCAATTGCTCGCACGCAGTCTCTAAGGGGATTCCCTCACCCCGCGATAGTTCCGCCTCCGCTTCCTCCACCGAAGAGCGCACCTCCTCCACCCACTCCCAATAATGCTTTCGTGTTTGAGTCAAAGTCTGGAGAGCTTTTGTAATCACCTCTTCCGGCGAGCTAAACTGCCCCAGTGCTAACTGTGCTTCGATTAATTTCACCTGCTCAGGACTCAAAGTAATATTCATAAAAATCTCCGGGAGTCTCGCTGACACAAATCCCTTTTCTAAGAATAGCGCTACTTTCTGGGCAGCGCGATCGTCTTAAGCGCCGATGGACGTGCGGTGACGTGTACTGTCTTATTTTTGAGTGAGGTACGACGCTAATTCTGGAATTTCACCGGCGCGCTGCCACTCGGCTTCCCCGCGCCGCACTTTGCTTCGGGCTGTGATTTCCTGAACCTCCCATAATTGCAATCTGGTATAGGGCCCTTTGGCTTCACCGCTGCGAAACACGTACCATTGAGGAACTTCAGGAGTGGGCTGGGTCGATCGTCTTACTGACTTCATCCGATTCATTCCAGTTGTGGCTTTGAGCTGGTTGAGTTCTTGTTCTACCGGATTCGGAGGCGGTGAGTTAGAATTGGGCGATCGCTTTTTCTTAGCTGAACTCTGACTTTTCTTAGCCTCCGGCTTACCTGTGGCAATTTCAACTTCGCGCGGCCACCCCCAGAAATGCCACAGCCCCACCCAAACTAGCGCCACAGCAGATCCTAAAATCTCTTCTTGTGTTTCTGACGATTCTGAAGACTCTCCAAACAGCAGAAAAGCGATCGCACCGAGTACGATCGCTATGAGGTTTAGGTAAATTAGGTTGGTAGTGTCGTTAGCTGCTAAGTGCCAACTGGTTGTGTGCCGAACAAAAGATTGGCTGGTTGCTGTTTTGTTGTGTTTCCAGGCTTTTCGGGCTTGAAGGCGACTGTAACCCGGAGAGTCAGCGGGCCACCACGTCGCGGCCCAATTAACTAGATGCGCTGACCAATACTGCAAAGCTGCATATCCCACTATCCCGCTCAGCAGTACGCAAATAACTAACAGAAAGGTTGTCAGCGGCAGTAGCTGTTTTGGCACGATTTCGGCCGTCGCAACAGTTAACAGAAAAAACGGGGTACCAGTTAGTGTTGGAACTAACAAAAGTTCAAGTATCTTTAGAAGCTCTGCATAGAAAATCCATAAGAATTTAAGAAGAATTTTAAGCAGCTTTGCAAAGCGGAAGTGATACAGGTAAGCAGATGCGATCGCAGTTCCTAGAATTAAAGCAATGAGCGCGCCCGAAGAGCTGTTGACCGGTAGCATAAAAATGGCGATAGCCGGAATTCCCATCAAAATCGCAGCAGGTAGCGTCAGAAATGCGATAATGCCTTCCCTCCAGTGGTGCCAAGCCGATACAGTCGGCGGTTGCTGATTGTGTCGGCGAATTTCCACCCACTCTGCAAGCTTGGTTAACCCCCAGTGATAGAAAGCAAATAACAAGATTTGGCACAACCAAGCAAATGTCATTACGGCTTCAAAATCAGAGTTCCTGATGTTGTACCAGTACGTCCTGCTAAATCCGTAGGAATAGTAATAAGCATTAGGCCACAGTAGAGAAACAATCAGCCAAAAGCTAATGCTTAAGGCAAACCCTCTTGCGCACGATGTAGGATCGGGGAGGAATTTCGGCCAATTATTCATGGTTGGCATAATTTGACGGGATATCAATATTGTTTCATCGGCCGGAGCTTTAAAATGTCAGCCTTCCTCAAAAAATCATCTACTCCATTAGCCACAATCTTGCAGTAATCGACCCTAATTTCAATATTGCTTTTGCCCGATCGCACATTTTCTCCAAACAGTCCATGTTATAAATTAAGCAATTAGGAGCTTGGAAGTACGGTTTACCTAAAAGCCTCGTGATATCAGTCAAGCTCATGCAATATTAGGGAAAGATTTTATTGACAAAGTACAAAATTTATAGTAAGTGAGTTCAAAAATCTTGTCAAACTCATCTCGATCGCGGAATGCCCCTGCCGGAAACAAAAGGTTACAATCAAAAATAGATTCTATTTCCATAACATTACTGTTTATAGCTTGAACTCCTCAGTGACAAATAACAACACCTCAACTCAATCCTTTCAATTTGACTCAATTGACAGCGCCCTCGTAGACCTCAAAGCAGGTCGCATGGTGGTAGTAGTCGATGACGAAAATCGCGAAAACGAAGGCGACGTGATTTGTGCCGCCCAATTTGCCACCCCCGACAACATCAATTTTATGGCCGTGAACGCGCGGGGTTTGATTTGTCTGGCCTTGAGTGGCGAAAGGCTCGATCGCCTGGAACTGCCCCTGATGGTGAGCAAAAACACCGACAACAACCAAACTGCCTTCACCGTCAGCATCGATGCAGTCAACGGCGTCAGTACCGGCATCTCCGCCGAAGACAGGGCCCGCACCATCCAAGTCGCCATCCACCCGGACACCAAACCTCAAGACTTGCGGCGTCCCGGTCACATTTTTCCCCTGCGGGCGATCGACGGTGGCGTCCTCAAACGCGCCGGTCACACCGAGGCATCGGTTGACCTCGCCAGACTCGCCGGCTTGTATCCCAGCGGCGTCATCTGCGAAATTCAAAACCCCGACGGTTCGATGGCGAGGTTGCCCGAATTAATCGAGTACGCCAAAACCCACAACCTCAAAATAATCAGTATTGCCGACTTAATTAGCTACCGGCTCAAGCACGATCGATTCGTCCGCCGCGAAACCGTCGCCCAATTGCCCACTCAATTCGGCGAGTTTATGATTTACGCCTACCGCGACACCCAAGACAACTCAGAACACGTTGCTATTGTCAAGGGCGACCCGGCAGAATTTAAAGACAAACCCGTGATGGTGCGGGTGCATTCCGAATGCCTGACCGGCGATGCTTTGGGTTCCCTGCGCTGCGACTGCCGGATGCAACTGCAAGCAGCACTGAAAATGATCGAAAATGTCGGTTCTGGCGTCATAGTTTACTTGCGCCAAGAAGGTCGCGGCATTGGATTGGTAAATAAACTAAAAGCTTACTCGCTGCAAGATTTGGGATTCGATACAGTCGAAGCCAACGAGCGGTTGGGATTCCCCGCCGACTTGCGGAACTACGGCGTTGGAGCGCAAATGCTCAACGATTTGGGTGTAAAAAAAATTCGGTTGATTACCAACAACCCCCGCAAAATAGCAGGTTTAAAAGGTTACGGCATTGAAGTAGCCGATCGCGTCCCCTTACTAATTGAAGCCACAGATTACAACTCGATATATCTGGCAACAAAAGCCGAAAAACTCGGTCATATGCTGCTGCAAACTTATTTAGTAACAGTGGCGATTCAGTGGAACGAAACGAAGGAAGAAAGTAGAAGACATTCGTCAGAGGCAAAAGAGGAAGATTCTGCAATCCAAAATCGGTACGAACACCTCGAAAAACTGCGGCATTTGGCGGCTAGCCAGCACTTGCTGCTGCAAGAAGAAGCGCGGCCGGTGGGAATAGCCCTTTTCGGAGAAGGCTCCCTCATCGTTCACCTCGGCTTCGATCAACCCGGACTCGCAGCCCCCGACTGGTACTCGGATGTAAACCATCCTTATGTCAAGGCGATCGGCAAAATTCTCGGCGAAATCAGCATTGAGCCGAATTTGCAAACATTAGAAGTAATGGTTTCCTCCGGTGCAGATCCGCTCAAAACCCTGCAAGTCCAGCTCGATCGCGAGACATTCCCCCTCGAACAAGTCGCGTCCGTGTGCGCAAAGCTTCAACCTCAAAAAATTTATAGTTTTGCTCGTATTCCCGATTCAGCCCTCGGAATGTCAAGCTAGGTTCAGCATTAAAAAGAGCGAATTTGACATGGAAATGAACGTTGGTGACTTTCTGCACCGGCTCGACCTCAGGGGACAAGCGCTTAAAGGCACCAACCTCGGAGGTGCGGAACTCCGGGGAGCAAACCTCAGAGGCACCGACCTCCGAGAAACCAACCTCAGCGAGGCTATTCTCAGGTATGCAGACCTGATTGAAGCCGACCTTACCGGCGCCAATCTCAGCAGGGCGGATTTAGGTGAATCATTTCTCAATTTAGCTAACCTCACTAGAGCCGATTTGACCGGTGCAGTCCTCCGAGAAGCTACTCTCGTAGGAGCCGAACTCACGGGCGCCAACCTCAAACAAGCAAGTTTGATCAAGGCTAATTTAGTTGGAGCAAATCTCCACGAAGCCAACTTAACCAGAGCCAACCTCAGCGGAGCCGATTTGCGCGGTTCTCAGTTGAGCGGCGCCATTTTAGACAAGGCCGTATACAACAACCGGACTATCTTTCCCGAGGATATTGACCCGGGTGCAATGGGAGCATTTTTGCTAGCTCCCAATGCTTCGCTCCCCGGCTTAAATCTGTCTATGGTAGATTTGACCGAAGCCGATTTAAAAGGAGCCGATTTGCGGCGGGCAAACTTATACAAAGCTATTTTATTTGGTGCAAAACTCGATCGGGCAAACTTAGCAGGAGCCAACCTCAGCGGAGCGGACTTGAGGGAAGCCAGTTTGAACGGCACGATTTTAGAAAAAGCTGTTTATAGCAACAAGACTTTGTTTTCAGAAGGTATCGACCCCAGTCTGGGGGGAGCTTATTTGATTGCTCCCAATGTATCGCTACCAGGGGTAAACTTAACCGGAGCCGACTTAAACGGGTCAGATCTAAGTGGAGCTAATTTGAGCGGTTCTAACTTAAGTTCGGTCAATCTCAAAAATGTAGACCTCAGTAGAGCTAGCTTAAAAAAAGCTTACCTCAAAGGTGCAAACTTGGAGGGAACAGATTTGAGAGGAGCCGATTTAAGCGGCGCAATTTTACACGAAGTAAACTTGAGTTCTGCTGACCTCCGGGGTGTAGACTTAACAAGGGCAGACCTCAGTGGCGCTAATTTAAGCGATGCCGATTTGAGGGAGACAGATTTCACCGGAGCTACTTTGCTGTTCGCTAACTTGACCGGGGCCGACTTGAGAGCTGTAGACTTGACAAAAGCTGACCTCAGCGGCGCGAAGTTAAACGAAGCTGACCTTAGAAAAGCAGATTTGATGAGAGTAAATTTGGAGGGAGCAGATTTAACTGAGGTAGACTTGAGCGATGCTCATTTATTCCGAGTTAATCTCAGAGGTGCTAACCTGAAAGGTGCTAACCTCAAAGGCGCCAGTTTAAAAGGGGTATTTTTGACCGACGCTTATTTGAGCGAAACGGATTTGACCGATATAAATCTGAGTCCGAGTTTTTTTGAAGTGTCGCTAGAATCGGAATGGTAATTAGTTGACTGTTAACAATCTAAAATCTAAAAACAAAAATCGCCCAGCGAAAATTGCTCGATTATTAACAATCTAAAATCTAAAATCTAAAATCTAAAATGGATCGACCGTTAGGCTCTGTTATTCAAGGTTCCCTGAGCAAGGGATTAGAAGTGCGACTGCACGCCGATGTTTCCGTGGAAGATATGAGGGTGGGGAAATTTCTAGTAGTGCGGGGGGTGCGATCGCACTTTTTCTGTATGCTCACCGACGTGTCTCTCGGAACTTCCAGCGCTCGCATTTTATCGAACCCCCCCAACCCCAACGACGATTTTCTTCTAGCAGTGTTAGCCGGTAGCAGCACCTACGGTACGATCGAACTCTCGCCGATGTTGATGTTGACTGCAGAACGAGAAAAACAGCAGGCAATTTTCGACCCGAAAAACGGCGGAATCCGCGAGAACAAGTTGGCGTTAGGAAATTTGGCTTCTTTTGAGTCACAAACGGGTGCGGATATTGAGTTGCTGCCGGTTAAAACTATTCCCAGCCACTTTTCCCAGGTGTTTGATGCCAAAGAAACCGATTTTCGGGCAGTTTTTGGCTGGGAAGATGACCCGTACCGCCGCAATTTTGCGATCGGCAAACCGATTGACATGGACGTTGCTGTGTGCTTGGATTTAGACCGATTTGTGGAACGCAGCAACGGAGTTTTTGGCAAGTCGGGAACGGGCAAATCTTTTCTGACTCGCTTGCTGCTGTCGGGAATTATTCGCAAACAAGCTGCTGTTAATTTAATTTTCGATATGCACTCGGAGTACGGGTGGGAAGCTGTTTCGGAAGGGAAACAGTTCAGCACTGTTAAAGGTTTGCGGCAGTTGTTTCCCGATAAAATTCAGATTTATACCCTCGATCCAGAATCGACAAAACGCCGGGGAGTCCGCGACGCTCAAGAGTTGTTTTTGAGTTTCGATCAAATTGAGGTGGAAGACATCGCGCTGGTGCAGCGCGAGTTAAATTTGTCGGAAGCTAGTATCGAAAATGCGATTATTTTGCGAAATGAGTTGGGAAGTGGTTGGATCAACAAGTTGCTGGAAATGACCAACGAAGATATCCAAATGTTTTGCGAAGAAAAGCGGGGGAACAAGTCTTCGATTATGGCTTTGCAGCGCAAATTAGAGCGGCTGAATGATTTGAAATACATTCGGAAACGCTGTCCGAAAAATTATGTAACAGAAGTTTTGCAGTGTTTAGATGGTGGAAAAAATGTAGTAATTGAGTTCGGTTCGCACTCGGATTTGCTGTCCTATATGTTGGCGGCAAACGTGATTACTCGCCGCATTCACCAAGCTTACGTGCGGAAAGCTGAAAAGTTTTTGCAGAGTAAAAATCCCTGCGATCGTCCGCAGCCGTTGGTGATTACCATTGAGGAAGCTCACCGGTTTCTCGATCCGGCGATCGTCCGATCGACTATTTTCGGTACAATTGCCAGAGAAATGCGAAAATACTTCGTAACCCTGCTGATTGTAGACCAGCGTCCCTCCGGCATCGACGCCGAAGTGATGTCGCAAGTCGGGACGCGGATTACAGCTTTGCTAAACGACGATAAAGACATCGATGCTATTTTTACTGGCGTTTCTGGAGGGCAGAGTTTGCGTTCAGTTTTGGCAAAACTCGACTCCAAACAGCAAGCATTAGTTTTGGGGCACGCCGTACCGATGCCCGTAGTCGTGCAGACTCGTCCTTACGACGAGCAATTCTACAGGGAAATCGGGGATATTGACTGGCAAGAAATGCCCGATGAACAAGTATTTGCCGAGGCAGAATCTGCTAAAATGGATTTAGGATTTTAGATTGACAACTTTTAGCGCCAATTTACGGCAAATTAAGCGTTGCGATTGCTTCCCGGAGGCTGACAATCACCGAAATAGGTGGTTTTGGTGCAAGTTATAAATGAAAAGTGCGATCGAACGTCAAAAAAATTAGCGCCCAGCTTTCAGTCAGAAGTTTTTCCCCTTTCACCCCCTCACCCCTCATCCCTAACTTCACAAAATTTGCATAAGCTTAAATATGGTTGAGCCTCGCGGCACAATTCAACTCAAACAGCCCAAGACCCAGCTTTGATACACCTTTACTTACTCGCAGCAGAATTTAGTTAGCATATTCTAATAAAAATGTCAATAAATCTTTTAAAGAGTTAAGTTGCAGCGAATACGGCGATCCGGTTCGGTTATCTCGCATCGCAGCATCTAGCCAGCGAGAAAATTTCAAGCCATGATGGAATAGAGAGGACAACAAAGGCCTCGAATTGTATGAGTCTGTTTGCATGAGTATTGTGAAGTTGAGTGGCGGTTAAAACTAGCAGGGAATTTAAAACCTTAAGGAAAAATGTAGAATCTTGACCTTAAGACAGAGGTTTTTACCCTTTACGAGCCTCAAAATTTGGAATAGTATTGAGAAAAGTAAACTCTTGCTTCACTTCGCCTTGAACTAGCCGTTAAAGCTAGCGAGTTATCCAACAATCGACGGGGATTACTGGAAAATCAAGCACACAAGTAATCCCAAACAATAAGCTTCTACCGATCGTCACCGATAAACAGGAGGGGAAACATCCCCCTTGTCACAGTCTTTATCCCACTTGCAAAAGTGGGACAGGGTATCACCAACTTTTTATCTGTTGTTACAAGGAGTGCAATACTCACCCATGTCCACCACAACCCCCAAAAACAAAACAGTGAAAGCCGATCGCATGGGCAGCCGGCCATACTCCTCAACGGATACGGTTCGTGCCTATCTGCACGAGATCGGCCGCGTACCCCTGTTAACCCGAGAAGAAGAAATTGTTTTCGGGAAGCAGGTGCAGCAAATGATGAAATTAATCGAAGCAAAACAAGAACTTGCTAAAGAATGGCAGCGAGATCTGACGAATCAAGAGTGGGCTGCCGAAATGGAGTTGACCGAACCTGAACTGAACCGGATATTGCAGTTAGGGCGGCGCGCCAAGCAAAAGATGATTGAAGCGAATTTGCGGCTAGTAGTAGCGATTGCAAAAAAATACCAGAAACGCAATATGGAATTCTTGGATTTAATTCAAGAAGGAACTCTCGGTTTAGAACGAGGAGTAGAAAAATTTGACCCGATGCGGGGATACAAATTTTCTACCTATGCCTACTGGTGGATTCGACAAGCAATTACCCGCGCGATCGCCCAACACGCCCGCACCATTCGATTGCCAATTCACATCACCGAAAAACTCAACAAAATCAAAAAAGTCCAGCGGGAACTCACCCAGCAGTTGGGCCGGTCTCCCTCACCGGGGGAAATTGCCTCTGCCTTGGAACTCCACCCTTCCCAAATTCGGGAATACCTGCTGATGGCAAGACATCCAGTTTCTTTGGACTTGCGGGTAGGAGATAATCAAGATACCGAACTGCAAGAACTCTTAGAAGACGAAACTGCATCTCCCGACAACTACATTACCTCGGAACTGCTGCGACAAGACCTCGATGCTTTGATATCAGAACTTACCCCCCAGCAGCGAGATGTAATAATTCTGCGCTTCGGTTTGGAAGACGGCACAGAAATGTCGCTGGCCAAAGTCGGAGAACGCCTCAATCTCAGCCGAGAACGGGTGCGGCAGCTAGAACATCAAGCCCTCGCCCACCTGCGGCGGCGCCAAGCTCAAGTCCGAGAATACTTGGCTAGTTAGTCACTAAAAGAGTTGAGATTTTTCCCCAAAATCTCAACTCTTTTTTTGGTGTTGGCGTTGCTCGGAAGGATACTTTTATACCTGTTTAAAAAAAGAATGCGACTGTAGACCAGTGCTGCAAACCATTATGGAATAGGTCACGCCTAATTATTCAATTCTTTAATATAAAATATAAAATTTAAAATGGTATTATTTGAGGGGTCGATCGCCCGATCGGGGCGGACGCAAAATTTGTCAAAACAAATCTTAGATTTAACTTCAGGAACCGGCCGGGCGATCGTTCCTTCAAGTTAATAGCCAGCGTTAAGCCAGATACCCGGTTTCTCTACGAGCTTTTTGAAACGGGTACAAGAGGCACTTCGAGGCAGCTATTTTAAATTTTGGGGTCTGGAGTGGTTTTGACTTATTTGATATTGACAGGAAGTTTAGAAGCGATCGCGATCGTGCTTGCTCTCTCGCCCGGTAACTTCAGCATCCCATTCCCCGCAAGCCGGGCACAGGACTCGGAGATCAAATCCGGCGTTTTTAGGTCGCTATCTCCCCCAAATCCTGCGCCAGATACAGCTAGCACAGGTTTAGCAGAGGGCATTTACCTCTACGGCCAGTCGAGCAAGCCAGATGAAATAAAAAAAGAATATTTTGTATTTGAAATTCGGCAGAGTAGGGTAGTAGGCGCTTTTTATCTACCTCGGTCTGCTTTTTACTGTTTTTACGGCACAAGCGAGCAAACTCAGTTAAATTTAACAGTAGTGGACAGTTACGACGGCAGTCGCTCTCCCTACTCCGTAAACCTGCAACAGTATTACCCAATTTCCACCCTCAGCGACAACGATCGGCGCATCTTAGGTATGTGCAAGGCCGCGCACAAACAGCAGGTGTGGGAAAAGTAGCAGACAGGCGCAGCCCCAGCAGTCAGGACTAGGAAAACAGCAGTAAAATTGCTCCTTAGTTGAGAATTTCGGACGGACACCACACACACGGCAAGATGAAACTGCGTCGGAAAACACTATCGATCGTTGGCATTACCATCGCTGGACTGACTGGCATTCTGTATGCTACCTCCTCAAGAATCCTCTTGGGCAGCCTGATCAAAGCAGAGGAACAAGAAGCCACACAGGTTGTCAAGGGAGTGCTCAGCGTGTTCGGGCAAACCGCAGACGACTTCAACTCGCGCTTTGCCGACTGGTCGGCCTGGAACGACACCTACAATTTCATCCAAAACCGCAACTCAGAATTTATTGACTCCAATTTAATACCAGAAGGGCTGGTTAATTTGAGAGTTAATATAGCCGTATTTGTCAATACTTCTGGCACAATAGTTTACGGTACAGGTTTCGACAGCGAAAAGCTGAAACTAACGCCTGTTCCCGAAGCATTAAAACGGCGCATTTCTCTCAGTGACCCGCTGTTGCAGCACCCCAACCCCAAAAGCAGCCTCGCTGGTATCATGCTGCTACCGTCAGGGCCGATACTGATTACTTCCCGGCCAATTCTCACGACTAAAAGCACCGGCCCGATCCGAGGTACGCTGGTATTCGGGCGCAATTTGGATGCTGCGAGCATTGCGAAGGTTTCTAAAATTACTCGCTTGCCGCTGATCGTACACAGCGTTAATGAGCCTGGGTTGCCTGCAGACTTTCAGAAAGCGCGGGAAAAACTGTCGGAAAAAAAACCGATTTTGGTGCGTCCTTTAAGCGAAAAGTCGATCGCGGGTTACGCTTTGATCCGCGATATTTACAACCAACCTGCGCTGCTATTGCGGGTGGATATCCCCAGAGAAATATACCGGCAAGGTCAGATAAGTCTGCTGTACCTGCTGGTGTCTGTAGCGCTAGCGGGAGTCGGGTTTGTCGGCTGCACTCTACTGCTGTTAGAGCGTCTGGTGCTGTCTAGGTTGAGCGGTTTGGCGAAAGCAGTGAACCGCGTCAGCAGCAGCCAAGACCTCTCCGTGCGACTGCCGGTGACGGGCGAAGACGAGTTGTCCGACCTTGCCCATACTATCAACGGAATGCTTTCGGCGCTCGCGAGCGCCGAAAGCGAACAACTTGAGGAAAAAGCGCGCTACCAAGCCGTAGTCGAGCAAGCTACAGATTGCATTTTCTTGTGGGACGCTCAAACCAAACGCCTTTTGGAAGCCAATACAGCGTTTAGAAACTTGCTCGATTACAATCTTGATGCGATTTCGCAACTGACTATTTACGATATCATCGCTTACTCTAAAGACTTAATTGACAGCAATATCGACTTGCTGGTGGCGGACAAAAAATTCAGAATGGGCGAAGTTCTCTACCGCCGCCGAGACGGTTCCTGCGTGGACGTGGAAGTAAGCGCCAGCGTGATTTCCTACGGCGGCCGCGAGATTATTTGCACTGTTGTCCGCGACATTACCGAGCGCAAGCAAGCCGAAGCAGAACTGCGAGCCTCGGAAGAACGCTACAGACTTTTGTTTAAAAATAACCCCCATCCGATGTGGGTTTACGATTTAGAAACTCTGGAATTTATAGCCGTCAATCACGCTGCTGTCCAACACTACGGCTACACTCGCGACGAATTTCTCAACATGACCGTTGCGGACATTCGTCCCTCCCAAGAGCTGCCGAGACTGCTAGAACATATATCCCAAGTAGATGCCGATATTGATTTTGCCGGTGTGTGGAAGCACAAGAAAAAAAACGGAACAATTATTGATGTAGAAATAACCTCTTATGCCCTGATCTTTGATAGCAGAAATGCTGAATTAGTGCTGGCTCACGACGTGACCGAGCGATTGCAAGCCGAAGTAGAACTCTACAAGGCAAAGGAAGCAGCAGAAGCAGCTAGTTTGGCTAAAAGTCAGTTTTTGGCTAACATGAGCCACGAACTGCGAACTCCTCTGAATGCGATTATCGGTTACAGCGAGATTCTGCAAGAAGAGGCTTTAGATTTGGGCGAAGAAGATTTTGTGTCGGATTTGGAGAGAATTCACAATGCAGGCCAGCTTTTACTAACATTAATTAATGATATTCTGGACTTGTCGAAGATTGAAGCCGGTCACGCAGAACTTGAATTAGAAACTTTTGACGTGTCGGAGGCAGTTCAAGATGTAGCGAGAACAGTTGAACCGCTATTTTTGCGAAACGCCAATCGCCTGAATGTTGAGTGTCCTAATAATATTGGCAAATTGTATTCCGATCAAATTAAGTTGACTCAAATTTTGTTTAATTTGCTCAGCAATGCAGCTAAGTTTACTCAGAAAGGGACAGTTACACTCAGCGTTGAAAGAATTAAAAATGACGATAATACTTTGGGTTCTGAACGGTTAATCTTTAAGTGTACTGATACGGGAATTGGGATTACTCCTGAACAGCTACAAAAGTTATTTAAACCTTTTACGCAAGCGGATGCTTCGACTACCCGGAAATACGGAGGTACGGGTTTGGGTTTGGCAATAGCGCAGAAATACTCTCAGATGCTGGGGGGAGAAATTACTGTGAGTAGCGAGTTGGGCAAGGGGTCAACTTTTGCTTTAATATTGCCAGCATAGATCTATTTTATATTTTAGATTCTAGGTTGGGGAAATAATCGTAAGTAGAAACACCATAAGTACGGTTTTTAGTCAGGGCTTCAGTCCACTCCCAATCAGCTTTCAGCCAATTATAACTAAACTGTTGAAGACAAACAAGATTAATACTCAATACCGGGTTGAGCTTTAATTCCTTGTTCTCGGAATGGATGCTTAACTAATGTCATTTCTGTCACCAAGTCCGCCCGTTCAATTAGCGCTGGCGGAGCGCCTCTGCCTGTTAAAATAATGTGGGTTTCTTCTGGTTTTTGGTCTAACCCTGCGAGCACTTGCTCGACTTGCAAATAACCTAGTTTTAATGCTATATTGACTTCATCTAAAAGAACTAATTTAAATTCGGGATTGCAGATAAAAGTTACAGCTTTATCCCAGGCTTTTTGAGCTGTTTCGATATCTCGATCGCGGTCTTGGGTGTCCCAAGTAAAGCCTTCTCCCATTGCATGAAATTCTAGCTGTTTTTCCCAGAGTTGAAAAACGGCTTTTTCTGCGGGTTCCCAAGCGCCTTTGATAAATTGTACTATGGCGACGCGGTATCCGTGACCGAGCGATCGCACAACCATTCCCAAAGCGGCTGTAGTTTTGCCTTTGCCGTTACCGGTATTGACTATAATTAAACCTTTTTCTTTTGAGGAGTTAGCGATTCGCTGCGCCTGTACTTCTTGGCGGCGCTGCATTTTCTGTTTGTGCTGTTCGGCTGTTAGGGAATTTGTTTCTTTAGTTTCCATTAGATTTTTTTTAACCGCAGATGAACGCCAATAGACGCTGATGGATGCAGACTTTTTAGTTATTGCCAGACTAGCTGCAAGTTTAGCACGAAACCGGGCAAAACATCTTCTCCTGAAAGTTCTGCGGGAGATTCCAGTATTTCTACTTCTTGTCCTTGGCGATAGATTTCGACTCGGCGGGTTTTGCGGTTAATTAACCAACCTAGTTTTACTTGGTTGTCCATGTATTCTTGCATTTTGTCTTGGGTATCTTTTAAACTATCGGTGGGGGACATTAATTCCAAGACAAAATCTGGGGCGATGGGAGGGAATTTTTGTTTTTGTTCGGGAGTAAGTGCGTCCCATCTTTCCTGTTTTATCCAAGAGACATCGGGAGAACGATTTGCACCGCTGGGCAGTTTGAAGCAAGTTGAAGAATCAAAACAAATTCCCAGTTTGGTTTGTCGGTTCCAAATTCCCAAATCAGTAGCTATTTCAAAATTATAATTTCCTGTTTCTCCTCCCGTAGGTGGCATGATGATTATTTCTCCTTTGGCGTTGCGTTCAAATTTGACATCTGGGTTTTCGCGACACAGTTGATAAAATTGGTCGTCGGTTAGTTTAACTATGGAGTTGAAGTTGATGGTAACTGCTATCATGGTATTTTATCAGGATGCGTTGGGATTTTTAAGCCACATAATGTATATGAATGCGGATAAATGCCGAGCGATGCAGATGCTGTAAATATTATTGATGGAGGAATGAGGATTTGAGTTGTAGTTTATGGGAGGGACTGGTGATATCATTATATCATCTATTTATAACTCCCTCTAAATATTTTTATAAAAAGCTTTTTGCAGGAAACACTTACAGACATACCAATAATAAAACGCAATGTTAATTTCGCTAAACAATTTAGGTACTCCCTCTAGTAAACTGGAAAATATTGGGTTTTTAAAATGCTGGGAATCCACGCCGATCGCAAAAAACAACAAGCCCAAACCCGCTAACAATATTTGGTAGGGAGTCACCTGTAGTTGCCGCCGAAAAAACCATCCGTAGGAGAACAAAACAACGGCGTACAAAAGGCTTACTCCTAGCTTAGGAATGCCTAAGGCTATCATATATATATGAACTCTGTAACTGTGATTCACCAGAAATCCACCTGTTAAAATAGCGGAAAATAGAATAAATCGATTTTCTGAATTGCGCGGTTGAATACTTTCAGCTAGTGCATAGGTGAAAGTACAAACAATGACTGGTACAGAACATAAAATCTGGAATGTCCGAGTTAGCAAGGCGACATTGGGATTGGGGGAAAAATAAGGGTGAAAAAATAAATCGCTGACTTTTAAACCGGAAACTTGAGTTAAAACTATCAGCAGCCCCACCAGAAATAAGGATAAACAATTTAGTTGAACAACAAAACGAGAAATAGTCATAAGCAATTAATATCAAAAACCAGGTTTACTGCCGAAATTTAAAAATTATATCACCAATATCTCTGGATATTTTGCTAAACTTAATCAGGAGTGTTATCAAAACAAGGAGACAGTCATGCTGTCAGTGAAAGAAGCAGAATCGATCGTTCTAAATTTGGCGCAACCCCTCGACAGTCAGCGGGATGTAGAAACTGTAGACTTGCTGGCAGCATCGGGGCGCATTTTGGCTGCCCCCGTAACTGGTTCCCTCGATTTTCCTTATTGGGATAATTCAGCAATGGATGGGTACGCGGTGCGGTTTGCTGATGTTGAAAATTGTAGCGCCGAAAAACCAGTGGTACTCGAAGTAGTTGAAGAGATTCCAGCCGGATATCAGCCTCAAAATACCGTCCAATCGGGGCAAGCGGCGCGAATTTTTACGGGTGGAGTGATGCCAGCGGGTGCTGATACGGTGGTAATGCAGGAAGAAACAAGGCGTGAGGGCGATCGCATTTTTATCTTAGTTTCTCCTGAAAAACCGCAAGCATTTGTCAGGCACAAAGGCGCTTTTTATCAAGCAGGAACAACTTTGCTAGCTCCCGGTACAGTTATCAACGCCCCAGAAATGGCGGTGTTAGCAACTGCACAGTGCATTCAAGTTCCCGTTTATCGGCGGCTGCGGGTGGCAATTTTTTCTACTGGTGACGAATTGGTATCGCCAGACGAACCTTTGGCACCGGGGAAACTGGTAGACTCGAATCAGTATGCTTTGACAGTTTTGTTGGCACAAATGGGATTTGAACCGATTCGATTGGGGATTGTTCCTGATAATGAAGAGTCGTTAAACAAGGCGATATCCCGGGCTGTTGCGACGGCGGATGTGGTGCTTTCTACGGGGGGCGTCTCGGTAGGAGACTACGATTATGTCGAGAAAATTTTGGCAGATTTGGGAGGCAAAGTTCACATTAGTTCTGTGGCGATTAAGCCGGGGAAACCTTTAACGGTTGCTGAGTTTAAACGAGGTAAAAAAAATGATGATTCGCCGAGTTTGAGTTCGGATTGTCTCTATTTTGGTTTGCCGGGAAATCCGGTTTCGGCTTTAGTCTGCTGTTGGCGGTTTGTTGTGCCTGCTTTGAAAAAGATTTCTGGGCTTGGCCCGGATGCTTGGGGGCCCGAGTTTGTGCGGGTTCGGTGTCATGCTGAATTGCGATCGCAGGGCCGGCGCGAAACTTATGTTTGGGGTAAACTGCATTTAGTTGCCGGAGTCTGGGAATTTGAACCTGCCAGCGGCAGCCAAAATTCAGCGAATTTAATTAACCTCGCAAATACGAGTGGTTTAGCAGTTTTGCCCGCCTCGGAAACCTGGATTGGGCCCGGTGAATTCGTTGAAGTTTTAAAAGTTAGTCATTAGTTAGTTGTTATTAGTTATTTGTTATTGGTTCGGTATAAGTTCCTGTAAAATATTAACAACTAAGTAATCTTCCTTCTTCCCTCTTCCTTCTTCCCTCTTCCTTCTTCCTTCTTCCCTCTTCCTTCTTCCCTCTTCCTTCTTCCCTCTTCCTTCTTCCTTCTTCCCTCTTCCTTCTTCCTTCTTCCTTCTTCCCTCTTCCTTCTTCCTTCGTATTATGAAAATTTTAATTGTTGAAGATGACCCGATGATGCAACTGGGATTAGAGCAAGTTTTAGCCGATTCCCCAGAAATAGAAATAGTAGGACAAGCAGAAGACGGCTATTTAGGCGTAGCAGCCGCACTAAAACTCAAACCTGATATTATTGTGATGGATATCGGTTTGCCACGGCTGGACGGCATAGCAGCGACGCAGCAGATTAAAGCACAACTGCCCGAAGTTCGAGTCGTAATGTTAACTTCTCACACGGCAGAAACTGAAATTATTGCTGCCCTTTCTAGCGGGGCTGATGCTTATTGCATTAAAGGTGCTTCCGTAGACAGGCTGTTAGCAGCGATTGCAGCCGCAGCAGAGGGCGCTACATATCTTGACCCTCAAATTGCCCGGACTGTCATCGAACACCTCAAACCCCCGATACCTGCCTCTACAACTACTTTTGGTCAGTTGTCGCAGCGGGAATTGGAAGTGTTAAAATTAATGGTGGAAGGTAACAGCAATCCAGAGATAGCAGCAGCGCTTTACTTGAGCCCAAATACTATTAAAACTCACGTTCGCGGTATTATGAATAAGTTGGCAGTGGATGACCGCGTGCAAGCAGCAGTTGTAGCGCTGAGAACTGGATTGGTGTAAAGAAGGAAGTTCGGCAACGGATTGTTTAACGGATTTAACGGATGTAGCGGATGGATGTTGATGGAAGAGGGAAGTTCGGCAACGGATTGTTTAACGGATTTAACGGAAATCGGGAAGAAGTTCGAGGGAATAATTTCTAGTTACCAATTCCTAATTACCAATTAGCAATTCCCAATTCCCAATTACCAATTATCAATTACTAGCAATTTGAGTGATATAATCTATGTCTGAGTGGATAGAAATCGGTAAAATTGTAGCAGCTCAAGGTTTGGACGGGGAAGTGCGAGTCTATCCCGATTCGGATTTCCCGGAAAGGTTTATCGAACCGGGGAAGCGGTGGATTCTGCGCCCTAACAAAAGTGAACCGGAACCGATCGAGTTTTTGGGCGGTCGCTACATTCCGGGTAAAGGACTGTATGCTGTAGAGGTAGAGGGTGTGGAAGACCGCGATAGTGCTGAGGCGCTGCGGGGCTGTAAGTTGTTTGTTGAAAAGACCGATCGACCTTACCTGGAATCTGATGAGTTTTACGTCCAAGATTTGCTCGGTATGGAAGTTTTTAACCAGTTAACCGGGGAAATCTTAGGCAAGGTAAGTGATATTATTCCTGCAGGTAACGACCTTTTAGAAGTAGAAACGGATCTAACGGCGCCGGAAACTGTCGCCGCAGAAATAGAAAAGCCAAAACAGCCTGAAACTCCCAAAGCAAACGCTGACCCCAGAAATACCCGCAAACCACGGAAAATTCGCGTTAAAGAGCCTAAATCCACAAAAATATTGATTCCTTTTGTGGAAGAGATTGTGCCAGTTGTTGACTTAGAACAAGGCAGAATTGAAATTGTGCCTCCTCCTGGTTTATTGGAATAATATCATGTCCGGTCGCTCGACCGGATATGATATTAGTTATTAAAAATTCCCAATTCCCAATTCCCGATATTAATCATTTCCTTTATTTGTGTACCGCACTATCAAGTAACTGATAGAAAGCGCGAAAATTGCAGTCGCCAAACCAATCAAGTCGGCTGCGGTTTTCTTTTCCAGGTCAAGAATGATGATTTTTCGAGATACTGCTATCAAAGAAGTTACAATAACTAGCTCTACTTGAATTACGTGCTTTTTCAGATAAGCTGTAATATTTTCCAATATTTCCAGAGCAATTAAAACATTTAAAAACAACCCAAATATGACAAATAACGTGTCTTTTAAGAAACTATCAGTGTGGTTTACCAATTCTTTTGCTAAAAAAATCACCAAATCGGCAACGCTGACGATAATTACCACAATCATTGCCAGTGATAAAATTTTCGATATTATTACTTCTATACTTTCTGTAAAATGCAGAAAATTTTCATCATTGCTTAACTTGGAAATTTGCCTAAATATTTTTTTCAGCATACCAGTGATTTAGTCATCATTCTTGATGATTTTGCCATTTTTCGGTACACTTTGCAAGCGCAAAACTCTGCGATTGCGTGGTTTCACGGCGCCACGCGGGAACTGGGGAAGGTGGCTCTCTTTGCCTGTTATATTTTATAGTTTTTCGTGTCAGCGAGGAATCGATCGCACGCGATCGAACTCCTGATTAATAATTTTTCCCATAAAAAAGCCTCAAACTATTGTCTAGCAATATTTTGAGGATTTCAAGGCGCGGTGCGATAACTGAACTAACTATCTATTCTCAATAGAGCATGATTGTTGACTCCCAGCTTGCTCCGACGCAATACACAAGCGAGCTAAAAATTTAGCTCGGGTGGTTTAGTAGCGGCGAGAAGAGCGGTCGTTGTTGCCCCAGTTACCGCTGTTAGAAGAACCACGTTCTTCGCGGGGTTTTGCCTTATTGACCTTGAGGTCGCGACCCATCCACTCAGCACCGTCAAGAGCCTCAATGGCTGCGGTTTCTTCGGCTTCAGTAGACATTTCTACAAAAGCGAAGCCACGCATCCGACCAGTTTCGCGGTCAGCAGGCAATTGAATGCGCTTTACTGTACCGTATTCTCCAAAAGTTTGGCTGAGGTGCTCCTGCGTTACTTCGTAGGATAAATTGCCGACATAGATTGACATTGAACATTCTCCAGAATCAGAGGGTGTAGAGATTTAAATCCGGAGGAACGCCGATCGAACGAACTGTACTGCCGAAAATAAAGCCTTGTAAAACGATTATAGCACCTACAGGTGCAAACTGCAATTGTCTGACTCGATTAATTAAAAAGAAGGCAGAAGGCATTCGCCAGAAGACATTCTCCCGAAGGAAAAACCCCCAATCAAGAAGGAAAAAGTCAGAATAAAAAAATTTAATTTTCCTTGTTCCCTAGCTCTGCCGGGGAAACGCAGCTTGTAGGCTGGTTAATGGCATAACGATTTTAGGTTTTAGATTTGGGATTTGGGATTTGAGATTTAGGTGTAGGGTGCGTCCGGACTCAAAATTGCTCGATCGACAGAGGTTTTTACCCCAAAAACCGATATAAGCCCCCCACAGGAGTCGTGGAGAGATCAAAATTTTAGATTCTTGTTCAAGCTTGCAGATTCATCTGTGGAGTAAATCTAAAATAGTTCGACTGAACGCGACTCGACTGAGCGATCGCCGAACGTCAACCGCGTTCCTCCCCATGTCGGTTGCCAGAGGCTTCCCGCTCGTTCTTCGGTGAGTCATAACATCCCTTGACACTCTCCGACCTAAAGTAACAGATATTCTTAAGAAAGTACCAAATGGCAATTCTTAAAAGCGCTGTCAAGACAGATATAGACGATCAAAGCAACTAGCTTTCAGTGATGCAATTGCGCTTACTTCTGTTTTCTGTTTTTTTTCGCACTTTTCAACATTAGCCAGTCCGGTACGCTCATCATCCTGCCTTTGCTTACCCGCTGCCCAGCGTCTTACTCAGCTATGCTCGCAGTGTCTTACTGGTCGGGATCTCACGCCCTCTAGGATTATTCATCGCGTACTTGATACGCCTACTTGTTCCGCATCATAACTATAAAATAGATCGCTCTCCGCCTCAAGGCTGCTTCTGCGTTTCATCCCCGGCTTGAAAGACCGGGGTTCTCACGCGACGCGGTATAGTGGGACGGCAGCTCAAGAAGTGACGGCGAGGGTGGATTTTGCCCAATTAAATTCCCCAACTTCTGCGGCAACTTCGGCGACAACTTCCGCCGCAGTTTCTGCCCCAACCAGCACCAACTGCACCGCACAAGCTTTTAACTCGGGCTGTTTGGAATCTGGACAGCTTGCAGAATGAGTCATGGCATTGGCTTCAGCGCCTTCGGCCCACAGAGAACCCCAGTGCATCGGTACAAATAGCGTACCTGGGGCGATCGCCTTTGTGACTTTTGCCGGAAACTGCGCCTTGCCGCGGCGCGATCGAACTTCCAGCAAATCCCCCTCCTTAATCTGCAATTTGGCAGCATCGCGGGGGTGAATTTCCAAAAACGGATCGGGGTGCAATTGATTAATTTTTTCTGTTCTACCCGTCCGCGTCATCGTGTGCCAGTGTCCGTAAACTCTTCCTGTCGTCAACACAAACGGATAATTCGGATCGGGAGGTTCTGCCAGCCCCCGGGAGTGATAGGCCGAAAATCGCGCCCGCGCGTCAGGAGTGTGAAAACGCCTGTCAGTATACAGCCGTTTCGCTTCTTGGGCTGGATGCACAGGCTCGTTTTCCCGGCAAGGCCACTGCTGCGGCCCTTCTTGGCGGATGTATTCGTGGCTGAGGCCGGTCATGTCGCAAGGCTGGCCCCGCGTCAACTGCGCGTACTCGTTAAAAACCTCCGCACTGTTCTCGAAAGCAAAGTGTTCAGCAAAACCCAACCGCCGTCCCACTTCGGCGAAAATGCTCCAGTCGTCGCGGGCTTCCCCGGAGGGACTGTCGAAACCCGGACAAAAGGTAACGCGGCGCTCGGAATTCGTCATTACTCCGGTTTTTTCGCTCCACTGCGTTGCCGGGAGCAGGATGTGAGCGTAGGCTGAGGTTTCAGTGGGATAGTAAGCTTCTTGATAAATAGTAAAGGGCGATCGCAGCAAAGCGGCTTTAGTGCGTTCCAAATCCGGCATACTCACCACCGGATTAGTAGCTGCAATCCACAGCAACTCGACTTCGCCAGTTTCCAAACCGGTAATCATATCCCAAGCTGTGCGGCCCGGATTCGGCGAAATGCTTCCCGGTGCCATTCCCCAAAACTCCTCGACTTGGGTTCTGTGTTCGGCATTTTTCACAAATCGGTAGCCTGGGAGCAAGTGAGACAGCCCTCCAGCTTCCCGCCCTCCCATCGCGTTTGGCTGGCCGGTGAGGGAAAACGGGCCGCATCCCGGTTTGCCGATTTGACCGGTCATCAAGTGCAAATTAATCAGCGATCGCACCTTTGCCGTGCCTTCCGACGACTGGTTCATTCCCATCGACCACAGCGACAAAACCCGCTGCGACTGTTCCCAGTAGTTGGCCGCCGTTTCTAACTCGCTGACAGTAATGCCGCAGCGCGAGGCTACAAACTCCGGCGTGTAGCTGCTAATCACCTCAGCAAAAGCTGAAAAATTCGCCGTGCATTCTTCAATAAACTCAGGGTCTATTGCTTGCCTCTGTAACAGCAAATATGCAATTCCGTTAAGCAAATCTATATCTGTACCCGGTTTAATTGCTAAGTGCAAATCCGCCGCTTCAGCAGTCGGAGTCCGCCTTGGATCTACCACAATCATCTTGACATTTGGATTTTTTTTGTGGTATTTTGCTAATCGATTGAATACAATCGGATGGCATTCTGCTGTATTGCTACCGATAATAAAAGCGCAATCTGTTAATTCTAAATCGTCGTAACAGCAAGGCGGCCCGTCCGACCCAAAGCTTTGAACGTATCCAGAGACGGCTGAAGACATACACAAGCGAGAATTAGCATCAAAATTATTAGTACCCAGACAACCTTTCATTAGTTTCTGGGCAACATAATAATCTTCTGTTGCGAATTGACCAGAACCGTAAACGCACAAAGCATCGGGGCCGCTGGTGCTGCGAATTGTTTGGATGCGGTTAACAATTGCATCGAGAGCTTCCTCCCAACTAGCGCGGCGGAACGGTTGGTCGAGAGTATCTCGCATCATCGGATAAAGTAGCCGATCGCTCCGAATCGACTCTGCTACGGTTGCTCCCTTAATACAAACCATGCCCTGACTCGATGGGTGATTGCGATCGCCCCGCACTTTCCAACTTTGTTTTTTGTCGGCAACAACTTCTAGACCGCAACCTACACCGCAGTAAGGGCAAAGAGTTTTTATAGTTTCCATCTGGTGATTTTAGATGCTAATTTTTGAAAGCTAATGGGTAATTCGTAATTTGTTATTATAGTCGGAACTGAGGGCTCCTGCAAATAACGTGTGAGTAATTACTAAATTACCGCAAAAATGCTTCACAGCAACGGACAATACCCTGATTTAAAATTAACCGTTCTCTTACTAAGACTCGCGATTGATATCCCTTTTACCCCGTGGATCGCTGCTCCTCAATCCCTCTCAAATAGAGGTACTCCAGGTTTAAATCTTGTCACCCCCACCTAGGGGGAGCTAGGAGGATTTTTGGCCGAACTCAAACAGCGGGGAGGTACTACTTTTGGTCTAATTGTTGATAGCAATCTGAGCTTTAGTGCGGGAGTATTATCTCGCCTACTTCTCTGTTTTAACTTCTAATACGCCGCCGTTGCTGGGGCTAAAAGTTACTTGGAATTCAGCAGTTTTTTCAGCAGCGCCTGCTGCGGCACCGGCAGGAGTTTGCAAAACCGGCAGAGGAGTTTCTTTGACGAAATCTTTAGCTGCTTTATTTGTGGGATCGAACTGTAGA
Source organism: Microcoleus sp. FACHB-61 (assembly GCA_014695295.1). Taxonomy (GTDB): domain Bacteria; phylum Cyanobacteriota; class Cyanobacteriia; order Cyanobacteriales; family Microcoleaceae; genus Microcoleus. The sequence continues at coordinate 50,281 of JACJNY010000043.1, read as the reverse complement.
ATATCGCCGTTTTGTTTTACTTTGACCCGATAAGTCAAGCTTTCGGTAAATGTCGGAGTTGTTCTCCATTTTTGGTCGATTTGTGCATACAACTGCTTTCCGATCGCATCGAGTTCGGCTTGGTCAGAAATCTCTGATGTGGCACTGGTTGCTGCATTTGCCGCGCCCGCGCTGTTAGCGGCAGCAGCGATGGCTGCAGGACTAGCAGCAGCGATTGGTGCAGGACTGGCATTCGGTGCAGGACTTGCAGCAGCAATGGGTGCAGGACTTGCAGCAGCGGCGATTGGTGCAGGGCTAGCAGCAGCGATGGGTGCAGGACTAGCAGCAGCGATGGGTGCAGGGCTAGCAGCAGCGATGGGTGCAGGGCTGGCAGCAGCGATTGGTGCAGGGCTAGCAGTCGGTGCGATCGAACTTGCTGCGATTTGCGGGCTGGCGGGAGAACTCACAACCGCCGCCGCAGTCGCCGCCGGAGGTGCAGTTTCTGCTAGTTTCGCTTGCTTTAGCTGGCTGGAAACAGCAGACATATTGACGGCGGCTAAAGTAGCCATTCCTAACAACCACGAGGCAGCCAGGATGCCGCGTTTTTTTGGCGAGGCTTCTGGGGCTTCTGCAGCGTGATGCACAAAAGGCCCAGGGGCGATCGGCCTGTTAGCAGTCTCCGCAAGCGCAGGCTTTTTGCTAGCAGGTAATGGCATCGGTAGCGCGACGGCTTCTGTCTCCGAGTCCGTTGCTTCACCTTCTTCGTGGTGCGCGTAGCGAGAAAACAGGAACTCCAAAGCAAAGTTGCGCAGTTCGTAGTATTTCGGGTCTTCCATAACCCGCGCCCGGTTGCGGGGACGGCTGAACGGAATGTGCATATCTTCGCCGATGGAAGCTGCTGGCCCGTTGGTCATCATCACGATGCGATCGGCCAAAAACAAAGCCTCATCAATATCGTGAGTAATCATAATGACGGTAATTTTTTCCTTCCGCCAAATTTTCAGCAATTCTTCCTGCAACTCTTCCCGGGTAATCGGGTCTAGAGCTCCGAAAGGTTCGTCCAAAATCAACAGTTTGGGGCGAGTTGCCAGAGCTCGGGCGATCGCCACCCGCTGTTTCATCCCCCCAGACAATTGGCCCGGTCTTTTGTTACAAGCTTCGGTGAGCCCCACTAATTCCAAGTGTTCCTTGACGATCGTATTGTGTTCGTCTGCGGACTTTTCCGGGTAAACATTTTCAACGCCGAGGTGAATGTTTTCAGTAGCAGTCAGCCACGGTAGCAGCGAGTAGTTTTGAAACACCACCATGCGATCGGGGCCTGGTTCAGTAATCTGCGCACCTTGCAGAGCCACTTCTCCGTTTGTCGGCCCGTTGAATCCCGCGATCATGTTGAGCAAAGTTGATTTTCCGCAGCCCGAGTGACCGATCAAACAAATAAATTCGCCTTCATTAATAGTCAGGTTTACACCGTCGAGAACGACGTAAGGGCCTTTAGGAGTTTCGTAGACTTTCGATACGTCTTTAATAGTAAGAAAGTCTTGCTTGGGCGTTTCAATTTTGGTTGTTTGGGGGGTTTTGAAAGTTTGCATATTTTCAGGATTTGGATTTTGGGTTGAGGAATTAGACATGACAACTTTGGATTGATAATTTGAAATTACGGAGTTAGGAAGTGGGAAATGGGGAGTCTTGTTTCCTGATTTCTTGCTCCTCCTTCCCTCTTCCTATTTGCTGGTTATGCTGGCAGTTTGATGGAACACTGACTGCCTATTTGTTCAATTAAGATTTCTTCAATGCGGACGGCACGCTTGATTTTGACATTGTGAAGATACTGGATCGGGTCGTCTAGATTAAACACAGTGCCGTCAAATAGCTCGATCGTGCGGCGATCTCTGGCAATATCCGGCAAACCCAATTCGCGCACTGCTTGACCGAAAACATCGGGCCGCAAAACTCGATCGACCACCTCCACCCAGTTTTTCGGGAACGGGATCAGTCCCCAGCGAGCCATCTGCGCCATCACCCACACCATTTCTAGGCGGTCTGGAAAATTGGTTTTGTCAACATAGAACTGGTTGAAGTTGTAGAGCATTTCGGGTTCTGCCTCCGTACCGGAGTTGTACGGATCGATGAACCCCGGACGGATGTCTTTCGGATCGGCGCCGATGTATTGTTCTTGGCTAATCAATGCTAGGACTTCTTCGCGGTTGCGGCGGTCGTCGCAGTAGTCGCAGGCTTCCAAAAGCGCTTTGACGAGGGCGAGGTGGGTTTGAGGATATTTCTGAGCCCAATCTTCGGTAACACCGAGAACTTTTTCGATGTGTCCGGGCAGAATATCGAGGGAACGGGCCATGACAAAACCCGTACCGCTGTTGACTGCGTGAGAGTTCCAGGGGTCGCCTGAGCAGTAGCCGTCAATGTTGCCTGCTTTTAAATTCGATACCATCTGCGGGGGCGGAATCACGGTCAAGCCCACGTCGAGGTCGGGGTCGATGCCGCCGGCGGCCAGCCAGTAGCGGAACAGCAGATTGTGCATGGAGGCGGAGTGTACCATGCCCAAGGTGTGGACTTTATCGGGACTCTTGGCGATCGCAGCTTTGAAATCCTCTAATGTCCGAATGCCTTGTCTGTAAAGGTCTTTGCTGAAAATAATCGAATTGCCGTTGCGCGACAGCGTGAGGGCGCTACAGACGGGCACAGGGGCTTGGCCGTCCAGGCCCAACAGCATACCGATCGGCATTCCTGCGACCATTTGCGCCGCGTCCAGCCGTCCTTCGGCGACTCCCTGGGCGATCGCTTTCCAGCTAGGTTCGCGGCTGAGAGTAACTTCTTCCAAGCCGTGGGCTTTGAAGAATCCTTTTTCTTTGGCTACAACTAAGGGCGCGCAGTCGGTGAGGGGAATAAAGCCGATGTCGAGGTTGATTTTTTCCAGGCCGTTGCGGGCGATCACAGGCGACTGTTGTTTGGCCCTGCGCTGTTTTACCCGCTTTTGCTGGTTGAGGAAGTAAACCATTTCGTTGCGCAGCGCGTAGTAACTCGGATGGTTGACAACTTCCATGCGCTTGCGGGGGCGGGGAATGTTTACTTCGAGGATTTGCCCGATTTGGGCTTCCGGGCCGTTGGTGAGCATCACAATGCGATCGCTCAATAATAAAGCCTCATCCACGTCGTGAGTTACCATCACGCTGGTGACTTTGCTTTCCTCGCAAATTTTCATCAACTGGTCTTGCAAACCGCCGCGAGTTAAGGCATCGAGGGCGCCGAAGGGTTCGTCTAGCAGCAGCAATTTCGGGCGAATCGCCAGGGCGCGGGCGATCGCAACTCTTTGTTTCATCCCCCCAGAAATTTCGCCCGGGCGTTTGTCGGCCGCGTGTCCGAGTCCGACTAATTTAATGTGGTGTTCGATCACCAACTCGCGATCTTCTTGAGAGTTACCGCTGTAAATTTCATTTACTGCTAGGGCGATATTTTCGCGCACCGTCAGCCAAGGTAGCAGCGAGTAATTTTGAAACACCACCATTCTGTCCGGGCCTGGATCGCGGACTTCGCGCCCTTCTAAAGTAATCCCGCCCTGACTTGCTTTGTCAAGACCGGCGATGATATTTAGCAGTGTAGATTTGCCGCAGCCAGAGTGTCCGATTAAGGTGATGAATTCTCCCTTTTTAATTTTCAGTTCGATATTTTTAAGAGCGATGTATTGCCCTCCATTGGGCAAATTAAATACGCGGTCAACGTGGTCTACTTCAACAAATATTGACATGGTAATTTAGGTTAGTTTGTAATTTGTAGATTAAGTCAATCTAGGGTGCGCCTGGGCGCACCTTACCCTGTTCGCGCTCCGGGTGCGCCGGATCGCGCACCTTACCTTGTGTTAGTCAACAGTCAACTGCTAACTGTTAACCCAATCCTATTTCTGTTCTTCAGGAACAACTTTGGAAGCGATGAAACCAACGATTCTGTCTAAAATCAAACCGACGATTCCTACATAAAGCACTGCTATAATCACTGCACTTAGTCGAGAACTGTTGTAAGCGTCCCAGATGAAGAAGCCGATGCCGACGCCGCCGACTAACATTTCCGCAGCTACGATCGCCAGCCAAGACAAACCGATCCCAATTCTCAAGCCTGTGAAGATGTAAGGAACAGAAGAGGGAAGCAGGATTTTCCAGAAGTATTTTTGGTTAGGGAGACGCAAGACGCGGGCGACGTTTCTGTAGTCTTGGGGTATTTGTTGAACGCCTACTGTGGTGTTAATGAGAATCGGCCAAATTGCTGTAATTAAGATTACGAAAAGTGCGGAAACTTCGTTAGCTTTCATCCCCATGCCTTCAAAGGGATTGAACTGTTGAAATACGGCCAGGGCGATCGGCAGCCAAGCCAGGGGCGGGATAGTTCTGAATACTTGAAACAGCGGGTCTAAAGCATCGAACATTAAAGAGTTTGTGCCGATCAGGATTCCTAAACTGATGCCGAGAACTGTTGCCAAAGTAAAGCCGATCGCCACCCGCTGCAAGCTCGCCAAAATTTGCCAGAACAAGCCTTTGTCTGTACCGCCGTTGTCGAAGAAAGGATTGATAATCAGATTCCAGCTTTCTTGGACAGTTTTGATGGGCCCCGGCAAGCTCGACTCTGGACTGTTGCAGAGGATTTGCCAGATTATGAGCAGAACTGCGATCGCGACTAGCGGGCGGATGATTTTTCGGCGGTTTTTTTGAACCTGATCCAGAACGAAATTTACTGGATTTTTGCTTTTAGTAACAGCGAGGTTTGTTGCCATTTTTTTTTGCAGTATTGTGAATAATCGATTATTTGTAGATATTTTGAACAGGATTTAGCAGGTTTTGCCCGTCGAACGAACCCTCCGTTTCACTCTGTCCAACACCATCAATTTTAGGGGTTTGCCAACTGTCAGCAGTCAACTGTTAACAGTCAACTGTCAACAGTCAACAAACTAATTATGCTTTTTTGATTGCCAGACCCTTCAGATATTCTTCGGGTTTTTCTGGGTCAAACTTCACGCCGTCAAAGAAGGTTTCGACACCGCGAGAAGTGGTAGCAGGAATTTGGGCTGCGGGAACGCCAAGTGTTGTCGCTGCTGCTTTCCAAATATCTTCGCGGTTAACTTTATCAACCGTTGCTTTGATGTCGGTAGTTGCAGGGATATAACCCCAGCGAATATTTTCAGCTAAGAACCAAGCATCGTGACTCTTGTAGGGATAAGAAGCATTGTCAGCCCAGAATTTCATCGCCACTGGGCTGGCGGCTTCAATGCGGCCGGTACCGTAGTCAATTTGACCTTTAGAGCGACCGATAATATCTGCAGCTGGCACTTTTAACCACCTATCTTGAGAGATGATTTGGCACATTTCATCCTTATTTTCTGCCTTGTCGCACCACTGCTGGGCTTCCAGTACGGCCATTGTAATTGCTTTAGCAGCTTTGGGATTTTTCTCAACCCAATCTCCTCTTAAAGCTAAAGCTTTTTCTGGGTGGTCTTTCCAAAGTTCTCCGGTTAATAAGGCGGTGTATCCTACCTTTTGAGTAACTAGCTGAGCATTCCAAGGTTCGCCTACGCAAAAGGCTTCCATGCTGCCAGATTTCATGTTCGCTACCATTTGGGGCGGCGGTATGGGAATCACGGAAACATCTGTATCTGGATTAATACCGCCGGCTGCTAGCCAGTAGCGCATCCACAAGTCGTGGGTGCCACCGGGAAAAGTCATAGCAACAGGAAGGTTTTGATTGCCAAAAGCTGCTTTCAGGGGTGCGCTGTCTGTACCGACTTTTAAATCTAGGTATTTTTTGCTGAGCGAAATTGCCTGACCGTTAGTATTTAACCGCGCCAGAAGGTTCATCGGCACTGGCTGATTGCCTTTGGTAATAGTGCCTAATGTCATTTGGTAAGGCATCGAGGATAAAATGTGGGCCCCGTCAATGCCGCCTTTGTCGGAACCGAGCTCTAAGTTGTCGCGAGTAACTGGCCAAGATGCTTGTTTGGTAACTTCTACGTCTTTCATGCCGTATTTGGCAAATAACCCTTTTTCTTGGGCGATGATTAAGGGTGCTGAGTCGGTGAGGGCGATGAATCCGAGTTTGGCTGCGGTAACTTCTGGGGCGTCGGCGGGGTTGATGTTGACTGCTGGGGCGGCGGTGGGCGAAGCGCCGCCGGCTGCGGGGGTGGCACTTCCGTTAGATGTGTTGGAACCGGAACTGCAACCGTGAGCTAGGAGGGTGCCGGCTGCTGTTGCTCCGGCGGTGATGATGAATTTTCTTCTGGAAAGGTTGCTCATTTGTCTTGAATTGTTGTTGTACTTTGAGATGGTGGAAATGTGAGATGTGAGATTGATTCGCGACCTTCGCATCGCATCTCACATTATGAGATTAGGCGTCGATCGTCACTCTGCCGATCGCCCGCGCGCTGCAAGTTAAAATGAACCCTGGTTCTAAGCCGGCGGCCGCGTCGGGGTGGCTGTCGTAGGCGGCAATATTACCTTCTAGGAGTTGCTGCTTGCAAGTGCCACAAACTCCCTTTCGGCAATTGCTGTCAAGTTCGACCCCGGCCCGTTCGGCAACGTCGAGAATGTACTCATCTTCGCTGCAAGCAACTTCTTTGCCCGATCGAGCGAAAATGACAGTAGATGTCTGAGGTTTGGGTGCCTGGGCTGCCGCTTCGCCCTCCTCAACCGTCAATTGCAGTTGCCGGTGCAGCACAGCTACATCGCCTGTAATCTCTTTGGGAACTGCCCCAAACTGCTCGACTAACAGTTGATGCAGCAGCGGTTTGAGGTCTTCGCAAGGGATGCCTTTTTGGACGCAAGTACCCAAATGAGCCTCTTTGCCGACTGTGCCTCCCATGTAAATGTCTACACCTTCGAGGGTTTTGCCGTTCTTGCGAACTTTGGTTCCCATCAAACCGATGTCTGCTACTTGGGGTTGACCGCAGGAATTGGGGCAACCCGTCCAGTGAATTCTGACCGGTTTGGGAACTGAAAGTTCGACATCGAGTTCCTCAATCATTGCCACGGCGCGGCTTTTGGTTTCGATGAGGGCGAAGTTGCAAAACTTGGCGCCGGTGCAGGAAACCAAGGCTCGCGTCAGGGGTGCGGGGTCGATGGAAAAACGCTGCAACAGCGGTTCTTTGACTAGCGATTCAATCCGCGAGTCTGGAACGTTGGGAATAATCACGTTTTCTTCAACGGTGAGCCTGAGTTCGCCACTACCGTAAACCTCGGCGATTCTGGCCAAATCGAACAAATCCGATGCCTGCAGCCGTCCGACTGGAACGTGCAGCCCTACATAGTTGAGCCCTGATTGTTTTTGGGGGTAGATGCCGATGTGGTCGCGTTTGTCCCAGGTGATTTCATCTTTGAGGGCGGCGGCGGGCAAAGTGCGACCTAATTCTTGTTCGACTTCGGCTCGGAATTGTTCGATTCCGAGTTCGTCAATCAGCCACATCAGCCGGGATTTTTGGCGGTTTGCTCTCGGGCCTCGATCGCGAAATACAGTTAAAATTGCTTTGCACAAATCTACAACGTCGCTGGGACTTGCCCATACGTTGAGAGGAATTGCAGCTTCGCAGCGTTTGGCGGAGAAGAAACCGCCGACTAAAACGTTAAAGCCGATGTTGCCGTCTTTGTAAGCGGGTACGAAGGCGATGTCGTTGATTTCTGCGTGGACTGAGTTGTCGCGGCAGCCTGCGATCGCAATATTAAACTTTCTCGGCAAATTGGAAAACGCGGGGTTGCCTTCGCCACTGTTCGTAATCATGTCTTGGACTTGGTTCGCCAGTTCCCGCGTATCTATCAGTTCGTCCGCGTCCAAGCCAGCGACTGGGGAACCCGTGATGTTGCGCACGTTGTCCATGCCAGACTGAATGCTGGTCAGGCCCGCTTCTTTGAGACGGCGGAAGATGTCGGGCACATCTTCGATGCGAATTCCGCGCAATTGCAGGTTTTGTCTGGTGGTGATGTCGGCGCTGCCGTCGTCGCCGTAGCGCTGTACAATTTCTGCTAGCGTTCTGGTTTGATTGCTAGTGATGATGCCGTTGGGCAAGCGCAGCCGCATCATGAATTTGCCGGGAGTTACTGGCCGAAAGAAGATGCCGAGCCATTTGAGGCGGTGCTCGCGATCTGTTTCGTCCATTGCTTCCCAGCCGATCTCGGCGAAGTGGTCGAGTTCACCTTTTAATGCTAAGCCATCCTTTTCGGCTTTGAGTTTTTCAAACTTGTTCAGGCTCGCTTGAGCTTTGGGTTCTACTGTTTGGGTCATCGGTTTACCCTCGCTGCTGGCTTGTGTGGGGAGGTATTGACTTGGAGCATAAAATGTGTGTTTCCTGCTAACCTTAGTGAGTGTATGAATTTAAAACTGTATATTTAGTTACTAGATCGAATTTCTTTTAAGCATCGTTGGTCTTCTGTAAGTTTGAGCTTGACTGGGCGCTGCCTCGAAGTCGCAAAACTATGTATGGTTATAGTTGTTACCGATGGTTCGGTCGATTCCTGGGTTTCTATGCACCTTTGTTATGAGTTAATGTAAAGCCCACCACTGTAAACATTCGTAGCTATTTTTACAAAATATTGAGTTTTATGAATTTTTCGCATAGTGGCGATGCGTTTTATACATAGGTAATGGGTAAAGGCACCCACAGAACGGAAAAATCTCTTTAAATCTTTAGATTTGGGAGGGCAGAGGGGGAAATTGGAACATATAAAATCATCTTGTGACTAAGATCGCTGACTTAAAACGCAGTTCGTCACACAATTAGAGCGGTGGCTGTCACACAGTTTGCCTCAAAACATCACGTTCTCTGCTATGCCAGCGTCACTCTTAATTTTTAGAGAAGGAGAGATGATATAAGTATCGAATTCAGGGAACGTCTTATGTTTTTAGTTCAACTTATCCCCGGCGCTATTTCCGAAATGCTTGCCTCTGTTACGGATACGGGTTGTTTGACTTTAGCCGATCGCTACGGTTTGATGGCCGCTGTTTTAGACGACTCTCTCGACGATGAAGACAGACATTCGATCAACCGCCTGCTGCGCTCTGTACTCAAGGGAAGAGTCAAGATAGTCAAAGAACTGTCGGCGATATATTAACAGCATTTAAAAAAGGGCAATACCCCATAGTTGCGAGCAACTATTTGTGAAATTTGATTGATTTATGCAGCGCTTCAAGTCTTGAAACCACCGCCAGAGTTAGAAGGAAGCCGCGATACCTGCACCGGATGTAGGGCAGGAAGTTCCTTGAGTGTTCTAAAAACGTGCGATCGCTCCTCGCCGTCTGAATTTTTTTTGATGATCCAATTCTCGCTTTGTGCGGCACTTACAGAAAAAGTGCCGCTCCCCAGTTTGTCGATCGATTAAAAGCCTGTTAGGTCGATCGCTTATACTAAAATTTGTAAAATTGTGGGCGATCCGCCTTTTAGGAGTTGGAGGAAGGAAGCCATCACCACAAACGTAATTATAATTATTGAACCGGGCTGGAGATGACATACAAGTTATTAAAATTATTAATTAAACAATCGAAATATTAATAGAATCAGGCATCGGCATCTACAACATCACACCGCCAATTGTCAAGATTCATTAATATTTGATAAAAAATCAATTAAGTCTATCGGTATGAAAAAACAATAAGATATTTTAGATGCGGGTACCGCCTAGATCTGGACTAGCAGCCAGTTTATGGCTGCTCTCAACCGCCCCAACCCGGTAGTCGGTTTATTTGCACCTACAGGACTTATGCAGCCCCACTATAATACTGTGCCTGCGTAAGTCCTGTATTTAGCTACAGGCATGAGTGGGTTGTTTTAACCAATCTAGTTGATAGGATGTAGCCCGACCAAATTTTTAGCAAAATTTTAAGAAATTCGGCCCGAAGGTATGATTTACTTAAAATTAAAAACAGTCGATAGAGCAGACTGGACACTTTAACACTCATTCCCAGGGAGAATTTTATGAATTCCATTAATAAAAACAGCATCCACTGGACTTACTCCGTGGCTGTTTTCTGTGCCATTTTCGCACTACAGCAACAAAAAGCTACAGCAGCAACACTATCTAACGGGTGGAATTATGCGATCGATTCCTTCAACGACGGCGTGACAGGGCCCCAAATCGGCGGCGGCGATTTTGAATTTTACGGCATTGCCATCAAAGAAACATCAGATACAGCTTTCATCGCCATCAACTCCAATCTAAGTTTAGCAGGATATGCCGACAGCGCCGCTGAAAGAGGCAACATCAACTACGGCGATTTGTTCTTCAATTTTTCCGGTCAAAACTTCAATACAGCTAACGCAAATCGCAGCTTATTTGCCGTTCGCTTTGCCGCCGGAAATGACTCAGGCGTGGCGACAACAGGCGTTTACACGAATGTTACCGCTAAAAGCGTTACCCAAAGTAACTCTGGCTTTACCAATTTAAATCAATTCAATACGGTAGTTGCATCTCAAGGCGGAACCCCATCAATGGGCGATTTAGCTGCCACCGACCCCTATTTTCAACAAACAGGAAACATGACCATCCTCAATTCAATAGCTACGGGTACAAAAGTAGGAGAAATAAATTTTTTAACGCCCGCAACTTTGAGCGTCCTCGGTCTTAATTTCGGTCAGTTTAATGCAGTTGGTTCTCAAACTATCGGATTCAGTTTCAATAAATCCTCCATGCCTTCGGGGAACTACATTGCTAACTTTTTTGCCGAGTGCGCTAACGATGCGATCGCCATTCAAGGCTCGTTTGAGGCTGTACCCGAACCTTCTACTTGGTTGGGTACTTTAGTAGGCTTGAGCTTTTTAGGTATTGGTGCAGCGAAACGCAAAATTAAGGGCTAAATTGCCTAAGTTATGTAGGGTGCGCACGGAGTACCTTACGCATAGCTGTAATGCGCACCTTACTAATAGTTGTAGCGCCTCAAACTACTTGCCAAGCGTAGAGTAGATTATCGAGAGATAAAATGCGCCCAAACATTCCCATCTGGCCCAGCAACTTGATTGACGTAACTGTAGGGATACATCAACTTTCTCCCCTCAGTATCGCTGTAACCAGTCAGTGCATCTCCCCAAGGATCTTGCACGATATAACCCTGAGAATTGTAGCCAATTAAAGTGAGAATGTGACCGGCCGCAGTAAAATCTCCTGCTAAAACTACCGGCCGCCGATTCAGCAATTCCGATCGCACCTCCGCCCACGTGCGAGTCGTACTAAAACTCGTCTCAAACCCGTAAGCCTGAATCAGCGCCGAAAGCACGCTGTGATCGGTTTGAGAACCCTGGCCGGCATAGTCGAAACACCACTGCAACAACTCATCCTCCAACTGTCCGCCCCACTCAGAACGCAGGCCGTAATAATAAAGCACCATGGCGATCGCAGTTACGTTGCAAGTAGACCAGTCAAAACGCGGATTGTCCCGCTGCGAAAAATACGGCACGTTCAATTCCACATTGTTCGGAACCGGATCGAAAATTTTATCTCCCCGCTTGAACTGAACAAAACTAGGAAAAACATAACCTGTATTGCCCAAGTTCGGCAGTTCTTCACTCAGGGAAACTTTTAGGTGATTACCTTCGACACCGTAGCTTTCCACGCCGTAAACTCGACCTAAAGCCAGCGTAGTTCTCTCGGTAATGCTCAGGCTGGCAGAATCTACAGGCCGTTTTTTAAACACTGTTGCTTGCAGGATTGTCATCGTCAAAGCACTGGGATCGTAGGCAACTTCTTTGCCGTCTTTTTTAATTTGAACGTGCTGCCAATAAATAAATCCGATATTGCCGAAACCGGGAATAGGTTCGGCCAAGGTTACTCGGAAATGCCCCAAAATGCAGGCATAACCAGTGATGGCATAGGTGCTGCCTAAAGTTATTTGAGCAACTTGATTTGCAGGCAGTTTAGATGAATCTTCTGGTTGACCTTTAATCTGAGTTGTTTGAGTTACCAACAGTTGAGCGCTGACGTTGCTATTCGGCACGTCTGCCAGGTCAAATCTTAGAATTTTATCACCTTTGGCAAGCTGAACATCGGGTTCGTAAAAATAGCCAAAACTGCCGATCGGCAAAATTTCTGAATCCAGCACCACTTTGAGATGCCCGTCAACAAATCCGTACTTGCTAACCGCGAAAGTCTGGCCTGCTTTGACAAGAACTTTTTGCTGATTGTCGAGCCTGGAAGAATCAACCGGAGCTACCTTAAACAAACTGTCAGAAACTATCTTTAAGGTCAAACCTTTTCCGGCAGTCAGCGGATCGGAACTTACGGTAATGTAAATTATTTGGCTGCCAGTAACGTTGCCTTTGCTGTCAGTTGCCCGCAACCTGAGCCACCGAGCTCCAGCTACGCTAAATCCTTTAGACAAATTAACTTGCCAAGTGCTGGCTTGTTGGTTTAGCGTGACGCTTAGGGGAAATGTATCCTCAGCTATCACCTCAATTTTTGCTGTTTTTTCTCGGTCAAAAGTACCCCGAAGGACGATCGGCTGATTTATTAAAACTTCTGACGGCCCTTGATAAGTTAAATTCGGAGCGGGATTGAAAGATTTGCCACCGCGGCTGAATTGCACAAAATCGGGATAAATGAAACCCGTATTGCCAAATTGCGGCAAATTCTCGGTAAGCGAGACTTTAATGTGGCTTTGTTCGATCGAGAATCCGGCAATTCCGTAAATCATTCCCGCCGGCAAGGTAATTTTTTCTTGGGGTGGCAGGCTAGCGGCATTTGTCGGTCGCTTTTTAAACACAGTAGTTTTGATAACAGTCATCGTAACTGCATTTCTATCAAACGGAATTCCCCTCCCGTCTCGCAAAAGTTGGACGTGCTGCGAGTACAGATATCCCGAAGTTCCTAAGTTAGGAACTGCCCGAGCAAAAGCGACTCGGAAATGGTTTTCTACGCAAGCGTAGCCGAGAACATTGAAAGTTTCTCCCTGGTTAAATTGTAATTTCTGAGTTTGTCCTAAACTAGCAGAATCTGTGGGGTTGAGCTTTAACCAGGTCTTTTTGATAACCCATAGTAACAGCATTCCAGGTGGCGGGGTCGGCAACTCGGCGCGATCGAATATGAGAATTTTTGCGCCTTTGGTTATGAGTACGTGTTTTTCGTAGAAAAAGCCGGACTTTCCCACCGGATAAATGGGATTATTTAGTTGAACATTCAGGTGTCCATCTTCTAACTCGTAGTCGCTAATTTGATAAGTTTTACCTCCTTGTATTGCCGCTTTTTGCAGGTTATTGAGATTGCTCGCGGGCAGTGTTCCGGCTTTGAATGCGGTATCTCTGAGAGTAATTAACGTGAAAAATTGAGCGGGGGACTTAGAAGCAGGATTAACTTTGATGTTAATTGTTTGTTGGCCGATAACTTTGCCGGTCTTATCAGTTGCCTTCACCTGTACTGTGCGAGTTCCTGCGCTATCGAATCCTTTTTCTAAACTGATGCTCCAAATGCCTCTTGAGGCATTTATCGCGACATTCAGAGCATTTGAGCCTTCTGCTGCTGAAATCGCTGCCACTAAATTTTTGTTAAAACTGCCAACTAAGACAGCAGCTCGATTGGCCTCAATTTCTTGTGGGCCTAAGTAACTCAAAATAATGTTGTTGGTTGTCATTATATATCTCCCTACATACTTAATTATTCAGCTAAAGCAAGGATAACTTCTGATTTTATCAAACACAATAACCCCAACCAGGAAAAAATCGCCCCTAGATTCTGTCTACGGACGGTTAATGCCTTTTACAGCATAAATTTTTAATTATTGGCGGGATTTGCGCCACAAATCTACCTTTAGGGGCACCATAAGCATTTTAATTTAATATATGGCTGGTTGAGCGGATTTGTGGTGTAAGTTTTGAGGGAAGGAATTTAGTTCGAGTAGGTTGTTTCCCCCCTGTACCCTTGGCCCCTCACTTGCTTAGTCAGGACTTACGAAAAAAACCCGGTTTCTACGAGAATATTGCCTATAGCAACGAGGCATCTAGGAAGAAACCGGGTTTTTAGCCGTTTGGTGCGTCCAGGAATGTTAGTGCGATCGGCTAAACTTCGACTAAACTATGGTGACGAGAATATCTTGAGCGTGAGTGTCAACTTTCATGGTTTCGCCCTCATAAACCTGAATAATTTTGCCAGTACCGTCGATAACGAAGGTGACGCGCTTAGCATAATCGCCTTTCTCGACATCGTAAGCTTTGGTAATCGTGCCATCAACATCTGCTAATAGCTGGAAAGGCAAACCGTATTTCTCTGTGAACTTTTGGTGCGATTCCTCGTTGTCGCGGCTGACACCGAGAATTACAAGGTCTTTGCCTTTGTATTCTTCATACGCTGCTTTGAAGCTTTGGGCTTGTCTTGTGCAGCCAGGGGTGTCATCTTTCGGGTAGAAATACAAGATTATGGTTTTACCGGCGAATTCGGAGAGCGAGACTGTGTTGCCGTTGGTGTCTTTGGCGGTAAATTGAGGGGCAGCGCACCCAACTGGTAATGTCATAGTTTTGTTTCCCTTGCGATTTACCAAGCTATTTTAGTTGATTTTGGGCTGCTACCGCCAATCTTTTGAATGTGAGGTTAGGGATTGAGTTCGTCCCAGGGAAATTTTACGCTTGGAAAGAGTTCGATCGGGTGATTTTCTGCGTTGACTTGCGGGCGATCGGGTGTTAGATTATTGGTGTTTGATCCTATTGTTATAAAAATTTTGTAATAAAGGTAACAAATTTATGAAGCTAGATATTTTTGACTATGTGTATAATAAAGGTCTGCCTGATGAATGGCGAGTCGAAGAATGGCAATTAAGCAAAACAAATTTAATTGTAGGTAAAAATGCTAGTGGTAAATCAAAAATTGTGAGGGCCATATATACTCTGTCAGAGTTACTATCAAATAGTAGGTCTCTTCTTCCACAATCCAAAAGCTATGAATGGCGTTTGTTGTTTGATATTGAGCGGTCTGAAGAAAAAACAGAATATATATTGAAAATAGAGAAAGGTCTTGTAATTAAAGAAAAATTAATTATAGGCAGTAAAAGCGATCGGCAACTTTTAAATAGGGATGAATCAGGCAAAGGTACTATATTGGCTAAAGAACTTAACCGAAAAATTAACTTTCAAACTGACCAAACAGAACTCGCAGTCGTTAAGCGTAGAGACTCTATTCAGCATCCATTTTTAGAGAAATTATATCAATGGTCAAACTCCCTAAGATTTTATGAGTTTGGAACAGAACTCGGTAAGAATTTTATATGGGCTCCTCCCTTTCCCCGAGACCGAGAATTATCAAAAAATGAGATAAAGGTCAAAGATGCTAGGTCGGTTGTCGGTATATTTGTGCTGGGAAAACAGGAATTTAGGGAGCGGTTTACAGAAGCAATTATCTCTGATATGACGAAAATTGGTTATCAGTTATCAGAAGTTGGAATAAAAGTGCCATCTTCCATCAATTCCGATATTTCTGCTGCTGATAGTTCAGAGGACTTACCACAATCTCTATACATTAAGGAAGCAGATTTAACTTCCGTGACAGAACAAGCCGAAATTTCACAAGGAATGTTTCGAGCTTTATCATTGTTTATTCAAATTAACTACTCTTTACTAGCGAGTAAACCTAGTTGTATTGTGATTGATGATATTGGAGAAGGGTTAGATTATCAACGCTCTTCCTCTATAATTAAAATACTAATAAAAAAAGCTGAAACAGGATTAATTCAACTTATTATGACTACCAATGATGAGTTTATTATGAATGGTGTTCCGTTAAAATATTGGTCATTGATTGAACGAACTCCTGGGAGTGCCAAATTACATAATATTTATAATTCACGCGAGAAGATTGAGGAGTTTAAGTTTATTGGACTTAATAACTTTGATTTGTTCACCAGTGAGTTTCTGTTACAAAAAAAAGGTGATGAAGAGGCAGAATAAATTATGACACCAAAGAAAATTGCTTGTTTTGTTGAAGGACAAACAGAACAGATATTTGTTGAAAGGTTATTTCAGGAAATTGCGGGATACAAAGAAATAGATATTGAAACTTATAAATTTCAAGGTGGCAAAGCTAGTCGTATAATTCAACCACTTAAATTAAGTACCATAAAAAATGCTCCTTTTTTTGTTCTTTTATATGATTGCGGTTGTGATGCTCATGTAGTTTCTGATATCAGAAAACAGCATGAAAGTCTAACGAATAGTGGCTATGAAAAAATTTTAGGCTTGAGAGATTTATACCCAAAATCTTTAAGTGAAAAGGGACAAGTAGAAGGAGGAATTAAAGGATGGTTGAAGCTGGTGCAGCCAAGGGGAATTCCAATTTATATAACTTTAGCTGTTATGGAAATAGAAGCATGGTTTTTAGCAGAATGGCATTATTTTTATAAATTAGATAGCCGTTTAATCCCAGATTTTATTTTGCAACAATTAGGTTTAGATTTAATAAATATTGATATTGAACAAAGACCACATCCCAGTCAAGATTTAAAGGATATTTATCGATTAGTAAGTAGAAATTATGATAAAAGTGAAATAACTTCGCAAGAGATTATAAATAATCTTGATTATGAATTTTTGTATTTGGACTTGGTTAAGAGAGTTAACCAACTCAAAAGGTTTATTGATGAGATAGATAGTTTCTTGGTTTAGTAAATCAACCGCCAAACTTACCATATAATCGGTAACAATTAAAAATATACAACCTATTCAGAGGTTCTCTCAATGACTTTTATCCCATCCGAAGCGTTTAAATCTATTAGTTATCCCAGCCGCACTGTCAAAAGAGCCGATCGCGCCGTCCGGTGCAGCCCTTTTCAACTACACTTCTTCCAGACAATCCGCGATAACAGTGTTTTCCTAACTGCGATCGCCTCAAATTCCGGTGTTGAAAGCGGCTACACCCGATCGCCCGTATCCGAACTCGTAGCCGAAAACTCCCTACTGTGGCTGATCCAAGTCGGCGTGTTGCGGCGGGAAGTAGACGGACAAGGGATTACCGACAGTTTTCGCCTCACGCCCCTGGGCCGCCAACTCGTGGAAAAATGGGAACAGGAAGGACAGGGAGTGCCGGCCGCGTCATTGTGCGATCGTATTGGTAATGCTTTTAGCCGCGGGTTGGGACTGTTCCTCTGAGGGGTTTTCACTCGCCCGAGTCCGACATTCCGACATTCCGACATTCCGACAGGGAATGAATTCCCTGTCTCATAGCGAAAGTCGGTTAAAACCTACTGCAAGTGTCAATTGCCGAATCCTTCAATCTCACCGTCGGTGAAATGTTCAGTTGGCTAACCGAATAGCCCAACGTCGATTTGTGAGATCGTTTATGGTTCGACCGGAATGATTTAACCGCAGAGGGCGCAGAGGGCGCAGAGGAAGAGAAGAGAGATCTCTCTACGGATTTGGTTCGATCTAATGTGCGGTCGATCGCTTATACTAAAATATCTGGTTGTCAGCTCTTCAATGACGAGAGATGACTAAAGTTGTCACTACAAATTTAATTATGATTATTTAACCGGACTTGATATCATCACTCAAATAACCGCTAACTACTAACAACTAACTACATAAAACGTTTGTCAAAAATGGAAGCTAAATCTTACAAAGACACAGTAAACCTGCCCAAAACCAAGTTTGATATGCGCGCCAACGCCGTCAAGCGCGAACCAGAATTGCAAAAATTTTGGGCCGATCAAGAAATCTACGATCGCCTCTCGGAAAATAACCCAGGCGACTTGTTCATCCTCCACGACGGCCCACCCTACGCCAACGGACAACTCCACATCGGCCACGCCCTCAACAAAATCCTTAAAGACTTTATCAACCGCTACCAAATGCTGCGCGGCAAAAAAGTCCGCTACGTTCCCGGTTGGGATTGCCACGGATTGCCGATCGAACTTAAAGTATTGCAGAACATGAAATCGGAGGAGCGGCTAAATCTTACGCCGATCGAACTCCGCCGCAAAGCCGCCACCTTCGCGCAGCAAACAATGGAACAGCAGCGCGAATCCTTCCAGCGCTACGGCGTTTGGGGCGACTGGGAACACCCGTATTTAACCCTGAAACCCGAATACGAAGCCGCTCAAATCGGCGTTTTCGGTCAAATGGTTCTCAAAGGCTACATCTACCGCGGCTTCAAACCGGTTCACTGGAGCCCGAGCTCGAAAACAGCCCTCGCAGAAGCCGAACTGGAATATCCCGAAGGCCACACGTCGCGCAGCATCTACGTCGGCTTTCATGTGAGAAAATTGTCAAAATCTTTGCAGTCGAAGCTCAAACGCTATATGCCGAGCCTCTGGGCGGCGATTTGGACGACTACTCCCTGGACAATTCCGGCAAACTTGGCGATCGCCGTCAATCCCGAACTGACTTATGCGGTGGTGGAACCGCCGGGAAATTCCCACATCGCACAACAATTTATGTTAGTAGCTGTCGATGCGGTCGATCGGCTGTCGGCGACTTTTAACACTCAATTAAAAATACTTGCCACCTTCAAAGGCAAAGAATTAGAAGGTTGCAGCTACAAACACCCGCTGTTCGATCGCGAAAGTCCAATTGTTGCCGGCGGTGACTACATTACCGCTGATTCTGGTACGGGATTGGTGCACACCGCACCGGGGCACGGACAAGAAGACTTTATTGTCGGAAAACGCTGCGGTTTGCCAGTTTTAACGCCCGTAGATGAGAACGGAAATTTCACCGCAGAAGCCGGACAGTTTGCAGGTTTAAATGTCCTCGGAAATGGCAATGCCGCAGTGATTGATGCCCTTGCCGAAGCAAATTGTTTGATTAAAGAGGAAAGTTACGCTCACTCTTATCCTTACGATTGGCGCACGAAAAAGCCGACTATTTTTCGGGCGACAGAACAGTGGTTTGCCTCCGTTGAAGGGTTCCGAGATGAAGCCCTAAAAGCGATCGCCGATGTGAAGTGGATTCCCGCCCAAGGGGAAAATAGAATCACTGCAATGGTGGGCGATCGATCGGATTGGTGTATTTCTCGCCAGCGGACTTGGGGCGTTCCCATTCCCGTATTCTACGACGAAGAAACCAACGAACCGCTGTTAAATGAAGAAACGATCGCCCATGTGCAAGCCCTTTTTGCCGAGAAGGGTTCCGATGCTTGGTGGGAATTGTCGATCGCCGAATTGCTGCCGGAATCTTACCGCAATAACGGCCGTACTTACCGCAAGGGAACCGACACGATGGATGTGTGGTTTGACTCGGGTTCTTCCTGGGCCGCAGTTGCCCAAGGTCGATCGGAATTAAACTATCCTGCTGATATCTATTTGGAAGGTTCAGACCAGCATCGCGGCTGGTTTCAATCCAGCTTGCTTACCAGTGTAGCAACTAACGGCGTCGCTCCTTACAAAACAGTTTTGACTCACGGTTTTGTGCTCGATGAAAAAGGCCGGAAGATGAGCAAATCTGAAGGCAATGTCGTCGATCCGGCGGCAGTAATTAAGGAATATGGAGCCGATGTTTTGCGGTTGTGGGTGTCTTCGGTAGACTACTCGGCAGACGTGCCTTTGGGCAAAAACATTCTCAAACAGCAATCGGATGTTTACCGCAAAATTCGCAATACAGCTAAGTTTTTGCTGGGCAATTTGCACGACTTCGATCCGGCAAAAGATGCCGTTGCTTACGAGGAATTACCGGAACTCGACCGCTATATGCTGCACAGAATGGGCGAAGTATTTGCGGAAGTCCAAGATGCTTTTGAAAACTTCCAATTTTCCCGATTCTTCCAAACTGTGCAGAATTTCTGCACGGTGGATTTGTCTAATTTTTACTTGGATATTGCCAAAGACAGACTTTACATCAGCGCGACAGATACCCTTCGCCGACGCAGTTGTCAGACGGTGATTGCAATTGCTGTGGAGAATTTAGCAAGGGCGATCGCACCTGTGTTGTGTCACATGGCTGAGGATATTTGGCAGTACCTTCCGTATCCGACTCCTTACAAGTCCGTGTTTGAAGCGGGCTGGGTGCAAATTGATGCTTCATGGCACAATCCAGAATTGGCTACTCGCTGGCAGTATTTGCGGCAAGTGCGCGGCGAAGTTAACAAGGTTTTGGAAAAAGCCCGGATTGAAAAGGCGATCGGTTCTTCTTTGGAAGCTAAGGTTTTGGTGTATGTTCCCGATGTTGAGAAAAGAGAGCAATTGCAAGCTTTGAATCCCAGCAGTGAAGAATTGGTTGATTATGTGCGATCGCAAAATTCCGTCATAGAGTTAGCGGCAGAGGAGAAAGCAAAAGCAGCACAAGATAAACAGGAAGAACAAGCGGCAAAAGTTGCCAAAGTCTTGACAGAAAACACAATTTATGTTGAGGCGGAAACGAGCGCAGAAAAGGGCGATCGAGCTTCTCAGATAGTACAGTATTCTGCCCCGGAACAGTCGGCTTCAGATTCTGGGCCAATCTTAGATCGAGCCGCCGACTTTGTGGCTAATTTGCCTGAATACGCGGGCAACTTTGTCACAGAATACCAAAAAGCGCTGGTCACACTTGGGCTGTTAGCCTCTGTGTTGATAACGGGCAGAGTAACGCTGGCGATTTTGGATACGATGAATCAGATTCCGCTTTTGGGAGGCTTATTAGAAGTCATCGGCATCTTATTTACAATCTGGTTTGTTTTCCGTCACTTGCTGTTTGCCGCCAACCGTCAACAACTGGCTCAAAAGATTGATTTTATGACAGCAGATGTGGTGGGCCGGACAAACACGCTTGTGCTTGTAGAAACAGAGGCGATCGTACTCGCACCGCCAGTAGAGACAGCGCTTGTGGTTGTAGAAGAAACACAGGCGATCGTACCAACAGCCCCAGTAGAAACGGCGCTGGTAGAAACACCGGAAATCCCGAAACCAGAATTAGTTGCGATCGAACCCAAACCAGAAATTCCTGCAGAAATAGCTGTAACGCACGATTCTACAATGACCGGCAAGGGTGTAGACGAACTGCGCTATTTGTTCATTACTTCGGAAGTGGAACTGGTAGAATCGAATGCAGCGATACAGGAATTGCCCTACAGTTATCAGTCTCCAGAGTTGGCGATTGGTGTAGTCAAAGCAGACGGGGAAAAGTGCGATCGCTGCTGGAATTACTCGACTCACGTCAGCGAGTCGATCGAACATCCGCTAATTTGCGAACGCTGCGTTTCAGCAGTAGACGACAAATTCTAACGTAGGCTGCGCTTCGGGAAAAATTCTTGAGTTTGTGGTTGCCACATTCAGCCCGAAGCGCACCCTACAATAACTTCATTTACTTATTTCTGATTAAAAAAACGGCAGACGATTTCACCAGGGTTGTTTTGTCCAAACGCCAAAACAGTTCCATCTTTTTTAACTGTAGTGCGATCGCGGCAATTGTAGACTTGCAGAGGCTGTTTAACTCCATCAACACTCAGAATTACCCTGTATTCCCAATAATTTTTTGCGCTGCGTTTGATATCGACAATGCAAATCTCGCGTCCTTGATAATTGCGGCATACAGAGGCGTCAGCAGGAAGCGCGACCCAGAAAAAAAATATTAATAACAAAAAGTAGCAAACACATTTCATCATCTGCGATCGCCTTTTCCTTTACGCTACTCCGAACCCAGTATGCGGACGCTTGTAAGGTGGATGCAACCCCAACACAATATCCTCCTCAGACACTCCCATCTCTACAAATTCCCGTGCAATATCCACTTCTGTCATATTGCGCTGAATCCAAATTTTGCTATCCTTAATATCCAAATGAATGAAACAGTTGTATATCCGCTTTAGCCCCTCCCAGCCAACATCTAGTAACTGATAGTGGTCATGTTCCCAATCAAAAACAAGCTGGCATTCAACGTCGGGATTAGGCTTTTCTAGTGTTGCTTGTTGAGTTAGCAATTTGCGGATACACTGGCGGTAATGCTCTACTCTTTCCATTCCCCAATTACCTTTTTTTTACAGCATCGTAAAATAAATCTCTAGCAGCCATTTCTATCTCATACAGCTTTTATATTTATCTTATACCAGCCAGAGCGGGCAAGCTGCTGCGATCGCCCTCAAGTCGCGACATCATAAGATAGCTGAACCATACCAGAACTGTATGTCTGACATCCAGTTAACTGCAAAGCTGTAGTATTTATGGGATTAACAAATAAAGGGATTCCCTCGCCTAAAATAATCGGGTGCACCGACAGAATCACTTCGTTGACAAAGTTTTGATTCAGGAAATCGCGAATCAGCAGAGCACCTCCCACCAACCAAATATTCTTGCCGTCAAGCAAGCGCAAATCATTGACAAAACTCTCTAAATTTGTTACTACTTCGACATCAGAAGTTGCTTGAAACTCTAGATTTTTCGTAAAAACATAACTCTTTTTTTCCTGGTACGGATACTCGCCAAAAGTTAGAACTTGTTCGTAAGTTTTTCGACCCATGAGAACCGTATCGATGCTATCTAAGAATTTAGTATAACCGTAATTTTGGTCTGTAAACAGCCAGTCAATATCGCCATTCGAGCGGGCGATATAACCGTCCAGACTAGATGCAATGAATAGTACAATTTTACGCATGGCAACACCGATGTTTGGGGAATGATTGGGGCGATAATCGCCCGAATTACCTTAATTTTAAATGATTTAGCGTCCTGACGGTAGCTTGAGTTCGATACCCAGTTTGTTGCTGACATCGATCGCCGTATTAGCAAAATCAGTCACACCAGCGATGCCAACTCCGATCGCAGTACCCGCCGCTACAAGAGCTGTTAACCTTTTCTTTAATTTTGTTTTATTCCATTGGCTTTCCGGTTTCTTAATTTCCGCTTCGACATCTTCAATATCAATAATTATCTCATCGCGGATGTCTTCGGGAAACTGATCGGCGGTTTCACGCATTGATGAAATCAGTTTCAGGATTTCTGCCGTATTGGCGTTATTGTTTTGGAGGGATTGATTGCCACCAACTTCGGCACTGTTCGACGAACCGCCGATATTGCCGGAAAAGTTAGAACCTTGAAAAGCACCTTGAAAGTTGTTGGTTTCAGAAGAATTTTGAGTCATTTTTGCTTCGGCTTTATTAATAATTGGTCTACTAACAGCTAGTTTAGCGATATCTACAAGGTCGTCATATTCTCTTCCGTATTTTTCCATTTCTCGATCGCCCATTTGCTTTCTGCGCCGACGTTCGATCGACTCATACCCATCCAGCAACTTCCGCAAATTCAGACGCAGCTTAAGTTTACCGACAAGCTTTGTATTTTCGCCCATATCCTCCAGCCCTAGCAATTCATCATAATCCAGCGGCTCGGCATCGGGATAACCCGGAACCGGCACCCATTGACTAATTTCCAGATTGGCAAAAGAATTGTGGATTTTGGTAAACGTATCGCGAATCATGCTGAGGAAAGAACGCCGCGTCGATTCCCGCCCGCTAACGGCAATAAAGATTTTCTTATCTTCCGGGTCAGATTTGATCCGGGCGATGTTGTACACCTCAGCGCCTTCCCTGTACTCCAGCATAACCCCCGTGCGCCAGTGGGTGCGGTTGTGGATTTTCTCGTGCATGAGGACGATGAAGCGCGAGAGGATGCTGTCGGGGAGGATGCGGTAGTGATATTGAAATTCCAGGGTTTCGCCTTCGAGTTTGGTGTTTTGCGGTTCCTCTTTGGGCAAGATGCCGGGGATGAGGAAAGTCGGCGCGGGACAATGGCTGACGGGGAAGCAGAGTTCAAATTCCTCCATCAACTCAGTGAGGCAGTGGTAGCGGCGGCTGGGATATTTATTTGAGTCGAGGAGGCGGCTGAGGTCGGCGTAGGTGAGAATGCCTTTGGTTTTGACTTTGAGTGCGTCGTCGCTGAGGAGGGCATAGATGCCTTCTGTCACCCAGTGGGGATTGAGGATGTTGGTGTTTTGCAGGATGGGGTGTTCGCGGAAGTTGAGGACAATGCCCAGGTTGTGCAGCAGTCCGATGAGTTGGGTTTGGTCGGTTTCTTCAAAGATGTTTTCTTTGGCGCAGATGGTGGCGTATTCGCTGATGCTGATGATGTCTTTGTCGAGGTTTTCCAGGCGCTGCTTGACTTGGAACCAGCTTAGCGGCAAAAGATCGTAGACTTCTTTGAGTTGGGAGATTTCCGTGTGGATGGCGCTGCGGAGTTCCTCGATGCCGGTTCCGCTTTCGCAGGAGGTTTCGAGAATGGCTTTGATGTTGGGATATTTGTCGCGCAAGGCTTTGCGGTTGAGATCCAGGGGTTGTTCGTCGCACTTGTTGCCGACGATGATCACGGGGGAAGCGTCGCCGAAGCTTTCGATCAGTTTCAGCCAGTATTCGAGGCGGTTTTCGTCTTCGCTGGTGCGGCAGTTGCACACGAGGAGGTAGAGGCTGCGTTTGGTAAGGAAAAATTGGTGGGTGGCGTGGTAGATTTCTTGTCCGCCGAAGTCCCAGACGTTGAGTTTTACGGGTTTGGTGTTGACTGTAATTTTCCACTCTGTGATGTTGAGTCCGTCGGTTTGGGACTCGTTGGGGTTGTATTTGTTGTGGATGAGGCGGTTGATCAGGCAGGTTTTGCCGACGCTGCCTTGCCCGACGAGAAGGACTTTGGCTTCGTTGAGGGGGCGGACTTCGCCGCTGCGGAGTTGGCGCAGGTAGTTGAAGATGGCGGTGGGAGTACCGGGGTCTTCATACTGTTGAGTTGGCCCTAAAATTTCTGGAGAAATGGGCAGGGGATTGCGGCGAAGGTCGAGTTTTTCAAGTTTTGGCAGTGTTTCCAAGCATTCCGGAATCTTTTCAATCTGATTGTTTCTGAGGTCAAGCCGTGTCAGATTCGACAGTTGCCCGAGCGCCTCTGGGATTGAGGTAATCTGATTGCTATGGAGGAAAAGCCGTGTCAGATTCGACAGTTGCCCGAGCGCCTCTGAGATGGAGGTAATCTGATTGTCACTGAGGTCAAGCAATTTCAGATGGGACAGTTGCCCGAGCGCCTCTGGGATTGAGGTAATCTGATTTCTAATGAGGACAAGTTCTGTCAGATTCGACAGTTGCCCGAGCGCCTCTGGGATTGAGGTAATCTGATTGTTAAAGAGGTAAAGCTCTGTCAGATTCGACAGTTGCCCGAGCGCCTCTGGGATTGAGGTAATCTGATTGTTAAAGAGGTAAAGGTGTGTCAGATTCGACAGTTGCCCGAGCGCCTCTGGGATTGAGGTAATCTGATTGCTCATGAGGTCAAGCAATTTCAGATGGGACAGTTGCCCGAGCGCCTCTGGGATTGAGGTAATCTGATTGTCACTGAGGAAAAGCCATGTCAGATTCGACAGTTGCCCCAGCGCCTCTGGGATTTTGCTAATCTGATTGTTACTGAGGTAAAGGTGTGTCAGATTCGACTGTTGCCCCAGCGCCTCTGGGATGGAGGTAATCTGATTGCTACTGAGGTCAAGGTGTGTCAGATTCGACAGTTGCCCGATCACCTCTGGGATTTTGCTAATCTGATTGCTACTGAGGTAAAGGTGTGTCCGATTCGACAGTTGCCCGAGAGCCTCTGGAATTTCTATTAAACCAATACTGGTTAGATCTAAACTCTCTAATTCCTTCATTTCCAGCAGCACTTCTGGCATCGTTCCGAATGGATTGCCACTGAGGTCGATCGATCGCAAATTTACGAGCGATCGTAATTCCTCTGGCAGTGCGCTTAAGTGATTGGTGATTAGTTTCGGAGTCAATTTACCATCAACCCATTCCCCTTTCTCCACCTTCCCCAACATCAACGTCTCAAGCTGCGTGCACTTGCCAATCTCCGGCGGCAATTCCTCCAAGTCCAGCCCCGACAAATCCAGTTCCGTCAAGTTTTCCTCGGCTGCTTGGTCAATTCGCCGCACTGCTTCCTCTCGCGTCATGCCCTTTGTCTCTCGGTAGGATTCATTTTATTGTGACAGTCAAAACTCAATAAACCAGGTTTTTTCGGGTTTCTACGACTGTAACGCGTCTTCTGGGCAAAAACCCGGTTTCTGGCCACCCGCGCGTAATCTAAGAAACCGGGTTTTTTTTGGTTTCTACGACTGTAACGGGTCTTCTGGGCAAAAACCCGGTTTCTGACGACCCGCGAGGAATCTGGGGAGGAAAAAGGCTATACATTTTTTGTTTAGTAGATTTATGTTAAAGGCAGATGAATGATTCGGTCTTGGTATTCGTTATCAAACGAACCATCAACAATCACAATCAATTCCTCAATATTTTGCCCAATACTTAAATCCTGATTCAAAACGAAAATCCCTGGAATATGACCGCCTTGAGCCAGATGATCTACCAAATGTACGGGCATTGACTTGCGATTGTTTGTCACCAAAATAAAGTTACGCTCCTCACACCACACCAAAATCTCCGGATCGAGGGTGCTTTTTGGGGGTGTACCAATTTCGCCCACTGCCCAAACTACTAAATCAGGGCGTTTTCGCCGAAGTTGTGTAGCATAAATGGGCGTAACATTCTCGTCCATTAAATATTTGAGCGCCATTGATCAAGCACCCTGGATAACAGATTTTCTTTCCCGTTCAGCTTTCAATTTTCGCAATCTTTCTGTCGCCGGATGGGGATTGGCTACTTGGATCTTTCGCTGCTGATGCGACCATTCCAACCAATCTTGCAAATATCTACTTACTGATTCTTGATTTTGTAAATAATACAAAATAGTCGTATAAACTTCTGCCAAAGTTAGAGATGGATAGAGTTTCTGAATTTCTTCTGGGGTGCGTTCCCGATAAAGATACTCATACAGTACCGTCTCAATCCCGATGCGATGTCCTTTAATGCGAATATCATCCGGTGCTAAGAAATCAAAATACTCATTCAGTCCCATATCTAAAATCCCTCTTTTAGCTATCTACTATTCTACTATTCGGTTTTATCGGAAACAATAATGCGATCGATTTCTTCGCGGTGGCGAGCGTATTTTTTTATTTAGTGAGCAGAAATGCCCTGAGAAACCGGGTTTCTCAGTTCTGCGTGTGATACCTACTTACTTAAACTTTAGCTAATCTAAATATAAACACATCATAAACCTCAAGCTCATGTTTTTTACCAACAGATGACAAAGGGTGGTAGGCTTGGGATAGGAAGTTATTTGTCTATGAACCAAATTAAACGTGTTGCCATAGTGGGAGGAACCCACGGAAACGAACTCACAGGAATTTACCTCGTGAAGAAATTCGATCGCGCGCCAGAGTTAATTGGGCGATCGACTTTTGAAACAATCGCCCTGCTAGCCAATCCCAAAGCTTGCGAAATCGGGACACGCTACATCGATATTGACCTCAACCGCTGCTTTAGAAAGCAAGATTTAGAAAATCCCCATCTCTCCAGCTATGAAGCGCAGCGGGCGAAAGAAATCTACCGCATTTTTAGCTCAAAAAACACTCATCAGCCCAACGTAATTATCGATTTGCACAGCACCACATCCAACATGGGGCTAACATTTATTCTCGCCAGCCATAATCCCTTTAACCTGCAACTAGCAGCTTATTTAACCTCTGCGTATCCCCAGCTCAAGGTACTCGCTTCTACAACCAAGAATCATGATAGTCCTTTGCTGCGATCGCTTTCTGCATTAGGCGGTACGCTGGAAGTTGGTGCAGTCCCGCAAGGCGTATTAGATGCGTCTTTATTTCAGCAAACTGAGCAAGTTGTCTGCCGAATTTTAGACGGCGTAGAAGCCTACAATCAAGGCACAATGCCTGCTGCAAAGAATCCCCTGACTATTTATCACACCATTGGGGCGATCGACTATCCCAGAAACGATAACAGAGAAATTCAGGGAATGATTCATCCTCATCTGCAATCCAGAGATTATGAAGCCCTAAATCCTGGCGATCCGATGTTTTTGACCTTTGATGGTGAGTCGGTCTTGTATGAAGGTAAATCGACCGTATATCCAATTTTCATTAACGAGGCGGCTTACTACGAAAAAGGAATTGCCATGTGTTTTACCCAAAAGCAAATAGTTGTTAGTTATTAGTCATTAGTCATTAGCTATTTCTTGAGAGGGTTCTGGTGACAAAAACTCCTCTTTAGAAGCCGCAGTAAAAGAACGAAATTCCTTCCCTATTTCCAAACTGAGAATACAGGTAATTAGCCACACCAAACCCGCCGTATAACCAGCAATAACATCGGTAGGCCAGTGAACTCCTAGGTAAAGCCGGCTCAAACCAATAGCAGCAACTAATACAACTGTCAAGCTGTAAATAAACCAGCCCTGTTTGGGAAAGCGCGTAGCCAAGAAATATCCTAGCAAACCGTAAATAACCATTGAAATCATCGCGTGTCCGCTAGGAAAACTGTAAAAGCGAACGTCAACAACGCGCTCCCAAAGTTGAGGTCGATCGCGGGCAAAAAGTTTTTTTAACAGTAAATTTAAACCGATCGCCCCTGCGCCGGCGAACGCAATAGTTGCGGATTCCGATCGGTGATTGCGCGCTAGCAAAACAATACCCAAGATCAGACAGATCACTAGCAGCAAATTCGGCTCGCCCAAAAAGGTAAAGCCCAGCATTACTCGATCGCCCAGCGGAGTGTGCAATTGCCTCAGAGCTAGTAAAATAGAGGTATCGAAAGCGTAGCTTTCTTTTTCCAACACGTCTTCGGCAATGGTGGCAAATCCCCACATCCCCAAAGCAGCAACAGCAAGCCCGGCCAGCCGAATTATCGAAAGGAGCGATCGAATTTTAGAACGCATTTTCTAAGTAATTAAAATTTTAAAATTTCCAACTCAAAATAATACCACAAGTATCGGAAACGAAAACGCCTTACCAATCGTCTAGATTCTTGAGCAACTCTATTCTGAACCATTAATTGATTTTTCACTACCCACCTCAGCTTTTACATCCCATCGGCGAATGACTATACTCTCCACAAAATACATTTCTGCAATTTTGTTGACCTTGGGGTTGACAAGTCTTTCTAGCTGTGCTACTAACAGCGGAGTAAGTGCGCCGATCGCCGAAGCCAACACGATCGCCCAGCGTCTCGTCTCGACCGCAGTCGGGCAAAAGCCGAACAACCCGCAATTCGGTCAGCCGATCGACTGTACCCTAGGAAAAGACTGTTTTGTATTGCTGTATTTCGATCGAGAACCCGGCCCCACAGCCGTCGATTTTGGCTGCGGGCGCCAAACCTACGACGGCCACGACGGCACAGATTTTGCCATTCCCGACGCCAAAGCAATGGCAAAAGGAGTTCCAGTTATTGCCTCCGCTGCAGGCAAAGTTTTGCGATCGCGAGATGGTGTGGTCGATCGGCGTTTACAAAACGAGACAGACAAAGCCAGCATCGCAGGCACAGAATGCGGCAACGGCATGGTAATCGACCACGGCGGTGGTTGGGAAGCCCAATACTGCCACCTCCGCAAAGGCAGCGTTGCCGTCAAACCGGGTACGCAGGTACAAAAAGGCACGGTTTTGGGCATGGTGGGAAACTCTGGGAAGGCATCTTTCCCCCACGTACACGTAACTTTTCGCTATCAAGGCAAACCCGTAGATCCGTTTGTCGGGCCCGACGCGAAGGTAGGCTGCAACATCGCCCGCAATCCTATTTGGGACAAGCCTCTAGACTATATTTCCACAGGTTTAATTAGGGCCGGTTTTGCCAATAAGCCACCCGATATCAACGCTGTCTGGGAAGGACAATTTTCAGAGACTAAACTCCCTGCAAACAGTCCAGCTTTGTTGTTTTCGGTGCAAAGTTACGGAGTACTCAAGGGCGATCGCGAACAATACAAATTATTTGCACCCAACGGCACAACCATCGCTGACCAAACCAACGAAATTAAAGCCCCCAGCCGTACTTGGTTGGGTTATGTCGGTAAAAGAAATAGTACAAACTCTCCTCTGACTCCCGGAGTTTGGCGGGCCGAATATCGGTTGACTCGGGGCGATCGAGTTTTGGCAGAAGTCAAGCGAGAAGTTGAGTTGCGTTAGTCGCCAATTTGTAGGATCTTCTGATGTCATCCAAATCGCTGGAGTGCCGCACACAAAGGAGGAGGGTTTGCGGCAACTAAGGGATGCCAAGTGCTGCACACAGATGCACGGCAGCACCATTGGAAGAGCCAATCATTGCGGCAGGATAGCGTCGTTTGGGATATTGCTTCACCACCCAGCGAGACATGGTTTCCGCCTGTACCTCGTCTACAACTCTGGGTGATGAGGCATCCGCCCATCCTGACCAAGTGGCAAAAGTCTCAATCCAGCGATCGGGGAGATGGTTAGCAGCCTTGAGTAATGAAGCGGCAAGCCAGGGTACACTGCCCCCCGCTCGCAAATCTTTGCCATGAAGGTATTTGGCAGTCGCAGACAGTGCCGCCGTCGCCGAATCAAGACCAATGATGTAATGGGGTCTAACCCCCAAGGATACTAGAAACTCAGTAATTGTTGGATGAGGAGAGGGGAATTTCATGTAATATACTCATCCTTAAGTGCTTTCTGGGTAGGTAGAGGTGGAGAATTAATTGCTTGTCGTATGCTCAAGGCGTAACGACAGCAAACTCTCCCTTAAAGCGAACCTGTCCAAAGGGCTGACACTCCAACTGTTGCCCCTGACAAATCACCTCTTCCTCGTCTACCCAAGCTTGCTGTACCTTAAATCCGTGAAGATGGAGTCGGACACTCTTGTAAGGGAAAGCATAATCCCCTTGCTGCTCCCAGGTTAGCTTCAAACCATCCTGCGATCGCACTATGTGGAATTGCTCCAGTCGCCACTCTCCATACCCGTCTCCAGCATCGCCGTACAGGTATCCTAGACTGGTTCCTTCCGCAGGTGGGTAGAGGTGGAGAATCAACTGCTCTGATTCCTCCATTGGCAGAATACTTCCGGCTCTTACCAAAAGCGGAATCTGCTCCAGAGGTGCTTCAAGCGTAATCTGCCTGCCTCCTTCGTTCGCCGTATCATCCCAGAAGTTATACCAATGTCCCTTGGGAAGAATAACGCTGCGCGATCGCGCTCCTTCCTCCAGAATTGGACAAACCAGTAAGGCGTCACCCAAAAAGAACGCATCGTCTACACCCCAAACTGCCGGGTCATCACCCGAAGACCAGAAAACTGGACGAACCGGAGGATAACCCTTCTGAGAAGCTTCCCAACTCAGGGTATAAAAGTAAGGCAGCAGTCGGTAACGGAGTTGTAAAAATTGCCGAATGATGCTTAAGGTCGGTTCCCCATATGTCCAAGGTGCGCGGTGTCCGGCATTATTCGACGAGTGAGTGCGGTAGAACGTGAGAAACGTTGCCATCTGGAACCAGCGCAGGTAAAGTTCAGCCGGGGGATTTCCCTGAAAGCCACCGATATCGGGACCGCTGTAAGGAATTCCTGAAAGCCCTAAACCCACTACTGTTGAAATAGTTTGGCGCAACGCTGCCCAGGTACACTCAATATCGCCCGTCCAAGTCCAGGCAAAGCGTTGGAGACCCGCCCAACCCGCACGGGAGACAATAAAGGGTCTAGCCTCAGGTCGATACTGGGCTAAACTTGCGTAGGCAGCCTGAGCTTGCAGCAACCCGTAAATATTATGAGCCTCGCGATGGTCGCCACCTCTACCTTCCATGAAATGTCGCGTCACTTTGGGAAGAGAGCGATCGCCCCAGAGGATAAACGCCGCCGGCTCATTCATATCGTGCCAGAATCCCCCCACGCCCACATCAAGCAGGTATTCATACTGCCGACTCCACCACTTGCGAACCAACGGGTTAGTAAAATCTGGGAAGACGCACCAACCGGGCCAAACGGGTGCAACCATAAGCTTTCCATCAGGAAGTTTGCAAAACGCATCTAGCACTTGACCTTCCAAAAATAGATTGCTCGCTCGGCTGTACTTGATGCCAGGATTAAGAATCGCGATAAACCGCACTCCAGACGCGGCAAGTTCCTGCGTAAAACTCCCAAGGTTGGGAAAGCGATCCGGGTCAATTGTGAAGGCTCGGTTTCCCACCTGACAATCAATATCAAGGTGAATCGCACTCAACGGCAGATTATGCTCCTTAAATCCTTGTGCTTCTTCTCGGACTGCCTGTTCGGTACGGTATCCCCAGTGAGATTGATGGTAGCCTAATGCCCAAGAGGGAGGAAGTGGCGAACGTCCCGTTAATTCGGTATAGCGCTCTAGTAATTGCATGGGTGAACCAGAAATTACGTAGTAACGCAACGCTCCACCATCGAAGTCGGCTGTTGCTACATCCTCAAAGGTAAACGTGGATTGAAAGGAGTTTTCATAGAAAATTAGGTAACTCCCGCAGGAATGAAGCCCCAGATACAGAGGAATGCAGATGTACATCGGGTCGGAGCCTGGACCATACATACCCGCCGCATCGAAGTTCCACATTCGGAAGCTTTTAGCGCGATCGGTAAGTTCTCCTTTCTCCGTCGTTTCCTTGGCAGTACGCAGGTTTAAAGGTGCTGCCCGTTCTCCCAATCCGTAGATATGTTCTTCTTTTCGCAGTCGCGCTTGATGAATCCACCGCTCACCCTCTCGCTGTGGCGGCAGTTCTTCCCGTAGCGTTTGTCCAGAAGAATCGCAAAATTTGAGATTGCCATCAACACCGACTATGACTTTAAGGGCGTTTGGGACGGGGTTAGCTGAAGTAGTCGATACCGTCCAGCTATCGTCCGTCTTATCTAACGTTGTTTCTACCTCTGACCAATTAGAGCGAGCAATGGCATAAGGAATTGGCGATAGACCAGGGAACCAGTCAACCCGAACTAAATCAGAGGCCAGAAACGAGACTTCCATCTCTGCTTGTTCAAAATAGAAGTGAGCGCCTCGTTGCGTCGGTTCTGCCTTTATGAGTTTTCCGGGTTTGTTGAACCCTTCACAAGGGGGTGCAGGGGCAAATTGGCGTTCGAGACGATCGCGCGATCGTGAGTAGAGGAATGAGTGCGGGACGTACTTTAGGTAAAAGAGCGAGCCGAAAAAAAACTTTAATTTTAGTGAGAGCTGCTTAACAAAATTCATATTACCTTAGTGAGTTACGAAAATATCCTTGTGATCATACTCTAGTGAAAACTTTTTGTTAGCCAAAATTTGATTACTGTTTTCCGTTATTTTTG
The DNA here is from genome assembly GCA_014695295.1 of Microcoleus sp. FACHB-61. Taxonomy (GTDB): domain Bacteria; phylum Cyanobacteriota; class Cyanobacteriia; order Cyanobacteriales; family Microcoleaceae; genus Microcoleus. The sequence continues at coordinate 17,300 of JACJNY010000043.1, read as the reverse complement.
AGCGCCTGATATTGTCTCTGAGGGGGTGACAACCCGCCTGAATTTTGAGCTTTCTTTCTCGCCTGCGGTCGAATTAGTGCCCGCCCCCAAAAAAAGCTATTCTAAAATTTGGTAAATCCTGGTAGCGTTGGCTTCTGAATAATTTAATTGTCAATGTATTCGCTGGCGCGTTTGGTTCCTGACAGCTTCAAAAAATATTATAGGGTGCTTTAGATGTGGACAATTTAGGGCAAATTTTCCCAAGCTTGAGCCACAATGTCGCTCAGCCAGAGCCTCTGAGCAAAATCGAGCAGATTGTCGTCGGCGAGTACCTCAGCCTTCAACTCATCCAAAGACTGAGATCGCGATCGAGCTATTTGAATCACACCCGCGATCGCCGACGCCACCAATTCTTCATTCAGCGGCTGCTGTCGCAAAGCAATCATTTCTTGAGGATTCGTAGGAATGGGATAATTCATAGGAGTGCATACCGAAGGGAGTAGATGTTCAGCCGCTGTGGGGCTTCCGGCGAATCAGCTAAAAATCTGAGAACACTGTAAACTTATTTAAAACTAAATAAGTATTCGGGAGTATAACGTACTTTGCTCCCTTGTCAACTCCCCCATCTTTATTAATTTATTCCGAATTGAGAGCCTAATCATGCAAGAAATTCTTTATCTAGAAGTCCCCACACCAGATACAGCAGCCGTCTGCACTTGGTTGCAGCACGAATTCGATCCCGGAATCGGAGAAAAAATTATTACTCCTGACGGTTTTCGCCTGCTTTCACCCGCCACAGCAGCCGAGGTTCTCAAGTCTGGAACTCAAAATGGCAATCCAAAACCCGCCTTCGCTGACTCCAATTCAGGAAACCAAAATTGGCGCTCAACAGAACTTTCCACGTTTGTCTGGTCACTGCAGCGCACAACTTATTTAAAAGTCTTTCGTCTAGAAGACGCCCCCGCTGGAGAAAGAAAGTTCCTGGAAGCTCTGAATCTTGCTGTGAGAAACAAGTTTCCCGATCGATACCCGGAACCCCCTGTCATAGACCTCTCCAAACAGTCAATTTTTGACGCTCTTGCCCCCTATTACCCCCTCACTGTCAAATACTTCCAAAAAATGCCTAATGGCGAATACGACCTCAAGCGCGTCTACTGGTGGGAGCAGCGCTGGCGCGAAGGCACCCGCAATCCCCAAAAGCCAAAACAAGTAGTGTTTTTGAAGGAAGAGGGAACAGGGAAGAAGGAAGAAGGAAGAGGGAAGAAGGAAGAGGGAACAGGGAAGAGGGAAGAAGGCACAATTTCGGTGTCCGATTATGGCGATACTTTTTATGACTTAATTTATATTGGCGGGGCATTGGGAGTGATTCACGCCGCAGTCATGGCGAGATTGGGCTACCGAGTGCTGCTAGTGGAACGGATGCCTTTCGGGCGGATGAATCGCGAGTGGAATATTTCGCGGGACGAAATTCAAAGCTTAATTGATTTGGGTTTATTTACTGCGGCAGAAATCGAAACTTTGATTGCCCGAGAATATAAAGATGGCTACAACAAGTTTTTTGATGCTAACAATCCGCCCGTTGCTAAAGCGCCAGTTCTGCACACGCCGAAGGTACTAAATGTAGCTTTGGACGGCGAGAAATTGCTGGATTTAGCAGGAGTTAAGCTAACAGAAGCTGGCGGGGAAATATGGGACGAAACTGAGTTTCTCAGAGCCGATGTTGAAGCGGAAAAAGTAGTAGTTCAGGGGCGCCACTTGCCGACACAAGCCGATCGCACTGCATTAGGAAGGCTGCTGGTGGATGCAATGGGTTCGGCTTCTCCCATCGCTTGGCAATTGAACCAAGGGCGGGCTTTTGACAGCGTTTGTCCGACGGTGGGAGCAGTCATCGACGGAGGATTTGAGCCGGAAGTGTGGGATTCCGAGTACGGGGATGTGCTCTACACTCACGGGGACATTTCTCGGGGGCGCCAGCTCATTTGGGAGTTATTTCCCGGCGCCGGCACAGAACTGACAGTTTATCTATTTCACTACCACCAAGTACATCCAGAGAATCCCGGTTCTTTGCTGGAAATGTACGAGGATTTTTTCGCAATTTTGCCGGAGTACCGCCGCTGCGATGTCGATAAATTGGTGTGGAAAAAACCGACCTTTGGTTATATTCCCGGGCATTTTAGCGCCAACAGCAGCGATCGGGCCGTGGCGATCGATCGCCTGATCTCGATCGGCGACGCAGCATCCCTGCAATCTCCCCTCGTTTTCACCGGCTTCGGCTCTCTTATCCGCAATCTTTTCCGCTTAACTGACCTTTTGGATACAGCATTAAAGCACAATTTGTTGACGGCAAATCACTTAAACCAAATTCGCGCCTACCAGAGTAATGTTTCAGTAACTTGGCTGTTTTCTAAAGGCATGATGGTTCCCACTGGTCGTAGTTTGCCACCCCAAAGAATTAATTCAATTCTCAATACCTTTTTCGGTATTTTGGCAGGACAAAAACTCGCCGTAGCCGAAACTTTTATTAAAGACAGAGTTGACTGGCTAACTTTCAATCGGCTGGCTCTCGAAGCAGCCGGAAAAAACCCTTCTCTCCTGATGTGGATTTTAGATTTTGTCACCTTGAGGGATGTTTGGCGCTGGCTGGGGAGTTACTTGAGTTTTACTCTGCTGGCTTTGGCCAGTTGGCTGTTCGGATGGCTTCCCAGCTTCGCCCGCAGGGTACAGCCTTGGTTGGAGCCCCGGTATCCTGCTGTTTGGCTGTGGCTGCTGACTAGCAGTTATGCTCTCACTTACGGCATGGGAAAAGGGAGAAAATTGGTGTGAGTTTTGAGTTTTGAGTTATCTCAAGTCCGCATCAATAACTCTAATTAAGTTGGTAAGGAGGACTGAAGCCCTCAAAGTCCTAAACGAGGCAGGCTCAGTTTCTGGAAGTTTTAGAAACTGTCTTTTTGGTAATTGGTAAGTCTGAGCAGTTACCAATTACCCATTAGCCATTACCCATTACCAACTACCAACTAAGAATTCCATCACTCACAGCTTAATAACTAGCAACTTCAGTTCGCTATCGAAAACTCGGCAATTCAATTTCAGCTAGCGATCGACGTTTTTTAGAAGGCCGCAGCGGAGTGGCAATCAAGGTCAGCCAGTCGGGTTGTGTGACTGCTGTAGGTTTGGCCGCACTCGATCGCACTTCTTGAATGCCAAAGGTTTCAACTGAATTCAAAATTTGAACAACCGGTGCCAATTCTGGGCTGCTTAATTTGACAGCAGTAGTTTCGGGTTCAGGCTCAGCCATCGGCACTTCAGGTTCCGCAACCGCGGCCGAGTCAGTTGTCGGCTCCTGAGGCTGGTAGGTTTCGCCTTCCTGCAATTGAATGCCGGATGCGTGGGCTAATTGCTTGAGTTCCAGATTTGCTAGGACTTCAGGGTCGAGCGCATCGGAAGCAGCCACTGCCTCTGGATGCTCTGCGGGTTCCGACCAAGGTTGGACAGGGGAAGCGTTGAAAGCTGGCGGCAGCGGAACCTGAGAGCTTTTGACCGCCGCTAGCAAAGATTCTAATTGCGCGGTGGCGGTATCCTCTGCATTGTCAGGCGGCTCGATAATCGGCGACTTTACCTGCGGCCTCTCCAGACTTCTTTCCAAGGCAGCTTTGAATTGCAGGGTGTGGCGCTGCTGGCGGTGCAAGCGCGATCGAAGTTCCCTGCAAAGATTTTCTGTGACTACTAGCTGATTTAACTGTTCGTTGTAGCGCTGCACAGTAGACGCACATTCTCGCTCAACAGCCGCTAGCCTGGCTTGGCTGCTTGCCAAATGGCTTCTTAAACTCTCGACTAAAATTTCTTGACTTTGGAGGGTTTGATGGGAAACTTCCACTTTGCCAAACAGCCGCGTCAATTGTTCTTGAGTCTTTTCGAGTTCTGCTGTCCGCTGTTCTAGCAAACTTTCGCGGTTCTGCAAGGTGTTTTGGGACTCTTCGAGAGCTGTTTCTAGCTGGGCGAGGCGCTGCAAAAGGTCGCGGTTGCATTCGTGCAGCGCTTGCATTAGGGTGACTGGGGTCGATCCTTTGCTCTTAGCCTGTTCGGCATTGCCAAGCAGATTTTTTAGATTGTCTGAAATCGGGGGCGAGCCAGCCTCGGTGGGCTGTGTCTGAGATTGCGAATTTTTTGTTTCAGGTGTTGTGGGAATTGCATCTACGCTGAGCGCGTTGGGAAAATCTACTGTTTGCCAGTCTTCTTCTGGCTGTTGGGGAACGCTTGCGGGAGTGTCTGTCGGATGGGGGGCGATCGGCTCAAAACCCCCAGCAGCAGCAAAATTTGACTGCAATGGTTCGGTATCGGATGAAACAGCAGGGTGCGGTTGGTGCTGATTGGCTCGAAGATCAGCTTCTGACATGGCTTTTTATCCCAATAGTCACAGGGTCTCAGATACAGTCTATCCTTATAGATTCTCCAGAAGGAAGCCCCTAAGTGATAGTTTTTGTCATTTTTCCTGTTTTTTGGGACAATAGCCTGTGAATCGAGTGGCGCGATCGAACTATAGCGGAAGGAAGAAGTTCGAGGGAAGTCGGATGAAGGATGAAGGATGAAGCAATAAAATCAAAGGTTTGAGCGATTAAGAGCCTCCTAACCGTTTTGGCGGCTGCGCTATACAACCCGAACTCAAATTAAGGCGTAAGATGCACGCACCAGCACCCTCTCGATGTGAGTTTTTCGCCGCGAGTCCTATCAAATTGATTTTTCCCAATCTCTAATAGCAGTTTCAAAAAATGATGCAACTGTAGGGCAGCGATCCAAACCCATACAGATTCAGTTATTCCCAATTCTTTAATTCTTTAATTCTTTAATTCTTTAATTCTTTAATCAATACTCCGGACAGTTTTTAAATAGGGATGCTTACGCAATAAAGCACAGAAGCGAAAAAACTGAGTGCTATCTGAAGCCAAAATAAACAGAAAAAAAGGCACTCTTTTAGGTTAAGCTATAAAAACACACAAGCTCAACAGATTGCCTTATGAAGATTATTGAATCCATCTTACAACAAATGCCAGGAATTAGTCAACCCCAAAAGAAGTTTTTAATCACTTTATTCTCAACTATTTTGCTGGTCTATGGTAAGGTCAACTTCACGAATCTCAGTCGTTATAGTTATTTGAGCGAAAAAACCTACCGTCGTCACTTTCTCAAAAGCTTTAATTTTCCACAATTTAATCAATATTTCCTCGAATCTGCCTTAAATCCTGAACACACAGTCATTGCCGTTATCGATTGTTCTTTTTTAAGAAAAAGTGGCAAAAAAACTGACGGTAAGGGTTATTTTTATAATGGTGTAGCGGGGAAATCGGAACAGGGGTTGGAAATTTCTGTGATTTCTATTGTCGAAATAGAGAGTCGTTTATCTTATAGCTTAAGCGTACAACAAACTCCATCACGCCCTCAAATAAAGTCGGTGAAAAAACTGCCACCAAATCCGAAGAATTGCTGGTCTAAGAAATCTCGCAAAAAACAGGCGCCTCAAAGCTCAACGCCTGACACTACAAGAGTTGATGACTATGCACAACATCTAAAGAATACTCGTTATTTCTTCCCAAATTCTGTACGTTATTTGGTCGCTGATGGCTATTACTACCGCTCTAAATTCTGGGATGTTGTGCGGGAGTTAAATTTAGACTTTATTGGCAAGTTAAGAGTTGATGCTAACCTACGCTATCTTTATACAGGTGAACAAAAGAAACTGGGAGCTCCACGTAAATATGATGGTAAGGTTGACTGCCATGATTTGAGTCGTCTTAATTTTGTTAAAGACCTAAAACCGGGAGTTTCCTTATATACATTAGTTGTGTGGAGTTGTTGTTTAAATTGCCCAATTAGTTTGGCTTGTATTTCTGAGGTTCAAGCCAACGGACAAATTAAAAATGCTTTATTATTTAGCACTGATATTCACTTACCGCCTGAGCAAATTGTTGAATATTATCAGGCTCGTTTCCAGATTGAATTTATTTTTCGTGATGCCAAGCAATTTACGGGATTGTCTGATTGTCAAGCTCGTCATTTACCACGGCTTGATTTTCATTTTAATGCCAGTCTTATTGCCTTAAATTTGGCAAAACATCAACTCTCTAGTTGTCCTTCATCTGCCAAGTCGTTTGTCTTTTCAATGGCTTCTTATAAACGCCTAGAATTCAATAAGCATCTACTTTGTACCTTTATTGATAAGTTAGATTTAGACCCGGATTTGATTTTAAATCATCCAAATCTTCCTTCAGTCTTGTCTTATGGTACTCTGGCTGCTTAAAAACTGTCCGGAGTATTGTTTAATCCAAAATGGTATAATTTACTGTTTGCGCATCCGTGCGATCGCCTAAGCTTTAACAACTGCAAAATGTTTGTCAATGATTGCTGGAACTTCTGCCGGTGCAATGCGGCTGTAGCGAGTTTTGTCCGGCATCACAACTATATTTGGGCCCGCTTTGCACTGTTTGAGACATCCGGTTCCCTGTACAGTCACTTTGTCTTCTAAACCGCGCGAATTCAAAGCATTTTCTAAAGCTTTACAGACTCCTCCAGCGCCCCGCTTCAGGCAGTCTGATTTTTGACATACTAATATTTTGGTTTGGGTTTTTGCCGGAGCTTTTACAGTTTGAACTGCTGTGGGAGAGCTGACTTCGGTTTTGGCGATCGCGCGATCGTTGGATGTCAATACCACAAAAGGCAGATTGGTCGAGTCGAGCAGTTCTGGTGATGGGTCGTTATTGCCCAGAGCCAGCTTGAGGCTGCGAGCTTTAAGTTTTATTTTACCGTTTTTCAAATTGAGTTCTTTCTCACCTACAACTTGAACTTTCAACCCGGGCGTCAAAACAGGTAACAGAAATGACCGCAATTCCTTGCAAAGTTTAACAAGATATTCTACTCCCCGATCGCTGCTAAGTCGCAAATATTTAAGTTTGCAGCCATCTTCAACAATCAGGCCGAGGATTTCTCCTTCTAAACTGAATTCGGAAACTTGCTTGCCAGATTTATACATTGTTATGACTCCTTTAAATCGGTTACATCCGTTCCATCATCTACACTGCTCGTTGCCGAACTTCCTTCTACTTTGAGCCCTTTTCCCAGCAGCACTCGAGCCACTGCACCAGTTCGTCCCGAGGGGCACTGACTTGTCTCAACACGCTCGCTAGTTGAGCCACTTGTTTGGCAGTGCTGATTTTTGCCCGCAAAGGTTCGTCAACCGCACACCAGCATGGAATTTCGAGTTCTTGCAAGCGTTTGTAAACTTGCCACCTGTCTAGCCAACTAACTTGCACAATTTCACAAACTTGTAATTCTGGATCTGCTGGATTCATTTTTGGACAACAGTAATAATTTGCATTAATTTTTACCCTGACCGATCGCCTGCAGAAGCTAAAAGCTAGATTTCCCAAGAACATCAAGGATTATCGAAAGCCCTTGCGGAAAAATTCTGCCTTTTGCCTTCTGCCTTCTGCCTTCTGAAGGTTCGCCCCACTTTCAGGAAGCGTTCAGAACGAGAATCTTTTTAAAGCATAACCCAACTGCTAATTATTCTCAATAGGTTTAGAAAAAAATTTTCCTACTCTACAAAATATTCCACTATCGAGGCAGACCCTGCTTGACTGATTGATTTACGGTGCTAGACTGACTCTATTGGCAACAAAACTGCCTATTGAGAGGAGAACACACATGGCTGAGACTCAGAGTGCATTGAGACCATTTGGCCACATAGCCGAAAACCCAGTTCTACTGGAACATTCAGTCACAGCACCGATTTGTGAAGGGATGAACGCGCTGCTGGCCAGTTTTCAGGCTTTATACCTGCAATATCAAAAACATCATTTTGTGGTGGAAGGGGCAGAATTTTACTCTTTGCACAAATTCTTTGAAGAAAGCTACGGAGAAGCTCAAGATAGCGTCCACGACTTGGGCGAACGGTTAAACGGGTTGGGCGGCATACCGGCAGCTAGCTTTAGCAAGTTAGCCGAGCTGTGCTGCTTTGAGCCGGAAGCCGACGGCGTATATTCCTGCCGCCAAATGCTAGAACACGATTTAATTGCAGAGCAAGCTATCCTCGGTTTGCTGCGGCGTCAAGCAGGACAAGCAGAAAGTTTGGGCGATCGAGCTACGCGCTACCTCTACGAAAAAATCCTGCTAAAAACAGAAGAGCGGGCTTATCACATTTCTCACTTCCTCGCCCCCGATACCTTAGTGCAGTTGAACTTGAACTAACAATTCTCTTTCTTCCTTCGCGCCTTCGCGGTTCGTTATCTTAGATCAAAAAAAAAGCGGGCAGTTTTGTGACTGCCCGCTTTTTTATACAAAGTGCGCTTTCCGGTCGGGAATTAAGGCGCTAAAGCATTGCCGCGTAACAAGCTACCAATGGTTTTCGCAGTAATCTTCATCTGCACGAAAGGATTGGCCGGTACTACTGTCTTATACAAGTAGCTATCGAATGTGAGTTTCTGCACGTCGCGATCGGCACACATTTCCACAAAAGCTTCGCGGGTAGCGTCGGAACGGTAGAACACGCGCTGCAAAATGTCGAGAACTTTGTAAGTAATGCCGTAGGCTTTATCCCACCGCTTCAGGTAAATCTTAATTTCCTCTTCAGTCGGAATGCGCGCGCCTTTATTGGAAATCTCAACAATAGTTTCGGCGCACATCCGGCCAGACTTGGCGGCAAAATAGATACCTTCGCCGGAAGACTTGGTAACGTAGCCGGCGGCGTCGCCTACGAGAGCAACTCGGCCGACAACCCGGCGGGGACGCGGATGTTCCGGGATAGGGTGAGCTTCCACTTTAATAATCTCACCGCCCATCAGTTTTTTGGCAGCGCGGGCGCGGACGCCTGCTTGCAGCTTTTTGATGCTGGCTTGATTGACTTTCATCGTACCGGTACCGACGGCTACGTGGTCGTATTTGGGGAACACCCAAGCGTAGAAGTCGGTAGATACGTCGTCGCCGACGTACATTTCGGCTAAGTCTTCGTAGTAAGCCATTTTATCTTCTGGCAGGCGGATGCGTTCTTGGAAGGCGATCGCATAATTGTAGTCGCCAGCGTCGATCGCCTTTGCTACGCGGGAGTTAGCGCCGTCAGCCCCAATTACCAAATCGACTTTCAGAGTTTTCTGAATTCCCATTGCGCTGCCGTCGGAGTGGTCGGCATAGTGGAGTGTGTAGGGGTCGGTGTTGTTTGAAGGAATGTCTAAGGTGTGAACGGTGCCGTTAATCAGTTTTGCACCCAACGAAGCGGCGCGATCGCGCAGGAAGCCGTCGAGCACTTCGCGGCGGCACATACCGATGTATTCGTGTGCGTTTTCAATATTGATGTCCACCTCGACGTTTGAGGGGGAGATCATTTTCATTTTTCTGACCTGGCGGTCAATAATACTTTGCGGCAAGTCAAATTCGCTGACCATGCACAGGGGAATCGCCCCACCGCAGGGTTTGGCGTTGTCTAATTTACGCTCGAATAGGTATGTTTCGATGCCTGCTTTTACCAGTGTTTCGGCGGCGGAAGAACCCGCAGGGCCTGAACCTACTACTGCAACCCTTAGTGTCAAAGCTTTTCTCTCCAGTTTTTTTCTATAGGCATTACTAAGGTGTGATGGTATCACGGAGTTTGGATGCGGTAGACGTTCGGGCGGGAGATTTAAATGAAATGAAACAGAGCTTAACAGTTCGATACGAAAATGGGGTCTGGGGCGCTCGTTTCGATCGAAGATCTTAAATTTTTAACTGCAGATGAACGCGGATGGACGCTGATGTGCGATCGAACATTTTGCACTATTGTCAAGAACTCGCTTTCCGGCCTGTTCCACAAAGAATGAATTTTCTGCTTGTGGAACAGCCATCTTGCCCGCCCGGAACAGGTTGGAAGCAGTGCAATAAGTTACATTTAAGTTAGTTCGACTTATATCTAGAATTCTTATGCTCGGTAATTTTCAACAAAGCAACCTGCGGATTGAGCTTGAAGCTTCGGAAACAGCGATTAGGGACAGCTTGTTGCGTCCGAGTCAATTGCAGCAGTGGATGTGGCCGCAGCAGTTGTCTAGCGGTTTGCCGGAAGAATTTTCTCAAGGTTTGACGTTTACGAGTTGGCTGGGCCCGGTGGCAGTTCAGCATCACGTTGATATTGCTGAGCCGAATTGTCTGCGGCTGTTGTTGAGTCAGGGAATTGACGGATTTCACGAGTGGTATTGGGGCGACGGTTGGGTGCAGTCTCGGTTGGAGGGAGTGTCGCTGCTGCCGCTGAATTTGGGGCAAACCGCTAGTTTACTGCGGCTGCGGGAGTTTGTAGCGGGGAAGGGTAAGGGGAAGTAGATCGATGACTCTCTAAAATCATGACAACGAAGTCTGGTAGTCCTGCACAGTCAGGAAAAATTCTCAACACTTTGAGGGGTAAAAAAGCGTTGTAATGATGGATAAAATACCAGAATGCTGCCACATGATGGGAGAGCTTTTTAGATGAGGACAGACTCTTTCTTACAATAGCGAGATATCCTTTGCCTCAGGGTGTTATTGAATCTTTCGATATCAGAATTAGGACCCGTATCTTTCCCGAGAGATTTGTGTTGCTGGGGAAGGATTTTTTTTTAGAGCCGACCCAAAAATCTGTATAATAACGGCACATTGTCTCTAAACTGCTGGGAGGGAATCCCACAAACCTCTAGGACGAGTTTCATCTCGACTTCCTAATCCTTATACGCCCCTAAAAATTTTTTTTCAGGCATCAATCGCCAGCTCTTTCCACTGCTTGTTACCCTTATGGCCTACAAACGACCACATTTCGTTACATTGGAACGACCACATTTCCTTACATTGGATCGTTAGCTTGCCTTTTTTTCTGACCTTACTTGAACTTGCCGGAGGGCTGATGCTAATTGTTGAAAAACAGATAGTATTGCAACCAGCGGGGGGACACCCCCGTGACTTTGGCAATCCCGGCTCAAGATATTTTTTCTTGCTAAAGCTGAGATATCAATTCTTTTGTTTCTTCTGAAATCGGTTGATGTCTGGGGTCTTGAACAAACTGCTTGTGACAATATATACATTTAAAGTTTTGGTTCCCGCTGTGCGTAGGGCCATTTTTAACGATGTTTGGAGAACCGCAACGGGGACAATTTATGGAAGTGAGAATTAACAAGGCTAAGATACGTAGCATTATAACTCCTTACCCTTACTATGCCAGACTACCTGAAAGCCACGAGCTGCTGAAAAACTAAGAGTGTGTTATAAAAACATAATTTGTTCCTTTCTAACGCGCTATTGTCGAAACAAAGCTGGTGCATTTGGACTTCGCGTTAATTTTTAGCCACAAAATAAATATGCTCTCCATTCCAGGCATTGCCGTCCAGACACTTCTCTATGAAAGTGCCAACTCTCTGGTTTACCGGGCCATCCGGAAAGCGGATAACCAGCGGATTATCCTCAAACTTCTCAAAGAAAGCTACCCCACACCTCAAGAATTGGTGCGCTACCGCACCGAATACCGCATCACCCAAGAGTTGAAAGAGGCGGGAGTCGTGCGAGTATATGACTTGCAAAAATACCAAAACAGCCTCGTGATGTTTGTGGAGGACTTTGGGGGTGAATCCTTGAAAATATGGATGCAGCAGCGCTCCTTTACTCTTGAAGAATGTTTGCTGCTCGCTATTGCTACAACTGAAACTTTAGGGCAAATTCACAGCGCCAATATTATCCACAAAGATATTAACCCTTCAAATATAGTATTCAATCCAGCGACGGGGCAGATCAAACTAATCGACTTTGGCATTTCTACTCAGTTAAGGAGAGAAAGGCCGAGCCTAAAAAACCCCAACATTTTAGAAGGCACCCTCGCTTACATATCGCCGGAACAAACTGGCAGGATGAATCGCGCTCTCGATTACCGCACTGACTTTTACTCGCTCGGCGTCACCTTCTACGAATTGCTGACAGCAAAACTGCCTTTTGAGACAGACGATGCTTTAGAGTTGATTCACTGCCACATTGCTAGACAGTCAGTTCCTCCGCACGAAATAGAGCCAAAAATCCCCATAATTGTGTCTCAAATAGTTAGTAAATTAATGGCAAAAAATGCGGAAAACCGCTATCAAACGGCAGGGGGGCTAAAGCACGATTTAGAAACTTGTCTGGTGCAATTACAAGCAACGGGTAACATTGAGGAGTTTGCCTTGGCAACGCGGGATATTACAGACCGTTTTCTGATTCCCGAAAAGCTTTACGGCAGGCAAATTGAAGTTGATAATCTATTAGCGGCTTTTGAACGAGTCAGTACGGGTAGCGCCGAAATGATGTTGGTGGCTGGCTTCTCTGGGATTGGGAAAACCGCCGTAGTAAACGAAGTTCACAAGCCGATTGCCCGACAACGGAGCTATTTTATTAAAGGCAAATACGACCAATTTGGGCGCAATATTCCCTTCAGTGCATTTGTGCAAGCATTTCGGGAATTGATGGGGCAATTATTATCAGAAAGTGACGCTCAGTTACAAACATGGAAAAGCCTGATTTTAACAGCAGTAGGCGAGAGCGGGCAAGTGCTGATTGAGGTGATTCCTGAGTTAGAACGCATCATTGGCACTCAACCGGCTGCACTAGAACTATCAGGGAATGCGGCACAAAATCGATTCAATCTGCTGATGCAGAAATTTGTGCAAGTATTTACTACTGCCGAACATCCCTTAGTGATGTTTCTAGACGATTTGCAGTGGGCGGATTCGGCATCTTTGAAGTTATTACAACTGTTGATGGAGGATAGGGGACATCTGTTAGTATTGGGTGCTTATCGAGATAATGAGGTGTCCGCTGTTCATCCGTTTATGTTGACTGTGGATGAGATTGTGAAGTCAGGGGCTGTGGTGAATACTATTACACTGCAACCGTTGAGTTTAGCAGATATGAATCAGTTGGTGGCAGATACGCTGATTTGTAATTTATCCTTGGCCGGGCCCTTGACAGAATTGGTTTATCAAAAAACCCAAGGTAATCCCTTTTTCTCCACTCAATGCCTCAAGTCGCTGTATGAAGAGGGTCAAATTATTTTTGACTGGGATGTACGGCATTGGCAGTGCGATATTGATCGAGTTACATTTGCCGATGCCTCGGATGTGGTGGAGTTTATGGCAGCGCAATTGCAGAAGTTGCCCAAACAAACTCAGGATGTTCTCAAACTTGCCGCGTGTATTGGGGCGCAATTTGATTTAGATACATTGGCAATAATCAACGAAGAATTACCCGAAGAAACGGCATCAGCGCTGTGGAAAGCCTTGCAAGAAGGACTTATTTTACAGATTACAGAAGGCTATGATTTAATTCAAACAGATGCTCAATTTCCTACTCATTCTGTTGCCAATCCAATTTATAAATTCCTGCACGATCGCGTCCAACAAGCGGCTTACTCATTGATTCCCGAAAACCAAAAACAAGCCACGCATCTCAAAATTGGACAGTTACTGCTACAAAAATATTCCGATCTAGAAAGAGAAGAAAAACTATTTGATATTCTGGGGCATTTGAATTTAGGAAAAGATTTAATTAATCAATTAAGCGAACGAGAAGCTTTAGCCAAACTCAACTTAGAAGCGGGAGGTAAAGCCAGAAGTTCTACTGCCTACACTGCGGCAAATATCTATGTACAAACGGGAATTGCTCTCTTGAGGGCTAACTGCTGGCAAAGTCAGTATGAGTTAACCCTAAAGCTCTATGTTGCTGCTGCCGAAACTGCCTATTTGAATGCTGACATTGAGGGTATGGAAGAAATGGCAGCGCAGGTTTGCCAAGAAGCTAAGACGATTTTAGACAAAGTTAAAATTTACGAAATTCAAATTGCTGCTCAGACAGCCCAGAGCAAGGTGTTAGAAACGATCGCAGTAGCAAGAGACGCACTCTTACAATTGGGGATTGAACTTCCTTCCGAACCTGATGAAGCCAAAATTGGCAAAGCGCTACAAGCCCTTGCGGGCCAACTAAGCGGCAGAAAGATTGAGCAACTCGTTGACTTGCCTGTGATGACAAATCCACAGACTCAGGCAGCTATGCAACTGTCTGGTATGTTGTTTCCAACCATTTTCCAGGGAATGCCGGGTTTGCTGCCCCTACTTAGCTCCACAATGGTGAGTTTATCGCTCCAATTTGGGAATGCACCCGCATCGACTGTGGGGTATGCGATGCACGGGATGGTGTTCTGTGCCTTTTTACAAGAGGTGGAAACCGGCTATGACTTTGGGCAATTGGCACTATCATTGCTCGATCGGCTCAATGTGCGCGAATTCAAGTCTATAATTCTGCTTTTGTTTGGTGGCTGGATTCAGCATCGTCAAGAACCTCTCTTGGCAACGATACCGACGCTGAAAGATGGCTTTACGGCTGGCATGGAAACAGGCGACTTTGTAGACGCTGGCTACAACATATATATTTGTTTTTATACCCATTTATTTGCTGGGGTAGAACTAGACACTTGGGAATCAGAAATAGCAGCTTACAGGGCTGTCATGGCGCAGTTGAAACAATATTCTGCTCGGGTTTATTTGGATATGATTCAGCAGACGGTGCAAAACTTGAGGGAAACCCGGATTCAATCGGATTGCTTAATCGGCGAAGCCTACGATGAAACGGTGATGATTCCCAAGCATCATCAGGATAATGAATTTACGGCGATCGCTTGTGCCTGCATCTACAAACTGCTGCTTGCTTACTGCTATGGCAATTACACGGCTGCCCTAGACCACATTACCCAAGTCAAACAGTATTTGATGGGAGTATCGGGATCGGTTTTTGTTCCCATTTTTCATTTTTATGCCGCCCTGACGCACCTGGCACTTTTTCGGGCACAGCCAGCAATTGAGCAAACTGAAATTCTCGCCTTAGTCGAAAGTCATCAAAGCACTCTGGAACAGTGGGCCCAAAATGCTCCGATGAATTATCTCCATAAATGGCACTTAGTTGAAGCAGAACGGCAACGGGTGTTGGGCAATAAAGCCGAGGCGATTGAAATGTACGATCGCGCCATTTCTGGAGCCAAAGAAAACAAATATGTTAATGACGAAGGCCTGGCTAACGAACTAGCAGCAAAATTCTACGGGGAATGGGGCAAAACAAAAGTTGCTCAAGCCTACATATTTGAGGCGTATTATTCTTATGTTCAATGGGGAGCCACTGCTAAGGTAACGGATTTAGAAACGCGATATCCCCAATTATTTGCGGTAACTCAACCGGGAAGGAAAAACGCTAAAACTACTGTAGCAATGACCACCACGGGTTCGGGTAATAACCTAGATATCACCGCAGTCATGAAGGCTTCTCAGGCGATTTCAGGCGAAATATTGCTGGATAAGCTACTGTCTAGCTTGATGAAAATTTTGATGGAAAATGCAGGGGCGCAACGAGGATCTCTGATTTTGTCAAGCCAGGGAAAGCTGTTAATTGAAGCTGAAGGGACAATAAATTCCCAACAAGTCACCGTGTTGCAGTCAATCCCCGTTGATAATTGTCAAGAACTTTCCTCCGCAATTATTAATTATGTGGCCCGCACTCAAGAAAGCGTGGTACTAGATGATGCTTCCCGATCGGGACAATTTATCAATGACCGTTACATCCAAAAGCATCAGCCCAAATCAATTTTATGTGTGCCGCTGATTAACCAATCTCAAATCGTCAGTATTGTTTATCTAGAAAACAATCTGACAGCCGGAGCTTTTACCCCAGAAAGAGTCGAACTATTAAAAGTGTTATCTGGACAGGCGGCGATTTCGATTCAAAATTCTAAGCTTTATACAGAAGTCCGCGAAAATGAAAGCAGGCTGGCTCAACTAAACAAAGCTTACGAACGCTTCATTCCCCATCAATTCCTCCAGTTTCTAGAGAAATCAAGCATTATTGATGTGGAATTGGGCGACCAAGTGCAGTTAGAAATGTCGGTGCTATTTTCCGATATTCGCGATTTTACGACGCTTTCGGAAACTATGACGCCGGAGGATAATTTCAAATTTATCAATTCTTATCTTTCTCGCATGGAACCCGTCATTAATGAAAATAAGGGGTTTATCGACAAATATATTGGCGATGCGATTATGGCGCTTTTTAGCGGTGAGGCGGATCATGCGGTGAAAGCGGGAATTGCCATGCTGCACCGTCTCGCTGAATACAATGAATACTGCGCTAACTCTGGCTGTGCGCCGATTCAGATTGGAATTGGCATTAATACGGGTTCTTTGATGCTGGGAACGGTGGGAGGACCAAATCGCATGGACGGGACGGTAATCAGCGATGCGGTGAATTTAGCTTCTCGGGTGGAAAGTTTGACGAAAAATTATGGGGTGTCTCTATTAATTACCCAGCCAACTTACTCGCGCCTAAAAAATCCATCCCAGTACGCAATCCGCACCCTCGACACGGTAAAAGTCAAGGGAAAATCCGAAGCAGTAACGGTTTATGAGGTGTTTGATGCTGACGCGCTAGCAATTAAAGAGGGCAAGTTAGCGAGGCTGGAATTGTTTGCAGAAGCTAGGGCTCTTTACTCGGGAGGGAAGTTATTTGAAGCGGCGCGGCTTTTTGAAGAGTGTTGGCGTCAGAATCAGGGCGATCGCGTGGCTAAAATTTACTGGGAACGCTGTCAGTCTGCATTGGTGACTCGCACAAAAATCAAAGAGAGGCTACACAATTTAAATTAAGCGGTTGCTATACCTGAAAATCACAGCAAAAGTGCGATCGACTGCTGAGACACCCTACAAACTAAGCGATCGAAATGGGGTAGGTATGTTGTTGCGCTTTAGCGCTAAAGCGCAACAACATACAAAATCTAAAAAGTTACTGCCTGAACTATACTGCTGGCAGTGACTCCTTTCAAGACAGCTAAATATTCCCCTGTTACCTGATACTGAATTATAGTATCGCTAACAAAAGCGCCTGTTCCTTGATAAATATTTAACTGGCTAAAAGCAAGGGGGCTAATTAAATCAATTTTGTCTTGATTGAGGGTAAAATCAGTAATCACATCGGCGGCGGAAGCGTCTGTTCCACCAGTATCGATCGCGATCGCAAACACATCAAAACCCAATCCGCCTGTGAGAGTGTCGGCACCCATTTCTCCAAATAAGTAATCATTGCCCCCGTCGCCAAACAATATATCGTCGCCATTGCCGCTGTAAATGCGATCGTTTTCCTTACCTGAGTAAATCAAGTCAATACCGCGATCGCCATTAATGAAGTCAATCCCCTTACCACCAAAAATAATGTCATTGCCATCACCGCCGCTGATGCCGTCATCGCCTTTTTGTCCGTAAAGCAAGTCATCGCCTGCTTTGCCATGAAGA